>NZ_CP010836.1:1200000-2400000 GCF_000935025.1 Sphingomonas hengshuiensis
CCCGGCAGGGACGGCTCGGTGCGTCCGGGTGACGCTATGGGGTTGAACAAAGGATCAAGGATCAGCCTGCGGTGCTTGGCCCGGCTTGTGGATCGAACAACTCGCCCGTCTTCAGCATCGCGTGCATGATCACCGCCAGCTTCCGCGCAAGGGCTACTGCGGCCCGCTTGAAGCCGAGCCTTTCCTTTAGCGCCAGCGCCCAGGTTCGTAACACGCTGGCATCCGTCGATCGGTTCAGGATGACCGCGGCCGCTTCGTATAGAAGGCTGCGCAACTGGTTGTCGCCACGACGGGAGATATGCCCGTCGTGATCGACTTCGCCGGATTGGAAGCGTCGGGTGGTCAGCCCTACCCAGGCGCCGACAGCGCGCGAGTTCTTGAAGTTGGCCGGATCTTCCACGGCAGCGACGAAGGCAGTAGCGGTAACGGTGCCGACGCCGGGCACCGAGGTGAGCAGGCGGCAGCGCTGATCCTCGCCTGCCGTGGCGACAAGCTGCTTGCTCAGTTCCGCCACCCGCAGCCTAATATCACGCCAGGCTTGAAGCATCGGCAGGACGATGCGCGCCAGCTTGTCCTCACCCTGCAAGAGAGTCCGGACGTTGCGTTCGAACACGCTGCCGGCGCCCTTGGGCACGACTAAGCCGAACGTCTTCATGAGGCCGCGTATCTGGTTGGATATCTGCAACCGCATCTTCAGCAGCTGGCGTCGTGCCGTGACCAGCGTGCGGATCAGCATGCTGTCGAAGCCCTTCACCCGGACCTCCCGATAAAAGCCGACCTCGGCCAGATGGGCCAGGCCGTCGGCATCGTTCGCGTCGGTCTTGTTCGCCGCCATGTCGAGCGCTGCCTTGGCATGCCGTGCGTCGATGCAGATCACCGGTAAACCTTCGGCTGTAAGGGCATGGTAGAACCACACCGACAGCGGCCCCGTCTCGAACACCACCCGCCGGGCATGCGGCGCGCGCTTGCGGATCATCGCCGCAAGCAGTTGCGGGTCTGAGGCGCACTTGCCGCGCCAAATCCTCTTGCCATCCTGGCGGATCGAAACCGCAGTCTCTTTCATGGACACGTCGAGGCCGATATACTGCTCCATGGCTGTTCTCCGTTCGATGCTTGGGCCCGGTCATCATCGTGAGCCCGTTCTTCATCATATCGGGGGACAGCCAACCGCCACATATCCGAACATCTCCGGCACGCGTCACATCGCCGTCGCTCCCGCGATTACGTCATGTTCGTGCTTCGGCCCATCAGTTGCATGGGAAGGGAAAAGCGTGTTCAGGCCCCGCCCAAATTCAGGTGCTACGGGTCCCCGGTGGGCTAGCTGGAACAATTCCAAGACTCAGACCTGGCGGTAGATTTTCGACGGCAATCAGCTTGGCGTTGTCGGACACGAGGCGACCGTCACTGAGTTCGGCGAAAGACGGATACCAAAGGTCATCACGGGGGTGAAATTCATAGACGAGCCGAACCGGGCTCAGCCCTCCCGCTTTAATCCGCGCGACGAGATGGGCAGCGCGAGCGGCTGCGTTGGGTAGAGTGTCATGCGCCTTATAATGGCGTGCGACATTTCCACCCCGGAACATGAACGAGATACAACATTCGCCTTGGAATGACTGGATCTCAACTACGGGATCTTGGCGTTCCCCGATACGCGCGGTCAACTCTCTGAGCCACTTTCGGATGGCCGCGTAGGCATCTTTGCTGGCTTCGTTGGCGAGCGTCGTGACGAAGGGGTTCCAGACCAATGCCATGAACAGCACCGACACGGTGACAAAAGCATGTAGCGGATCCGCAGCGTTGTTCGACCGCGCTTGAACATCGATGGGGACCGGAGCTGCGCGGGCAAGGTCGTCCAATGATTCAAGGTCAACCTCCCGCGGATCGGCGGCGAGTTGGAACCGAAGCTCTGCCGGAAGCGCCGGCAAGATTGGCGGCGATGGCGCACTAGCGGCTCCATCTATGCCCAGGTCGCCAAAGCCCAGCGCTGGAGGGTTGTCATAGAAGCCGAGCACCGCGGCGACGAAAACTTCGCCGGTCGGATTCTCGAAGACTTTAGCGCTGATCACTTTCCCCAACGGCCGTCCTGGGTCGTGACCCAGAAGCAACGGAAAGGGGTTGGTATTGATTTTAGATGCGAGTTGGACGGGATCGAGCGGGATCAGCAAAGCCCCATTTGTGTCTGTGGCATTCGACCAAATTACCGAACTGGCGACCCGCCCGAACACTGCCCGGTCGGCATGAGCGGCGAGGGCTTCTGTCATCCATGCAGTAGCCTCAGGGCTCTTTTTAATCAGATCCGGCATCGTCACCCCTAGATAGTGGAACTAAAAAGCTCTCCCGAAGCCATCACGGCGCTACCATATGGCATGTGGGGCTTTTTCCAAGGAACGCCGATATGGGTGTTGGCCGGGGGCCAGTCCGGGAGGGAGCGCGAAGCCAAGGACATCAGCTATCGAGATTGCCGGACCAGAATCGGACTGGCCGCTAGGCCCAGAAGCAGCCGGTAGAGGAGAGGGGGCGAAGCGCATCATCCCGGCGCAAAAAGGTCTCGCGGCGTCGCATGGCATCCGCTACCTAAAATGCTACCTTGGAAAGTGACCGCAGCTCGCGATGGGCGCTAAGTCATTGAAAAGGTGGTGGACGCACTTGGGCTCGAACCAAGGACCCGCTGATTAAGAGTCTTCTATTTGCGCGCAGCCCCGCATCTGCCCTTTCTGCTATAGTTTTACCGCTTTTGACGATGCCGTTGATCCGCGAAGGGAGCAAGCACGACCGTTGCGTCGTCGAACCTCTTGAAGGAAGCGGCCGCCGCGAACGGCGGCCCGAATCCGGTAAGGCGGTGATGGCCCGCAACCAAGGTGTGTTGGCCTCGGATGACTACAGCGCTTGCCAAAGACACGGTCGGACAAGTCGCGTTGCAGGTCCCCTGCGCCTACATGTAGGCGCGATCGCCCGAGCATCAGAGAATAGGCGGGCAGAGCGGCCTCACCAGCCCAGCTCGTCCGCGACCCCTGGCTTGGTTTCCCGAACATGGGCCATGATTGCCGATATTTTGACAGCTTTGTTCACTCTGTCCGCAGGGCACATGGCGGAAGCGACCTTCTGGTGCCCCAGGTGATGTATCGCGATCAGTCGGCCTTTCGCATCGAATATTGGCCCGCCAGACGCGCCCGGCTCTGAATCGCAATCATGCGTTAGTTCGGGATATTTTCCCGAGGTCCCCTGCGGATCGGTCCAGGCGTGCCGCATGGTGCTCTGCACCCGACATTTGTCCGAGATCAGCTTTGGTCGACAGCTGGCGTGGTGGATCAGCGACACTGGTTCGAATTCTATCAGCGGGTCCCTCGATATCCGGGCAGGAAATATGGTTCGACCGCCCTTGAGGCCAATTGCCTGGCGCACTCTCAAGATGGCGTAATCGAGTTCAACATCCTTGGCGACAACGTCGGTGGCGCTGAACTGCCGTCGGACCGAGCTCTTCTCCCAGGCGAGATCGATGACCGCATTCTGCAGCACCTCGCCGTCCCAGCGTTGCTTGGGCCCGGCACAATGCCAATTGGTCAGGAATAAGTCGGAGCCGACCATTACGCCGGAGCAGCACCAAGACGCGCGACTGTCTGGAGAGGATTCCGGCGGTTCCGCATAGGTGTTGTCCACCAATATACCGACCGTTTCCGCGGTTTCGCGCTCCAATATCGAGGTCGTAGGATAGACGCTTCGCCAAGTCGCCTCCTTGCCCTGCAACGAGAAAGCTTCGGACCCGTCTGCCGATCCCGCATCAGCGATGGCCGCGCGGATCTCGAGTTCCGTTTGCGCATCCCCCCGGCGCAAGCTCAGCGTGATCGAAGAAGCTTCAAGACGCCCCGTCCACACCGTTGCCCCGGCGGTGGCGAAGTCTGAGCGCTCGATCTGAGCGATCAGATGGCCGGCCTGATCGCGTATCATGAGCACCCAAGGGGAACTTCCCAATGCGGTCGCGGCAATCAAGACGCGCATTGTTTCGGCGTTCTTGCCGTCCGCCTTAGGGGCAAGAACGCGAGTCGGACTCGCCGGGCTGAGCGGGACCGAGTAGCTCGTCCAGGTTCCAAATCGCGTGAGGAGTTCGGCTGGCCGGCATACGCCGCCCTCCTGCTGTGCCAAAGGCGGGCTCGAAGCAGTAACGAGCGCCGCGGCGAGCGATGCGCAGGCAGAAAGCAGTCTATTCACAGACGGTCGGTCCGCGGGTGATGGTTGGCAGGATCACCTCTTCGATATCCGCGACCAGTACGCTTCCATCGCAAAGCAGCAGTTTCGCCTGGCCATCCATCAGGGACATCGGACCCCAGCGGCGAACATAGCCGCGCTTCCGCGGCGTCTTCTCTGACGCCAGGTAAAGCGCAAAGCTGGCTTCCGGCTTTCCTGGGCTGACGTTGAGGACCCGAAGTACCCTGTCGGAGTCGAAAACCTCGATATTGCCCTCAGCGTCGATAAATCGCAGCGACCCGGACCAGCCCTTTAGCTTCACGTCGCGCCATCCGCCGGCATCCTTGAGCCAGGTTTGCGAGGGGTCGAGCATGGCTCGTTGATAATCGACGACGCCGGACGCGACCTTGGTCCAGGCGGTGTCCATGGGATCGCTGGTCGGCAGGATCGGCCACGCCGTCAATTGCAGGCGTCGCTTCACCTGCTCGGCCTGCAGGTAGAGCGCCGGATACCGCGCGATCATGTCCGCCGCCACGCCCGAAACATAGGCCGCGGCCGGGCTCGTTCCCTGCGAGGCGCTGACTTCGGCGCTGCTCACCCAGCCGGGAAGGGGTTTTCCGCCAGGGGCTGCTAGGTGCACGATCGGGTCTGGCCAGACGCCAAAAAAAGCAGACGGCTGCAACACCACCTTGCCTCTCGTACATATCTCGCACGCCGTGACCACGACCACGTTTTCGAGGTCGCCGAGCCCTTGGGGGGCATGCGCTGATGTGGTTGTGAGCCGCACGGGCGGGCTTCCGTTCTCGGACTGGCCCGCCGCCGCTATCAGTAGCGGCCGCGCCTCGAACACAGCCTTATGGGCAAGCGTGAAGTTTTGACGCGTCGCGGCACTCCGCAACTGACCTTCCTTGTCCAGTTCCGTCTCGGTGTATTGCTTGAACTCGCTGGCGATCAGAAAGACGTCCAGTCCGGGCTGACCGGTCACCTGGTCTATGACCGTCGCAAGCCGATATTCCCTGTCGCTCGTCTGGACCAGCTTCGGTGGCGTTCCTTGGTCGGCACGATGCCATTCGATTGATCCGATCAAGGCGGTAGAGGCGAGTCCGATGAAACCCTGGTTGTTCCTGCTGGCGATGATGCCCGCCATGTGATTTCCATGATGCAGAGCTTCGACGAAATCGACCCACCGGCAATTCCATGGCGAAATCGAAGCAGCGGCTGGGCTGTCGAGCAACGCCCCCGACAAGGCGGGGTTGGGCTGCACCTTGGTGTCGATGATATAGACGACCGGCTTCCCGTTTGGTGGCGGCAATTTTGCCAGCTGGGGCCCCAAGTCCTTGTCGGCGTCAACGAAGAACTCATAGCCAAGTGTCGAGGGCGGCGGCGCCGGCTTTCCGCCTTCAGCCTGTGGCGGCCCACACATCGACTTGTAGTCCTGGTCGGTCGAGAATGCCTTTGCCGGCCGGGATTGCGTGAGCTGCGTGTCGATGATGACGTTTTGCGAGCGCAGGGACTTCGCCTCGGGCACCGTAAGCCGCAGAAGCGCCGCGACGACCTGGACATCGCTGTCGAGCGGTATGGTTGCGTCATATGCGTTGAACTCGACGCGGTCGAAGCCATTGACGGATTGCAGGATAGTCGACTTGCTTTGCCAACCGTTGAGAATCGCTCTTTTCTCGGCCTGCTCGGCCCGGTCGCGCGGTATGAACACACGCGCGGTGCGCCGCGTGGTGACGCGAAGGCTGGGAAGGACGATAGTCTCTCCGGCCTTCACCTTCCGGCTGTCGAAGCCGGGACCATTCAAGGTTCGCAGCAGCTGCTCGATGCCGGCATTAGATATCGGCACACCGAGCGTCTTAAGGAGGCTTTCCGGTGTCTGCCCCCTGGTGACTTGCATGGTCTCGGTCCGCAATATCCGCGGCGCGGCTGCAAGCCGGTTCAGCGTGGCGGCCATGTCGGTCATCACGGTGCCGCCGAGGAATGATATTCGCAACGCAGGTTGATCGGGACGCTGCTGTCCCGGAACGGCGTCCTGCAGCGAGGTCGCCCTGTCCTGCGAAGCGACTGGAACCGTCTGAACCAGGCCGGCCGAACCTTCCCCGGGAGTTCCATGTTCGATGGGGCCCTTTGGCGGGCCCGCGCCCGAATACACCGCCGTATGACTTGTCCTGTCCGTTTCCGTCAGCGCGAGCTTGAGCCCGGCGGGATCCTTGCAAAAATAATGCATGACGGATCGCGGGTCATAATCGCTCAGCGGCATCCAGCTGCCGGACTCGGCTTGCCAGCAACCCGCGTCCTTCTGAATATTCTCGTGCCTGTATCCTAGGATGTGACCGAGCTCGTGCCTGAACACTCCGACGTAATCATATGAGGTGTCGGCATATCCTGGGAACACATGCAGATATCTCTTCTCCGACGCATCTCCCGGGAAGAATGCCAACGCCAAATAGGGGCTGGGGACCTTGTTGTAGCGAACGATAAAGGTCGATTGCCCTTCTTTCGGTGCCAAATCCTGCTCTGTCAGGTGCCGGATCGACAAACCGCAGGTGATGCAGACATTCATCCACTCCTTGGCGGCCGCCCCGAGCGATTTTACGACGAGATCGTAGGTTGCGGTGTCCGGGAAACTGTTGCGGTCCACAGCATAGGTGAGGGCGCGCGCTCCCTTCGGCCAGAATTGCGGCTTGCCGGCGACCACATGTATGGTCAGTTCTGGCGTGACCTGGGTGAGATCCTGCTTTCCCTTGCCCCGCAGTACTTCGCGCCTGACTTCGTCTCGCCTAAGGAGGAGATCGCCTTCGTAGACATAGTAGCGCTGCACTGACGCGCCTTCCTCCAGCGTTATCGTCGGAAGTTTCGACAGGAACGCGGAGAACAAGGCCTCGTCTTCGGGATTTGCGCGGACTGCGGCATAGTCTGCCGGCGTGAGCCGCTCGTCCGCTTGGCCCTGCGAGACGGAGGGTGCCGCGCCAGCAAGCAAGGCGCTTCCGAACAGGAACGCCAGCCACCTTAGACCAAGCCTCATTCAGCCCCCCGACGGACGTGTGCGCTCCAACATCACTTGCAGTTTGCCGGGTCCGTCTTGCAGACGATAAGCCGCTGTTGCTGCACGATCAGGTCGGATTCCGCCTTGAGCTCGGCGGCCTTTTGAGCGGCGGTGTCACCAGCCGCGAACTTGAGACCGGCATCGACGGCGTTGAGCGCCGCGGCACTGCCGTTCGTGGATGCAAATTGCATCGATTTGACAGCACCTGACTCCGCGAAAGTAATTGCGAGCGCCTTCTTCCCGAAGGCGGCAGGTGCGGGCAGGGGAATCTCGTAGGCCGCGCCGAACTCTGTCGAGAGCACCTTTCCTCGATAGACAACCGCATTGCCGCTACTGACCTCGATCGAAACGTAACCGGGTTGCTTGGCCTTGACTCGACGTTCGCCCAGCCCTCCCTGGGTGACGAACGGCGGCTCGACTGCGTCATGGCCGAGCACTATGGCGGTGACACCGCCTATTAGTATGTCGATGGGGTCCGCATAGGCCGCATCTTCGGCACGAGGCGGTACCACCTGCGCTTGGCTGCTGGCCAAGTTAAGCTTGCCTTCGTAGATGAGCGTCAGCGGCTTATCGCCACCGAACTGCTTGATTTTCTTGCAGGCGTCCGGCGCCACCGAGAGACCAGCGGCACCGGTCAGCTTCAGGAGGGTTGCGCCGGTGGTGAAGGCTGCCTTGAGGATTGCCTCGCCTTGACCAGTGCTTGTAGCATTGATTGCCGTCAGCCGGCCGTCTTCCGTAAGCTCAATTTTGATGTCAGCGTCCGACAAGGCGCCGTTCAAGCTGCTCAGATCGATTGAGTGAACCGTGTTCTCGGCGAAGTAACGCGTCGATGGCTGGACCGTGTTCGAGGCAAATATCTCGAAACTGACGTTGCAGCCGAGAACTCTCGTTACCTTTACCGCAACCTCGCTGTCGGCAAGGTGGTATTGAAGCTTCCCCTTGGGAAGGCTGGCGCAGCTGCATAGCCCCAGGCTGACGATCACTATCGCGATATGTCGTGCGAGCTTCCCCATCTTCACCCCCAGCCAATGGTCAGCAAGGTAGATGATTCTAATATTGTTCGCAATGGGCGCATCGTCGCGGGTGAATGGCGAGATTTCTATCGATGCGCTTTAGTCCATTATGGAGAGACAGGCTTCGGATCGCGGAGCGCGGGTGATCATCTATCTGTCCAATCCGATGGATGTGGCGATTGTCAGAGATCGCGGAGGTGCATAAGCGAGACGGCGCGAGCGGACCTTTCGAGTGTCGGTCCTAATCTTTCGCTCCCTTTGCAGGTTGAGAGGCTGGAGTGGCCGGAGCCGCTGGAGCGGCTGATCGGTGCGGTCCAGGACAATTATCAGAAGCCCAACCACTCGCCGTTCCCGCTCTCGAGCGTCGGGCAGAGCAACAAGGAGTTGCTCGCCGAGCTCAAGGAAGTATTCGGCTCGATCAAGGCAGCGGTCCGCGCGGCCGGCGAGAATCATATCCGCTTTGTGGGCACCACGGTCGGCCGGGAAGCGGTCGCCAGCCGAGATTAGTGCTGCGCTGGACGTGCAGATTCAGGAGGAGACCGCGAGCCGACGCCAGGCGGCCGCGAGATCATCAGAAACGAAAAAATCTTCGGTGGGTTGGCGCTCGCAGATTTCTCAAGGCCTGCTTTCAGCATCGCTCATGCAACCTAAAGCGCACTACTGAGCTTGCAATGTAGGAAATCATGGCAGCATATCGCCTCCCCCAAACGCGAAGGAGCCAATCATGGGTATAGACAGAGACGACGGAATGCCCGCTGATGTCTGTGATGAATGCGGTAACCCAATGGAAGACAATGGCGACAATGAGGGCAAGCTCGTCTGTTCAAACGACCAATGCCCAGCATCCTCAGAAGACTTCTAGAGCTTAACGGGGGAGGGTAAAATGGGCGGCGTCGATTACGATTGGCTCGAAGGCATGCAGCGCGTAATGCGTGCTGAAGTCAAACTGGACGAGCATTGGGTGGAAATCATATCCCTTCACGCTGCGCTCGAAACTGAGATCGACGCGATGTTAGTGCTTAGCCTTCCGTGCGGCGAAGCTGTCACCAGTAATAGGCCACGCATAACGTTCGGCCACAAGGTGGCGATTCTGAAGGCGGCATGGAAGGGCGAGCGAGAGGAGGCGGAAAAGCTTTGCGCCATCCTGCTGACGTTTAACGAGCTTCGCAACGCGGTAGCTCACCCTGAAATGAAGAAGACCGCAGCTGAGGTCGCCAAGTTGACGGCTGCATACAAGGCGCTCGTGCCGGACATGGGCCATGAGCCCACAGTGGCTGAGATCGCTCAAGGTGCCGTGGCATTCATGGGCGATGGCATTCTTCCGCATGAGCTTGAGGAGATCGTTGGGAAGCTTGATCATCTGGTGCACGACGAGATGCCTGCGGCGCTCGGGAGAAGACCGACCGCTACAGAGGTTGGCGACGCGTCAAAAAAATGAGCGGCAAGGAGTCAAAAGAACACCATTGGTGGCCGGTAGGCCTCCAGAGCTATTGGGCAGACCGGAATGGCGATGTCTCTTGGATTATGCCGGACGGCTCGATTGAAAAAAAGCGCTTCCGCAACGGCAAGATTGGTCAAAAGCGTCGCGGTCACACCCTTCTCAGAGGGAGCGCTTGGAAGACGAATTTCGAAGGCGAGTTCTCGATCGACAACAAGGTTCATGATATTGTCGAGGTGCTAATCGCACTTGTGCCCGATGGTATCCATCCATTGGAAATGAGGCAAGGTTTCCTTGAGGATCAGCTTAACCGCGATCTCAGAGATGGCTCGGTTCATTTGAACAGCTCGGCGCGATTGCTAAGTGGAGCGTTTGCCGGTTTCATGCCGCTGCGAGAAGCGGCCGGTCGAAATAAACCTGATCGGGTGTCCTGCGGTCAAGCGACGAGTGCGGGCGTCGTCCATTGTAGAATGCCAGATAACGGCCGATCGAGCCGCGGGCCTCGCTGACCGAGCCATATGCCCGCAGGTAGACCTCCTCGTATTTCACAGAACGCCATAGCCGCTCTACGAACACGTTGTCGCGCCAGGCGCCGCGACCGTCCATGCTGATCGCGATTCTCTCGCGCTGCAGGACGGCGATGAACGCCATGCTGGTAAATTGGCTGCCCTGATCGGTGTTGAAGATTTCCGGCGCCCCGAAGCGCGTAAGCGCTTCCTCCAAAGCCTCGATGCAAAAATCGGTCTCTAGCGTGATCGACAGCCTCCAGCTGAGCACCCGCCGGCTGAACCAGTCGACGATGGCGATAAGGTAGACGAAGCCGCGCGCCATCGGGATGTACGTGATGTCGGTCGCCCAGACTTGATTGGGCCGCGTTACCGCCACCTTGCGAAGCAGATACGGATAGATCTTGTGCCCCGGTGCCGGCTTCGAGGTGTTTGGCCGCCGATAGATTGCCTCGATCGCCATCTTCTTCATCAGCGTCGATACGTGCAGCCGGCCGACCTTTATGCCTTCGGCGGCAAGCAGGTCGCGCAGCATCCGGCTACCCGCGAATGGGAAATCCATGTGCAATGCGTCGATCCGCCGCATGAGGGCAAGGTCGGCAGCCGAGGTCGGCCTTGGCAGATAATAGACGCTGCCGCGGCTGATCCCCAACTCGCGCACTTGCCGCGTCACTGGCAACGCGTGCGAACGGTCGATCATCGTTTTGCGCTCGGCAACAGTCCTGCTTTGCCGAGCGCCCCGGACAAAAAATCGTTCACCAGCGTCAACTCGCCGATCTTGGCGTGAAGCGTCTTCACGTCGATCGCAGGCTCGGCCGGCTCGCTATGGCCCTCCGATCCGAAAACTCCCGCCGCCCCTTCCAGCAACTGGCCGCGCCACGTCGTGATCTGGTTCGGGTGAACGTCAAACTGCTGCGCCAACTCGGCCAGCGTCTTCTCGCCCTTCACAGCAGCCAAGGCCACCTTCGCCTTGAAGGCCGGGCTGTGGTTCCGGCGTGTTCGTTTCGTCATCTGATCTCCTGTTCGACGCCATGCTGGCCGCCTTCAGGCAGAAACTCCACTTAACAGCCTGTGCAAATTTGCCGAGCCACCTCTTTCTGGCGTAGATTGAATTTTTTAGACGCGAGCTCTCAAGGCGTCTCACGCCTCCGGCATGACTGCGCTCTCACGCCGCGAATCGCGGCGCCGAGTCGCTCTGCGGCGTCTCGGCCCATCGGGTTTTGATCGCTGACGCGGGCCGATCCTGCGGATCGTTGGCCGGCGGATGCCGGCAGCGGAACGCGGGGGCGGTGCGCGCACTCGCGCACGCCTACGGCGACACCAGGGCGCGCATGTTGTTGGTGCCCGCGTAGCACACTTGCCCGGGCGGGAGGCACGGGCGGCGGCTGGCGCACGGGCTGGCGCGCGCACGCCGCCCGCGCGGTCCGCCCGGTTGCAAGGGCGCGGTTTTGGTCCGGGCGCCGGTGGCGCCCGGCAGCGCGGTTGCGCTGACAGGATGGTCGCCGCGCTGAGGCGCGGCGGCGTTGGTGCGCCGGCACGCGGAAAGGGCGGGGGGAGCGTCGCTCGCCTCTAGTCCTGCCGCGGCATGCCGCAAGCCGGGCGGTGCCCGGCTCCTCCTCTGATGAGGTGGGACGGCTGCGGGATACCATCAGTTGCTGATTCGCAGCATGACAGGAGGAACGGAGATGGAGATCGCAACGATCGGTTTGGATATCGCGAAGCACGTGTTCCAAGTGCACGCGGTGGATGCGGCGGGCACGGTAGTGCTCCGCAAGCGCTATTCTCGAGCGCAGCTCGTTCGGCTATTCGAAGAGATCCCGCCATGCCTCGTTGGGATCGAAGCGTGCGGCACGGCGCATTACTGGGGTCGCCATCTCCAGTCGCTCGGCCACGATGTTCGCCTCATGCCGGCGCACTACGTGAAGCCCTATGTGAAGCGCGGCAAGAACGATGCGGCCGACGCGGAGGGTATCTGCGAAGCGGTGACCAGACCGACCATGCGCTTTGTGCCGATCAAGGCGCCGGACACACAGGCGCTGGCCTTGATGCATCGGCTGCGGACCCAGTTTGTCGGTCAGCGCACCGCCATGTTGAACGCCCTTCGCGCCGGGATGGCCGAGTTTGGCATTGTGACCAACCAGGGGCTTGGCGGCGCGACCGAGATTCTGCGCATCGCGAGCGCGGGCGACGATCGCCTCCCGGAGTTGATCCGCGAGCCCTATCGATTGCTCGCTGATGCTATTCGAGCGGTGGAAGCCCGGTTGGTGACCCTCGATCACCAGATCGCGGCCAGCACGCAGTTCGACGATACCTGCAAGCGGCTGAGTACGATTCCGGGCGTGGGACCGGTGACCTCGACAACGATCATTGCGCTTGCCGGGGATGTTTCTAGATTTCCAACGGGCCGCGACTTCGCAGCCTGGCTTGGCCTGACACCGCGCCAGAACTCGACCGGCGGCAAGGCCCGGCTCGGGCGAATCACCAAGGCGGGTGATCAGACCCTGCGAACGCTGTTGGTGCTTGGTGCCTTCTCGGTAATCAAGCGCGCCCGCGTCGCGCCAGAGAAGGCCTCGCCCTGGTTGATGGCGCTGATGGAACGTCGGCCACCGCTGGTCGCGGCCGTCGCGCTGGCGAACAAGATGGCGCGGATCATCTGGGCGATCCTCACGCGCGGCGGCAGTTTTCGCGCGCCGGCGAGGACATCATGACGCATTTGTAGAGTTTCCCGCGGAGCCTGGCTCCGAAGGAAGCGAGGTGGTGCCCAAGCCATGATGACGAACCGGTTGAGCCGGGGATTGCTCAGTTCGGAAAACGAAGGGAGCCTTCGAGCCCGTTTCTCTGATGGAACGTGCGATCCGCGGATTTCATCAGGGCCAGCGGTCGTCGACCGCACCAACAGGCCGGACACATGACCGCACCCGACCGATCGAAGTCATGCTCGGTGTCACCTCGCATAATTTATCGAAGAGCTCAGTGGACGCCGCGCTGTCGCGCGGCGGCGTGTCTGTTGGCCTGACCCCCGAAGCGGGATGGCCGGCTCTCCCTGCTAGGCCCGCCTCGGCGAGCCGCAACCGGCGCTGCGCGCCGGTCCTCCACGGTGTTGCGGCCCTTCGGGTGCAGCCCGCCTTTGCGGCGTGCCTTTCCGGTCGATTTTCGCCGCCCACCCCACTCCGGGGTTCCGGTGCGGGAGGAGGGAAGTAGGGTTTGCAGAAGCCGACTTGCAGGGGCCGTCCACACATTCGTTCCGGCCCTGCGGGTGCTGCCTGCCTCTGACGGCAGGACTGCCGGTTCGCTCCTGCCGCTCCCCCCGCCCTTCCGGCGCCGGTTGCGGTGTTTTGGAAGGAGAGTGGACCATGGGTGTCAGGAACGAGAATCGTGCAAACCTCTATGCCGAGGTGACGGGGCGCGTGATTGCCGAGCTGGAGCAGGGACGGCTGCCCTGGGTGCAGCCTTGGGATGCTGCGGCGTGTGGCTGTGCGATGCCGGCCAATGCCGTGACCGGGCGGCGCTATTCGGGGATCAATATTCTGATCCTCTGGGCGGCGGTCATCGAGGGGCGGTATGCCTCGCAGCGCTGGCTGACCTTTCGGCAGGCCCAGGCGGCGGGTGGCAATGTGCGACGCGGCGAGCGGGGGACGACGATCTGCTATGCGGATCGCTTCACGCCGAAGGATGAGGCCGAGCGGGCACGCGACGAGGATCGCGAGGCGCGGCAACTGGCGTTTCTCAAGCGGTTCACGGTCTTCAATGTCGACCAGTGCGAGGGATTGCCCGAGCGTCTGACGGCGGTGGAGCAGGGCGCGCCGGTGGCCGAAGCCGACCGCATTCCCGCCGCGCATGCGCTGATGGAAGCGTGCGGCGCCGATATCCGGATCGGGGGCGGGGAGGCCTATTACAGCTCGGCGGGTGACTATGTCGCGGTGCCGCCGCAGCTGGCCTTCTACAATCGCATCAACTGGTATCGTACCGTGTTGCACGAGCTGGGGCACTGGACCGGGCATAGCTCGCGACTGGCTCGCGAGCAGTCGGGCGCGTTTGGCAGCGCCGCCTATGCGCGAGAGGAGCTGATTGCCGAGATGGCTAGCGCGTTCACCTGCGCGTCGCTGGCGATCCGGCCGACCGTCCGGCACGCGGATTATGTCGGCAGCTGGCTGGTGGTGCTGCGCGAGGATGAGAAGGCCATCTTCCGGGCGGCGAGCGCTGCCAGCAAGGCGGCGGATTTTCTTCTGGCCTTCGTCTCTGAAGGGGAGGCGGGGCAATGAGGCGCTGGCTTCGTCTGCGGCGGATGCGCCGCGCCTTTCGCGCAATGCCTGAGCGCGATCGGGCTATCTTCGGATCGGTGCGGTTCGATGACCGGGATTACGTCGAAACGGCCGAGTTGCATGGCTGCACGGTGGCGGAGGTCGAGCAGACCGTCGCCCGCGTGCTCATCGCGCTCGGTCGGGCGGAGCGGGGCGAACAGCCATGAGCGATGCCACTCCTCGCCCGGTCAAACCGGGCGAGGTGTACGCCGCCGCATCAGCGCGTTAGGATCGGAATATGAGGACCAGCCTCGATCATCTGCCCCCGGCAAAACAGCGCGAGCTGGAGCGTGTCGTCCAGATCCTGTTTGAGGAGTTTGGCGACGCGATCGCCATCGCGACCTCGGACTGGAAGAAGCAGGCGCGCATCCTCAAGGTCTTGCTCTACGGTTCATATGCGCGCGGCGGCTGGGTTGACGAACCCCATACCGCCAAGGGTTATCAGTCGGACTTTGACCTGCTGGTCATCGTCAACAACCCGAAACTGACCGACCGCATCGAGTTCTGGGGGACCGCCGAGGACCGGCTCAACCGCGAACTGGCGATCACGAGGACGCTGCGTACGCCGGTCAATTTCATCGTGCACACGTTCCAGGAAGTGAACGACGGGCTGGCGCATGGGCGCTATTTCTTCATGGACATCGCGCGGGACGGCATCGCGCTCTACCAGAGCGAGGACACCGGGTTTCACGAGCCCAAGCCGAAGACGCCGGAGCAGGCGCTGGCCATGGCGCGGGAGTATTTCGAGGAGTGGTACCCGAGTGCGAGCAAGCGCTTCGACGGAGCAAAGTTCCATCTAGAACGAGGCAACCTGAAGGACGCGGCGTTTGACTTTCACCAGACGACAGAGCGGCTCTATCACTGCGTACTTCTAGTCTGCACGTTCTATACCCCTCACATCCACAATCTGGGCTTCTTGCGCACGCAGGCAGAGCGGATCGATTCGCGTCTGGTCGACGCATGGCCACGGGACAGTCGCGCCGACCGATCTCGCTTCGAGAAGCTGAAAGAAGCCTATGTGAAGGCCCGATACTCCAAGCATTTCCGGATCAGCGAAGACGAGCTGGCGTGGCTCAGCGAGCGCGTCGAGGTCCTCGGTCAGGCCGTGCAGGTTGTCTGCGAAGAGCGCATCTCGGCGCTGGAGCAGAGCGTAGCCGCCTAGCACACGGCGCGCCGGACGCAGTGCGTCCGGCGCGTTGAGTTCAGGCTTTCGCGGGCGCCTTGGCCCTAGGCTTGCGCGAGGGCTTCGCAGCGGGCGCTGTGGTGGTGCTGCTGCCGCGCGCGGCCCGGC
This sequence comes from Sphingomonas hengshuiensis, assembly GCF_000935025.1. NCBI lineage: Bacteria > Pseudomonadati > Pseudomonadota > Alphaproteobacteria > Sphingomonadales > Sphingomonadaceae > Sphingomonas > Sphingomonas hengshuiensis. The sequence continues at coordinate 1,215,778 of NZ_CP010836.1, forward strand.
CCTTGGCGCCGAGGCCGATCTTGTGGGCCATCGCGCGGCGCGCTTCCGAATAGGTCGGGGCAACCATCGGATAGTCGGATTTGAGATTGTAGCGGGCGCGATACTCTTCCGGCGTCAAGCCGTGTGTAGAGAGGTGGCGACGCAGCGTTTTGTACGGCTTTCCGTCGATCAGCGAAATGATGTGATCCTTCGACGCCAGCGATTTCCGCACCGTTACCGCCGGCGTGAATTCCTGCTCGGGAGCGACTTCTTGTGCGTCGTCGCCGGCAGTCGACGAACCGCCTGCCAATTCGGTGACCGTTGCGTGCATGGTACGCAAAAAGGCCGGAACGTCTTCGGCGGAGACGCGGTTGTTCTGATTGCCGAGCCAGGCGATCGTGAGTTCGGTCGCGAGCTCGACCGCGTTCAGAGAGTTTTCATCGGACATCAGGGTTCCTATTCAGTTGTGTGGCGACCACATTGGCGCCTTCGCGAACCGTCTCCCCCGGTTGCATTGTTCCATGTCGAACGTCCGTTTCGAATTCAACTGCCGAGATGCTTAATCGTCGGGAGAGTGTTCAAATGCGCGCTTGCCGCGACGCCGCCACAAGGTCAGCGCTTGCTGGCGATGTTCGCCGCGCAGCGTTGCCGCACCTTCGATCATCAGGCCTAGGATCACCGCGCGATCGTCGTCGGTCAGTTCGGGCAGCCCGGCTTTTGCAACAAGCCCGCCCAACTCGATCAACTGGCGGGTGCGTTCGCGCCGCTTCATCACCCAGCCTCGCTTGTCGTCACGCGCCATCCTGGCTTGTAGCCGATGACGTGCGGCTGTCGCCCGCCGGGTCGCTGCGCGCGTAACCGCGAGCGCGGCCGCCAGATTTGCGCGCGCCTTGAAAGAACGCAGCGCCGCGTTTGCGCCAGCCCTCCTTCGCGGCGGCATCGTTGCTGTCGACGGCACTCAACAATGCGCCGGCAAGCAGCTCAATTGGCAGCGCGTCGGCGCCGGTTGCGGCGACAACTTCGCCGAGCTGCTGAACCTTGCGTTCCTTGAGCAGCTTCGCCTTGTCGTTGAGTGCGTGCAGTTCCGAATCGTAATCTCTGGGTTTGCGCATCGTGCTGTCCTCAATTGCTGTTGAAGGACGCTTCAGTTAGGAACTAAATCGATCAGCGTAAATAGCATGAAACATTGTGGGACGAACGGGTCCCGAGAAAGATGAATTCTTTCGAGTGCGCGCTTATACGTCGTGCCGACGTGCTCGTTTAGTAGTAGATGGACGATCGCTATGGCGATCTATCACTTCTCCGCGAAAGTCATCTCCCGCGCTTCAGGATCGAGCGCGGTTGCTTCCGCCGCCTATCGTTCCGCGTCGCGGCTTCACGATCAGCGGCTCGACCGGCACCATGGCTTTTCCAACAAGGCGGGCGTCGTTCATTCCGAGGTGATGCTGCCGGATGGCGCGCCCGAGCATCTGTCCGATCGCGAAAAGCTGTGGAACGAGGTCGAAGCCGCCGAGAACCGTATCGACGCGCAACTCGCCCGCGAGATCGAGTTCGCGATCCCCCGCGAACTTGACCATGCCGAGGGCATCCGACTTGCCCGTGAGTTCGTGAAGGCCGAATTCGTCGATCGCGGCATGATCGCCGATCTCAACGTGCATTGGGATGTCGGCGCGGATGGGATGCCGAAGCCCCACGCGCATGTGATGCTGACCATGCGGGAGGTTGGCGAGGACGGGTTCGGCAAGAAGAACCGCGACTGGAACCGCACCGATCTTTTGGAGAAGTGGCGCGAGCGCTGGAGCGAACACGTCAACCAACGGCTAGCCGAACTCGATATCGACGCACGCGTCGATCACCGGTCGTTTGAGGCGCAGGGCATCGACCTGGAGCCACAGCACAAGATCGGCCCAGCTGCATCGCGGATGGCGGCGCAGGGTCTGGCATCGGAACGGCTCGCCGAGCATCACGAAATCGCCCGCGCGAACGGCGAAAAGATCATCGCGCAGCCAGGCATCGCGCTCGATGCGATCACCCGCACGCAAGCGACCTTCACCAACCGCGATCTCGCGATGTTCGTGCACCGGCACAGCGACGACAAGGACCAGTTCGACCGCGTGATGGCAGCGGTCAAGGCCCCGCCTGAGCTTGTCGCGCTCGGCAAGGACGGGCGCGGCGAAGCTCGCTTCACGTCACGTGCGATGATCGAGACCGAGCAGCGCCTTGAGCGTGCGACAAGCGTGCTGGCCAATCGTGAGCGGCATGGAGTGTCGGAGCGCCAACGCGATGTTGCGCTCGCGCGCGCTGCGGCGCGCGGCATGTTCCTGTCGCCAGAGCAACGCAGCGCGTTCGATCACGTCACCGAGGCAAAAGGACTTGGGGTCGTTATCGGCTACGCCGGTACCGGCAAGTCCGCGATGTTGGGTGTGGCCCGTGAGGCGTGGGAAGGTGCGGGCTATTCAGTCCGCGGCATCGCGCTGTCTGGCATCGCTGCGGAAAATCTTGAAAGCGGATCGGGCATTGCGTCCCGCACGATCGCGAGTCTCGAACATCAATGGGAACAGGGGAGGGAACTCCTCACCAATCACGATGTGCTCGTGATCGACGAGGCCGGGATGATCGGCACGCGTCAGATGGAGCGTGTGCTCTCCGAAGCCGAAAAGCGCGGCGCCAAAGTGGTGCTGGTCGGCGATCCCGAACAACTGCAGGCGATCGAGGCAGGTGCGGCGTTCCGGTCGATTGCGGAACGCCACGGCGGCGTCGAGATCACCGCCATTCGCCGCCAGCGTGAAGACTGGCAGCGTGACGCAACCCGCCAACTCGCCACCGGTCGGACCGCAGAAGCTGTCCGTGCCTATGGCGACGCCGGACATGTGCACGCGGCCCAAACGCGAGAGCAGGCCAGCGCCGGTCTGATCGACCGCTGGGACCGGGACCGCCAGGCGCATCCTGATGCGAGCAGGATCATCCTCACCCACACGAACGACGCCGTGCATGAGCTCAACCTTGCAGCGCGCGACCGGCTGCGCGCGGCCGATGAACTGGGCCAAGACATCACGATCGCCGCCGAACGCGGGCGTCGCGCCTTCGCGCCCGGCGACCGGATCATGTTCCTGAAGAACGAACGCAGCATGGGCGTTAAGAACGGGTCGCTCGGCACCGTCCAGAACCTCACGCAAACGCGTATGGCGGTGATGCTCGACGATGGACGATCGATCGCTTTCGATATCAAGGACTATAACCAGATCGATCACGGCTACGCCGCCACGATCCACAAGGCGCAGGGGGTGACGGTTGACCGCGTGCATGTCCTCGCTACGCCGGGGCTCGATCGCCATGCTGCCTATGTCGCGCTGTCACGGCACCGCGACCAGGTCGACCTTCACTATGGTCGCGATGACTTCGCCGATCAGGGCAAGCTGGTCCGCACGCTCAGTCGAGAGCGTGGTAAGGATATGGCTTCGGATTATGCACGAGCGCCCGCTCACGAACCCGCGCAGCCAACGCCACCCCGCAGTCGGTTCGCCGGGCTGAAGCTCAAGCCGATGGCCGTCGAGCCACAGGCGACGCCGCTCGAAAAGGCGGTCGAGCGCTATGGGCGCGCCGCCGCCGACATCGTCCGAATGCGCCGGATGGACCTCGGGCCGCTGGAGCACCAGAAGATCGCGTTTGCCGAAGCCGGCAAGGCGCTCAATGCGCTGCGACCGGACGCCGCACGCGATTTGCGGAGTGCCATGAACGCCGACCCGGCGCTGATCGACCAGGCGGCCAATGGCAAGCCCGCCGCCGCAATCCGCGCGATGACACTGGAGAGGGAGATTCGGATCGACACAGCGCAGCGCGCCGACCGCTTCGTCGCCGAATGGCAGCAGAAGAGCAGGCAGCTTCAGTCGCTCAATCGCACCGGCGATTACGACGCGATCCACCGCGTCCAGGACAGGATGGTCGGGATGGCCAAGAGCCTTCACCGCGACCCGCAGCTCGAGTCGCTGCTTCGAAACAGGATCAAAGACCTCGGAATCGGCAGTTCGAACGGAGCATCATTGTCTCATGACCTCCAGCAACTACCCAGCCTCTGGCGGGGTCGTGGATTGGGGCGATAGGCTCGATTTATGACAGACAATCTCAACCCAACTGCTCCAGCAGATGACATCGATCAGGCATTCGAAGCGCTGCGCGGCGAGGTTAGTCTCACACGTCGCGCGGTCGAGGGGCTGACTGCGGCACGCGAGCGGGTGCCCGACTATAGCGCAACGCTTGGCCAGATGGCGGAGGCGTTGAAGCGAGCAGCCGAAGGCATCGCTCGTGTCGAGCGAAGTCCGGCCGTCCGCCTGACGCCAGCGGCGCTCACCGATGAAATTGTCAAGGCGAGCGCAGAAACTCGGGCTGAGGATCGGGCGCTGTTGCGGGAAGCGCGCGACGCGTTGACGCGATCGATTGGGCGCGTCGACGGGATTGTCGAGCGCGGGCAGGCGGCGGATGTCCAGATCCGGTGGCTTATCTGGACCGGCGCTGGCGGCGCACTCGGCGGGATGTTGCTGATGGCAATCTTGCCTGGCGCCGTTGCACGGTCGCTTCCTGCCAGCTGGCATGTGCCCGAGTGGATGGCTGCCCGTACAATCGGGTTGGATCAGCGCGCGGCGGGCGAGCGTATGATCGCGACTGCTGCCCCAAAGCCACCATCTGACGCCGAATAAACGATCCAATTTCTGCCGTTCCCGGTCATCCTGCCGACGCCGTACCTGCCGTCCGTTCGATCATCGCATATCGAAGAGCGGAACGTCTTATTTTGGGGACTTTGCTGCCCGACTGCTTAGCGCCTCCAGACCGCGAAAGCGGACACTGATGCAGCAGAATGAGAATAGGGTTGCGGGTACAAATTCTCGATCATGGCCGTAACCTAAGTTGGGTATCTGGGGAAAGTCGGCTATCGGCACATGAAACACAGTGGAACGCCATTCAGATGAAATCACGAATACTGATAACACGGGCATCTACCGAACGCAGACCACAATTGCGCCGTGATATTTTACTTCAAGTATCCTATATTTTTGATCGGCATACTGGCACGTGATTTCGGAATACCTAATTATTATAGTAGACGCACGCAGAAGTACTATCGATGAGTTTTTTGCTGACTTTCCCTATTTCGGAGACCAGTTTCCTTCGGCGTCTCTGCACCAGACTTGGTTGCCGGACTCACTTCCATCACCTACCGCTCGACACTCCCGATCAGCCTTCAGTCTAACAGCGGTCAGCCTGAGAGCCGTCGCTTCCATCCTCGTCTTAGGTTTGCGCCCCTCGTCCAGCCAATGCAGCAGGATGCCTCCGTCCGACTTGTCGATCACCAGGCGTCCCCAGACCGGGCATTTGACGCTGCGGCCGGATTTGTAGTTCAGCGTTTCGCGAAAGACGAGCTGGCCGCCCGTACTGGAAACCAGGTCCAGCTGGCTCCTGCAGAGGCTCGACGGTCGCCGAGCATCGCCGGCGAAATAGGCAATCAATGCCTCCGGCAGGCCATCGTCGGCACCATTGAACTTGATCTCGATATTGTAGCTGTCCTTGAGCTTGAAGGCCTTCCCGTCGACTTGAACCTGCCAAGCGCCAAGGAGATCAGAAGGCATTTCGGGTCCCGGATTTGCGCGGGGCGCGAATCCGGGCGCCCCGGTCGGCACGGTCTGTGCGAAGCCCGGACTTTGCGGGGGCAGGACCAGGAGACAGCACAGCGCAATGACGGCCTGCCCCTCGCTAACCCGCTTGCCGCTCATCCCGGTCTCCTTGTCCGATCAGCGACTCACGGGGTGAGACCAACGGTCCATGCGATTCAGCCTTAGCGCGTCCGCCGACTCGCGTGCATCGCCAATTGCTGCTCTGCCTTCCGGCGCCGAGCGAGGCGTTCCAAGGATTCCGTGGCATAGCGTTCGCTTCGGTCGAGTTCCGCGGTGCGGCGGTACAGTTGCTCCGCCTTGTCATAGTCTCGATCGGATTCGGCGCACAGGCCGAGATTGAACAGCGTCGGAGCATGATTGGGGACGAGATAATCCACTTCGGTCCACAGTTTGCAGGCGGACGCCACATTGCGCTTGGTCGCCGCAATGCCGTTCTTGAAGGTCTTCTTGGCTGCGCCCTGCAGGCCGGATGTGCCTTCCTTGACGCGGATATCGGTTCGCACCTGCGCCGGGGCAAATTCGAAGCGCAATTCGCGGGCGGCATTCGATATCAGGCTGGCGATGACAACCTCGACCGGCGCGACATTGTAGGTCTGCGGACAGATCAGATTCGACGTCACCGAGGGCTTGCTCATCGAATAGAGCCGCTCTCCCCGCGGGCTGACGACGGACAATGTATAGGTGAGCGTGACGGATCGACGCGTGCAGCGGATATTGACGACTCGCTTCTCGATGCACTTTCCCTTGTCGTTCTTCGCTACGCACTCGGTCTCCTGAACAATTTCGACATTGTTTTCGACCGAACTATAGGCGCTGCCGGTCACCGTACCGTCCGCCCTGGGTCCGCCGCCGCCGACGAAGATCTGGTAATAGGCTTCGCCGCGCACCGAGACGTTGCGCAACTGCTGCTCGAGTTCGAGCGCCAGCGACGAACCGTCTCGTCCGTTGAACGATCCCATCCGGAGCGTGTTCAATATGGCCAGATTGTCGCTGCCGGCCGGATAGACCGCTTCGATCGGCAGTGTTTCCGCGTGCGCGGGAACAGCCGCCGCCATCGCAGCGAAGAGCACAACTGGAAGTCCGGACTTTCGCACGAGAACCCCCTCTGTAATATCCGTTGGCATATTGCCCGTTGCTACGAGCGAGACAGTCTTCAACTCGACGGTTACCTTAGCGCCATCCTGTTTGTCCGCAATCCCCGGCGCAACAGTTCCCTGCCGCAAGAGAAGCTTTCGACGAACGCAGTACACTATTGCTGGGTCGCCGATACCGACAGGGCCGGCTTGGCAGGATCGGACGAAAGCTGCACCTCTTCGTCCTTGACTTCCCCCTTCAGCGTCTCGCCCTTGATGGTGAATTCGAAATCCCGCGCGCCGGCCAGGGGCATTTCGGGTTTGAACTCCTTGGCTGCGTCGGAGCTCGATTTCCACTGCTGCGCGAAGCCCGACTTGTCGGAGATGATCTTGCAGTCTTCGTCGGTCTCGCAAATCATCGTGCCGGACATCGGCGTGACGCTGGCATTGCTGCCGAGCAAGGCAAAGAAGGAATAGACGAGGTTGTTCCGGTCGTCCCTGGCGACGACCATCTGCACCGACTCGGGTCCTGCGTCATATTCGACGCGCCCGGCAAATTCGAGCGACTGGACCGGCGGACGGGTCGCCACGGTGGGCACGCTCGAGCCGAAATAGGCCAGCTTCGCGCCCTGGCCGAGGATGAAGCCGCCCAGATACTCCTTTTCCTTCAAGGCCGACCCTGGCGGCTGGACCAGGTAGACCTCGGAGAATCTGAGCACTTGACCGACCTGCTTGGCGGACGCGATCCCCCTGAATTTGGGGCTTTCATTGGCCTCCGGGCCCTTTTTGCCGGCCTCCGGGCTCATTTTGCTCGCCTCCGCCCCTTCTTGACCGGCCTCCGGGCCATCGTACCGGAACCGCGACAGGTCTGACACCAGGAAGATCCGCCGCGCGGATCCCTCGGCTGGCTCGAGCAGCTGCTGCGACGCCGCGAGCGACTGGACAAGCGCCGAGCTCGCGAATGGGCCGCCTGTGGATTTTCCGGCACCGTCCAGCTCACCAGCGGATGCGAAGATCGCGGCGAGGAGCGACTCCGTGAACTTGCCGCCGGCGTTGGTGACTTCGGCCAGGGGATCGCCCGAGGTCCATTTCTCCCAGCCGCTGGTGCCCGCAAGCACCTTCGCCTGCTCGTCGATGGTCAGGCCGGGGACGCAGCCGGTGAAAATCAATCGCCCGGCGGACCCGTCGGCCGGCAGGACGATCAGCGAGACTCGCTCGCGCGGCGCGATCATTCCGCTTGGAAGCCCGCGGTCGGGGCCGACGACGGACAGCAACAGCTCGCGAATGAAGCCGTTCTGCTCCCGAAATTCCTCGGGAGAGCTGGAGGGCTTCATCGCGACGGCATCGATGACCACGAAGCTGTGGCGCTTCGAAGGCGGCAGGTCGTCGATGTTGCAATAGGCTTCTTCCCGGTCGGTACCGGAAACGGCGCGGCTCTTCTTGTCCTTCTCGGGTCCGCACGACGCGAGCACTGCCGCTGCTGCGAGCGCGACGATCATCCGGAGTCTCAACATCATGCCTCCGCCTTGTAGAGATACAACCGCGCCGCGGCGAATTCCGCTAGGCTGAGATCTTCGGAATCGTCGTCCGGAAACGATTGTGCCGTGTTCTTCTTAAAGCGCAAATCACCGCTTTTGGGCCTGATCGCCTGCCGAAGCCGATTGCGATACTCAGTCAAGAGGCCAATTACCCGGTTATCCTGCTCTTCCAGTTTATTCAGCTCTCCCAGCAGCTCTGCGAAACCATCCATTCCATCCATTTGCCGGGCTTTATCCTTGATCCTACGATTGTCCAAGTCACGCTTTTCGATCAGTTTCTCCCTGGGATCGTATACATTCTTCTTCTTTAGTTTCGCCAGCCGCTCCTCGGCTTCATTCAGTTTTTCAGCCAGCTCTGCGAATTCGGGGTTAGGGTCATATTGTTTCGCGGTGGTCAGGACGCCGATAAGGTATATGGCAAGATTGAATCCAACCAGCTGAATAACGATCAAAAATATATTCGGAGCATCCTTGCCAATTAGCTCCGCTCGTTGCACATCTTCCTGTAGACCAATGTATCTTATAGCAAAAACTATCGCCAAGATGATGAACAGCGCAATAAAGCCGCCGGCGGTAATCATAATGTTCTTTTGTCGTTCCTGGCGGCCGGCTTCCATCCAATATCCACGCTCGGCCAGCCCCTTTCCGAGAAAATGAACACCAAAAGCTACAACCAGTACTATCACCAGTGTAACGCCTAGAGATATCAACCCGCTAGGAAGTACTTCGATTAGATTTGAATAATTGAAAATTCCTTCGATGATGCCGGCAAGAGCGGGCGGCGCGGATTTTATGAAGAAGCTTCTGTTGATCGCGTCTCGCCCTATTTCCGCTTTCATCTTACTATATTCTGATCGCAACTGTCTCTTGCTGCTCAAGTCCGAACCGTACTGCTGCTTGAAGTCAGTATAGAGTTTGCTGATATCCCAGTTCAGTTTTCGTTCGAGGCGATCCTGCTCGATCGAATATACGATCCCCGTGATGTCGCCTCCCCGGTCGCCCAAGCGAAACTTCCTCGCTTGCTGTTCGATCTCGCCCAGCATCTTTTGCCGGGCGGGGACGACGTTGAAGGCCATCCAGCTGTTCATCTCCGGCGTAAGGTTCTCGCTCCACGAACCCGGGTCGCCATCGCCGGTAAGGACGATGTCTTCTTCGTGCATCGCCTCACCAGCGATCTTCCCGAACAGGTCGGCAGCGATCTTGCCTTCCTTGCTCAAGTCGAGATTAAGATATTCGTCACCAGTCATGAAGTTCCCCCCCCCGAATATTCATTTGCTAGCGCTTGCAAGTTCAACCTGTCGATTCACGGGATTGATAACAAGCCTCGGTGCATTGCGCGGAATGACCACCACCCTGGTCGGTGCCTCTGGCGCCGTTTCCCGAGTGCTGTTCGATTGGCCGATCGGTTCGCGTCCACGGCCGGAAGGAGCGGTTGGCGGCCTGGTCGGCGAGCGTGCAGTCACCCGCTGGCGTTTCGCTCGCACAGTGACTTGGCGCGTCGGTCCGGGGTCCGGACTGACCACTCGCGTCGCTACATAGCCGGGCAGCATCAGGAGGCTGGCCAGGCACTTGGCGCTTTCCGCGGTGCTTCTCGAGTGGCAAAGATCCGGGTCCGCCAGCCATACCGCGATGGGTTCGGGCTTGGCGGAGAAGAGAAATTCGATGCGACGATTTTGCCCCCAGGCGACTTCGTCTTCCCCGGCCACCAACGGCAGGTCCTCGCCGAAGCCGATCCGCCAGACCATGCTCTGATTGATGCCGTAGCGGAAGATCGTCGTTGCCACTGCGTCTGCCCGATTGATCGACAAGGCCTCGTTGTAGTCGGGATCGCCGCGGCGATCGGCGTGCCCCGCAACGAACAACGTCACGTCCGGGGGCTCGCGCCGCAGCGACTCGGCGATGATGCTGGCGATCTCCCGCGCTTCGGGCCGCAACTCGCTCCTCGCCGTGTCGAAGAAGACGCGGTCCGGGAATACGACCCGCAGCACAGGGATATCGACTCCATAGCCTTCAGGCAGCCGGAAGCGCGGAATTACGGTTTCGAAGAACTGCGGCCGCTCGTCCGGCGGCAAGTAGGATGACAGGCGCTGCAAGCGCTTGATACGGTCGCAATGCTCGAGCGCGACGGTCCCCTGCCACGGGGCGACGCGTCCCCGATGTTTCGCGTCGAGCAATGATCGGCAGTCATCTGGCAAGGCGCCAACAGGTCTGGAGGATTGCGCCAGCAGGGGCGTGGACAAAACCATTGCGATTGCGAAGAACAGGGCCGCCGTGATTTTCCGCATAGCCTGAAGATTCCACCTCAGTTTTTTGACCGGCCAGCTTTCTTATTTAGATGTAGCCGATCCGAGTCAACGACGGTGGTGGTTCAGTTAGTTTAGCGGAAATCAGTATGCTGCGGCGCCCGCATCTTTGTAAGGTCGCCTCGCGGAATATCCCACACTGAATGTTCGGAGAATTCGGGGATGTGATATGCAGAACGCCCGGCCTTGGGCTCGTGCTCAAAGTCGATCAAGGCTTGAGCTGTTACCCAGAGCTGACATTGCTCACGGACTAAGCCACTGAATAAACAATTCAATGTACAACAAAATCGCTCTTTTTTTATGGCAGCTTTCGGGCCTGAGCGGCCCGAGGCTGAATGACGAGGATTTGGGTCGGGAGCCGCCGGGCGGCTTCGCGCCCCAATTACAGTCGTCTAGCTGCAGCAACGAAGACGCCGAAAGCGGACATTCGATCACGCCGGACAGAATCGAGACTGGGTGTCGATATGCAGCTGCGGATATGCGAAGAGACACTGAACGCACCGCCCGCCTATGGAGATCGTGTGGACTCACTCCTAACGGATTTGGAGCGCTATGGCTGGTGCCGGTTTGCTACAAGCTTGGAGTGTGAGGCGGAGATCGCTCTCGCCGCCGACCGAGCAGCCGAGCTTCTAGGCCGCCCCACCTCCGGGCGAGCTGGCGCAACTCAAGAGGCGATTGTTCCCCGCGTTCGGACAGAAGCGCATCCCCGCTCTCAAAGCGCCACGCATGGTCTTGACGCGCTTCCGCTCCATGTCGAGCTGAGTCACAGGTCGGTGCCTTGCAGATACGTTGTTCTGGGCTGTGCCGATCCCGGGCACCCCGGCAGCGCTACGACGACTTTGGAATGGCGGACACTTGGATTTACGGCTGATGAGATCGCTCTGCTGAAGGGCGCACCGCTGCTAATCCGGAACGGGCGAAGGTCATTCTACTCAACGGCCCTCCCCCGTGATGGACGCTTCCTTCGCTACGATGGCGAATGCGTAGAAGCGGTCGATGCGAGGGGCCACGCTGCCCTTGAGGCGATCCGAGCTCGTCTCTCGTCGGTGACACCCACTGCGCACTGCCTGCAGCGAGGTGAGGTTTTGGTAATCGACAACTGGCGGATGCTGCACGGGCGTGAAGTCGTCGCCGAACACAGCGGACGAAGGCTTACGAGGAGACTGGTGGATGCCTGACGACGTTTTCATCGCGATCAGCGGAGAGGCGCTTCATGCCAAGTCCAAGGTCTACATCGGTCGCGCAATGGCACGAAAGGCGGCTGAGGATCTCGACGAATACCAGTTGTGGGCGTCGCTGGCGCTGGAACTGCTTGGCAAGGCAGCGCTGGCTTACCGACATCCCAGCCTAGTAGTGGACCCGACGAACTGGAAGTCACTGTTCGTGGCGGCAGGCGTTAACGTGACCACCGACGTGAAGACGATCACTGCCAAGACCTTGTTTGAACGGTTGGCACATCTCGTACCGAGGTTCGATCCGTTGATGCACAAGTTTTGCATGGATATCTCGGAACGGCGAAATGCTGAGCTGCACTCTGCCGACATTCCGTTTCGCGCCATGCGCCTTGGGGCGTGGGAGGCAAGATACTGGCATGCCTGCGATGCGATACTCCGTGCCATCGAGTCGTCGCTTGAGGATTGGCTGGGCGCTGATGCGGAAGCACCGAGGCAGATCGTTGCAGAGGCGGCCGCAGCGAGTGATGCCGCCGTGAAGCTCAGGGTGGAAACGGCAAAAGCTTGGTTCGCCGGGTTGAAAAAGGCGGAGCGGGAAACGCTCGCACAAGAGGCGGACGGTATGATGCCTATCGATCAGGTCGCCAGCTTCGCAGTTGCCTTCGACCAGATATGGATCGAGACCTGCCCCGGATGCGGCTGTCGCGCCTTCTTGGCCGGCGATCAGACGGGCGAGGACATCAAACAGGAGAACGACGAATACGCGATGTGGGAGATCGTGGAGCGTGAGTTCGTCGGCGACGAATTTAGGTGCCCGACCTGCAAACTCGTCCTTCTAGGCGGCGATGAACTCGATTCAGCGGGCATAGACTATATCCACACCGACGAGGTCGAGCGCGAGATGGAATACGAGCCAGACTATGGAAACGATTAGCGGCGGACCGATTTAACCAAATCGCCTCTTTTTGACGTCAGATTTGCCTCCGACATTCGGTCGTTCGGTGCTGACAGCGTCCATTCCAAAGGCCGCCATTTGGGCAGCCACGCCGCTTGACCTGTTCGTAGGCGCCGGTCAAAACGGCTGCAGAATACGGCCCCTTGGTGAACAGCACACGAACATGACACTCGATATCCGGGGCAGCATCAAAAATACGAGGCTCAGCAAGAACCGCTATGTCGTGTTCGAAGAGCTGATCTCGAACGCGATCGACTCCTTCCTTATCCGCAAGAAGGCCGAAGGAGCGGTGGCGCCGCTATCGATCCTGATCGACGTCGATTTCACGGCGGCCGACCTGCTCGGCGAGCGCGAAGCGATGGCGGTCGCGTGCGCGGACAATGGCTGCGGGCTCGGCGACGAACAGCTGAAAGCCTTCCTTACCAAGGACACCTCCTACAAAGATGACCTCGGCATCGTCGGCATCGGCAAGTGCAAGGGTGCAGGGCGCATCCAGTTCTTCCACCATTTCGCCGAGATGGCGATCGACACCCGGTATCGCGATGGCGACGATGTCTGCCGCCGCACGATGCATTTCGCCGAGCCGCGCAAACAGATCGAGTTCGATGATTTCACTACGGTCGCGGCGCCGGGCGCCGATCTCGGCACGACAATCCGCCTCGAGCAGCTCAAGGAGCTCGTGCGCGAGCGCGTTTTCCAGAATGAGCGGCTGAGCGAGATTTTCGCCGCGCCGACCCTCCGCCGCGTCACACTCGTTGCCTTCCTGCAGCGCCTCGTCGGACTTGCCGATGAGCTGGGCGATTTCGAGATGCGGTTCCGTACGCACCACTGGACGCAGGGGGAGAAGATCGAGTGGCTGCGCCGCGCGGATCTGCCGGCGATCACGCGCGAAGTTCCGGTCCAGGTCGAGGAGCACGATCCTCGGAGCGGAGAAGCGCTCGGATCGCACCAGCTTTTCACGCTGTCGCACTACCAACTCGACGCGGCAGACTATGATCTGCCGCGCAACGCTATCGCGTTCTGCGCGAAATCATCACCGGTCAAAGACATCACGGCTTACTATCTGCGGACCAAAACCGAGCAGCGCAGTCCGGTCGGCGGCTTCCATCACATCGTGCTGATCGAAGGCGAATATCTTGACGGCCATGTGAACGAGCAACGCGACGATTTCGACGACATTCCCGAAGAGGTCGGCACAGGCGGCCTCTTCGGGGGTGAGAAGCTCTCTTACGCGGCTATTCACGAGGCGATCGACCCGGTGATCGAGGAGATGGTCGCGCCTGCGGACTGGAAGAAGGAGGAGGTCCTCAAGGATATCCTCGAACAGTTCGGTGTCGGTGTGGGCATGCTCGCCGATACCGAAACGCGAATCCGACATGGCGACAGCGCGCAGCAGGTCGTCGAGCGGGTGCTACGCAAATATCAGGAGCGCGTGATCAACGCGACGGCGGAGATCTTCGACCTCAAGGAGGACATCATCAACACCCAGCCGGATACCGACGAATTCCGGACGAAGATCAATGAGCTGTCGTGGAAATATACCGCATCGCTCAAGGATTTCGACATGGCGAACCTATCGCAGCTGATCGTCCGGCGCGCTGCGATCGTCGAGATCCTTGATCTCGCGTGCCGCAAGCAACTCGCAATGCAGGCGAGCACGGCGACCGGCAAGCGCCGCGACGAGCGCATCATTCACAGCATCTTCTTTCCGATGCGCAAGGACAGCACTGAATTCGCCGACCATGACATTTGGCTGCTTAGCGAGGAGTATCAGTATTTCGACCATATCGCGTCGGATAAGCCGCTCGCGCAGATACCTTGGTCAGAAACGGAGAAAATCTTTGACAGCGATATCGACGCGGAGTTTCGAAAGCTCCTGCAGAAGCGCGCCGATGACAATGCCGGTAAGCGGCCCGATATCGCGCTTTTTAACAAGGAGGGATCGGCGATCATCGTCGAGTTCAAAGCACCCGATGTGTCGCTCGATGATCATATCGGCGATCTTTTCGAATATGCGCATCTTCTAGCCGCCAAATCGCATGGCAAGCTGCGCAAATTCTATTGCTATCTGATCGGCGACACGGTCAATCCGCTCAGGCTCAACAACTGGATTCCGTTTCCGGACGGGAAGGGGTATTTCCAAGCGAGCACAATGCTCGATCCGGTAACCCGCGCACCGCTTGGCGAGATCTACTCCGAGATGCTTTACTATGACGATGTCGTCGCGCGCGCGAAGAAGCGGATCGCGGTCTACCAGCAGAAACTGAAGATCGATTTGCGCAGCGGGCGCTGATAGGGCGAATCTCGGAAAGCAGTACAAAGCCAGAATTGAACCCGCGATTGCGCCCTGTGATGGTGCCCAAGTCAGCAAGTCAGCTTCTTCCAGAACATGTCAAAAAGCTGTCTGCAGTTGATGCTGTGGACGGCTCTCCACCCCTCCTGCGGTAGTATCGCGGGGTTGAGCTGGAAGGAGAGTCGCCATGGAGAAGGTTACAACGATCGGTCTGGATATCGCGAAGTCGGTTTTTCAGGTGCATGGGGTGAATGCGGATGGTGAGGTGGTAGTCCGCCGCCAGTTGACGCGAGCCAGGATGCTGCCGTTCTTCGCGAAGCTGCCGCGCTGTCTCGTGGGCATCGAGGCGTGCAACAACTCGCATTACTGGGCGCGCGAACTGACCGCGCTGGGTCATGATGTGAAACTGATGCCGGCGCAGTACGTGAAGCCCTATGTCAAGCGAGGGAAGAACGATGCTGCCGATGCCGAGGCGATCTGCGAAGCGGTGACACGCCCGACGATGCGCTTCGTTGCGGTGAAGAGCCCGGAGCAGCAGAGCCTGATGATGTTGCACCGGGTGCGGCTGATGCTGAACCGGCAGCGCACGCAGCTCTCCAACGCGATCCGTGCCACATCTCGGAGTTTGGCATCGTGGCGCCAGTTGGCAGGCTCGGCGTTGATCGGCTGCTCGAGGTGGTCGCCGATGCTAGCGACGATCGCGTTCCAGAGGATGCGCGTCTCTGTCTGCAGATGCTGGCAGCGCAGCTCGAAGTCGTGAAGCAGCAGATCCTCGAGAACGATCGGCGCGTGCTTGCCAGCGCGCGGCGAACCGAGCTCGGGCGCAGGCTGATGGATATCCCCGGTGTCGGGCCGCTCCTGGCGAGCGCGTTCGTCGCCTCGGTTGCCGACCCCACCATGTTCAGGACAGGTCGCGACCTGGCCGCCTGGATCGGCCTCGTGCCCAAGCAGAACTCATCTGGCGGGAAGGATCGGCTCGGCAGCATAACGCGTGCCGGCAACCGTTATCTCCGGCAGATGCTCGTCGTCGGCGCCATGGCGGTAATCCGCTACGCGCAGCGACACGGCACAAAGCGGGCTTGGCTAGTGCGACTGCTCGCACGCCGGCCGACCAAGGTTGCCGCAGTGGCACTCGCCAACAAGAACGCCCGGATGGTCTGGGCGCTGATGACCAGCGGCGAGCGCTATCGCGAGCCGATGCCGATAGCGGCGTAGAACTTTAGCGCGAGGCTCGCGCATACGAGGTTGGGAAGGGCAAAGAGGAGTTGATGCACAAAGCCGGTTGAAACCGCCGGATCGGGAAAACCCATTTTGGGCCTGGCGCTTCAAGCGCGAGCAATAGGTCGGGACCCGGTTCGCGCGAAAGGCATCATGGCCAGCGGCGCATGTCAAAGCCGCATCGAAAGGCCGGACACATGGCAGCCTCGACCAGCGGAATGCACATCCTCAGAAAACCCTTTGCCAACGGAGGGCCGTCCACACACGGCCCATTTCCTATGCGCTGCCCGACTCGCCGTCAGGGTCCAGCGGTCCCTCAATCTGTCTGCGCCCCGCGGCGATGCGCGCATCCATCGCGGCCTTGTGGCGCGCGCGGCGGATAGGTTCGCGGGCATCATTGACCTGATTGCAATGCAGGCAAGTGCCCCATTTGTAATCGTCCTCGGCCAGCACATCGCAGCGGCAGCCATCGACCCCGCAGGACTCGCGCAGGACGGTTCTGGTAACGGCGCACACCGCGCAGAACAGCTGATCCTCGCTTCCGTCGAGAAGCTGGGCGAAGCGCGAGCCGGCTTCCCAGTCGAGCTGATCGCTCGAGCAACTCAGGCACATGAACGCCCGTCGCCGCTTGTCGAACCCGAAATGCTGGCGGATATAACGCGGCGCGACCACCTTCTGCAGAAGCTCAAAATCGTTAAGGAGCCCGGTCTCGACATCGGCGCCGCCCGCGATCGCATAGCCGTCGTTGAGTTCGTGATCCATGCGCGCCGCGGCCCATCTCACCTCGGGAAACAGCGCAGCATGGGTATCGAGGATCAGTATCAGGATGTCGCGTGCGTCCGATACGATCCGATGACCGCCAAGGTGGACGATTTTGTTACGCGCGCGCCGGCCCTCCTCGAAAAGCCTTGTGAAATTGGCATCGAGCGGTGTGTCGCAAACCGTATTGTGGACGCGCACCAGATCGGCGGCATCGAGGGTGCGGAACTCCTCGAACGAGGTCGGTCGCCGATCAGCGCCGGAGGGCCATAGCCGCGGTTCGCCGACCAGCAGCAGATAGGGGCTGACGGCTGCTACGCGCGCCTTTAGCCCCAGTTCCTGCGCTTGGTGGACCATGACCAGAGCGTGGCGCAGCGCCGGCTGGCGAGAGGCATGGTATTCCTCGCGGACACTGCCGTCATCGTCCCAAGTCTCAACCTGGGTCCGCTCAAGCAGCCGGAACACTCCGAGCGCGGTCTCCCAAGCCATGTTCAGCAGCGCTCGTGCCGAGCCATTGAGATCGTCGGACGTTGGAAGGTCGGTGATCATTGGATTGATCTGTCCGTTAGCGTTCAACGACTGCTATAGCTACCCGCGAATTTTAAAGCTGCCAGTCCGGAACCGGCCCACAACCGGTCATTTTCCCATTCAATTTCTCGTTAAGTGGGAGACGGTCGATTGTTCGCCCCTGATCTAAAACGGCAATTAATGGCCCAGATAGGTCCAAGACCGCCCATTAAAGCCGACAGAAAGTGTGGGACCGAATGTGGGCACAGAATTCGCGATACCACCAAAAAGCACCGAATCCCGTCGATTCTGGCTTGACGATGGTGACCCCTACGGGAATCGAACCCGTGCTTCAGCCGTGAAAGGGCCGCGTCCTAACCGCTAGACGAAGGGGCCGTTTAGCGTGGAGCGGGCAACTAGGCAAAGCGGGGCCGCTGGTCAAGCCGTCAATCGGCCCATGCTGCATCTTCCACATGTAATTCGGCGGCGGGGCGGCTGCCCCAGTCGTCGATGCGGGCGCGGCCGGCGAGCCACAGCTTGCGGTGGCGGGGGGCGGAGAGCAACGCCTGGCCCAGTTCGCTGTCGGCCTGGCGGAACGCCATCGCCTTCAGGCTGCCGCCGTCGCCGCCGGTGACGATCGCGCGGACATGGCCGTTGCCGACGACATCGGCCTTGATCACGCTCACCGGTCCTGCCGCCACGCGCGGGGCGGGCCAGCCCATGCCGTAAGGGCCGCCGGCCTCCATCGCGGTCACCAGCCCGGGCGACACCCCGCCGGGCGCCAGCACGGCGTCGAGCAGCAGCGCGCGCTCGCCCATCGCCTCGGCGATCCGAGTCGCTAGGCGCTCGTCGAGGAAATCTGCGAACGCATCGATCGCGTCCTCGGCGATCGTCACGCCGCATGCCATCGCGTGCCCGCCGCCGGCCTGGAGCAGCCCGGCCTCCTTCGCGGCCAGCACCGCGGCGCCCAGGTCGACGCCGGGGATCGAGCGCCCCGAACCCTTGCCCACGCCGTGTTCGTCCACCGCGATGACGATCGCCGGGCGCCCGAGCTTTTCCTTGAGCCGCCCCGCGACGATCCCGATCACCCCGGCATGCCATCCGCGCGCGGCCACGATCGCGACGCTGCGATTGCCCTTGGCGCCGGTCAGCGCCTCGGCGGCAAGCTGGACCTCGCCTTCGATCGCGCGCCGCTCTTCGTTGAGGATATTGAGCTCCTCGGCGATCGCCCGCGCCTCGTCGGGATCGCGCGTCGTCAACAGCCGCACCCCCAGGTCGGAGCGGCCCACGCGCCCGCCGGCATTGATCCGCGGCCCCAGCGCAAAGCCCAGATCGGTGCAGCCCGGCGCCTTGGTCAGCCGCGCCGCCTCGATCAGCGCGTTCATCCCGATATTGCGGCGCTGGCCCATCACCTTGAGCCCCTGCGCGACAAAGGCGCGGTTGAGCCCTTTCAGCGACGCCACGTCGGCCACCGTGCCCAGCGCGACCAGATCGAGCAGATCGAGCAGCCGCGGCTCCGGGCGGCTGCCGAAATACCCCCGCGCGCGCAGAGTCCGCACCAAAGCCGCGCCGAGCAGGAACGCCATCCCCACTGCGGCAAGGTGCCCGAACGCCGCGCCCGCATCCTCGTCGAGCCGGTTGGGGTTCACCAGCGCAAAGGCGGCGGGCAGTTCGGGCGTGCATTTATGATGGTCGCACACGATCACCTCGGCGCCCGCGTCGCGCGCCATCGCCAGCGCCTCGAACGCCTGCGCGCCGCAATCGACCGTGACGATCAGGCTCGCGCCCTCGGCCTTGAGCCGCACCAGCGCCTCGCCCGACGGGCCATAGCCCTCCATCAGCCGGTCGGGGATATAGGGCCGCGCCTCGATCCCCAGGTCGCGCAGCAACAGGATCAGCAGCGCCGCAGAGGTCGCCCCGTCGACATCGTAATCGCCGAAGATCGCGACCTGCTCGCCCGCCTGCACCGCATCGGCGAGCCGCTCGGCGGCCTTGTCCATGTCGCGGAAGATCGAGGGGTCGGGCATGAACGCGCGGATGCTGGGCGCGCGGTGGTCGTCCAGCGCCTCGCGCGGGCAGCCGCGGGCGAGGAGCAGCTGGGTGACGAGGTCGTCGGGGGCGAAACCGGGGTCGCGCGCATCCGCCGCCAGCCCGCGCCAGCGCCAGGGCTGGCCGAGGATCGACCGGTGGATATTCAATACGGAGGACATGGCGGCGTTCTGGACGCGGCAGGAAGCGATGTCGAGGGCAGGCGGGGCCGCTACTCCTCGGTGCGCAACAACACCGCCTCGCCGATCATCAGGAACAGCAGGAACGGCGCCCATGCGGCGAGGAAGGGCGGGTAGGCGCCGAGATTGCCCATCGCCAGCGCGAAATTGTCCGCGACGAAATAGAGGAAGCCCAGCGCCATCCCCATCACCGCGCGCACGAACAGCTTGCCCGATCGCGCCAGCCCGAACGCCGCGACGGCGCCCAGCAGCGGCATCAGCACCGAAGAGAGCGGCCCGGACAGCTTGTGCCACAGCGACCCCTCCAGCGCCTTGGTGGGGCGTCCGGCGGTCTTCAGCTCGTCGATCGCTTCCTTCAGCCCGCCGAACGACATGCTGTCGGCATCGACATGCGCCAGCGTGAACTGGTCGGGGCGCACCCCGCCGGCGATCTGCACCGTGCCTTCGTTGAAGATCGTCCCGCTGGCGACGTCGAAGCGTTTGGCATTTGCGATCCGCCAGCCATTGCCATGGCGCCAGCCCTGGGTGCTGGTGATGATCGAATCGAGCGTGCCGCCCTTGCGCTGATAGGCGGTGATGCCGAACAACTGCACCTGCTCGCCGCGCCCCCTGATCTGGTCGACCGCGATCAGATGGTCGCCGTCGCGCACCCACACATTCGCCCGGTCACCGCGGTCGATCGGCAGCGGGCCGTAATCGACCTTTTTCCACTGCGCGAGCGTGGCGGTCGCGCGGGTGACGACTCGGTCGTTGAATGCGAACGAAATCACCGCGACAACAAACCCGCTCAGGATCAGCGGCACCAGCACCTGATGCGCCGACAGGCCTGACGCCTTCATCGCGATCACTTCGCTGTTCTGGTTGAGCTGCGACAGCGTCAGGATGGTGCCGAGCAGCACCGAAAAGGGCAGGAAGTTCGACACGATCTGCGGAATGCGCAGCGACAGATAGCGCCAGATCTGCGCGTCGCCATTGCCCGCATAGGCCAGGATCTTGCCCGATTCGCTCAACAGGTCGAGCGCCTGGAGAACCAGCACCAGCGCCATCAATATGGCGAAGGTGCGGACCAGGAACATCCGCGCCATGTAGAGCGCGACCGCCGGCGACGGGAACAGGTTGAACAGGTTCATGCGGCGGCACTCGATCCGGGCGCCCGGCGGCGGCGGAAGGGAAGATAGCGGCCCAGCGCCTTGCCCAGCTTGGAGAATGCCTTTTCAAGCGCGCCGATCGGCTGCCCGCCGGGGACATAGGCCAAAGTATAGTACATCCAGAAGGTCAGCCCCGCGAAGATCGCAAAGGGCACCCACAGCGCGATCAGCGGGTCGATCCGCCCCAGGCTGCCGATCGCCTGCGCATATTCGTTGACCTTGTGATAGGTCACGATGATCACGATCGACAGGAACACGCCCAGCGCCGAGGTCGATCGCTTGGGCGGCACGCCGAGCGAGGCGGCGAGCATCGGCAGCAGGAACATCGACATCACTTCGGCCATCCGGAAATGGAAGGCCGCGCGGCTGGTCTCGCGCTCGACCGGATCCGCGTTGCGATCGCGCCCGATCACGGCGAGTTCGGGCAGGGTGCGCTCGATATTCTTGTCGCCGCGGCGGCGGAACTGCTCATATTTGGGCAGCGGGATCGGCAGATTATGCGTGGTGAAGGTCAGCACGCGCGGCACCGGCGAGCTTTTGTCCGAATGCACCAGCGTGCCGTTGGTCAGCCGCAGGATGATCGTGTCGGGATCGTCCGATCGCAGGAACTGGCCCTTTTCGGCGGTCACCGCCAGCGGGCTGCCTTCGTTGGTCATCATCTGGACGAAGATGCCCGAAAGGTCGCGGCCCGAATTGGCGCTGCCTTCGATGCGCAGCGTCATCTTCGCGCCGAACTGGGTGAATTCGCCGACCTTGATCGACGCGCCGAGCGCGCCCGAGCGCAGTTCGAAGCGGAGCTGCTCGTAATTATAGCGCGCGCGCGGCTGGATATAGCCGACGATCGCGAGGTTGAGCAGCGCCAGCGCGACCGCGTACATATAGGGGACGCGCAGCATCCGCGTGTAGCTGATCCCCACGCCGCGCAGCACGTCGAGCTCGGACGATGTCGCCAGCCGCCGGAACGCGAGCAGGCAGCCGAGCATCAGCCCGATCGGAATGCCCAGCCCCAGATATTCGGGGAGCAGATTGGCCAGCATCCGCCAGATCACATTGACCGGCCCGCCCTCCGCCGCGACGAAATCGAGCAGGATGCGCATCCGGTCGAGGATCAGCAGCATCGCCGCGATGAGCAGCGTGGAGATCAGCGGCATGGCCATCAGCCGCGCCATATAGCGATCGATCAGGTGCATGGGCGTCGCGCGCTAGCCTTGTGCTCATGGAACGACGGCCAGGCGCCATTCGGTACAATGTGGACAGCCTATACCGGCGCTTCGGGCAGGCGCCACCCCGAAAGTGGCGAACTGCCCACGCCATGGGGTGACGGACGGGCGCACTTCTCTATATGACGCGACATGCATTTTCTCGATCAAGCAAAGATTTTCGTCCGTTCGGGCGCCGGTGGACCCGGTGCCGTCAGTTTCCGGCGTGAAAAGTTCATCGAATATGGCGGCCCCGATGGCGGCAATGGCGGCAAGGGCGGCGATATCATCTTCGAAGCCGTGCCGGGGCTGAACACGCTGATCGACTTCCGTTATACCCAGCATTTCCGGGCGCCGCGCGGGCATGGCGGCTCGGGTTCGAACCGGACCGGCGCGGGCGGCGACGATCTGCTGATCAAGGTGCCGATCGGCACCCAGATCCTGGCCGATGACGATGATCGCACGTTGCTCGCCGACCTGACCCAGGCCGGCCAGCGCATCGTGTTCCTGCGCGGCGGCGATGGCGGGCGCGGCAATGCGAGCTACAAGACCTCGACCAACCGCGCGCCCCGCCAGCACGGCACCGGCTGGCCCTATGAAGAGGCCTGGGTGTGGCTGCGGCTCAAGCTGCTCGCCGATGCCGGGCTGGTCGGGCTGCCCAATGCGGGCAAGTCGACCTTCATCAACCAGGTGACCAATGCCCAGGCCAAGGTCGGCGCCTATGCCTTCACCACCACCCGGCCCCAGCTCGGCGTGGTGCGGCACAAGATGCGCGAATTCGTCGTGGCCGATATCCCCGGCCTGATCGAGGGCGCGGCGGACGGGGCGGGGATCGGCGACCGCTTCCTCGGGCATATCGAGCGGTGCCGCGTGCTGCTCCATCTGGTCGACGCCAACGACGCCAGCGTCGCGGAAAGCTATCGCATCGTCCAGGACGAGCTGGAAAATTACGGCGCCGGCCTCACCGACAAGCGCGTGATCGTCGCGCTCAACAAGATCGACATGCTCGACGACGAACTCATCGCCGCGCTTTCGGCGGAGCTGGAGGAGGCGAGCGGCGCCGAAGTCATCCCGATCTCGGCCGCTGCGGGCACCGGAGTCGACTGGGTGCTCGACAAGCTGCTCGAGGCGATCGGCGACAGCGCCAGCCCGGTGAGCGCCGACGACGAGGGCGAGGACGAGATCACCTGGTCGCCGGTGTGAGGGCCTCGGGCGCTTGGCGGCGGCGGGGCGGAGGCGTATAACCGCCTTATGGCGACGCGAACCGAATATCCGCTGCTGACCGCCGAGGAGTTCCTCCAGATCGATTTCGGCGACCGCAAGGCCGAACTCGACAATGGCGTCATTCGGATGATGGCGGGCGGGACCGCCCGCCATGCACAGGTGCAGACGAACATACTCGTCGCGCTCGCCCCGCGTTTGCGCGGCACCGGCTGCGCGCCGTATAATTCGGACATGGGCGCCCGCACGCGCGATCATTCGGTGCGCTATCCCGATGTCAGCGTCTATTGCGGTCGCGGCGACGCCTCCAACGACGACGCGCTCACATTCGACGATCCGCGCGTGATCTTCGAAGTCCTGTCCGCGGGGACCGCGCGTACCGATCTGCGCGTGAAGCTGGACGAGTATAAGGAAATGCCCAGCGTCGATACGATCGTGTTCGTCGACATCGCCAGCGAACGCCTGCGCGTCGTGCAGCGCACCGGGCCGAAAGGCTGGAACGAAGTGGTGCATGACATGCCGTTCGACGTGCCGCTGCCGTCGTTGGGCCTCACCATCCCCCACGCCGAGATTTTCGCCCGCGATTGATTGGCGCCGCGCCGCGCAGCCGCTAAGCGACCCCGCATGCTGCTCTTCCCCCCCGCCGCCTGTCCCCGCCTGATCGTCAAGATCGGCTCGGCGTTGCTCGTCGCGCCCGATGGCAGCGTGCGCCGCGCCTGGCTGGAGGGGATCGCCGCCGACATCGCCGCGCGCGCGCAGGCGGGGCAGCAGGTTGCGGTGGTCTCCTCCGGCGCGATCGCGCTCGGCGCCCGGCGGCTGGGGCTGCCCAAGGGCGGGCGCGCCAGCCTGGAGGACGCACAGGCCGCCGCCGCCACCGGCCAGATCGCGCTCAGCCAGGTCTGGGCCGAAGTGCTGGGCGCCGAGGGCCTCACCGCCGCGCAGATGCTCGTGACGCTCGACGATCTCGAGGACCGCCGCCGCTATCTCAACGCCTCGGCCACGCTCGACCGGCTGCTCGGCCTCGGCGTCGTCCCGATCCTCAACGAGAATGACAGCGTCGCGACCGAGGAGATCCGCTTCGGCGACAATGATCGCCTCGCCGCGCGCGTGGCACAGGCGGCGGGGGCGGCGGGGGTGATCCTGCTCTCCGACATCGATGGGCTCTATGATCGCAACCCCGCGCTCCTTGGCGCGGTGCACATTGCGCGAGTCGAGCGGATCGACGCGGGGATCGAGGCCATGGCCGATCGCGGCTCGGCTTCGGGCATGGGATCGGGGGGCATGGTGTCGAAGATCGCCGCCGCGCGCATCGCCAACGCCGCGGGCGCGCATCTCGCCATCGCCTCGGGCCGCATCGATCGCCCGCTCTCCGCCGAGGCCCGCCACACGCTCTTCGTCGCCGAGAAATCGGCCCCTGCGCGCAAGGCGTGGCTGGCCGGGGGGATCACCGCGCGCGGCACGATCCATGTCGATGCCGGCGCCGCCACTGCGCTCGCGGCGGGCAAGAGCCTGCTCGCGGCGGGCGCCACCCGCGTCGAGGGCGATTTCGCGCGCGGCGACCTGATCGTCATCGCCGCCCCCGACGGCCGCCCGCTGGCGCGCGGCCTCTCCGAATATCCCAGCGACGACGCCGCCCGCATCGCCGGCACGCGCAGCGACGAACATGCCGCCCTGCTCGGCTACACCCCGCGCTCGACATTGGTCCATCGCAGCCACATGGCGCTGCTGTGAGGGGCGGGAGCCGTTCGCCTCTGCCCGCCCTTCTGCGGGCGGGGCAAGGCCGCGCCGACACCTTTCTTCTTCCGTCATGCTGAACTTGTTTCAGCATCCAACCCTCAACCCGCGTCGCCGCTGCTGTGGCGCCGTGGGTGCTGAAACAAGTTCAGCATGACGGTGAAGAGAGGGCGACCGCTGGCTTCGCATCCGATCTCCCCGTGCGAACAGCATGCGCCACCCCCCGCGCCCCCAAGGAGCAGCTGACATGGCCACCCTCTCGATCACCGGCGGCACCGGGTTCGTCGGCACCCGGCTGATCGCGCTCGCGCTCGAGGCGGGGCACGGCGTCCGCGCGCTCACCCGCCGCGACCAGCCCGCGCGCGCGGGGCTCGTCTGGGTCCGCGGCGACCTGACCGACACCGCCGCGCTGGCCGAACTCGCGACCGGCGCCGACGCGGTGATCCATGTCGCGGGGGTGGTCAACGCGCCCGACCGCGCCGGGTTCGCGGCGGGCAATATCGACGGCACGCGCGCGATGCTCGCCGCCGCGCAGGGGGCAGGGGTCGCGCGCTTCGTCCATGTCTCGTCGCTCGCCGCGCGCGAGCCCGGCCTCTCGGCCTATGGCTGGTCCAAGGCGGAGGGCGACGCGCTCGTCATGGCCTCGGGGCTCGACTGGAGCATCGTCCGTCCGCCCGCAATCTATGGCCCCGGCGACATGGAGATGCTCGAGCTGTTCCGCCTCGCCCAGCGCCGCCTCGCGCTGCTCCCCCCCGGCGGGCGGCTGTCGGTGATCGAAGTCGGCGACCTCGGGCGCCTCCTCCTCGCGCTCGCGCTGACCGATCGCTGCCCGCAGATCCTCGACCCCGATGACGGCGTCGCGGGCGGATGGAGCCACAAGGACTTCGCCCGCGCGATCGGCACCGCGGTGGGCCAGCGCGTCGCCGCCTTCGCCCTGCCGCGCCCGGTGCTGATGGCGGGCGCGCATCTCGACCGGCTGGCGCGCGGCAAGGCGGCCAAGCTCACCCCCGATCGCGTCGCCTATTTCTGCCACCAGGATTGGGTCGCGGACGCCGCGCACCGGCCGCCGGAAAATCTCTGGACGCCGCAGGTGGCGACTCCCGAGGGGCTGGCGGCGACCGCTGCCTGGTATCGCGCGCAGGGGCTGCTCGCCGGCGCGGCGCGGCGGTAAGGGCGGGGCCACACGGCGCGCCCGCCGGCGCAACGCCACGGCGCCCCTTTCGCCGCGCCTGCGAGAAGTAGCAAACAACAATTAACGCGAAATTATACTGGCGATGGTACAGCTCGACGCTGGTATTCGTTGCTTGTTTTGGATCTCGCCATGCGTCTGGCTTCATGGCTCACCTTTCGGGACGCACCGGATGACGTTGCGGTAGCGCAACTACGCGAACTGCGTCGTCAGGTTCCGCTGCTATACCTTCTGCTGACCATGAACGCGCTTGCGGTCGCCTATACGCATTATCCGCTCGCGCCTGCGCTTCTCACGATCGCGGTCCCGGCGGCGCTCAGTACGCTGTGCATCGCGCGCACCGTGAGTTGGCTGCGGGCGCGAACCGCCGGTGATGCCACCCCCGAATATGCGGTGATGCGGCTTCGGCGCACCACGGCGCACGCGGCGATCCTCGGGCTTGCCTATGTCATATGGTCGCTCTCGCTCGACCAGTTCGGGGGGCCCTTTGAGCGCGCGCACATCGCCGTCTTCATCCCGGTCACGGTGATCGGCTGCATCTTCTGCCTGATGCACGTGCCCCAGGCCGCGCTGGTGCTCACCGGCGTGGTGATGGTGCCCTACCTCCTCCACTATGTCAGTGTCGGCAACGCCGTGTTCACGGCGATCGCGTTCAACGTCGCGCTGGTCACGATGGTGATCATCCGCGTGCTGTTCAACAGCTTTGCCGGGTTCAACAGCCTGGTTCGATCGAAGGACAAGCTCGCCGCCAAGCAGCGCGAGGCCGAGCAGCTCAGCCACGAAAACGCCATCGTCGCGCTGACCGACAGCCTCACCGGGCTGCCCAACCGCCGCTTCTTCTTCGCCAAGCTCGACGAAGTGCTCCGCGCCAAGGCCGTTGCCCAGGCGCGGTTCGCAGTCGGGGTGCTCGACCTCGACCGGTTCAAGCCGCTCAACGACACCTATGGCCATGCCGTCGGCGATCGCCTCCTGGCGCAGGTCGGGATGCGGCTGCAATCGGCCGCCGCGGACGGCGTCATCGTCGCGCGGCTGGGCGGCGACGAGTTCGGCCTGCTCATCCTCGAAGACGTCGATCGCGCCGCCGAGATTGGCCAGGAATTCTGCGATCTCCTCGCCAGACCGTTCAAATTCGACGATATCCAGGTGTCGCTCGGCGCCTCGTGCGGGCTGTCCATCTATCCCGAGGCGGGGGCGACCGCGCACGCGCTGTTCGACCGATCCGACTATGCGCTGTATCACGTCAAGGCCGAGCGGCGCGGCGGCAGCGGCGTATTCTCGCTCGCGCACGAGACGACGATCCGGTCGGAGCGGCTGCTCGAAAACGCCCTGCGCGAAGCCGATCTCGAAGCCGAACTCGATGTCCAGTTCCAGCCGATCGTCAATATCGACGCGATGACCGTGGTCGGGGTCGAGGCGCTGGCCCGCTGGACCAGCCCCAAGCTGGGGCGGGTGCCGACCGACAGCTTCATCGCGATGGCCGAACGCACCGGGCTGATCCACTCGATCACCCTCACGCTGTTCCGCAAGGCGCTGGAGCGCGCATTGTGCCTGCCGGGGCATATCGGGCTGTCGTTCAATCTCTCGGCGAACGACATCACGTCGCCCGCGACGATCAAGTCGCTGCTCCAGGCCATCCATCACGGCGCGATCGCCCCCGACCGGATCACCTTCGAACTGACCGAGACCGCGCTGCTGCGCGACGTCGACGCCGCCGAGCGCGCGCTGCGCGAATTGCGCAGGCTCCGGGTAAAGGTCGCGCTCGACGATTTCGGCACCGGCTATTCAAGCCTCAGCTATCTCCGCCGCCTCGCCCCCGACAAGATCAAGATCGACAAGAGCTTCGCCGCCGACCTCGACAGCATCTCCGGCCGCAACATCGTCACCGCGATTGCCGGGCTGTGCAACAATATGGGGCTGGAATGCGTGTTCGAGGGGATCGAAAGCTATGACCAGCTCGCGAAAATCCACGCCTTCGGCTACCACTTCGCCCAGGGCTATCTCTTCGCCCGCCCGATGCTGATGCCCGCGTTCCTGACCTGGCTGGAACGCGACGCACTGCGCGACTTGCGGCTGTCGGCGCGGGTGCCGGGCGGGGCGGGGGTTCGGGTGCGGTCGGTTTGAGGGGGGCAATCGCAATTGGACGCGAGCGCTCAATTTTCTCGTCATGCTGAACTTGTTTCAGCATCCAACGCGCCGCAAGCTGTGGATTCCCGCGTTGCGCGTTGGGCCCTGAAACAAGTTCAGGGCGACGAGAAGTAAAAGAAGAAAGGTCCATTTCATATGCGATTCCCTGGGTTTAGGGGGGGTGGCTGTGGGACTGGGGCTAGATTCGGGCGGGCTGCGGACCACGCGATTTAGGGCGGTATATCAAGGAAATCAGACATCGGGCACTTCCCGCCGGATGTTTCATTCGGAAGTTGGCGGGCGTACAGCTTTGGCGGTCGGACTATTTTCATCCTTGTGGCGGAACTAAGATTACGATTAACTCGCATGATTAAGATCGGGGCGGGAATAGCGTGGCAGAAGAGCTCGAGGCGAAGCCAGTGCGGAGAAGGCGGGCCAAATCCAAGATCCAACCTCCCGAGCCGGCAGCTACAGCAGCGGCGGCTGCTACGGAACCTAAAGCGCGACGGACGAGGACTAATCGACCGTTTCCAGCAGGTCCATTCGAGGAGGCTCTCACCTTTGCGAAGGACATCTACAATCTCGGCAGCGGTACTCCAGTGCGGCGGCTAACCCTATTCGATCACCTGCAGAGGACGCCAGACAGCAGCACGAGTAGAATGCTGATTACGAACGCGAACAAGTATGGGTTGATCAAGGGAAGCTATATAAGCGAACAGCTTGAGCTGACGGCGGACGGAAAGAAAGTTTGTGACGATAATGTCAGTCCTCGCGAATCTGCGAGATTGAAAGCAAAGCTGGCCATTACCGATATTGGCCCGTTCAGCGCGTTGTACGAAAAATTCATAAATACGAAGCTCCCGCCTCGAGCAACTTTGATTGATTCTATGAAGGAGGCCGGCACAGAAAAGGATCATCTTGAAGAGGGCGTAGACACCTTCATTGTAAACCTCAAGGCTGTGGGACTACTCCAGAATCTTTCTGGCGCAGATCGTGTTGTAACAATCGAGCATTTGTTGGACACATTACCGGGCGCCCCATCTTCAACTGCGTCTACTGTGCCCCCCGTAGTGATAGGGGGGCACGACGCTCATCACGCAGGAACAAGCAAGTTTCGAGACAACCTGCTTCTATATCACTGCGATAGGCGAGCAGGATTCAGATGCGCGAAAGCACTCGGATCTTTTTCTTGAGAATATTGTAGAGCCAGCCATTCAAACAGTGGGCTTAAAAGTGGTTCGAGCTGATCAGATAGATCGTCCTGGGTTAATTACGCGACAGATCATGGAATATCTATTCAGGTCAAGGTTGGTGGTTGCTGATTTGTCATTTTCCAACGCGAATGTTTTCTATGAACTTGCACTAAGGCATGCTATTCGACTTCCAATTGTTCAAATTGTTCGTCATGGTGATCCGATACCATTCGATGTCAATCAGATGCGTACAATCGCGATCGATAACCGGAACATCTATACCCTTTTGCCAAATGTTGAGCTTTACAAGTCTGAAATCGCTAGTCAGGCGCGGAGAGCTTTGGAGGCCGGAGTCGAAGTGGATACCCCAGTTTCGATGTACTTTCCGGAAGCTCGTCTTGTTGTTTAATGAAGGTGGCTAACCGGAGCGTCGGACCGAAGGCTGCGCAAAGATCCGGCACTCTCTCCGCAAGCGTACCCGAAAGAATCCCGCGCCCACCACCTTGCAATGTAGGATTTCAACTGCTTCTCTCTCCCCAGCAGCCCACAAGCCGCCACGCTCTTTGACATCGCCGCAACCCCCACCGCGCGCGCCCGGCCCCAAAGCCCGCGCCCGTCGCGCGCGCCCAACCCCCGTTCACCCCGCCTGTGCGCGAGGATCGTAAACTTCGCGCCCCGCACCCCTTCCGAACCCTAAACTTCGTAAACTTCGCCTCCGCGTCCCACACCCCCGCCGCACCCGCGCCGCATTCGCTTGGCACTGGCGGGGGATGCCATTAAGGACCGGCCCCATGACTGATCGCTCCGAAATCTTCGCCACCGTCGCCGCGCAAATCGAGCCTTTCAACAAGAAGGGCGTGCCCCTGACCGAGACCACCAGCTTCGCCGGCGACCTCGAATGGGACAGCCTTACCGTCATGGATTTCGTCGCGGCGATCGAGGATGAATTCGACATCCTGATCACGATGAACATGCAGGCGGAGATCGAGAATGTCGGCCAGCTGGTCGACGCCGTCCAGAAGCTGAAGGGCTGAGCCGTGAGCGAGAGCCTCCAGACCGCCGACGCGCTCCCCGAATTCCCCGCCGAGGTGGCGCCCGAGCGCGACCTGATGTCGAAATTCGACGGGCTGATCGCCGAACGCCGCGCGCTGCTCGACAGCGGCGTCACCGATCCGTTCGCGATCGTGATGGAACAGGTCAAGTCGCCGACCGAGGCGGTGATCGCCGGCCGCGAGACGATCCTGCTCGGCACCTATAATTACATGGGCATGACCTTCGACCCCGACGTGATCCAGGCGGGCAAGGACGCGCTCGACCGCTTCGGCTCGGGCACCAATGGCAGCCGGATGCTCAACGGCACCTTCCGCGACCATATGGACGTCGAACAGGCGCTGCGCGACTTTTACGGCGTGTCGGGCGCGATCGTGTTCTCGACCGGCTATATGGCCAATCTGGGGATGATCTCGACGCTGGCGGGGAAGGGTGAATATGTCATCCTCGACGCCGACAGCCACGCCTCGATCTATGACGGCTGCCAGCAGGGCAATGCCGAGATCGTGCGTTTCCGCCACAATTCGGTCGAGGACCTCGACAAGCGCCTGGGCCGGTTGCCGGCGGGCGTGGGCAAGCTGGTCGTGCTGGAGGGCGTCTATTCGATGCTCGGCGACGTCGCCCCGCTGAAGGAAATGGTCGCGGTCGCCAAGAAGCATGGTGCAATGGTGCTGAGCGACGAGGCGCATTCGATGGGCTTTTACGGCCCCAACGGCCGCGGCGTGTACGAGGCGCAGGGGTGCGAGGCGGACGTGGATTTCGTCGTCGGCACCTTCTCGAAGTCGGTCGGGACGGTCGGCGGCTTCTGTGTGTCGAACCACCCGAAGTTCGAGGCGATCCGGCTGGCGTGCCGGCCCTATATCTTCACCGCGTCGCTGCCCCCCTCGGTGGTCGCGACCGCGGCGGTGTCGATCCGCAAGCTGATGACCGCGCATGCCAAGCGCGCGCAGCTCTGGGACAATGCCCGCACGCTGCACGGCGGGCTGAAGGACATGGGCTTCCGGCTGGGGACCGAAAACCCGGACAGCGCGATCATCGCGATCATCCTGGAGGATCAGGTCCAGGCGGTGACGATGTGGCAGGCGCTGCTCGACGGCGGGCTGTACGTCAACATGGCGCGCCCCCCGGCGACGCCCGCGGGCACCTTCCTGCTGCGCTGCTCGCTGTGCGCCGAACACACGCCCGAGCAGATCCAGCGCGTGCTGGCGATGTTCCGCGCCGCCGGGCAGGCCGTCGGAGTGATCGGCTGACCCCGACGCGGCTGCTTTCCTCGCACCGTGCTTGTGCCTAGGTTCGAGGCGGAATGAACGACGCGGTTCTTTTTGTGGAGCGCCCGGCGCGCACGGCGGGCTGGCGCATCTGGATATTGGGCGCGCTGGCCGTGCTCGGGATCGCCGTGCTCGTCGCGCTGATCGTGATCCAGCAGCGCGCCGATGTCGAGCGCGACAAGGCGATCACGCTCCAGCAGCACACGTTCGAAGTCATCATCCGCGCCAACCAGCTTTCGGCGGCGGTGGCCTCGGCGGAGGCGGCGCTGGGCCGCTATGTGGTGAGCGCGGACAAGACGCTGGGCCAGCAATATGCCGGCTATTGGCAGCGCGCCGGCGAACAGCTCGCCCGGCTCCAGCATCTCACCGCGGACAATCCTGAGCAGCAGAAGCGGCTGGCGGCCCTGCGCCGCGCCTTCGACGCCCGCGGCAAGGAGCTGAACGAGACCGCGCTCTATTCGTCGTACAAGCGCCATCGCGACGCCTGGGGCGCCTATTACCAGGTCCGCCAGGGCCCGGCGCGGCAGGATGTGGAGATGCTGCTCCAGCATGTCGTCGATTCGGAGCGGGGGCTGCTGCGCGAGCGCACCCAGGCGGCGTCGGACCTGATCGCCAGCTCCAGCCTCGCGTCGCGGGTGCTGACCGCGTTCGGCATCGTCATCGTCCTCGCCGCGGTGCTGCTCGGCTGGCTCGCGGTACAGGCCGAGGGCGAGCGCGCCGCCGCCGATGCCGAGGCGCATTCGCAGCGCGAGCGCGCCGCCGAACTGCGCCAGGCAGTCGACTCGGCGACCGCGCAGCTCCTCGCCGAGGCGCGCGAACGCGAGGCGGCGGAGGCCCAGCTCCGCCAGGTCCAGAAGATGGAGGCAGTGGGCCAGCTGACCGGCGGGATCGCGCACGATTTCAACAACATGCTCGCGGTCGTCGTGGGCGGGCTCGAACTGGCGAAGCGCCACGTCCAGACCGGCGGCGGCGCCGCGCTGCGGCATATCGACAACGCGATGGAGGGCGCAAACCGCGCCGCCGCGCTCACCCGCCGGCTGCTCGCCTTCGCGCGCTCGGAGACGCTGATGCCCGAGGCCGTCGATCCCGACGCGCTGATCGCGGGCATGTCCGACCTGCTCGATCGCACGCTTGGGGATACGGTCAGCGTCCATACCGAGGGGGGTAGCGCGGGCTGGCGGATCTGGGTCGACCGGCACCAGCTCGAAAACGCGCTGCTCAACCTCGCGGTCAACGCCCGCGACGCGATGGAGGGCAGGGGCGCCCTGACGATCTCGACCGGCCAGGCGACGCTGGCCGAGGGTGAGCGGAGCGAATGCGCGGCCGGGGATTATATGCGGATTACCGTGGCGGACACCGGCTGCGGGATGACGCCCGAGGTGCTCGATCGCGTGTTCGAGCCGTTTTTCACCACCAAGCCGGTGGGCAAGGGCACCGGCCTGGGTCTCAGCCAGATCTTCGGCTTCGTCCGCCAGTCGGGCGGCGAGATCGCGATTCAGACCGCGCCGGGCGCGGGGACGCGAGTCACGCTGTACCTGCCGCGCCACCACGGCGAAGCGGTGCAGCCGGGGGTAGAGGCGGCGGTGGCGCCCGCATCCCCCGCCGCGCCGTCGCACGCCATCCTGGTGGTGGAGGACGATCCCCGCGTGCTCGCGGCGACGGTCTCGGCGCTCGAGGAACTGGGGCACCGCCCGACCCCTTGCGCCGATCCGCTGCTGGCGCCGTCGCTGCTCGCCGCGATCGGCCCCGTCGACCTGATCCTGTCCGACGTGCTGATGCCGGGGCAGACCGGCCCGGAGATGATCGCCGGGCTGGGCGACCGCATCGCGGATGTCGCGGTGCTGTTCGTCACCGGCTTTGCGGGCGATGCCGATGCGGAGATGCTGGTGGGCTTCCCGGTGCTGCGCAAGCCCTACACGCTCGCCGGGCTGGCCCGCGCCATCGACGGCGCGCTCGCCCAGGCAGGGGCGCGCGCCCTCGGCTAGGCGTCAATACGGGTCGAGGACCACCGACGCCCGCAATTGCGCCGTCGCCATCTCGCGCGCCTTGTCGCGCGGCAGCCCCAGCGCCCGCGCCATCGGCGCACCGAGCAGCGCGTCGCCCAGCGCCATCAGCACCAGCTGGAGCGTCTGTTCGTGCAGCGGCACGGTCTGGTCGTCATGCCCCTCCGCAATCTCGTCGAGCAGCCGGTGGATCGCCTCCAGGATCGGGTCGAGCGCGTCCTGGTTGCCTGTCAGGATCATCCAGCTCGCCAGCGCCCCCGCACCCTCGGTATCGAACGCGTCGAAGGTCAGGTCGACGACTTCGCGCGGATCATGGTCCTGCGACCGCGAGCGGATCACCGCTGCGCTGATCTTGGCGCTCACCCGCCCGGCGATGCTCGCCGCCAGTGCCTTTTGCAGCCCCGCCGCCGATCCGAAATGGTGGAGCAGATTGGCATGCGTCCGCCCGATCGCCGCCGCGACCGCCTTCAACGTCACCGCCTGCGGCCCCGATTCGAGCAACAGCGTGCGGGCAGCGTCCAGCGCGGCATCGCGGGATTGTTCGGGGGACAGGCGTTTGCGTGGGGGTGTCGACATCGATGGAAGCGCGCTCTTTATCCGTGAGCGCCCCGCTTAGGGGATATCGCCGCCCCAACGCAAAGACTCCCGCCGATTTGGGGGCGGCGGCGTGGGGCGTTCGCCTCACGCCGCCATGCGATTGTCCGGATCATCGCTGCGGCAGCCATCGTCGGACAGAGTGCGCTCGAACAGCGCCGTCGCCACCTCGCAACCGCGGCCGCGCGAATACATCGTGCCGACCCGGCCCGTTGCACGGAATCCCAGCTTTCGTAACACCGCCCCGGATGCCGGATTGTCGATGAAATGCCCGGCGGTCACGCGGCGGATTCCCAGCGCGCGGGCCGCCTCCAGCACGGCGCGTCCGGCTTCGGTCGCATAGCCTCGGCCCCACGCGGCGGGCGTGAGCCAATAGCCCAGCTCATGCGGCTCGTCCCTGTGGGCGCCGATCGACATCACCCCGATCAGGCCGAGCTGTCCCGCCTGATGCTCGAACATCAGGAACTTCAATTCGGTCGGGTCGCCGAACTGCGCCAGGAACGCCTCGGCAGCCTCGATCGGATAGGGCCAGGGCGCGAGGGCGAGGTTGCGCACAACCGCCTCATGCCCGATCGCCCGGGCCAGTTCGGGGGCGTCCTCGGGCCAGCCGGGCCGCAATGTCAGTCTAGGCGTACGCGCGAACATGACCATTCTCCTCGGTCCTGCGGTGCCCCCAAGCCATGTCACTGTGACGTGGTTGTTGCGCCGCGATTGCGGGGGAGAAATGAAAAAGGGAGCCGGGGCGACCCGTCTCCCTTTTGGTCTGTCGATACAGACCGGGTCGCCCTGGTGGGCAACCCGGCTGGTTACCCGCTGTTACTCTGCGGCTTCCGCCACTGCGTCTACCGAACAGAATTTACGGCCAAGACGGCCTTCCTTGAACGACACGCGGCCGTCGGTAAGCGCGAAGAGGGTATGGTCCTTGCCCATGCCGACGTTCACGCCCGGATAAATCTTGGTGCCGCGCTGGCGCACGATGATGTTGCCCGCGATCACGGCTTCGCTGCCGAACTTCTTGACGCCGAGACGACGACCAGCCGAATCGCGACCGTTGCGCGAAGAGCCGCCTGCTTTCTTATGTGCCATGGTCTATACTCCTCTTATGCTCGCTTACGCTTCCGCGGCCGGGGCTTCTGCCTCGGCGGGAGCTGCGGTCTTGGCGTTCTCTGCCTTGTGATCCCCGATCGCAGTGATGCGCAGGATCGTGTGGTTCTGGCGATGGCCGTTCTTGCGGCGATAATTGTGGCGGCGGCGCTTCTTGAAGACGATGACCTTCTCGCCCTTCGCCTGCGCGATGATCTCTGCCGAGACGGTCAGCCCGTCGGTCGGCGTCAGCTCGCTACCTTCGCCGGCGAGCAGAACGTCGCCCAGCGTGACCGACGATCCGGCCTCGCCGTCGAGCTTCTCGACGACGATCTTGTCTCCTGCGGCAACGCGATACTGCTTGCCGCCCGTGCGCACGATAGCGAACATGGCTCTGTCTCAACCCAAAAAGCTTGTGCCCGCACAGACATTGTCCGTGCAGGAAGGAAGGGCGCAGCTAGGATAAGGAGGCCGCGCTGTCAAGCGTCGGCGTGCCGTTTTGCCGGCCAGGCGAAACCGTTGCACGAATGCAATGGTCGCCGGAAAATCCCATGCGCGGTTCGGTCCCTAGGGTCAGTGGGTGAAGAAAATGTTGCAACGCAGAAAGAATCGTGACCTCTTTGTGTCTCCGCAGTTACCAGCCGAGGTCAAAGACCCGGCGTCCCAGGAATATCCATGCCACGTCGGCCTTTAGGTCGCGTCTGGCTTAGCAAGTGCTTCCCCATTCGCGTGGGGGGCGCAATGGAGCGTTGTATTTGTTCTACGGGCAGACGCCACGAGTTCCGCCTATGACGAAGCCGCTAGCCGCTGGCGTGATGCTGCACTTGCGAACGGCGCAAGCCGGCGATGTCCCGGCGCTCGAAGCGCTGATCGAGCGGTCGGCGCGCGGGTTGAGCCGCGGCCATTATGACGGGGCGCAGGTCGATGCCGCGATTGCGCACATCTTCGGCGTCGACTCAGAGCTGATCGCCGACGGCACCTATTATCTTGTCGAAGGCGAGGGGGGCGAGCCGGTCGCCTGTGGCGGCTGGAGCGCGCGGGGTACGTTGTTCGGTGGCGATCGCTTTGCCGTGCGCGACGATCGCCCGATCGATCCGGCGCGCGATCCCGCCCGGATTCGCGCGTTCTTCGTCGATCCGGCGTTCGCCCGCCAGGGGCTCGCCGCGAGGCTGCTCGACCGGTGCGAGGAGGCTGCCGCCGCAGCCGGGTTTTCGCGGCTCGAGCTGATGGCGACGCTGCCCGGTCTGGCTTTCTATCGCCGCGCCGGATTCGAGACGCACGAAGAGTTTCATTGCCGCGCGGGGGCGGAGACGATCCCGTTCGTGCGGATGAGCAAGGCCCTCCGATCGGCCCCCGGCCGAGAGGGCGCCACTAAAATGGGGGATTCAGAAGGGGAGACCTGAGAGCGCCTCACTA
Organism: Sphingomonas hengshuiensis; assembly: GCF_000935025.1. Lineage (NCBI taxonomy): Bacteria > Pseudomonadati > Pseudomonadota > Alphaproteobacteria > Sphingomonadales > Sphingomonadaceae > Sphingomonas > Sphingomonas hengshuiensis. The sequence continues at coordinate 1,252,691 of NZ_CP010836.1, forward strand.
TCCGGGGGAATCTCACATGTTACGCACCACCACCGTCTCTGCCTTTGCGCTCGCCGTTGCGTGCCTTTCCGCGAACAGCGCTTATGCCCAGACCGACCCGTCGGCGGATACCGACCAGTCTGATATTATCGTAACGGGTACCCGCGTAACTGGAATCACCGTCGCCGAGAGTGCGACGCCGATCAAAGTGTTGAGTTCCGAACAGCTTTCAAGTGTTGGCCAACCCAATCTCAATCAGGTGCTGACGCAGCTGGTGCCGTCGTTCACTGCCCAGGCGTTCGGTGGCGACACCGCCAACCTGACGCTGTCGGCGCGCCTGCGCGGGCTGAGCCCCAACCACACGCTGGTGCTGGTCAACGGCAAGCGGCGGCATGGCACGTCGAACCTTGCCGTCCTCGGCGGACCCTTTCAGGGCGCGGCGACCGCCGATCTCGACCTGATCACGCCGCAGTCGATCGACCATATCGAAGTGCTCGAGGACGGTGCCGCCGCGCAATATGGCTCCGATGCGATCGCGGGTGTCATCAACATCATCCTGAAGAAGACCTCCGAAGGCGGCGAGGCGATGTTTACCGCCGGCGAGAATTACGAGACCGGCGGCGAAACCTATGCCGGGTCGCTCCATCTGGGCACCAAGATCGGCGAGGACGGCTTCATCAACGCGACGGTGTTCCACCGTTTCCATGATTTCACGCAGGTGGGCGGGCTCGATCGGCGTGTGACCGATGCCAATGGTGTGCTGCTAAGCAGCCTGTCGGCGGCGCAAAAGGCGCTCTATGCCAACATTCCCGGTTTTCCGTACGTCAACAAGATCAACGGCGACGCGAAGTCGCACCTCACCAATGTCCAGGCCAATGCCGGCTATGATTTCGGCGATGTCGAGCTCTATGCGAACGCGACCTATTCGAAGCGAATCGCCAGCGCCTATGAGAATCTGCGCGTGCCCGATCGCGTCATCGCGTCCTCGGTACTCGGCGTTGGCGGAACGCTGGGCGCGGCCGGTTCGATCGTGTTCGATCCCGACGGCGACAGTCCGTCCAACGGCTTCTCCCCGCGCGAAGGCATTCGCGAGGACGACTGGTCGCTCTCCTATGGCTTCCGCGGCGAAGCCGGCGGCTTCACCTATGATCTAAGCACCACCTATGGCCAGGACAAGAACCTGGTCTACACGCTCGACAGCGCCAATCGCTCGCTGTTCATCGACACCCACTTCACGCCGACCACGTTCTACAACGGCTCGTTCAAGGCGACCGAGCTGACCGGCAACGCCGATTTCACCTATGCGCTGGAAGCCGGTTTCGCGGAGCCGGTGACGATCGCGTTCGGCGCCGAATATCGCAAGAACACCTATGCGATCGGCTCGGGCGACTCGGCATCGATCTACAAGGAAGGCGGCCAGTCCTATCCGGGGTTCCGCCCATCGGATGCCGGGTGGCACAGCCGCGAGAACGAGGCGGGCTATCTCGACATCGCGGCCAGCCCGATCGTCGGGCTGAAGCTGGATGGCGCGGTGCGCTACGAGCATTATTCGGATTTCGGCAGCCAGTGGATCTTCAAGGGCACGGGTCGCTATGATTTCACCGATACGTTCGCGCTGCGCGGCACGGTGTCCACGGGGTTCCGGGCGCCGACGCTGGCGGAGAGCTATTATTCGGCGACCAACGTCTCGCCGACCTCGGCCTTTGTCCAGTTGCCGGCCAATTCGGCGGCGGCGAAGCTGATCGGCTTCCAGAACCTCGAGCCGGAGAAATCAACCAACTTCTCGGCCGGGTTCGTGGCGCGCCCGGTGGATCGCCTGACGATCACGGCGGACGCCTATCAGGTGAAGATCAAGAACCGAATCCTGGGGACGGGGTCGATCTTCGGCAGCGGGGGCGCGACCAATTTCGCGGTGGTCACCCAGGCGATCGTCGCCAACGGCAATGTCCTCGATCCGACGGTGTCGCAGACCGGCATCAACATCTTCACGAACGGCGCCGACACCCGCACCCGTGGCCTTGAGGTAACGGCCAGCTACCCCACCGATCTCGGCGCCTATGGCCGGATCGCCTGGACGCTGTCGGGCAATTACAACGAAACGAAGGTCACCAAGGTCAAGGCGGCGCCGACCAAGCTGACTCCCACTGGATCGACGACGCCGATCGCGCTGTTCGACCTGGCGACGATCAGCAACCTCGAAAGCGCATCGCCCAAGTTCAAGGTGATCGGGAGCGCAAACTGGTCGCTGGACAGCGTTTCGGCAACGCTGCGCGGCACGTTGTTCGGCAAGTCGTCCAACTATACGAGCCCGAACGGCGGCACCTACTACAAGCAGGAAATCCCGACTGCGTTCCTCGTGGACATGGAGTTGGGTTACGACCTGACCAGCTTCATCAAGCTGTCGGTGGGCGCGAACAACGTCTTCAACAAGCGGCCACCCACCGTCGCCCTGGTCCCGGGTACGACCAACAACACGCTCGTCAACGGCGGCAACGTCATCGACGCGCCGCTGACGTTCAGCCCTTATGGGATCAATGGCGGCTATTATTACGGTCGCGTCACCATGAAGTTCTGATCGCGAAACACCGGTCGCCTCCTATTCGGGGGGCGACCGGATACGCCGTCTTCGGCGGTCACCCACCCGTCGCTTAGTGGCGGTGTTCGCGCTTCAACTGGTAGCGTCCGTCGGCGAACTGTTCGAACAGCCCGCCGATCGCCGGATGGTCTACCGGCTCGTCGGTCTCGTCCACCACCAGATTCTGCTGGCTGACATAGGCGATATAGCTCGACTCGGAGTTCTCAGCGAGGATGTGGTAGAAGGGCTGGTCCTTGCGCGGGCGGACGTCCTCGGGGATCGCCTCATACCATTCGGCGCTGTTCGCGAAGACCGGATCGACGTCGAAGATCACCCCGCGAAACTCGAAAAGCCGGTGGCACACAATGTCTCCGATGGCGAATCGGGCATGCGAGACGGGCGGCATGGGAACCGTCGCGTCGAAGGGCAGGGGAGCGGAGGTTACGCGAGGCATCCAACTAATTTAGTGTCTGTGGCGTTGCGCACAAGGAGGCGGGTTGCAGCGCGTGAATCATTGCGCTAGAGGCGCGCCCTCATCGACTGGCAAGCAGCGTTTCGCAAGGAACATTGCCTGCCGCGCCAATGCGGAGAGGTGCCGGAGTGGTCGATCGGGGCAGTCTCGAAAACTGTTGAGCTCGTAAGGGTTCCGAGGGTTCGAATCCCTCCCTCTCCGCCACTGGTTCCCCGATTATGGCGTGGCTTCTGGCGCTCTTTCCAAGGCATAGTGCGCCGGCGCCGGCGCTGACCCAGACGGGCCGCTGATCCAGCGCTCTGCAACGTGTGCGTTGTCATGCGCCGTCTCGCTTTCGCCATCTCCGTCCTCGTCGAAGCAAGCGCGGTTCTCCGGCCTGGCACGGTGGGAACCCGCCGGGCCGGAGATTTTGGCATCAAGCCACGATGCCGCCGATCATCTCTAGAAGTGCGTGGGATTCGATGCGCGTCTTGCCCAGATGCCCGGAAACACGGCAGAGCGATTGCCCGCCATTGTGGCCCTGTCCGACGGGATAGACGAATTCGGGGCGGGACATCATGGCTGTCAGGACGAGTTCGAGATCGAGCTTTGGCGCCGTGATGTACACGAGACCGGGATATTTCTGTCCGGTCGCGTTGCTGGTCCAGACCTTTTGGTATTCGATCCGAGCGTCCACATTGGTTTGCAGGCCATTGTCCGCCAAATAGGTCAGGAACGTCCAGCGATTATCCTGTCCCATCACATCCCAGAACGAGATTGCCGACCGGTTGCCCTCGCCGAAGCTCAGGCCCAGCCAGGTCCAGTGGGCCTGGTTGACCACTGCAGCATTGCGCTGCAGGTCGGCCGGCGTCAGGCCAGCTGCGATACCCCATTGCCGATCGAACCAGACCGCGTCCGAATTCACCGCATGGACTACGCCATCGATCGTGATCGTGCCTTTGGTGAGCATGTTGGGGAACGCGAACTCGTAGGAGTCGGTCCCCAGGAAGGGCAGCAGCCCGGTCGTGCCGTTGTACAGTTCGGCAGCCTGGGGGCGCATCACAACATCGACGCTGTTGTTGCCGTTTACGGCCTTGAACCGCATTTCGGAACGGTCGCCGCTAAGAGCGCCGATGGACGAATAGACATGCATCTCCGTGGTCGAGGCACCCACTTTCGCTGACATGGCCTCGGCCGCCGCATAGGGCCTCCAGACGTCGACCGTGGCGTTCATCACCAGGAACTCGGTGCTGCTGCCCATCGGCGTGATACCCTGGTGCCATTCAAAACCCAGAATCTTGCCGCCGCTTTCAAAGGCGGCGTTGATGTACCAGGATTCCAGGAACGTGTTGGTGTGGCTGGCCAAATCCTTGGTGGTGTCGACGTACACCGGCGTGCCGAGTTGCTGCCGCGTCGACCCGTCCGGCTCGTCCGCTGCGGCCGCTGGCAAAGCGGGGGCAAGCGCGATCCCACCGAGGGCAAGGCCGCCGCCGATCAGCGTGCGGCGGCTCAGTTGGAGGCGGGACGCTGTTCGAATCGCGCGTGTGCATGTCTGGGCCTTTCATTTCGCGTTAGAGGTGAAGCGTAATTGGCCGCGTCTGGGCGGACGATGTGGTTTGTTCAGGCGAATTGGTTTCCGCCTGCCCTCGGCGGGCAATTCGGACAGGGGAGGTTCGGCAGAGGAGGGTGGTCTTCGCGCTGCTTGTCGCACGTGCGATCTCCTCGGTTCCGCGAAAATCCGTTCCTTGTCGGGAACGTTCGGTTGGCTATCAGCATAATTTATAGCACCATATTTCGCTACAGAGGTATTGCGAAACTCGATATCACTCGTCGCCGGCCCCAGCAAGGGTGCGGTCGAGCCCATCGGACGGAGACCAGATGCCCAATCCCACTCTGAAAGGCGCGGTGCAGCCGGGGCGACCGCGTGATAAGGCGCTCGACGAAACGATCCTGCGAGTAACGCTCAAATTGCTGGCCGAAACTGGGCTTGAGAGCGTGACGATGGCCAAGATCTGCCGGCTCTCGGGCATTCCGGCAACCAGCATCTATCGGCGCTATCCGGATGCATACAGCGTCATCGTGGCGGCTATCGAACACGATCTGGAAATGATGCAGATGCGGTTGCCCGATCAGGGTTCGCTGCGGGCCGATCTGCTGGCCTTCGGCGAACTGATCGCCCGGACGCTGAACCAAGATCGGGCGCGCATGCTGGCCGGCATGATCCTGCCCATGCACAAGGATCCGAGATTGGGCTTGCTGGTGGCACGCAAATTGGAGGACCTGCGGTCGCGGCTGTGGCGAAGCATCGTCGAACGCGCGATCGAGCGCGGCGAATTGCACGGTGACGCCTTGAAAACGCAACCCCTCGATGAAGTCGCACAAATCATGATCTTCTATCAGGCAGTCGTCAGGCAGAAGCCGTCGACCCAGGACTTTCTTTGCGAGCTCATCGACAATGTCTTGATACCGGCGCTCGCATCGCGTCGCTGATCTGCGAAAGGCCGATCGGCGCATACCAGCGGTTGGTTATCCTCGCCCGATTTCGTGCGATTCCTTCAGGGGCCATCCGGACCCTAGATCGCCTCTTGCTCATCGCGGGCGAACCAGCGCTGGATCAGGTTGCCGTCGCGCGGCGCTCGTTGAGCGTCTGCCGGCGGCGCCTGTTCGCCGTCTGGGGCGCTGCCGATCGGGCGACCATGGATGATCCATCGCAGGATCAGCACCACCACCAGCATCAGCAGCAGCCACGGCCCGACATTGGCGAGGACCTGCGCCAGTTGCGACAGTGAGTTCTGGAGCGTCAGCCCGGCGTTGCGGAAGTTCGCGTCGGACGATCCCAGGCTGGTCAGCGCATTGCTCGATTCATAGGTGAGCAATAGGGGCGCATTGGCCAGCGTCTGCCCCTGGCTCGCCTCCATCTCGGCGATCGTGTCGAGCGCCGACTGGAGCCGCGCCGCGCGCGCCTGCGCCTCGGGGCCGGTCCCCGACCGGGCATTTTGGAGCTGGTCCTGAAGCCGCCGGATCACCGCGACGCTTCGCGCCGAGGCCGTCGAATCGGTTCCGGTCACTTCGGTATCGACCAGCACGCCGTCGGCGCTCGTCACATTGCGCGTGACGGCGTCGCCATAGGCGCGCGCGATCAGCGGATCGGCGTTTATCGTGAGCACGGCGCGAATGTGGTTCGCGTCATCGACTCGATAGCGCATCGAGAGAATCCGGCACCGTGCCGGGCCCAGCCGGTCGCATGCGTCGGCGTTCGATTGGAGCACGCCCTTCACGCGATTGCCAGGGAGGCGATAGGCATAGCGATAATCAAAGCCGGTGCCGGTCGACGCGAACGCTGCCGCATTTGCCGCCGAGGACAGGTCGGCGTCCCCGCCCTGTGGCGCCTTGGGGGAAAGATCGCCGCATCCGGAGAGCAGCGCGAGCGCCGCGAAAGCACAGACGAATCGCATTGCGTCCCCCCAGGTTCGTTGCGCTTTGTTAACCATTTTTGGTGCGTTCCCCAAATCGGCGCGACACCGGGTCTGTTCCCTTTCGGGAAAGCGCTGCTATCGGTGGGCGGATGGCACTCGACACCGAACTCCTCGATCCCGCCGGCCCCACCGACGTTCCCTTCGATAGCGCGCTGTCGGAGCGCTACCTCGTCTATGCGATGTCGACGATCACCGCGCGATCGCTGCCCGATGTGCGCGACGGGCTGAAGCCGGTGCATCGCCGGCTGCTATGGGCGATGCGGCTGCTCAAGCTCGACCCTGCGTCGGGCTACAAGAAGTGCGCGCGCGTCGTCGGCGACGTGATCGGTAAATATCATCCGCATGGCGACCAGTCGGTCTATGACGCGATGGTCCGCCTCGCCCAGACCTTTGCGCTGCGCTATCCGCTGGTCGACGGGCAGGGCAATTTCGGCAATATCGACGGCGATAACGCCGCGGCCTATCGCTATACCGAGGCGCGGCTGACTCAGGTCGCGATCGACCTGATGGACGGGCTGGACGAAAGCGCCGTCGATTTTCGCCAGACCTATAATGGCGAGGATGAAGAGCCCGAGCTGTTCCCGGGGCTGTTCCCCAATCTGCTCGCCAATGGCGCCGCGGGGATCGCGGTCGGCATGGCCACGTCGATTCCGCCGCACAACGCCGCCGAACTGATCGCGGCGGCGGTCGCGTTGATCGACAATCCGCAGGCGAACGTGCTCGATCATGTCCGCGGCCCCGATTTCCCGACCGGCGGTGTCGTCGTCGACAGTCCGGCAGCCATCGCCGAATCCTACGCCACCGGGCGCGGCAGTTTCCGCGTACGCGCAAAGATCGAGAAGGTCTCGGAAAAGGGCGGGGGCTGGCACCTGATCGTGTCCGAAATCCCGTACGGCGTGCAGAAGGGCAAGCTGATCGAGGCGATTGCCGAGCTGATCAACGACAAGAAGCTTCCGATCCTGGGCGATGTTCGTGATGAATCCGCCGACGATGTCCGCATCGTGCTGGAGCCGCGCAGCCGCACCGTCGATGCCGACACGCTGATGGAGAGCGTGTACCGCCTCTCCGACCTCGAAGTCCGGGTGCCGCTCAACCTCAACGTGCTCGACGCGCGGCATACCCCGCGCGTGATGAGCTTGCACGAGGCGCTGAGCCAGTGGCTCGAGCACCAGTTCATCGTGCTGCGGCGCAAGTCCGAGCATCGGCTGAGCAAGATCGCCGATCGGCTGGAGTTGGTCGGCGGCTATATCATCGCATTCCTCAACCTCGATCGCGTGATCGAGATCATCCGCACCGAGGATGAGCCCAAGCCGGTGATGATCGCCGAATTCGCGCTCAATGACCGCCAGGCCGAGGCGATCCTCAACATGCGGCTGCGCTCGCTGCGGCGGCTCGAGGAAATGGAACTGCGCCGCGAGCAGGACGCGCTGGAAAAGGAGAAGGGCGAGCTGGAGCTGCTGCTCTCGTCCGACGCACGCCAGCGGACGCGGATGAAGCGCGACCTCGGCAAGCTGCTCGTGCGCTATGGCCAGGATACCCCGCTCGGCGCGCGGCGCACCCAGGTCCGCGAAGCCGGCCCCACGCGCGAAATCCCGCTGGAGGCGATGATCGAGCGCGAGCCGATCACCGTCATCCTGTCGCAGCGCGGCTGGATCCGGGCGATGCGCGGGCATGTCGATCTCGCCTCGGCGGAGACACTCAAGTTCAAGGAAGGCGACGGTCCGCTCTTCTCCTTCCATGCGCAGACGACCGACAAGCTGCTGCTCGCCGCCGACAATGGGCGCTTCTACACGCTGGGCGGAGACAAGCTGCCCGGTGGGCGGGGATTTGGCGAGCCGGTGCGGCTGATCGTCGACCTGGAGGGCGAACGCGGTGTCGTTGCGCTCCTCCCGGTGTCGACGGCGGCACGGCTGTTGGTCGCGGCCAGCGACGGGCGGGGCTTCATCGTCGCCGCGCAGGACGTCGTGGCGGAAACCCGCAAGGGCAAGCAGGTGATGTCGCCACGCCCCGGCGCGGTGCTCAAGCTGGTCCGCCCGATCGCTCCTGATCATGACGCGGTCGCGGCGATCGGCGACAATCGCAAGATGCTCGTCTTCCCGCTGACCGAAGTCGCCGAGATGGCGCGCGGGCAGGGGGTCCAGCTCCAGCGCTTCCGCGACGGCGGGCTGTCGGATGCGATCACGTTCCGGATGGAAGAAGGGCTGAGCTGGGCGATGGGCGGCGACACCGGTCGTACGCGGACCGAAAGCGACCTCAGCCCCTGGCGTGCGGCGCGGGGCGCGGCAGGCCGGATGCCCCCAACCGGCTTCCCGCGCGACAACAAATTTTGATGAACGGGATGGTCTGCCTGGTTATCGTTATTTTAGGACGATTTAACGAATTTGTCCTAGTCAAAGCCTGATGGCGTTCCGGCGGCCCAAAGCTTTTTTCTCGACTCCGGCTGCGCCACCGCCGCCGGCCAGTGATCCCGTGGCATTTGGCCCCGGCGACAGCGGTATGCTGCTCGACCTGTTGCCCGTCCCTGCGGCGGTGCTGCTGCTCCAGGAGGATGCGCTCCAGATCGAGTCGGTCAACAAGCCGTTTCGGGTGGCAGGGCTGGGCATCGTCGGCAGCGATTCGCCTGTCATAACGCTGCTCGGGGCCCGCATCCTCCGCTTTCTCGAATCCGGCGACACGCGGTGTGAGATCTCGTGGCAATTCGGCGACGAAGTCGACTGCCGCCATTTCCGGGTATTGCTCGCGCGGCGGGCAGTCGATCGGCGGCACAAGCGCTGTCTCGCGACGTTGGTCGACCAGACGTCGGAACTGCGCACCGAATATAGCCTGCGTCGCGAAATGGCGACCGACAGCCTTACCGGACTGTCCAACCGTGCCGGGTTCAGCGACCAGCTGGAGGCCCTGATCGGCCCGCACAATGCCAAGGGGTTCGCCGTGCTCGTGGTGAACCTCGATCGCTTCAGTCGAGTCAATGCCTGTGTCGGCGGCCTTGCCGGGGACGAGCTGCTGATTTCGGTCGCGCGCCGGCTGAAGGGTGCGCTGCGCGGGCACGACACGCTCGCCCGGTTGGGCGGAGACGAGTTCGGCGTGCTCATCACGCTGGACGATGGTGCCGAAGACGCGCTTCAGGTCGCGAAGCGAATCCAGGGCGCGCTCGCGGCGCCGTTCCGCCTCTCCGATTTCGAAATCCGCATCGAATGCTCGATCGGGATCGCAATGGGCGCCGATAGCGAGGGCGACCCCGAGGACCTGATCCGCAACGGGCAGTTCGCGGTAAAGCGCGCCAAGAGCAGCGGCCGCACCGAAGTGTATCACACCCGCGCATTCGATATCGCCCGCGAACAATTCGGAATGGAGTCCGAACTGCGTCGCGCGATCGAAAATGGCGACATGACGCTCAGCTTCCAGCCGATCTGCGACCTTGCCTCCGGGCGCATCACCGCGTTCGAGGCGCTTGCGCGCTGGACGACCGAGGAGGGGATCAAGCTGTCGCCCAACGATTTCATCCCCGTCGCGGAGGAATCGGGGCTGATCGTTCCGCTCGGGCGCTGGGCGATGGAGGAGGCTGCGCGGACGCTGGCGGCATGGGATCGCTCGGCGGGCGGCGATTGCGGCGTGAAGGTCGCGGTCAATCTGTCCGCGATCCAGCTCCAGCGCGACCAGATTCCGGCGATGGTCAAGATCGCGCTCGACCGCCACGGCATTTCGGGCGCGCGCGTGACGCTTGAGCTTACCGAAAGCGCACTCGTCAGCGATCCCGACCGGATCAGCCGGACGCTGATGGCGCTCAAGGATTTGGGCACCACGCTGGCGATGGACGATTTCGGCACCGGCTATTCGAACCTCGCCTATCTCCAGAAGCTGCCGATCGACTTGCTCAAGATCGACCGTAGTTTCGTGTCGGGCATGCTGGCCGATCGCGACAAGGTGGCGATCGTCCGCGCGATCCTCAGTCTCGCGCAGGCGCTGGGGATGCAGACGACCGCCGAGGGGATCGAGACCAACGAACTGGCGCAGACGCTTGCCGCGCTCGGTTGCACCTATGGTCAGGGATTCCTCTATGCGCGCCCGCTCGAGGAGCGCGCCGCCTACGACTTCCTGATGGCGTCGCGGGCCTGAGCGACTGCTGCGTCGGCGATCTGCTCGACGCGCGCTGTGTCGGGAAAGCCTTCCGCGACCCACTGCGCCTTCACGGCGTTGAGCATCCGCGCGACGTCGGGGCCTGCCTGTATCCCGCGCGCGACAATCGCGCCGCCGCCCATCGGGAACACCGGCACCTCCCAGTCGCGCAGGTGGCGGACCGCGGCCACCATATCTGCCAGCGGTCGGTCGGACAGCAGCAACAGGTCGATCGCTCCCTCCGTGCCGAGCAGGTACGCCAGCGCCTCCGCCGATTCGGCTTGCTGCGATCGCGCGGGGCGCGCGAGGCGCTCGCGCTGGAGCTTCGAGAGCTTGAGCCGCGCGCCGACCGATTCGGCGGTCTTGGCGTCGCCCGGGAGCAGCGCGAATAGCCGTCGGATCGCATGCGCCGGGGTGTCTGATGCCGCCTCGCGCTCGGCCAGCCTGGCGAGCCGCGCGACGCCCTCGGCGCCGAACTCGGGCAGCACGGGGGCGAAGATGCCGTGCTCGACCATCACCCCCGCAACGCGCACCGCATCGCGCGCGACCAGCAGCTTGAGCAGTTCGTCGGCGACGCGCTCGCGCGACAGCGCCATCAGGTCCTTTGCGCGCTGGGTGCAGGCGTCGAGCCCGGCGGGGTCCGCGATATCGCCGAACCGCGCGAGGAAGCGGAAGAAGCGCAGGATTCGCAGATGATCCTCGGCGATTCGCCGAAGCGGGTCGCCGATGAACCGCACGTGCCGCCGCTCGAGGTCGGCGATGCCGTCGAAATAATCGAACAACGCGCCGCTCAGCGGATCGGCATAGAGCGCGTTCATCGTGAAATCGCGGCGTGCCGCGTCTTCGCGCCAATCGTCGGTGAAGGCGACGGTGGCGTGGCGCCCATCGGTGCTAACGTCGCGGCGCAGGGTGGTCACTTCCACCGGTCCGCTCTCCAGCACCGCCGTAACCGTCCCGTGCGCAAGCCCTGTCGGGACGACGCGGATGCGCGCATCCTCCAGCAGCCCGATCACCGTCTCCGGCGCGTGGCGAGTCGCGATGTCGATATCGGCTACGTCCACGCCGATCAGCGTGTCGCGCACCGCGCCGCCGACGAAGCGCGCCATGCCCTGCTCGGCGCCCAGCACGTGGGCGAGCGATTCGAGCCCCGGTCGATCGCGCCAGGTTGCGGCGGGAAGGATCAGCGCGCCCATTGCAGCCGCCGCGACAGATTGACGAGCATCGCGGCGGTCGCGCCCCAGATCCGCCGGTCGCCCCACAGGATTTCGTAATAGCGCCGCTCGCGGCCCTGATAGAGGGCGCGCGCCTCGATATGGTTCGCAGCGTCCAGGACGAAGGCGAGCGGCACTTCGAATACCGCCGCCACCTCGGCCTCCGCAGGAGCCAGCGTCAGCCCCGGGGGTATCACGCCGATCACCGGGGTCACGTCGAATCCCGTGATCGTGCGATAGCGCTCGACCGTGCCGACGACCTGGACGGTGTGCGGCGGCAGTGCGATTTCCTCCTCGGCCTCGCGTAGCGCGGCATCCACCGGCCCGGCATCACCGGGATCGATTCGCCCCCCGGGGAACGCGATCTGACCGGCATGATTGCGCAGCGTGTCGGTGCGCTGGGTCAGGATCAGCCCCGGCTCGCGCTGGTCGGTCACCGCGACCAGCACCGCCGCCGCGCGGCCCGCCACCTCGGGGTCATAGTCATGATGGTCGCCGCGCAGGAAGGCTTCCGTGCCGTTGCTCCCGGCCAGCGCGACGCGCAGCCGCTCGGCCAGCGTCATGGATGGGGCTCCAGCGCAAAGAATGCGCCGTTGCTCCACACGCCCGCCGGGGCGCTGCCATTGGCGAGCGCGATCTGGGCGAGTTCGTAATAGACCGACCGCGCCACCAGCGCCTCCAGCCCGCGGCGGACGTGGAGATAGGGGCGGGGGCCGTCCTCGCGCGCCTCGAATCGCAATGCATTGGCCGGCCCAGCGCTCACCAGGTCGCCGGTGTTCAGCCGGAAGCCCAGTTTCATCGCGGCGCCTTCGCCCTCGGCCTTCATCTCCACCGCCTGGAACGGTGCATCCTCCACGTCGATGTCGAGCTTCTCGACCGGGGTGACCAGCACGAATCGGCCATCGGGCTCGCGCCGCAGGATCGTCGAGAACAGCTTGACCATCGCGGGGCGCCCGATCGGCGAACCCTGATGATACCAGGTTCCGTCGCGCGCGATTCGCATGTCGCTGTTCCCGCAATGCGCCGGGTTCCAGCTCTCGACCGGGGGCAGCCGGTTCTCCTCGGCGAGACGCGCGATCTCGGCGAGGGACAGGTTTGCGAAGTCGAACGGGGGCGGTGTGGGCATGGCGCCTCGTTAGGCCAGCCGGGGCCGTTGCGCAAAGGTACGGGATTCCCGGAGATTCGTCGAGGTCAGGCTGCCGCGCGCACCCGCGACTCGAGCATGCCGGCGCATGCCGGGACACCGGACCCGCGCGCGAGCAGCCGCCGCGGCTCGAACGGACCGGGGAGCCGCCAGCCGCCCGTGCGCTCGGCGGTGAAGCCGAAGAACCGACCATAATATTCGGGATCGCCGATCAGCATCAGCGCGTCGCTGCCCTCGACGGTGCTCCCGGGCACGGCCTCCAGCATCCGTTCCATCAGCGCGCGGCCGATGCCCGCCTGCTGGCGCTCGGGCTCGACTGCGACCGGCCCGACCATCACCATCGGAATGCGGCCTCCCTCGTCGCAGGCCAGCGCCACGGGCCAGCACTGGATCGTGCCCGCCAGTTCGCCTTCGTCGTCCAGCGCGGCGAAGCTCAGCGTGGCGACCGGTGCCGCCCCGGCGCGGATGCGATAGGCGGTGCGCGCGCGTCGATCCGCCCCGAAAGCGTGGTCGAGCAACGCCTCGACGGCCTGGGGGTCGACGGTATCGAGCGGCACCAGTGCAAACACCTCTTCATCCTTCGCATCGCCCCGTCACGCGGCGGGGGACGCGCGCTTTAGCGCCGGCGCGCACCGACGCAAGCGTTTCCCGCAGGCGCCAAGGGTTTCGCCTGCCGCCGCATCTGCTATTGCGCGGCCAAATTCGAAAGGCCCGTACTTGCCCGATCTGCTCCAGCTCCAGGTCTGCGACCTGGAAGTAGACGTCCTCACCGGTATCTATTCCGAAGAAACGCACCTGCCGCAGCCGTTGCGAATCTCGCTCATGGTCGACCTCGACATGCCCGAGCGGTTCGATCCGGATACGCCGCTCAGCGCGTCGAAAAGCTATATCGACCTAAAACACGCGGCGACCACCGCGCTTCCGCAGGGCGTCCATTTCACGCTGATCGAGGCGGTCGCCGAACATATCTGCGACACGCTGTTCGTGTCGGACCGCCGCGTCCGCCGAGTCGAGGTGCGAATCGTCAAGCTCGCAATTTCCCAGAATGGCGAATCGATCGGCATCACGATGGTGCGCAACCGGCGCTGATTCGCACGCTGGCGGGGCCGGTTTTCGTCGCGAAGACGATGTCGTTGCATCAGGCGCAACGGCCGAGCTGATTTAGCACCATCGCATAATCTTCGCGCGCGATCGCGGCGTTGGCGGGGTCGTCCGAGGCGACGCTCGACGGCGGCAGCGCGCGCGGAAGCCCGCAAACCAGACGATACCAAAGCAGCGTGTCTGGGGCAGGCGGGCCCGCCGAATCGTCCACAATGTCTCCCAATGAAACAGACCAGCGCGGCTGTTCGCCGGGGCGGCGCAGGATCTGCAGCGAGACCGGGGCATTGGTGCTGGTCTGCAGGAAAACCTGGGTTTCCCCTTCGCCCGGGAGGGATCCGGGCACGTGGAAGGCGTTGCCGACTCCGGTGATGGCGGGCGGTGCGTCGGGCGCTAATACTGCCTTGATAACACCGCGGACCATCGCGTCGAGTTCGGGCAGATAGAGGCGCTGGCTATCGAGATCGATGAGCTGGAGCTGGTCCGCGCGCCCCGCAACCGGCCTCGCGAACAACAGTACACGCTGCTTCTTCAGCTTGGGCTCCTTGCCGCGGGCGGACAGCGGCACATCGGCGACATAGCCGACCCTGGTGGGAATCGCCGAGGCACCGCGAATCAGCCCCAGAACATCGGCTTCGATATAGAATCGGGCCCGCCCGGGAGCGACATCGGCGGCCTCGGCGCCCTTGATTCGCACGGCGCTGCGAATTTTTGCGTCGATTACCAACGGGGCGCCCACCACCTGCCGCGCGATGGTGACATAGGGAGGTAAAACGCTGGGCGCTGATGCTTGGATTTGCGCGGTTTCTTGCGGTGCAGTTGCAGTTGCAACAAGCGGCAGCGCGCAACAAAAGGCGATAAAAGGGATGCGGATCATGGCCGGACGTTACCGGATCGCTGCGCCCGGATATAGAAATAATTCAGTCATGCTGCGACGCTAGGCCCGGATTGTCCGACAAAGCGTTTGCGTACCCTTGGTCCCCACGATAGAGACTCGCGCTCTGCCGAACGGACGCACAGAGCGCACGGCGGGCGGATTTGTGCGCGGATCAACCGATGCCCAGGGTCGCAAGCATGATAAGAGGAGTGACGTTGCCGAATGGCTTACGCTGACCGGAATGTAAGTGGCAGCCGCTTCGTTGCGATCATCATGGTCGCAGTGATCGTGGCTGGCATGGGATATGCCTTCGTCACAGGTCTGGCATACCAGTATATCAAGAAGAAGGCGGAGGAGCTGAAGACCTTCGAGGTCGATGAGCCGCCGCCCCCACCCGAGGAGGTACCCCCGCCGCCGCCGCCGCCGGACACGCCAGTGCCGCCGCCGCCGACGCAGGTGGTTACGCCGCCTGCCCAGGTTCAGGTGCAGGTGCCGTCGCCTCCGATGGCGACCACTCAAATCATCCCGCCGCCACCGCCGTTGACGCCACCGGCGCCTCCGGCGCCGCCAGCGCCACCGGCTCCGCCGGCGCCGCCGCGGATCGCGAAGGGTCTGAAGCCCCGCACGCCTCCGGGCAGCTGGGTGACCAACGACGATTATCCGGCTGCCGCCATCCGTGCGGAACAGCAGGGTACGACGGGCTTCCGTCTGTCGGTGGACGCTACGGGCAAGGTGGTCGATTGCCAGGTCACCGCGTCGAGCGGCTCGTCGGTGCTCGACAGCACCGCATGCTCGCTGCTCAGGCGTCGTGCCCGCTTCTCGGCCGCCGAGGATGCGTCGGGGAACAAGATTCCCGCGACCTATTCGAATCGCTTCCGCTGGGAGCTGCCGAAGAACTGATTGAGTGGCCGGGGCGCCGGTGCGGCGCTCCGGGGTGTGGAACGCTATCTATCTAGAGGAAAGAACCGACAATGCTCACGACCATTCTCGCCGCTGCGGCGCCCCAGGCGGAAAACCCGTACGGCCTCACGCAGGCGCTCAAGGAAGGCGGCCTGATTTCGCAGAGCGTGTTCACCATCCTGGTGCTCATGCTGTTCGTCTCGCTCTATATCCTGTTCACCAAGCTGTTCGAGCAGCAGAAGATCATCAACCAGGGCAAGCGCATGCGCGCGCAGTTCTGGAGCTCGAACAGCCTGCGCGAGGGCGCAGCGAAGCTTGAGAAGAACTCGGCATACCGCCAGATCGTCGACGACGGCCTGACGGCGCAGGAGCAGTACAAGGAACTGACCGATCCCGTCGAAGCGCATGACTGGCTGCACAGCTCGCTCGCGCGTTCGGAAGGCACGATCAACTCGGCACTCGGTGGCGGTCTGGCGTTCCTCGCCACGGTCGGCGCGACCTCGCCGTTCATCGGTCTGTTCGGTACGGTTATCGGTATCTACCGCGCGCTGATCAAGATCGGCTCGTCGGGCCAGGCTTCGATCGACGCCGTTGCAGGCCCGGTCGGTGAAGCACTGATCATGACCGCACTGGGTCTGGTCGTCGCGGTTCCCGCCGTGCTCGCCTTCAACTTCCTGCAGCGCCGCAACAAGTCGATCGCAGAAGCGCTGAACGCCTTCTCGAACGACGTGCTGGGCTATCTCGCTTCGGACGGCCGCGTGCGCCCGGCCGTTGCCAAGAAGGCTCCGGTGAAGCCGGCTGCGCCGACCACGACTGCCGGCCAGGCCGGTGGTGTGCAGACCCGCGCCTGAGCAATGAACCTACAGGGTCGCGCGCCGGTGCGCGCGACCCAGTCTCCGGCCTCGCGCCGGTGGCGATTTACGAAGGATAGGATAGCGCCCAATGGCGATGAGCGTAGGCGATAAAGGCGAAGACGCACCGATGTCGGACATCAACACCACGCCCATGGTGGACGTGATGTTGGTGCTCCTGATCATCTTCCTGATCGCCGTTCCGGTGGTGATCCAGACGATCGATCTGGCGCTTCCCAAGGTGCAGTTCGAAGTGACCACGACCAAGCCCGAGAACGTCTCGCTCTCGATCAAGGGCGGGCCGGACGGATGCGAAGTCTATTGGGGCATGACCCGAGTGAACCGCACCGAACTGCTCGACCGTGGCGTTGCCAAGCTGAAGGCGGAGATCGAGCGCCAGGGTGGCCCGACTGCGGCTGGCCTGGAGCTTCCCGAGGTGCATATCCGCGGCGACGTCAACACGCCGTATCGCTGCATCGGCGGGACGATCTACACCATGCAGATGGCGGGCTTCGTCAAGGTCGGCTTCATCTCGGAGCCGGAACCGGGCGCAAGCACGGTCCGGCTGTGACGCGCACCGTTTAAGGAGTTACGCTAAATGGCAATGGCTGCGGGTCGCGACGACGACCAACCGATGATGGACCTGAACACGACGCCGTTGATTGACGTCATGCTCGTGCTCCTCATCATGTTCATTATTACCATCCCGATCCAGACCCATGCGGTGAAGGTCGATCTTCCGCAGAGCAACGGCGCTCCGCAGAGCCCGGTCGAGCCTGAGAAGAACAAGGTCTATATCGACGCGAACGGCAACATCTTCTGGAACAGTGTCCAGATCGACGATGTCACGCTGCGCCAGTATCTCGATGCGTCGCTCCAGCGCGATCCAGAGCCGGAACTCCACTTCCAGCCGGATCCGCAGGCGCGCTACGAGGTTGTCGATCACGTGCTTGCGATCATCAAGCGCGCGAACGTCACGAAGCTCGGCTTCGTCGGCAACGAGCAGTATCGCAACGACTTCTGATCGGACGCGCTTCGGCGCACCCTCGGATGGATGAAAGAGAGGCGGCCTTCGGGTCGCCTCTTTTTTTTGTGCGCGCTTGTGAAGGTGCAACGAAAGTGTCATACAATAGTCATGTAAGAGTCACGGAACTGTATCCGTGACGTAACATGGAGAGTTGCTGATGCGCGCCGCGTTGTTCATTCTCGCCGCCGTTCCGCTTGCCGCGCTGGTTCAGCCGGCTGCCGCGCAGGACCGCGCCCTTGCCACCACCCAGATCGTCAGCGGCGACTATGCCACCGCTGAAAAGGCGCTGGGCGCGGAGCTTCGGATCTACCCGAACCGACCGGAGCTGTTGCTCAATCTGGCCGCGGTCTATGCAAAGACCGGTCGTGCCGCGCAGGCCCGCGCGCTCTACAGCCAGGTACTGGCGCAGGACGACGTGCTGATGGACCTTCCCGCAGAGCGCGTCGCCGGATCGCACGCGGTGGCGCGTACCGGGTTGAGCCGTCTCGCGAACGTCCAGTTTACCGCGCGCTGAGTCGACGGCGCACCAAGGCGAACCCCGCTCGCGTCCAACGCGCGGCGGGGTTTTTTCTTTGTGCCCAGACCGACAGTCGCGGACCTCTCGAAAAGCTTGCGCGGCGTGCTAAGCGTGCTTGCCTGAATTGTTTGCCTTGCATACATTCTCCGCAACTAAAAAAGCGAGAGGATGCACCATGGCTCAGTTTCCCGATTCGCCGTCGTTCACAGGTTTCAACACCCCGTCGCGTGTCGAGGCTGACATCCTCGACCTCGATGTGAAGGGCGCGATCCCGCCCGAACTCAACGGCGCCTTCTATCGTGTTCAGCCCGATCCGCAGTTCGCGCCGCGGCTGGGCGACGACATCGCGTTCAACGGCGACGGCATGATCACCATGTTCCGCATCCATGACGGCCAGGTCGACTTCAAACAGCGCTGGGCGCAGACCGACAAGTGGAAGCTGGAAAAGGCGGCGGGCAAGGCTTTGTTCGGGGCCTATCGCAATCCGCTGACCGATGACGAGAGCGTCAAGGGCAAGATTCGCGGCACCGCGAACACCAACGCCTTCATCCATGGCGGCCGCCTCTATGCGCTGAAGGAAGACAGCCCGGCGCTGGTGATGGACCCGGTGACGCTGGAGACCGACGGCTATACCTGGTTCAACGGCGCGATGACCGGGCAGACCTTCACGGCGCACCCCAAGATCGATCCGCTGACCGGCGACATGATCGCGTGCGGCTATGCGGCGAAGGGCGTGCTGACGCTGGACATGACCTATTATGTCGTCTCGCCCGAGGGGGAGCTGAAGCAGGAGGTGTGGTTCAAGCTTCCTTATTACGCGATGATGCACGATTTCGCGATCACCCCCGATTACGCGCTGTTCCACGTCGTCCCCAGCACGTCGAACTGGGAGCGGCTCGAAAAGGGGCTTCCGCATTTCGGGTTCGACACCAGCCTCCCGGTCTATCTGGGCGTGCTCCCGCGCCGCCCCGGCGTGACCGAGGCGGATATTCGCTGGTTCAAGCGCGAGAATTGCTTCGCCAGCCATGTGATGAACGCCTTTCAGGAGGGCAGCAAAATCCATTTCGACACGCCCGAGGCGAAGAACAACATGTTCCCCTTCTTCCCCGATATCGACGGCGCGCCGTTCAACCCGGTCGAGGGGATGAGCTATCTGACGCGCTGGACGGTCGACATGGCGTCAAACTCCGATGCCTTTGAGAGCGTCACGCAGCTGAGCGGCATGTTCGGCGAGTTTCCGCGCATCGACGATCGCTGCGCGGGGCTGCCCTATCGCTATGGCTGGATGCTGGTCGTCGATGGCGAGAAGCCGGTAGAGCTGAAGGGCGGCAGCGCGGGCGGGCTGATCATGAATACGCTCGGCATGATCGACCATGAGACCGGGCGCGAGCAGAAATGGTGGTGCGGGCCGGTCTCCTCGCTCCAGGAGCCGTGCTTCATCCCGCGCAGCGCCGATGCGGCGGAGGGTGATGGCTGGATCATCCAGGTGTGCAACCGGCTGGAGGAGCATCGCTCCGACCTGCTGCTGTTCGACGCGACCGAGATCGAGAAGGGGCCGATCGCCGAAGTCCGCATTCCCGTCCGGCTGCGGTTCGGGCTGCACGGCAATTGGGCGAACGCCGCCGATATGGGGATCGCGGCATGAGCGAGTCGATCCGCCCCGGCCTCGAATTCGTGTACGAGGCGGGCGGCGCGCTGGGGGCGCCGATCGCGATCGGCGATACCCCGGACGGCACGCGGCGGATCATCCCGATCTTTTCGGGGCCGGTCGAGGGGCCGCGTATTCGGGGGAAATTGATCGGATCGGGTGCCGACTGGCAGGTCACCCGATCCGACGGGGTGACCGTCGCCGACGCGACCTATGCGATGGAAACCGACGACGGGGTGGTGATCCAGATCCGCAATCGCGGGCTGCGCCACGGCCCCGCCGAAGTGATGCAGCGGCTGGCGCGCGGCGAGGAGGTCGATCCCGCCGACTATTATTTCCGCACCATCCCCGAATTCATCGCGCCAATCGGCAAATATGACTGGCTGAACCGCAGCGTGTTCGTCTGCACCGGCGCGCGCTATGCCAATGCCATCCGGCTTTGGGTGTGGCGCGTCACCTGATCGGGGGCGTCACACCGGTTCGCCGGCGGCGCGGGCGCGATCGAGCATCGCGGCCTGATCGCGGTTGACGCGCAGCAGCAGGACGACGAGCAGTGCGACCATCACCGGCGCCACCCAGTTGATCGACACGATCGCATGGCGCAGGTCGCCGCCATGCGCGTCGCTGATCAGCCCGACGACATAGGGCCCGATGCCGAGCCCGAAGATCGTCGAGACGATGATGTACAGGCTGGCGGTGATCCCGCGCATGCGGGGCAGCACCAGGTCGTACAGCGTCGCGAACAGCGGTGGCATCCACATCGTCACGATCACGCTGTACAGCGCGAAGCGGATGTAGAAGCTGCCGACGTCGCCCGCCGCATAGACCCACGGCGCGAGCAGCGGCGCGATGACGAGCGAGGCCAGCGTAACCGCCACCCGCCCGCGCGGACTCCCGAAGCTCACCCGGTCCGACAATGGCCCGGCGATCAGCGGGCCGACCACGCCCAGCAGCGTGGCGACCAGCCCGAACTGGAGCCCGGTGACGCTGGGCGACAGGCCATAGGTTTTCATCAGGAACGACGGGGTGAAGCCCATCACGCCATAGTTGATCACGCTCTGAAGCGTGCCCACGGCGATGCACAGCAGCACCGACGGACTCGTCGCGATCACGGCATAGGCGGGGCGATCGGTCCGCGCGAGCGTCTGGACCAGATTGGTGACGACGAACACGCCCAGCCC
The DNA here is from genome assembly GCF_000935025.1 of Sphingomonas hengshuiensis. Lineage (NCBI taxonomy): Bacteria > Pseudomonadati > Pseudomonadota > Alphaproteobacteria > Sphingomonadales > Sphingomonadaceae > Sphingomonas > Sphingomonas hengshuiensis. Next base: position 1,273,742 of record NZ_CP010836.1, read on the forward strand.
TGTCACGCACCATTGCAGCACATGCGCGCTCACCGCGATGCCGCCCAGCACCAGCGGCGGGCGAGGCGCCAGCCGCTCGGCCCCGGCAATCGCCGCCAGCGTGCCGAGCACGATCAGCGCGAGCATCCCCAGGTTGATCGCCCAGCTCCGCGCCGGGGCGCCTGCCCGCGCGAGCGTGATCCAGTTCGCACCCGGCGTGACCGCCGTGAGCACGCCCAGGCTGGCGCGGAAGGGGGCGGGGTCGGCGGGCGTTGCGATGCCGTCGCTGCCGCCGCGCGCGGGTTCGCGCAGCCGCCACATCGCCGCCGAGATCAGCAGCCCGGGCAGCGCCGCGACCAGAAAGGCGAACTGCCATCCCGCCAGCCCCAAAGGCGCGGTGCCCGCGGCATGGTGGCGATCCCAATATTCGGCCGCCACCCCGCCCAGCACCAGCGATGCGCCGAGCCCCAGCGCGATCGCCGCCGACATCACCGCCATCACCAGCCCGCGCCGCTGCCGGGGGAAATAATCATAGAGCAGGCTGGTGCCCGCCGGCTGCGCCGCAGCCTCGCCGATGCCGACTCCCAGCCGCGACAGTGCGAGCAACAGGAAGCCCCCTGCAAACGCCGCCGTGCCCGTGGCGATCGACCAGAACAGGATCGACAGGGCGAGCAGCCGGGTACGCACCCAGCCATCGGCAAGCCGCCCGAGCGGCAACGAGAACAGCGCATAGAAGAGCGCGAACACCGTGCCGTACAGCAGCCCCATCTCGGCATCGCCGATATGCAGGTCGGCCTTTATCGACGGGGCCAGGATCGCAAGGATATTGCGATCGAGCAGGCTGACCATCTGCGTCGCGGCGACGATCGCCAGCGCGTACCAGGCACCAGGGACGATCGCCGCGCGCGCCTTCACAGCTTGAACACGCGTTCGGCGTTGGTCTGCATCAGCTTCTTCTTGGCCGTGTCGGAAATGTCGAGCAGGTCGCAGGCGCGGACTTCGTCGGCGACATATTCATACGGATAATCCATCGCATACATCACGCGATCCTCACCCATCACTTCCTGCATCAGCTTGATCGCGGGCGGGAAGGGCAGGCCGCTGGTCGTCGCCAGCACATTCTCGCGCAGACAGGCGAAGAAGTCCTTCTTCAGCGGCTTGAATCGCTCATAGCGCTGCGAGCGGACGCCGGCCTTGTGCATGTAATCGATGCGGTACAGCCAATAGGGGATCGCCTCGCCGCCATGGCCGACCGCGATCTGCAGGTCGGGATAGCGATCGAAGATGCCGGTGGTGATCAGCCGGAGCAGGTGCATCCCGGTCTCCACCCCGAACCCGAAGATCGCGCCGTCCAGTCCGGCCTCGATCATGCCGCCGATCATCGAATCGGGCAGCGTCTGCGGGTGGATGTAGAGCGGCTGGCCGGTGTCGGCGAGCGCGCGGAAGATCGGGTCGAACTGCGCTTCGTCGAGATAATGGCCCTGGGTATGGCTGTTGACCATCACGCCGCGAAAGCCGAGTTCGTTGGCCCCGCGCCGGATTTCGGCCGCCGACCATTCGGGGTCCTGCGGCGCGATCGAGGTCATGCCGACGAAGCGCGTCGGATGCGCCTGGCACCGTTCGGCGAGAAAGTCGTTGGCGCGCGCGACCATCGCCTTGGCCTCCTCGGTGTCGAGCAGCGGCTGCACGCCGGGCGAGGTCAGCGACAGGATCGCCACGTCGATTCCGGTCGCGTCCATGTCCGCCAGCCGCCGCTCGCCCAGGTCGAGCAGGCGATCGATGATCAGCGTCGCGCGCTCGGAGGGCGAGGTGGCGTAGAAGCCCCAGAGCGATTCCATCCCCTTGTCGGCGGTGCCGTCCTTCACCATCCGGAGGTAGACGTCGATCTGCTCGCGCGTCGCGAAGGCCTCTTCGGTCGCGATGCGCAGATAGCCGCGGTCGCCGCCGGTCTTCAGTTCATGGCTCATGTCGCTCAACCCTCGTGTATTGCTTTGGTGACCAGGCACGCATCGATGCCCTCGGGACCATCCTCGGAGCCATGGCCCGACCATTTCATGCCCCCGAACGGGCTGTCGGCGCCGCCGATCATGGTCGTGTTGATGCCGATCATCCCGCTCTCGATCTCGCGCCCGATGCGGCGCTGGCGCTGCGCGTCGCGCGTCCAGGCATAGGCGGCGAGGCCATAGGGCAGGCGGTTGGCCTCGGCGATCATCGCCTCTTCGTTGGCATAGGGATTGATGATCGCGACCGGGCCGAACGGCTCCTCGTTGAGCATCGCGGCATCGATCGGCACGTCGGAAAGCACGCTGGGCTTGTAGAAATAGCCGCGATTGCCGATCCGCTCGCCGCCGGTGTGCAGCGTCGCGCCCTTGTCGCGGGCGTCGGCGATCAGCCGCTCCATCGCATCGGGGCGGCGCGGATTGGCCATCGGCCCCATGCCCGAGCTCGCTTCCATTCCGTCGCCGACGACGATCGCCGAGGCGCGTTCGGCAAAGCCTGTGCGGAAGGCGTCATAGACATCCTCCTGCACGATGAAGCGCGTCGGCGAAACGCAGACCTGGCCCGCGTTGCGGAACTTGCTGGCGACCATCGTGTCGAGCGCCTTGTCGATATCGGCGTCGTCGAACACCAGCACCGGGCCGTGCCCGCCCAGTTCCATCGTGGTCCGCTTGCAATCCTCCGCGGCGAGTTTCACCAGATGCTTGCCGACCACCGTCGAACCGGTGAAGCTCAGCTTGCGGATGATCGGCGAGCCGAGCAGGTGGCGCGAAACCTCGTCCGGCACGCCGAACACCGCCTGCGCGACTTCCTTGGGCAGCCCGGCGTCCAACAGGCATTGCAGCACGCCCAGCGCCGATGCCGGCGTCTCCTCGGCGGCCTTGAGGATGACCGAACACCCTGCGGCGATCGGCGCGCCCAGCTTGCGCCCCGGATTGCCCAGCGGGAAATTCCACGGCGCAAAGGCCGCGACCGGGCCGACCGGCTCCTTGACGACCGTCGATCGCTGTCCGACCGGGCGCACCAGCGCGCGGCCATAGATGCGGAAGACTTCGCCGGCATAGAAGTTGAACAGGCCGATGTTCATCATCACTTCGATGCGCGATTCGGCGAGCGTCTTGCCCTCTTCCAGCGTCGCGACGCGGGCGAGCGTCTCGATCCGCTCCTGCATCAGCCGCGCGGCTCCGGAGAGCACCGCGGCGCGCTGCTGCGGCGTCGAGTTGCGCCACAGCCGGAAGCCGCGCTGCGCCGTCTCCAGCGCGCGGTCGAGGTCGGCGGCATCGGCGAGGGGCAGTTCGGCAAGCGTCGCGCCGGTGGCGGGATTGACGACGGCGTGCGTCCGTCGCCCGCCGCCGGCAACACGCTCGCCGTCGATCATCATGTACAAATCGGGGTAGGTCATCGGGCATCCTTGATGCAGCGGATGGGTCGAAACGGGCTGAGCTTTCAGTCGTGGGCGAGGGATGCGCGGGGATCATTGATAAGTCAACGTTCCATTGCGTCCAGGCGAAAATTTCCGTACCCGTGTTGAAACCCTGTCGAGAAAACAGCCTGTTGCCGCGCGGTCGCGGGCCAGCGGACAAGGATTGGAGAGAGATGCTCGACTATTCGGCCTATATCGCGACCTTCTGCACCGGCGACGACGACCTTCTGGTTGAGCGCTATTTTGCAGACGATGTGGTCTTCACCGGCGGCACCCGCGAGCATCACGGCAAGGCCGAGTTGCGCAAGTTCCTGGCCTGGGCGCATGACGGCGTGCGCGAAGTGCCGCGGGTGCAGAATGTCCTGCAACGCGAAGACCTGATCCTTGCCGAGATCGACATGGATTTCCACGCGACCCGCCCGCGGCGCGACTTCCCGTTCGGCGATCTGGAGCCCGGTGACAGCGTCACGGTCAAATTCCTGGTCAGCTACAAAATCGAGAACGACAAGGTCGTCGCGCTCAAATCGATGACCTGGCCGCCGGGCAAGGGCGTTTCCCGGCTTCCGAAGCTGGGCGGGCATCCCAGCCAGGTCGCGGCATTCCACGCCTATTGCGCGGCGTTCAGCAACGCCGATTTCGATCGATTCGCGCGCTTCTACACCGACGATGTCGTGCTCGAGCTCGGCTCGGTGCCGCCGATTCACGGCAAGGACGGGATCACCGGATTCTACCGCGCCATGTTCGCAAGCGTGCGCGAAAGCCTGACCGTGCATTCGGTGCTGGCGGACGACCGCACCATCGCGCTTGATGCCACCGCGCGCTTCACGGCGGTTACCGATGCCCCCGATTTCGTCGTCGGCGCGCTCTCGAAAGGCGAGTTCATCGAACTGCGCGTGTTCGTCCATTACGAACTGCGCGACGGATTGATCTCGCACATCCGCGTCGGTCGCGGCGGCGCCGATGGTTTGCCGCGATTCTTCGACGCGGAGGGGCGCCGCAAGCCATAGCGCTAAGCGCTTGTTTGAAAATTCGCGAAAGAGCGAATTTCAGGCGGCACCAGCCCGCTCCCCCGCCCGGCCACCCCTAGAATATTGTCGTCGGGTGGCCGGGCGGGGGAGCGGGCTGGTGCCGCGCGAAATGCGCCGCAGCGCATTTCCAAACAGCTTCTAATCCGCTGGCTGGCGGGCGCCCGAAAAACGCGATAACGCACGGTCGATGACGAGCGTAAGACAAGAGACAGCGGCCCCTGCGCAGGAGCAGAGCGGCCATCGCGATCCGGAAGCCGAGGAGACGCTGCGCGGCTGGACCTATACGGGGCTCGACTTCCCCACGTTCCGGCTCACCTTGCTGGCGAAGGCGATCGACCGCGTGACGCTGCGGATGCTGGCCGATCACTGCGACCTTACGTTCGCGGAGTGGCGTGTGCTCAGTCGGCTGGCGCCGATCGACGGTGCGACGGTGCGACAGGTCGCGCAGATGGCGTGGGTCGATCGCGCCGAAGTCAGCCGCGCGGCCAGCACGCTGGAGGATCGCGGGCTGGTGACGCGACGCGACAACCCCGCCGATCGCCGCGCGCCGATCCTGTTCGTCACGCCGAAGGGGCAGGCCGAATATGAACGGCTGCTCCCGATCCGAGCGGGCTTTCACCGCGGCCTGACCGAGGACATGCCGGCTGAGGACCGCGAGACGCTCGACCGGCTGCTTGCCCAGATCGGTAAGAAACTGGGCAAGCTGGTCGAGAAATGACGCGCCATGCGCCGTGAGGCGCATCACCAGACCTCCGCTCAGCGGATCGCGTAATAGCGCACGATCGAGTGATCGGGTTCGTCGTCTTCGGTTAGCTTGGGAACGCGCTTGCCGACGCCGACGATGACGGTGCGGTTCATCCATTCATGCTTTCCCGCAGGTGCCCGGAAATAGGGGGTGCAGCGGAAATAGCGTCCGATCGCGGGTTCTTCGTCGGGCCCCTGGTCGGGGGTGCGCAGCGGCCCGTGCACATAGCCCATGTTGCGGATATAGATCAGCGCGCCGTCATCGGCCTGGATCATGTAATGCGCGTTCAGCTCGACGACGCCGTCGGTGCGGATCACCGGCCAGTCGGCGCCGCTATGATCGACCAGCATCCCGTTCAGCAGCGGCCCCGATACCGTCGATCCGATGTCGAGCGAGGTATAGCCATGGTTGGGCCCGTTCGGATGGATTGCCCCGGTGGCCCATCTTTTGTCGAAATTCATCCGGACGTCGAAGGCGTGTTCGTAGCGCAGTTCCAGCATTGGGTCGGCGATGGACATTGGTACTCCTCAAAAAACGAAGGGGGTCAGGCGGTCGCCGGCTTGGGCTGCGAAACAGGCTCGGCACGCGCGAGATCGGGGATCATCAGCACCAGCAGGCCCACGGTCAGCGGCAGCACCGCAATGATCGTCAGCGTCGTCTGGAGCGAGAAGTGCGAGGCGAGCGCCAGCCCGCCGAACAGCGGCAGGATCACGCCACCGATCCGCCCCATGCCGCCCGCCCAGCCCAGCCCGGTGCTGCGCATGCTGGCGGGATAGATGCGGGTCATCATCGTGTTGAGCCCGGTCTGCCCGCCGGTCTGGAAGAAATTATAGGCCAACAGCGCGCCCAGGAAGAACGGGGCCTCGAACGGGACGATCGACAGCATCAGGATCATCCCCGCAAGCCCGAAATAATAAGCGGGGATCAGCCGCGACGCGCGAATACGGTCGAATAGCCACCCCATCGTCAGCGTGCCGACGAGCCCGCCGAAGAATCCGAGCATCGCGAGCACCGCAAAGCGCTGGATCGGAATGCCCGCCATTTCCTGGAAGAAGGTGGGGAGCCATGCCGCCATCAGCGCGATCGTCCCCATCGACAGCACGCATGCCATCCACAGCACCGCCGTCGCGCGCGCCCGCCCGCCGCGGAAAATGTCGAGCAGCCGCGCTTTCTGCGCGTTGGACGAGCCATCGGCGGCGACGAAGACTTCGTGCCCGGTCAGCTCGATGCCCGGGGCAAGGCGCCGCAGGATCGGCGCGATGCGGCGGTCGGCGGGGTTGCGACTCGCGAGGAACTGGACCGATTCGGGAAGCGCCAGCAGCATCACGAGCGCGCCCAGGAGCGGCATCACGCCGCCCAGCCAGAACCCGCTCTGCCAGCCATAGGCGTCGATCAGCCATGCGGCGGCAGCGCCACCCGCGGCGCCGCCCGCGCTATATCCTGCGAAGGCGATCGATATGAAAACGCCGCGGCGCGCGCGCGGGGAATGCTCGGCCAGCAGCGATATCGCCATCGGCAGGCCGCCGGACAGGAAGATGCCGGAGAGGCCGCGGATAATCGCGAATTCGGTGATCGTCGTCGCCATGCTCGCCACCAGCGTGAGCACGCCGAACGCCAGCGAACACGCCACCAGCATCCGCTTGCGGCCATAGCGATCGGCGAGCGGGGGCGCGACGAAAGCCCCGATCGCCAGCCCGATCTGCTGAAGGAAGAAGACCAGCGTCATGGCTGCGGGCGCCTCGCCCAGGCCGCGGGCGATGGCGGGTGCGATCTTGCCGACCAGGAAAATGTCGAAGCCGTCGACGAACATCACGAAGGTGCAGATCGCCAGGATCCGGAAATGGATCGAGCGCGATTGCTGGCCGTCGATGAAATCCTGGACTCGGAACGTCGTCATGCCTCTCCATCTCCTGCACGCCCGACGCCGGTGCTGTCGGCCCGATGTCGTGACCCGGGTACCGTTGACGAATCAATGAAAAAAGTCAAACGCTGCAACGCGGGGTGTCGAGTGATCCCGCGCGACGCTGCACGGCGCGGCATCTGCCCCGCGCGCGGCATTGCGGCCTGGTCCACGGTTTTCGCGCCGCCCGCACTCGATCCGCGCGCTCGCGCGACCCGAGCAAGCATTCGTCATGTTTCGCGTCTTTCTTCTTGGCTCCGACTGTGTCATTGAGTAATCATTGAATGATTGAGTAATCAATGAAACCCGGGAACCGGGTTCACAGGGGAGGAAGGCAATGCACCATTCCATTCGAGTCTACGCCACAGCGCGGTTCCGTCTGGGCGCAAGCCTGGCAGCAATCACGGCAGTGATGGCGGCGGGCGCCGCCTCCGCCCAGCAGCAGGATGTGCCGGCTGCGACGCCGGTCGTCGAGCAGGCATACCCTTCGCAGGACGTCGCCGCGGACCAGACCCGCGACGAAACCGATGCGATCGTCGTCACCGGTTCGCGGCTCGCCCGGTCGGGCTTTACTGCGCCGACGCCGGTCACCGTGCTCGGCGCCGAGCAGATGGAGCGGCAGGGTGTCGCCAACGTCGCACAGGTGCTCGCCGAAATCCCGGCATTCCGCGCCCAAAGCTCGCCGACGACCTCGGCGATCTTCGTGAGCAATCTGGGCGCCGCCACGGCCGATCTTCGCGGGCTGGGCGGCAACCGTACATTGGTGCTGGTCGACGGACGCCGCGTCGTGGCGTCGACGGTGTCGGGCGGCTCGTTCACGCCCGCCAACACCGTCGACCTCAATCTGGTCCCCGCCTCGCTGCTCGAGCGGGTCGAAGTGGTGACCGGGGGCGCATCGGCCGCCTATGGATCGGACGCCGTCGGGGGCGTGGTCAACCTGATCATCAACCGCAACCTGATCGGCCTGAAAGCCACCGCGCAATATGGCATCACCGAACGCGGCGACGGCGCCGAGTTCATGGGGTCGCTCGCCTATGGCACGCGCTTTGCCGGCGATCGCGGGCGGTTCATCATCGGCGCCGAATATGTCGACAATCGCGGCACCGGCGACTGCTACACGCGCAAATGGTGTGCGGAGAGCTACAACACGGTCAGCAATCCGTTCCGCGCGGGCAGCACGACCGAGCGCGTGATCGCCGGCCAGGCGGCCACGCTGATCCTGCCCAATGCGCGCACCGCCACGGCATCGCTCAACGGCCTGGTGATCTCGGGCCCGCTGCGCGGCACGTCGTTCAATGCCAATGGCACGACGTTCGCGCATAATTACGGCACCTATGGCGGGGCCGGCCTGTTCCAGAGCGGCGGCGGCGATTCGCAGCTGGCGTTCTACGAATATTTCCCCATCGCCGCGCCCGCCGAGCGCATCAACGTGTTCAGCAATCTCGATTACGAACTGGCCGACAATTTCAAGGTCTTTGCCCAGGGCTCCTACGGGCGCGTGCATGGCGAAGTGCAGGGGTCGGCACGTCGCGACATCTCGCCCGCCGGCGCCTATCAGATCCGGCGCGACAATGCCTTCCTGCCCGCATCGGTGGTCAGCCAGATGGTGACCGCTGGCGTGCAGACATTGGCGTTCGGCCGCATCTGGAACGATATCGGGCCGCAGCTGGGCGAGGTCACGCGCGAAACCTATCGCTTCGTCGGCGGCTTCGAATATGGCATCGGCGCGGGGCTGACGATCGACGGCTATTATCAATATGGCCGCACCGATTATTCGCAGCGCGGGTATAATACGACGGTCAATTCGCGGATGGGCTTCGCAGTCGATGCCGTGCGCGATGGATCGGGCAACATCGTGTGCCGGGCGACGCTGCCCGGCGCCAGCTTCAACGCCGCGGCTGCGGGCTGCGTACCGCTCAATCCGTTCGGCAATGGCGCCTCGTCGGCGGCGGCGCGCGATTATGTGACCGAAACGGTGATGCAGGACACCGTCCTCGACCAGCATGTCGCCGCGCTGACGTTGCGCGGCAACCTGGTCGAGCTTTGGGCGGGGCCGATCGCCTTCGCCGTGGGCGGCGAATATCGCCGCGACGGGGTTTCGACGACGATCGACGCAATTTCAGCGGCGAACAACTTCTTCACGAGCCCGGGCGGCGGCATTGACGGCGGCACCCGCAGTCTTGACGTCAAGGAAGGCTTTGTCGAAGTCGCCATACCGCTCGCCCGCGACATGACCCTGCTGCGGAGCCTGGAATTGAACGGTGCGGCGCGCGTTACCGATTACAGCAACAGCGGCCAGGTCGAAACCTGGAAGGTCGGCGTCAATTGGGAACCGACCGATTTCCTGCGCTTCCGCGGCACGCGTTCGCGCGATATCCGGGCGCCGAACTTGTTCGAGCTGTTCACCTCGCCGCAAAACTCGTTCCAGACTGTCGATGATCCCCGGAATGGCGGTGCGCGGGTGCTGGTGCCGACCCTGCTACAGGGCAATGCGACGTTGCAGCCCGAAGTCGCCGATACCTGGACGGCGGGCGGCGTCATTACCGCGCGCATGGGCAGTGCGGGCACCTTCCGCGCCTCGCTCGACTGGTTCGACATCAATCTGGCGGGGGCGATCAGCACGCTGGGCGCGCAGGTGATCGTCAATCGTTGCAACACCGGGGATACGGCGCTGTGCAGCCTCATCACCCGTGACAGTGGCGGGACGCTGACGCGCATCCTGAACGCCAACCTCAACCTCAACACGCTGATCACGCGCGGATGGGATATCGAGGCGGACTATAATCTGCCGCTTGGCAACGGCAATTCGATCGGCATCCGCGCGCTCGCGACGGTGGTGAAGGATCTGATCACCGTCGATACCGCCGGCGTCGCGATCGATCGCGCCGGGCAGAACGGATCGGGCGTGTCGCAGCCATCGGGGCTTCCCGACTACACCATCAACGGCTTCCTTACCTATCAGGGCAACCCGTTCTCGGCGCAGCTCCAGCTCCGGCATATCTCGGGCGGGCGCTATTCGGTCACCAATATCGGCCCGGACGAGGAGGGCTACAGCCCGCTGCTGGCCAATTCGATCAGCAACAACCGCGTGCCGGCGGTCACCTATGTCAACCTGAACTTCCAGTTGAAGGTGAACCCCCAGTTCGAACTGTTTACCGTCGTGAACAACCTGCTGGACAAGGATCCCCCCAACAACCTGCCGTCCAGCTTCGGGCCGACCAACCCCGTGCTGTACGATGTGCTGGGCCGTTCGTATCGCGCGGGCGTCCGCCTGACGTTCTGAACCTGATGCCGGCCCTTCCTGCGCGAGGGGCCGGTGTCGCACGCCGGAGTTCTGGTTTGACCGACACCCCGCACCCGTTTCATCCGAATTTCGAATACGCGTTCACGATCGCGATCGAGCTGAGCAAGGCGACCTATATCGCGCCGTCGAACACCGGGCAGACGCGCGCCGCGATCTATGCGACGAGCGGGACCGTGGAGGGGAGGATCAACGGCATCGTCGTGCCGATGAGCGGGGGCGATTTCCCGCTGGTGCGCGCCGATGGCGTTCTCGATTTCGATGCGAAATATCTGCTCGAGCTCGACGGCGATGCCCATGTGATGATCCACAACCGTGGCTATCGCTGGGGCAGCGAGGATGCGATGGAGCGCCTGCGCCGCAACGAGCCCGTCGGGAATGACGAATATTATATGCGCGTGGCGCCGCGATTCGACGCGCCGGCTGGCCCGTACGAATGGCTGAACCGCTATGTCTTCGTCGGCGTCGCGGAGAAGCTGCCGGGATCGAACCGCATCCATTATTTCCAGTTGATGTAGGCGTGGGGCGAACGCGACACTCCCGATTGCCCGTTGTTTCGGAGCCTGATGCGTGACGGATCGCTATGACTATATCATCGTCGGTGCCGGCTCGTCCGGGTGCGTGCTTGCCGATCGTTTGTCCGCCGATCCCGCGAACCGGGTGCTGCTGATCGAGGCGGGGGGCTCCGAAAAGGGGCACCTGACCGAGATGCCGCTGGCGTGGTTCCGCGCGATGCTGTCGCCCGCGATCGGCTGGGGCTATATGTCCGAGCCTGAGCCGTACGCCGATAACCGGCGTATCCCGGTGCCGCGCGGCAAGGTGATCGGCGGGTCGGGCTCCATCAACGGGATGATGTATTCGCGCGGCGCCCCCGCCGATTACGATCAATGGGCGCAGCTCGGCGCTAAGGGCTGGAGCTGGGCGGACGTGCTGCCCTATTTCCGCAAGTCGGAGGCCAATTGGCGCGGCGAGAGCGTGCATCATGGCGGCTCCGGCCCACTCACCGTCAATCGCAATGCGCCGCATCCGATCATCCATCCGGCGATCGTCGCGGCGGCGGGGCGGATGGGATTTGCCGAACTCGACGACTTCCATGGCGATACGCAGGAGGGGTTCAGCAGCGTCGACATCACCACGCATCGCGGGCGGCGGGGCAGCAGCGCCGCGCGCTTCCTGCGCCCCGCAATGGCGCGGCCCAACCTCACCGTCGTCGATCAGGCGCTGACGACGCGGGTGATCGTCGAGCAGGGTCGCGCAGTCGGCATCGCCTATGACCGCGAAGGCACATCGCATGTCGCGCATGCGGATCGCGAGGTGATCCTGTCGGCGGGGACGTTCAACACGCCGCAATTGCTGCTGCTCTCGGGCATCGGCCCGGCGGAGGCGCTTCGCGATCTCGGCATCGCGGTTGTCCACGACCTCCCCGGAGTCGGCCAGAACCTCCAGGATCACGCCTCGATCCGGGGGCTGTACGAAGCCTCGGGGCCGATCACCTTCGACCGCGAATTGCGCCTCGACAAAATGGCGATCGCGGCGGCGCGCTGGCACCTGCTGGGCACCGGGCCGCTGACGCAGATGCCGATCGGCGCGCAGGGCTTCGTGCGCACCCGCGAAGGGCTCGAGCGCCCCGACCTCCAGATGCTCGTCAGTTCGGTGGCAATGGACGCGCAGGTATGGATGCCCGGCTGGCGCAAGCGGCGCGGCGATTATCTCGCCGTCGCCAGCGTGCTCCTGCACCCGGAGAGTACCGGCAGCGTCACGCTGCGCTCGCCCGATCCGCGCGACAAACCCGCGATCCGCTTCAACCTGCTCGCGACCGAGGGCGATCGCGCGGCCTTTCGCCGCATCGTGCGCTTCGTCCGCACGCTGTTCGCTCAGCCCGAGGCGGCGGCGCTGGTCAAGGCGGAGGTCCAGCCCGGCGGCGCGGTACAGACCGATGCCGAGGTCGATGCATTCGTGCGCCAGGTCATCGGCACGGCGATGCACCCGACCAGCACCTGCGCGATCGGCCCGGTGGTCGATCCCCAATTGCGTGTCCATGGCATCGCGGGGCTGCGCATCGCCGATTGCTCGGTGATGCCGGCGATCGTCGGCGGCAATACCAATGCCCCCGCGATCATGATCGCGGAAAAGGCCGCCGACATGATCCTGGGCAAGATGCCGCTGGTGCGCGCCGCATGAGCTGGGATTATGTCATCGTCGGCGCAGGCTCGGCGGGATGCGTGCTGGCCGCGCGGCTGAGCGCCGATCCCGCGAACCGCGTGCTGCTGCTGGAGGCAGGGGGCACGCACCGCAAATTCCTGCTGACGATGCCGCTGGGGTTCATGCGCGCGTTGATGCAGCCGCGCTATCGCTGGAGCTTCTGGTCGGAACCCGAGCCGCATCTGAACGGGCGGCGCATCTTCTTGCCGCGCGGGCGGGTGCTGGGCGGGTCGTCGTCGATCAATGGCCTGTTCTTCATGCGCGGGCACAGCCTCGATTTCGACACATGGCGGCAAATGGGTTGCGAGGGCTGGGGCTTCTCGGACGTGCTGCCCTATTTCAAGCGGATGGAGACGAGCTGGCACGGCGCCGGGCCCTGGCATGGCGGCGACGGCCCGATCTCGGTGGTGCCGGTCGCCACGCGCGGACGGCTGCATCGCGAGCTGATGGATACGGCGGTGGCGATGGGCCTGCCCACGACAGCCGATCTCCACGCCGAGGCCGAGGAGGGCTTCGCGCGCGGCGAGCTGACCATCGACGCACAGGGCCGCCGCGCCAGCACGGCGCGCGCCTATCTCGACCCCGCGCTAAAGCGCCCGAACCTCACCGTGATCACGGGCGCCGAGGCCAATCGCGTGGTCTTCGAGGGGCGCCGTGCGGTTGGCGTCGAGTATCTGCGCGACGGGCAAGTTGAAACCGCCCGTGCCGAGCGCGAGGTCATCCTGTCGGGCGGCGCCTATAACTCGCCGCAGCTGCTGATGCTGTCGGGCGTCGGCCCCGCCGACCAACTGGCCGAACACGGCATTCAGCCGGTGCATGTGCTCGAAGGCGTCGGTCGCAATCTTTCCGAACATCCCCGGGTGCCGGTGCATTTCCGGCTTAAGCAGCCGATCAGCTTCCTGAACGAGCTGCGCGCCGATCGCGCGGTGCGGTCGGTCGCGCGCTGGTGGCTGACGGGGAAGGGCGCCTTTGCCAGCCAGGTCAACAGCTGCAACATCATCCTGCGGACGCGACCCGAACTGGCGCAGCCCGACGTCCAGCTCTGGGCGAACCCGATCCGCATGGACGCGCATCTATGGTTTCCCGGCATCAAGCCCCGGCAGGAGGATCGGATCACCGCCGACGTGATCCTGCTGCATCCCAACAGCCGGGGGCGGTTGACGCTCAAATCCGCAGATCCGCGTGCGCATCCCGCGATCCTGCTCAACAATTTCGCCGAACCCGCCGATTTGCGCACCGCGCGCGACGGCATCCGGCTGGCGCGGCGCATCTATCGCAGCGGGCCGCAGGGCGCGATCACCGGCGACGAGCTGCTGCCCGGGGAGGATCGCCAGAGCGATGACGCGCTCGACGCGCATATCCGCGACCACGCCCAGGTTACCCAGCATCCGGTGGGCACCTGCGCGATGGGCAATCACCCGATGAGCGTGGTCGATCCGCAGCTGCGCGTCCACGGGATCGAGGGGCTGCGCGTCGTCGACGCCTCGATCATGCCGACGGTGCCAGGCGGCAATACCAACGCGCCCACGATCATGGTCGCGGAAAAGGCGAGCGACATGATCCTCGGCCTGGCCCCGCTGCCCCGCGAAGACCCGCGCGAAAGGAACGCCGCATGACCAAGGAAGAGTGGGCCGAAAACTATATCGGCGCGTTCAATCGCGGCGATTTCGACGCCTTCACGGCCTTTTATGCCGAGGATGTCGTGCTGCAACTGGGGCAGAAGAAGACGCTCGTAGGCAAGCAGGCGATCCGCGATTTCTACACCGGCGTGTTCGCGAAGGTGCGCGAGACGCTGACGATCGAGAAGATCGTGCTCGACGAAACTGGGCTGGCGGCGATCGTCAGCACCGAGTTTCACGGGCTCGCCGACTGGCCCGACTTCATCGCCGGTCCGCTGGTGAAGGGCCAGTCGATCTTCATCGAGAGCATCGTCGTCTACGACATCGGGCCGGACGGCAAATTCACCGCAATACGCAGCGCAAGATCAAAGGGTTGATCGACATGAATGCACCTTATTCCAGCGAGACGCTCGCCTCCCTGCGCGACGACCATGCCGCACGTCCCCGGCGGCTGTTCATCGGCGGTGCGTTCGTCGAGGCCGCGTCGGGCGAGACGTTCGACGTCGTCGACCCCGCGACCGGCCAGGTCTTCGCGCACGCCGCATCGGGCACCAGCGAGGACGTCGATCGCGCGGTAAAGGCCGCGCGCGCAGCGTTCGAAGGCTGGGCCGCCACGCCCCCCGCCCAGCGCGCGCGCCTGCTCCACGCGCTTGCCGACCGGATCGAGGCGGCGGGCGAACGCATCGCGCTCACCGAAACCCTCGACAACGGAATGCCCTTCATGATGGCCAAGTTCGCCGGGGTGTTCGGCGCGGCGGAGGCGCTGCGCTATAATGCCGGCTGGGCGACCAAGCTCACCGGCGAGACGATGCAGATCTCGTGGCCGGGCGAGTGGCAGGCGATGAGCCTGCGCGAGCCGGTGGGGGTAGTCGGCGCGATCGTGCCCTGGAACTTCCCGTTCGTGATGGCGGTGAGCAAGATCGCAGCGGCGCTCGCCGCCGGGTGCACCGTCGTGCTCAAGCCCGCCGAACAGACCCCGCTCAGCGCCGCGCTGCTCGGCGAACTGATCGCCGATGCGGGCTTCCCCGCCGGGGTGGTCAATATCGTCACCGGTTTTGGCGAGACCGCCGGCGCAGCGCTCGCCGCGCATCCCGGCGTCGACAAGATCAGCTTCACCGGATCGACATCGGTCGGCAAGGCGATCGTGCACGCGTCGACCGGCAACCTCAAGCGCGTGACGCTCGAACTCGGCGGCAAGTCGCCGACGCTGATCTTCGCCGATGCCGATCTGCAAAAGGCGATTCCCGCCGCAGCGATGGGCATTTTCGGCAATGCCGGACAGGTCTGCGCCGCCGGATCGCGGCTGTATGTGCATGAGCGCGTCTATGACGAAGTGATCGCGGGCATTTCCGCACGCGCCCGCACGCTGCGGGTGGGGGCCGGGCTCACGCCGGGAACCGAGATGGGGCCGCTGGTCAGCCAGGTCCAGCTCGACCGCGTCCTGGGCTATGTCGAAAGCGGTCGCGCGGACGGCGCGAGCGTCGATGTCGGCGGCGCGCGGATCACCGAGGGTGATCATGGCCATGGCTATTTCGTCCAGCCGACGGTGCTGTCGGGGACGGTATCGGGGATGAAGGTCGTCGAGGAAGAGATTTTCGGCCCGGTGCTGTGCGCGATGCGGTTCGGCGACGACGATGTCGAGGCGATCGCGGCGTCGGCCAATGCGACCGACTATGGGCTGTCCTCGGCGGTGTGGACCCGCGATATCTCGATCGCGCTGAAGCTTGCGCGGCGGCTCAAGGCGGGGACGGTGCGGATCAATGGCGGCGGCGGGGTCGATCCCGCGATGCCGCTGGGCGGGTACAAGCAATCGGGCTGGGGCCGCGAGAATGGGCGCGCCGGGGTCGAGGCTTATACCGAGCTGAAGTCGGTGACGATCGGTCTGTAGCGGCGCGCGGCGCGGGTTGGATTTCCAGCCCGCGACCGTTTAGGCTGTGCCGATGCACGCGCCTATCGCCACTGAAGAGATTGCAACGACCTCTGCCGAAAGCGATTCGGCGATCATGGCCGTGTTGTTCCGCAAGCCGGGCTTCCTGCTCGCGCGCATCGACCAGATCGCGACCGCGCTCTACGCCCGCCGTCAGCCGATGACGACGCTGGCGCAAAGCGAGTTGCTCCTGCTGCTGGGGCAGCACGGCGCCATGCCGCAAATCACGCTCGCCCGCGCCGCCGGGATGGACAAGTCGACCGTGGGGCTCGTGCTCGACAATCTCGAAGCGCGGGGATGGATCGCGCGGGCGACTTGCGCTGAGGATCGTCGCCGCGCCCAAGTGTCGCTGACTGCCGAGGGAACTGCCGCACTCGCCGGGATGGCCGCCGATTTCGCGGAGTTGCAGCGCGATTTGCTCGCGCCGCTCACGGCCGAAGATCGCGACCGGCTGCTCGACATCCTCGCCGGACTGAAGGCAAACCCGCGCAGCCCGGCGCCCCCGCTTGCGCAGCCCGCCGGCGCGCAGGATGCCCCCAGCTTCCTCTTCCGGCGCGCATTGCAGCATCTTCAGGCGGCGTTCGCTGCCCTGAGCCCTGATACCCGCGCGTCGCTGCGTCAGTTCGCGCTGCTCTACGTGCTCAGCCGAAGGGACGCGATCACCCAGACCGGCTTCGCCCGGCTCTACGGCCTCGATCCATCGACCTGCGCGGTCATCCTCCGCGCGCTCGCTAAACAGGGCTGGGTATCGGCGCATCGCTCCGCCGCCGATGGCCGCGAGCGGCTGTATCGCCTGACCGACGCGGGCCGCGATGCGCTCGCCGAACAACAAGTGCGCGCCGATCGATCGCAGCGCGCGGCGTTCCCGGACCTGGGCGGTGGCGATCTGCGGCTGTTGATTGGGCTGCTCCGGCGGATCGTCGCGGCGCATAGCCACCATCTGCGATTCCCGGGGACGATACCTACAGACCTGGTCCGCAGACCCGCCCGGTGATGCGGAGTGCCGCAAAAAGCAGAACAGATTGTCATCTTGACGAAAGTCAGGATCCATTCGGTGCTCGCTCCGCGTTTTCTCTTCCAGCGGAGCGGCTGAATGGATCGCAGCCTGCGCTGGGATAACGGGGTTCAAGTTCGCCCCGCTGCCATAAGCGATAGTCCGGTTGGTATCACCGAAAACCCGGAGATTGACTCCTCAACCCCGCAATATACAATGACGTCGGACGGTTTATCCAAAGACCGCAAGACGCATTAGGAGGGATTCGCAGCATGGCTGACAGCGACGCACGCCATCTGTCGGTGCGCAACCCGCGCACCGGGGCGATCGACTTCCAACTGGCCGTGACACCGCCCGCATCGGTGGCGGAAAAGGCGCGATGCCTGCGCGCGAACCAGCCCGGCTGGGCGGCGCTGGGCCTCGATGGACGGATCGCGGTGATGCGGCGCTGGCTCGGCGAAGTCGCCCGGCGCGCCGACGCCATCGCCGCTGCGGACGCCGAGGATACCGGCGGATGCCACACGTCGTATCTCCAGGGCTTCATCACCATGGGCAATATCGGCGGATGGATCGAGGATGCCGCCGCCGCACTCGATCGCGCCGCGTTCGCCGGGCCGTCGCGCGCGATGCCGCAGGTCGAGGTGCGCACGCAACTGGTCGCCTATCCGCTGGTCGGGGTCATCAGCCCGTGGAACGCGCCGATGATGCTCGCGCTGCTTGATGCGGTGCCGGCGCTGTTCGCGGGATCGGCAGTGCTGCTCAAGCCGTCCGAAATCACCCCGCGCTTCATCGAACCCCTGTTCGAGAGCGTCCGCGCCGTGCCCGAACTCGCCGCCGTGTTCGACACCGCGATGGGCGATGCCGAAACCGGGCAGGCGGTGATCGCCGCGAGCGATCTGGTCTGCTTCACCGGCAGCGTGCCGACGGGCCGCAAGATCGCCATCGCCTGTGCCGAGCGCCTCATTCCCTGTTTCCTCGAACTCGGAGGCAAGGACCCGGCGATCGTGACCGCAGCCGCCGACCTCGAACGCGCAGCGACCGCGGTGCTGCGCGGCGCGGTCCACGCCACGGGACAGGTCTGCTTCTCGATCGAGCGCGTCTATGTCGACCACAGCATCCATGACGCCTTTGTCGCGCGGCTGGTGGAGAAGGCGGGGGAGGTGCGGCTCAACGCCGACGATCCGCGCGCCGGCCATCTCCACCCCTTCACCTTCGCCCCACAGGCGGCGATCGTCGCCGCGCATCTGGCCGATGCGGTCGCAAAGGGCGCGACGATCCTGACCGGCGGCGACGTCGAGGAGATTGGCGGCGGGCTCTATATGCGGCCGACGATCGTCACCGGGGTAACCCACGATATGCGCCTGATGCGCGAAGAGACGTTCGGCCCGATCGTGCCGGTCATGGCCTATCAGGAGATCGACCAGGCCGTCGCGCTGGCGAACGACACCGATTTCGGCCTGACCGCTTCGGTGATCGCGGGCAGCGCGGAGGAGGCGATGGCGATCGGCGAGCGCGTCAACGCCGGTTCGGTGTTCCTCCAGGATACATTCCTCACCTTCGCGAAGAACCGCACTATCGGCACCAACAGCTTCGGTTTTTCGGGGCTGGGCGGGTCGCGCACCGGCCCCGAATCGATCCTGCGCTTCGTCCGGCGAAAGGCGCTGCTGACGCAGCACGGCCCGGTCGCCGACATTCGCAACGACCATCATCTGGGCAAGCCCGGCGCGCATTGAGCGTCGGCGGCCCCTGACGGAGACGATTATGGCCTGGCAATTGACCGCACTCGACCGACTGGAAATCCAGGAGACCTATTCGCGCTACGCCTGGGGCATCG
The DNA here is from genome assembly GCF_000935025.1 of Sphingomonas hengshuiensis. NCBI lineage: Bacteria > Pseudomonadati > Pseudomonadota > Alphaproteobacteria > Sphingomonadales > Sphingomonadaceae > Sphingomonas > Sphingomonas hengshuiensis. The sequence continues at coordinate 1,292,692 of NZ_CP010836.1, forward strand.
ACCTTGCCGATGAGGCGATGGTGCTGTCGGCCTTCACCCAGGACGGCTGGTTCGACCATCTGTGGCAGGGGCGCGTGCAGGGGCACGAGGCCATCATAGCCAACCTCCGCTCGCTTTGGAACGACCGCCAGCATTGGTGGTACGGGCGCCAGCATCTGATGAACACGCTCATCATGGAGCCGCGCGAGGAGGAAGGCGAAGTCGATGTTCGCTGCTTCTTCCAGATCATCCAGTATAATGTCGATTATAACAACAACTTCGTCTTCGGCATCGGCACCCGCCGCGATCACGTCACCAAGAAGGAAGGCGTGTGGCGCTTCCAGTCCCTGTGGGTCAACGCCTGGACCGCCGCCGATCAGGTGCCGTGGCAGGGCGAGATGGTGATGAAGGTCAAGCCGCGAAACAATCCCGCGCCGTATAACGAGAAGCTGGCATGAGGATTTCGGCAGCCGTCAGCCGGCCCGGCACCCCCGCACCGACGATCGAGGACGTCGAACTCGCAGAGCCGCGCGCAGGCGAGATGCGCGTCCGGATCGTCGCAGTGGGTGTGTGCCACACCGATGTCCACGAACATCCCGGTCGCCTCGCGCCGCACCCGATCGTGCTGGGCCACGAAGGCGCGGGCGTGGTCGAGGCATTGGGGGAGGGCGTGCGCGGCTTTGCGGTCGGCGACCCTGTCGTGTTGAGCGGCACGTCGTGTGGCGAATGCCCGTCGTGCCTGAACAACCGGCCCACCTATTGCGATCTGGCGATGCCGCTGACCTTTGGCGGCAAACGGCTGGACGGGTCCACGTCGCTGTCGGCGAAGGGCGAGCCGCTGCATTCGCACTTCTTCGGCCAATCGTCGTTCGCAAGCCACGCGATCGTGCCCGAGCGCACCGCGATAAAGGTCCCCAGCGACGTGCCGCTCGAACTGCTCGGGCCGCTCGCCTGCGGGGTGATCACCGGCGCCGGTTCGGTGATCGAGGCGCTGCGGGTGGGGTTTGGCGACAGCATCGCCATCTTCGGCGTCGGCGGGGTCGGGCTTTCCGCGGTGATGGCGGCGCGGCTGGTAGGGGCGGAGCGGATCATCGCAGTCGATCGCGAAGCATCGCGGCTCGATCTCGCGCGCGAACTCGGCGCGACCGATACGCTGCTCGCGGGGGAGGATGTGGTGGCACAGGTCCGCGCGATCACCGGGCGCGGGGTGCGCTACTCGCTCAACACCACCAACGCGCCGTCGGTGCACAGCCAGGCGCTCGACTGCCTGGCGATGAACGGCACCGCCGCGTTCGTATCGGCGCCGATGGGGCAATGGGCGCCCGCGATGTTCCCGATGCTGGCGGGCGGGCGGCAATTGCGCGGCATATTGGGCGGCGACGCCAACCCGCGCATCTTCCTGCCCCGGCTGATCGAATATTGGCGGCAGGGGCGCTTTCCGTTCGAGCGCATGATCCAGACCTATCGCTTCGACGAGATCGCCCGCGCGTTCGACGATGTCGAGCATGGCCGCACGATCAAGCCCGTCCTGCTGGTGAGCGAAGCATGAGCCCCGATTTGCGAGAGCGCATCGCGGCGCTGGGCACCGAACTGAGCCTGCCGATGATGCAGGCGACGCAGGCGCTGTTCGCCGAACGCCATGGCGGGTTCGATCCCGCAGTCGAGGTGACGCAGGACGTCGCCTATGGCGCGCACCCGCGCCACCGGATCGACCTGTTCCGCCGACCCGGTGCCGATCGGGCGCCGATCCTGCTCTATGTCCATGGCGGCGGGTTCGTGCAGGGGGACAAGCGTTCGCCGCTCGGGCTGCCCTTTTACCAGAATGTCGGCGATTTCGCCGCGCGCCACGGCCTGCTCGGCGTGACGATGACGTACCGGCTGGCGCCCGACGCGCGCTGGCCCGCCGGGCCGGAGGATGTGGCGGCGGCAATCGCCTGGCTGCGCGAGAACTCGGCGGAATATGGCGGCGATCCCGATCGCCTCTTCCTCGCCGGGTCCTCGGCGGGGGCGGTGCATGTCGCCAGCTATGTCGCGCATTCGCGCTTCCATGTCGCGCCGGGCGGCGGGGTTGCCGGGGCGATCCTTTTGTCGTGCGTGTTCGATTGCGCAAGCGCGGACGCCAATGCGTTTCACCGGGCCTATTATGGCGACGATCCTGCCGCCTATGCCGAAGCGTCGACCCGCGCCGGGCTGATCGCGAGTGCAGTGCCGCTGCTCGCCACGGTGGCGGAGTTCGACGTCGCCGACTTCCAGCACCAGGCCGCGCAGTTCGTCGCCGAGTGGCACGCGGCGAAGGGCAGCTTCGCGCCGATGCTGCGGCTTGCCGGCCACAATCATCTGTCGCCCGCGCTGTCGCTGGGATCGAGCGAAGACGCAGTCGGGCGCGCGCTGCTGGACTTTATCGCCGCGCATGCGCGGACCTGAGGAGAGAGACATGGAACCGCTGCGCTTTCCGGAAAACGAGCTGTTCAAGGGCTGGGGCGAGCCGATGCGCACCGAGAGCGCGATCGAGGGGCTCGAGATCGTGCAGGGGGCCATCCCCGAGGGGCTGGAGGGCACGCTGTATCGCAACGGCGCCGACTGGCAATATCCGTCGAAGCGCAATGACGACATCTTCATCGATGGCGAGGGCATGATGCACATGTTCCGCTTCGAACAGGGGCATGTCAGCTATCGCAGCCGCTGGGTGCACACCGAACGCTATAAGCTCCAGCAGCGCGCGAAGCGCCAGCTTTTCGGCCGCTATCGCAATCGCTATACCAACGATCCTGCTGCGGGTGACACGCATATGGGCACCGCGAACACCACCGCGATGTTCCATGCCGGGCACCTTTATGCGCTCAAGGAGGATGACCATCCTTACGAGGTGAACCCCGACACGTTGGAGACGATCGGCCGCACCGACCTGAACGGCCAGATCAGCGCGACCAGCTTCACCGCGCATCCCAAGGTCGATCCGATCACCAACGAGCTGCTCGCCTTCTCGTACCAGGCACGCGGCGACGGATCGAAGGACATCGTGTTCTATCTGTTCGACGAGACCGGCGCGAAGAAGAACGAAATCTGGTTCGAGATGCCCTATGCCGCGTGCGTCCATGATTTCGCGATCACCGACGAATGGATCGTCTTCCCGTTCTTCCCGCTGATCCACGACGATGCCCATGCGCGCGAAGGCGGCACTTTCTATCGCTGGTATCCCGATCAGGAGACGCATGTCGCGCTGGTGCCGCGCTATGGCACCGCCGCCGACATCCGCTGGTTCAAGGGGCCGGCGACGAGCGCAGGCCATATGCTAAACGCGCATCGCGAGGGGAGCCGGGTATTCCTCGATGTCGTGCTGTACGAGGGCAATTGCTTCCCCTTCTTTCCCACTCCGACGGGTGAGCATGTGCCGGGGGTGCCGCCGTTCCTCACGCGGCTGACGCTCGACCTGGAGCGCAACGACGGCGGCTTCGACAAGCAGCGGTTGCTCAACACCCCGTGCGAGATGCCGCGTACCGACGATCGCTATCAGGGGCGCACCTATCGCCACGGCTATGTGATCGCCGCGCGGTCGCAGGACGGGTCGAGCGCGACGGGGCATCTCGACCTCGCAACCGGCGCATTCGAAACCTGGTCGCCGGGGCCGGGCGACAGCGTGCAGGAATGCCAGTTCGTGCCGCGCAGCCCCGACAGCGCCGAGGGCGATGGCTGGCTGCTCGTGCCGGTCGCGCGCGTCGCGCAGGGGCGCAGCGATCTCGTGGTGCTCGACGCGCTAAATCTGGCGGCGGGGCCGGTCGCGACGATCAAGCTGCCGGTGCGGGTGCGATCGACCTTCCATGGCTGCTGGGTGCCGGCAGAGGCGCAGCGGACGGGCCGCTATGACTATGCGCTGCACGCCGGGACCTAGGGCGGGCTCCGCGCCGGGCCCCGCAATGGAGGCCCGGCGCGGCGAAGACTAAGTCAGGCGTCTTCCAGCGCCACGGCGTTGATGATGTGCGCCTGGGTATATTCGTGGAGCCCGGCCTCGCCGAGTTCGCCGCCCAGGCCCGATTGCTTGGCGCCGCGGAACGGGATCGTCGCGTCGATCGCGAGCACCTGGTTGACCCAGACCGTGCCGGTGTCGATCCGCCGCGCGACATCGGTGGCGCGCGCCAGGTCCTTGCCCCACACTGACCCGCCCAACCCATAGTCGGACGCGTTCGCGCGCGCGATGACGTCGTCGATGTCCTGATAGGAGAGCACCGGCAGCACCGGCCCGAACTGCTCTTCGCGCACCAGCGGCGCTTCGTCGTCGAGGTCGCGGACGATCGTGGGCGGGATGAAGTAGCCGGGCCGGTCGAGTGCCTCGCCGCCGGAGAGGATGGTGCCGCGCTCGCGGGCATCGTCGAGCAGCGCCTTGACCTTGTCGAACTGCATCTTGTTCTGGATCGGGCCGATCGTCGTGCCCTGCCTTGCGCCGTCATCGACGATCGCCGCCTTGGCGAGCGTGGCCAGTTCGTCGCAAAAATCGTCGTACAGTGCCGCGGGGACATAGGCACGCTTGATCGCGACGCAGATCTGGCCGGCATTGGCCATCGCGCCGCCATAGACCTTGCGCGCAACCTGGCGCGGATCGACGTCGTCGAGGACGATCGCGGCGTCGTTGCCGCCAAGCTCGAGCGTGACGCGCTTCACCCCGTCCGCCGCCGTCGCCATCACCTTCTTGCCGGTCGCAGTCGATCCGGTGAACGCGACCTTGGCGACATCGGGGTGCCCCGCCAGCTTTGCGCCCAGCTCGTTCTGGTCGCAGATCGTGTTGACTACGCCGGCGGGAAGCACCTCGGCGCAAATCTCGCCGAACAACAGGGTCGTGAGCGGCGTCGTAGGCGCCGGCTTGAGCACCATCGTGTTGCCCGTGACCAGCGCCGGCCCAAGCTTGTTCATCACCAGGATCACCGGGAAGTTCCAGGGCGTGATCGCCGCCACGACGCCCAGCGGGGTGCGATGTTCGGTCACCACATTGCCGCCGGCCTCGCGCAGCGTGCGGGGCGCGATCCGCATCGCGGCGAAGGCGCGTAGCGTGAACACGGAGCCCATGATCTCATACATCGCCTGATCGAGCGGCTTGCCCTGTTCGCTCGTGAGCAGGCTGGCGAACTCCGCCGCACGCGCCTCGAGCCGATCGGCCAGCGTCGCAACCAGCGCGGCGCGCTGATCGATCGGTGTCGCGGCCCAGCCCGGAAACGCGCGCTTCGCCGCGGCGACCGCTGCATCGAGCATCGATTCGTCGGCCTTGGGACAGCGTGCAAAGGGTTCGGCAGTGGCCGGATTGAGTACGTCGAAGCTGCTCGACCCGTCGAGCAATTGTCCGTCGATCAGCATCCTGAAAGCGTGCATATCTGGTTTCCTCTCCTGTCCCGCCAGGCGACCTTTGGCCGCGCGCAGGCGTCTCCGACGATACATAGTCGCTTGCCGAATTGTTTGCCAAGGATACAATTCGGCAAGCGATTGCCGCGGGGGGACAGCGATCGCAGCCGACGCCCAAATGCCGGCGCAGGCGGGCGAACCGCTTTCGTCCGCAATCCGGGAACGATGCGTCAGGCGTCAGGCGGCAACCAGCCGCGCGTGCCGGATGCGATTTCGCGATCGACGCGCTCGGTCACGACCTGCAGGACCAGGTCGATGTCGCTGGCGGGCACCTCTGCACGCGCACTGAAGGAAATGGTGCGGACGAGCGAGGGGCCGACGATCGTCGCGCATCGCAGGCGTCCGGCAGCGATTTCGTCGGCGAACAGCCCGCGCGACAGCACGGAACAGCAACCGCTCTGCTCGAGCAGGTCCGGCGTGATCCCGGCCGGCTCCACCTCGGCCACGACATCGAGGGCGGAGGCATAGGGCCGGTACAACTCCTCGACGAGGAGGCGATTGCTGGGATCGAGGATCAGCCGGTAATTGCCCAGCGCGCGAACCGGCATCGGCGCGCCTCCCTCAGGTAACAGCGCGGACGGCCCGACGAGGCAGAACGCCTCCTGATATAGCGGCACGATCCGTACGGCCTTCGGCGCCGGAAGGTAGCAGATGACCAGATCGAGCTTGTCCTCGCCGAACTGCTGGAGCGCGGTGGCGGTCATCACGCTGCGGATCGCCAGTTCGAGGTCGTGCTGGCCGGCGCAGGCCGCCATGATTTGCGGTCCAAACGCACGCGCCGCGGCGGGAGTCGCGCCGAGAATCAGCTTGCGCCCGCGCCCACTTACGGGCTTGCGCAGCGCCTGCTCGGCGTCGGCGACCTGCTGCAGGATCGTCCGCGCATAGGGCAGGAACAGCGCGCCCGCATCGGTCAGCCGCGCTCCGCGCGCGTGCCGTGCGAGTAGCTGCGCATCGAGATGCGCTTCGAGCTTGCGGATCTGCTGGCCGAGCGCGGGCTGCGACAGATGCAGTTTGCCCGCTGCGGCAATGAAGCTGCCCTCTTGTGCGATCGCCGAAAAGGCGCGCAGCCAGCGAAGATCGAGGGACATGTCAGCTATAACACCAGCTTTTAGCTCCGAAAACAACTCGGTATTGGACGCTGGCGAGCGGGGCGCATAGCCATGGACGCATCGCAAAATCGATCTGGACCAGCCAGATAAAGAGTTGAGCGGCAGCAAGCCGCCACGGGCTGAGATCCGGGATACAGGGGAGAGATGAGGATGAGGCACTCAATATTGCGCGGCCGCCTGCGAGCGAGCGCCGGCTTGCCGCTGGTGCTCGCGGTGACGGCCGTTACCGGGATCACGCAGGCACAGGCGCAGGACGTGCCCCCAAGCGCGGCTGCGGCGGACACGGCGCTCGCGCAGGACGGCGCGCCCGCCGACGAACCCACCCAGGATATCGTCGTCACCGGATCGCGCCTTCAGGCAGCGGGCTTCACCGCGCCGACGCCGACCACCATGCTCGGGATCGAGGCCATCGCCACGCGCGCGCCGGTGTCGGTGTCGGAGGTGATCAACCGGCTCCCCGCGGTCCGTAATTCGGTCAGCCCGTCCGCCAACCAGCGCCAGTTCGGCGGCGGCACCTCGCCGGTCGACCTGCGCGGCCTCGGCCCGGTGCGCACGCTGACGCTGGTCGACGGCAACCGCTTTACCCCCACGCTTGAGGACGGCACGGTCGACACGTCGCTGATCCCGGTCGGCCTGATCGAGCGGATCGACGTGGTGACCGGCGGTGCCTCCGCCGCCTATGGCTCGGATGCAGTCGCGGGCGTGGTCAACTTCGTGCTCGCCAAGAAGCTGAGCGGCGTGCGCATGTCCGCACAGGCCGGCATCACCGAGCGTGGCGACGGCGCGACTCAGTCGCTCAACCTGGCGGCGGGGACCGCGTTCGCGGGCGGTCGCGGCCATGTCATCGCCGGCGTCGACGTGACGCGCAGCGAAGGCGTTGGCATCATCCTGAACCGCGAATTTGGCCAGTTGATGCCGGGACAGATCACCTATGGCACGGCGCGTGCCGCCGGCACGCCCGCGCTCGGGCTCGTCACCGGCGTCAACTATTCGACTCAGTCCGTGGGCGGCCTGATCACCGCCGGCCCGCTGCGCGGCCAGGCGTTCGCCCCGGATGGCAGCACCTACCCGTTCCAGTACGGCACGGTTTACAGCAACCTGATGGTCGGTGGGTCGAACCCGGGCAGCGAAGTGTTCCACTGGCCGATCCAGACGCCGCTGAATCGCGTCGCGGCGCTCGGTCGCGTCGAATATGAGCTGACCGACGGCGTCACCGCGTCGCTCGTCGGCAGCTATGGCAGGACCCAGGCGGACACCTACACCGGCTATAACCAGAGCAGCTTCATCATCTCGCGCGACAATGCGTACCTTCCCGCCGCCACGCGCGCGGCGATGATCGCGAACAATCTTCAGACGATCACGGTGGGCCGTCTCCTGACCGAGAATGGCGGCGTCCCGCAGCGCAACACCTTTGAGACCTGGCGCGTCGTCGGCGGCCTGTCCGGGCGTCTGGGGAGCAAGTGGAGCTGGGACACGAGCGCCCAGTACGGCGAATCGCAGAACGAGTTCCGGTTCCTGTCGCAGGTCATTCCGGCCAACTATCGCGCGGCGGTGAATGCGGTGCGCGATGCGAGCGGCAACATCGTCTGCGGCCCGATCGCGACCAACCCCAATCTGACGCCTGCCCAGCGCCTCCAGGTCCAGCCGGGCTGCGTGCCGATCAACATCTTCGGCCAGGGCGCGCCTTCTGCCGCCGCGCTGTCGTACATCGCGCCGGAGACCTACCATGCCTGGACCAATCGCCGCCTGGTGCTGGCGGCGAACCTTCGCGGCTCCCCCTTTGCCACCTGGGCGGGCGACGTCCAGGTCGCAGTAGGCGGCGAGGCCCGGCGCGACGAGCTGATCGCGACGTCCGACCCGCTTTCGCTCGCGGCGATCGCGGCGGCGGCCAATTATGGGGCGTATCGGGGCCGGGTCAACGTGACCGAGTTCTACGGGGAAGTCGGCGTGCCCCTGGCACGGGACATGGCCTTCGCCCAGTCGCTGGAACTGAACGGCGCGGTTCGGCGGACCGACTATAGCACCAGTGGCGCGGTCACCACCTGGAAGGTCGGCCTCACCTATGAGCCGATCAGCGCCATCCGCCTGCGCGGCACCTGGTCGCGCGACATCCGCGCGCCGAACCTGTCGGAGCTGTTCGCCTATACCGGGTCGGGCGTGTCGGTGAACAGCACCGTAAACCCCTTCAACAACCAGACCGGCGCGCTTGCGACGTCGAGCAATGGCAATCCCAACCTCAAGCCCGAAGTCGCCAAGACGAAGAGCGCGGGCATCGTCTTCCAGCCGGACTGGACCTGGGCGCGGGGGCTGAAGCTGTCGGCGGACTATTTCGACATCGACGTCCGCGGTCTCATCACCCAGGTCGCTGGGACGCAGGTGATCGCGCGCTGCTATGCGGGAGAGACGGTGTACTGCCCGCAGATCCAGTTCGACAGCTCGACCTTCGGCATCGCCAATGTCCAGCAATTGTCGTTCAATCTGAACCGCCTGCGTACGCGTGGGCTGGATTTCGAACTCGCCTATCGCCTGCCGCTGCCCGAGAGCGCCGGCCGGCTCGACCTGCGCATGCTCGCCACGCGCATCCTCGAACTGCGGACCTATGATCGCGGCACGGTGATCGAGCGCGCGGGTTCGCTCGCCAATGGCGGCCTGCCCGAATGGGTCGCGACGGCCGACCTGACCTATGCCATCGACGGCTTCTCGTCGACGCTGAGCGGACGCTATACCCAGGCGGCGATCAACGACGTCACGCGCATCGGTCCGGACGATCCGAACTACAATGCGGCACTGCCCAACAGCGTCAACATCAACAAATTCCCCAGCGCCGTGTATGTCGACCTGAACCTGCAACAGCGGATCACCGCCGGGGGGACGGAGTTTACTGTGTTCGGCCTGGTCGAGAACCTGTTCGACAAGGCGCCACCCACTTTCGCCGCGACCGGCATCCTGACGGGCAATCCCTATGACCTGATCGGGCGGCGCTACAAGCTCGGCGCGCGGGTGCAGTTCTGATGCATGCGGCAGGGTGCGGGCAGGGGGGGCAGACGCGCCGGCTGCGCGGGATCGTGGCGGTGTCCGCGCTGATCGCGACCACCGCCGTCCCCGCAGCGGCGCAGACGCCGCCTGCGGCGTACACCGACGACGGACAGGTGCCGTCGGCGGTGCAACAGCTACGGCGGCACCGGGTCGATGCGACGCTCAACGCGCTGACCTTCCGCAACATGGACGAAATCTTCGACACCCGCGTCGTCCCGCGCAGCGGCCCGGTATGGGCGTTGCCACGCCGCGACGCGGCGGCGCTTCCCGGCTACAGCTTTGGGGGCGAGCGCCGTGCGGGCGAGGCGTTCATCGACCGCACCTTCACCAACGCACTGCTGATCATGAAGGACGGCAGGATCGTTTTCGAACGCCATTATAACAATGGCGGCGATGGCGATCACTACATCGCCTATTCGATGTCCAAGACGATCACTGCGATGCTGGTCGGCATCGCACTCGACAAGCGCCTGATCCGGTCGATCGACGACCTCGCGTCCGCCTATGTCCCCGAGCTCAAGAACACCGCCTATGACGGCGTGACCATCCGCCAGCTTCTCCAGATGCGGTCGGGCGCCGACGTGCGCGAGAGCCGCGGTACCGTGGACGGGCGCAAGACCGAGGGACAGCGCGTGTTCGACGACGTCGTAGTCGCCGGCCGGATGCGCTTCGCCGAGGTCGCGCTGGGCGCCCCGCGCGCGGCCCCGCCGGGATCGCGCTTCAACTATTCGACCTTCGACACCGCGATGCTAGGCTGGGTCCTGGAACGCGCGACGCGCCAGCCGGTCGCGACATTCATGACGACATGGCTGTGGGAGCCCGCCGGCATGGAATCCTATGGCTATTTCCTCGCCGACGGCCCGCCGGGCGTCGGTCGCGAGATGAACGGCATGGGGTTCAACGCAACGCTTCGCGACTATGCGCGGCTTGGCCAATTGATGCTGAGCAAGGGCATCGGGCCGGGCGGGCGGCGCATCCTGCCGGCAGGATGGGTGGAGCAGATGACCACCATCATCCCCTTCGCGCCCGACGCCAGCCGCACGTTCGGTACCGGCTATGGCCTGCAGCTTTGGCGGCTGGACGACAGCACCGCCTATGCCGCGGTCGGCCAGCAGGGACAGTATATCTATGTCGATCCGGAGACCCGCACGGTGGTCGTCAAGCTGAGCTATTATCCCCCCGATGCCGGGCCGGAGGTTGCCGCCGAAGCGGTCGCCTTTTTCCGCGCCGCCGCGCAGTGGACGCCGGCGCCATGAGCGCCGCCGTGCGACCCGCCGCCGATCTCGACGCACTCGTCGACGGCCAGCGCTTCGGCGCGTTCAATCTCGGCCTGCTGTTCTGGTCGTTCGCCGCGCTGTTCGCGGACGGGTTCGAGATCTCTTCGCTCGGGCTCGCGACGCCGCACCTCATCCGCGAATGGGGCGTCCCCGCGAGCAGCCTTGGCCCGATGCTGAGCGCGAGCCTGGTCGGCATCTTTGTCGGCGCGCCGCTGCTCGGCACGCTCGGCGACCGCTATGGCCGGCGCCTGGCGATCATCGTCGGATGCGTGTTGTTCGGCATCACCACCCTGGCCGTCGCCTTTGCGGACGGCGTGACACAGGTCACCATCCTGCGCTTCCTGACCGGAGTCGGGATGGGCGGCGTCATGCCCAATGCGATCGCGCTCAATTCGGAACTCAGTCCGAAGCGGCTGCGGGCGGCGCTCGTCACGCTGATGTTCCTGGGGATCAGCGCGGGCAGCGCCACCCCACCGCTGGTCGCGCTATGGGGCATGGCCGAATATGGATGGCGGCTCATCTTCGTCGTCGGCGGCGGCGTCGCCCTGGTCGCGGCGCTGGGGCTGTTCTTCTTCCTGCCGGAATCGGTGAAGTATCTGCACCGGCGGGGGGCACGCGATGCGGAGATTTTGCGCGTGCTGCGCCGCATGCGCCGCGACGTCGCGCTGCCCGAGGGCACCCGCTTCGCGCCGCCGCCCGAGCAGCGCGCCGGCGAAGCCTCGATCGGCGCGCTGTTTCGCGGCGGGCTGGCGCCGATCACTTTGCTCCTCTGGCTGTGCTTCGCAACCGCGCTGTTGGCGAACTATTTCCTCAACAGTTGGCTGCCGCTGCTGCTGGAGATGAAGGGCGTGACCGATCGCGACGCGGCGTTGGTCGTCACCTGCTTCCATGTGGGCGGAACGCTCGGCGGCATTGCCATGGCGGCGCTGCTCGGACGGCTCGGAATGCTGGCGGTTGCGGCGTTGCTGCTGCTCGCGGCACCCGCGGTGGTCGCGTTCGACCTGCCGCAGCTCCCGGCATTCTGGCTCGGCCTGCTCGCCGGCTTTGCGGGCTTCGCGATCCTCGGCGCGCAGTTTGGCTGCAACGTCACGGCGGGTATGGTCTATCCCACCGCGTGCCGCGCCAAGGGGGTGGGCACCGCGCTTGCCGTCGGGCGGATCGGCTCGGTGCTCGGGCCGCTGTTCGGGGCGCAGATGCTGGCGCTGAAGGTGCCGTTGACCGTGCTGCTGCTCGCGCTGGCGGGACCGATGCTGCTTGGTGGTCTTGGCGCACTGGCGATCGGCGTCATCACCCGGCGTCGCTCCGGCAGCTTTCGGATCACGGAGGCCGCGGAACCCGCCGCCGGATAGCCCGCCAGACCACACAAGATGAGCCCGTCTTCAGGAAGACCGGGCCGACAACCCACAGGAAAGCAGAAGGAACGAGCATGTCGCATGAACTGAAGACCGGCGGCGATCGAGGCTATCTCCGGATCGCGACCGAGGAGACTTTCGCAACCCGGGGCCAGGTCGATACCATCCTGCGCAGCGTGCGCGACGGCACCGCGGACAAGGGTATTCGCTCGCTATGGGGCTTCTACGGCACGAGCCAGTCGCAGCGTGCGACCGAAGTTCTTGATCGCCTGCTCGATCTGGGTGCGCAGCGGATCGCGCATATGGACGAGGCGGGGATCGATCGCGCGATCCTCGGGCTGACTGCGCCGGGCGTCCAGCCCTTTCCCGACGTGGCGGAGGCGTGCGCGCTGGCGCGCGACGCCAATGACCAGCTCGCCGCCGCCGTCCAGGCGCATCCCGACCGCTTCGTCGGCCTGACCGCCGTCGCCCCGCAGGACCCCGAATGGTCGGCCACTGAGATCCTGCGCGGCGCCCGCGACCTGGGGTTCAAGGGCGCGATCATCAACAGCCACACGCAGGGGCATTATCTCGACGAGCCGCAGTTCGATCCCATCTTCCGCGCGCTCGTGGAGGCCGATCAGCCGCTGTACCTGCATCCCTCGACGCCACCGGACAACATGATCGATCCGATGCTCGAGGCGGGGCTCGACGGTGCCGTGTTCGGCTTCGGGGTCGAAACCGGCCTGCACCTGCTGCGACTGATCACGATCGGCATCTTCGATCGCTACCCCACGCTGCAGATCATGGTCGGCCATATGGGAGAAGCGCTGCCCTATTGGCTCTACCGCCTGGACTGGATGCATCAGGCGGGCGTGCGCGGTAAGCGGTACGAACGCATGAAGCCGCTCAACAAGACGATCCAGGGCTATTTCCAGTCGAACATCCTGGTGACGTCGAGCGGCATGGCATGGGAGCCTGCGATCAAATTCTGCCAGCAGGTGATCGGCGAGGACCGCGTGATGTACGCCATGGACTATCCCTATCAATATGAACTGGCCGAGGTCCGCGCGATGGACGCCATGGACATGCCGATCGAGACCAAGCGCAAGTTCATGCAAACGAACGCGGAACGCTGGTTCAAACTATGAGAACGGGCACCGCTTTTTCTGCGGGCTGACGGCGCTGGCGCTGGTTGGACGAACGTTGGCTGGCGCCCGCAGGTCTTCGCCATGGCGCGATATCTGCGAAATTCCTACGCGAACGCCATCGAAGAGTGGAACAGGATGGTGACTGCCGCATGCCGCACATCCTGGCGTGCTATTCGCGCAAATATTTGCCCATGCGAAGGAGCGGCACCGAGACCCCGTCCACGTCCACTGCGGCGGGTTCGATCACGCGGTATCCGCATGCCACATAGAGCGGCTGCCCGCTAAGTGTCGCCATTAGTTCCACGCGGGCGAAACCTTCGGCGGCAGCCGCCTTTTCGCACAGGTCAAGGATGCGCCTTCCTACGCCGCGCCGGACGAAATCCGGATGGGTGTACATCGCCCGGACTCGCGCTGCATCCCGAAGCGGATCAAGCAACGCCGCATCACGCGACGCGCTGTGGTCACCGCCATAGAGCGTCGCACGTCGGCTCCACCCGCCGCAGCCAGCAAGTACGCCGTCCTCCTCCACCATGAAATAGGTTTGATCGTGGATGAGCTGGGTATCGAGCCCCATGATCGCACGGCTGGCCAGCACCTGCTCGTGCGACAGGAAGCCGATTTGGAGTCGATCAATCGCCGCTGTCATGAGATCATGGAGCGCGACGAGGTCTGCCAGTGTGGCGAGCCTGGAGGTGACGTCGCCGATCATATTGCCAGGCCCTCTTGCGCGGTCTCGCGCTCCGACGGTGGCGCGAGGCGAAGCTGCCACCGTTCCCCGGTGACCGCTTCGCCGAAATCATGATGGACGGCGGTTTCGATCCGCTCGAACCCGTGCCGGGTATAAAGCCTGCGCGCGGTCTCCAGCACCGCCTGCGTCCAGAGCGTCAGCATCGCGTAGCCCGTGTCCCGCGCGAAGCCGATGCAGGTCCCGACCAACGCATCGCCGATGCGTCGTCCGCGCGCGAACGGCTCGACATAGAGAAGGCGCAGCCGCGCGATACCGCCACCTTCGTCGGTCAGGAAGATTGATCCGGCCATGACGCCGTCAACTTCCGCGACCCAGCATTGCTCGCGTCCTGGCTTGAAATCACGCAGGAACGCAGTCGTCACCTCGCTTTCCACCACCTCCAGGCCGCGTCCCCAGCCATGACTGTCGGCGTAGAGAATCGACTGCCGAGCGGCGATCCGGCCCATGTCACCGGTCCGGAACGGGCGGATGGTGAAGCCCGATGGGGGCGTAGCGTCGAGCAGGAGGCGGGCTCTTGCCAGCGCCTCGACCAAGTCGGCCTGTGCGACGGGATCGAGCCGCGCGATCATGCCCGCCACGGCATCGCGCTGGCGCGCATCAAGCAGCGCGAATGTCTCTCGCCCCGCCTCGGTCAACCGGATCGGACGAGTCCGGGCGTCGGTGCCGCGATCCCGGATGATCCAGCCACGCTTCTCGAAACGCGTGAGGATGCGACTGACATAGCCGGCATCCATTCCCAGGCTCGCCTGCAGCGCATTGGCGCTTCCCGGTTCATTCACGGCAATCTCGAACAGCAGCCGCGCCTCGGGAAGCGTCGCCTCGCTGCCCAGGAACCGCGCATCCAGCGCGCCGGCCAGTTGCGTATAGAAGCGGTTGAAACTGCGAATGGAGGCAATGGCGTCGGTCATGCAATCAACTGCACCAGAATACTTGACGGAGTCAATCATTTCATGCTGCCCGGGCAGGACGCGGAAACGTCGGCTCGTGAGAAAGAGCTGATGGAGGACCGACCTTGTCGGCGAAAGAGGTCTATTGCGAGTGACTCGCAGTTATGCAACTGGAGATCCGGTATGCGCCTGCCCGATTGGTGGAGAGGCAGGGACAGGAGGCCTCAAGAATCGTGTCGCAGGAAGGCGCCGCATTGAAGCTATTCCAGTCGCATCGTGCGTCGCTGGTTGACTATGCGCGCACAATTACGGGCAACGAGAGCGCAGCGGAAGATGTGGTGCAGGACGCATGGCTGCGCTTCCGGAACGCCTGCAATGCGGTGACGCTGCGCGAGCCGCTGCATTACCTATATCGTATCGTCCGGAATCTCGCGGTGGATGAAAATCGTCGTACTGCCCTCGAAGTGTCGCGTTGTCCGGTGGATGTGGAGGCAATCACCCATTCGATCGCCAGCGACGCGCCTTCGCCTGAAGACATCGCGATTGCGCGCAATGAACTGAGGCTTGTCCGCGCCGCGCTCGGCGAATTGCCGGAACGCACGCGGATCGCTGTGGAAATGCACAGGTTCGGCGGGCACACGCTCGCGCAAATAGCCGGCTCCCTGGGGATTTCGGTCGGGCTCGCCCACACGCTCGTTGCCGATGGCATCAAGCATTGCCATTATCGCCGCAAGCGCAGCAAATAACATCATGGGCTTTATTCTGAAAATCCAGGCGGGCAGACCTGTCTATAGGGCATGGGCGACAGTCCTCCTCCAAGGCGATCTGCACGATGGCGCGCGCGGCTACGGCTTGTCGCGGGCCGGGATTGCACCTTGCCGGTAATGGACGAAGCCGAGCGTATCCTCGATGAAGCGACCGACTGGCTGCTGGCACTGACCGAAAAGCCGGGTGACCGGCTGATACAGGTACGTTTCCAGCAATGGTTGGCGGCAGACAGGCGGCATGGCGAAGTTTGGGAAAGCCTCAACCATAGCTATGATCTGATCGGCAAGACGCAGCCGCAAAGGGCGCGGCGACCGGAAGACGGCGCGCGCGCGCCGTCGCGGCGCTGGTTCCGGCAGCGGGAGCGGGGCGGGCGAGGATCTGGGCATCCGCTCCAGGCTCTCCGCAAGCGGCGCGTATTGGCGGTTGCCGCTTCGGTTGCGCTGGCAGTCTGGTTGGCGCCGGAAGCCGTGCTTGCCCTGCAGGCCGATCACCGCACGGGTACGGGCGAACTGCAGGTCGCCAAGTTGGAGGACGGCTCTATCGCGCAGCTTGGGCCGGGGTCAGCAATCCGGGTCCGCTATGCCGGAGGCGAGCGCAGGATAGACCTGCTGGCAGGTCAGGCGCTTTTCGAAGTGAAGCCCGACAAATCCCGCCCGTTCCGGGTCCATGCCGATGACGTTACTGTTACGGTTCTGGGAACCGGCTTCGATGTTCGCCGCTTGCCGTCCAGGACCGAAGTGGGTGTGCGGCATGGGCGCGTGCGAGTGGATCGGTCCGCCTATGCGGCAAGCCCCGTGTTTCTCTCGGCCGGCGACTTTGTGGCGATTGGCGAGGAGGGCAAGGCCGTGACCGACCATGTCGCACCGCAACTCATCGCATCCTGGGCCCTGCGCGAGGTGAACGCGCGGGACCGGGCGGTATCCGATGTGATCGACGATATCCGGCCCTGGTATCGGGGCAAGATCATAGTGGCGAGCACGGCGCTGGGCAGACGCCGGGTCAATGGCGTCTATGATCCGCGCGACCCGTCCAAGGCAATCCGTTCGATGATCCTGCCGCTGGGCGGCGCGGTCACCCAGATTACCCCGTGGGTTATCGTCGTCCATGAGTAAAATCGCATAAATTCAAGGAGATGGGTTCCGTCTCCGAAAAAATCGCAAAAAATCTGAAAATTGGTTGGCTTCACAGAGTCCTTGTAGCGAGGGTTGTGCGGATGCGAATCATTATCAATTGATCGCATGCCGGCCCGATCTGGATGATTCAGGGATATCGGAATGCGACTGATGAATGGACGATGGAATACACGGCGCCGCTCGATGGGGATGGCGTTCCTTCTGGCGACCGGGTCCGGTGTGGCGGCATTCGCCCCGGCGCTTGCGATGGCCCAGGAATCGGCCTCTGCCCAGTCGTTCGACATTCCCGCACAGTCGCTGCCCGATGCGCTGATCCTGTTCGGACGCCAGGCCGGGATCGAGGTGACGGCCGAGAGCGTCAATACGCGCGGGCGATCCACCCAAGGCGTGTCAGGCACGTTCGCGCCCGCCGACGCGCTTTCGCAACTCCTCGCGGGCACAGGCCTCACCTTCCGCTGGCAATCGGCTCGGTCGGTCGTGGTCGAACCTGTCCCGCAGGCAGCCGGAGGCGCAATCCAGCTTGGCCCTGTGCGCGTGGAGGGAAGTGGCGGCTCGGGCGCGGTGGCGCTCGCCTCGCCGATCAGGACGAGCGATCTGGGCGCCACGGAGGGCACGGGAAGCTATCGCTCGCCGGTGACAACCACGGCGCTGCGCATGCCGCTGACCCTGCGCGAGACGCCGCAAAGCGTGACGGTCATCACGCGCCAGCGGATCGAGGACCAGAACATTACCGAGATCGCCCAGGCCTTGGCGCAGACGGTGGGCATCAATTACAATCTCGGCGGCTCACCGGACTCCGATCAGAGCGGGCTTTATTCGCGCGGTTTCGAAGTCAATAACTGGCAGGTAGACGGCATTGCCCGGCCCACGGCCTATGGTTTTGGCGATGGCTATGCGGACATGGCCATTTATGACCGCGTCGAGGTGATCCGTGGCGCATCCGGCCTGCTCAATGGTTCGGGCAATCCCTCTGCCACCGTCAATCTGGTTCGCAAGCGTGCGCCGGGCGACTGGCAGGTGCAGCTGGAAGCGCAGGGTGGCAGCTGGGATTATGTCCGCGGCCAGGTCGATGTAGGTGGTCCGCTCGACAAGGATGGGCGCGTCCGTGCGCGCGCCGTCGCCGCCTATCAGGATGGCGGGCTTAACATCGATCGCGCCACGTCGCGCCGGAGCATCTTCTACGGCACGGTGGAAGCCGATCTGACCGAGACCACGCTGCTGCGCGCGGGCGTCGATTATCTCAATCGCAGCGCCGACGATGCCAACATGGCCGGCGTGCCGATCGTCACCACCGACGGTACGCCGACGGATTTTTCCCGTTCGCGCAACACCGTCACGGACTGGACGCGCTATGATCGCGATTCGCTCAGCGCATTCGCCTCGATCGAGCAGAAGCTGGGCGAATGGTCGCTGCGCGCCGATCTCGACTGGACGCGCAAGACCTATGACATGGTCTTTGGCTATGCCTTGCGGGGGGCTTTGAATGCGGACGGCACTGGCGTGGGCATCTGGCCCGGCCGCTGGGCTGACAAGCAGCGCATGACCAGCCTGGTCAGCACCGCCTCCGGGCCGTTACGGATCTTCAGCGACGACGATCTGCTGATGGTCGGCGCGAGCCATTACGCCACCAAGGAAGGCGGCGACGACTATCAGATCTGGTATTTCGACGGCTATGATCCGTCGATTCCCAACTATTATGATTGGCAGGGCGGTGGCTTGCCCGAGCCGGATTGGCCCTATCTTGGCCAGTTCGGCAATAATGAGAAGCAGACGGCCGCCTTCGCTACCCTGCGGGTCAAGCCCTTGCCGATGCTCTCGGTCATCGCGGGCGGGCGCCTGACCGACTGGCGCCGCGAATATTGGAACCAGCCGACGGGCGAAGATCGCACCGTCAGCCCGACATCGGTGAAGGGCGAGTTCACGCCCTATGCGGGCGTGATCCTGGACGTGACGTCCAATGTGTCGCTCTACGCCAGCTATACCAGCATCTTCTCGCCCCAATCCTATCGGGACGCCAATGGCGAGTATCTCGATCCGCTGACCGGCAAGAATTACGAGATCGGCGCCAAGGCGGAATTGATGGACGGGCGGCTCGCCCTGTCGGGGGCGTGGTTCAATATCCGGCAATCGAACTTCCCGGTCTATGTGCCCGATGCCGTGGGGCCGACGGGAGATTATGTCTATGAGGCTGTGGACGGCACCCGATCGGAAGGCTTTGAACTGGAGGCGACGGGCGAGCCGCTGCCGGGCTGGAAGATCAGTGGCGGGTTCAACCATGTGAAGGTCGAGGATCGCGACGGCGCGGCGCTCAATACGCAAGTGCCGCGCGACAGCCTGCGCTTCCTGACCAGCTATGACCTGACGGGCGCGGGCGTGCGCGGGCTCACGGTGGGCGGCAATGTGCTGTGGAACAGCCGGACCTATTCCGACATCAGCTATGTGGCCGATGGCCTGACCATCGCGGAGCAGAAGGCCTATGCGGTGGTGGACGCCTTCGCCCGCTACGCGCTGACGCCCAACCTGTCGCTGTCGGTCAATGCCAGCAACCTCTTGGACAAGCGCTATTATTCCAGCGTCGCCTATTTCGCGACGTTCGGGGAGGCGCGCCGCATCGTCGGCACCTTGCGCGCGAAGTTCTGAAGGTGGGTGTGACCGGAGCCGCGCTGTGAAGGAAACGCTTCGCCAGTCGATGGCATGGCTGCACACTTGGGCGGGGCTGCTGCCCGGGTGGCTGCTGTTCGTGATCTTTCTGTTCGGCACCACGGCCTTTTTCCAGATCGAGATCGACGGCTGGATGCATCCCGAATTGAAGCGGGCGCCGGTCACCGGACAGGCGCTCGACCGGGCGGATGCCCTGTTCCGCGCGCGTGCATCGGGTGCGGAAAGCTGGAGCGTGTCGCTGCCGAGCGGGCGGAGCAACGAGGCCCTGGTGCTGTCCTGGACGCCCAGCGGCGGCGGGTGGGAAGATCGCGCGGAAGTGAAGCTCGATCCCGCGACGGGCCGCGAGGTAGCCGTGCGCGAAAGCGCTGGCGGCTTCTTCCTCTACCGAATGCATTTCGACCTGCACTATTTGCCGGTGATATGGGCGCGCTACCTCGTCTGCATCGCCGCGCTCGCGATGCTGGTCGCGATCCTTTCGGGTATCGTGACGCACAAGAAGATCTTCGCGGACTTCTTCATGCTGCGCTTCGGCAAGGGGCAGCGAAGCTGGCTCGATGCGCACAATGTGACGGCGGTGCTCGCGCTGCCGTTCCATCTGATGATCACCTATACCGGGCTGGTCGCCTTGTTGTTCACGCTTATGCCCTGGGGCGCCAACGCCAGCTTCGGCAGCATGGAGGCCTTTTACGAGAAGGCCTTTCCGCCAGCGCCGACGATAGCGTCGACGCGCGCATCACCTCCCTCCGCGCCGCGGCAACTTCCACTCCGCGAGATCATCGCGCGCGCCGAGGCAAACTGGGCCGGGCAGAGGGCCAGTTACATCAGCATCGAACAGCCCGGCACGCCCGACATGGTTGCCGGCATCTGGCCGGGGCAGGAGATGCTGGGCGGTGGTCGCCAGCCTGTCTATCTGAATGCTGCCACCGGCGACATGCTCGGCACGGGCGATAAGCCCGGCGCTGCGCGCGCGACGCAGCGGGTCATGATCGACCTCCATGCGGGCCGCTTTTCCGGCGCGATGCTGCGCTGGCTCTATTTCCTGTCGGGCGCGGCCGGCACGATCATGGTGGCCAGCGGCCTCGTCCTGTGGACGGTCAAGCGCCGCGCCAAGCTGCCCGATCCATCCCGCCCGCATGTCGGTTTCCGGCTCGTGGAGCGCCTCAACATTGGCGTGATCGCCGGGTCGTTCGCGGGGATCGCGGTGTATTTCCTCGCGAACCGGTTGCTGCCCGTCGGGCTGCCGCATCGCGCCGACTGGGAAATCCACAGCCTGTTCATCGCCTGGGGCGCGATTTTCACCTGGAGCATCGCGCGCCCGGTCAAGCGGGCCTGGGTCGAGGCGCTGGCGGCCTGCGCAGTACTTTATGCTCTGGTGCCGATGGTGAACGCGCTCACCACGCAGCGCGGCCTGGTTCCCAGCCTGATCGCTGGCGACTGGATTTTCGCCGGCTTTGACCTCGCCATGCTGGCCACGGCTGCTGCCTGCGGCTTCACGGCGTGGAAGGTCGCCACGCGAAAGCCAAAGACTGCGCCCCGCCGCAAGACGCGCGAGCTGGAGGCGATGGCGGCATGATCCACGCGGCAATCTTCCTCCTGTCGCTGGCAGGCTTCGCCCTGCTGCTGCTCGCGATGGGCCGTCACCAGCAGGACTGGCTGCGCCGCAAGCTGCCAGCGGGCGGGAGCAGAGCCCTGCACCTGTCCGGCCTCCTGATGCTGGCACTCGCCTTCGTCATTGCCGGTGCCGGTCTTGGCTGGGGTTACGGCGCGGTTGCGTGGTTCGGTTGGATGACCGCCGCAGCAGCCCTGATCGTCGCCGCCAACCTCAATCGGGACCGCATCCTGCGCAGGGTGCGGCCCTGATGCCCGCCATTTCCACGCTGATGTTTTCGGAGATTGCCATGTTCAAGACGCTTATTGCCGCCGCACTCCTCGCTGGCACTGCCGCCAGTGCATCCGCGCATGAAATCTGGATCGAACGGGATGGCGCGACGGCACGGGTCCATGTCGGGGACGCGGCAGGCGAGCGCGACAAGGGCGAGGATATCGCCAAGCTGGTCGCAACCTCCCGCCTGTTTGAAACGCGGCCGGATCGGGCCTTCGCCATGACTGCGCAGCCCGATCATCTGGTGGCTGATGTCGGCGGCGCCGGGGATCTGCGTTATTATAACGATCAGGTCTGGGAGCCGTGGAAGACGGAGGAAGGCAGCTATCAGGCAGCCGCCTTCCAGGCGAAGGCAGGCCGCGACAGCACGCGGGCGGTCCATGCGTTCGAACTGGTGCCGGTCGCGCCGGGCAGCGACAGCTTCATCCTGACCTTCAAGGGGCAGCCGCTTGCCGACACCGGCATCACTGTCATCAATCCCGATCTTTGGGAAAAGACCTTCAAGACGGATGGGGAAGGGCGCTTCACCGTGCCGGTCGCCGCGAAAGGCCGCTATATCCTCGTCGCCCGCCACACCGCCCCCGCCGATGTCGAGATTGCCGGGCAGAGGGTTGCAAGCCTTCAGCACATCGCGTCGCTGAGCTTCGTCGCACACTGATGGCGAGCGCGATCGCCATGAGCAAGCGGGCGCGCAATCGCTGGTCGGTGGTTGCGCGCAGCCTTGCCGGAACGCTGGGCGCTTACGGCGTGACGTCGCTCTTCACGGCGGCACTTTCGCTGGTGCTGGCACGGATCGGCGTTGACCGGGTCGAGGCGGTGACGGCAGCCACCTTGCTGAGCTTCGCGGTCTTCGCCCCGATCGCCATGGCGGTGTTCCATGCCCGCAGCGCGGCGCGCGCATGGACATGGCTGATCATCGTGTCGGTTCCCCTGGGATTTGCCGTTCTCGCCTTGCTGCCCGGTGCGGAAGGATGATCGCCACCATGTTGGATGTAATGCAGGGCGAAGAGCCTATGGCGCAGGGAGGCGGGGAGGCCTTGGGGCACGCGATCGGGCCGGCAATGCCCTCCGGGACGATGGGCCGTTGGGAGCCGTCGACGCGCTACTCGGATCAACCGGTGAGCCTCACGACGCGCCTGTTCGGCATGGCCGGTACCGTGGGGGTCGCATTGCTGGTCGCCGGGGCCACCCTGTTCACCTGGACCACCTATCAGGCCGCTCAGAAGCCCGCGACGTTGAGCGTGTTCGATGTGGCACCTCCTGCCGCTCCGCCGGAGCCTGCGCGGGAAATCCCTCCCGGGCCGGAAGCGGTGGAGAAGGAAAAGGATCTGCCTGACGTCGTTCCTCCAGAGATCGAGGCGCCGGAAATCCGGATACCGAGCATCAATCCCTTGCCGCTTCCCGTCGCGAAGCCGGTCCCCGATCCGGGACCGCCGGCAAAGGAGACGACGGCGCCCGAGACACCGCCGGCGCCGCCTGCGCCGCAGGCGTCCAGCGGCAAGCCGACATGGGAGGGGCTCGTGCTGGGCGCGCTCAACAAGGTGAAGCGCTATCCCCGCGAAGCCTCTTTCCGCCGCCAGCAGGGCGTGCCCTATATCCGTTTCGTGATGAACCGGAATGGCGAGGTGCTCTCCGTTCGTCTTGAGCGGTCGTCCGGTGTCCGGGCGCTCGACAATGAAGCACTCGCTTTGCCCAAGCGCGCGGCCCCGCTGCCCACGCCACCCAAGGCGATGGCAGGCGATACCATTGAACTGGTCGTACCGGTCGAGTTCTTCATGCGATGAGCTCGCTTGCAACGCTGCTTGCCAGCCTCGCCGCCATGGCGGGGACGATGGAAGATTGCCCGGAGCAGTCCTCTCCCAAATGTGAAGAACCGCCCCGATCTGTGACGTCTGCCGGGTCCGACCCAGCCTATCCGGCGGAATTCTATACCCCGTTCCAGCCCCAGACCGCCTTGGAGATGCTGGAGCGCACGCCCGGTTTCCCCATTTCCGATGGGAGCGGTGTCCGCGGCTTTGGCGGGGCGGCGGGCAATGTGCTGATCGATGGCCAGCGTCCCACGGTCAAGGCTGGCGGCATCAGCGAAGTGCTGCGGCGCATTCCCTCCGCGCGGGTGGCGCGCATCGTGCTGCTGCGTGGATCGGATGCGGCCGAAGCGCAGGGGCAGACGCTGGTCGCCAATGTCATCCTCAAAACCGATGCACGCGGCGCAGGGACAGCGACGTTGACGCTGGCGCGTGCGGCCGATGGCGGGCTCTCACCCACTGCCAAGGCCAGCTATGCCAAGGCAATCGGCGCGTGGCAGACCAGTGTGGAACTGATGGCGGGCGAGGCACGCTACCCTTCCAACGCGCAATTCCACAATCTCGATGCGGCAGGCGCGTTGACGTTGGGGCGGCTTCAGGAATCGCTGGGCAAGGCGCCGGAATATGGGGTGGCAGCGTCTGCCTCCCGACCGCTGGGCGGCGGAACACTGACGGTGAACCTGCGGCTCAACCACGACATATACAGTTCCGCGACCGATATAGGCCTCTATGCCGGAGAGATAGCGGGTGCACCTTATGCCAACCGCTTTATCGCGTATCGCGAGGAGAGCAGCAGCGGCGAGCTCGGCCTCGACTGGACGCGCGGGCTGGGCACAGGCTGGACGCTCAAACTCGTCGGGCTGGGCCAGATGGCGACGAGCCGCGTCGGCGAGGAGTATCAGGAGCCGGCGTATCGCGGCGTTTCCGACCAGCGGCAAAAGCCGCTCGAACTGATCGGGCGCGTCACGCTCGCGCGCCAGGGCGATCATGCCATTCGCCCGGAACTGGGGGTGGAAATGGTCTATAACCGTCTGATCAGCCATCTGGATTATGCCGAGGACACCGGACAGGGCATGATGCCGGTCGCGTTGAGCAACGCGAATACGCGCGTCTCCGAACAGCGCGGCGAAGCCTTCGCGAATGTCGCGGTAAGGCTGGCACGCCGCCTCGAACTGGAAGCAGGCGGCGCGTTCGAACTCTCCCGCCTCACGGTGAAAGGCGACAGCGATCACGCGCAGAGCCTGTCCTATTTCAAGCCGTCCGCCGCGCTGGTCTGGTCGCCACGGGACAGTACGCAGCTTCGCCTAGCGATGCGACGCACGGTCGATCAGCTCGATTTCGGGGATTTCGCGGCCTCGGTCGATCAGGCCGACGGCCGGCCCATGGGCGGGAATTCCGGGCTGCGTCCGGCAAGGGTCACGCGCGTTTTCCTGCGCCTCGACCATCGCTGGGGCAAGGGCGCGGCGCTGGCGCTCGAGACCTACCACCAATGGCACAAGGGATTGCTCGGTTATCTCGTGCTCGACACGGGCGACGAGGCGCTCGGTACGATCGGCGATGCGCGGCAATGGGGCCTCACCGGCAATGCGACCCTTCCGTTGCACAGCCTGCTCAAGGGCGCACGGATCACCGTGTCAGGCACGCTTCGCGATTCGCGCTTCCGCGATCCCCTGACGGGCGAGTTCCGGGCGATGGACGATCTGCCCTCGACCAGTTTCGAGGCCGAGTTTCGCCATGACCTGCCGCGCCTGCGGTCGTCATGGGGCTTCAGCTATACGTCCGCGCAAGAGGCCGAGATCTTCTATACGGGCGAGCGCCTGTTCTGGCGCGAGAGACCAGTGTGGAATGCGTTTGTCGAGACGACGGCTGTGCCGGGGTTCAAGACGACCCTGCGCGCCAGCGCGATCACCGGGGAAGACAGCGATCGCTTGCGGCGCTTCTTCAGTCCGAACCGGGCCGGCGACTATTCAGGAAAGGAAACCCGCAAGCAGACCCAAGGCGCAACAATCTCGCTTACCTTGTCGCGGGCCTTGTAAGCGAGGAACTCGCGAATACAGAATCGGAGCCCGACGTTCAGGACCGCTAAAAAAATGTGCGGTCACCACGGTGCGGCACCTGATCGAATCGCGGTGCCGTACGCATCGCCAGCAAACGCTCGGCCTCGCGGCGCGTGCGATATCGCTTGCGAGCGATGCGTACGGTTCTGCCTGAGGCTCAGACAGGCTTCAGGCCCGGTTCGCCATGTTCGGCGACATAGCTGGCAAAGATCGTGGCGGGCAGATTGGGCTGCGTCACCTTGTCGATGATCTTCAGGTCGCCGCGCCACAAATCGCGCGTCACGTCGCACAGCAGATAGCCGCGCTTGTTGCACATCGTCTTGAGGTGCGGGTTCTGCGAGCGCAGCGCGTCGAGCGTCGGCGCATCGGGCAGTTCGCCGTCGCCGCCCGAGGTGATCGAGGTGGCGACGAATTCCGAGCTGATGATCTTGCCGTCGCCATTGTCCTGGATCAGATCGCCCGCGAAGTGGCGGTGGATATCGCCGCTGATCGTGATGACGTTGCCGGGCCGGTGCTTCTCGATATGCGACAAAAGCCGCCGGCGGCTGCCCATATAGCCCGACCACACGTCCATCCCCGCCATCGGCGCGGCCTCGGGCGTGTCGCGACGCAGCAGGTTGAGCAGCATCACCTGCTGCGCGATCAGGTTCCACCGCGTCGGCGATTGCTTGAGCCCGTCGAACAGCCACGCCTCCTGCTCGAAGCCGGTGATCGTGCGGTTGGGCGCGAACACTTCGGGCGTCTGGGGCGAGCGCAGGTCGAAATTGGCCTGGTTCGAGCGATATTGCCGCGTGTCGAGGACGAAGGTGTTGAGCAGGTCGCCATGCCGCGCGCTGCGGTACATCTGCATCGTGCCGTTCTTCGGGAAGGCGCTCAGCCGCAGCGGCATATTCTCGTAATAGGCCTGGAGCGCACCGGCGCGGCGCAGCGCGAAGATCTCCGGCGGCATCTCGTTCTCGTCGGTATAGCTCGCCCAGTTATTGTCGATCTCGTGATCGTCGAAGCTCATGAAGAACGGATGCGCGGCGTGCGCCGCCTGCAAGTCGGGGTCGCTCTTGTAGAGCGCGTAGCGGGCGCGATAATCGTCGATCGAATAGATTTCGGGGCCGTTGTGGAAGCGGAACCGCGTGCTCGGCACCGGCTTGCCGGGGTTCTGGATGCGCCAGTCGGGGCCCTCGTAGATATA
The DNA here is from genome assembly GCF_000935025.1 of Sphingomonas hengshuiensis. Taxonomy (NCBI): domain Bacteria; kingdom Pseudomonadati; phylum Pseudomonadota; class Alphaproteobacteria; order Sphingomonadales; family Sphingomonadaceae; genus Sphingomonas; species Sphingomonas hengshuiensis. The sequence goes on from NZ_CP010836.1 coordinate 1,319,090, forward strand.
GTCGCCATAATGGAAGACGAAGTCGATCTGCTCCTCGGCGATCCGGCGCCAGGCAGTGAAATGGCCTTCCTCATAATATTGGCAGCCGGCGGCGACGAAGCGCACCCGGTCGAGCGCAGTAGCAGCCAGCGGCAGTGTGCGGGAGCGGCCGACCATGCTCTGATGGCCGGCGATCTGGAAGCGGTACCAGTAATGGCGATCGGGCTGCAGCCCCTCCAGTTCGACGTGCACCGCATGGGCCAGTTCGGGCACCGCCATCTTCTGCCCCTTGCGCACCACGCGCTGGAAGCGTTCGTCCTCGGCGACTTCCCAGTTCACGCGCATCTGCTTGCGGATCACCCCGCCATGCGGATCGAGCGGCTGCGGCGCGAGCCGGGTCCAGATCACGAAGCCGTCGGGCGCCGGATCGCCCGATGCGACGCCCAGCGCGAACGGCGTGGTCGCGAATTTGGGATTCTCCTCGATATTGTACGGCGGCGGCACGTCCCAGGCGAAGGCGCTGGAGAGCAATGCGCCCGCGCCGAGGCAGGCGGTGGAGGAACCGAGCAGGAGCAGCAACTGGCGGCGATCGAAACCGGTCATAGGAAAAGCCCTTCGCAAAGAAATGGCCGTGCGGCAGGCGCACGAAGGAAGGCGCGGGGCACGGCGCGCGCGGCGCCGTGCCCCGGCCGATGCGTCAGAAGGAGAGATTCATCCCCAGGAACACCGTGGTCCCGCTGCGGGTGACGTTGTGCAGCCGATCATAGATGCTGTTGATCTGCACTTCGGGCTGGTTGGTGATGTTGATCGCGTCCAGCGTCAGCCGCAGCCCTTTGGCGACGTTCACGAACGCTGCGGCATCGACATAGATCGAGTCCTTGAACCCGTCCTCGCTGATCGCGCTCACGCCGTTGTAGCGCTGGCGCAGATAGCCCGAGCGATAGTTGGCCGAGCCGCGAATGCCCCACAGCTTGTTCTCATAATAAAGCGTGCCGTTGGCGTTGATGTCCGACAGGCCGGTGATCGGCCCGTCGAGGCCGTTCTCGCGGCTGTTCGAATCGATCAGCGTGACGTTGCCCAGCACGCCGAGTCCGTTGAAGGGCGCCGGCAGGAACGCGAAGTCGGTCTGCGCCGCCATTTCCACCCCCGTCAGACGTGCCTTGGCGAGGTTCACCGACTGGGTGAACTGCGCGATATTGGTGTCGGGCGTCAGCCCGGGCGCCAGGCTGGTGGGCAGGCCGGTGGCCGAAAACGGTATGTCGCGCAGCGTGACGGTGGTGATCAGGTCGTTGATATTCTTGTGGAACACCCCCACCGACACCATGCCGATCCGCCCGAAATACCATTCCGCGGCGATGTCCAGATCGGTGCTCTTGTACGGCTTCAGGTCCGGGTTGCCGTTGCTGATCGTGTAGACGCCGTTGTTCACCGTCACGCTGCCGGTGAGCTTCATCGATGCGAGCGCCGGGCGATTGATGTTCTGCGCCGCTGCCAGCCGGATCTGGAGCGAAGGCGTCAGTTCCAGCGTGGCGTTGAGCGCGGGGAGTACGCCCGAATAATCGGTCTTCACCGTGGTCGGCACGCGCGCGCCGGCCGCGTTGGCGACCAGCCCGTTGTTCACGACATTGGTGCGATAGGCGCGTCCGCCGACATTGCCGCGAAAGCCCATGCCGCCCAGTTCGCCGTTCCAGTTGAGCTGGAGAAAGCCGGCGTGCGTCGCTTCCGAGATATCGAAGCTGTTGAGCGTCCGGCTGGTCGGCCCGGTCAGCGTGTGGCTCTTGCCATAGGTGGCGAACATCTTGTCCCAGTCGCCGACGACGAACGACTGGTCCTTGTGCCCGTCATAGACGACGGCATAGGGCGTTACGGCATCATAGCCGGGCTTGCTGCGGAACTCGGCGGCGTACAGCCCGTCGTTGAACCAGTCCCATGCCTCGGTCGCGTATTTGCGATAGGCATAGCCGGTGTTCAGGCGAAACACCGGGCTCAACTGGTAGCGCGCGTTGAGAACGCCTTCGCGCAGGCTGGTCTCCTGGCCGTTCTCGCGGAAATACAGCTCGCGGATCGAATATTTGCTGGGGTCGGTGGTGTCCCACTTATAGCTGTTGTGCGCCGACCCGCCATCGGCCGCATAGCTGGTGACCATGCCGCCCTGCGCCTGCAGGTACAGCTTGTCGTCGATCGGCGTCTCATAGCTCGACTTCTCATAGCCGACATGCCCGTCGAGGGTCAGCGCGTCGCTGGGCTTCCACTCGCCGGTCAGCGCGATCTGGCGGAAGCGATTCTTGTTGATCTGGCGGCGATGCTCGCTGCCATAGGTGGAATTGTCGACATCGGCATAGTTCACGAAGTTGCTCGAATCCCAGCGGATCGCATTGATCTTCGATGCCGCGATCGGCTTGCCGAAATCGGTATAGGCGCCGTTGAAGATGATCTCCGATCCGGTCGGGCGGCTCGCGAGATGATATTCGTTACGATCGGTGCGGAATTCGCCGTAGAGGCCGTCGAGCGTCAGCTTGAGCGTGTCGCTGGGCTGCCACTGGGTCGCCAGCGTCGCGCCCAGCCGCTCCTGCTTGGCGTCCCACACCGACAGGCGGTTTCCCGACGCGAACACCAGATCGCCGGAGAGGAACTTCGCCTGGGTCGCCGTGTCGAGCGCGGAGATATCGACGCCGTTCTTCACATAGGTCTGCATCTGCGCGGCAGTGGGCTGGACGGGGTTGTAGGTGTCGTACCCCTGTTCCTGCGTCTTGCGCTTCGACCAGGCGACCGAGACGAGCACGCCCAGCCGGTTGTCATGGTTGTAGCCGAGCATCGCCGCCAGCCGCGGCTGGAAATCCTCGGAATAGGTGTTGGTGCCCGCCTTCGCCGACAGCGCGCCGCTCAGCCCCTGCTTGCGCTCCAGCGGCTTGGCGGTGAACAGGCCGATCGTGCCGGCCATGCCGCCTTCGTTCTGCGTCGCCTGAAAGCTTTTCTCGACTTCGACGCGCGAAAACAGCTCGGAGGCGAAGATGTTGAAATCGAACGCGCGGTCGCGCGAGCGCTGGCCACGACTGTCCATCGCCGAATCGACGTTGCCCAGCACTTCCATGCCGTTCAGCTGAACGCGGGTGAAATCGGGGCCGAGCCCGCGCAGCGTCACGCGCCGCCCTTCGCCCGCCTCGCGGTTGATCGCGACGCCCGGGATGCGCTGGAGCGATTCGGCGAGGTTCAGCTCGGGAAATTTGGCCATATCCTCCGCGACAATCACGTCGCGGATCGTGTCGGACTTTCGCTTCAGCGTGCGCGCGGCGCTGACGCTGCGCGCAAAGCCGGTTACGACGATCGTGTCACGATCCTCGGCGACGACGGTGTCGCCGCTCTGGTCCTGTGCCGAGGCATCGAGGCCGCGGCCGAGCGTGACGACATTGCCTTCCCAGCTCACGATGCGCAGCCCGGTGCCCCGCAGCAATTGATCGAGCGCCGCACGCGGTGCGAGCGTGCCCGTCACGCTGCTGGTCCGCACGCCACGCAGTGCTTCCGCCGAAACCAGGATCTGCAGATTGGTGCGGCGCGCGAAGAGCGGTATCGCGCTGCTCGCGGGCTGGGCAGGAATGGAAAAGACCTGCATCTGCATCGCAGCCGCAGCGGAAGGCGCGCAAAGACCAGCACCCAGGCCGATCATCGACCCGGTGAACAGCAATTTCCGAAACATTGGTACGACCCCCATTAGGTTTTCGACCTAAGGATGCGCCAGCTTCGAAAATCCCTCACGACACTTTAAATAAAGTTCCGTTTCAGTCGGAATTACTTTCCGATGAAGATTTCATTTCTATTTCGTGACACATGCGCGCCGGTGATCCGCGCCACCGCGTCGGCAAACTGCGCCGGCTTCGCCACTTCGAAATAGCCCGTGATTCGATAGCGGGCGATCGCCGGATCGGCGACGTGCAGCGTCACCTGGTTGTAGCGGTTCAGTTCGGCAGCGGCGTCCTCCACAGAGGTTTCGTTGAACGCTACGCCCCCTTCACGCCACGCCGGCGCCTCGCCCGCGGCGACCTGCTCGATTCGCGGCGGCGCGTTCGTGGCGGTGGCGGGCAGCGGCTGGCCGGGCGTTGCAACCGGCAGCGATGCCATGGTTCCCGCTCGAAGCGTCACACGGCGTCCGGCGCGATCACCGCGCCACACCTCCACGCTACCCTCGGTCACGGCGACCACCACCGCCCCCTCGCGCTCGCGAACCGAGAACGCGGTGCCGGTGGCGCGGACCAGCACGCCGTCCGCCTCGACGATGAACGGGCGGGCGGCGTTGTGCGCGACCTTGAACCACGCCTCGCCGCGTCCCAGCGCGATTCGGCGCGTGGCGATGCCGTAGTCGACCTCGACGCGGCTGTCGGTGTTGAGCACCGCGATCGATCCGTCGCTGAGCGCGACTTCGCGAATCTGCCCCTTCACGGTTTGATAGGCGGAGGGCGTCGTTAGCAGCCATGGCAGCGCGAGCACCGCCGCGCACGCCGCGGCGACCCCGGCCAGCACAGGTGCGCGCCGCCGCTGCGGGGCCGCCGAAACCTTGGCAGTCGCGGATGGGATCGCGTCCTGCGCCGTATCGTCGCCATTCTCCAGCAGGGTCAGCGCGGCGCGGGCGCGAAACAGCGCGCCGCGGTGCCGGGGATCGCGCGCGAGCCATGCATCCATCGCGCTGCGTTCGGCACCATCCAAGCTATTCGCATCGACCCGCAGCGCCCAATGCACTGCCACATCATCAATATCGGACGACATGGCACTCCTCACGCACCGGCTCCTCTTCCCGCGGGCTGTAATAATCACTGCCTTGCGCGATACTATGGAGCACAGCCTTTAGACCGCGGGCAAGGCTGTTCTCGACGACTTTTTCCGATACGCCCATTCGGGCCGCAGTTTCTTTTTGCGACAGGCCCTCCAGCCGGCGCAACTCGATCGCTTCACGATAGCGCGGTGGGAGATTGGCGATGGCATGGTTGACCATCCTGAGATCCCATCGGTCGCTGGCGATACGCTCGGGCGTGGGCCCTTCGTCCGCCAGCATATCGAGGTGATCGGACGCCGCCTGGATCTGAACCACCTTTTCGCGCCGGACATGCTGGAGCACGAACGAACGCGCCGTGGTGAAGAAATAGGCGCGCGGATCGCGGATATGCGCGACCGAGCCGAGTTCGCTCAGCTTGCAATAGGTTTGCTGGATGACGTCGTCCACGTCGCTGGGCTGCAACCCCGCGCGTGCCAGCCAACGGCGGAGCGCCGGCTCGTGCGGCAGAATCCGCGTGGCCACCCAACGGAGCGGCTCGCGATTGCCGACCTTCTGCACCACGTAAATTACCCCCGACGTCAGCGCGACTAGCCAGCCTTGATGACGCAAGCGTTACAGGATGGCGGGCGCGGGGAGAGGGGGCTCGTATATCTGCACGGGCTCGCGGCCCGGAGAAGGGGATCGCCGTCGGATGGTCATGCCGCTGCGAGAAGCGGCTGGCTGGGGCATATCTGGCCTTCAGTCCGACAGCCAAAGCGCGCTCGCCGCGTTCAACGCTTCCAGCGGCCGATATCGCCCCAGGTTGGCGCCTTCGTGCTCTCGCCCTCGGTAAGGAGGCCGCTTGCAGGCTTTGGCGGATCGAACAGCTGGCAGGCGGGAAGCGTGTCAGGATCGAGCCCCGCGACTTCCGCCCAAAGCTCTGGACTGGGCTGGGTCGCGCTGAACTTGCGGTAATTCTGGCTGACATAGGGCGCGTCGGCCGGGGGCAGCGGATAGCCCGAGAAATAGAAGGATTGCGGCATCATCTCACCCGCCGCATTGGCCTGGAAACCATAGCCGAACATGATGCCGCCATCCTTGGTCCGGTCGGGCGTCACGCCGACCTGCATCACCTTACCATCGTCGGCGCTCACCCAGAAGGAATAGCCCTGGCCGCCCGGTCCGATCCGAGCGCTGTCCTGCGCGCTATAGGGCAGGTGCTTGATGAAGTCGGGGCGGGGCGGATGATTGAGCGGCGAGAACAGGCAGATTGGCGGCATCCATTTGGGCCTCCCCTTGCCGGCGACGAAATAGGCGATGTTGCCAAGCGAGATGAACTTGCACGAATAGTTGTTGCGGAGCGGAAAGATGGGGAGGCAGAAACTGTCGTATCGCTCCATCATCGCCCCTTCGCCCGATTTCCCGCGCCAGGTCGAGTCGTAGAAGGTCGCGCCGGAAGAGGTCTGATAGGTCGCGCCCTTGGGGGGCTTGCCGGCATAGGGCGGCGGATATTTCGCATAATCGGGGCCGTAGACCCGGTACATCGTCCAGGTCGATTGCCACCAGTCCGGCCATTTCGGGTTGGGCGGCTCGCCTTCCTTGCGTGGATAGACGCAGTCCTGGGTCTGGCACGGGCTGGCGCCGGGCGGATTGTGTGCGCCATAGGTCTGATAGACCTGTGCCGCGGCAGGAGCGGCGAAGAGGCCGCCCGTTCCTGCGAGAATGGAAATCCATGCGGCCGGCGATCTTGTCACGGGTCCCTCCTAAGGCAGCCTTGCGGGCGCAATCAATTATATCCCGGATGATTGTCGCGCGGGCTAAGCGCGAATCGCGTATACTATGGTCGATGATCAAGGCAACGGCTATACTTGATTCTGTAAGATTGCGTCGTTATCATTGCTCAATGTGATTGAAGGCTTGGTTGAAAGAATAGTGAGGAATCACTGTTTCTTGCAGGCGAAGTATTGCGTCCAGATTGGACTTAATTCGGGATTAACTGAAAATAAGGGCTTATTGTTCGGAAGCAGATGCTCGGAGCATCCGCGCTGCGACAAGGGGGGGAAGAATGGAGACGCCCGAGGGACCCGATATCGGCGAGGTGAGGCTGGCCTGGATCGAACCGGCCAGCGTCCTCGGCGTGCGCAAGCTGGTGCAGGGCGCGATCGACATCGAGTTCGCGACTCTGCCGCCCTATCTCTACGCGTCGATGACGATCCTGCCCGAGACGAACGCAGCGGCGAAGGCGCGGCTGCAATCGATCATTATGCAGGAGATGATCCACATGTGCCTCGCCTGCAACATCATGAATGCGATCGGCGGGACGGTGCGGGTCAACGCGCCCAGCTATCCGGGGCATCTCCCCGGCGATGTCGGCGGCAAGCTCGTCATCCACCTCTATCCCTTCTCGCCGGAGGCGATGGCGCAGGGCATGGCGATCGAAAAGCCGCTCGATCCGGTGCAGCCAAAGCTGCTCAGGTCAGGCGCGAAGTCGCCGGTCACGATCGGCGAATATTATGAGCGGCTGAAGGCCGCGTTGTGCAAGCTGCCCGCCTCGGCATGGAAGCCCAACCGCAACCAGGTGAATGACGGCCAGTTCTTCCAGGGGCAGGTATTCGCGGTCCATAATTGCGATGATGCCTGCCGCGCGATCGACCAGATCGTCTCGGAAGGGGAGGGCACGCCGGTGACGCCCGAGAACAAGGGCAGCCCGCTCGATTTCCAGAACGAGCTGGCCCATTTCTACCGCTTCTGGGAGGTCTATCGCAACCAGGTGATCGAGAAGGATGTGGCGGCGGGCCCGGATGATTCGGGCTATAAATGGGGCGGCACGCTCGGCGTCGATTATGCCCAATCCTATCCGGCGATCGTCGATCCCGAGGAGCATAAATTCAAGGGCGAATCCGCGGCAGTGCGCGCTGCGCAGGACAAGTGCAACGCGGCCTATGCGGCGATGATCGCCGCGCTCGCCGCCGCGTTTTCGGGCAAGAACGGCCAACTCGGCGTCGGGGTGCGGGCGATGTTCGATCTGCGCATGGCCGCGATCCAGGCGCTCAACACCCCGATGAAGAATGGCAAGGTCGCCGGACCCGCCTTTCTTCCGCCCAAGCGTAGCGGCGCCAGCAAGGGAGCGGCGGCATGAGCATCCTCGAATTCCCGCGGGTCTATTTCGGCGGCCAGGTCAGCTGGGACCCGATCACGACCAACAACAACACCATGCCGACCTGGGTGGCGGCCTATGACGAGGCCAATGCCGATCCGAAACTGGGCCGCGACCCGGTCACCACAAAGCTGGTCGGCGACTATCGCAAGGCGGCGGTCGCGCAGATTCCGCAGCAGAATTGGGACCCGGACGGCACCCACCGCTCGATCTTCTATAACTGCTGCGTTTCGGGGGTGGACCTGGGGAAGGGCCTCGACACCAAGGACCCGTTCGTCAAGGCGCCCGTCAATCTCGCGGGCATGCTCGTCGATGCCGAACCTTATGGGCCCTATACGTCGCAGCTCTTCTTCGACGCGCTCGGCCTAGGCATCAATGGCGGTTGTCGCATCCTTGGCGTGCCGGTGCGGCGGTCGAGCGACCGTTACATCAATTTCTTCGCCAACCAATCGAACAACATGATCGCCGGCGTCGCCTCGGTGCTGTGGCAGAGCTGCTACCAATGGGAGGGCGAACTGGACGCCGCCCATCCGACGCTGCGCATCGATCCCTATGATTCACCTGTCCTGCAGGCGCTCAGGCGCCAGATGGGTCAGCCTGGGGTGAAGGGTCTGATGGTCCGCTTCGTCACCTACGACACGGTCTATTACAACGACCCCGCGCTATCGAATTCCTCGCCCGACGTCGCCAAACACGCTGCGGACCTTTTGGCCAAGTTCGCGGCCGGAGGCTTCCAGCCCAACCCTGCGCGCAGCCCGATGGTGGGGACGGTGGGCATCTGGCGCGATGGCGATCCGATGCACGAGCCGGGCGACCGCGCGCTGCTGACGAGCCAGACCCCCGTGCCGGTGGGCGGCGGCGCACCGCCCGTCCCGTTCGGGAGCGGCTGGGCGAGAATCGATGTGGAGAATAACCGTATCGCGCTCGATCTCAGCAACTGCGTCCCCTGGATCAACCGCACGCCGGACAAGGCGGATGTCGGCGAGATCTCGCTCGAGGCCGGGGGGAAGACGATCGCCGCGCTGTCTCCCGCGGACTATGCGCAGGCCAGCTATGAGGCGACATCGGGGATCGTCGATATCCCGATCCCGCCCGCGTCGCTGCCGCTGCTCGACGGCGATCTCTCGCTGGTCGCCAAGGTCGACGGGAATCCGGTGACCTTGTTGGCAGAAAAGGCCCTGCGCGCGATCCCGCTCGAGCCCAATCTCTATGTCGACCAGGATGATCCCGCCACGGCCGAGGTGCAGGTCTATGATCGCGGCAAGCCGGCCGGGAAGGGCATCACCGTGACCATGTCCGAGGTCGGCTCGCTTGAGAATGATCCGCTGGTCGCAATGACCGACGACCATGGCATCGCGCGCTTCCCGCTCAAGACCAGCGTGCCGACCGTGACCCAATTGGTGTTCCAGCCCGGGCCCGATCCGATGCTGCCGGTCACATCGAACAGCTTCGATCCGCAGGTTTTCACCTATATGTATCTGCGCGTGCTGCCGGCGGACGACGATGTCGCCGCGCTGCCGCCGACCTGGGCGAACGTCCATGACAAAGTGCTCTCCTATTGGGAGGCGCTGGCGCCGTGCATGGATAATTGGCTCCCGCTCGGCGACGAGAAGCAGGTGCGCGCCTATGCCGCCGTGCTGCGCAAGCTGACCGCGACGGACTATTTCGAGCGCTTCCGCTATATGCCGGTGACGCGCGACCTGACCCGGGGACAGCGGACCCTGCTCTACAACTTCCTCGACAGTCCGGCCACCGCGCCGCCGTCCGACGGGGCCAAGCTGAAGGCGGGCGCGCCCGAAGCCGGGGACACAAGCGACTTCGGCAAGCTCGCGCGCGCGATGCGCTGACCGTTGCGGGCAAGCCTGTCCCTGGCGGCGCTCGCCGGCGCCGTGGCCGCTGCGCCCTGTGCGCAGGCCCAGGAGGCGGGCGATGGCAGCATTGTGGTCACGGCGTCGCGCACCGGCGCGGACGCGCAGGTCGCCGTGGCCGACCGCGCGGCGATCGCGCGCCGCCAGCCCGCTTCGCTGCTGGAGGTGCTCGACGCGCTGCCCGGCGTCCGCGCCTTCCCGACCGGCGGCCCCGCGGGGGGCAGCTTCCTCTCGATCCGCGGCGGCGAACCCAATTTTACGGCGGTGATGCTCGACGGGGTTCGGCTCAACGATCCCACCAACAGCGCGGGCGGCGCCTTCGACTTCGCGCTGCTCGATCCGCTGCTCGTCGAGCGGGTCGAAGTGTCGCGCGTCGCCGCCTCCCCCATCCACGGGTCGGACGCGCTGTCGGGCGTGGTCCATATCGTCACCCGCGATCCCGCCGGCCCCGGCGTCCGGGTCGGCGGGCAGGGCTGGCTCGACAGCCGCTATGGCGGCGCGGCCTCGGCCAGCGTTTCGGGCGGTTGGGAAGGCGGTGGGCTGACCGTCGCCGGCGCCGGGTATCGCAGCGGCGATGGCGATCCTGCGGGGGCGCTCGATCGCACCCAGGCCTTTGCCCGTGCGCGCCAGTCGATCGGCAGTTTCCGCCTGTCCGCGCTTGGACTGCACGCCGAGACGCGCGGCACCGGCTTTCCCGAGGACAGCGGCGGCCCGCTGCTCGCGTCGATCCGCACCCGCGAAGCCCGCAAGGGCTACCTCACGCTCGCGGCGCTCTCGCTGACGCGCGCGCCGGGCGCGGCAGTCCGGCCGAGCCTGTCGCTCGCCTGGTCGCGCCAGCGTGCCGAGAGCAGTGCGCCCGCGATTGCGCCGGGCGTACTCGATGGCGTCCCCGCAACCACCTCCGACACGCGGTTCACGCGGATCGAGGCGATCGGTTCGCTCGCCGCGGATCTCGGCCCGCTCACCCTCTCTGCGGGTGGGACGGTGCTGCGCGAGGACGGGCGGAGCCGGGGCACGCTCGATTTCGGCTTTCCCGTGCCCGTGGCGTTCGCGCTCAGGCGCGTGACCTATAGCGGGTTCGGTGAAGCAACGCTTCGCATCGCGGGCGGCGTCACGCTGACCGGCGCGGCGCGCTACGACACGCTCGACGCAGGCAGCGGCAACTGGACCGGCGGAGGCCATTTGCGGTGGGAGGTGGTTCCTGGCGGCCCGCGCCTGTTCGCGCATGTCGCCAGCGGGTATAAACGCCCCAGCCTCTACGCGCTCAGCCATCCGCTGATCGGTAACCCCGCGCTCGCGTCCGAGACCGGGCGCAGCGTGGATGTCGGCGTCGAGCTGCCGCTTCCCGGTGGGCAGGCGAGCGTCGCCCTGTTCGACAATCGCTTCCGCAACCTGATCGATTTCGATCCCGTCGAGTTTCGCCTCGTCAACCGCGATACTGTCGGCACGCGGGGAGGGGAGGGGGCGCTGCTCCTCGCGCTTGGCGGCGGCTGGTCGGGCGCGGGGACGATCACCTATCTGGCGCTCGATAGCGCGACGCCGCTGCGGGGGCGCCCCCGCTGGAACGGGAGTTTGCGCCTCACCTGGGAGAGCGGGCCATGGCGCGCCGAGGCGGCGCTGCGCGGCAATAGTGGTTTCGACGACAGCGCGATCCCGACCGGTGCGCGGATCACCCCGGGCCATGCCGAGGCCGATGCGGGCCTGCGCTACAGGCTCCGCGACCGCCTCGCGCTCCGGCTGATGCTGCGCAATCTGGGAGACAACCGCAGTTGGAACGCGGTGGGCACGCCGCGGCCCGGTCGCAGCCTGCGGCTGTCACTGGTGCTCGATTGACCGCCGTGCGGCACGTGGCTGCGCGCGCCGCCGATGCCAGAGGATGCGCCCGTGCAGGCTAGCCTCCAGTCCGCGCTTCGAATCGCCGCCGCCATCCTCCTTCTGGCGATGTTTGTCCTTGTGCCTTTCTTCCTGTTCGGCCCCACGCTCGAAGCGCGGATGGCGGGCAGCATCGGCGTGCCGGGGGTGGCGACCGCCATGGCGGGGGGGACGCTGCTCGCCCTGGACATCGTCCTGCCGGTGCCGTCGAGCCTGGTCGCCACCGCCATGGGCGCAGCGCTTGGCGGCTGGCCTGGCGCGTTGGTCAACACGCTCGGACTGACTGCCGGTTGCTTGTTGGGGCTGGTGATCGGCCGCTCGGGATCCCCGCTTGCCGGGCGTATCCTGGGGCCGGCCCTTTATGCACGATTCGTCCTGTGGATCGAGCGGAACGGCGTGGCTGCGGTGCTGCTGTGCAGGGCGGTGCCTGTGCTCGCCGAGGCGTCGATCGTCGCCGCCGGCACCGCGAAGGGCAGGACAGGTCCGCTCCTGGCGGCCGCAGGCTTCGCCGATCTTTGCCTTGGCGTCCTTTATGCCGTTGCCGGCGCCGCCCAGGGACCGGCCGCCGCGCCATCGGCACCGGCCTTCGCCGCGGCGGTGGGCATTCCGGTACTCGCCGCGATTGTGTCTCTATCGTGGATAAGGCGGCGGCCTCGCTCGTAATGGGCGGCGAGTCAATCGCAGACTCGCTCCCGCGTTTCACGCGTCCGATCGCATGCATCGCCCCGCCACATTTTCGCTGTCTCCGAGGGTCCTCAGCAACCTCGGAGTGCCCGTTGAATATTTGTGCGAGCGTGCGGGCATTGCGGCGACCAGTGCACGGCCAGCAGCGGCCGTACAATGAATATGTGCACCGCAGAGCGCAGCCGGCTTAAAGCCCGGCCAGTCGGTGCGGCCGAATGCAGCACCGCAGGAGGCCGGTACCTGATCTCGGGGCAAGCCCGGCCCTCGACCGCATCACCGCGTCGGCGTCGCCCATATCGAGTATCGTTTCATAATTCTGTCATCGGACGCGTCTCAACGCCTGGTGTCCATCGCGCCGGATGCGGGCGAGGACCCAACTCATGAGGACGACGGCTCGCTATCCGGATGCAACGCGATCACGACATTGTTGCCCGCTGGGTCGCGCGTGAAATTCTGCCCCACGAAGGCAGGGTCCGCGCATGGCTGGCCAGCCGATGGCGTGGTGCCGTCGATGTCGACGACATCATTCAGGAAGCCTATTGTCGACTGTCGGCGCTGACCTCGGTCGGGCATATCGAGAACCCGCTCGCCTATTTTCGCCGGACTGCCCATGCCTCGGCGGTCGACATCCTTCGCCAGACAACCGCAAAAAATATTCTTTCGATGACGGGAAACGACTGGTTCGACGTCCTTGATGAGAGCCCAGCCGTCGACAGGGCGATGGAAGCCACGGAGGAATTGAGTCGAGTGAACGACGCGCTGGCCAAATTGTCGGACACGTGCCGCCAGGTGATCGAGTTGCGGCGGATCGAGGGCTTGTCGCAGCGCGACACGGCCGAGCGGCTGGGCGTAAGCGAGAACGTCGTGGAGAACAGCATCGTTCGCGGCATCAGACGGGTGCTGGCCGTCATGGCCCACCAGGACGTCGAGACTGGTGGGGATGAGGACAAGCGAGAGGTGGAGCGGATTGGCAAGCACGGTTCTCAGTGACGACATGAACGAGCAGGCGGCTCACTGGGCTGCGCGCGCGCTGGATGGCGAGATCCCGGCCGCGATGGCGGGCGACTTCGGCGCGTGGATGGCGGCGGATCGCCGCCACCGCGGTGCTTATCTGCGCGCGCGCGCCGCGCTGTACGCGATCGAGGACACGGTCCTGGAACATCGCGATGCCGCGAGAGGGGATAGGCGCCCGGCGATTGTCGCAGTCGCCCGCAAGGAGGACGACGCGCCCGTTGATGCGTCCCGCCCGCTTGGCCGGGGCTGGAGCCAGCGGATCATGGTCGGTGGCACGCTGGCGGCGTCGCTGGCGCTGGCGGTGGGGCTGGGCGTGCCGGCGCTGTCGCCAACGCGCGTGCCGCCGCGCCCAGCCGTCGGGCGCGCGCTGACGCTGGCCGATGGCTCGGTCGCCACGCTGGGCGACGGCGCCCGGATCGACTTCGCGATGCGCGACGGCGTGCGGAAGGTGGTGCTGCTCCAGGGCGAAGCGACGTTCGATGTCGCCAAGGATCGCCAGCATCCGTTCGTGGTGCAGTCCGGCGACGTCTATGCGCAGGCGACTGGCACGCACTATTCGGTGCGGCGTGTCGGCGCTGCCGGCGGTGCGGTGCGCGTGAAGGAAGGCAGCGTATTGGTATGGGGCAGGGACGAGCGCGACCAGGCGGTGGTGCTCCGCGCGGGCGACGCGCTGACGCTGGAGCCCGGAACCGGCCACCCCGACAGGACGGAAGCGGCGCGACCGGCATCCCCGCCACCGCCACCGCCACCGCCGCCGGAACTGGCGCAGATCTCGCTCGACAACGTCACGATCGAGGCGGCTGCGCGACGCTTCAACCGGATCAACCGCGCCCAGATCGTCATCGCCGATCCCGCCGTTGGCCAGGTCCGCATCGTCGGGCTGTTCCGTGCGAACGACCCAGAGCGGTTCGCCGAAGCGGCTGCGGCAGTTGCGGGCGCCATCGTCGAAGTCAGAGGCGACAGAATTGAAGTAAAAATGAAATAATAATGACGCGTTAAATTAATATTTCCGGCGGTGACGGAAATATATCTGCGGCCCTGTCTTTAGTCGTGAAAACACCAAAGTGGGGACGCATTCATGATTTCGAAACATCTTCGGGCGAGCGCGGCGATTGTCGTGGTCGCAAGTGCAATTTGCGCGCCTGTCGCAGCCCAGGCTCAGGCCCGGGTCCAAGTGTTCGAGGTGGCCGCCCAGCCGGCTTCGACAGGGGTCAAGGCACTCGCCCGGCAGGCGGGCATCCAGGTCATCGTTGCCGGGGCCGATGTCGACGGGCGCACCACGAATCGTGTGACGGGCAAGCTGGACACGCGCGAGGCGCTGGAGGCGCTGATCGCCAATACCGGCCTGATCATCCGCTCCTTCGACGGGCGGACCGCCGTGCTGGGCCTGGAGACCGCCGACGCCGCCTCCGAGCTGGTCGTCACCGGATCGCGCGTCGTCCGTAATGGCTATCAGGCGCCGACGCCGCTGACCGTGCTGAGCGGCGACGAGATCGCCCGCTCCGCGCAGGTCAACATCGCCGAGCAGATCAATCGCCTGCCTGCGCTGGCCGGCAGCAACAATCCGCGCAACACCGCGAGCAACATCAGCGGCGGCTTCATGGGCATCAGCACGCTGAACCTGCGCAATCTGGGCGCGACGCGCACGCTGGTGTTGCTCGACAGCCAGCGGTTGCCCGCCGCTTCGCTCAACGGCCTGGTCGACGCCAATTCGATCCCAAGCGCGCTGGTGAAGCGCGTCGACATCGTCACCGGCGGCGCGTCGGCCGCCTGGGGCTCCGATGCCGTAGCCGGCGTCGTCAACTTCGTCCTCGATCGCGACTTCACCGGGGTGAAAGGCAGCGTCCAGGGCGGCGTCACCACCTATGGCGACGACAAGAATTACCGGGTGTCGCTCAGCGCCGGCACCGGCTTCGCCGACGGCCGCGGCCATTTCCTGATCAGCGCCGAGAACTGGTATAGCGAGGGCATCGAAGGCATGCCGCGCGACTGGTATCGTGGGCGCAAGACGCTGTTCAACCCCAATTACACCGCCACCAACGGCCAGCCCGAATATCTGGTGCGCGACGGAGTCGGCTATACGACGGTGGCGCCGGGCGGAATCGTGACGACCGGCCCGTTGCGGGGCTTGTACTTCGGGCCGGGCGGCACGCCGGGACAGCTCAACTTCGGTTCGATCGTCAACAACCCGTTCATGGTCGGCGGCGACTGGCGCTACACCGATTTCGGCAACGGCCCGCAGAATCTGGATCCCGAAGTCTCGCACAAGAGCGTCTTCTCGCGCCTGAGCTACGGCATTACCGACAGCGTCGAGCTGTTCGGCGAATTCTCGTACGTCCAGGCGAAGACCAAAACCACCGGCACGCCGATGTTCAACTTTGGCGGCCTGATCATCCAGCGCGACAATGCGTTCCTGCCCGATGCGGTGCGCCAGCGGATGGTCGATCTGGGCGAGAGCACGCTGAATGTCGGGAGCTGGAACGCGGCGATCGGCGGCATCGTCACCGAAACCCGCCACGACCTGTATCGCTATGTTCTGGGCGCCGAGGGCCGTTTCAACGGCTTCGGCACGGACTGGCGCTGGAACATCCGCGCCAACCGCAACGTCAGCAAGTTCTTCAACGGCACCACCCTGCCGATCACGGCGAATTACAGAGCGGCGATCGACGCGGTGCGCGCGCCCAGCGGCGCGATCGTGTGCCGCTCCACCCTGACCGACCCCGGCAATGGCTGCGTGCCCCTGAACATCCTCGGCACCGGCGTGGCCTCGTCGGCCGGGCTCGATTATGTGATGGGTCATTCCTATCTCAACGCCACGATCACCCAGGACATCGTCTCGGCGACGGTGCGCGGCGAGCCGATGTCCACCTGGGCCGGGCCGGTCTCGATGGCCTTCGGCGTCGAGCATCGCCGCGAGGAGGAATCGGGCCAGAGCGATCCGCTATCGCTGAAGAACAGCTATTGGGCTGGCAACTACAAGCCGATCCATGGCGCCTACACGGTCAGGGAAGCGTTCCTCGAAGTCGTCGTGCCGCTGGCGGCGAATACCAGCTGGGCGCGGTCGCTCGACCTTAACGCGGCGATCCGCGCGACCGACTACAGCACTTCGGGCTATGTCACGACCTGGAAGGCGGGCCTCACCTATGCGCCGGTGCCCGACATCCGGTTTCGCGTAACCCGTTCGCGCGATATCCGCGCCGGCAACCTGTCCGAGCTCTTCCAGGCGGGCCAGACCAACACCACGACCCTGGTCGATCCGTTCAAGGACAACCAGTCCTATACCGTCTTCCAGACGACCGTCGGCAACCCGGTGGTGCGCCCGGAAAAGGCCGACACGCTCAATCTTGGCGCGGTGTTCCAGCCCGGCTTCCTTCCCGGCCTCTCGGCTTCGGTCGATTATTTCGATATCCAGGTGAAAGACGCGATCGCCACGCTGGGATCGAGCACGATCATCAACCAGTGCTTCCAGGGCAATGCGTCGCTTTGCTCGCTGATCGAGCGCGACTCGGCGGGGTTCATGACCGAGATATTCCTGCGGCCGATCAACCTCGCCCGCCAGACGGTGCGCGGGCTGGATTTCGAGCTGGGCTATCGCATGCCGGTACTGGGGGACGGCGTGCTGTCGTTCCGTGGCCTCGGCACGCGCTATCTCGAAAGCAGTTCGGACAACGGCATCAATCCGCCAACCTCCAACCTTGGCGAGAACACCGGGGTGCCGACCTGGCGCTATCTGGCCGAGATCGCGCTCGACAAGGGGCCGGCGTCGCTTTCGGTCACCGGTCGCGGCTTCAGCGACGGCGTGATCTCGAACAGCTTCATCGAATGCACGACCAACTGCCCGACCTCGACCAGCCTTAATCGCACGATCGACAACAACCATGTCGACGGCGCCTTCTATATCGACCTGTCGGCCAGCTATGCGATCAACGATGGCGTGAAATTCTACATCGCGGTGGACAATGTCGCGAACAAGGCGCCAGCGCCTTACGCCCCATCGGGCACCGGCATCGGCAGCGCGCAGATCGGCATCTCGCAGACCTATTACGATGTGATCGGCCGGTCCTTCCGCGGCGGCGTGCGGTTCCAGTTCTGATAGCCCTCCGGACGGGAAAGCAACGCCAATGACCATCGCGACCACCATGGCCATCCTCCTCGCCGGGCTGGCGCACCTATCCGGACCCGCCCTGCGCGAGAAAGGGGACCGGTGGTCGCAATGGAATGTCGCCGGCGCCGCGCAGGATGCCGTCGTCCTGCCGGTGTGCACCGGTCCCTATCAAGTCTCGTCGGGCGACCTGAATGGCGACGGCCTGCCCGACTTGATCGTCCCCTGTCGCGGGGAGCTTCTATCCCCCAAGCTGGCGCGGCCCGCGAACGACCAACTGACCGTCTATCTCAACCCGGGAAAGAAGGGCGCGTGGAGGCGCCGAGACTTCACCGTCGGCTTCGGCCCCTATCACTCGGCCACCGGCGATCTGGACGGCGACGGGCTTCCCGACATCGTCGTCCCCAACTACCAGTCCAATGACGACCGCGACCTGGTGATCCTCTATGGCGCGAAGGATCGGGAAAGGCTTTTTGAGCCAACCACGTACCTGGGTTTCGACACGCGCGACCTGGTCAACGAATATGGCCTCGATGCCGAAGGCCAGCCGCGCTATTCCACGCCGGGCCTGACCTCGGCGATCATCGCCGATGTGAATAGCGATGGCCGGCCGGACATCGTCGCGGCCTCGTATCAGTCCAACGTCTTCTACGTCCTGCTGAACGAGGGCGGGCGGCGCTTCCGCACCATCCGCTATCCACAACAGGCCGCGCCCTATGATCAGATGCTCGGTGGCCCGCGCGACATCGCGCCTGCCGATTTCGACGGCGATGGCGTGCTCGACCTGGCCTTCTCAATGTATGAATCGAACCTGGTCGAAGTGTGGCGGGGTGACGGGAAGGGCGGCTTTGCGCCGTGGCGGCGCGCGCCCTCGTTCGGGCGGATTCCCTATCACCTCAAGGCCGGCGATCTCGACGGCGACGGCCGCGCCGACATCGTCGTGGGCAACCGCAGCACTAGCGACAATGTGGTGGTATTGCGCAATCGGAGCGATCGCTTCGTCTATGACGGGTCGTTCGGCCCACAGACTGCCCGGCGCGGCGAAACCACTGCGGACGAGATACGCGACGTGGTGCTCGCCGACCTCGATGGAGACGGCATCCTCGACCTGATCGCCGCCGCTCGCGAATCCGGCAAGCTCGTCTTCTGGCGCGGCACCGGCAGGACAGGGTTCAACCAGGCATTCGCCGACCGCCGCGTAGCCGAATTTCCCGGCAAGGGGCCTCGGGGCATCGCAGTGCTTCCCGGCGCGGTCGCCGTGATCTTCTATAACAGCAGCGAGATCGCGATTCTGAAAGGGCCATAGCTTCGCGCCGTATTGACCGGACGACAGGAAGTTCTGACATTTTTCAGCCGACGCGCGCCTTAGCCAGGTATCGCGTTGGCAGCGTCGCGTTCGAAACCCTACCCACGTTTGCGGTCGATTTGCGTCATCCCGGACGAGGGAGAGGAGTCCGCAAATCGCGTCCCACAAGTTCCAATCCCTCCGCCGCAAAGCCCAGGTCAGGCCGGAAATCCGAAGCGATGGTGCGCCGCTACGCGCACATGTCGGTGACGCATTTGCAGCCTTACGCAGACCAGCTGATTTTGAGGGCAAATCGAGTCACACTGCCCCGAGAGAGAAAAGCCCGGTCAGGGTCACAAAAATGGTCACAGTGAGAGAGCATTTCGGCTCAAGCTCGTGGCTGATACTGGCCTAAGTAACTGATATATAATGAAAGAAATGGTGGACGCACTTGGGCTCGAACCAAGGACCCGCTGATTAAGAGTCAGCTGCTCTACCAACTGAGCTATGCGTCCGTACCGGCGTTTCCGGTGCCTTTGGAGGGGGCACCGCCGCGTTTGGAGGTGCGCCTTTAGCGTCCGGTTTCGCGTATTGTAAACCCCAAAAGCCAGATTTTTTACCAGCGGGAGACCTGGCGGCTCTCGCGGTCGATCGAGAGGAGGATGCCGAAGCAGATCATGATCGTCATCACCGCCGTCCCGCCAAAGCTGATCAGCGGCAGTGGCACGCCCACTACGGGCGCCAGGCCCATCACCATCGCCATGTTGATCGACGCATAGAGGAAGATCGTGCCCGACAGGCCCGCGGCGGTCAGCCGCCCAAAACGGCTCTTGGCGCGCAGGCTGACGCTGATTCCCCAGCCGATCAGCAGGCTGAAGGCGATAATCAGGAACAGCCCGCCCATCAGCCCCCATTCCTCCATCATCGTCGCCAGCGCGAAGTCGGTGTGCCCCTCGGGCAGATAGTCGAGATGGCTCTGGGTGCCGTTGAGGAAGCCCTTGCCGAAAATGCCGCCCGATCCGATCGCGATCTTGGACTGGCTGATGTGATAGCCGGTGCCGAGCGGATCGCTCTCGGGATCGAGGAAGGTCAGCACGCGGTTGCGCTGATACTCGTGGAGCAGGAAATTGACGGCGAGGGGAATCGATACCGCCAGCGCCAGCGCACCGCCGATGAACAGCCGCAGCGGCACGCCGGCCAGGAACACCACCATCACGCCGCACCCGGTGATCATCAGCGCGGTGCCGAGATCGGGCTGGAGCATCACGAGCCCCGCAGGAACGCCGATCAGCACCGCCGCCGGCCAGATCGCGCCGAACTTCCGGATCTCCCCCACCGGGAGCAACTCATAGAATCGCGCCGCCGCGAGCACGATCACCGGCTTCATCAGTTCCGAAGGCTGGAGCCGGATGATCCCCAGATCGAGCCATCGCTGCGACCCGCCGGCGACCGCGCCCAGCAATTCGACTCCCACCAGCATCAGCACGATGACGAGGTACATCGGGAAGGCGCCGAGCGCCCAGAAACTCTCGGGCACCCGCGACAGCAGGATCGCCATTGCGAGGAAGGCGAACAGCTTGATGCCTTGCAGCGAGGCCCAGGGCTGGAGGTTTCCGCCGGCGGCCGAATAGAGCACGACCAGCCCGAACATCCCGATCGCGATGACCAGAAGGATGACCTTCCACGGCAGCTGCGCCAGCGGCCGGGGAATGATGCCGGGACCGAGCGTGCTCATCAATCGCCTTCCACGCTGCCGCGCGCGGCAGCCTCGCTGTCTATCGTGTTGCTGGTCGTGGCGTTCGCCGCCGCGGAGGCGACATGGCTCGCCGCTTCCTCGGCATCCTCGGGCGCGGGCGGCGGCGGAGCGGCCTGGGCGGCCTTGAACGCCTTGGCCTGGGCCTCGGCGCGCTGATTATAGTCGCCGCCCCAGGTCGGCTCGACTTCGCGCAGCGACTTGATCGCGCGATCGCGGTCGAACAGGAAGGTCATGATGTCGCGCCCGATCATCGGCGTGTCGAGGTTGCGGACGGTGTGGCCGTTATGCTCGAGCACGATTCCCGCCGCATATTTGGGGTTGTCGGCGGGCGCGAAGCACACGAACAGCGCGTGATCGCGCAGCTTGAACGGCAGCGACGCGTTGCCGAGAACGCCCGAGCGCCGCTCGGCCATCGTGATTCGCCGGACCTGCGCGGTGCCGGTCTTGGCGGCAAGCGTGACGCCCGGCACCTGGATCCGGCTCGCGCCGCCGGTGCCGCCGCTGTTGACCACCCCGAACATCGCGTCGCGGATGATCGCAAGCTGTTCGGGCGTCGACCCGAGCGCCGCCGCCTCCTGACGCGGTGCATCGGCCAGCAGGCGCGGGATCAGCGC
Organism: Sphingomonas hengshuiensis; assembly: GCF_000935025.1. Classification (NCBI taxonomy): domain Bacteria; kingdom Pseudomonadati; phylum Pseudomonadota; class Alphaproteobacteria; order Sphingomonadales; family Sphingomonadaceae; genus Sphingomonas; species Sphingomonas hengshuiensis. Next base: position 1,340,165 of record NZ_CP010836.1, read on the forward strand.
GCGCCCCGATGCCAGCCGGCTCGCCATCACCGCCAGCTGGAGCGGGTTCGTCAGCACATAGCCCTGGCCGATCGACGCGTTGAGCGAATCCGCGACCGTCCATTTCTCCTTGTAGCGTTTGAGCTTCCATTCGCTGTCGGGGACGGTGCCGTAGCGCTGGGTGGAGAAGGGCAGGTCGAACTTCTGGCCGAGCCCCAGATTGCGCGCCACGGGTGCGATCGCGTCATAGCCGACGCGGCGGACCATCTCGTAGAAATAGATGTCGCAGCTCTGCATGATCGCGTTTTTCAGGTCGAGCGGCCCATGCCCGCGCCGCCGGTGGCAATGGAACACGCCATTGCCGACGCGCAGCGCGCCCGAGCAGTTGATCCGCATATTGGGGTCCACCCCAGCCTGCATCAATGCGAGCCCGTTCATCGGCTTCACCGTCGATCCCGGCGGATACAGGCCCTGGAGCACCTTGTTCATCAGGGGGACGTGATCGTCCTCCGACAGCATCTTCCACTCGCTCTGGCTGATGCCGTCGGAAAAGCTGTTGGGGTCATAGGCGGGCATCGACACCATAGCGAGGATGTCGCCGGTGGTGCAGTCGATCACCGTCGCCGATCCCGAATTGGTGCCGAGCCGCCGCGCGACATATTCCTGGAGCAGCGCGTCGATCGTCAGCTTGACGTTCTTGCCGGGCTCGTCGGGGCGGGTTGCGAGTTCGCGGACCAGCCGACCGTGCGCGGTCACCTCGACGCGCTTTGCCCCCGGGGTGCCGCGCAAGTCATCTTCCAGCATCTTCTCGATGCCGTCCTTGCCCAGCTTGAAGCCGGGGGTGACGAGCAGCGGGTCCTTGTCCTTCTTGAACTGTTCGGCGGACGCGGTGCCGACATAGCCGACGAGATGGCCGACGCCTGCGCCCAGCGGATAGTTGCGCGCGAACCCCCGCGTCGGGGCGACGCCCGGGAGCTCGGGCAGCCGCACGCTGACCGCCGCAAACCGGTCCCAGTCGAGATTCTCGATCACCTGCACCGGCTGGAAGCCCGCCGCGCGCTTCAGGTCGACCTGGATGCGCGCCATGTCCTCTGGCGTCAGCCGCAGGATCTGCTGGAGCGTTGCCAGCACCTGCTCGCGATTCTCCAGTCGATCGGGGATGATGTCGACGCGGAAATCGGTGCGGTTGTTCGCAATGGGGATATTGTTGCGGTCTACGATCCAGCCGCGGCGCGGCGGCGTGAGCGTCAGGTTGACGCGGTTGCTCTCCGCCATCAGCCGGTAGCGCTCGTTCTCGAACACCGACAGCCACGCCATCCGGCCCGCGAGGACCAGCGCGACGCCGCCCTGCATCGCGCCGAGCACGATCGCGCGCCTGGAAAAGCTGTATGCCTGCGAAGCTTCGGTAATCCGGACCATCAACTCTTCTTAACGTCGCTGTCGAGCCACGAACAGAAGCGCGAGATCACGGGGAAAAGCGACACCGAAATGACGATCTGGAGCAATAAGGCGGTGTCGACATGCGCGCTGAAGGGCAGGGCGATCAGCCGTCCCGCGATGAGCGCGAACGCCATGCCCCCCGCGGCGATCAGCCAGTCCTGCCAGAAGTCGCGCCACACCAGCCGCGTGTCGAGCACATCGATCACCAGGATGCACATTGGCCATAGCAGCATCGCCGATCCCAGCGGCTGGCCGCTGAGTATGTCGTCGAAGAAACCAAGCGGCACCGACGCCCATACCGGCATCGAATCGCCCCGCGTCAGCCGCCAGCCGAGCAACAGCATCAGCCCGAAGGGCGGCAGGAACGGCACCACCGACACGATCGGCAGCAGCGTCATCATCGATCCCAGCACGATCGAAAGCGGTGCGAGCCACCGCGCGCGGGGGGGCCGTTCGGCCCTGCCCAGCGGGATGAAGTCGCTCGTCATCAGGGGGCCGTCGAAGCGCTGGGCGAGGGTGTGGGGGAGGGCGCAGGCGGCGGCAGGAAGGTCTGCTGCACCAGCGCAAAGTCGAGCGCGTCGGGGTTGGCGGTCGGCTGGCCGATCGCGACGTCGCGCTGGGTGCGGATCACGCGCGCCACTGGAATATTGGGCGCAAACACCCCGCCGGTGCCCGACGTGACAAAGGTGTCGCCGGGCCGGAAGGTCAGCGTCGCCACGCTCGCCGATCGGATGTCGAGCAGCCCGTCGCCGCGTCCCGATGCGATTGCCGGCATCCCGTCGCTGGTGCGGCGGACGGGCACGATGCTTTCCGCGTCGACGATCAGCAGCACGCGCGCGGTATTGGGGCTGGTCTCGATCACCTGGCCGATCAGCCCCGCGGCCTGACGCACCGGCTGGCCATGCCGCACGCCCTGCCACGCGCCGGCGTTGAGCGTCGCGTAGCGCCGCGTGCTGGAGATCGACGAATTGACCAGCCTGGCGGCAACGACGGACTCCGGGGTCGCATCGCGCAGCTTGAGCAATTCGCGCAGGCTGCGATTCTCCTGGTTGAGCGTCCGCGCGCGCGACACGAGGATGTCGTTGTCGGCAAGCTGCTTTTTCAGCCGCGCATTCTCATTCCGTACGTTGAAATAGCTGCCGACTCCCTCGGGCACCCCGGCGATCCCCGATCGCACCCAGGCGAAGCCCGAGGAGATCGGCGTAGTCACCTCCGCAAACGCGCCGCGCACCGCGGCGAAGGCGGGGGGATTGAAGGTCGATAGCAGCAGCAATGCCGTCGCGATCAGCGCACCGCCGACCAGGCCGACATAACCGAGGAAAAGCCCGTACTGCGCCCGCCGCGAAAACCCCGGGCGCCGATTTCGTGGCGGCGCCATGTCCCCCTAGCCCCCTTGCTTCAGACCTGGATCAAAACGCCGCGGAACACCGGATCCTCCAGCGCCCGCCCGGTGCCGAGCGCGACGCAGGTCAGCGGGTTCTCCGCCACCGTGACCGGGAGCCCGGTCTCGTCGCGCAGCACTTCGTCGATCCCCTGGAGCAGCGCGCCGCCGCCGGTGAGCACGATGCCCTGGTCGACGATGTCCGCCGCCAGTTCGGGCGCGGTGTTCTCCAGTGCGATGCGCACCCCCTCGACGATCGTGCCGACGGGTTCGCTCAGTGCCTCGGCGATCTGGCCCTGGTTGATCTGGATTTCCTTCGGCACGCCGTTGACCAGATCGCGGCCCTTGATGTGGATTGTCTGGCCGATGCCGTCCGCAGGCGGCTTGGCGACGCCGACTTCCTGCTTGATCCGCTCGGCAGTCGCTTCGCCGATCAGCAGGTTATGGTTGCGGCGGACATAGGAGACGATCGATTCGTCCATCTTGTCGCCACCGACGCGGACCGAGGTCGAGTAGGCAAGGCCGCGCAGCGAGAGCACCGCGACTTCGGTGGTGCCGCCGCCAATGTCGACGACCATCGAACCGATCGGCTCGGTCACGGGCATGTCGGCACCGATCGCGGCAGCCATCGGCTCCTCGATCAGCCACACCTGGCTGGCACCCGCATTCGACGCCGCGTCACGGATCGCGCGGCGCTCGACCGAAGTCGAGCCCGAGGGGACGCAGATCACGATCTGGGGCCAGCGCATGAAGCGCCGCTGGCCGTGCACCTTGCGGATGAAGTGCTTGATCATCTCCTCCGCCACGTCGATGTCGGCGATCACGCCGTCGCGCAACGGCCGGATCGCCTCGATGCTGCCGGGGGTCTTGCCCATCATCAGCTTGGCGTCGTCGCCGACCGCCTTGACCCGCTTGACGCCGTTCAGCGTCTCTACCGCCACGACCGACGGTTCGTTGAGGACGACGCCGCGACCGCGGAGGTAGACCACGGTGTTCGCCGTGCCCAGATCGATCGCCATGTCGTGGGACATAAATTTGAAGAAGCGGGAAAATGCCATCGAGAGGTTCCGTCCTACCGGTCGGGCGCCCGCCGCCGGCTGTTCGCACAAAATTCTTACCCTGACCCTTCCGGGACGGACGATAAATCCGGCCTGGTGCCATCGTATGCGGGTCGCGGGATGCCGTCGCTTGGGCTACAGCGATTGCCATGTCAATACGCCGCCTCCCCGAGCATCTTGTCAATCGCATTGCCGCCGGTGAAGTGGTCGAACGCCCCGCCAGCGCGTTGAAGGAACTGGTTGAAAACGCCATCGACGCCGGGGCGACCCGCGTCTCGGTGCGGCTTGCCGCGGGTGGCACCGAACTGGTCGAGGTGATCGACGACGGATGCGGCATGGCGCCCGCCGAAATGGCGCTGGCGCTGGAGCGGCATGCGACGTCGAAGCTGCCCGACGACGCGATCGATCAGGTCACTACGTTGGGTTTTCGGGGCGAAGCGTTGCCCTCGATCGCCAGCGTCGCGCGGCTCACGCTCGAGAGTCGCGCCAGGGGCGGGGCGGACGGCTGGGCGCTGACGATCGACAATGGCGACCGCGTCGCCGAGGGACCCGCCGCGCTCCCCCCGGGCACGCGCGTCCGGGTCGAGCAGTTGTTCGCCCGCGTCCCCGCCCGCCGCAAATTCCTGCGCTCGCCGCGCGCCGAATATGCCGCGTGCCTCGACGTGGTGAAGCGGCTGGCGATGGCGCGTCCCGATATCGGATTCTCGGTCGAGCATGACGGGCGGCGCGTGCTGTCGGTCCAGCCGGGAGAGACGCGGCCCGAGCGGGTGGCGGGGCTCACCGATCGCGACCTGCGCGAGAACAGCGTCGCCATCGATTTCGAGCGCGAGGGGCTGGTGCTGGGCGGAGTCGCCGGGCTGCCGACCTTCAATCGCGGCGTGGCGGACCATCAATATCTGTTCGTGAACGGGCGCCCCGTGAAGGACCGGCTGCTCGCGGGCGCAGTGCGCGGCGCCTATGCCGAGATGCTGGCGCGCGACCGGCACCCGGTGGTGGCGCTGTTCCTCGACGTGCCCGCCGACGCCGTCGACGTGAACGTCCATCCGGCCAAGACCGAAGTGCGCTTCCGCGACCCCGCGCTCGCCCGCGGCCTGATCGTCAGCGGGCTGCGGCGCGCGCTCGACGAAGCCGGGCACCGCAGCGTCCAGCGCCCGAGCGAAGCGGCGCTGGGGATGTGGCAGCAGGAGGGGGCAGGGCCGCCCCCGACCCCGCAGCTATGGGACGCGAGCCCGCGCGCACCCGGCGTGCTTCCCGAAATGACACGCCATTATGGCGGCGTCAGCGATCGCCGCGCCACCTTCCTCGCCCCGCCCCAGGCACGCGCCGAACCGGCCTATGCGGCGGTGCCCGAGACCACCAGCTTCCCGATGGGCGTGGCGCGGGGGCAGGTCGCCAAGACCTATATCGTCGCCGAGGCCGAGGACGGCCTGGTGCTGGTCGACCAGCATGCCGCGCACGAACGGCTGGTGCTCGAGCGGATGCGGCGCGGGGTACTGGGCAATGGCGTGGCGAGCCAGGCGCTGTTGCTGCCCGAAGTGGTCGAGCTGGACGAACCCGCCTGTGACCGGCTGGAGGCGCGGATTCCCGAATTGGCGCAGTTCGGGCTGGAGCTGGAGCGGTTCGGCCCCCAGGCGATGCTGGTCCGCGCGATGCCCGCCGCGTTGGGGCAGGGCGACGTCCACGGCCTCGTCACCGATCTGGCCGACGAACTGGCGAGCTTCGACGAGGCGCTGAGCCTCAAGGAGCGGCTCGACGCAGTGATGGGGACGATGGCGTGCCACGGATCGGTGCGCGCTGGGCGTATCCTGTCGGTCGCGGAGATGAACGCGCTGCTCCGCGAAATGGAGGCGACGCCGCATTCCGGGCAATGCAACCATGGTCGCCCGACCTGGGTGAAGCTGGCGCATGGCGATATCGAGAAGCTGTTCGGGCGGAAGTGAGTGGCTCTACGACAGGGCGCAGGGGGGGCGCCGTGGCTTGAGCGCCGGTGATTGGACGAAGGGCTGCTAGCGCACAAACGCGGTCTTTCCAATCCTCCCCCGCCATGGCAGGGCTATCGCATATGGAGCGGGGGGCTTCTCCCACTTTCCGTCATGCTGAACTTGTTTCAGCATCCAACCCTCCGCCAGCATTGCCGTCGCTTGTTGCGCCATGGATGCTGAAACAAGTTCAGCATGACAGCGGTGATAAAGGGCGTCCGCATCCAAAATGCGATCGCGCCAAGGTCAGTCGTTCATTGTGCGGCGTCGCTTGCCCAGAACCGGGCTTTCGTTCAGCCTCGCGACGACAAATCAGCGGGAGACAGTGTGGCGAAAATAATGATCCGTGATTTGGACAATGGCATCCTCGCATTTGATCTGCGTCACTTACTTCGTGTGCTCGCGCCGCACTCGCTCGCAGCCGTTTGGACGATCTCATCTCCCGACGAATCCCGCTTTGAGGCGACAGGCGCCGGAGGCATCCGCCTTGAGGAGCTTGCTGAGTCATCGTCTGCGATTGGCGGTGACGAGCTTCTCGTCCTTGCCGATGACACCGTGCAGGTGATCTGGGGTAACTTCGTGGGCAAGCTGCCCCAAAATCCACACGAGGAATGGCTCACCATCCGGGCGTTCGATAGTTCGTTTTATGAGGTCGAGTCGTCAGATGAGGCTTCGATTGCCCACGTCGTTTCGCACTTCTGCGACGTCCGGTTTGTAGAGGGCACGCGCTGAAAGCTGCCCGACCGCTCCCCACCAATTCCGGGCACTCGCGGCGAGCTTCGCCCGTACCGTCCGACGCAGCAGCCCCCCTTGCAATCGCGGCGATGTTCGCCATATGTACCAAACTTGTCGCCTTCCGGCGACCGCTCTTTGATTCCGTAAGATACCCCCTCACGCGCACGAAGCGGCGCGCTTCGCGGGCTCGACCCATGTTCCGGCTGGCGGTTCCCGCCAACCCTCCACGAGCCTAAACTTCCTAAACTTCGCATCCCCTCGCCAGCCCGTGGCGAGGCCTGCCGAGAAACGCGCATACGCCTAAACTTCCTAAACTTCGCTCGGTGGCCACCACCCCGGCGCGGTGGTTCTCCACCAACTTCCGCCATCCCTCGCTTCGCGTTTTTTACAGGCTCACCTTGGCCAAACCGGCACCTCTCGCCATCGCGAAGCGGTTCGGGCGGAAGGCTCAACGATAGGGCGGGCGGTCCAGCCCCTTGGGGCTCAGCGTGAAAATCTCGTGCCCCTGTTCGGTAATCCCGATCGAATGCTCGAACTGTGCCGAGAGCGAGCGATCGCGCGTCACTGCGGTCCAGTCGTCGTCGAGGATCTTCACCTCGGGCTTGCCGATGTTGATCATCGGTTCGATCGTGAAGATCATGCCGGGCCGCAATTCGGGGCCGGTGCCGGGGCGGCCATAATGGAGCACGTCGGGCTGGTCGTGATAGACGAGCCCCACGCCGTGCCCGACGAAATCGCGGACCACGGCATAGCGGTGCTTCTCGGCATGGCGCTGGATCGCATGGCCGATATCGCCGAGATGGTTGCCGGGCACCGCCTGCTCGATCCCGCGCATCATGCATTCATAGGTGACATCGACCAGCCGCCGCGCCTTGAGCGGGACGTCGCCGACCAGGAACATGCGGCTGGTATCACCATGCCATCCGTCGACGACCGCGGTCAGATCGATGTTGAGGATATCGCCTTCGCTCAGCGTCTTGGCGCCGGGGATGCCGTGGCAGACGACATGATTGACCGAGATGCAGGTCGCATGGGCATAGCCCTTATAGCCGATGTTGATCGGAATCGCGCCGGCGGCAACGATCGCGTCGCGCACAAAGTCGTCGAGCGCGGCGGTGCTCACTCCCGGCACGACCAGCGGCACGAGCGCGTCGAGCGTCTCCGCGGCGATCCGGCCCGCGCGGCGCATCCCTTCAAATGCGTCCGGCCCGTATAATTTGATCGCGTTGGTGCGCGAGCGCGGCGTGTCCGCAGTGACTTCGGTGTAGAGGGTCATGCCCCCACCTAGATAGATCGCGCCGGTTTTCCAATGCTCTAGGCAAACACGGGCTATCGAGGAGCAGCGGGGAGCACCGGCTGTCCGTTCACCGTCGCGCTGAAATCGACCACGCACATATAGCGATAGCCGCGGTGCGGCCCGCAGCCGACTCCGGCGAAGCGATAGCCGGGCTGGAACACCAGCGCGCGGTGCCCCCGCCCGCGCACGCCGTCGTCGATAATGAGCTGTCGCACCACCATGTCGGGATCGGCAAAGCCATAGGCGATGCCCTCGCCGACATAGATGCCGCCGCCGCGCCGCCGCATCCGCTCGCCGGGCGTGCTGCCTGCTGCCGAGGCGTGGCCCACGGCGCCGGTTTCGCCCTGCGCATCGGCATGGTCGCGCGCCGCCAGCGTCAGCAGATCGGCCCGTGTCAGCGGCGGCAGCGGCGGCTGGCGCTCGAGAAAGGCGATCGCCTCGTCCACCGCACTGCGTCCCTCGATCGTCGCGACGTCATGCTCCTCGCCGGGCAGGCGGACGATGCGCCCGTCGAACCAGCGCGCATAGTCGCGCAGTTGCTCGGCATAGGCCCGCGGCTGGGTGCGCGCGAAGTTGATCCGGTCGAGAACGGCCCGCTCGATATCGGCGCGATCGGCGGTGGCGGCGGCGAGCAGCGGCGTGCAGCCCAGCAAGGCTGCGATGGCGATCCGGCATATGTGCATGGCAAGAGCTCCCCGCCGCTTCGCTATAGCGCGCACCTGAACCGCCGCCGAACCGCAGCGTCGCGCCCGCGCAACCTAAGCCCGATTGCCTCGTTTAACCGACGAACCCCACGCACAAGGCCGCTCCCCCATGACCAAGTTCTTCCCCGTCGTGATGGCGTTGATCCCGCTTGCCGCAATGATCGGCGCCTGCGTGACCTGCCCCTGAAGGCCGTCCGCCCGGCAACCCCAAACGAAAAGCGCCGCCGCAGTCTCCTGCGGCGGCGCTTTCGCATTCGGGTCGGCGAAGGGGTTTAGCCCTGCGCTTCGTCCTCGGCGGGAGCGGACTGGACCTCGGCGGTCGCGCCCGGCTCGGCGTTCGGATCGTAATCCTCGATGAAGCCGGCTTCGTCCTTCTCGAACATCGCGGACATCACGTCGACGCCCTGCGACTGCATCTCGGCCTCTTCCGGCGAGCGAGCGACGTTGACCTTGACGGTCACCGACACTTCGGGGTGCAGCGCGACGCGGACTTCGTACACGCCGATCGCCTTGATCGGACGGTCGAGCACGACCTGCGCCTTGGTCACCTTGTGGCCGTCGGCGACGAGCGCATCGACCAGGTCGCGCGCGGCGACCGAGCCATAGAGCTGGCCGGTGTTCGACGCCTGGCGGATCAGCGTGACCGCTGCGTCCTTGAAGCTGTCGGCATCCTTTTCGGCGACCGAACGACGCGCCGCATTGTCCGATTCGATCCGCGCGCGGTTCGCTTCGAAGACCTTGCGGTTGGCTGCGTTCGAACGCAGCGCCTTCTTGTTGGGAAGGAGGAAGTTGCGGGCGAACCCGTCCTTCACCTTCACGACATCGCCAATGGCGCCGAGCTTCTCGACGCGCTCAAGCAGAATGACTTCCATGTCCCGCGCTCCTTACTTGACGATGTAGGGCAGCAGGCCCAGGTGACGGGCGCGCTTGATGGCCTGGGCCAGTTCGCGCTGCTTCTTCGCGCTCACCGAAGTGATACGCGACGGGACGATCTTGCCGCGCTCCGAGACGAAGCCCTGGAGCAGCCGGACGTCCTTATAGTCGATCCGGGGAGCATCCTTCGCGGAGAAGGGGCAGCTCTTGCGACGGCGGAAAAAGGGGCGTGCCATGTCTCGATAACTCCTTATTCGCCGCCGAAGCCGGCATCGTCGCGATCACGACGGCCGCGACGCTCGCGGTCGGCGCCCTTGCGCATCATCACGGTCGGACCTTCTTCCAGCGTATCGACCTTGACGGTCATGTAGCGGATGACGTCTTCGTTGATCTGCGTCTGGCGCTCCAACTCGGCGACCACGCCTGCGGGCGCGTCGATTTCGAGCATCACGTAATGCGCCTTGCGGTTCTTCGCGATGCGATAGGCGAGGCTGCGAAGACCCCAGGTCTCGGTCTTTACGACCTTGCCGTTATTGTCTTCGACGATCTTGGTGGCGGTTTCCGCCAGTGCGTCCACTTGCGCCTGTGCCAGGTCCTGGCGCGCAAGGAACACGTGCTCGTACAGAGCCATGCGTTTCTTCTCACTGTTGGCCGATCGCTGACGCCGCACCCTGCGGACGCCCCTCCGGCTGTCGTCTTCCAATGCAACACGAGCGGAAAGCCAAAGCCTCCGCTCGCGAAGTGAGGGCCTATAGCGAAACCCCGGGCGATTGGCAAGCCGGTCAGGGTGCCTTTGCCGGCTCGGCGGCGCGCAGGTCGGTGATGACGCGCCCGTCCGCAGTGAACCAGCCCTCGGGATCGTCCTCGCTCGCGATGTCGAACGGCAGCGGCTCGCGAATCGGGCCGCAGCTACGGCGCGGCGTCGCGACGCACTCCACATCGCGCCCCCGGAAGCGCACCATTACCCAGCCAGTGCCCCCGCCCGCCAGCGGATATTCGCTGCGCAGGTCGTACTGCCGGTTCTTCTTGAACTTGCGCGGCCATTCGGGCGGGCCGAAGCGATCGCCGGGGATGCCTGCGGGGGTCCAGGAAAAGGATTCCAGCTCGGCCGCGGCGAAGAACTTCTCTTCCGGGGTGCCCGAGCGCAGCTTCGAGTCGAGCGTGCGCAGCCGTTGGTCGCGGCGGCTGGCTTCCCAACGCTGCTGCCGAATCCAGCCCAGGTCGCGCATATGCATCGCGAGCGTGTTGAAATGGACGTCGAACGCATTGGGAATGCCCGCATCGGTCGAGATATCGCCGACAAACTCCTTCGAGCCGCAGATCCCGGTCCAGCGGCTGCCGTCGGCCTGGAACAGCTCGCAACTGCCGTCGCCTTTGCGCCGTCCGGTCAGCGAACCGATCTTCAACCCCTCCGGACCGCGAAACCCGTCCACGGCGTAGAAAAAGCCGATCACGCGCTCGCCATGAAATTCGAGCACGATCTTCACGCCGCCGCCCACCGTCGCCTTGCGGCAGCGATTGTCGCGATAGGGGCAGGGGATGTCGCGCGCGCCGGCAGGTTGCGACGCGAGCACCGAAGAAATGCCGGTGTAATTGCCGAAATAGGCGACCTTGCCTTCAAAATCCGGCGCCAGTGCGCTTGGCTCGGGGTCGGGCGCGGCATGGCTGGCCGACGGCGCAAGTGCCAGTGCGAGCGCGGCTAACAGGATCGCGCGGATCATCAGTCGGTTCCTCCGGGTCGGTCGCGTTAACTATAATCCTTAACGCATGCGAAACGAAGAATCGAATCCGCAAACGCAAACGGCGGAGCCTAAGCCCCGCCGCGCGTCGTTTCGTTGTATTGAAGCGTGTTACCGGATCATGTTCGCGAACACTGCGGAGATGATCCCGCTCGTGACGCCGACCAGCACCGCGTCATTGCCCGACTGGACATAGCGATAGCCGCGCGGCGGCGCCTTCAGGCCGCGATACTTGCGATAATCGATCTGGCGATAGTTGCGCGCCTGGCGGCTGTCGAAACGCTCGCCGCGCTTCCAGTTGCGATACTGGTTCTGCTGCGGTCCGCGCTGCACCGTGCGCTGCTTGACGACGGTGGTGCCGTTGGGGCGCTGCTTGACCACGGTCCGCTGGGTTTCCTGCCGCTGCTGCTGCGGCGCGGCGGCGAGCGCGGGGGTGGCGACCAGCGTTGCGGCGACAATGCCCAGGATGAACTTCTTCATGACGATACTCCTCGTTTCGTAAAACCGAACGCCGTCTCTGGCGTTGAACCCTAATTAGGGGCCCGATGTCGCAGCCATATGCCGTACGCGACCCTGAATGGTCGCAAAGTGTCGCACGCGGGTCGGGCTTGCATCCGGTGGTGCGATGGTCCTAACGCGCGGCCCCACATTAGGGTGCGTCGAGGAGAGCATATGCGCGCGTTCATCTTTCCCGGTCAGGGAAGCCAGGCCGTCGGCATGGGCAGCGCGCTGGCCGCGGCGAGCCCGCATGCCCGCGAAGTCTTTCAGGAAGTCGACGAGGCGCTGGGGCAGAGCCTGTCCAAGCTCATGGCGGAAGGGCCGGAGGACCAGCTGATGCTGACCGCCAATGCCCAGCCGGCGATCATGGCGAATGCGATTGCGGTGCTGCGCGTGCTGGAGCGCGAGGGCGGCATCCGGCTGGCCGAGGTCGCCGATTTCGTCGCCGGGCACAGCCTGGGCGAATATACCGCGCTATGCGCAGCGGGCAGCCTCGACCTGAGCACCACGGCGCGGCTGTTGCGGATTCGCGGCGAGGCGATGCAGGCGGCGGTGCCGGTGGGGATCGGCGCGATGGCCGCGCTGCTCGGCGCCGACCTGACCAAGGCGCAGGCCATTGCGGATGCGGCGGCCGAGGGGCAGGTGTGCACCGTCGCCAACGACAATGATCCGACGCAGGTCGTGATTTCGGGCCACCGCGAGGCGATCGAGCGCGCCATCGCCATCGCCAAGGATCATGGCGCCAAGCGCGGGATTTTGCTGCCGGTCTCGGCGCCGTTCCACTGCCCACTGATGCAGCCTGCCGCCGAGGCGATGGCGGAAGCGCTGGCCGCCGTCGCGATCCAAGCGCCGTTGGTCCCGCTCTACGCCAACGTCACCGCCGCGCCCGTCGCCGACCCGGACACGATCCGCACGCTGCTGGTCGAGCAGGTGACGGGCATGGTCCGCTGGCGCGAATCGGTGCTGGCGATGCATGCCGCCGGCGTGGAGAGCTTCGTCGAGCTGGGCGGCAAGGTGCTCGGCGGCATGGTCAAGCGCATCGCCCCGGACGCGGCACCGGTCAGCGTGGTCTCGATGGATGATATCGAGGGGCTGCTGAAGGGGCTTTGATTTTTTCACGCGAAGGCGCGAACCCCTAACTTCTTTTTCTACTGGAGATTTCCATGTTCGACCTCACAGGCATGACCGCCCTCGTCACCGGCGCTTCGGGCGGGATCGGTTCGGCGATTGCGAAGGCGCTCGCGGCGCAGGGGGCGCGGCTGGCGGTTTCGGGGTCCAATGCTGAGAAGCTGGAGGCGTTTCGCGCCGAGTTGGGTGGCGAGACGGTCGCGCTGCCGTGCAATCTCTCGGACGGCGCCGCAGTCGATTCGCTGGTGCCTCAGGCCGTCGCCGCGCTCGGCAAGCTGGATATCCTCGTCAACAATGCCGGTGTCACCCGCGACAACCTCGCGATGCGGATGAAGGATGAGGAGTGGGACGCGGTGATCCGCGTCAACCTCGAGGCCGCCTTCCGGCTGATGCGCGCTGCTGCCAAGCCGATGATGAAGGCGCGGTTCGGGCGGATGATCTCGATCACCTCGGTCGTCGGTGCGACCGGCAATCCGGGCCAGGCCAATTATGCCGCGTCGAAGGCGGGGCTGGTCGGCATGTCCAAGGCGATGGCGCAGGAGCTCGCCAGCCGCAACATCACGGTGAACTGCGTCGCCCCGGGCTTCATCCGCTCGGCGATGACCGACGTGCTGCCCGAGGCGCAGAAGACCGCGCTGCTGACGCGAATCCCCGCGGGCGACCTGGGCAGCGGCGACGATATCGGTGCGGCGGTAGTGTATCTCGCCAGCCGCGAAGCCGGCTATGTCACCGGCCAGACCTTGCATGTGAACGGCGGGATGGCGATGCTGTGATCTGGCCCTGGGGGCAGGAGTCTCAGCATATGCATATCCTTCCGATCGCCGCACTCGCCCTTGCGGCGACAGCGCTCCCGGCGCACGCCGCCGACCTCGCGACGCTCGATTGCGTCGTGAGCAAGCTCGATGCGGCGGCACGTTCCCAAATCGAAGCCGATGTCGTGCGCAACATGGCCGAAACCGGCAAGCGCCCGACCTATGCGCCCGCCGTCAAGACCGCGCTCAAGGAAGCCGCCACGGCCTGCGCGACCGAGCATCAATGGAGCAACCCTGCTGCCGGGGCTGCCGCCATCTATGCCCTCGCCAAGGTTGGCCTGCCGATCGCGCAGCGGGTGGTGGGCGAGCGTGGCTTCGACGCCGCCGCGCTGGAGGACCAGTTCCAGGCGCTGCCCGAGGAAACGCGCAACCGCGTGCTGACCGCGGAGGAGAACCAGGCGCTGGTGCGCGGCGCAGTCACCGAGGAAGCCCAGCAGACGCGCGAGAACGCCGAACTGCTCAACGAATATTTTGCGTTCCTGAGCACCGTCCAATATGCTGCGCAGGAATTTTCGCAGGGGTGATGCCCCGAGCGCGGCGTGCGTCGCGCCCTCTTGCAACGGCACCCCCGGCATTCTAGGTGCGTTGATCAAATCGAGCCCCAGTCACAAAGGAAAACAGGGACCATGTCAGAGATTGAGAGCAAGGTCGTGTCGCTGGTCGTCGACCACCTCGGCGTCGACCAGAAGGACGTCACGCTGGAGGCGAGCTTCATCGACGACCTCGGCGCGGACAGCCTCGACATCGTCGAGCTGGTCATGGCGTTCGAGGAAGAATTCGGCGTCGAGATCCCCGACGAAGCCGCGGAAAAGATCGGGACGGTCCGCGACGCCGTCGACTATATCACGGCCAACAAGGCCTGACGGCAGCCGGCGGAACCCGCCTGGACGGGACCGGTACGGTAATCAACGGCTTCCCGTCCCCGGGTATATCAGGAGGGACGGGGAGCCGTTCTGTTTTTTGAGAATGACGGAGAGAACGCCATGCGCCGTGTAGTGGTCACCGGCCTTGGGCTCGTCACCCCCCTGGGTGCCGATGTCGAGACTGCCTGGAGGAACATCCTCGCCGCCAAGTCCGGCGCGGGGGTTATCCAGCGATTCGATGCGACCGAATTTCACACCAACTATGCGTGTGAAGTGAAGCCGGCGGGGCATGAATATGGCTTCGACCCGAATCTGCGCGTCGACCACAAGGTCCAGCGCCAGGTCGATCCCTTCATCATCTTCGGCATCGATGCGGCCGGACAGGCGATCGAGGACGCCGGCTTGCTCGACATGACCGACGAGCAGCGCTTTCGCGCAGGCTGTTCGATCGGCGCGGGCATTGGCGGTCTGCCGGGAATCGAGAGCGAATCGCTCGTCCTCGCCGCCAAGGGGCCGAAGCGGGTTTCGCCGCATTTCGTCCATGGCCGGCTGATCAACCTGATCTCGGGCCAGGTTTCGATCAAATACGGGCTGATGGGGCCGAATCACGCCGTCGTCACGGCGTGCTCGACCGGCGCGCATTCGATCGGCGACGCCGCGCGGATGATCGCGATGGACGATGCCGACGTCATGCTGGCGGGCGGCGCCGAGGGCGCGATCTGCCCGATCGGCATCGCCGGCTTCGGCCAGGCGCGCGCGCTGTCGACCAATTTCCGCGATGAGCCGTGGCGGGGCAGCCGCCCCTGGGACCAGGACCGCGATGGCTTCGTCATGGGCGAGGGCGCGGGCGTTGTGGTGCTCGAGGAATATGAGCACGCCAAGGCGCGCGGCGCGAAAATTTACGCCGAAGTCATCGGTTATGGCCTGTCGGGCGACGCCTATCACGTGACGGCGCCGCACCCCGAGGGTTCGGGCGCGTTCCGTTCGATGCAGATGGCGATGCGCAAGTCGGGCCTCGCGCTGTCGGACATCGATTATATCAACGCGCATGGCACTTCGACGCCGATGGGCGACGAACTGGAACTGGGCGCGGTCCGCCGGCTGTTCGGAAGCGACCTGGACGGCGTGTCGATGAGCTCGACCAAGTCGGCGATCGGGCATCTGCTGGGCGGCGCGGGCGCAGTCGAGAGCATCTTCTGCATCCTCGCGCTGCGCGACCAGATCGTGCCGCCGACGCTCAACCTCGACAATCCGAGCGAGAATTGCGCGGGCGTCGACCTGGTCCCGCACAAGGCCAAGGAGCGCAAGGTCAAGGCCGTGCTCAACAATTCGTTCGGCTTTGGCGGCACCAATGCCAGCCTGGTGATGCGCGCTGTCTGAAGACCCGCCCCGGCGCGGTCCGCGCCGGCGGGCCGGTGGCTGCGCGATCCTGATCGCTGTTCTGGTGGTGATCGCGCTCGGGCTGGGGGTGCTCCAATATTGGGGCGGCCCCGGCCCGGCGCGCAGCAATGTTTCGGTGGAAGTGCCCGACGGCGCGACGCTGACCCGCGCCGCGGCCGAGCTGGAAAAGGCCGGCGCGATCCGCTCCGCGCGCCCATTCGTGCTGCTGGCGCGCGTGCTGGGCGGCGGCGAGGCGATCAAGGCGGGCGAATATCGCATCCCCGCGCGGCTGAGCGAGGCCGACATCCTCAAGCTGCTCCAGGGCGGGCGCACGCTCCAGCGTTTCGTGACGATCCCGGAGGGTACGCCCTCCATCCTGGTCTATGAGACGCTGATGAAGGCGCCGCAGCTCAGCGGGACGATCGCGGTGCCCGAGGAGGGCAGCGTGCTGCCCGACAGCTATGCCTATAATCGCGGCGACACGCGGCAGGCGATGCTGGAGCGGATGCAGAAGGCGATGACCGACTATCTCGCCAAGGCATGGGAAGCGCGCAAGCCCGGCATCGCCGTGAAGACCCCGCAGGAAGCGCTGATCCTCGCCTCGATCGTCGAGAAGGAGACCGGCAAGCCGGAGGAGCGCCGGACGGTCGCCGCGGTCTATTCGAACCGGCTGCGGCAGAATATGATGCTCCAGGCCGACCCGACGATCATCTATCCGATCACCAAGGGCAAGCCGCTGGGCCGCCGCATCCTCCAGTCCGAAGTGCGCGCGGTGAATGCCTATAACACCTATGCGATGACCGGCCTGCCCGCCGGGCCGATCGCCAATCCGGGGCGGGCGAGCATCGACGCAGTGCTCGACCCGGCGCAATCGACCGCGCTCTATTTCGTCGCGGACGGCAGCGGCGGGCACGTGTTCGCCGACACGCTGGAACAGCATAATGCGAACGTGCAGAAATGGTACGCGCTGCGGCGGGCTAGGGGTGAGATGTAGGCTTAATCGCCTGAGGTCCCGGCTTTCGCCGGGATGACGGGCGGGGGGCGTCATCCCGGCGAAAGCCGGGACCTCAGGAGAGGAAGGACCGCACTTGCCCGGCTGGACCTACATCATGACCAACAAGCCGCGCGGGGTGCTCTACATCGGCGTCACCGCGGCGCTCAACCAGCGCGTGCAGCAGCATCGCGAGGGCAAGGGCTCCAGCTTCTGCGCCCGGTACAATCTCACCCGGCTCGTACTCGCCGAGCCGCATGACTCGATCGACGACGCGATTGTTCGTGAGAAGCGGCTCAAGGAGTGGCGGCGCGCGTGGAAGATCGCGCTGATCGAGGAGACCAATCCGGAGTGGCGGGATTTGTTTGGGGAGGTTTGGGAGTAGAGTCGCCTGAGGTCCCGGCTTTCGCCGGGATGACGCATCCACAAACCGTCATCCCGGCGAAAGCCGGGACCTCAGGCAAGGAAGGACTTTACGCCCCCAGCCCAGCCGCAGCCCGAGCCTTCGCCTCCACCTCGTCCATCGACCCCGTAGCGATCCAGCTTCCGCCAACGCACAGCACCGGCCCGAAGCTCAGCCACTCCGGCGCGCTCGCCAGCGTGATGCCGCCGGTGGGGCAGAATTTCGCCTGGTAGAAGGGCGCGGCGAGGGCCTTGAGCGCCTTCAACCCGCCCGAGGTCTCGGCGGGGAAGAATTTGAAATATTCGAGGCCCAGGTCGAGCCCGCGCATGATGTCGCCCGCGGTCGCGGTGCCGGGGAGGAACGGGACGCCGCTGGCGATGATCGGGTCGGCCAGCCGCTCGGTCAGCCCCGGCGAGACGATGAACTCGGCGCCGGCGTCCATCACCTGCTTGAACTGCGCGCCGTTGACGACGGTGCCCGCGCCGACGATCGCGCCGGGGACCTTCTGCATCTCGGCCATCGCCTCCAGCGCGGCGCCGGTGCGCATCGTGACTTCGAGCACACGCAGGCCGCCCTTGACCAGCGCCTCGGCCAGCGGGCGCGCGGTGGCGGCGTCCTCGATCACCAGCACGGGGATCACCGGGCTGGTGCGCATGATCGTCTCGATGGTCGTCACTTAGGCCTCCTGGGCATGTTCCTGCGCGAACGCGGCGGCGGCGCCATAGAGCCCCGGCTGCGGATGCGTGATGAGCTTGACGGGAATCGATGCCATCAGGTTCCGGAACCGGCCCTTGGCAACGAAACGCTCGCCAAATCCCGATTGCAGCAGATGGTCCTTCAAGCGCAACCCCAGACCGCCGGCAATCACCACGCCGGTGGGCCCATGGGTCAGCGCCAGGTCGCCCGCGATCGCGCCGAGGCTGAGGCAGAACCGGTCCATCGCCGCGACGGCGAGGCTGTCGGTGCCCTCCAGCGCGAGCTGCCACACCTGCTTGTCGTCCAGCCGCGGGATGGCGCGCTTCTCAAGCTCGGCCAGCGTCTCATAGATCGCGACGATCGCCGGACCCGCGGCGATCCGCTCGGTCGAGACGCGGTTGAACGTCTTGCGCAGCCGCCGGACGAATGCGTCCTCGATCGGATCAAGCGGCGCGAAATCGACATGCCCGCCCTCGGTCGCGATGATGTCATAGCCGTGGCGGTGGCGGAAAACCTGCGCGACGCCCAGCCCGGTGCCGGGGCCGCAGACGGTGATCGACCCGCGATCCGGCAGCGGCGTGTCGGGCCCGCACAGATGGACGAAGGAATCTTCCTCAAGCTGGGCGACGGCATGGCCGATCGCCGCGAAATCATTGACGAGCGTCCAGGTATCGGCGCCCAGCCGCTGCGGGATCAGTGGCGGGCGGATGATCCAGGGGTTGTTGGTCAGCTTGATCAGCTCGCCGTTGATCGGCGACGCCAGCGCGATCGCCGCCGCGCGCGGCAGCGGCCGGTCGAGCGACGCGCCGAACGCCTGCCAGGCGAGCTGGAGGCTCGGATGGTCGGCGACCTTCTGGGTCATGGGCTCGGCCATCGAAACGACGCGGCCCTTGGCCACTTCCGCAATTGCGAAGCGAGCGTGGGTTCCGCCGATGTCGACTGCGACAACTTCCATGCGTTCTACGTGTCCTCTCCCGCCGGGCTGGCTGTCAACGCTGACAGTCCGGCCCCGCTCTTCTTCCCGCCCAACGCGGCGTTGTAAAGGACCCACTGCCGGTCCTGCGGCGAAACCTGCCGCAAACGCTTTGCAATCCGTCCCGCCGCGACCGGCGGCGGTTACAGCCCCGCTTCGGCCAGCATCGCCGATCCGCCGAGTTCGGCTTCGCTGGCATGGTTGCGCAGCATCGCGAACAGCTCGCGCCCGGTGCCGATCGCCGCGGGTGGCGCCACGGCGAGGTCGCGTGCGGCCCATTCGGCGGGGTCGACCAGTGCCTCCAGCACCCCGGCCTCGGCATCGAGCCGGACGATATCGCCGTCGCGCAGCTTGCCGATCGGGCCGCCGCCCAGCGCCTCGGGCGAGAGATGGATCGCCGCGGGCACCTTGCCGCTGGCCCCCGACATCCGCCCATCGGTGACGAGCGCGACGCGGAAGCCCTTGTTCTGGAGCACGCCCAGCGGCGGGGTCAGCTTGTGCAATTCGGGCATGCCGTTGGCGCGCGGCCCCTGGAACCGCACGACGACCACGACGTCGCGGTCGAGCTCACCCGCCTTGAATGCGTCCTGCACCGCCTGCTGGTCCGAAAACACGCGCGCGGGCGCTTCGATCACCCAGCGATCGGGGTCGACCGCGGACACCTTGATGCACGCGCGGCCCATATTGCCATGGACCATGCGGAAGCCGCCTTCGGGCGAGAAGGGGTTGGCGACGGTGCGGACGATGCTGTCGTCGCCGCTCTGTTCGGGATGGTCGTGCCACACCAGCGCGTCGCCCTCGATCGCCGGCTTGCGGCCATAGGCGGCCATACCTTCCTTGGCGAAGGTCAGCGTGTCGCCGTGCATCAGCCCGGCGCCGAGCAATTCGCGGATCACGAAGCCGGGGCCGCCGGCATCCTCGAACCCGTTCACGTCCGCCGATCCGTTCGGATAGACGCGGGTGAGCAGCGGCACGGCGCGCGACAGCCGGTCGAAATCCTCCCAGTCGATGATGATCCCAGCCGACCGCGCGATCGCGGGCAAGTGGATCAAATGGTTGGTCGATCCGCCCGTCGACAGCAACGCGATCGCGGCATTCACCACCGCGCGCTCGTCGACGATATGCCCGATCGGGCGGTAATCGTCGCCGTTCCAGCCGATCTCGGTCAGCCGGTGGACCGCGGTGCGCGTCAGCTCCTGGCGCAGCTTGGTCCCCGGATTGGCGAAGGCGGCACCGGGGACGTGGAGGCCCATCGCCTCCATCATCATCTGGTTCGAATTGGCGGTGCCGTAGAAGGTGCAGGTGCCCTTGCCGTGATAGGCGGCGATCTCGGCCTCGAGCAGTTCCTCGCGGCTCGCCTTGCCCTCGGCATAGCGTTCGCGAACCGCGGCTTTTTCCTTGTTGGGCAGGCCGGAGCGCATCGGCCCGCCGGGCACCAGCACCATCGGCAGATGGCCGAAACGCAGCGCGCCCATCAGCAGCCCCGGCACGATCTTGTCGCAAATGCCGAGCAGCGCCGCGCCTTCGAACACGCGGTGGCTGAGCGAGACGGCGGTGGACAGCGCGATCGTGTCGCGGCTGAACAGCGACAGCTCCATCCCCTGGTATCCCTGTGTCACGCCGTCGCACATCGCGGGGACGCCGCCCGCCACCTGTGCCGTCGCGCCGACTTCGAGCGCCCAGACCTTCATCTGCTCGGGGTAGCGATAATAGGTCGCGTGCGCCGACAGCATGTCGTTGTACGCGGTGACGATGCCGATGTTCATCGCGCGCCCGTCCTTCATCCGGTCACGCTGCTCGTCGGTGCCGGCATAGGCATGCGCCAGATTGGCGCAGCCCAGCTTGGGCCGGTCGTTGCCCGATTCCAGCTCGCGACGGATCAGGTCGAGATAGGCGGCGCGGCGCGCCTTCGACCGTTCGAGGATGCGATCGGTGACGGCGGCGATTTCGGGATGCAGGGCCATGTCTTTAACTCTTGTAGCGGTGGCGACCCTCACCTTTCCGACGCGATGGGAAGGATGAGGGTGACGGGCTCATGCCGCCCAGTGAATGTCGATCGGCAGCTCGACATCGGCAAGGATGCGGCCGACGGGGTAGGGGGAGGAAGCGCCCTGTTCGATGGCGGCCTCAAGCACGTCGCGCTTGGCCTGGCCGGTGACGGCGATCATCAGCGCGCGGGCGCTGACGATTGCGGCGCGGCTCAGCGTCACGCGCGCGACCGGCGCCTCGGGCGGGAGCGGATCGGGCATCACGCCCAGCGCGCGGCGCTCCTTGGGGCCGTTGAGCGCCTCGTCATAATCGGGGCCGGGGAAGATCGACGCGGCATGGCCGTCGCCGCCTACGCCCAGCAGGCAAAGGTCGAGCGGCCAGTGCATGTCCTGGAGCAGCGCGTCGGCGGAGCGGCCCGCCGCCTTGTAATCGGCGATCGTCGCGCTGACCAACGGGATCACCCGCGCGCCCTTGGGGATGAAGATCTTGCCGATCGCGGTCACGTTCGACAGCGGATCGCCCAGCGGGACCATGCGATCGTCGCCGGGGACGATCGTCACCCTCTTCCAGTCGAGCTTCGCCTTGGCGAGCTTCTCGTAGATCGGCAGCGGGGTCTTGCCCCCCGCCAGCGCGACGACTGCCGCGCCGCGCGCATCGAGTGCGCTTTCGATGATGAACTGAACGTCACCTGCGACGGCCGCTGCCATCTCGTCGGCATCGTCATAGTCCCACCATTCGATTTCGGTCGTCATTCTAGCTCCTTGGAAATTCGGCAGGGTATATGGGGGATATATGGGCGGGCGCCGCTATTCGTTCCACGTCACGCCGTCGCGTTCGGTCAGCGCGACCGATGCGGACGGCCCCCAGCTTCCCGAGGCATAGGGCTTGGGCTTGGTGTCCTGGGTTTCCCATCCCTTGCGGATGCCGTCGACCCATTCCCACTGCGCCTCGACTTCGTCGCGGCGGACGAACAGCGTGGGATCGCCTTCGATCAAATCGAGCAGCAGCCGCTCATAGGCGATGCGGCGGCGCGTCCCGGCGAACTCGTTCTCGAGGCTGAGGTTCAGCGGCACTTCGCGCAGCCGCACGCCTTCGCGATCGAGCCCGGGCTGCTTGGCCATCACCAGCAGCCGGACATATTCCTCGGGCTGGAGGCGGATCACCAGCGTATTGGGCTTCAGCGAACCGCCGCGCTCGGCGAAGATCGAATGCGGCACCGGCTTGAACTGGACCACGATCTCCGACCGCCGCTCGGCCAGCCTTTTGCCGGTGCGCAGGTAGAAGGGGACGCCGTGCCAGCGCCAATTGTCGACATGCGCCTTGATCGCGACGAACGTCTCGGTGTTCGACGGCTTTTCCAGGTCGGTGGCATAATCGCGCACGATCTGGCCCTTCACCGCGCCGCCGCCATATTGGCCGGTGACGGTGAGTTGCGCGGTGTCCGCCCCTTCGATCTTGCGCAGCGACCGCAGCACCTTGACCTTCTCGTCGCGAATCGCGGTGCCGTCGAAGCGGGCGGGGGGCTCCATCGCGATCAGCGCGACGAGCTGGAGCATATGGTTCTGCACCATGTCGCGCAGCGCGCCGGTATCGTTGTAGAATCCCGCGCGCCCCTCCAACCCGACCGTCTCGGAGACGGTGATCTGGACATGGTCGATCCCCTGCGCGTTCCATACCGGTTCGAACAGCGAATTGCCGAAACGCAGCGCCAGGATGTTCTGGACGGTTTCCTTGCCCAGATAATGGTCGATGCGGAAGGTGCGGTCCTCGGGAAAGGCCGCGGCGACGAGGTCGTTGATCTCGCGGCTGGAGTCGAGGTCGCGGCCCAGCGGCTTCTCCAGCCCGATGCGGACATTCTCGCCGGCCAGCCCCGCCGATTGCAGGCCCTGGATCGTCGGGCCGAACAGCCACGGCGCGGTCGACAGGAATATCGCCATCCCGTTCGAAATATCGCCGAGCTTCTGCTTCAGCGCGTCGAACCCTTCCAGCGTCGATGCGTCGAGCGGCTGATAGTCGAGCCGTTGCAGAAAGCTTTCGACAACGCTGTCGTCCTTCAGGTCGTCCGGAAGGAACTCTTCCAGCGAGTGCCGGGCAAAGGCGCGAAATCCGGAATCGTCATGGTCCGAACGCGCGGTGCCGGTGATCGTCAGTCCCTTGGGAAGCAGTCCGTCTGCATGGAGCGCGAACAGCGACGGCAACAGCATCCGCTGCGCGAGATCGCCGGTGGCTCCGAACAAAAGCAGTTTGCCGACGGGTTGGAGCATCGTTCGCCTTTCCTCTGGTGCGCGCACGCTCGACACCATCGGGCGACAAAGATCAAGCGCCCGCCGTCCTCGGCTGGGCTAAAGCACCAGCCCCGCGACGGGATCGAGCCCGGCCATGATGTTCAGATTCTGGACCGCCGCGCCCGCCGCGCCCTTGCCCAGATTATCGAGCGTCGCGACCAGCCGCGCCTGGCCACGCTCGGCATTGCCGAACACGCGCAGGCTCAGCCGGTCGGTGCCGGCATCTTCCTCGATCGACACCGCGGACACGTCGGCGGGCAGGACGCGCACCAGCGGGCTGTCCTTATACGCATCGCGCAGCGCGTTCTCGATCGCCTCGATCGACGGGCGGCGCGTGAAGCTGTGGAGGGGCAGGGGCACCTCGACGACCATCCCGCGATAAGTGCGGACGACCGCGGGCATGAAGATCGGCGGATGCTCGATCCGGGCATGCTTCTGCATCTCGGGCACATGCTTGTGGGCAAGGCCGAGGCCATAGCCGCGAAACGCCGTCTGGGTGAAATCGGCGGCGTCGCTGTCCTCGAACTCGGCGATCATCGACTTGCCGCCGCCCGAATAGCCCGAGACGGCGTTGACGCTGAACGGAAAGTCGTGCGGCACCAGCCCGGCACGGACGAGCGGGCGGACCAGCGCGAGGAAGCCGGTGGGGTAGCAGCCGGGGTTGCTGACGCGCGCAGCGTCGGCGATCGCCGCCGCCTGGCCGGGCTCCAGCTCGGCAAAGCCATAGACCCAGTCGGGCGCGACGCGGTGCGCGGTCGATGCGTCGATCACGCGGACATGGCTGTTGCGGATCATCGCCACGGCTTCGCGTGCCGCATCGTCGGGTAGGCACAGGATCACGAAATCGGAGGAATTGAGCGCATCCTCGCGCTTGCGCGGGTCCTTGCGGTCCGAATCGGCCAGAATGATCGGCTCGATCCCCGGCCGTCCTTCCAGCCGTTCGCGAATCTCAAGCCCGGTGGTGCCGACGGCACCGTCGATGAACACCCGTGCGGTCATGCCGACGTCCCCAACGCGCCGGCGTCGATATAGCCGACCAGGCCCGGGCCGGGCGCGACGCCCCAGGCATGGGTACCGGCGAGTTCGAGCACTTCGAATACATCGCCGATTACGAGGTCGGTCAGCCCGGCCGAATCGCGCTGCGGACCCGCGCGCAGCACGGTTTGTGCAGTCACCACGCGCGGCATCGGCGCGGCGTAATGCGGCGCGAACACGCGGTCGGCGAGGCGGACATCGGCGAGGTCGCGCCGCACCGCATCGCGCCGCGGGTCGATCACGGGCGAGCGGCCCGACAGGGCAAAGCGCTTACGCGCTGGCCCGTTGCCGATGGGGCTCGCCGATGGATTCGCCAGCGAGGAAATGCCCGAACTCTGCAAGAAACTCTGCCCCTTCTGCGGTGCGCGCGACGAAGATGTTACGCTTGTCCGTGTCATCGCGCTGCCGGCGCAGATAGCCGAGCGTGCCTAGCCTATTCAAGGCGCGGGTTACTACAGGTTTGGAAACGTTCAATGCGCGCGCCAATCCGCGCACCGTATGAGGGCCCGGTTCCAGATATACCAGCATCAAAAGCGCCATCTGGCGGTTCGTAAGATCGGGCTCTCCTGACCGTACATAATCAATAAGCGTTTGCTTCCAAGAGGATAGCGATGGGTCAGGTATCGCGTTCACGGCAAATTTACTCATCCGTTACGACCCCGGCACGGGCCGGTTGTAGATCAAAACGCAGCCGAGGGCCGCGGGTTTCAGTGCGTTGGCGAAATGTTTCAGTTTTGTTTGAAGGGCGCCGGGGCGTCCCGGGGCGGCTTGCCGGTTGATCCGGGGGCGCCGGTCGCCTATGTCGCCGCTTTCCCAAACAGGTCGGGTGTTGATGTTCACTTTTCTGCTCGTCGTCCACGCTATCATCGCAGGCCTTCTGGTCGTGGTGATTCTCATGCAGCGCTCGGAAGGCGGCGGCCTCACCACTGGCGGCAGCCCGTCGGGGCTGATGTCGGCGCGGGGGGCGGCGGATTTCCTCACTCGGCTGACCTCGATCCTCGCGGCGATGTTCATCGGGATGAGTATCCTGCTCGCGGTGATCGCGGCGACGCGCCACTCGACGACGATCGACACCTCGCTTCAGCGCGCGCCCGTGGCGCCGGTGACCTCGCCCACGTCCGCGCCCGCGGTGCCCTTCGCGGTCGGCAACAGCGCCGCACCCGCTGCACCGGCTGCCGCGGCTCCCGCCGAAACGGGTAACGGCGCGGTTCCGCTCGCGCAGTAATCGCGCGAAGCCCTCGCTTCCGCCCGGTCAACGGGCGTTTTACCATTAATTTGGATTCGCGCGCTTGTCGGCGCGCGCATTCTCACGCTAGGCGTTTTCTCCCATGGCGCGGTATATTTTCATCACCGGCGGCGTGGTCTCCTCGCTGGGCAAGGGTCTGATGGCGGCAAGCCTCGCGGCGTTGCTCCAGGCCCGAGGCTATCGAGTCCGCATCCGCAAGTTCGATCCCTATCTCAACGTCGACCCCGGCACGATGTCGCCGCACCAACATGGTGAGGTCTATGTCACAGATGACGGCGCCGAGACCGATCTCGACCTCGGCCATTATGAGCGGTTCACCGGAGTCGCGTCGCGCCAGTCGGACAACGTCACCTCGGGGCGGATCTACAAGACGATCATCGAGCGCGAGCGGCGCGGCGACTATCTGGGCGCCACCGTCCAGGTGATCCCGCACGTCACCGACGCGATCAAGGCGTTTGCCCAGGCCGAGACCGAAGACCTCGATTTCGTGCTGTGCGAGATCGGCGGGACGGTGGGCGACATCGAGTCGCTGCCCTTTATCGAGGCGATTCGCCAGCTCCGCAACGACCTGGGCCGCGGCCAGACGGTGAGCATCCACGTCACGCTGGTCCCTTACATCTCGGCCGCGGGCGAGCTGAAGACCAAGCCGACCCAGCATAGCGTGCGCGAACTGGCGGCGCTGGGCGTCCAGCCCGACGTGCTCGTCTGCCGCTCGGAACGCCCGCTGCCCGCCGGCGATCGCGCCAAGATCGCGCAATTCTGCAACGTGCCGCCCGCCGCGGTCATCCCCGCGCTGGATGCGAAGAGCATTTATGCCGTGCCGATGCAGTATCACCGCGAGGGACTGGATTCGGAAGTGCTGCGCGCCTTCGGTATCGATCCCGGCGAGCCGCCCGCGCTCGATCGCTGGGAGGACATCATGCGCCGCCTGGAAAATCCCGAGGGCGAAGTCACGATCGGGGTGGTCGGCAAATATATGGGCGTCCCCGATGCCTATAAGTCGCTGCACGAGGCGCTCGTCCATGGCGGCATCGCCAATCGGGTGAAGGTCAATATCCGCTGGATCGACGCCGAATTGTTCGAGCAGAGCGAGCAGGAAGTCGCCGCCAAGCTCGAGCCGATGCACGGCATCCTCGTCCCCGGCGGGTTCGGCGAGCGCGGCAGCGAGGGCAAGATCGCGGGGGTGCGATTTGCGCGCGAACGCGGCGTGCCGTTCTTCGGCATCTGCCTGGGGATGCAGATGGCCTGTATCGAGGGCGCCCGCGATCAGGGCGTCGCCGATGCCTCCACCACCGAATTCGGCCCGACCGAAGAGCCGGTGGTCGGCATGATCACCGAATGGATGACCACCGCGGGCCTCCAGAAGCGTGAAGAGGGCGGCGACCTGGGCGGCACGATGCGGCTGGGCGCCTATCCGGCGCGGCTGTCGGGTAACAGCGTCGTCTCGACGATCTATGGCGAGACCGACATCAGCGAACGGCATCGCCATCGCTATGAAGTGAACACCCATTACAAGGACGTGCTGGAGCGCGGCGGGCTGGTCTTCTCGGGCATGTCGCCCGACGGTTCGCTGCCCGAAATCGTCGAGCGGCCCGACCACCCCTGGTTCGTCGGCGTCCAGTTCCACCCCGAGCTCAAGTCCAAGCCCTTCAGCCCGCACCCGCTGTTCGCCAGCTTCATCGAAGCGGCGGTCAAGCAGAGCCGGCTGGTTTAAGGCACGGCCACGAACAACAAACCCGTTCGTGCTGAGCCTGTCGAAGCACGGTGAGTCTCACTGCCCTTCGACAAGCTCAGGGCGAACGGTGTCGGGTGGATCACCCCGCCGTCATCCCTCGCTAAAAAACCAAGAGGCGCCCGGGCCGAAACCCGAGCGCCCCTGCTGCGACGCCCAAAGGGAGGAAAGCGTCGCGAGCCGTATCAGGCGTTATGCCGCGTTGCGGTGATCGATCGCGATCGGCTGGCTGCCCGCGTTGACGGCGATCTTGCGCGGCTTCATCGCGTCGGGCACCTCGCGGACCAGCGCGATCACGAGCAGGCCGTCGGCAAGATCGGCACTTTCGACGCGGACGAAGTCGGCGAGTTCGAAACGGCGTTCGAAGCTGCGGTTGGCGATGCCGAGATGCAGGTACGCGCCCTGGTTATTCTCGTTCTCCTCGCGCTTCTTGCCGGTGACGAGCAGCAGGTTCTGCTGTGCCGTGACTTCGATCTCGTCGGGCTTGAACCCCGCCACCGCCAGCGTGATGCGATAGCGATCCTCGGCGATGCGCTCGAGGTTGAACGGGGGATAATTCTCGCTGCCCGCCTGACGGGCGCTGGCTTCGAGCAAGTCGAACAGCCGGTCGAACCCGATCGTCGAGCGGCGGAAGGGCGTGAAATCGAACTGACGCATGTCAAATCCTCCAATGAGCAAGTTGAACGTCCAAAATCGAGTGCCCGGAGCTGCCGCGGCACTCTGAGCGCGGCCCCGTCGGGGCGCCGCGCTGAGTCAGATTTGGGAACTCCATTGGCGCTTTCAAGGGCGCCCGGAATGGTTCCGCGCGCGACCGGCAATGCGCGCTAGGGACGCCTAAACATTCGCTTGCTGGCCAATGTCCCCCAAAACAGTGGAGATTAAACGCATCAACAAAGGGGAACCCCATGAGTCTTGCCTCGCTGTCGCTGCTGCTCCTCGCCGGCGCCTCGCCGTCCGCCATCGCCGCGCCCCGCCTCGACCCGCCCGTCATGGTCGCGACCGACGGCGCCAACGACGATCCCGACGCGCAACAGGCGCCGGCGGTGCAGGACCGCAACGACATCGTCGTGACTGCCCGCCGCCGCGAGGAGCGGGTGCAGGACGTGCCGATCGCGCTGTCGGTGCTGAGCGGCGAGACGCTGGCCGATAGCGGCGCGTTCAACGTCAACCGGCTCCAGCAGCTCCAGCCGTCGCTGCAATTCTATTCGAGCAATCCGCGCAACTCGGCGATCAACATCCGTGGGCTCGGCGCGCCGTTCGGGTTGACCAATGACGGGATCGAGCAGGGCGTCGGCTTCTATGTCGACGGCGTCTATATCGGCCGCATCGGCGCCTCGACCTTCGATTTCGTCGATGTCGAGCGCGTCGAGGTGCTGCGCGGGCCGCAGGGCACGCTGTACGGCAAGAATACCACTGCCGGCGCACTCAACATCACCACCCGCGCGCCCAGCTTCACGCCCGAGGCGAAGATCGAGCTGAGCGGGGGCAATTATAATTTCATCCAGGCCAAATCCTCGGTGTCCGGCCCACTGAGCGATCAGGTCGCGGTGCGCATCTCGACCTCGGGCACGACGCGCAAGGGCACGATCTATAACGAGACCAGCGGCGAGTATCTGCATCGCCAGCGCAACATCGGCGTGCGCGGCCAGGCATTGTGGAAGCCCAATGACGCGATCGACATCACGCTGTCGGGTGACGTCAATATCCAGAGCCCCGATTGCTGCGTCCAATATTACGCCCGAGTCGGCGCCACCCAGCGCGCGACCAACCGCCAATATGCCGCGCTCGCGACGGCGCTGAACTATACCCCGCCGAGCACCAACCCGTTCGACCGCGTCACCGATCTCGATGCCAGCATCAATTCGCGGCAGGAAGTCGGCGGTGCGTCGCTCGTCGCCAATTGGGATCTGGGGCCAGCGACGCTGACGTCGGTCAGCGCGTGGCGCTATTGGGACTGGCAGCCACAGAATGATCGCGATTTCACCGGGCTGCCGGTCACCACGGTCTCGCAGAACCCGTCGCAGCAGAAGCAATATTCGCAGGAGCTGCGGCTGGCGTCGAATGGCGCGAACACGCTCGACTATACAGTCGGCGCGTTCCTCTTCCACCAGACGATCCACACCCAGGGATCGCAGGTGCAAGGGTCGGCGGCGAGCCGCTGGCTGTTGTCGGGCAGCGATGCGCTGAACCCCAACGTGCTCAACGGCCTGACCTCGACCAACACGATCAGCTTCGACAACACCAGCTTCGCGGTGTTCGGCAAGCTCAATTGGGAAGTCGCGGGCGGGCTGCATCTCCAGCCCGGGCTGCGCGTGAATTACGACAAGAAGTCGGGCTTCTACGAATCGGTCGTCAGCATCCATAACAGCCAGTATGATTTCGTCGCGACGGCGGACAATGTCGCCGCGCTGCTCGCGGCGAAGCCCGTCGGCGCGGCGCGGACGACGTTCCAGAACCAGATCAACACGCTCGCGCCGCAGCGCTACAGCCCGGCGTTCAGCGACTGGAACGTGTCGGGCGACGTCACGCTGTCCTATGACTTCAGCCCCGACATCCACAGCTATGCGACCTATGCGCGCAGCTTCAAATCGGGCGGCATCAATCTGTCGGGCCTGCCGCTGAACTCGACCAGCACGGGTGTCGACCTGTCGACCCAGACGGTGAAGCCCGAAAAGGTCGACCATTTCGAGATCGGGCTGAAGACCCAGTTCCTCGACCGGCGGCTGACGGTCAATCTGGCGGGCTATTGGACCGAGATCACCGATTACCAGGCGACGGTGAACAACAACGCGATCAACGTGATTCGCGGCTATCTCGCCAATGCGGGCAAGGTGCGGTCGCGCGGGTTCGAGCTGGATTCGAGCTTCCGTCCCAGCCAGCGCGGCAATGTCTATTTCAACGCCGCCTATACCGACGCCACCTATCGCAAGTTCACCAACGCGCCATGCCCCCCCGAATTGTCGGGTGGCAGCGCGAGTCCGGCGTCGTGCGACATTTCGGGCCAGGTCCTGCCCGGCATCTCCAAATGGTCGCTGTCGTTCGGCGGCGAAGTCAACGCGCCCGTCGCCAATGGGGGCCAGGTCTATTTCGGCTATGACGGCAGTTATCGCTCGCGCTTCTCGTCCAACCCGTCGGCTTCGGCCTATACCTGGATCGAGGGCTATTCGCTGTCGAACTTCCGCGCGGGGTATCGCAAGGACGATTTCAACCTGTTCGCCTGGGTCCGCAACGCCTTCGACCAGCAATATTTCGAGCTGCTCTCCACCCAGTCGGGCAGCACCGGGCTCATCGTCGGCCAGCCCGGCGATCCCCGCACCTATGGTTTGACGGTCAGCAAATCGTTCTGATCGTCCCAGCGGCTAGCCTCTCGCCATGGCCGGGGGAGGTTGGCGGGCCGGGTGGGGGAGAACATGCCCCCGCCCGGTCCGAAACGGGAAGGGAGGCGGAGCCCGCACCGCCTCCCTTTCTTTTTCCTGTCAGAGTGTCCCCTCACGCGCGGGTCCGGAAACGCAAACGACCGGACTGTTGCCAGCCCGGTCGCCTGCGTGACGAATGCTCGTCAGCCCCCTTTGTCAGGCTTTGCCCACACACTCGTACTTGCCTACGAGCGGGACTGAAGCCCTCCCCGAACCACGGCCTTTGCCTGCGTTTCGACAAGGGTTTTGCTAGGGCGGGCGGGCGCGTTTGTCACCGGCTTTGGGAGGGTGCTGCGCAGATTGGTCGCACCCTGTGTTGAATCGGCAACATTCCAGCAGCGACGCGCAATCCCGCTCGCGCATTGCCAGCGCGGTGCCGCTTGGCCTAGAGCGGCGCGAGCACTCCATCAGGGCACCGGTTCGCATGTTTCTCTCGCGCTACGAGCGGATGATCGCCCGCCGCTATCTTCTTCCGGGCCGGAGCGAGGCGTTCATCGCCGTCGTCGCGGGGTTCAGCCTGGTCGCGGTCATGCTCGGCGTCGCCGCGCTGATCGTCGTGATGAGCGTGATGAACGGCTTCCGGGCGGAATTGTTCGACAAGATCACCGGGCTGAACGGCCATGCCGTGATCCAGGGCTATGGCGGCCAGCTCCGCGACTGGCGCCAGATCGTCGCGGAGGTGCGCGCGACGCCGGGGGTCACCAGCGCTACGCCGCTGATCGAACAGCCGCTGTTCGCCAGCTTCAACGGCCGCGTCGAATTCGCGCAGGTTCGGGGGATGCGCGTCGAGGACATCCGCACCAACCCGGCGATGAAGGGCAAGGAAGTGCTCGGGTCGCTCAACAGCCTGAAGCCCGGCGGCGAGGAAATCGCGATCGGATCGCGCCTCGCCGAATCGCTCGGCGCGACGATCGGCAGCAGCATCTCGATCATCAACCCGCAAGGGTCGGCGACGGTGTTCGGGACGATGCCCCGGATCGTCCAATATCGGGTGGCGACGATCTTCGAGCTCGGCATCTATGATTTCGACAAGATCTTCATCGTCATGCCGATCGAGGACGCGCAGACGCTTCTGCTCCTCGGCGACGCGGTGAGCATGATCGAGATCGACACCAATGATCCCGATCATGTCGAGCGGATCATCGCCCCGCTCAACGACAAGGTCGGCGATCGCGGCCAGATCACCGATTGGCGGATGATGAACCGCGAACTGTTCGAGGCGCTGGCGGTCGATCGGATCGTGTCGTTCACGGTGCTGTCGATCATCCTGATCGTCGCGGCGTTCAACATCGTCTCGTCGCTGATCATGCTCGTCCGCTCGAAGACGCGCGACATCGCGGTGCTACGCACGATGGGCGCCACGCGCGGCGGGCTGATGCGCATCTTCGTCACCGTCGGCGTGACGATCGGCGCATTGGGCGTCGCGGCGGGCGGGGTGCTCGGCTATCTGTTCATCACCTTCCGCGCCAATGTCGTCCAGTTCATCGGGCTGGTGACCGGGCAACAGGTATGGGACCCCTCGATGCGCTTCCTCACCGAGTTGCCCGCGCGCACCGATCCGGTCGAGACGATCGGCATCTGCCTGATGGCTTTGCTCTTTACCTTCCTCGCCACGCTGTACCCGGCGTGGAAAGCTGCGGGCACCGATCCCGTCCAGGTGTTGCGCTATGAATGATCCGGTTCTTGAAACGCGCGGGCTGAAGCGCAGCTTTACCCAGGGTGAGGCGACGATCCACGTCCTGCGCGGCGTCGACCTGACCATCCAGCCGGGCGAAATCGTCGGGCTGCTCGGCCCCTCGGGATCGGGCAAGTCGACCCTGCTCCAGGCGGTCGGCCTGCTCGAAGGCGGGTTCGAGGGATCGATCCGCATCGCGGGCAAGGAGGCGGCGCAGCTTCCCTCGGGCGGGCGTACCGAGGTGCGCCGCGATTGCCTGGGCTTCGTCTATCAGTTTCACCATCTCCTGCCCGATTTCAACGCGCTCGAGAATGTCGTCCTGCCCCAGATGATCCACGGCGCACTCCGCAAGGAGGCCGATTCGCGTGCCGCCCTGCTGCTGACCGCGCTGGGGCTGGGCGGGCGGCTGACGCATCGCCCCAGCCAGCTATCGGGCGGCGAGCAGCAGCGCGTCGCGGTCGCCCGCGCGCTCGCCAACCGCCCGGCGCTGGTGCTGGCCGACGAGCCCACCGGCAATCTCGACGAAGCGACCGCGGACAAGGTGCTCGAACAATTGCTCGAACTGGTGCGCGGCGAGGGATCGGCGGCGCTGATCGCGACGCATAATGAACGGCTGGCGGCGCGGATGGACCGTGTCGTCCGGCTGCATGACGGTTTGCTGGAGGAACGCGCATGACGGCGATCACTGACATTCCCGTCCGCACCGCCGATGGCGCGGAAACGACGCTCGCCGACTATGCGGGCAAGGTGCTGCTGATCGTCAACACCGCGTCGAAATGCGGCTTCACCCCGCAATATGCCGATCTCGAGGCGCTGCATCGCACCTATGGCGAGCGTGGCTTCGCAGTGCTCGGCTTCCCGTGCAACCAGTTTGGCGGGCAGGAGCCGGGCGATGCCGAGGAAATCGCCAATTTCTGCTCGCTGACCTATGATGTCAGCTTCCCGGTCTTCGCCAAGATCGACGTCAACGGCGAGGACGCTGCACCGCTGTTCGAGGAACTGAAGAAGCGGGCGCCCGGCGTGCTGGGCTCAAAGTCGATCAAGTGGAACTTCACCAAATTCCTGGTCGATCGCGCGGGCAACCCGGTCGAACGCTATGCCCCGACGACCTCGCCCAAGGACCTGACCGGCGATATCGAGAAGCTGCTGTAGCACGCCCCGCTGAGGCGGCGGGACGCAACAGGGCGCGGCGTCCCGCCACCGGCGCGGGAATGGCGGGCGCCGCTCGGCGCAAGGCGCCATTCCCCTGCCTGCTGCGCGGCGACGGGGGGGAGGAGGGGGAACCCTCCCGCCGCCGCGCACGGGACCGCGGGCGCGATGCGTCGCGCCGCTGCGGCCCCGATCAGTTGCCGCCTGCTCCGGGCAGGCAGATCACGCCTTGGTCGCCGGTTTCGACGACGCTGATGTCGGGCTGGTCTTCGCTCCCGATCAGCCGGGCGAGGCTGGCGAGCGTGCCGACCATCGTCGTTACGCCCTTTATAGGACGCCCGCGCGGATCGCGGCGGGGAAGGGGGCGCCCGCTCCGCGGATCGCGGCGGCGCACCGGCGGGGGGGCGATCGTCGCCATCCGCTCCGCCACCGACGCGGCGTCGCCCGCACGCCCGAATTCGCGCCACACCACGTGAAACCCGGCGGGGACCGCGACCCAGTCGCCGTCACCGATGCTGTGGATCAGGTCGCGCCCGCAATGGTGGCAGACGCTGAATTCCAGCCCCTGGTTCTGATGCCGCGTCGCGACGGGGACATGCCCCAGGACCGAACAGAGAATTCCCATCTCAATGCACTCCCTTGGAGGGGCCGGCGTCCAGCGTGAAGGCTGCCAGCGCGCGGACCTGATCATCGTCACTCTGCATCGCGAGGTCAGGGTTCCATATCTCGAAACGGTCGCCCGCGCCCAGGAAGAGTGCCAGCCCGCCGATCCGGCCCAGGTGGCGCATTTCCGCCGGGATGCGCAGCGTCGCATCGGCGCGCGGCATCCGCCCGACCAGTCCGAAGCTGCGTCGCATCCGCCGATAATGGCCGCGCGCATCCTCGCCGCGCGCTTCGTCGGCCAGCCGCCGGCGCTCGTTGCGCGCGGCGACCGTGTCGAGATGCGCCCGGTCATAGCCGACCAGGCAGGCGTCCGATTCATGCTTTCCGACCAGCAATTCGGGGCGGTCGGCATCCAGCGCTTCGTTAACGAAGCCGGGCATCGGGACATTGCCATCGGCATCGACTTCGCACAGCGCGCTTCCGTGAAATAGGCTACTCATGGGCTTCACTCGCTTGCTAGTTACTGGCTGAATAAGCAGCATAATCTTTTGCGGTTGGGCCGCTGTCCGGCCTCTGCCTTGTAATTGCCATAATAGCGCCCAATTCTGATCCCCCGATGAACCGTTCTAATTTATAGATGAAACGAGTTAACTATAGAGTGACCGTCCCCGGCCCGAGTCGCCATTCCGGATGCTTCCCATCCGCGACAGTGCGCTAAGGCGGCAACCGGGTCGGCGATCTACGGGTATGCGGTAAAAGGATTTTTTAACCTGTGGACGGTGCCGCTGGGCGGTTGGCGAATCGCCCTCGACCCGGCTAGGATCGGGAATGGCGCATTCGGGTTTCGTACCGCTTCGGGTTTTCTCTTCCTACACGATGCTGGAAGGCGCGATCGAGCCCAAGGCGATCGCCAAGCGTGCGCGCGAACTGGGCTTTCCGGCGGTCGCGGTCAGCGATCGCAACGGGCTCTACGCCGCGATGCCCTTTTCCGATGCGTGCAAAAAGGCGGGGGTCCAGCCGATCGTCGGCACGCTGCTCGCGGTCAAGCGCCCCGACCTGCCCGATGGCGTCGCGACTCAAGTCGACTGGCTCGCGCTCTATGCGCAGGACGAGGCGGGCTACACCAATTTGTGCAACCTCGTGTCGATGGCGCATCTCGATCGCCCGATCGAGGAAGACGCGCATGTCACGTTCGAGGCGCTGGCGGGGCGCACCGACGGGCTGATCGCGCTGACCGCCGGCGCCGATGGCGGGCTCGCGCGGCTCTATGCCGAGGGGCAGGACGCCGCGGCGGAGGCCTATGCCGCGCGGCTGGAGGCGCTGTTCCCCGACCGGCTCTATATCGAGATCGTCCGCCGCCTGAACGAAGTCGAGGGGCGCGCCGAGGCCAAGCTGCTCGACTATGCCTATGCCCGCGATCTCCCGCTGGTCGGCACCAATCCGTGCTGCTTCGCCGAGGAGACCTTCCACGAGGCGCATGACGCGATGCTGTGCATCGCCAATTCGTCGTACATCGCCAGCGACGATCGCCCGCGCAGCTCGCCCGACGCCTGGATGAAGCCCGCGACCGAGATGCGCGCGCTGTTCGCCGATCTGCCCGAGGCGATCGCGAACACGCTGGTCGTGGCGCAGCGCTGCGCAGTGTCGGCGCCCAAGCGCAAGCCGATCCTCCCCAGCCTCGCGGGTGACCGCGAGGGTGAGGCGCGGATGCTGCGCGAACAATCGCTGGCGGGGCTCGACATGCGGCTGGAAAAGGCCGGGATCACCGACGCCGAGCAGCGCAGGCTCTATGCCGAGCGGCTCGAATTCGAACTCGACGTCATCATTCAGATGGGGTTCCCCGGTTACTTCCTGATCGTCGCCGACTTCATCAAATGGGCGAAGGCGCACGATATTCCGGTGGGGCCGGGGCGTGGTTCGGGCGCGGGTTCGGTCGTCGCCTGGGTGCTGACGATCACCGATCTCGATCCGCTCAAGCTCGGGCTGCTGTTCGAACGCTTCCTCAACCCCGAACGCGTGTCGATGCCCGACTTCGACATCGATTTCTGCGAAACGCGGCGCGGCGAAGTCATCCGCTACGTCCAGCAGAAATACGGGTCGGACCATGTCGCGCAGATCATCACCTTCGGGACGATGAAGGCGCGCGCGGTGCTCAAGGATGTCGGGCGCGTGCTCCAGATGAGCTATGGCCAGGTCGATCGCCTCGCCAAGCAGATCCCGAACCTCCCCGCCGATCCCTGGACGCTGGAACGCACGCTCAACGGCGTCAGCGAGTTTCACAACGAGTATAAGACCGACACCGGCGTCCGCCACCTGATCGACCTGTCGATGCGGCTGGAGGGGCTGCCGCGCCACAGCTCGACCCACGCGGCGGGCGTCGTGATCGGCGATCGTCCGCTCGCGGAGCTGGTCCCGCTGTACCGCGATCCGCGCTCGGACATGCCCGTCACCCAGTTCGACATGAAATATGTCGAGGGCGCCGGCCTGGTGAAATTCGACTTTCTCGGCCTCAAGACGCTGTCGGTGCTCAAGAAGGCCGTCGAGCTGATCGGCGACCGCGGGATCGAAGTCGATCTCGACACGCTCGGATGGGACGATCACGAAGTCTATGACCTGCTCCAGCGCGGCGACACGGTCGGCGTGTTCCAGCTCGAATCGGAGGGCATGCGCCGCACGCTGACCGCGGTGCGCCCAACCAATTTCGGCGACATCATCGCGCTCGTCTCGCTCTATCGTCCGGGCCCGATGGACAACATCCCCAGCTTCGGCCACCGCAAGGCGGGGCGCGAGGAGATCATCTATCCGCACGACCTGCTCGAGCCGATCCTGAACGAAACCTACGGGATTTTCGTCTATCAGGAACAGGTGATGCAGGCCGCGCAGATCCTCGCGGGCTATTCGCTGGGCGGCGCCGACATGCTCCGCCGCGCGATGGGCAAGAAGATCAAGGCGGAGATGGACACCCAGCGCGCGATCTTCGTCGAAGGCTGCGCGCGGGTGAACGGGATCAAGCAGGCCAAGGCGAACGAACTGTTCGACTTGATCGACAAGTTCGCCGGCTACGGCTTCAACAAATCGCACGCCGCCGCCTATGCGCTGCTCGCCTATCAGACGGCGTGGCTGAAGGCGCATTACCCGCACGAATTCTTCGCCGCGTCGATGGCCTATGACATCCACCAGACCGACAAGCTGGCGATCTTCGCCGACGATATGCGCCGGCTGGGGATCGAATGCCTGCCGCCCGACATCAACTTCAGCCTCGCCGACTTCAACGTCGAGAAGCATGGCGAGGGCTATGCGGTCCGCTATGCGCTCGGCGCGCTGAAGGGCGTCGGCGAGCGCGCGATGGAATTGCTGGTCGAGGAACGCGACACCAATGGCCGTTTCCGCTCGGTCGACGATTTCGCCAAGCGCGTCGATCCGCGGCTGCTCAACAAGCGCCAGGTCGAGACGCTGACCGCGGCGGGGGCGTTCGACGCGATCGAGCCCAATCGTGCCGCGCTGTTCGCTGCGGCGGAGACCGTGCTGGCGGTGGCGCAGCGCACGCAGGAGAGCCGGACGAGCGGGCAGGGCGGGCTGTTCGGCGAGTCCGAACCCGGCGGCGGCGCGGTCCAGCTTTCGGCCAAGGCGCATTGGTCGATGGCCGATCGCACCTCGGCGGAAAAGGACGCGTTCGGCTATTATTTCTCGGCGCACCCGCTCGATCGCTACGCGCATCTCGCGCGCACGCACGGCGCCCGCGACATCGCGACGCTGGGCGAGGTTCCGGTGCCCGAGGGAGGCCGCGTCGGCGCGACGATCGCCGCGCTGATCGAGGATGCGCGCTGGCGCACCTCGGCGCGCGGCAATCGCTATCTGATGGCGACGATTTCCGACACCAGCGGGCAATGCCCGACCAGTTGCTTCGACGAGCCGGTCGCGAAGGAAATGGAGGAGGTCGCCCGCGCCGGCGGCTGCGCGATTCTCACCGTCGAGCTCGACAAGCGCCCGGGCGAGGATACGCCGCGCATCGCGATCAAGCGCGTCCAGCCGTTCGAGACGCTGGCGGGGACGGCCCGCCTGCTGCTCGACCTCCATGTCGACGATGCCGCCGCGATCCCGCGCATCGCCGAGGTGATCGGCGGGCTGCGCGGCGGGCGCAGCACCGTGCGGCTCTGGGTGCCCTATGGCGCATCGGGGCAGGCGGAGGTCGTGCTCGGCCGGAATTTCCTGATCGACGAAGAGCTTGTCGGCAAGATCGGGACGCTGCCCGGCATCCGCGCCGCCGAATTCGGCAGGCCCGAAGTGACGCTCGCCGCCGCCGCATGAGGCAATCCTAGGCCGGGTATGCTCGGCACATAGTTTGACACACAGGGCGCTCTCGACTTCCCACCCGTAAAAACGGTATTCTTCGCCAAACAAGAATGGCGTTGGAGAGCGATATGCTGGGTGGAATGCAGGATTTCGAGCTTCGGGTATCCACCTTGCTCGATCACGCGGCGCGCGAGCACGGATCGCGCGAGATCGTCACGCGCTGGGCCGATGGCAGCGAGACGCGCACCGACTGGGCAGGGATCGCCCGCGACGCGCGGCGGCTGGCGCAGGCGCTGGAGCGGCTGGGGGTGAAGCCCGGCGACCGGGTCGCGACGATGGCGATGAACCACAGCCGCCATCTCGTCGCCTGGTATGGCACGATCGGGATGGGCGCGCTGATCCACACGATCAATCCCCGGCTGTTCGACGACCAGCTCGCCTTCATCGCCAACCATGCCGAGGACCGGGTGCTGCTCTACGATAAGGCGTTCGCGCCGATCGTCGACCGGCTGCGCGGCCAATGGCCGACGATCGCGCACTATGTCTGCTTCGACGGCGACGACGCGCAAGG
This sequence comes from Sphingomonas hengshuiensis, assembly GCF_000935025.1. Taxonomy (NCBI): domain Bacteria; kingdom Pseudomonadati; phylum Pseudomonadota; class Alphaproteobacteria; order Sphingomonadales; family Sphingomonadaceae; genus Sphingomonas; species Sphingomonas hengshuiensis. The sequence goes on from NZ_CP010836.1 coordinate 1,379,088, forward strand.
GTTCGAGGCGCTGATCGCGCGCGAGGACGGCGACTATGCCTGGGTCCAGGGCGACGAGCGCGAACCGTGCATGCTCTGCTACACCAGCGGGACGACGGGCAATCCCAAGGGCGTCGTCTACACCCACCGCTCCACCGTGATCCATGCGATCACCGAGTTACAGCCGGCGGAGTTTGACCTGTCGACGCAATCGGTGGCGATGCCGATCGTCCCGATGTTCCACGCGGTCGGCTGGGGGCTGCCCTTTGCCGGGGCGGCGGTCGGGGCAAAGTTCGTGTTCTCTGCGGTCAACGAGCCCAGAATCCTCTGCGACCTGATGAACCGCGAAAAGGTCACGCATTCCGCCGGGGTGCCCACGGTCTGGTTCGGCATGTTCCAGCATATGGATGCGACCGGCGATGCGCCGCAGCACCTGAAGATCGTGACGATCGGCGGATCGGCCGCACCGCGCGCGATGATCGAGCGGCTGATGCGGATGGGCGTCCGCGTCAACCATGCCTGGGGGATGACCGAGACGTCGCCGATCGGCACGATGGGCGCGCCCTCCGCCGATTGGGACGATCTCAGCTTCGAGCAACAGGTCGATCAGGTCGCGATGCAGGGCAAGGTGCCGTTCGGCGTCGAACTGCGCGTCGTCGATGACGAGGGCGCGGTGCTACCCCGCGACGGCAAGAGCTCGGGCCGGCTCCACGTCCGCGGCCCCTGGGTCATCCGCCAGTATTTCGGCGAGGAGGCGCCCGCGGTCGATGCCGATAACTGGTTCGATACCGGCGACGTCGCGGTGCTGCACCCCGACGGCACGATGCAGATCACCGATCGGGCGAAGGACGTCATCAAATCGGGCGGTGAGTGGATCAGCTCGGTCGAGCTGGAAAATGCCGCGGTCGGCTGTGCGGGCGTCGCGGAGGCGGCGGCGATCGGCGTGTATCACCCGCGCTGGGAGGAGCGCCCGATCCTGCTGGTGGTGCGCAAGCCCGGCAGCGAGGTGACCGCCGAGGCGATCCAGGCCTATCTGGCGCAGCACGTCGCGCGCTGGTGGCTGCCCGACGAAGTCCATTTCGTCGACGAGCTGCCCCACACCGCGACGGGCAAGCTGCTCAAGACCGCGATCCGCGCGCGCTACAAGGATTTCCGGCTGGCGGCGGCTTGACAGCCGGCGCCCGTTCCCGCGATTGTGTGTTATAGACATAACACGCAATCGCGGGGGCAGGCCTCTTGTCACGAAGCTTTCGGTGGGCAGCGCTGCTCGGCGCGGCGATGGTTGCGGCGTCTCCGGCAACGGCGATACACCGGGGAGCGCCCTCCACCGCCGCCGTCGCGAAGCGCGATTATCACGCGCGCCTCACCCGCCAGCGCGATGGAAGCTGGCTGCTCGACTATCGCTTTTCCCGCGCTGCGCCGGTCTGGTTCTTCGTCCGATCCGCGCCCACCCGCCAGGGGCAATCGTGGCGACTGGCCAGCTGGCGGGTCGAGACGCCCGGCGTGCGGCTCGAACGGCATGGGCGGTACGATTCGCTGGTCGGGGCTGGGCCGATCGATCGCGTGCGCATTCGCATCACCCCCTTCGCCCAGTCGCTCAGGGCCGATTATTCGCCGTTCCTGCTGTTTTCGGAGGGTGGGGCGGCGGTCTATGACGGCCATTACGAAATCTATCCGCTGCAATCGGCGGAAGCGGCCGCGGCGCTGCCCGATGACCTGAACGGCGTGCCGCTCGATGCCGGCGGCAGGATCGAGATTGCGGCACCCGGCGGGCGCGTGCTGTATCGGGGCGTTGCCCACCGCGGGCGTTTTCGCCGCGATCTGGGCGGCGAGAGCGGCTATGCCTATGTCGGGCGCACACCCGTTATCGAAACGCCCGCGCTTGCGGGCATCTTCGATCCCGGACTCCCGCCCTGGATTCGCGCGGAACTCGACACCTTCACGCCCCGGCTGTTCGCGCTGTATCGCGCGCGGCTCGGCCCCAGTATCGCGGCAAGGCCCATGGCGCTGGTCTCCTGGGGCGGCGCCAAGCGACCGGGGACGTCGCTTGGCGGCAGCGTGCTGGAAGCGATGGTGGTCCTCCAGATCGAAGGCGCGCAGACCGTTGCCGCAACCCCGGCGGTGCTCCAGCGGGTGCGCTGGTTCCTCGGCCATGAAAGCGCGCATTTCTGGATGGGTCAGACGGTCCGCTATGCCCGCCGGGCAGATGCCTGGATCGATGAGGGCAGCGCCGATGTGATGGCGGTCCGCGCCCTCGAACGGCTGGTGCCGGGCTATGACGCGCGGGACGCGTTTCAGCGCGAAGTGGACGATTGCATCAGGGAGAATGGGCCGGGCATGGCGCTGTCGGGCGCCTCCGCGCGCGGCAACACTCGCGCCAACTATGCCTGTGGCGCGGTGCTGCTCCTCGCTGCCGAGGGCGCGGTGCGCAAGCGCGAAGCCGGGGCGGATGCCTTCACCTGGCTGCGCGGGCTGATCGATGCCAACCGCGCCGATGGCAAGGTGACGCAGGCCGATTGGCTGGCGGCGTTCGATGCCGCCACTGGCGATCCGGCGCTGGGCGCGCGGGTTCGCAGCTATCTGGACAGCGGCGTCGCCGATCCGGCGGCGTTCGTCGCCGAACTGTTCGCCGCCACCGGCGTTGCCTTCAGCCGCGACTCGGGCAGGATCGTCCTGCGCTGACCGGGCACAGCGTGCATCGTGTGCGCCCGGCCTCGCAGGATCAGCGCGCAGCCGCCATTACCCCGGCGCTCACATCACCCGCCTTCGCCTCGCGGAACCGCGCGCAATTGCGGATCGCGTCGAGCGATCGGTCGAGGTTGAGCGCGCTGTCATTGCCCAGTTGCGGGCGCAGCTTGGCATCGACCGCGCTCGCCGCCTCCATCGTGCACAGCACGCCGAACATCTGCGCCGCGCGGCCCGAGAAAATCCCGCCGCCGCCGCCGGCCTTCACGAACGTGTCGAAATTGGTGAGCATGTAATCGCTCGCCAGCCCCTGCGTGGCGTAGTTCTTCAGGAAGCCCGCGGTGGTGAACAGCCGCTGGATCGCCGGCAGGCGCGGGTCCTTGAAGTCGTTGAGGAACCAGCGCGCGACCTCGGCATTGCCCGATGCCGACAGGCCCCGGAACGCCGCCTCCCGCAGCCCCCGCTTCGAGGACGCCAGCGCGGCCTCGACCAGCGTCTTGGCGAACGGGACACCCCGGTCCTCGACGGTCGTGCGGACCGCGAGCAGCCCATATTGCGGGTCCAGCGCCGCGGTATCGCCCGCCAGATAGGCATCGAGCGCCGCAGCCAGCTTCGCGCGCAGTGCCGGGTCATGCCCTGCGCCCGCGACCAGCCCGAGCAGGTCGGACCGCAGCGCGCGCGTGTCGGGGCTGTCGCCCGCGCTCTTGCCCAGCGCAGGATCGAAGCCCAGCTTCGCCAGCGCCGGGGCATAGATCGACGCGATCAGCTTCCGATAGGCCGGCAATGCCTCCGCCGAGATCAGCCCGCGCCGCTCCAGCCCCTCCAGTTCCTCGCCATTGTCGAGCTGCACCTTGGTCGAGGGATGCGCGGCCATCGCCCTGCTCAGCGCAATGGGGGCCAGGACGCCGCTGCGCCCGGCATAGAAGGACGCCCATACGCTGTCGTTCAGCGCCAGCCCCTCGCCATCGGGCAGCGTGGCCCCGGCTGCGATCAGCGCATTCCAGTCGGCGGGGTCGAGTTCGAAGCGGTAATAGCCCCAGCCGCCGGCATTGGGCATGATCGGCCCGGTGCCGTTGGCGGCGACGGGCTGGCTCGCCATGTCGACCAGCGTACAGCTCTGGGTCGGGCCGCGGCGCAGGCATAGCGGGATCAGCCATTTCTCGGCGGGCGCGTTGCTGCCGAAAGCGGCGTAGCGCATCTGGCTGGCGATCAGCGCATTGCCCTGGCGGTGCAGCGTGACGACGGGCAGGCCCTGCTGGTCGACAAAGCTGCGCAGCGACGCGAGCACGCGCGGGTCCTTCGCGGCCTCGGCGAGCGAGGCGAAGAATTCGTCCGTCGTCGCATTGCCATGCATGTGCCGCTGCATGTGCAGCCGCACGCCGTCGCGGAACTTGGTGTCGCCCATATAGGCGGCGATCATCCCGACGACCTGGCCGCCCTTGCCATAAGTGATCTGGTCGAACGCGGCGTTGATGTCGGCATCGGTCGGGATCGGCCCGTGGATCGGCCGCCCGGCGGCCAGCGCGTCGATGTCCATCGCCTCGAACGCCTCGCCGATCGCGTCGAGCCCGATCTTGAGGTCGGGGCGCCATTCATTGCCGATGCGGTATCCCATCCAGTTGGCGAAGCTCTCGTTCAGCCAGAGGTCGTCCCACCAGGCGGGGGTGACGAGGTCGCCAAACCATTGGTGCGACAATTCATGCGCCACGATCATCCCGAACGAACGCTTGTTCTCGCTCGGCGCGCTTTCGTCGAGGAACAGGATGCCGTCGCCGTAGATGTCGGCGCCGGCATTCTCCATCGCGCCCGGCATCACCGGCGACCCGATCTGGTCGAGCTTGGGATAGGGGAAGGGCTGGTCGAAATAGGCCTCCAGCAGCGTGACGATCTTGCCCGATTCGTCGAGCGCATATTGGAGCTGGTCGGCATTGGGCTTGGTGCCGACGATGCGCAGCGGCAGCGGCTCCTTGCGCTGCGGGCTGGGGGGTACCACCGTCTCGGCGACCGCGAACGGCCCGACGACGAACGCGATCAGATAGGTCGGCAGCGGCTTGGTGGGAATGAAGCGGTGGACGACCAGGTCGCCGACTTTTTCGGTACCCGATTCGGGCGCGTTGCTGATCGCGACATCGCCCGCCTTGGTGGTCAGCGACACCGTGAACGGGGTCTTGTACCCCGGCTCGTCGAACGAGGGGAATGCGGCGCGCGCATCGATCGATTCGAACTGCGTCCAGCTATACCATTCCTTCTCGATATTGAGATGGTAGAGCCCCGCGGGGCTGCCCGCGAACGCCGCGTCATAATCGAATTTGAGCGTCAGCTTGCCCGGCGCCACGGTCTTGCCGAAGTCGACCTGGGCAAGGCCGGTGGGGCTTTTCTGCGCGAAGGTGACGGGGATTTCCTGCCCGCCGATCACTGCCGTCGCCTTGGTCACATGCAGGTCGCGCCCGTGCATGTAGAAGGCGGCGGCGGGCTTGGTCAGCGTCACGTCGATCTCGGTATGCCCGCTGAACCGCGGCTGGCCGGGAAGGATCGTCAGGTCGAGCCGATAGGCGATCGGCGTCACCGTATCGGGCAGCTTGCCCGCAGGCGGGGCGTCCGACTGGGCAAGCGCGGCGGCGGGAAAGAGCATAGCGCAGAGCGCGAGGGCGAAGAAGCGCATCGAGATTCCTGGAACGAGGGTGACGTTGCTTACGGCGCCAGGTGCCCTATGGCAATGTTACACCACGCCGCGCGCGCAACCGGACAAGGCCGCGTTCAACTGGCCAAATGGGTCCGGTTGCGGCCTTCCTCCTTGGCGCGGTACAGCGCGGCGTCGGCACGGGCCATCAGCGTGTCGCGGTCCTCGCCGGGCATCAGTTGCGCAACGCCGATGCTGACTGTCATCGGCACTTCGTTGCCGTCGGGGAGCCGCGAGCGCAGCGCCGCGACGCGCTCCCGGATGCGTTCCGCCGCAATCGCCGCTGCGCGGTCGTCGGTATCGGGCATCACCACGCCGAATTCCTCGCCGCCCAGCCGCCCCGGCACGTCGGTCGCGCGCGTCGCCTCGTTCAGCGCCTCGGCGACGGTCCGCAGCACCGTGTCGCCCGCCTGGTGCCCGAGGCTGTCGTTGATCGCCTTGAAATGGTCGAGGTCGATGATCGCCAGCGACAGCGGCGCGCCGATCCGCGTGGCGCGCGCATGTTCCGCATCCAGCACCGCGAACAGTGCGCGGCGATTGGCGAGCTGGGTCAGTTCGTCGCTGGTCGCGGCAAGCCGCAGCCGGTCCTGCGCATCGAGCGTCGCCGCGCGCGCACGCGAAGATGCGATGCCCGTCCCGGCGCTGACTCCGAGGCACAGCAGCGCCAGCCCCGAGACCGCGCGCTGCGTCGATTCGATCCGGTCCAGCTTGTGCTGGCTGGCGGCCTCGCGCGCGTCCAGCCGCTGGCGTTCCTCCTCCTCGATTCGCGCGATCGCGCTGAGCAGCCCTTCGATATCATGTTCGCGCATATCGGCGCTGATCCGCGCCACCGCCTCTGCGCGTTTGCCCTGGTCGGTCAGATCGGCGGTCTCGCGCAGCACGCCCAGGAAGCCCGCGAGTCGCGCATCCATCAGCGCCAGATTGGCGCGCTGCGACGGATTGCCCTCCGTCAGCCTGCGCAGTTCCGCCGCCAGCCGCGGCGCCTGTTCGCGGCCCTGTGTATACGCGGCAAGGAACATCGACTCCCCCGTGAGCAGATACCCGCCTTCGCCGCGCAAGGCTTCGTGGACCGCCGAGCGCGTCTCGCTCGCCGCCAGCAATATTTTCAGCACGTGCAGGTCCGCAGCCTCGCCGGCGCGACGTTCCGCGGCGGCCTCCCGCTCGGTGAACATCAGCACCGCAAGTAATGCGGCCAGCATCGCAAGCGCCGTGAAGCCGATCCAATGGCGCAGCCTGCTCGATCGTCTCTCGTCGATGCCGGTTCGTCTGGGACGCATTCCTTATCCTTGTGCAACCACGTCCGCCCCCGTTCGCATTTTACAAGGCCTCAGGTAAACAAGCGCTTGCCTCTTGCGATGCGGTTCGTGCTGGTTCACCTTTCGCATCTGCGAAAGGAAGCGGCATGGAGCAATGCGTAGCGGTGGGAAGTGCGGCGGCAGGCGCCGCTGCCGTCACGCTGCCTGCGCGGCCCGAGCCGATCCGCGTCGTGCCGTCCGAAACCGCAGTCGTCGTGATCGACATGCAGAACGCCTATGCCTCGCCGGGGGGCTATGTCGATCTCGCCGGGTTCGACATAACCGGCGCCGCGGGGACGATATCGAAGATCGCGCAGGTGCTTGGCGTCGCGCGCGATGCGGGCATCCAGATCGTCTATCTCCAAAATGGCTGGGACCCCGATTATCGCGAGGCGGGCGGACCGGGATCGCCAAACTGGCACAAGTCCAACGCGCTCAAGACGATGCGCGCGCGTCCCGATCTGTCGGGCCAGCTGCTCGCGCGCGGCGGATGGGATTATGCGCTGGTCGACGGGCTCGCCCCGGTCGAGGGCGACATCGTCCTGGGCAAGACGCGCTATTCGGCCTTCTTCAATTCGCAGCTCGACAGCGTGCTGCGGTCGCGCGGGATCCGCATGATCGTGTTCGTCGGCATCGCCACCAATGTCTGCGTCGAATCGACGCTGCGCGACGGCTTTCACCTCGAATATTTCGGGGTAATGCTCGAGGATGCGACGCACCATCTCGGCCCGCCCGCGATGCAGGACGCCACCGTCTATAATGTCGAGAAATTCTTCGGCTGGGTGTCCACCACCGCCGATTTCTGCGGCAGCTTCGGCCAGATTCCAAAGGAGTGACGATGCCCTTCGAGCCGATCAACCCGCCCCAATTCCCCACCCCGATCGCGCCCTATTCGGCGGGGGCGAAGGCGGGCAACACCGTCTATGTCTCGGGCGTGCTCGCATTGGGGGAAGGGGGCGCGGTGCTCCATGTCGGCGATGCCGCGGCGCAGACCCGGCACGTCCTCGACGTGATCCGGATCACGCTGGAGGCGGCGGGGGCGACGCTCGCCGATGTCGCGATGAACCACATCTTCCTCAAGGACCTCGCCGATTACGCGGCGTTCAACGCGGTCTATGCCGAGTATTTCCCCGGCGCGAAGCCCGCCCGCTATTGCATCCGCGCCGATCTGGTGAAGCCCGATTGCCTGGTCGAGATCGCCTCTGTGGCGCATCTCGACTGATGCTGGCGGGGGGGCTCTATTGGGAGGAGCATGGGCCGCCCGGCGCGCCGGTGCTTCTGATGTCTGCGGGGCTCGGCGGATCGGCGGGTTATTGGGCGCCGAACCTCGCCGCGCTGGCCGCGCAGCACCGCGTCCTGCTCTACGATCATCGCGGCACCGGGCGATCCGAGCGCACGGTCGAGGGGATGCTGACCGTCGAGCGCATGGCCGACGACATGCGGATCGTGATGGCGGCAGCCGGTGCCGAGCGCGCGACGGTGATCGGCCATGCCGCGGGCGGGCTCGCCGGATTGGCGCTTGCGCTCGCTGCGCCCGAACGGGTGGAGCGGCTGGTGGTGATCAATGGCTGGGCGCGGCTCGATCCGCACACCGCGCGCTGCTTCGACACCCGGCTGGTGCTGCTGCGCAACGGCGCGCGCCCCTATCTCCACGCGCAGCCGCTGTTCCTGTATCCACCGCAATGGATTTCGGAAAATCACGACCGGCTCCAGGTCGAGGAAGAGGAACTGCTCGCGCATTTCCCCGATGCCGAGATGGTCCAGCGCCGCATCGCCGCGGTCCGCCATTTCAATATCCTGGCGCATATGGGCGAGATCCGCACTCCGACCTTGCTCATCGCCAGCGACGACGACATGCTCGTGCCCCCGTCCTGCTCCGAAGTGCTTGCGAAAGGCATCCCCGGCGCGCAGCTTGCCAGGCTGACCAGTGGGGGGCATGCGTGCAACGTCACCCGCGCCGACAATTTCAATCGCTGGCTGCTCGCCTGGCTGGACAACGCATAAGGGAATTCGCGCATGCAGGTCGGCGTCTTCGTCCCCATCAACAATAATGGCTGGCTGATCAGCGAGAACGCGCCGCAATATCTGCCCAGCTTCGATCTCAACAAGGAGATCGCGATTCGCGCCGAGAAATACGGGCTCGATTTCCTGCTCTCGATGATCAAGCTGCGCGGGTTCGGCGGGAAGACCGAATTCTGGGAATATGGGCTGGAAAGCTTCACGCTGATGGCGGGACTCGCCGCCGTGACCGAGCGGATCAAGATCTTCGCGACCTGCCCGACGCTGATCATCCCGCCCGCCTTCGCCGCGCGGATGTGCAACACGATCGATTCGATCAGCCATGGCCGGTTCGGGCTCAACCTCATCACCGGCTGGCAGCCGCCCGAATATACCCAGATGGGGCTATGGCCCGGCGACGAGCATTTTCGTAACCGATACAAGATGTTGGACGAATATGCGCATATCCTGCGCGAACTGTGGGAGACCGGGGTCAGCGACTTCAAGGGCGAGTATTACCAGATGGAGGATTGCCGCGTCCGCCCCCAGCCCGGCGGCGACATGAAGATCATCTGCGCGGGCTCGTCCGACGACGGCCTCGCCTTCTCGGCGAAATGGGCGGACTATGCATTCTGCCTCGGCAAGGGCGTGAACACCCCCACTGCCTTCGCCTTCAACAACCAACGGCTGGCGGCGGCGACCGCGAAGACCGGGCGCGACGTGTCGATCTTCGTCCTCGTGATGGTGATCGCCGCCGAGACCGACGAGGAGGCGATGGCCAAGTGGCGGTCGTACAACGCCGGCGTCGACATCGACGCGATCGCGTGGCTCGCCGAGCAGGGTGCGAAGGACACGGTCAACACCGACACCAATGTCCGCCAGCTCGCCGCGCCCGAAGGCGCAGTCAACATCAACATGGGCACGCTGGTCGGCAGCTATGAAAGCGTCGCGCGGATGCTCGACGCGATGGCCGAAGTGCCCAATACCGGCGGCGTTCTCCTCACCTTCGACGATTTCATCGAGGGGGTGGAGGCATTCGGCACCCGCATCCAGCCGCTGATGAAGAGCCGCCAGCCGGGCTGACTTGCCCGCGCGCCGATCGCGGCTATGATAGCGCTATCATAGAGACGGAGAGGGTGATGGCTGGATTGGCGCGCTGGGCGATGTTCGCCACCTTGTGGATGCTCGCGGCCACGGGCGTCGCGCTTCCCGCCTCGGCGCAGCAGACGCGCGAGCGCTGGGTCGCCGCCTGGGCGACGTCGCAACTCGTGCCGAACGAGGCGAACACTTTGCCCCCCGAAACCCTGACCGACGCGACGCTGCGCCAGGTCGTGCGCGTCCAGATTGCGGGCAAGCGGCTGCGCGTCCGTTTCTCCAATGCGTTCGGCACCGCGCCGCTGGCGATTGGCGCCGCGACGATCGCGCGGTCGGCGGACCTCGCCTCGCCCCGCATCGACCCCGCGACGCTGCGCGTGCTGCGCTTCGGCGGCAAGCCCTCCGCAATGATCCCCGCGGGCGCCGAGTATTGGAGCGACCCGGTCGATCTCGCCGTGCCCGCCGGCGCCGACCTGACGCTCTCGATCCATTTCCCCCAGGCCCCCGCGCAGCAGACCAGCCACCCGGGCTCTCGCGCCACGTCCTACACGGTGCATGGCGACCAGACCGCCGCCACCGACCTGCCCAACGCCGCAAAGGTCGATCGCTGGTACCAGATTGGGGGGATCGAGACGGTCGACGCCCGCGCCGCCGCTGTGGTGGTGCTGGGCGATTCGATCACCGACGGCTATGGCGTCCAGCCCAACACCAACGCCCGCTGGACCGACGCGCTGCAAACCCGGCTGCGCGCGGCGGGGATGAAGCTGGCGGTGCTCAATGCCGGGATCGGCGGCGGGCGGCTGCTCAACGACGGGCTGGGGCCCAACGCGCTCGCCCGCTTCGACCGCGACGTGCTGAGCCCGCCGGGGGTGACGCACCTGATCGTGCTGGAGGGCGTCAACGACCTGGGCGTCCTGACGCGCGAGGCGCCCGCCAGCCCCCAGGCACACGCCGCGCTGGTCGAGGGGATGATCGGCGCGTACCGCCAGATGGTGGCCCGCGCCCGCGCGCACGGGATCAAGGCGATCGGCGCGACGATCCTGCCCTATGGCCGCTCGGACTATTACCACCCCGATGCGCAGAACGAGGCCGATCGCGCCGCGGTGAACGCGTGGATCCGCGCGCCGGGCAATTTCGACGCGGTGATCGATCTGGACGCAGCGATGCGCGATCCGGCGCGACCGACGTTCCTCCGCGCGGAGTTCGACAATGACGGGCTGCACCCGTCGATCGCGGGCTATGCCGCGATGGCGGCCGCGGTTCCGCTGGCGATGTTGCGGTAGGGGCGGGGCGCCTCTCTCACGCGTCGCCCCGGGCTTGACCCGGGGTCCCGCTGGCGCAGCGGTTCAAAACAGCTCCCCCTGCGCCCCCGCGGGCCTGCGGAACAGGTCGGTCCGCAGCCTTATCCGCTCCCCGTCCAGCCCATAGCGCCGGCACGCGATCTGAAACCGCGTCCGCAGCAGCTCCGCCCACGGCCCTTGCCCGCGCATCCGGCTGAAGAACTCCGGATCATTGTCCTTGCCGCCGCGCAGCGACTGGACGATCGCCATCACCTTGCTCGCGCGATCGGGGAAATGCGTGTCGAGCCAGGCGCGGAACAGCGGGGCGACTTCGTGGGGCAGCCGCACCGGCAGGAAAAACGCCGCCCGCGCCCCCGCCGCCGCCGCGCGCTCGAGGATATGCTCCATCTCGTGATCGGTGATCGCGGGGATCACCGGGGAGAGCGACACGAACACCGGGACCCCCGCATCGGCCAGCGTGCGGATCGCCGCCAGCCGCTTCTCCGGATGCGCCGCGCGCGGTTCCAGCGTCATCGCGATCCTGGGGTCCAGCGTCGTGACCGACAGCATCACCGCCGCCAGCCCCTTCGCCGCCATCGGCGCGATCAGGTCGAGGTCGCGCGTCACCCGATCGGACTTGGTGGTGATCGTGATCGGATGGTTGCACTCGGCCAGTATCTCGATGCACCCCCGCGTGATCCGCCATTCGCGCTCGATCGGCTGGTACGGATCGGTATTGGTCCCGAACGCGATCGGGCGGCACGCATAGCCGGGCTTGGCCAGTTCGGCGCGGAGCAGCGCGGGCGCATCGGGCTTGGCGAACAGCCGCGTCTCGAAATCCAGCCCCGGCGAAAGGTCGAGATAGGCGTGGCTCGGCCGCGCAAAGCAATAGATGCAGCCATGCTCGCACCCGCGATACGGGTTGATCGAGCGATCGAATGCGATGTCGGGCGACTGGTTGCGCGTGATGATCGTGCGCGGCGTCTCGACCGTCACGGTGGTGCGCAGCGGGGCAGGGGCGCCGTCCACCGTTTCGCGCTCGTCGAGCCAGTCGCCATCGGCCTCGCGCGCGGGCAGGTTGAATCGCGCGCTTGCCCGGTTCAGCGTCGCGCCGCGGGTGGGGCGGGTTTTTGCCATTGCCAGGCTCTATCCCTGGCGATAGAACATAGCAAGAACAATGGAGGGTTTTATGGCACGGATCAGTTATGTCGAATTGCCGGCGGCGAATGTTGTCGCGACGCGGGACTTTTATGCGGCGGCGTTCGGGTTCGCCTTCACCGATTATGGTCCCGATTATGCGTCGATGACCACCGGCGACGTCGACATCGGCATCAACGGGACCGAGGACCAGGCGATCGCGCTGCCTTTGCCGATCGTCGAGGTCGCCGATCTGGAGGGCGCGCTGGAAAAGGTCGTCGCGGCAGGGGGCACGCTGACCGTGCCGATTTTCGCCTTTCCCGGCGGGCGGCGTTTCCACTTCCGCGATCCCGGCGGCAATCAGCTCGGGGTATTCGTGAACGAGCCCGAATAGCGCCCGAACAGGAGATGTTGCGGTCGGGAGCGGCTCGGCTAGGATGGTGGCAAGTCTTTGGGAGAGTTCATGCGCCTGACCCTGCTCGCCGCCATCGCCTTTGCGTTCCCGTTCTTCGCCGATGCGCCGGCAGCAGCCCAGGATCGCGAGCCCTGTCCCGCCGACCTGATCTGCGCCAGCGCCCCCGCCACGGTGATGGCGGCGCTCGAGAAAGCGGGGCTCAAGCCCGAATTGTCGACCGACAAGACCGGCGACCCGCTGATCGCCAGCGAAGAGGCGGCCTATCGCTTCGAAGTCAGCTTCTATGGCTGCGAGAAGAACGAGGATTGCGATTCGCTGCGGTTCGAAGTGCAGTTCCAGAAGGAGGATAACGGCACGATCGCGCTCGCGAACAAATGGAACGCCAATCATCGCTTCATCCAGGCGTCGGTGAAGGACGATGGCCGCTTCGTCATGGCCTATGACCTCGGCACGATCGGCGGCATCAACGCCCGCAATTTCCAGGACTCGGTCGATTGGTGGACGTCGATGCTGGCCGAGGCGGGCAAGTTCTTCGAGGCTGAAGTCGGCGCGAAACCGGCGGCTTAGCGGCGGCTACCGCTCCAGCAGTCGCGGCATCAACTCGACGAAGTTGCACGGCTTGTGGCGAATATCCAATTGCGTCGCGAGGATGCCGTCCCAGGCGTCGGTCACTGCCCCGGTCGACCCCGGCAGCGCGAAGATATAGGTTCCCCGCGCCACCCCCGCGGTCGCGCGCGACTGGATCGTCGAGGTGCCGATCGTCTGGTAGCTCAGCCAGCGGAACAGCTCGCCGAAGCCCGGTATTTCCTTGTCCCACACCCGCGCCAGCGCCTCGGGCGTGACGTCGCGTCCGGTCACCCCGGTGCCGCCGGTGGTCAGGATGCAGTCGACCTGGGGATCATCGATCCAGCCGTTCAGCGCCGCGACGATCGCCTCCGGATCGTCGCGCACGATCGCCCGCGCCGCGAGTTCGTGCCCCGCGCCGGTCAGCCGTTCGACCAGCCGGTCGCCCGATCGATCCTCCGCCAGCGTCCGCGTGTCCGAAACCGTAAGCACCGCGATCCGCACCGCGCGGAACGCGATGGTCGTATCAATGGCCACCGCCGGGCGACCCCGCGACTTGCGCCTGTGACAGCGCACGCCCGCCCATCCGCACCGACTTCGCGCCGGGCAGCCCCGGGAATTTGGGCCACATCCCCTGCGCCAGCGCCTCGCGGCTGTCGGACTTGCGACCGTCCTGGCCCTCATACATCCAGTAATTGCGCAGCACGGTCATCACATAGCCGCGCGTCTCCCAATAGGGGATGCTCTCGATATAGAGCAGCGGGTCGCCATTATCCTTGCTCAGCGCGTTCCACGCCTGCACCGGCGTCGGCCCGGCGTTGTACGCCGCAATCACCTTGGGCAGCAGCCCGCCGGTAAAGGGCTGGTCGCGCAATTGCTCGAGATAGGACTGACCGATCTCCATATTGACGGAGGGCTTGGTCAGGTCGGACGCGGCATAGGTCACGCCGCGGCGGCGGCCCACGTCGATCGCGGCGCCGCTCTTGACCTGCATCAGCCCCATCGCCCCTGCCGCGCTGCGGATTTCGGCGTTGAAGCGCGATTCCTGGAGCGTGTGCGCGAACACCAGCGCCTTGTCGACGCGCCATCCGCCCGCGGGGGTCCAGTTGGGCGAGGGGTAGCGCGCCTGCATCAGCGGGTGCGCGCCCGCCGGGCCATTGTGCGACAGCCACAGCTGCGTCGAGGCGAGATTGAACCGCCCCGCCAGCCGCGACAGCGCGCCATGCTCGCCGGGGTTGCAGAATTTGGCCTGGTGGCGGAGGACTTCGTCGGCAAGGCCCGTCTCGCCGATCTCGATCAGCGCTGCGGCGACGCGGACATTGGGGCGGCGTTCCAGCGCGGCCCAGTCGCCCGCGACGAAGCGCTCGCCCTTGCCGGGCTTGTCCTCGATCGCGAGCGCGGCGCGCGCGAGCAGCCCGTAAAAGGTCTCGTTATATTGCGACGCCGCCTTCAGCTTGGCCGCGATCCGGTCGGGGCGGCCGCATGCCATGTCGGCGCGCGATCCCCAATATAGCCCGGCGGAGCGGAGTTCGGTATCGGTGGCGCGTGTCGCGACGCGCTCGAATGCCGCGCCCGCTTCCCGGCAATCCTGCTGGCGCCATGCCGCGAGCCCCGCGACCCAATCGGCCTGCGGTGCCCAATCGCCCATTCCGGACTGCGCGCGGGCTGCCATCCGCCGCGCATTGGCGTCGTCGCCGGCCACGTAGTAAATCCACGCGACCTTTTGCTGCCACTCGGTCAGCGCCTCGGGCGTCAGGTCTGCGGAGAATTTGTCGACCACCGCCTCGGCCTGGACGCCGTCATCGGCCTTGACGAAGGGCTGGATCGCCAGCGCGATCTCGGTCGCGGCGGTATCGCTCTTGATCGATCGTGCGCGCTGGCGGACGGGGGCGCCGTCGAACCACATCAGCCGCTGCGCCTGGGGCAGCGCGGGCAGGTCCATCGCGCCGCGCGCCTTGGCCATGCGGGCAAGCTGTTCCGCCATCGGCAGTTCGGGCGCCTCGGCCAGCAGCGCGAGGATCGGCGCCAGCTCGACCTTGGGCGATCCCTTGGCCGTGTACAGCTCGGCGCGGGCAATCGCGTGGAGCGGTCCCGGCTTCATCGAATCGAGCTGGAGCTGGGCATCGGTCCATTTGCCCGCGCGGATCGCGGCAAAGACCGTGCGATATCCGGTACGCTGGTCGGCATCGAGCTGGTCGGGGATGCCGTCGCCGTCGCGCACCGGCGCGGGTGGGGCGAGGACCGTGTTGCCCGCCGCGTCGCGATCATCGGCATGCGCCGCCACCGGCATCGCGATCATCGTCGCGGCAATCAGAAATCGCATGGTCACGTGCTCGGTCCCCGATGCAATAGCTGCAGATGTTTCCAGACTTCGGCCTTGATGGCGGGTCGCTCCAGCATGAAACGGGGGTGATAGGTCGCCACCGTTGCGGTGTTTCCGCCAAATTCCTTAATGTCGTGTATACGGTTAGCGGCACCTGAACCAGCCGTTTCGCTCAGCACCCCCGCCGCGGACTGGCCGAGCAGCAGCAGCTTGCGCGGTGCCAGTAAACTCAGGTGATGCCGCAGGAGTTCGCCCAGCCGCGCCGCCTCGTCAGGCGGGATGCGCGCGGCGACGGGGCGCGCCGTCGCGATCGCGGCGAGATACACCGACTCGCGCGACAGACCGAGCGCGGCGAGCATCCGATCGAGCAGCCGCCCCTCGGGGCCTGTCATCAGCCGGTCGCTATCCTCGCTTTCGGGAATATCGGTGATCACCACCCATTCGGCGTCGATGGGTCCCGACGGGCCGACCCGCGGCGCCATCCACGCGGTCTCGGGCGCGGCGTCGCTCAGCCGCCACGCGACGAAGGCCTCCAGCGTATCGGGCAGCACTTCGGGTGCCGGTGCCGCTACGGCAGCCGGTGCCGTCTCGGACCCGATCCGGGGCGCGACGACGGCCAGCCAGTCGCGCGGATCGTCGTCGACCAGCGTGTCGACGCCGGCGTCGCGCCACCATTCCAGTGCGCTCGCGATGCTGTTCTGCCAGTCCTGAACCGGTTGCGCCCCCATGCGTTCGCTTTGAATCCCTGTTGACGGCGCGGTCAATCTACCTTCATCGGCGGGGGGACAGGACGTGGCGGATGCGCGACGACGAGCGCGGCGCGGCGTCCCGAATGGAGAAACGGCAGGGGATTGCTATGAGCGAGCGCGAGTCGATGCCTTATGACGTCGTCATCGTCGGCGCCGGGCCGGCGGGACTATCGGCGGCGATCCGTCTGAAACAGCTGGCGAACGATGCCGGTGCCGAGCTGTCGGTCTGCATCCTCGAAAAGGGGTCGGAGGTCGGGGCGCATATCCTGTCGGGCGCCGTCGTCGATCCGCGCGCGCTCGACGAATTGCTGCCCGACTGGCGCGACGGCGATTGCCCGCTGGCGCGCACCCCGGTGACTGAGAACCATCATTGGGTGCTGACCGAAAAGGGCAAGTCGTCCTTCCCCGAATTCATCACGCCGCCCTTCCTGCACAACAAGGGCACCTATACCGGCAGCCTGGGCAATCTGTGCCGCTGGCTGGCGGGCAAGGCCGAGGAACTGGGCGTCGAGATCTTCCCCGGCTTCGCGGCGGCGGAGATCCTGTACAACGAGGATGGCTCGGTAAAGGGCGTCGCCACCGGCGACATGGGCGTCGCGCGCGACGGCAGCCACAAGCCCGATTACGCCCCCGGCCTCGAACTACACGCCAAATACACGTTCTTCGGCGAGGGCGTGCGCGGGCATTTGTCGAAACAGCTCCAGCGCCAGTTCGATCTGTGCCGCGATGCCGATCCGCAGGTCTATGGGCTGGGGGTCAAGGAATTGTGGGACATCGATCCGGCGAAGCATGTGCCGGGCAGGGTGATCCACACCCAGGGCTGGCCGCTCAAGGATGGCGAGGCCAATGGCGGCGGGTTCCTCTATCACCAGGCCGATGGCCAGGTCGCGCTCGGCTTCGTGACATGGCTCAACTACAAGAACCCCTATCTCTCGCCCTTCCAGGAAATGCAGCGCTGGAAGACGCACCCCGCGATCGCCGAGATATTGGAGGGCGCCAAGCGCGTCTCCTACGGCGCGCGCGCGATCAGCGACGGCGGGTGGCAGTCGGTGCCCAAGCTGGTGATGCCCGGCGCGGCGCTGCTAGGCGATACCGCGGGCTTCCTCAACGTGCCGCGGATCAAGGGCACGCATACCGCGATGAAATCGGGGATGATGGCCGCCGAGGCCGCGTTCGCGGCGGTACAGGCGGGGCGCGGCGGCGACGAGCTGACGGCCTATCCGGAGGCCTATGAGGCGAGCTGGGTGTATAAGGAGCTGCGCGGCGTCCGCAACGTCGTGCCCTTGGTCAAGAAGTTCGGCGATACCTGGGGCACCGTGTTTTCGGGCATCGCGATGTGGATGGAGCTGATCGGGCTGCGCTGGCCCTTCACGATGAAGCACCATCCCGATCACGAAAGCCTGTGGCACGCCAGCGCCGCGCAGAAGATCGACTATCCCAAGCCCGACGGCGTGCTCACCTTCGACCGGCTCTCCTCGGTGTTCGTGTCGAACACCAATCATGAGGAGGACCAGCCGGTCCATCTGACGCTCAAGGACCCCGACATCCCGATCGGCTATAACCTGCCGGTCTATGCCGAGCCTGCGCAGCGTTACTGCCCCGCCGGGGTGTATGAGGTGGTGGGCGAGGGCGAGGATCTGCGCTTCCAGATCAACGCCCAGAATTGCGTCCACTGCAAGACCTGCGACATCAAGGACCCGACCCAGAACATCAACTGGGTGGTTCCGGAAGGCGGGGGCGGTCCCAATTATCCGAACATGTAGCTTGCTCGCGGCGATCGCGCTGGCGCTGCCCGTCGCGGCGCAGGAGCGCCCGCCGGTTGCGGGCGATCCTGCCGCCTATGTCCGCGCCCGCGCCGCCGATGCCGATGGCGCGCCGGAACGGGCCGGGATCGGCTATGCCCGCGCGCTCGCGGCGGCGCCTGACGACGCGAAGATCGCGCAGCGCGCCTATCGCCAGGCGCTCGCGGTCGGCGACTATAGCCTCGCCAGCCGCGCTGCGGCGATATTGGTCAAGGCGGGGGTCGCGCCCCCCGATACCGATCTGCTCGCGCTCGCGATGGCGCTTCGTCAGGGCGACGCCGCCTCGGCGCAGATCGCGGTCAACCGCCTCGGACGCGGCCCGCTCGATTTCCTCGCGCCTGCGCTCGGCGCATGGCTGGCGCACGATCGGGGGGCGAGCGGCGTCGCCTATCTGGACGCGCAGTCCGGCAATGCGCTCGCGCGGCGCTATAATGCCCGCCACCGCGCGCTGCTGCTGATCGCGGAGCGCCGCCTGGGCGAGGCGATGACCGATCTCGCGCTGTTGCTTGGGACCGGCGATGCCGAGCCCGATCTGCGGATCGACGCCGCGCTGCTTTTCGACCGCGTCGGTGAGGGCCGCGCGGCAAAGCGGCTGCTCGCGCAGGCGGGCACCGACCCGCGCGTCCTCGCGAAACGCCGGGGCAAGGTCGATGCGGCATTCGGCACGGCGCGGCTGTTCCTCGGCCTCGCCGCCGATCTTTCGACCGATGAGATGGGGCCGCTGGTGGTGCTGCTTACCCGCGCGGCGCTGCTGCTCGATCCGGGCGACGATCGCGCGCGGCTGTATCTGGCGGAGGCGCTGTCGGTCGAGGGCGCGACTCAGCCCGCGCTCGACGTGCTCGATGCCGTGGGCACGCGCGGCGGGTTCGCGCATGGCGCCGGCGTCGGGCGCGTCCAGGTGCTGCGCCGCGCGGGGCGCGATGCCGACGCGCTGGCGCTGGCGGCGAGGCTTTCGGACGAACGCACCGCGAGCAGCAGCGACGCCGAAACCTATGGCGACCTGCTCGCCGAGGAGTCGCGGTTCGCCGACGCCGCCAATGCCTATCGCACCGCGCTCGACCGCGACGGCGCTCCGGGCGAGTGGCGGCTATATTATCTGCTCGGCACTGCGCTCGATCGCGCCGGTCGTTGGGACGAAGCGCTGCCCGCGCTCCGACAGGCCACGGCGCTCGCCCCCGACGAGGCCGAGCCGCTCCACTATCTCGGCGACGCGCAGGTCCGTCGCGGCGAGAATGTCGCGGGCGCGCAGGCGCTGCTCGAACGCGCCGCCACCCTGAAGCCCGAGGATCCGGCAATCGCCGATTCGCTCGGCTGGTCCTATGTCCAGCGCGGCGACCTCGCGCGCGGGCTCCCGCTGATCGAAAAGGCCGCGCGGGGCGATCCCGCGGGAAGCCGCGTCAACGAGCATCTCGGCGATGCCTATTGGCGGCTCGGGCGGCGCTATGAGGCGCGCTATGCGTGGCGCGCGGCGGCGCTGTTCGCCGAGGCCGACGACGCCAGCCGGATCGCCGCCAAGCTGACCGATGGCCTCGCGCCGCAGTCCAACTGATGCCCACCGAAATTGCCCATGCCAAGCTCAACCTGGCGCTCCACGTCCGCGCGCGCCGCGCCGATGGCTATCACGAGCTGGAGACGCTGTTCGCCTTTGTCGAGGCGGGCGACGTCGTCACCGTCGATCCTGCCGCGACCGCCAGCTTCACGATCCACGGGCCGTTCGCCGCGCTGCTCGGGGGCGAGGGCGACAACCTCGTCACCCGCGCCGCCGCCGCCTTTGCCGCGCAGTTCGGCGGCGGCGCGCATGCGATCACGCTGGAGAAGAACCTGCCGGTCGCATCGGGCATCGGCGGGGGATCGGCGGATGCGGCGGCGACGTTGCGCGCGTTGGCGGGGCTCCACAATGTCGCGCTGGACGATCCGGCGCTGTTCGCAATCGCCGACGCGCTGGGATCGGACGTCCCCGCCTGCCTGCTCGGCATCACCGCGCTGGGGCGGGGCAGGGGGGAGCAGCTTGCGGCGATTCCCGGCCTGCCCGGCATGGCGGCGGTGCTGGTCAATCCCGGAGTAGGGGTCTCCACCGCGCAGGTGTTTCGCGGCTGGGACGGCGTCGATCGCGGCCCGATCGGCACCGGCGCGCTGCTCGACATCGCCCGCGCGGGCCGCAACGACCTCGAGCCCCCCGCACGCGCCGTCGCGCCGGTAATAGCGGAGGTCGTCGCGGCGCTCGCGGCACAGCCCGGCGTGGCGCTGGCGCGCATGTCGGGCTCGGGCGCGACCTGCTTCGCGCTGTTCGAGGACGATGCGGCGGCGCAGGCCGCGGCGGCGGCGCTCTCGCGGCCCGGCTGGTGGAGCATCGCGACGCGGCTGATCTGAGCTTAACCAGCTTTCGCAACGCTTCGTTGGCGCTCTCACACTACATCGAACGACAGCGGATCAGACGTCGGCCGCGAATCGTCCGCCGGTGGCCCGGGCTTCGGCCCGCGCCATCTGGCCGGTGACAGCGGCGCCCGGCTGGGGCAGAGCAGCGTCATGATCACAGTCACGCGCGAAGGCCCCATCGCCACCATCGCCCTGGCGCGCCCCGACGCCAGAAACGCCCTGCCCATCGCCGCCTGGGACGCGCTTGCCGATGCCGCCCGGCAGGCGGAGGGCGCCCGCGTCGTCATCCTGCGCTCGGACGTCCCCGGCATCTTCTCCGCAGGCGCCGATGTCCGCGAGTTCGAGCAACTCCGCACCGATCCCGCACTCCGCCCGCGCTTCCGCCTCGCGATGCGCGGCGCGATCGATGCCCTCGCCGCACTGCCGATGCCGGTGATCGCCGCAGTCGATGGTGGCTGTTTCGGCGCCGCCGTCGCGCTGGTGCTCGCCGCCGATATCCGCATCGCGGGCGACCGCGCAGTCTTCGCGACCACCCCCGCGCGGCTCGGGCTCGGCTATCCGCAGGAGGATGTCGCGCGGCTCGCGGCGCAGGTCGGCACCGGCATCGCCTCGCTGATGCTCTTCACCGGCGATCATCTCGTCCCGGACGAAGCCAAGCGCGTCGGGCTGGTCGAGCTCCGCGCCAAGGACGCCGGCAAGACCGCGCAGGGCCTCGCCGCCAACATCGCCGAGAATGCGCCGGGCGCCGTCGCGCTGCTCAAGGCGACGCTCAACGGGCAGGGCAGCGACGCGGCGTTCGACGACGCGTTCGGCGGCGCCGAGTTCGCCGAAGGCCTCGCCGCCTTCGCCGCGCGCCGCAAGGCAGTCTATCGATGAGCGCCGAGTGGATCGAGGGCAGCGCCCGCGACCTGTTGCTGCTGTGCGACCATGCCTCGAACGCCGTGCCCGCCGATATCGATCTCGGCATCGCCCCGGCGCTGCTCGACCTGCACATCGGAGTCGATATCGGCGCGGCCCCCGTCACCCGCAGCCTCGCCGCCGCGCTAGACGCCCCCGCGATCCTCGCCACCGTGTCGCGGCTGGTGATCGATCTCCACCGCGAGCCCGATCATCCCGGCCTCATCCCGCGCCATAGCGACGGCCACGCCATCCCCGGCAACGAGACCGCCGATCGCGCCGCGCGCATCGCCCGCTTCCACGCGCCCTATCACCGCCTGCTCCGCCACCAGATCCGCGCCCGGCGCCCGCGGCTGATCCTGTCGATCCACAGCTTCACCCCGCGGCTGGAACAGGGCGGGGAGGACCGCCCCTGGGAAGTCGGCGTCCTCTACAACCGCGACACCCGCGCCGCACGCCCGGCGGTCGCCTTTCTGCGCGACTCGGGGTTGGTCACCGGCGACAACGCGCCCTATTCGGGGCGCCTGCTCAACGCGACGCTCAATCGCCATGCCGAGGCGAACGGCATCCCCTCGGTCGCGATCGAAATCCGCAACGATCTGATCCGCGAGCCCGCGGGCGTCGCGCGCTGGACCCGGATCCTCGCCGACCTCGCAAAAAATCTGCGCAATAGTCTTGCGTAAATCGTCCGATTTGCGCAATGGCCTGTCGCATCATGACCAACCGCTTCGATAAGGCGCGGCTCCCCAGCCGCCATGTCTCCGTCGGCCCCGAACGGGCTCCGCACCGCAGCTATTATTATGCGATGGGCATATCCGAAGAGGATATCGCCAAGCCCTTCGTCGCCGTCGCCAGCGCCGGCAATGACAGCGCGCCGTGCAACACCACGCTGGATTTCCAGGCCGACGCCGCGCGCGAGGGCGTGATCGCCAACGGCGGCATGCCCCGCCGCTTCAACACGATCACCGTCACCGACGGCATCGCGATGGGGCATCAGGGGATGAAATCCTCGCTCGTCAGCCGCGAAGTCATCGCCGATTCGGTCGAACTGTCGGTGCGCGGCCATTGCTACGACGCGCTGGTCGGCTTTGCCGGGTGCGACAAGTCGCTTCCGGGCATGATGATGGCGATGCTGCGGCTCAACGTGCCGTCGATCTTCGTCTATGGCGGCTCGATCCTGCCGGGCCGCTACCATGACCGCGACGTCACCGTCGTCGACGTGTTCGAAGCGGTCGGCAAATACGCCGCCGGCAATTGCCCGCTCCACGACCTGACCGCGCTCGAAAAGGTCGCGTGTCCCGGCCACGGCGCCTGCGGTGGCCAGTTCACCGCGAACACCATGGCGTGCGTCGGCGAGGCGATCGGGCTGTCGCTGCCTAATTCGAACATGGTCCCCGCGCCCTACCAGTCGCGCGAGCAGATCGCAGTCGCGGCGGGGCATCAGGTGATGGAATTGCTTGCGCGCAACATCCGCCCGCGCGACATCTGCACGCGCGAGGCGTTCATCAACGCGGCGCGCGTCGTTGCCGCGACCGGCGGCTCGACCAACGCCGCGCTGCATCTGCCCGCGATGGCGAGCGAAGCGGGGATCGAATTCGACCTGCACGACGTGGCGGACGCTTTCAAATCAACGCCGTACATCGCGGACCTGAAACCCGGCGGCAGGTACGTCGCCAAGGACATGCACGAAGCCGGCGGTGTCTATATGCTGATGAAGACGATGCTCGCGGGCGGCTTCCTCGACGGCAATTGCCTGACCGTGACCGGCAGGACGCTGGGCGAGAATATCGACCAGGTGACGTGGAACCCCGACCAGAAGGTCATCTACGACGTCCAGACTCCGCTGTCGCCCACCGGCGGCGTCGTCGGCCTGCGCGGCACCCTCGCTCCCGAAGGCGCGATCGTGAAGGTCGCGGGGATGCACCGGCTCCAGTTCACCGGCCCCGCCCGCGTGTTCGATTGCGAGGAGGAATGTTTCGAGGCGGTCGAGCATCGCCAGATCAACGAAGGCGAAGTCATCGTCATCCGCTATGAAGGCCCCAAGGGCGGTCCGGGCATGCGCGAGATGCTGTCGACCACCGCCGCGCTTTATGGCCTCGGCATGGGCGAGAAAGTTGCGCTGATCACCGATGGCCGCTTCTCGGGCGCGACGCGCGGCTTCTGCATCGGCCATGTCGGCCCCGAGGCGGCAGAGGGTGGCCCGATCGCGCTGGTCGAGGATGGCGACAGCATCACGATCGACGCCGAAGCGGGCACGATCGACCTGCACGTCTCCGAGGACGTGCTCGCCGAACGCCGCGCGAAATGGCAGCCGCGCGTGAACGACTACCAGAGCGGCGCGCTGTGGCGCTATTCGCGCACCGTCGGCCCGGCCTATAAGGGCGCGGTAACGCACCCTGGAGCCAGCGCCGAACGCCATGTCTACGCGGATATCTGACCGATTTCCTCCCCTCGCTGCATGCAGCGAGGGGAGTGCATATGGCAGCGGGCAACCCCAACCATCGTCATCCCAGCGAAGGCTGGGATCCATTCATCCCCTCCGCTGGGCTGAAGAACGCAGACGGAGCACCGAATGGATCCTGACTTTCGTCAGGATGACACTGTCTTCTGCAAAGGGCGGTAGCCCCGCTGGACACAGGGAGGGGAGCGCATTCCGGTGACGGCATCGCGGCACGCCCCGGTCCTCGCCACCCTGCTCCTCGCCACCGCCTGCAACGTCGAAGTCCGCGACAAGGCCGCCGAGGCGCGCGAAAAGGCGCATAAACAGGCAATCGAAAAGGCCGAGGGCCGCATCGAATGCGTGCCACCCGGCGCGCCGCAATATGCGTTCGTCTGCGCGATCGATCGCGTCCAGTCGCAGGACGGGCTGTTCCTGACGCTGCGCCATCCTGATGGCGGGTTCCGGCGGCTGCTCGTCACGCGCGATGGCCGCGGCGTGGTCGCCGCCGATGGCGCCGAACAGGCGATCATCACTCCGATCGCTGCCGACCGCATCGAAGTCGTGCTCGGCGACGCACGCTATCGCTTGCCTGCGACGGTGCGCCAGCCCAAACCGGCGCCATGATCCCCGCCGGAGCCCCGATCGTCACCGCCGCGCAGATGCGCGCAGCCGAGGACGCCGTGTTCCGCACCGGCGTCTCGCAGGCGGCGCTGATGGAGCGGGCGGGCGAGGCTGTCGCGCGCGAGGCGGCGCGCTTCGCGATGGGGCGTCCGATCCTCGTCCTCGCCGGGCCGGGTAACAATGGCGGCGACGCCTATGTCGCCGCGCGGCTGCTCCATGCCAATGGGCACGACGTCGCGCTGGTCGCCACCGGCGCGCCAAAGCCCGGCGCGGCGGCGGAGATGCACGCGCGCTGGCGTGGGCCGACCTCGTCGCTCTACGCCGCGCGCCCGCGCCCGGTGCTGATCGACGGGCTGTTCGGCACGGGTATGGCACGCCCGCTCGAGCGCGGACTGGCGGCGGTGTTCGCCGATCTCGCGTCGCACGCCGATTTCACGCTGGCGATCGACCTGCCCTCGGGGATCGACACCGATAGCGGCGACGATCTCGGCGCCCCGCGCGGGATCGACGCGACGGTGGCGCTGGGCGCGCTCAAGCCCGCGCACCTGATCGGCGCCGGGCTGGAACGCAGCGGGCATGTGATCCTCGCCGATATCGGCATCCCGGTGGAGACTCGCTCGCGCACCGTCGCGCGGCCCTCGCTGGCGACCCCCGGCATCCACAGCCACAAATATACCCGCGGCCTCGTCGCGGTGATCGAAGGCGCGATGCCCGGCGCCGCGCGGCTGTCGGCGCGCGCGGCGATGGCGGGCGGGGCGGGCTATGTCGTGCTGGCAGGCGGCGAGCCCTGGGGCGCCGGCCCCGACGCGCTGGTCCGCCGCGAAGTCGGCACCAGCGAGGACCTTGCCGAGTTCCTGGGCTGGGACCGGATCGACGCGATCGTGCTCGGCCCCGGCCTGGGCCGCGATCGCCGGGCCGAGGCGTTCCTGCGCACTGCCTTTGCCGCGCCCAAGCCGCTGGTGCTCGACGGCGACGCGCTCAGCCTGCTCGGCACCGGCGCCGCCCGCTGGCTTCAGAGCCGCACCGCGCCGACCTGGCTCACCCCGCATGCGGGCGAGTTCGACCGGATGTTTGCAGGGCAGGGGAGCAAGATCGATCGCACCCTCGCCGCCGCTGCGGAGACCGGCGCGACGATCCTGCACAAGGGGCCGGACACCGTGATCGCCTCGCCAAAGGGCGATGTCCGCATCCTCTCGGGCGCCTCGCCCTGGCTCTCCACGGCGGGGACGGGCGACGTGCTGGCCGGGATTCTCGGCGCGCAGGTGGCGCAGGGCGGCAAGGGCGTCGCCCCTGCCGAGGCCGCGGTGTGGCTCCATGCCCGCGCGGCGGGGCTTGCCGGGGCGGCCTTCATCGCCGACAGGCTGATCGATCCACTTGCGGAAGCCATAACCGAATGTCTGTAGCCGAAGATGAAATCGTCCGCGTCGCCGCGCGGGGCGAAGGGGTGACCGCCGACGGGCGCCACATCGCCTTTGCCGCGCCGGGCGACCGCGTCAGCGGCCACGCCGTCCTGGTGCGCGGCCCGCATCACCGCGAGCCGCCGTGCCGCCACTTCCCCGAATGCGGCGGTTGCCAGCTCCAGCATCTCGACGATGTCGCGTGGAGCGGGTTCATCGTCGATCGCATCACGAGCGCGCTGGCCGCGCATGCGCTGGCGACCGAGATTCGCACGCCGATCCTCTCGCCCCCCAACACCCGCCGCCGCGCGACGCTCCATGCCGAGCGGCGCGGGCGCCAGGTGCGGATGGGCTTTACCGAGCAGAACAGCCACAATCTGATCGACCTCGACGAATGCCATGTCCTAGATCCCGCGCTGTTCGCGCTGGTCGCGCCGCTTCGCGGGCTGCTCGCGGCAATGCTGCCGGGCAAGCGGCGCGTGAACGTCCA
The DNA here is from genome assembly GCF_000935025.1 of Sphingomonas hengshuiensis. Taxonomy (NCBI): domain Bacteria; kingdom Pseudomonadati; phylum Pseudomonadota; class Alphaproteobacteria; order Sphingomonadales; family Sphingomonadaceae; genus Sphingomonas; species Sphingomonas hengshuiensis. The sequence continues at coordinate 1,405,311 of NZ_CP010836.1, forward strand.
CCTCGCGCTCGCCGATCGCGGGCCCGACGTGCTGATCGACGGGATGGAGGCCGAAGGGCTGGCCGCGGCAGAGGCGATCACGGCATTCTCGCACCGCCACGGCCTCGCCCGCTTCGCGATGGACGAAGGGCTGGGCGCCACTTCGCGCTGGGAGCCCGAGCCGGTGACCGTGACGCTCAGCGGCGTGCCGGTGCCGTTCCCGCCCGCGAGCTTCCTTCAGGCGACGCCGGAGGGCGAGGCGGCGTTGGTCGCGGCGGTGCGCGAGATTGCGGGGCCGTCGCGCGCAGTCGCCGATCTGTTCGCCGGGCTCGGCACCTTCACCTTCGCGCTGCCGGGGGCGAAGGTCTATGCGGCGGAGGCGGCGCGCGATCCGATCCTCGCGCTCCGGGCCGCGGGCATCCAGGCCCAGCGCCAGATCTTCGCCGACCACCGCGACCTGTTCCGCAGGCCGGTGACTGCGAAGGATCTAAGCAATTTCGACTGCATCGTGCTCGATCCGCCACGCGCGGGCGCACGCGAGCAGGTGGCGGAGATCGCCGCGTGCAAGGCGCCGGCCCTCGCCTATGTCTCCTGCAATCCCAGCACCTTCGCCCGCGATGCGCAGGTTTTGTGCGAAGGTGGCTACCGGCTCGACTGGGTGCAGCCGGTGGGGCAGTTCCGCTGGTCCACCCATGTCGAACTGGCGGCGCGGTTCAGCCGGTAGCCTCCGCAAAAGATCTTGGGAGGGCACGGGCGAGCGACGAACGCGATCGGGTGCCAGGGCTGCGCGGTCAGCGGTCCTTACTGTCGAGCAGGTCGGCGAGGCGGTCGATTCGACGGTGCCACTCCGGTCGCTGCGCGTCGACCCAGCGGGCAAGCGCGTCCAGCCCGGCGGTTCTCAGCTGGCACGTTCGAACGCGGCCCACCTTTTCCGTCGTGACCAGGCCGCAATCCTCCAGCACCCGCAGGTGCTGGACGATCGCCGTCAGGGACATGTCAAAGGGTTTGGCTAGCGCGGAGACCGACAACGGGCCGCGCCCAAGCGCCTCCACGATCTGCCGTCTCGTGGCATCCCCCAGAGCCTGAAGGATCGGTCCGGCATCCACCGCGGACTCGGAAGCGGTCATACGATGCTACGCAATCGTATCTGCCAAGCGGTCGAGCAGCGCCTGCCAGCCCATTTCCCGAATCTGCGGGCCGTCGGCACCTTCGAAAAAGGCGCCTTGAAAGGTGAGCACCAGTTCCGTGCCGCCGGGCGCCTCGAGAAGTTCAGCCGTGATCAACGCGGCCGAAATATCTGCGTTTCCGAACGCCATCTTGGATGCCCACACGATGCGCTCGTCGCGCACGAGATTGAGCACCGTGTCGGTGTTGGCGATGGTCGTGCCCGCAAAAGGCGTGTCGTCGCGGAAGCGGTATTGCAGCCGCTCGGTCGCGCCCTCGCGCAGGTCGCTCGCAAACTCCTCCACGTCATGGTGCGGACTCTCGGCAAACCACCGGCGCTTGATGTCGGGATCGGCGAACGCCTCGAATACGCGCGCGGGCGCGGTGTTCAGGAAGCGGGTGATCGAGAAACTGGCGTGAGCAATAGCACTATCGGGCACAGGAACCTCCATTAGTGAAGCAGCTACTTCACTAAGCCTAGGCAGGGTAATAGTCAAGTCGCTACTTCACTATTGCGCAACGCTCAGCCTGACGCCTCGGTCATGGATAATCCGCCCGCACGAAATACAGCCCATCCGAAGGCGCATTCAGCCCCAACGCCGCCCGGTCCCGCGCCCCCAGCGCAGCACGCAGGTCCGCAGCCGACCATTTCCCTTGCCCCACCAGCGCGAGGCACCCGACCATCGAGCGCACCTGATGGTGAAGGAACGACCGCGCCGACGCCAGCACCACCACGCGATCCCCGCTGCGCGCCACGTCCAGCCGGTCGAGCGTCCGCAAGGGGCTGTCCGCCTGGCAATGCGCCGAGCGGAACGTCGTGAAGTCGTGCCGCCCCACCAGTATCTGCGCCGCCGCATGCATCGCCTCTGCGTCCAGATCGGCGGCGATCCGCCATGCCAGCCCGCGCTCCCAGGTCAGCGGCGCGCGGCGCTGGACGATTCGGTACTCGTAATGCCGCGCCACGCACGAAAAGCGCGCATGCCAGTCGTCCGCCACCGCAACGCAGTCCAGGATCGCGACCGGATGCGGCCGCACCCGCGCGTTCAATGCCTCCATCAGCCGGAATGGCGCGATGTCCTTCGCAATGTCGAGATGCGCGCGCATCCCCAGCCCATGCACCCCGGCATCGGTACGCCCGGCTGCATGGACCGCGACGCGCTCGCCGGTCACGGCAAACGCCGCATCCTCGATCGCCTGTTGCACGCTCGGGCCATGGTCCTGCCGCTGCCACCCCATGAAGGGCCGCCCGTCATATTCCACGGTGAGCGCGAACCGCGTCAAAGCTGCGTCCCCGCCGGGATCGCAAAGCCGCGCAGCAACTCGTCGGCGGTCATCACCCCACGCCCCGCGCGCTGGACGAGCAGCGGCCGGATCGCCCCGCTGCCACAAGCGATCGCAAAGCCCTCTCCCCTCAGGGGAGAGGGTTGGGAGAGGGGCAGTGCCGACAGGTCGATCACAAGACCCCTCTCCCCGACCCTCTCCCCGGGGGGGAGAGGAAGAATTTCGGCGGAATGCACCCGCACCCGTTCGCCCCCGACCTCGAAAAACGCCCCCGGCGCCGGGTTGAACGCGCGCACCTGTCGTTCCACGTCCACGGCATCGCGGCCAAAATCCAGCCGCGCCTCAGCCTTGTCGATCTTGGTCGCATAGGTCACGCCGTCCTCCGTCTGCGCCACCGCCGGATACGCCGCCACATCCCCCAGCACCGCCACCATCAGCCGCGCGCCCATCGCGCTCAGTTCGGCGGTAAGCTCCCCCGCGGTCTTGCCGTCGATCGGCGTCCGCCCCTCCAGCCGCACCGGCCCGGTGTCGAGCCCGGCCTCCATCTGCATGATCCCGACCCCCGTCTCGGCATCGCCCGCCAGGATCGCGCGCTGGATCGGCGCCGCCCCCCGCCAGCGCGGCAACAGCGAGCCATGGACGTTGAGGCACCCCAGCCGCGGCGCCTCCAGCGCCGCGCGCGGCAGGATCAGCCCATAGGCGGCGACCACCGCGACATCCGCCGCCAGCGCCGCGAATTCCGCCTGCGCCGCTGCATCAAGCAGGCTCACCGGGGTCCGCACTGCGATCCCCAGCGCCTCGGCCCGCACCTGCACCGGCGACGGCGCCACCTTGCCCCGGTTCCCCCGACGCGGCGGCTGGCTGTACGCGGCCACGACCTGATGACCGGCCTTGACCAGCGCATCGAGCACCGGCACGGCGAATTCGGGGGTTCCCATGAAGACAATACGCATGACCCTCCTCAACCGCTTGGCAGGCGCATGTGCAAGCCCCTATGTCTGTCGCCATGGCCTCCCCCGAAATCGAAGCGCTCACCCAGGCCCTGTCGCGGCTCCCCGGCCTGGGGCCGCGCTCGGCCCGGCGCGCGGTGCTCCATCTGCTGAAGAAGCGTGAGACCGCGCTCGATCCGCTGCTCGCCGCGCTCGGCGCGGTCAGCGCGCGGCTCACCACCTGCACGATCTGCGGCAATGTCGACACGCACGATCCGTGCGCGATCTGCGCCGATCCCCGCCGCGACCAGCGTTCGCTGTGCGTGGTCGAGGAAGTCGCCGACCTTTGGGCGCTCGATCGCGCGCGGCTCTTCCCCGGCAAATTCCATGTGCTGGGCGGGCGGCTCTCGGCGCTGGAGGGGGTGCGGCCCGAGGATCTGCGCGTCGACAGCCTCGTCCGCCGCGTCGCGGAGGGCGGGATCGACGAAGTCGTGCTCGCGATGAACGCCACGTTGGAGGGCCAGACCACCGCGCATTACATCGCCGAGCGGATCGAGGCCTATCCGGTCCGCGTCACCCAGCTTGCGCACGGACTCCCCGTCGGCGGCGAACTCGACTATCTCGACGAGGGCACGCTGGCACAGGCGCTGCGCGCACGGCGCCCCGTCGCTTGACCTTCGGGGGCGCGATTCCTAAATCAGCCTCATGGCCGTCCTCCCGATTATCGAAGTACCTGATCCGCGTCTGCGTACCGTCTCCACCCCCGTCGCGGAGGTCGACGACGCCACGCGCACGCTGATCGGCGATATGTTCGACACGATGTACGATGCCCCCGGCATCGGCCTCGCCGCGATCCAGGTCGGCGTGCCCAAGCGCATCGTCGTGATGGACCTGCAGGAGGAAGAGGACGAGGACGGCAAGCCGATCCGCGCACCGCGCGTCTTCATCAACCCCGAAATCCTCGATCCCGCCGAGGATCTGTCGGTCTATACCGAGGGTTGCCTGTCGGTCCCCGATCAATATGCCGATGTCGAGCGCCCCGCGCGCTGCCGCGTCACCTGGCTCGACGAGCAGGGTGGGGCGCATGACGAGATTTTCGAGGGGCTGCTCGCCACCTGCATCCAGCATGAGATGGATCATCTCGAGGGCGTGGTGTTCCTCGACCATCTCTCGCGGCTCAAGCGCGACATGATCCTCAAGAAACTGGCCAAGGCGCGCAAGGCCGCCGCCTGATCGCTCGCCCCGGCGCATTGCGCTTGCCGGGGAATGGGGACCCCGATAGGTTCGCCCTCTGTTCTTTGGAGGGTGTGTCTTGGAAGCCTTGGTTCTCGCGGCGATCATCGTGGCGCTCGTCGTCGGGCTGTTGCTCGGCTGGCTGGCCGGGGGCCGTCCGGCTGCCCGCTACCGCGCCGAACGCGACGCGCGCGAGGCCGATTTCAAGGCGGCGATCACCGATCTCGCCGGCGCCGAACAGCGCGCCAGCGAAATCCCGCCGCTGCGCGAAGCCGTCGCGATCCTGCGCGACGAGCGCGACCGCGCCCGCATCGAACTGGCCGAGCTGAAGGCCAAGGCGGGGATGTTCGAGGAGCGGCTCGCCGAATTCGTGATGGCGCGCGAGATGATGGCCGGGCAGTTCCGCGAAGTCGCGACGACGATGCTCGGCGAGACGCAAAAGGCGTTCCTCGAACGTGCCGAGGCCCGGTTCAACCAGGCGGGCGAGAAGAATGAGGAGAAGCTCAAGGCGCTGCTCCAGCCGATCGATTCGACGCTCAAACGCTATGAGGAAGGGCTCCAGCGCGTCGAGAAGGACCGCAACGACAGCTATGGCGCGCTCAAGGAGGCGATCACTGCGGTCCAGGCCGGGCTGGGCGAGACCCGCACCGAAACCGCCAAGCTGGTCAACGCGCTGCGCGCCGCGCCCAAGACGCGCGGCCGCTGGGGCGAGCAGCAATTCCGCAACCTGATCGAGATTGCGGGCCTGTCGGGCCATGTCGATTTCGCCGCCGAAGTTTCGGTCGCGACCGAGGATGGCGCGCTGCGTCCCGATTTCATCATCCGCCTGCCGGGCGACCAGCAGCTTATCGTCGACGTCAAATGCGTGCTCGATGGCTATCTCCAGGCGGCGGAGGCGACGTCGCCCGAGGAGCGCCAGGCGGCGTTGGTCTCGCATGCCCGCGCGGTCCGCACCCATGCCGATGCGCTCTCGCGAAAGGCCTATTGGGCGCAGTTCGAAAAGGCGCCCGATTTCGTCATCATGTACATTCCGGGCGACAATTTCCTGTCGAGCGCGCTCGAAGTCGACATGGAGCTGTGGGAGCGCGCCGCGCGCAATCGCGTGATCATCGTCGGCCCTCGGGCTTCCTGCCGCTCGCGCGGACGGTCGCATCGATGTGGCGCCAGCAGAAGCTGACCGAGGATGCACAGGAAGTCGGCAAGCTCGGCAAGGAAATGTTCGAACGCCTCGCCACCGCCGCGACGCATCTCAAGCGGGTAGGGGGCGGCCTCAACAGCGCAGTCGAGAATTACAACAAGTTCGTCGCGAGCTTCGAGGGCCGCGTGATGGTCTCCGCCCGCCGGTTCCAGGCGCTCAACATCGATACCGGCAACGCGACGCTCGACAGCATCGAGAGCGTCGACGTGGTGGCGCGCGCGACCAGCGCGGAACTGCTCCCGGCGCCTGAGGCGGCGGAGGAAAACGCCGGCTAGGCGCGTCCGGCTCGCTTATCCGGGCGGCGTTTGAAAGCTTGCTCCGATCGGCTCCGAACGCCCCGCCTGCCGTGCGGCGATCCAGCGTTTGAGTTCGACGACGTGGCCGTTCTCCTCGTCGACGAACTCGCGCGCGAACGCCCGGATTTCCGGGTCGGTCGTCGTCTCGAGTATCCCCGAATAATAAGCGAGCCCCGCCATCTCGGCGGCAAGCGCGGTGTCCAGCGCCTCCTCGGGCCCGATCAGCGGGTCCGCGGCCCAGATCGCCGCCGATTCGGGGCTCTCATTGTCCGGCCACTCGAATTCATGCGGCGCCAGGTCGGGAATCTTGCGATACCCCGACCGTTCGCGCGCATCCGCGAGATGGAGCCGCGAATAATCCGCCAGCTGGCGGAACAGCTTCGCCACGCCCAGATTGCCGCTCGTCTTCATCGCATCGGCCAGCTGGTCGAATCGATCGGCCGCCTCGCGCTCGAGCCGGATCGCATGCGCCAGGAATTCTTCTACCGTTTCCATCGCGTTCCCCTTGGCGGTTGGCTCGGGATCAGCTCGCGGATGCGGGCTCGGGCTCCGGATGGTTGGCCGCCCATTCCTCGCGCGTGATCCACGCCTCCAGGACCTTCACATGCTCGGCCTCTTCGCGGACGAACAGCTTGGCCATCGCGATGATGTCCTCGTCCTGGCTCTTGGCCGCGACCGAGAGATAGAATTCATAGCCGCGCCGCTCGCCCTGGAGCGCGGCCCGCAAGCCGTCGAGCCGGGTGAGCGCCGGGTCGCCCGCGAGCAGCGAGGTGCGCTCGGGCGTGGCGTGATCGGGCCAGACATAATCGGGCGGCACCACGACATCATGGTCGAGCGTGCCCGCGCGCGCCTGCGCCTCGGCGAGGTGGAGCCGCGAGAAGCCCGCGAGCTGGCGGAACAGCGCGGCTACCTCGCTGTTGCCGCATGCTGCCATCTGGTCGGCGAGCCCGTCGAAATGGAGCGCGGCGTCTTCCTCGACCTTAACTGCATAGCCCAGGAATTCGGACAGCGAGCCGATCTCGATTCCGCCGGTGAAGCGCTTGGCGGCATGGCTGATATGCGGGGTCTGCACGGGCAGCGTCTCGTCGCCTTCGAACGTCACCAATATGTCCTCGTTGCGCACGAAGCATTGGCAGGCGAGCCGGTGGCGGGGCGGCATGTCGTTGACCTCGGCGTTGACGATCTCCTCCTTGGTGATCTTGCCGAGCTGTTTGAGCATTTCCTTTTCCTTTTCGGTCAAGGCGATGCCATATTTGCCATAGGTGGTGGTCGGGTTGAGGTGGGTGACTTCGACCAGGCACGACCCGCATTCGCCGTCCTGGCAATCGAACGGGATCGGGATCTTGTGCTGCTTGGCCACCGCGAGAACGGTGCCGCGGTCGCCCGCGATGGCATAGACGGTCACGTCCTTGCCCATGCGCGGCGACGAAAAGGTTACGTTGGCCATCATGTTCTCCCGGTCTTTCGCCCGACGCTGGTCGGCTCGCGCACCGGTTAAGCAAATTTCGTGCCATGCGCTGATGTGGGGGCGGGGCCCATGCGGCGCCCCCGATATCGCGGTAAAAGTGTCGGCTTTCCGCCACGCAGGAACGGTTTGCGACACGGCGCCGCGACATTCGCAGCCGCCTGTCCAAAAGGGGCTGGCAATGTAGGATTTCGCGTGCAACGCTCATCGCCGCTCTTTGAAATCGCCGGATTCGCCCACCCCCGCGTCGCCCCGCCCCGGCGATGCGGAGCACGCTTCAGAAGCCTAAACTTCGCCCCGGTGAAACGGCCCAGCGTTGCCGTGCCGGTCACCCTCCAGAACCCTAAACTTCGTAAACTTAGCCGGGGTCAGCCGCCGTGCTGCCCCAGCACCTGATAGGCCATCACCGCCGTCGCGACGGCGGCGTTCAGGCTGTCGGCCTTGCCCAGCATCGGGATTTTGACCAGCAGGTCGCACTCGGCGGCCATGAAATCGGGCATGCCCTGTGCCTCGTTGCCCGTCAGCAGGAAGGTCGGCGCGGCATAGGCCGGCGCGCGATAGTCATGCTCGGTATCGAGGCTCAGCCCGACAAGCTGCCCCGGCCCGGCGCGCAGCCAAATGCGGAACGCGTCCCAGCTCGCCTGCGCCACCGGCACGGTGAACAGCGCCCCCATGCTGGCGCGGACGGCTTCGACCGAGAAGGGGTCGACATGCTCGTCGAGCAGGATCAGCCCGCCGGCGCCCACGGCATCGCCGGTGCGCAGGATCGTGCCGAGGTTGCCGGGATCGCGCAGCCGCTCGGCGACCAGCCAGATCGATGCGCTGCTGCGGTCGAGATCGCTCAGCGCGACGCCGAACTCGGGATAGACGCCGACGACCGCGCCGGGATTGTCCTTTCCGGAGAGCTTGGAGAGGATGTCGGCATTGGTCTCGACGGCCTCGCCGCCCGCCGCCTCGGTCGCCTCGACCAGCGCCTGGACCAGCGGGTGATTGCCGCTGTCGCCCGCGAAGAACAGATACTGGGGCAACCGCCCGGCCTCGCGCGCCTCGGTCAGGATGCGCAGCCCTTCGGCAAGGAACAGCCCTTCGTCCTTGCGGTGGCGCTTGTCGCGGAGCAGGCGGACGCGCTTGATCAGCGGGTTGGAAAAGGCGGTTATCTGGCGGGGCATCGCCCGCTGATAGCCAGATCGGGCCGGCGGCGAAAGTGCCGCGCTATTCTTCGCCGAACCGTGCCTCGACCAGCTCGGCCAGCGCCTGCACCGCGCCGTCGGCGCCGTCGCCCTCGGCGCTGATCGTGATGCTGTCGCCCTTGGCGGCGCCGAGCATCATCAGGTCGAGGATCGACGTGCCCGATGCGCTCGACCCGTCCTTCTCGACGGTCAACTCGCAATTCTGGCTGCTGGCGAGCGTGACGAACGCCATGCTGGCACGGGCATGGAGGCCGCGACGGTTGAGGATGGTGACGGTACGCACACTCTTGGTCATGCCGCTGCCTCGCCCAGCACCTCGGATGCGATGGTGATGTATTTGCGGCCGGCGTCGCGGGCGGCGGCGACGGCTTCGGTGACCTTCATCGTCTTGCGCGCGCTGCCCAGCCGGATCAGCATCGGCAGGTTGATGCCCGCGATCACTTCGATCCGCCCGGCCTCCATCAGCGAAATGGCGAGGTTGGACGGCGTGCCGCCGAACAGGTCGCTCAGCACGATCACGCCCACGCCGTCATCGACTCGGGCGATCGCGGCGGCGATGTCGGCGCGGCGGCTCTCCATGTCGTCGTCGGGGCCGATGCAGATCGGCTCGATCCGCTCCTGCTTCCCCACGACATGCTCCATCGCGACCACGAATTCCTCGGCAAGCCGACCGTGCGTCACGAGTACCAAACCGATCATTTCAAACTCCGCCCCTTCTTGTGGTCACCGGCGTCCCCTCCAGCGAGTCCTGCGGCGCGGTCTTCAAATCGCGGTGCAGCACCGTGGGCGAAAATCCCTCTTCGCGCAACCTGCGGGACATACGCTCCGCAACATGCACCGACCGGTGCCGCCCCCCGGTGCATCCAAAGGCGACCGTGACATAGGCTTTGCCCTCCGCCTGATAGCGCGGCAGCAGGAGGAGCAGCAGTGCCTCGATCTGCGCCATCGCCGCCGGATAGGCCGAGTCCGCCGCGACATAGGCGGCGACGTCGGGGTCCTGGCCGGTCCCGGGGCGCAGCGACTCGTCCCAATGCGGGTTGCGGAGGAACCGCATGTCGAACACGAGGTCGGCGTCGCGCGGCAGCCCGCGGGAATAGCCGAAGGACAGGATCGTCAGCACCGCGGCGCGCGGCGTCTCGCCGGCAAAGGTCGCGCGGATCTGCTGCTGGAGGTCGTTGGCGGAGAGCGTGGTGGTGTCGATCAGCCGGTTCGACCAGCGCCGCAGCGGGTTGAGCAATTCACGCTCGCGGGCAATGCCGTCCGCCGCCGGGCGGTCCTGTTCGAGCGGGTGCCGCCGCCGCGTCTCGGCATAGCGCCGCTGCAACTCGGCGCCCGAGCATTCGAGGAACAGCGTGCCGATATCGTGGCGATAATCCTCGCGCAGCTTCTTGATCCGCCGGACGATGCTCTCGGCGTCGAAGCCGCGGGTCTGGGTGCCGATGCCCAGCGCCAGCGGGCGGTCGCTGTCGCTGTCGTCGCCTTCGCCGGGATCGGTATCGAGCAGGCGGTTGAGCAGGATCAGCGGCAGATTGTCGACGACTTCCCAGCCCAGATCTTCCAGCGTGCGGAGCACGGTCGATTTGCCCGCCCCGGACATGCCGGTGACGAGCAGGATGTTCTTGGGCTTGCGACCGCTCATCGATCGCGTCCCGGCACCGGCAATTGCACCACGAACCGCGCTCCGCTCAACCGATCCTCCCGCGATTCCACTGAAATCATGCCCTGATGGCCTTCGACGATGGTGCGGGCGATGGCAAGGCCCAGCCCCGAATGCTGGCCGAACGCCTCGCTTTGCGGGCGCACCGAGTGGAAGCGGCGGAAGATCGCCTCGCGCGCTTCCTCGGGTACGCCGGGGCCTTCGTCCTCGACCCGGACGGTCAGCGTCTCGCCGTCGCTGGTCGCCGACAGACTGATCAACCCGCCCTCCGGCGAGAAGGAGGTCGCGTTCTCGATGAGATTTTCGAACACGCGCTCGAGCCGCGCGCCTTCGCCGAGCACGGTCAGGTCGGCGCCGGGCGCGCGATCGAACACCAGCCGGATGCCATTGGGCAGCCCGCGCTCGCCGCGCTGGTCGAGCAGCGCCTGAAGCATCGCGCCGATGTCGACGCGCTCGAACGTCGCCCGGCTGAGCTGGGCATCCAGCCGCGAGGCGTCGGAAATGTCGCTGATCAGCCGGTCGAGCCGCAGCACGTCGTCGCGAACGATCGCCAGCAGCCGCTCCTGCAATTCGGGGTCCTTGACCCGCGACAGCCCCTCGACGGCGGAGCGGAGCGAGGCGAGGGGGTTTTTGAGCTCGTGCGTCAGGTCTGCGGCAAAGGTTTCGGTCGCGTCGATCCGCGCCCGCAGCGCCTGGCTCATGTCGGACAGTGCGCGGGCGAGCAGCCCGATCTCGTCGTTGCGCTCGGGCAGCCGCGGCACCACGACTTCGCGGGCCCGCCCCAGCCGGACCCGCACCGCCGCCCGCGCCAGCCGCCGCAACGGCCGCACGATGGTCCGCGCGAGGAACAGCGACAACAGCACCGACACGAGCGAAACGACCGCCAGCACCAGTCCTAGCCGGTACCGTTCGATGCGCACCGTCTGGGTGATGTCGCGGGCATTGACCGTGGTCATCACGACGCCAAGCTGGGTGATCGGTGCGGCGGCGGTGATGACGGGGGTGCGGTCCGGCGCGCGCCATACCGTTGCCGGCGTGCCGTGGCTGGTCCGCGCGGCGAGCACGTCGGGCCATTCGAGGCCGCGATCGCCGGGGTGCTCGCGATACAGCGGGGTGCGGTCGGCGCCGGCGACGGTGTCGATCACGCCGTCCAGGAACCGTGCGATTTCCTGGCCTATCGGGTCCTTGTCCGGGTCCCGCAGGATCATGTTCCGCAGCCCCAGGTCACGGCTGTCGGCAATCAGCCTGCCGTCCTCGTCGTACAGCCGGATGCGCGTGCCGGTGTCGCGTGCCAGGCTGAGCAACAGCAGATCGCGGCGCTCGGCAGTGGCCGATGCCAGCGCCTGCGCGACCAGCCGCACCTCGCGCGCCGATTGCGCCACGCGGCTGTCGACGATCCGGCTGCGGTATGAATCGAGATACGAGAAGCCGCCACCCAACAGCGCCAGCGCGAAGATGTTGACCGCCAATATCCGTGGCGTCAGGCTGACGCGGTTGGACCATTTGAGCGCGAGGTCGCGCTCGCTATTCGTCCGAGAAACGATATCCGGCGCCATACAGCGTTTCGATAGCATCGAAGTCCGGATCGACCTGACGGAATTTGCGCCGCACCCGCTTGATATGGCTGTCGATCGTGCGGTCGTCGACGTAGATGTCGTCCTGGTACGCGGCGTCCATCAGCTGGTTTCGCGTCTTCACGATGCCCGGTCGCTGCGCCAGCGTCTCGAGGATCAGGAATTCGGTGACCGTGAGCGTGACGTTCGTCCCGCCCCAGGTGACGCGGTGGCGCGCCGGGTCCATCGTAAGCCGGCCGCGTTCCAGTATCTCGGCGGGCTCCTGCGCGCCTTCCTCGGTGCTCGGCTGTGCGGTTTCGGTTCGGCGCAGGATGGCGCGGATGCGAGCGATCAGCAGCCGCTGACTGAACGGCTTGGCGATATAATCGTCAGCGCCCATCGCCAGCCCGAGCGCCTCGTCGAGCTCGTCGTCCTTGCTCGTCAGGAAGATCACGGGGATCGCGCTTTTCTCGCGCAGTCGACGGAGCAGCTCGAGGCCGTCCATCTTGGGCATCTTGATGTCGAGCACCGCGAGGTCGGGTGGATTGTCGACCAGCGCCTTGAGCGCGCTCTCGCCGTCCGAATAGACACGCGTGAGGAAGCCTTCGGTCTGAAGCGCGATCGAAACCGACGTCAGGATGTTGCGATCGTCATCGACCAGTGCGATCGTGGCGGTCATCCGGCGGATTGAACGTGGCGGAGAAGCATCACCGGGGCGCTTTAGAACAAAGTCGGGACGGGCTCAATCGTTGACAACGTTTACCCAGATTGACGGAATCGGGTAGCGCCTCCAAGGCGGAAAGATCGATAAAAAACGGTCTTCCAAAGGGGGCCATATGGAGGGATGTGCATTGGACACGCGAATACCGCGCAACGGGCTTGAGGCGCAAGGGATCGGCACCGACGCCGCGATTCACTGGAATCTGGGCACCGCGCCGCTGGTGGAACATGCCGTGCGCCGCGGCGAGGGTCGTCTCGCCAAGGATGGCCCCCTCGTCGTCACCACCGGCAAGCACACGGGGCGTTCGGCGCAGGACAAGTTCATCGTCCGCGATGCCGAGACCGAAGGCAGCGTATGGTGGGGCAAGACCAACAGGGGGATGAGCCCGGCGCATTTCGCCGCGCTCAAGGCGGACTTCCTTGCCGCGCTGGGCGAGCGCGACACGCTGTTCGTACAGGACCTTTTCGGCGGGTCGCAGCCTGAACACCGCGTCCGGGTGCGCGTGATCAACGAGCTTGCCTGGCATAGCCTGTTCATCCGCACGCTGCTGGTGCGGCCCGAGGAATCCGCGCTGGCGGATTTCGATCCCGAATATACGATCATCGACCTGCCCAGCTTCCGCGCCGATCCGGCGCGCCATGGCTGCCGCACCGAAACGGTGATTGCGGTGAACTTCACCGAGAAGCTGATCCTGATCGGCGGAACCGCCTATGCCGGCGAGATGAAGAAGAGCGTCTTCGGGCTGCTCAACTATCTGCTGCCGCTCGACGGCATCATGCCGATGCATTGTTCGGCCAATATCGGCCCGGATGGCGATACCGCGGTGTTCTTCGGCCTGTCGGGCACCGGCAAGACGACGCTCAGCGCCGATGCCAGCCGCACGCTGATCGGCGACGACGAGCATGGCTGGTCGGACACCGCCGTGTTCAATTTCGAAGGCGGTTGCTACGCCAAGATGATCAACCTCTCGGCCGATGCCGAGCCGGAGATATTCGCGACGACCAGGCGTTTCGGCACCGTGCTCGAAAACGTGGTGATGGACCCGGAGACGCGCGAACTCGATCTCGACGACAACAGCCTCGCGGAGAATAGCCGCGGGTCGTACCCGATCGATTTCATACCGAACGCCAGCGCGCACAATCTCGGGCCGGTGCCGCGCAACGTCGTGATGCTGACTGCGGACGCTTACGGCGTGCTCCCGCCGATCGCCAAGCTGACCCCGGAACAGGCGATGTACCACTTCCTCTCGGGCTATACCGCGCGCGTCGCGGGCACCGAGATCGGCGTGACCGAGCCGACCGCGACTTTCTCGACCTGTTTCGGCGCGCCGTTCATGCCGCGGCACCCGTCGGTCTACGGCAATCTGCTCAAGGAGCGGATCGCCAGGGGCGGTGTCGATTGCTGGCTCGTCAACACCGGCTGGACCGGCGGCAAATACGGGGTCGGCAAGCGGATGCCGATCAAGGCGACTCGCGCACTGCTCAACGCCGCGCTCGACGGCAGCCTCAACGCCGCCGAGTTCCGCACCGATCCCTATTTCGGGTTCGAAGTGCCGGTGGCGGTGCCCGGCGTCGACAGCGCGATCCTCGACCCGCGCGAGACCTGGGCGGACAAGGCCGATTATGACGCCACTGCTGCGCGCCTCGTCGACCAGTTCGTCGAGAATTTCGCCGAGTTCGCGGATCATGTCGACGAAGGCGTCCGCCAGGCGGCGCCCAACGCCTCCGCCGTCGCAGCCTGAACCAACCCGGTCATCGGTCGGGTAGACACTGGAGCCCGATCGATGACCGACCCATCGCCCCGCCTGTTCGCCGCCGACGCCGAGATCGTCCATCTCGGCGAAGGACTGCTTGGCTGTGCGCTTGCCCGCGAGGAGTGGACGCACGAGGCGCATCTCGCGGCGTGCCTCTATCTCCTTGCGGAGCGCCCGGACATCGATCTGGATGCGGAGATTGCGGGGCTGATCGCGCGCTTCAACGAAAGCGTCGGCGGGGTGAACGACGACAGCGGCGGATATCACGACACGATCACCCGCGCCTTTTTGGCGGGGGTCCGCGACTTCCTGGCCGTGACGCAGGAGACGGTGCTTGTGGCGCGTGTGAATGCGCTGCTGCTATCGCCCGCCGGCCGGCGCGACTGGCCGCTTCGATTCTATAGCCGCGAGCTGCTGTTTTCGGTCGCGGCGCGGCGCGGGTTCGTGCCGCCGGACCTCGCACCGTTGCCCGTGGGTGGCAATTCTGCATCTCCTGTATTATATGAGCATCACCGCGCTGCAAATCCTACGTAGGCGCCCGCGGCTGAGAGACCTTCGCGCTCCCGCTTACAGTGACGGGACGCTCCCATGGATATCAACTACTTGTTCCACCGCCATCAGGTGTCGCTCATGCGCGCCACATCGGCGACCGGGTCGGAAGCACGAACCGCGCATCGCGGGCTGGTGGCCGGCTATGCTGCGCAGATCCGCCGTTTCCAGGCCAATGCCGGCGCCACCGCCGCCCCGTTGCGAGCAGCCTGACGCATGGCAAAGGAAGATCTGCTGACGCTCGACGGCCTCGTCGAGGAAGTGCTGCCGGATGGTCGTTTCCGCGTGAAGCTGGAAAACGAACATCGCGTGATCGTGTACACTGCGGGCAAGATGCGCAAGTTCCGCATCCGGACGCTGGTGGGCGATCGGGTCCAGGTCGAGATGTCGGCCTATGACATGGAAAAGGGCCGCCTCGTCTATCGCGAGCGCGTCGCGAGCACCGGGCCGAGCCAGCGCCGCGCGGGGTTCCGCCGGTGAGCGAGGATGTGCCCGCAAGCGAGGACCTGCCCGTAGAGGCCGTAGCCGCACCCGTTGCCGAAACCAACGAGAAGCCGCAGTTCAAGCGCTTTCGCAAGCGCTTCGACACGGTGCGCCTCACCCCCGATGCCGCGCAGCGCCAGGGCAAGGCTGCGACGCTGGCGTGGGAAGCCTTTCGCGACCGCGACAAGGTCGTGGCGTTTCTCAACACGCATGACGATACGCTCGGCGGTCGTCCCATCGATCTCGTCGTCGAGAGCGCCGAGGGCTTCGACCGCGTCGTCCAGGCGCTGGACGCGCACAGCGCTGCGGCGCGCTGAGATCACGTCGCTTCTGCCCGTCGCCGCGCTTCTTGTCGCGGCGCTTACCGGGATCGGTACGACCTGGGGCATCGTCTCGCTTCGTGCCCACCAGGACCGCGGAACCCGCCGCATAGGGCGTTGCCGCGGTCCGTGGCGGTGGCGGGGTTAGTCGAGCAGTTCGACTGCCATCGCGGTAGCCTCGCCTCCGCCAATGCACAGCGAGGCGACCCCGCGCCGTCCGCCGCTGGTTTCCAATGCCGACAGCAGCGTCGCCAGGATTCGGGCACCGCTCGCCCCGATCGGATGGCCGAGCGCGCAGGCGCCGCCATGGATATTCAGCACATCGTGCGCGATGCCCATTTCCTTCATTGCGATCATCGCGACGCAGGCAAAGGCTTCGTTGACTTCGAACAGGTCGACGTCGCCGACGCTCCACCCCGCCTTGTCCAGTGCCTTGCGCATCGCAAACACCGGCGCGGTGGTAAAGCGGGACGGGGCATGGGCATGGGCTGCGTGGGCCACGACCCGCGCGACCGGAGTCAGACCGAGCTTTTCGGCCACGCTTAGCCGGGTCATCACCAGCGCGGCTGCACCGTCCGAAATCGAGGAGGCATTGGCGGCGGTGATCGTGCCATCCTTCGAAAAGGCGGGCTTCAGCGTCGGAATTTTGGCGATATCGCCGCGTGCGGGCTGTTCGTCGACTGCGACATGGGTCACGCCCTTGCGTCCGGGCACGTCCACGGGGACGATCTCACGGTCGAACGCGCCGCTCGCCTGCGCCTTTTGCGCGCGTTCGAGCGAGGTGATGGCGAAATCATCCTGTGCCGCCCGGGTGAACTGATATTCGTTCGCCACTTCCTCGGCGAAATTACCCATCAACTTGCCGGGTTCATACGCATCCTCGAGCCCGTCGAGATACATGTGATCCTTGAGTACATCATGCCCGATCCGCGCCCCGGCACGGTGGCGCAGCGAGAGATAGGGGGCGTTGGTCATGCTCTCCATGCCCCCTGCAATCAGCAGGTCGACCGACCCGGCGGCAAGCGCGTCGGCAGCGAGGATCGCGGCCTGCATCCCCGATCCGCACATCTTGTTGATTGTCGTCGCCTCGATATGGTCGGGCAGCCCGGCATGGAGCGCTGCCTGTCGCGCCGGCGCCTGGCCCAGACCGGCGGGAAGCACGCAGCCCATATAGATGCGTTCGATCGCATGGCCCTTCAGCCCCGCGCGCTCGACGGCAGCGCCGACCGCAGCGGCGCCGAGCTGAGTCGCGGTCGAACCGGCCAGCGCTCCTTGAAAGCTGCCCATCGGGGTGCGGGCATAGGATGCGATGACGACGGCATCGGCGGACATAGTGGCTCCTCTCGTTGGTTGGGCGCGATCTAGTCGCTTGGGGCCGGGTTTGCAAAAGCCCGACCGCACCGCCAAGGAAGGCGCATGCATGCCAATCATCAACAGGGGCGGCGTTCGACGCCATCGTATCCGCAAGCGCCCACCGGACGCTGATGCGGGATGCCGCGATCTGGGCCGGGTTGCTGGGCGGGCTCGGGCTCGTCTTCGGAAGCTTTATCGCGACGCTCGCGATACGCTGGCCAGCGGGGCGATCGATCGCCACCGGGCGTTCGGCGTGCGACGGTTGCGGCACGCCGCTGCGTGCGCATCAACTGGTGCCCGTCCTCAGCTTCCTGCTCCAGCGTGGTCGATGCGCAGCGTGTGGGGCGACGATCGCGCGGTCGCACCTTAAAGTCGAGTTGATCGCGGGCGGCGCGGGAGCGCTGGCCGGGTTTGTCGCGCCGGGACTTGAGGGCGCGTTCGGCGCGGTTTTCGGGTGGCTGTTGCTGACTCTCGCGGCGCTCGACCTCGCAGCTTTTTGGCTCCCAAACCGCGTCACCGCGACGCTTGCGGTGGTCGGGCTTGCGGAGGGCGCGCTTGGCGACTGGGGCCCGACGCTGGACGACCGGCTGATCGGTGGCGCCGTCGGCTATGGGGTACTGTGGCTGGTCGCCGCGCTGTACCGCCGGGTGCGCGGGCGGCAGGGGCTGGGCGGCGGCGATGCGAAGATGCTGGGCGCGATCGGGCTATGGCTGGGCTGGCACGCGTTGCCTCTGGCGGTGCTGGTCGCCTGCGCGATCGGGCTGGTCGCGGTGGCGGCGATGACGCTGGCCGGACGCGGGCCGGATGCGCGGACCCGCCTGCCGTTCGGCGCGATGCTCGCGGTCGCGGCCTGGGGCTGCTGGCTGGCCGCAGCATCGCCGCTTTACTTGCTGGCGGGTCTGGGGTGACACTCTCGAAAAATCCGGAGAGGACTCTCGATGCACGATATTCTTGAGCGTCAGCGCGCGGCCTTCATGGCCGAGTTGCCCGTGCCGATCGCGATGCGCAAGGATCGCCTGAGGCGCGCGATTGCGATGATCGGGGACAATGCCGATCGCTTCTGCGACGCGCTGAGCGAGGATTTCGGGCATCGCAGCCGCGACCAGTCGATGCTCACCGACATCGCCGCATCGATCGCGCCGCTGCGCCATGCGATCGCCAAGGTTGATCGCTGGGCACGCAGCGAGCGACGGCCCGTGCTGTTCCCGCTCAACCTGCTCGGCGCGCGCGGGCGGATTGACTATCAGCCCAAGGGCGTGGTGGGCGTGATCGCGCCGTGGAATTTCCCTGTGAACCTGGTGATGGGGCCGCTGGCGGGCATATTCGCCGCGGGCAATCGCGCGATGGTCAAGACCAGCGAGTTTACCCCATGCGTCGCGGCGCTGTTCGAAGAGGTTGCGCAGGGCTGTTTCGCAGCGGACGAACTGGCGTTCGTGAGTGGCGGCGCGGACGTCGGAAAGGCGTTCGCGGCGCTGCCCTTCGATCACCTGCTGTTCACCGGCGCGACCGGGATCGGCCGCCATATCCTGCACGCGGCCGCCGACAACCTGACGCCCGTGACGCTGGAACTGGGCGGCAAGTCGCCGGTCGTGGTCGGGCGTTCGGCGGACATGGCGCGCGTCGCGGAGCGCGTGGCGATGGGCAAGATGCTCAACGCCGGGCAGATCTGCCTCGCGCCGGACTATATGCTGGTCCCCGCAGAACGCGAGGCGCAGATGGTCGCGGCGCTCGTCGGGGCGGCTTCGGCGATGTACCCGACGCTGCTCGCCAATCCGGATTATACATCGGTGATCAACGACCGCCATTACCAGCGACTGACGACCTGGATCGACGATGCGCGTGCCCGCGGGGCCGAGGTGATCGTGGTCAACCCGGCGAACGAGGATTTCGCCAAGTCGAATGCGCGCAAGATGCCGCTCCATATCATCCGCAACCCGACCGACGACATGACGGTGATGCAGGAGGAGATTTTCGGGCCGATCCTGCCGGTGCGCAGCTATGACCGGATCGAGTCGGCGATCGCCGAGGTCAACCGACGCGACCGCCCGCTTGCGCTCTATTATTTCGGCAGCGACGCGAGTGAGCGGCAACAGGTGCTGGACCGAACGATCTCGGGCGGGGTCACGCTCGACGACGTGGTGTTTCACGTTAGCCAGGAAGAGCTCCCGTTCGGCGGCATCGGGCCATCGGGCATGGGCGCCTATCATGGCGAGGCGGGCTTCCGCACTTTCAGCCATGCCCGGTCGGTGTTTCAGCAATCGCGCCTCGATGTCGCAAAGCTCGCGGGAATGAAGCCGCCCTATGGCAAGGCGACTCAGGCCACGATCAAGCGGCAAATCAAAGGATGACTCGCAAAAAAAAGGGGCCGCCCGGAGGCGGCCCTTTGAAAGGTTTAGGAGAGGATGCCTGAAAGGCCCGACCTTTGTGGATCACTCGCGGTTTTGCTGCAAGTGCGAAATGATAGCGGTAGCATTGCAAAATTTGCAATCGGCCAGCGTTGTCAGTTGCAGCTCACGGTAGGTCCCGCCACGGAGAACCCATGCCCAGTGTCCTGAAACTCGACGAATTCCTGCCATACCGTCTCTCGATCGCCAGCAACGCGGTCTCCGACGCGGTCGCCACTGCCTATCGCACGTTGTTCGGGTTGCGAATTCCCGAATGGCGATTGGTCGCGGTTCTCGCGGAGGGCGGCGCGATGAGCCAGCAGGCGCTGTGCGGGCGCACGCGCATGGACAAGGTGACCGTCAGCCGCGCAGCGATCGCCCTCGTCGATCGCGGCCTGGTCGGGCGCGCCGCCAATCCGGGCGACCAACGTTCGCATCTGTTGACGCTGTCGGGGGAGGGCAAGGCGCTCTACGCCGAGGTCGCACCCAAGGCGATCGAGCTGGAGCGACGGATTTTCGCGGCGTTCAGTGATGCCGAGCGCCGTCAGCTTGGCGAGATGCTGGCGCGTTTGGAGCAGGCGGCCAAGTCTCTGGAGGATGGGGTTGCCTAGCGCGGCCACTATCGCTTAAGCCGCGCACGTCCTCCCCAGGCAATCGCACGACCCGTTGCAGGAGGAGTATCATGTCCGCTTTTGTCGATCGCGCCGGGCTGAAAATTGCCGGACCACTCGCCCGCTTCGTCGAGGAGCGCGTGCTGCCCGGACTGGACATCGCAGCCGAAGGGTTTTGGCGCGGGACTGCCGAGATATTCGCCCGCTTCACGCCCGAGAACCGCGCGCTGCTGGCCCGCCGTGATGCGCTACAGGCGCAGATCGACCTTTGGTGCGCAGAAGAGCCGGCGCGCGCTGCGGACCCGACCGCGCAGGAGGCCTTTCTGCGAAGCATCGGCTATCTGGTCGACACCCCGGCACCGTTCACGATCCATACCGGTGCCGTCGATCCCGAGATTGCCCAGCTTGCCGGGCCGCAGCTCGTCGTGCCGGGGCTCAACGCGCGCTTCCTGCTCAACGCCGCCAATGCGCGCTGGGGCAGCCTGTATGATGCCTTGTACGGGACCGACGCGCTTCCGGGCGCACCCCGGCCCGGGGGCTATGATCGCGAACGCGGCGCGCAGGTGATCGCGCGGGCAAAAGCGTTTCTGGACGAAGCCGTTCCGCTGGCCGATATGGCCTGGGCCGAGTTCACACAGGGCGATTTGCCGCTGGCAGATCCGACGCAGTTTGTAGGGCAGCGGGGCGAATCGTTGCTGTTTCGCCACCACGGGCTGCACATCGAAGTGGTGATCGATCGCACCCACCCGATTGGCGCGATCGATCCTGCGGGCATTGCGGATGTTGTGCTCGAAGCGGCGCTGACGGCGATCGTCGATCTGGAGGATTCGGTCGCCGCGGTCGATGCCGAGGACAAGGTCGCGGCCTATGCCAATTGGCTTGGGTTGATGCGCGGCGATCTGGAGGAGCGTTTCGACAAGGGCGGCGTGGCGATCACCCGGCGGCTTGCGGAGGACCGCGTCTATCAGGTTCCGGGGGCGGGCGACCTGACGCTGTCCGGGCGTTCGTTGCTGTTCGTCCGCAACGTCGGCCATCTGATGACCACCCCCGCGCTGCTGCTGCCCGATGGAGGCGAGGCGCCGGAGGGCATATTGGACGCGATCGTCACCAGCCTGATCGCGCTCCACGACCTGCGCGGGCTCGGCAGCCACAGGAACAGCCGCGCCGGATCGGTCTATATCGTCAAGCCCAAGATGCACGGTCCGGAGGAATGCGCGTTCACCGATCGGCTGTTCGATGCGGTCGAGGACCTGCTCGGGCTGGCGCGGCACATGATCAAGGTCGGCGTGATGGACGAGGAGCGCCGCACCTCGGCCAATCTCGCGGCGTGCATCGACGCGGTGAAGCACCGTATCGTCTTCATCAACACCGGCTTTCTCGATCGCACCGGCGATGAGATGCACACCAGCATGCACGCCGGGCCGATGGTGCCGAAGGGCGAGATGAAGGCGCTGCCGTGGATCGCCGCCTATGAGGATCGCAACGTTCGCATCGGGCTGGCCTGCGGCTTTTCGGGCAGGGCGCAGATCGGCAAGGGGATGTGGGCGGCGCCCGACCGGATGGCCGATATGCTCGCGCAGAAGGGTGCGCATCCGCTGTCGGGGGCGAACACCGCATGGGTGCCGTCGCCGACCGCCGCGACGCTGCATGCGCTTCACTATCATCAGGTCGATGTGTTCGCCCGGCAGCGCGAGATCGCTGGCGAGAGCATCCCGGCGCTGGCGCCGCTACTGACGATTCCCGTCGCGATCGGGCGCAACTGGAGCAGGGACGAGATCGAGCAGGAACTCGACAATAATGCGCAGGGCATTCTCGGCTATGTAGTGCGTTGGATCGATCAGGGTATCGGCTGCTCCAAGGTGCCCGACATCCATGACGTCGGGTTGATGGAGGACCGCGCGACGCTGCGCATTTCGTCTCAGCTTCTCGCCAACTGGCTGTTTCACGGGGTTGCGAGCGCGGTCGATGTCGAAGCCGCGCTGGAGCGCATGGCCTTGAAAGTCGATGCGCAGAACCGCGGCGACCCGCTGTACAGATCGCTTGCGGGGGCCGAAGGGCAGGCCGGGCTGGCGTTTCAGGCAGCGCGCGCGCTCGTGTTCGAAGGGGCTGCGCAACCTAATGGCTATACCGAGCCCTTGCTGCACCGCTTCCGGCGTGAGGCAAAGGCGCGGGGCTGATTGCGCGGCGCAAATTCGACGCTAAGGCGTTCTCTTTGCTTGAGGGAGCCCATCGTTGCGTTTGCTTGTCCCCGTTTCTGGACGGGCCGCGCCTTTGTGTGCGCGCCTTCCGATGGCCCTCCGTCGCGCCCGCAGGCCCTGAGTGTGACGATTGTTGCAACCATGTCATGCGCGTCCGGAGCAAAATCGACCTTCGCTCGTTTCGTGCCCGGGAGGGCCGGGATGCTACCACGGTCCCCGGAGGACGTGTGTGAGTAAAGGGGTTAAGGCGGTGTGGTTGGCCGCTCTGGCGGGGACGGCGTTCCTGCCGGGGCTCGCACAGGCGCAGATCGCCGATCCGACGCCGGGGCAGGGTGCGCCCACGCCCACGCCCGCACCGACCCCGGACTCCCCCCAGGCGTCCGGCAGCACCGCGGCGCCTTTCGCCAACGAAGAGCCCATCGTTGCGGATGATGCATTCGAGGCGCAACTGCCCAAATTGAGCGGAGACATCAATGCGCCGCTGGAGCCGATCCAGCGGTTCGAGCCGACCGTTCCCGCGCCAGCAGCAGGTGCTCCGACGCCGGGCGCTGCGCCAACTCCGGGTGCGCTTCAGGACTCGATCGAGAGCTTCCCTCCGCCCGCCGCTGAGTCTCCCGAATTTGCCCAGCCGCTGCCGCCGCTCGCGGATTTCCGCGTCGAGCCGGTGGCGATTGCCGGGGTCGAAGACGAAAAAGTCGGTTCGGTCCGCTATACAACGGTGCTGGAGGGGCTCGACGCCGTCGGGCTGAGCGGACGCTTTCGCACGCTTTCGGCACTTGAGGACGGCGACGGCAAGGCGGCAAACGCGACGATGGTCGCGGCGCGCGCGCGCGAGGATGAAAACCTTGCGGTCCGGCTGATGCAGTCGATCGGCTATTATGACGGCACCGCGATTTCGACGATAGAGCAGAATCCGCGGAACTCGGGCAATGTCCGCGCGACGATCACGGCCACGCCGGGATCGCTTTATCGGCTCGGAACGGTGCGCATCGTCAGTGACCCGACCGTCCCGGCGGGGCTGATCGACGCCGAACTCAACCTCAACCCGGGCGATCCGATCCAGGCGGATCGCGTTCAGGGCGCCGAAGCGAACGTCAGCATCCGGCTACCGCAGCAGGGCTATCCCTTCCTGAAGCTCGGCGATCGCGACATCCTGCTCGACGAGGAAACCCATTTCGCCGACTATACGCTGCCCGTGGATCTGGGGCCCCGTGCCAGCTTCGGGAAAGTCGTCACCGAAGGCAGGCGCCAGGTATTCGATGTCGAGCATATCGAATTGCTCCGGCGCTATCTGCCTGGGCAGATCTATGACAGCCGCGCGGTCGACGACCTGCGGGACGCGCTCATCGCGACAAGCCTGTTCTCCACGGTTTCGGTCGAGCCGATCCGCACCGGCAAGCCGGGGCCCGACGGGACCGAAATCGTCGACCTGCGCGTCCGGCAGACCGCCGGGCGTCCGCGCACGCTGGCAGGCGAATTGGGGTACAGCACGGGACAGGGCATCCGGCTCGAAGGCAGCTGGACGCACCGCAATTTCTTCCCCCCCGAAGGCGCGCTGATCGCCAGCGGGGTGATCGGCACGCAGGAGCAGGGGATTTCGGGCACGTTCCGCCGATCCAATGCCGGTCGCCGGGACCGCACCTTCCAGGTGATCGCCGCCGCGAACCACAGCGATTATGCCGCGTATGAATCCTACACGACGACCTTTTCGGTCCGCTGGTCGCGCGATTCGACTCCGGTCTGGCAAAAGAACTGGACCTATTTCTACGGCGCTGAGCTCGTCGGATCGAACGAGGACCGGTATAATTTCAACAAGGGCGCGCGCGATCGCGGGACCTGGCTGATCGCCGCGATCCCCGGATTCATTGGCTTCGATGCTTCGGACAATCTGTTGAACCCCACGCGCGGGTTCCGCATCAAGGCGAATGTCAGCCCCGAAACCTCGGTGCGTGGCACGGCGCGGCCCTATGCGCGCCTGATGCTGGAGGGGACCGGCTATTTCCCCATCACGCGCAACATCGTGCTGGGCGGGCGCGCCCGCGTCGGTTCGATCCCCGGAATCGCGCGCGACGACCTGCCGCCCTCGCGCCGCTATTATGCGGGCGGCGGCGGATCGGTGCGCGGTTTTGGCTATCAGGAACTGGGGCCGCGTTCGCCCGATGGGCGCCCGGTCGGCGGGCGCAGCCTCAACGAATTTGCGATCGAGGCGCGGTACCGGTTCGGCAATCTGGGCATCGTGCCGTTCGTCGATGCCGGGCAGGTCTATGAGGGCCTGTATCCGACTGGACAGAATTTGCGCTTCGGCGCGGGGATCGGGGGACGCATCTACACCAATTTCGGACCGTTGCGGGTGGACATCGCCACCCCGATCGCGCGCAAACCCAATGAATCGAAGGTCGCCCTGTACGTCTCGATCGGCCAGGCCTTCTGATGGCGACCGAATTTCCTGAAACCGAGGCTGGCGAGACCGAAACGCAGGTGTCGACGACGCGCCCTCTTTGGCAGCGCGTGGCGAAGTGGATCGGTATCGCGCTTGCGGCCATCATATTGCTGGTCGGAGCGCTCGCGATCGGGATCAACACCGGCCCGGGCCGCGCCTTTGTCGCGAGCCAGATCAACCGGTTGACGCTCGCCTCGGGACTCAATTTCCGCGTCGGGCGGATCGATGGTTCGCTCTACGGAGCGATGGTGCTTCGCGACGTCGAGGTGCGCGATCCCAAGGGCGTGTTCGCCGCGTCGCGCGAGATCGCCGTCGACTGGCGCCCCTTTGCCTATCTGCAAAACCATATCGACGTGCGCAGCCTGACCAGCCCCGAAGTGCGGCTGGCCCGGCTGCCCGAACTCAAGCCGGTCGAGAGCGATCCCAATGCGCCATTCCTGCCGGACATCGATATCGATATCGCCCGCCTCAGCATCGCGCGGCTCGATGTCGCGCCCGCGGTCGGCGGAAACCGCCATATCGCTCGGCTGAGCGGCAGCGCGCACCTTGCCGGCGGGCGCGCGCAGATCGTTGCCGATGGCGCGACGATCGCGGCGCCGGGTATCGCTGGCGGTGACCGCCTGTCGCTTCGGCTGGATGCCGTCCCCGACCAGAACAAGCTCGACATCGCCGCGCGCGTCGATGCCCCGGCGGGCGGGCTGGTCGCCGGTCTCGCGGGGCTCGACGCGCCGCTCGTCTTCGCGATCGACGGCAAGGGCAATTGGCAGGCGTGGCGCGGCCGCGCGACTGGAACGCTGGGCGGCGGGCAACTCGCCGACCTCGCGATCACGGCCAATAATGGCCGCTTCCAGGTACGGGGTCCCACCCATCCGGGGCTGTACCTGCAGGGCCCGGTCGAGCGGCTCACGGCGCCTGCGCTGGACGTTGCCCTCGACATGACGTGGCGCGATCGTCGCGCGGAAGGCGTGGTAAAGCTCAACTCGAAGGCACTTGCGGTCGAAGCCGCGGGGCTTGTCGACCTGGGCGAAAATCGGTTCCGGAACGTCCGGATCGACGCGCGGCTGCTGACCCCCGGTGCGATCGCTCCCAACCTCAACGGTCGCGATGTGCGTGCCGCGCTGGCGTTGAACGGCGCGTTCGCGAGCCCCGTGGTGGACTATAAGGTGCAGGCGGGGGCGATTGGCTTCGGCGAGACCGTGGTCGAGCGCTTGGTCGCGGAGGGCCGGGCACAGGTCGATTCGGATCGCATCCTCGTCCCCATCCGTGCCCGCGCGGCGCGCGTAAGCGGGCTCAATGCTGCCGCTGGGGGCCTCGTCACCAACCTGACAGTGCAGGGCGACCTCGCGATTTCGGGCGACCGCATCCTGTCGGACAACCTCCGGCTCCGGTCGGATCGTGTCGATGCGACCGCAATCATCGCCGCCGACATGAGCACCGGACGCTACACCGGCGCGCTCAAGGGGCGGATCAACGACTATGCGATCAACGGCGTCGGGGTCGTCAATTTGCGGACCGATGCACAATTGTTCACCGCGCCCGGCGGCGGATGGGGCATTCGCGGGCAGATCGCCGCGGAAACCCGCAAGATCACCAACGAGGCTGCGCTCAATTTCCTCGGCGGCAATGCGGTCGCCTCGGCGCGCGTCGTGCTGAATCCCAACGGCATCATCGGCGTGAGCGACCTGCGGATGCGCGCGCCCGATTTCCGCATCTTGCGCGGGTCCGGGCGCTATGATCCCGCTGGCCCATTGCTGATCAACGCCGATGCCGTGTCCGACCAATATGGCCCGCTGACTGCGCGTGTCAGTGGAACACTGAGCGCCCCGCTGGTCTTGCTGCGCGCCGAGCGTCCGGGGCTTGGCGTCGGGCTGGTCAATCTCGAGGCGACCATCCGGGGTCGCGGCGCGGCCTATGCCGTGCTGGCAACCGGTGGCACCGATTACGGGCCGTTCTCCGCCGATGTGGTGGTGCGGACCGGGGCGTTGCTCGCAGTCGATATCCAGAAGGCACAGTTCGCCGGGATGAACATCGCCGGCGCGATCCAGCAGACCCGTGCGGGCCCCTTCGCAGGCAATGTTTCGTTCGAGGGCTCGGGCGTCGTCGGCAGCGCGGTGCTGGCGGCGCAGGGCGACCTCCAGCGCGCCGACTTCCAGGCGCGTGCGCTCAACGCCGTCATTCCGGGCAATGCCGGGCTGACGATCGGGCGCGCATTGGTGAGTGGACACGTCATCCTGGCGGAGACGCCGCAGGTCGTTGCGGACGCACAGGTCGCCAATCTTCGCCTCGGCACCACAGTGCTGCGGACCGCGCGCGTCAAAGTCGATTACCAGGGCGGCAATGGCACGGCGCAAGCCGTGGCTGCCGGATCGTCGGGCGTGCCGTTTGACATCGCGGCCAATGCACGGCTTTCGCCCAGCCAGTGGCTGGTCGCGCTCCAGGGGCATGGCAGCGGCATCGGCTTCCGCACGGTTGCTCCGGCACGAATTGCCATCGATGGCGCCAACTATCGGTTGCTGCCGACTCAGGTCGATTTCGATCAGGGGACTGTCCGGCTCGCAGGGAGCTATGGCGACGGCATGGCGCTTCAGGCGCGGCTCGACCGCCTGGACCTCGCCGTGGTCAACGCCTTCGTCCCCGGTTCGGGCGTTGGCGGCACCGCATCCGGCAGCCTCGATTTTGCGCAGACCAATGACGGGGCGTTCCCCAGCGCGGATGCCCGGCTGGAGATCGACGATTTTACCCGCTCCAGCCTTGCCACGGTTTCTTCCCCGGTCGATGTCAGCTTCGTCGGCAAGCTGTTGCCCGATGGCGGCGACGCGCGCGCGCTGATCAAGCGGGGTACCACCACGATCGGTCGTATCGTCGCGACGCTGCGCCCGCTCAGCGCGGGTGCGGGCAGTTGGACCGAGCGGCTGCTCGGTGCGCCGCTGTCGGGCGGGATCCGCTATAATGGCCCGGCTGCCGTGCCTTTCTCGCTTGCGGGGCTGTCGAACCAGACACTGGCAGGACCGATCGGCATCGCCGCGGATTTCTCGGGTCGCGTCCGTGCGCCCGAACTGACCGGCGTGGTGCGCGGCCAGAACCTGACCTACGCAAACGAAACCTATGGCACGCAGCTTACTGCCATGGCGATCGACGGGCGTTTCTCCAGCGACCGGCTGATCCTCAACCGGATGACGGCGCGCGCCGGCGATGGCACCGTCACCGCGCAGGGCGAACTCGGCCTGTCGGCGGAGGCCGGATATCCGATTTCGATCACTGCCGATTTGGACAATGCCCGGCTGGCGCGCAGCGACGCGCTGGGCGCCACTGCGACCGGCAAGATCACGATCACCAAGACACTGGACGTCGCGAAGATCGAAGGCGAATTGCGCATTCCCGAGGCGCGCTACGAAATCATCCGCCAGGGTGCCGCAGAAGTTCCCGAGTTGACCGGCATCCGCCGCCGCAGCCAGGTTGTCGCGAACGCGGGCGACACCCCCGCAAAGCCCGCACGCGCATCGGGCATCTTCGACCTCAACCTGCGGCTCGTCGCCGACAATCGGCTGTTCGTTTCGGGCATGGGGCTTGAGTCCGAATGGAGCGCGCGGATCTTCGTGCGGGGCACCACGGCGGCACCCGAAGTACGCGGCAACATGGAGATCGTCCGCGGCACCTATAGCTTCGCGAGCCGGCGGTTCGAGATCAGCCGTGGCGTGATCCGTTTCCAGGGCGCGACGCTCACCAATCCTTCGGTCGATATCGCCGCGAGCACCACTGCCGAGGGCGTGACGGCGATCCTCACCGTGTCCGGGACTGCGCAGGCGCCGCAGATCGCCTTCTCGTCGACGCCCAGCCTGCCGCAGGAAGAAGTGCTCTCGCGGCTGTTCTTCGGCACCAACGTGACCAATTTGTCCGCAACCGAGGCCATTCAGCTCGCCGCGGCGGTCAATTCGTTGCGCGGGAGCGGCGGCGGGCTCAATCCGCTCGGCAAGCTCAAGTCGGCGACCGGGATCGACCGGCTGCGTATCCTGGGCGCCGACGACACCACCGGGCGGGGCACGTCGCTGGCGGCGGGCAAATACATCACCGACGACATCTACATCGAGATCATCACCGACGCCCGCGGGTTCACCGCGACCCAGCTCGAAATCTCGCTGACGCGCGCGCTCAGCCTGTTGTCGGAGACGGGGTCCTTTGGCGGATCGAGCGTCAGCCTGCGCTATTCCAAGGACTATTGACCGGCCTCTCCCCGGGGGCATGATTGCTCTGGCCCGCTTACTGACAGTGTTGTAAGCAATCGGGGACGGGAGAGGCCGATGAGCGAGCATTTCGACGTGGTGGTGGTGGGCGCTGGGATTTCCGGCATCGGCGCCGCCTATCACCTCCAGGCCAACAGTCCCGACCGCAGCTATGTGATCCTCGAGGGTCGCGCGCGGCTGGGTGGGACGTGGGACCTGTTCCGCTATCCGGGAATCCGGTCGGACTCGGACATGTATACGCTCGGCTTCGGCTTCAAGCCGTGGACCGACGCCAAGGCGATCGCCGATGGTCCGTCGATCCTGCGCTACCTCGACGAGACCGCGCGCGAGAATGCGATCGACCGGCATATCCGGCTCTCGCACCGCGTGACGCGGGCGTCCTGGTCGACCAGCGAGGCGCGCTGGACGGTGGTCGCGGAGCAGGACGGAGTGGAGCGGGTGTTCACCTGCGCGTTCCTGTTCCTGTGCAGCGGCTATTATAATTATGACCGGGGCTATGCGCCCGACTTTGCCGGGGCCGGGGAATTCGCCGGGCGGATCGTCCATCCGCAATTCTGGCCCGACGACCTGGACTATGCGGGCAAGCGTGTGGTGATTATCGGCAGCGGCGCGACGGCGGTTACGCTGGTCCCGGAAATGGCGAAGCAGGCGGCGCACGTCACGATGCTCCAGCGCTCGCCGACCTATATCGTCGCGCGCCCCTCGACCGATGCGATCGCCAACGGCCTGCGCCGCGTGCTCCCCGCCAAGGCGGCCTATGCCCTCACGCGGTGGAAGAATGTGCTGGTCCAGCAGTATTTCTTCGGACTCGCCCGGCGGCATCCGGAGAAGGCGAAGGCTCGGATCGTGGAGATGGTCCGCGGCGAGCTTGGCGCAGACTATGATGTCGGCACCCACTTCACCCCAAGCTACAATCCGTGGGACCAGCGCCTGTGCCTCGTGCCCGACGCCGATCTGTTCGCGACGATCCGCGCTGGCAAGGCGGAGGTCGTCACCGACACGATCGAGCGGTTCACGCCGACCGGCCTGTTGCTTGCCTCCGGGCGTGCGCTGGAAGCGGATGTCGTGGTGACCGCGACCGGGCTGGAGATCCAGTTGCTGGGCGGCGTGCCGATCACTGTCGACGGGGTGGCATTCGAGACCGCTAAGGCCATGACCTACAAGGGCATGATGTTTGCCGATCTGCCCAATTTCGCGCTTTCGTTCGGCTATACCAATGCCAGTTGGACGCTGAAGGCCGATCTGACCGCGACCTATGTCACCCGCTTGCTCAATGCGATGCGCAAGCGCGGGATGCGGCAGGTCACGCCTCGGGTCGGCGCCCCGGTCGAGGCGATGCCGTTTCTCGACTTCACTTCGGGCTATGTCACCCGTGCCGCCGGCGCGCTGCCGCGTCAGGGGGCACGCAAGCCTTGGAGATTGCACCAGAATTACCTGCGCGACGTGCTTGCGCTCAACTATGGGTCGATCGACGAGGAGATGGAATTTTCCAACCCCTTGCCGCATCCCGATCACGCCGCCGCCTGACCGAGCAGCGCCCGCGCCGCATCGACTCCTGTCTTGTACGCGCCGTGCGCCGTCGAGAATTCATTTGCCGAACACGCCTCCCCGGCAAAGCGGATGCGCGGGTCGACCGGTGCCGCCAGCGCTGCGCGTGCCGCCCGGCAGCCGGGCAGCGCGTGGCTGTAGCCGCCCAGGATGAAGTCGGTCCGGCCCCAGGCCGACCCCGCCAGCAGCCGCAGTCGCGGGCGCCATTCCTTGCCCAGCAGGCCGCACAATTCGTCGATCGCAAAAGCCGTCGCGCCGTCCAGCCCCTCCGCCGCCATCGCTTCCGCGCCTTCGCCGCCGAACATCACCTCGATCACCGGGCGGCCAAAGGGGCGCAGCGTATAGGTGCCCGTCACCGCCGCGCGCGGGTTGCCCAGCAGATGCGCGTTCGGCTCGATCGCGTCGGCGTCGTCGAGCGCTAGGAACAGCTTGTCGGCGAGCCCCAGCGGCAGGCTGGCGGCGGCGTGGAGCGCCGGGTCGAACGCCGTGGGGAGGCGGATCGCGCCGCTGGCAAGGACATTGGTCGAGACGGTGACGATCGCGGCGCCCGCGTCGATCGTGCCGCGCGGAGTCTCCACGCGCAGCCGCGTGCCGCTGGTGTCGATCGCGGTCACCGGCGTCGAGAGCGCGATCGGCAGCCCGCGCGCATGGGCGGCGACCAGCGCGCCATAGCCGTCGGGCACGCGCCAATCGGTCTCGGTCGCGGCGTCGTCATAGGCGAGATAGTCGGTGATCGAGACGGCGCGGTTGGACGCGCCGTTGATGAAGCCGCTGATCGCGTCGAGATAGCCGTTCCATTCGCCATCTGGCGCCATCGCGTCGGCGGCGCAGTCGCTGGGGGGCGGGGCGTCGCGCATCCGGCGGTCGAAGGTCTCGTACGCCGCCCCCGCAGCCGCGCGCTCGGCGGGGGAGAAGCCCAGGTCGCGCCACTGGTTGCGCCAGCGCGGCAGCGTGCGGTCGACGGCGAAGCCGCTCGCCTCGGCGATGCTCACCCACGGGTTATGCTGGGCGGAATGCAGCCAGCCCGCGCCCAGATCGAGCGGCATCCCCGCGACATGCACGGTGTGCGCGCGCCCACCCACGCGGTCGCTAGCCTCGACCAGCAGCACTGCCTTGCCCGCATCGGACAGCGTGCGCGCGGCGGCGACGCCTGCGGCTCTGGCGCCGATCACGATGATTTCGGGGGCGGTCATGCCTGCGGGCGGCTCCGCAGCAGCGCCGAGCGCAGGCATTCGCACACGGTCTCGCCGCGCTGGTTGTGCATCTGATGCCGCCAGGTCACGATGCCCTGGCCGGGGCGCGACTTGCTCGGGCGCATGTCGATCACTTCGGTCGAGGCGCGCAGCGTGTCGCCGATGAACACCGGGCTGGGCATCACCAGCTTGTCATAGCCGAGATTGGCGACCAGCGTGCCGGCGGTCGTGTCGCCCACCGTGATCCCGACCATCAGGCTGAACGTGAAGGTGCCGTTGACGAGGATCTGGCCGAACTCGCTCGCGCGCGCGGCCTCTGCGTCGAGGTGCAGCGGCTGGGTGTTGTGGGTCATGGTCGAGAACAGCAGATTGTCGGTCTCGGTCACGGTGCGGCGCAGATCATGCTCGATCCGGTCGCCGACCCGCCATTCGTCGTAAAAGCGGCCCGCCATCAGTGGTTCTCCGTCAAATGCAGCTTGAAGCCGATATGGCTGCGGTCCCAGCCCAGCCGTTCGTAGAAGCGGTGCGCGTCGGTGCGGGTGCGGTGCGAGGTGAGTTGGACCATGTTGCAGCCGCGCGCGCGGCACTCAGCGACCGCCCAGTCGATCATCGCGCTGCCATGCCCGCCGCCCCGCAGCGCCGTGGCGACCCGTACCGCCTCGATCTGGCCGCGCCACGCGCCGCGGAAGGACAGGCCGGGCAGGAAGCTGAGCTGCATCGTGCCCATCACCGCCCCGTCGAGCTCGGCGACGATCAGCCGCTGGTTGGGATCGGCATCGATCGCGTCGAACGCGGCGCGATAGGCCGGGTCGAGGGGGAGGCTGGGGTCCTCACGCTCATGGGCCACCGCATCGTCGGCGAGCAGCGCGACGATCGCGGGGAGGTCCGCCGGGGTGGCGTCGCGGAGGGTGAGCGTCATGGGTGGGGCCTGTTCGCGGGGATGGGGGGTGTATTCGCGCGCTCGCTCCCCTGCGCAGGCAGGGGGCCAGAGTCGCGGGCGGTGCGGCTTGTGGCCCTGGGCCCCTGCTTTCGCAGGGGAGCGCGGGGGTGAGGCGTGGTCATTCGCTCTTCTCGATGCGGACCAGCAGTGTGGCTTCGCTGACCTGCGTGCCGGCTTCCGCGTTCAGTTCTGCGACGATGCCGTCGAACGGGGCGGTGAGGCTGTGCTCCATCTTCATCGCCTCCAGCGTGACGAGGCGCTGGCCCTTGGTGACGGTGGCGCCGGGGGTGACGTCTACGGCGGTGATGCGGCCGGGCATCGGGGCGAGGATCGCGCCGTCGCCTGCATGGCCCGCCGCAGAGCCTGTGGTTTCCCGGGTCGTAAAGAAGTAGGTTTCACCCCGTTCTGTGACCACCAGAGTGCCGTCACGGTCGAGGTCGGAAGCGAGACCCGTATCCGTGTCGGCCGTTGCGATAGAGCAAGAATAGCGTTTCCCTGATTCGAAGAGCGTCAACTCGACGCGAGAGCTGCCGTTAAGGCGGAAGCCAAACAGCCCTTCCTTGAAAGGGCGTTGTTTCCACTCGGTGCCATCGAGCCAGTCGCGGCGAAAGCGGCGGCCCGCGCTTTCCAGTACTTTTTCGGATGGTTCAGCGCGGCGAGTGAGTGTCTCGCCGGTTCGCTCGATAAGACCTGTGTCGATCTCACCGCGCCCGAAGGCATCAAGCGAAAGGCACTCGTATAGAAATGCCTTGTTGGTTCGGAGCGGCCCGACAAAGCTTGTGTTGAGGTATTTAATCAGCTGAGAGCGCGCCGCTTCGCGTGTTTCACCATGCGCCACGATTTTGGCAATCATGGGATCGTAGAAGGA
This sequence comes from Sphingomonas hengshuiensis, assembly GCF_000935025.1. Classification (NCBI taxonomy): domain Bacteria; kingdom Pseudomonadati; phylum Pseudomonadota; class Alphaproteobacteria; order Sphingomonadales; family Sphingomonadaceae; genus Sphingomonas; species Sphingomonas hengshuiensis. The sequence continues at coordinate 1,438,858 of NZ_CP010836.1, forward strand.
ACTGACGCGATCTCCCTCTTCCACGGCGCTTTCCAATCGTGCGTCGTAGTGGACGTTCATCAGGTCCACGGGCCCTGGGCTCGGCAAAAAACCCTTCGCCGGGTCCTCCGCATACAACCGAGCCTCCATCGCCCAGCCGTCGATCTCCAACTCCTCCTGCCGCTTCGGCAACGCCTCCCCGCTCGCCACGCGCAACTGCCACTCGACCAGATCGACGCCGGTGATTTCCTCGGTCACTGGATGCTCGACCTGGAGCCGCGTGTTCATTTCCATGAACCAGATGCGGTCGGCACGAAGCCCCTCGCTGGCGTCGGCGATGAATTCGATCGTGCCCGCGCCGACATAGTCCACCGCCTTCGCCGCGCGGACCGCCGCTGCGCAGATCGCCTCGCGGGTTGCCTCGTCCATGCCGGGGGCGGGGGCTTCCTCGATCACCTTCTGGTGGCGGCGCTGGAGCGAGCAGTCGCGCTCGAACAGGTGGACGACGTTTCCGAAGGTGTCGCCGAACACCTGCACTTCGATGTGGCGGGGCGACAGGATGTATTTCTCCAGCAGCACGCGGTCGTCGCCGAACGACGAGGCGGCTTCGCGGCGGCAGCTTGCCAGTGCGTCGGCGAAGTCGGCGGCGCGCTCGACGCGGCGCATCCCCTTGCCGCCGCCGCCCGCCACGGCCTTGATCAGCACGGGATAGCCGATCGCGTCGGCTTCGGCCTGGAGGCGGTCGGGCGACTGGTCCTCGCCGAGATAGCCGGGGGTGACGGGCACCCCGGCGGCGATCATGCGTGACTTGGCGGCATCCTTCAGCCCCATGGCGCGGATGCTGTCGGGGCGGGGGCCGACCCAGATGAGGCCGGCGTCGAGCACGGCTTCCGCGAAATCGGCATTTTCCGACAGGAAGCCATAGCCGGGGTGAACCGCCTCAGCCCCGGTTTCGCGGGCGGCGGCGAGGATCTTCTCGGCGACGAGGTAGGAGTCGCGCGCCGGGCTGGGGCCGATATGCACGGCCTGATCCGCCTGCCGAACATGCAAAGCGTTCGAGTCGGCGTCCGAATACACGGCAATGGTGCGGACATTGAGTGCCCGAGCGGTGCGGATGATCCGGCAGGCGATTTCGCCACGATTGGCAATCAGTAGCGATTTCAACATGTTGGCCTCTCCGGATACGCGGAAACTTCACGAAACTCGCGCATATTGGGCAGTAAGATAATGGCGTGGGGTTGGGCGGTCATGCGGCCAGCCTAGGCACATTATGGGCGTGTAGGACAGCGCCTCACGGGTGGCGTTCGGGGAAGCCGTGGCGCGTGGCGAGCGCGGCGAGCAGCCCCTCGATCTCGTTCGCGAAGCCGCCGTCCCAGACGAGCGCGGGCAGGTTCTGGTTCGCCTCGCCCAACGCCGCGACCACGGCGGCGCGGGGGCGGGGCCAGGGGAGGCGGACGACGTTCAGCTTCGCGGCGCGATCGGGGAAGGTGGCGAGCAGCCCTTCGACGATCATGCATTCCTTGCAATAGAAATGCCGCGCGCCGCCCAGCGCCGGATCGGCCCAGTCGGGATCGAGCAGGAACAGCGTGTCGCGGCTCATTGCGCCGGGCATCCGGTGGTGCGCGAGGTCCAGCTGACGTTGGCGATCTTCCACGCGCCATTCTCACGGACCATGTCGAAATGGTCGACCCCGCAATGATGGACCTTGCCGTCGATCAGGAAGACATAATCGCCCCACACCATCGCGATGTCGCCGTCGATCTCGATCGCGGGGCTGCGCATCCGTTCCTCCAGCCGCTCGGCGCCGGGGGTGAAGCGCGCGAGCAACTGCGGCCAAGGGGTGCGGGTGATGCTGCGGCTGCCGTCGGGCTTTTCGGTCGCAATGATCGCGGCGCCGCCGGGGAGGAGGAGGGGCTCCACCGTCGTGGCGTCGCGTGTCGTGATCGCGGCGAACAGCGCGGTGATGGGGGCGAGCACCTCTGCCTCCTCCGATGCGGGCGGGGGCAGCGCGGTGCCCTTCACGATCGGGGCGACGGGGGTGGTTTGCAGGGCGAGGGCGAGGAGCAGGGGGAGCATGGGGGTTCCTTAGTAAGGGCCGAAGACGCGAACTCTATCATTCCTCCCCGGAACGGGGAGGGGGACCGCCGGCCGCAGGTCGGTGGTGGAGGGGGCTCCGCGCGCGGCAGGCGGTGACGATGCCGGTGATTACTGCGTCAAGGTCGCGAAGAATTTCTGCGGCGGGGATGCGGAGGGTGGCGAAGCCAAGTGCCGCCAGCCTTTCGTCGCGGACAGCGTCGCGCTGGGGCTGCGTCCCCCGCGCGTGCGCTTCGCCATCGACTTCGATCGCCAGCCGGGTTTCGAGACAGGCGAAGTCGAGCTGGTATTCGAGCTGGGGGTGCTGGCGGCGGAATTTGAAAGCGCCGGGGCGCTTGCGGAGCGCTTGCCAGAGCAGGACTTCGGGAAGGAGCATTCTGCTGCGCTCGGCGCGGGCTTTCTTGACGTGCTTTATCGGCGCGCGAAGAACCTCGGGCTGGCGTGGGCCCCCTCCACCACCCCGCTGCGCGGGGCGGTCCCCCTCCCCGTTCCGGGGAGGAATGTCCTTCGCGCCCCTCACATCCGGAACACCCCGAACGCCGGGCGCTCCGGGATCGGCGCGTTCAGCGTTGCTGCCAGCGCCAGCCCGAGCACGTCGCGGGTTTGCGCCGGGTCGATGATGCCGTCGTCCCAGAGCCGCGCGGTGGCGTGCCAGGGGTTGCCTTCGTCTTCGTATTTCTGGCGGATCGGGGCCTTGAACGCCTCGGCCTGCTCGGGCGTCCAGGTCTCCGCGTCGCGATGGACGGTGGCCAGCACGCTCGCCGCCTGTTCGCCGCCCATCACCGAGATGCGGCTGTTGGGCCAGCTGAACAGGAAGCGGGGGCTGTAGGCCCGCCCGCACATCCCGTAATTGCCCGCGCCGAAGCTGCCGCCGATCAGCACCGTGATCTTGGGCACGGTCGCGGTCGCCACTGCCGTCACCAGCTTTGCGCCATGTTTCGCAATGCCTTCGGCCTCATACTTGCCGCCGACCATGAAGCCCGAGATGTTCTGGAGGAACAACAGGGGGATGCGCCGCTGGCACGCCAGCTCGATGAAATGCGCGCCCTTTTGTGCGCTTTCGGAGAACAGGATGCCGTTATTGGCGATGATCCCGACGGGCATTCCCCAGAGTTGCGCGAAGCCGCAGACGAGGCTGGGGCCGTACAATGCCTTGAACTCGTGGAACTCGCTGCCGTCGACCAGCCGGGCGATGACTTCGTGGACGTCATAGGGCGCGCGCACGTCCTGCGGCACGATGCCGTACAGTTCCTCCGCCGCATAGCGGGGCGGGCGCGGGTCGAGCAGCTTGACGTCGGGCGTAGCGTCGGCGGGCAGGTGGCTGACGATGTCGCGGACGATCGTCAGCGCATGCTCGTCATTCTCGGCGAGGTGATCGACCACGCCCGAGGTGCGCGCGTGGAGATCGCCGCCGCCCAGATCCTCGGCGCTGATGACTTCGCCGGTCGCGGCCTTGACCAGCGGCGGGCCGGCGAGGAAGATCGTGCCCTGATTGCGGACGATGATGCTCTCGTCGCTCATCGCGGGGACATAGGCGCCGCCCGCGGTGCAGCTTCCCATCACGCAGGCGATCTGGGGGATGCCCAGCGCCGACATATTCGCCTGGTTGAAGAAGATGCGGCCGAAATGGTCGCGGTCGGGGAACACTTCGTCCTGGTGCGGCAGGTTGGCGCCGCCGCTGTCGACGAGGTAGATGCAGGGCAGGCGGTTCGCCTCGGCGATTTCCTGCGCGCGGAGATGCTTCTTCACGGTCATCGGGAAATAGGTCCCGCCCTTCACCGTCGCATCGTTGCACAGGATCATCACCATCCGGCCCGACACGCGCCCGATGCCGGCGATCAGCCCCGCGCCGGGGACTTCGTCGCCGTACAGGCCGTTCGCGGCGAGCTGGCCGATTTCCAGGAACGGCGCGCCGGGATCGAGCAGCCGCTCGACGCGCTCGCGCGGGAGAAGCTTGCCGCGCGCGCTGTGGCGTTCGCGCGAGGCTTCGCTCCCGCCCAGCGCCGCCTGTGCCACGTCGCTGCGGAGGCGATCGGCGAGCGCGCGGTTATGCGCGGCGTTGGCGCGGAAGGCGTCGCTGTCTGCCGCGACCCTCGTATCGAGCACGGGTGCGCTCATGAAATCCAATCCTCTCAGCTTCTTTCCCCACGCCTATACGCGGCGACCCGAGTTTGGAAGGCACTGGCGCCCGGTTGCCCGCGGGTGTAGCCGATGCCGTCGAAACCTGGGTTCGGAGACGAAGCTTGAACACACGCGCGATGCTCTTCGCAGCGCTTCTGGCGACCAGCGCATGCACCCCTGCCGAAACGGGGGGAAATGGCGCCGCTACGGTGGCCGGCGCGGGGATCGGAGTCGATCTGGCGGGGCTCAACAAGGGCGTGCAGCCGGGCGATGATTTCGAGGAATATGCCAATGGCGGCTGGCGCGCCCGTGCCGAAATCCCGGCGGACCGATCGGGCACCGGCAACTTCCTCGAAGTGTTCAACAAGGCCGAGGCGAACAACACCGCGATCATCCAGGCGGCGCTGAAGGCCAATGCCGCGCCCGGCACCGACACCCGCCGCATCGCCGATTGGTACAATGCCTATACCGATACCGCCGCGATCGAGCAGCGCGGGCTGGCCCCGCTGGCGGGCGAGATGGATGCGATCGCGGGGCTGAACGACAAGACCCAGCTTGCGACGATGCTGGGCGCCAATCTGCGCGCCGATGTCGACCCCCTCAACGCCACCAATTTCGAGACCGAGAATCTGTTCGGGCTGTTCGTCAGCCAGGCGTTCGACCGGCCCGACACGACCGTCCCCTATCTGCTCCAGGGCGGGCTCGGGCTGCCCGAGCGCGATTACTATCTGTCGCCCAAGGCCGAAATGGCGACGGTCCGCGACCAGTACAGGGCCTATATCGGCAAGCTGCTGAGCCAGGCGAATATCACCGAGCCCGATGCCCGCGCCGCGCGCATCTTCGCGCTGGAGAGCCGGATCGCGCAGGCGCATGCCGACATCCTCACGAGCCAGGACGCGCACAAGGCGAACAACGCCTGGAAAAAGGCCGATTTCGCGGCGTATGCGCCAGGGATCGACTGGGGCGCGTTCTGGAACGCCGCCGGGCTGGGCGCGCAGGACGATTTCATCGTGTGGCAGCCCGCCGCCGTCGCCGGCATCGCCAAGCTGGTCGCGAGCGAGCCGCTCCAGACGTGGCAGGACTGGCTGATGTTCCATCGGCTCAACGAAGTCTCCAGCGTGCTTCCCGCCGCGTTCGACCAGGCGCATTTCGACTTTTACAACCGCACGCTGAGCGGCCAGCAGAAACAGCGCCCGCGCGACAAGCGGGCAATCGGCAGCGTCAACCAATGGCTGGGCGATGCGATGGGCCAGCTGTACGTGAAGGACTATTTCCCGGCATCGTCCAAGACCGATATCCAGACGATGGTGTCCGGCATCCTGAAAGCGTTCGATACGCGCGTCGCGCAGCTTCCCTGGATGGCGGACACGACCAAGGCGGAGGCGCGCCGGAAGATCGAGACGATGCGTGTCGGCATCGGCTATCCCGAGACGTGGCGCAGCTATGCCGGGCTGGAGGTCAAGGTCGACGATCCGGTGGGCAATCTGCGCCGCGCCGAACTGGCCGAATATCGCCACCAGATCGGCAAGATCGGCAAGCCGGTCGATCGCGGCGAATGGTGGATGACGCCGCAGACGGTCAATGCGGTCAATTTGCCGCTCCAGAACGCACTCAACTTCCCCGCCGCGATCCTTCAGGCGCCCTTCTACGATCCCGGCGCCGACGCGGCATCCAACTATGGATCGATCGGCGCGACGATCGGGCATGAGATCAGCCACAGCTTCGACAATCTCGGCGCCGATTTCGACGCGAGCGGGCGGCTGCGCAACTGGTGGACCAAGCCCGATCTCGACCGGTTCGAGGCAAGCGCGCAGGCGCTGGTCGCGCAATATGATGCATATGAGGTGCTGCCGGGCCTGCACGTGAACGGTCGGCAGACGCTGGCGGAGAATATCGCCGACGTCGCGGGGCTGAGCGCGGCCTATGACGCCTATCGCGCCTCGCTGGGCGGCAAGCCCGCGCCGGTGATCGGCGGGCTGACCGGCGACCAGCGCTTCTTCCTCGCCTTTGCCCAGAGCTGGCGCGCGAAGAACCGCGAGCAGATGGTGCGCGCGCGGATCGCGAGCGATCCGCATGCGCCGGACCGTTTTCGCGCGCAGACGGTGCGGAATCTGGACGGGTGGTATGCGGCGTTTGCGGTGAAGCCGGAGCAGAAGCTGTATCTGGCGCCGGAGAAGCGGGTGAAGGTTTGGTGAGGGTTTGAGAAGGTTTCTCACACAAAGACACGAAGGCACGAAGGAGAAGAATTGTTCTTTTGTCTTCGTGCCTTTGTGGCTTTGTGTGAAGCTATCTTAAGAAGGGTTTTTCGCGCAAAGACGCAAAGGCGCTAAGAGAAGAAGAGCCGTTCTTCTGCTTTGCGGCTTTGCGTCTTTGTGCGAGAAAAAATCTTCTTTCTTGGACGCTCCGCGTGAGCCGCTCAGCGCAAGATGCTCGCCGCCACTGCCTCCGCGACCTTGATCCCGTCGATCGCGGCGGAGAGGATGCCGCCTGCATAGCCCGCGCCTTCGCCTGCCGGGAACAGCCGGGCGGTGTTGAGGCTCTGGAAATCCTTGCCGCGGGTGATGCGGATCGGGGAGGAGGTGCGCGTTTCCACCCCGGTCATCACGGCGTCGGGATGGTCGTAGCGCGCGATCTGGCGTCCGAAGGCGGGCAGCGCCTCGCGGATCGCCTCCACCGCGAAGGCGGGGAGGCACTCCGACAGGTCGGTCATCGTCACGCCGGGCTTGTACGACGGGGTGACTTCGCCGAGCGCGGTCGAGGGGCGGCGGGCGAGGAAATCGCCGACGCGCTGGCCGGGTGCCCAATAGCTGGAGCCCCCCGCGACATAAGCGAGCGATTCCCACTTCCGCTGGAATTCGATCCCCGCCAGCGGCCCCTCGGGATAATCGCGCGCGGGGTCGATGCCGACGACCAGCCCCGAATTGGCGTTGAATTCGGCGCGCGAATATTGGCTCATGCCGTTGGTGACGACGCGGCCCTCTTCGGAGGTGGCTGCCACTACGCGACCGCCGGGGCACATGCAGAAGCTGTAGACCGTGCGCCCATTCTCGCAGTGGTGCGCGAGGCTGTACGCGGCGGCGCCGAGATCGGGGTGGCCCGCGCATTTGCCATAGCGCGCCTGATCGACCCAGCTTTGCGGATGCTCGATGCGGACGCCGATCGAGAAGGGCTTGGCCTCGATATGCACGCCGCGACGGTGGAGCATCTCGAAGGTCGGGCGCGCGCTGTGGCCGACTGCCAGCACGACATGATCCGCTTCGAGGAAGCTGCCATCGTCGAGGTGGAGCCCGCGGAGCGACTGGCTGCCATCGGGCAGGCGCTCGAGCTCCAGATCGTCGACGCGCGTCTGCCAACGATATTCGCCGCCCAGCGATTCGATCGTGCGGCGCATGGCCTCGACCATCGTGACGAGGCGGAAGGTGCCGATATGGGGGTGCGCTTCCCAGAGGATGTCGTCGGGCGCGCCGGCCTTGACGAACTCTTCCAGCACCTTGCGGCCGAGGAAGCGGGGGTCCTTGACCCGGCAATAGAGCTTGCCGTCGGAAAAGGTGCCCGCACCGCCCTCGCCGAACTGGACGTTCGAATCCGGGTTGAGCTCGGCGCGGCGCCACAGGCCCCAGGTGTCCTTGGTGCGCTCGCGCACGATCTTGCCGCGATCGAGGATGATCGGGCGGAACCCCATCTGCGCGAGAATCAGCCCCGAGAACAGCCCGCACGGCCCTGCACCGACGACTACGGGCCGCAGCCCGGCCCAGCCATCGGGCGCGTGGGCGGGGGCGCGATAGGCCATGTCGGGGGTGGGGCGGACATCCTTGTCGCCTTCATGCGCGGCGAGCACCGCGGCTTCGTCCGCCAGTTCGACGTCGAGCGTGTAGATGAGCAGGATCGCGGTACGCTTGCGCGCATCGTTGCCGCGCCGATAGACTTCGAAGCGCAGCAGCGCGGCGGGCTCGATCCCCAGCCGTGCGCAGATCGCCACCGGGAGCGCGGCGGGATCATGGTCGAGCGGCAGGGCGAGTCCGGAAAGGCGAAGCATGGGGGAGCCTAGAGCATGATGACGACAAAGAGCCCGTTCGTGCTGCGCGTGTCGAAGCATCGGCCCTTTGACAGGCTCAGGGCGAACGGTGGAGGGTGGATCGACCCAACCTCAGCGCGCTCTAAAGGCTAAACCTGCGCGCGCCAAATCGCGGCGGTCAGTCGGGGTCGGTCTCGACCGGTGGCGCGGCGGGGAAGGGGGCGGGGGCACTGTCCAGCGCGCGGCGGAGCTGGTCGCGGTCGAGCTTGCCTTCCCAGCGCGCGACGACCACCGTCGCGACGGCATTGCCCATGAAATTGGTCAGGCTGCGGCATTCGCTCATGAAGCGATCGACGCCGAGGATCAGCGCCATGCCCGCAATCGGCACCTGCGGCACGATCGCCAGCGTCGCCGCCAGCGTGATGAAGCCCGAGCCGGTCACCCCCGCCGCGCCCTTCGAACTGAGCATCGCCACGCCCAGCAGCGCGAGCTGCTCGCCCAGCGTCAGCTCCACGCCGGTCGCCTGCGCGATGAACAAGGCCGCCAGCGTCATGTAGATGTTGGTGCCGTCGAGGTTGAACGAATAGCCGGTGGGGACGACGACCCCGACGACTTCCTTGTCGCACCCGGCGCGCTGCATCTTTTCGATCAGCGCGGGGAGCGCCGCTTCGGAGGAGGAGGTGCCGAGCACCAGCAGCAGCTCGGCCTTGAGATAGCGAATCAGCTTTAGGATCGAGAAGCCGTTGAGCGCGGCGACCGCGCCGAGGATGACCAGCACGAAAAACGCCGACGTGAAGTAGAAGCTGGCGACCAGGGTGCCCAGGCTCTGGAGCGTGCCCAGCCCATAGCGCCCGACGGTGAAGGCCATCGCGCCGAACGCGCCGACCGGCGCTGCCCACATCACGATCGTGACGAGTCGGAACACCACCAGCCCGAGTCGCTCGAGCAGATCGGTGACGGCGCGCGCGGGCTCGCCGACCAGCGCGAGCGAGACGCCGAACAGGATTGCGACGAACAGCACCTGGAGGATCGAGCCGCTGGTGAACGCCGAGACCAAGGTGGTCGGGATGATCGAAAGCAGGAAGCCGGTCAGCGTCGAGGCATGCGCCTTTTCCTCGAAGCCATGGACTTCGGCGGCGTTGAGCGTGACGGGGTCGACGTTCATCCCGGCACCCGGCTGGACCACATGCGCGACGACCAGCCCGACGACCAGCGCCAGCGTCGAGAAGAACAGGAAATAGGCAAAGGCCTTCACGACCACGCGGCCGAGCGAGGCGAGCTGGCGCGACCCGGCGATGCCGGTGACGACGGTGAGGAAGATCACCGGCGGGATGATCATCTTGACCAGCGCTATGAACCCGTCGCCGAGCGGCTTGAGCCCGGCGCCGAATTCGGGCGCGAAATGTCCGACCGCGATCCCGCCGACGATGCCGACCACGACCCAGAAATAGAGCCGCTGCCAGAAGCGCTGGCGGGTGGCCGGGGCCGTGGGTGTCGCGATGAGCGCCATGCGCTGTCCTTATTCTGTCTCAGTCGATGCGGCGGCGTTCCCCCGCAAAAAGGCGCCCCATGCGAAAAGGGCGCCCCCTTTCGGGAGCGCCCTTCCTAACTGTGCGTACCGGCCATTGCGAGCCGGAAAGCCGATCAGTTCGCGTTGGCTTCCGCCACGTCCGCGTTGTTCTCGGCAACTGCTTCGGCGTTCTCGAGAGCGGTTTCCACCACTTCGTTGGTCGCGTTGTCGCCGGCTGCGTCATAGATCGCTGCGTTGGCTTCTTCCGAAGCTGCGACGTTCTCTGCCACGGTGTTGGTGGTCTCGCCACCGCAAGCGGCGAGCGACATCAGGCCGGCAGTCGCCGCAACAATGAGGATCTTCTTCATAGGGAGGCTCCCAGAAACATAAACGTTTCGCACCCGGCCCGAATGCCGTTGCGAAGCTGCTGAAATAGCGGTCGTTGCGGTTTCGTCAATCATAAATTCGCCGCACCGCAAAAATTTCGCCATTATTTCGCCCGATTTCCGCCTTTCCGCAGCCATTTACGGGGCGGGGTCACTCCCCGTGCGGCGGCACCCCGGCGATGTCCTCGGGCGCATTTGCCACGATTGTCAGCAGCGTGGTCCATGCCGCCACATTCTGACGGAGCTGCGCCGGATCGATCTTATCGAGCGTGTCGTCGGGGGTGTGATGATAATCGAAATAACGCAAGGCGGATTGCGACAAGTCGATTCCGGCGACCCCGGTCTGGAGGATCGGGCCGACATCGGTGCCGCCATGCGCCTCTCCCCGTCCGCGCGCGATGCCCAGAGGGGCCAGCGCGATCGCCAGCCGATCCGCGATCGGTGCGGCACCGACGGGGAGGTTGGTCTCGAACTTCCACACCCGATCTGCCCCGGAATCCGATTCGGACGCGAAGACATGGCGTTCGCCGGTATGCGCCTTGGCATAGGCCGCGCCGCCGAAGCCGCCGACTTCCTCGGCGCCGAACCACACCACGCGGATCGTGCGGCGCGGCTGGCCCGCCGCCATGACGGCCTTTGCCGCGGCAGTGGTGATCGCGATTCCCGCCGCGTCGTCGATCGCGCCGGTGCCCAGGTCCCAGCTATCGAGGTGCCCCCCGACCAGCACGATTCCCGCCGCAGGGTCGCTGCCGGGCACATCGCCGATGACGTTGCCCGATTCGGCCTCGCCCTTGAATTCCGGCGTGACGAGCAGCCGCAGCCGCACCGGGCCGCGCTTGAGCAGGCGTTCGAGCTGTTCGGCATCGGGGAGCGAGAGCGCGGCGGCGGCGATCGGAGTCACGCCCTTTGCCCAGTTGGTCACGCCGGTATGCGGGTTGCGGTGATAGTCGGTGCCGATCGAGCGGATCAGGATCGCGACGGCGCCCTTGGTCGCGGCGACATTGGGGCCAGCGCGGCGGGCGGCGCCGAACGCGCCATAGTGCGAACCGTCCTGCGTCGCGGTCATCGAATGGCTGACGAATGCGATCTTGCCCTTGACGCGCTCCGCCGGGGCGGCGGCGAGATCGGCCATGGTCGGGAAATAGACGATTTCCGCCTCGACGCCCTTCGGCCCGGTGCTCCCCGAATTGCCGAGCGCGGCGATCGTCAGCTTTTGTGCCGAGGGGCCGACGACTTCGGCGGTCTCGGCGCCGCGCACCCAGACGGGCATGCGATAGGTCTCGATATGGACATTCTGGAAGCCGAGCGCGGTCAGCTTCTTCACGCCCCAGTCGCGCGCCCGCGCCTCCGCCTCGGTCGCGGCGAGCCGCTGGCCGACTTCGGTGGTCAGCCCCTCGACCACATCCCACGCCACCTCGTCCTTGAGCGCGGCGTCGCGCAACGCCGCCACATCGGGCGCGGTCTGGGCAAGGGCGGAAAGAGGCAGGGCGAGCGCGGCGACGGCGGCGAGCAGCAGGGGCTTTTTCATGGTCCCGATTGCTATACGCACCTGCAACATTTGCCAATCCGTCCGCCGCGTCGAGCGCCAGAATTGCCAATCGCCCGCCTGATCGCTACATGGCGCCCAGCTTTTCCTGGCATTCTCAGACATCCGAACGGAGACCCCGACGTGGCCGCGCAATATGCCTTTGTCATGAAGGACATGACCAAGACCTTCCCCGGCGCCCCCAAGCCGGTGCTGAGCAACATCAACCTGCAATTCTATCAGGGCGCGAAGATCGGCATCGTCGGCCCCAACGGCGCCGGCAAGTCGACGCTGATGAAGATCATGGCGGGCGTCGACAAGGATTTCACCGGCGAGGCATGGCCGGGCGAATATATCACCGTCGGCTATCTGGAGCAGGAGCCCCAGCTCGACCCGACCAAGACCGTGCTCGAAAACGTCAAGCAGGGCGCGCGCGAGACCGCCGACCTGGTCGATCGCTTCAATGCGATCTCGGCGGAGATGGGCGATCCCAAGGACGACACCGATTTCGACGCGCTGATGGAGGAGATGGGCGACCTTCAGGCCAAGATCGACGCCGTCGACGGCTGGACGCTCGACAACCAGCTCGAAGTCGCGATGGAGGCACTGCGCTGCCCGCCGGGCGACTGGCCGGTCGAAAATCTGTCGGGCGGTGAGCGTCGCCGAATCGCGCTGACCCGGCTGCTGATCCAGAAGCCGTCGATCCTGCTGCTCGACGAACCGACCAACCATCTCGACGCCGAAAGCGTCAACTGGCTGGAAAACCACCTCAAGGACTATGCCGGCGCGGTGCTGATGATCACCCACGACCGCTATTTCCTCGACAATGTCGTCGGCTGGATCCTCGAAATCGATCGCGGCAAGTACTTTCCCTATGAAGGGAATTATTCGACCTATCTGGAGAAGAAGTCGAAGCGGCTCGAGCAGGAGGACCGCGAGGAATCGGGGCGCCAGACTGCGATCCGCAACGAGCTGGAATGGATTCGCCAAGGCGCCAAGGCGCGCCAGACCAAGTCCAAGGCGCGTATCGCCAAGTTCGAGCAGCTCGTCGAGGCGCAGAAGAACCGCAGCCCCGGCAAGGCGCAGATCGTCATCCAGGTGCCCGAGCGGCTGGGCGGCAAGGTGATCGAAGTCGAGAACATCTCCAAGGCGTTTGGCGACAAGCTGTTGTTCGAGAACCTGTCCTTCACGCTGCCCGCGGGCGGCATCGTCGGGGTGATCGGGCCGAACGGCGCGGGCAAGTCGACGCTGTTCAAGCTCATCACCGGGCAGGACACGCCCGACAGCGGCACGATCGAGCTCGGCTCGACGGTACGGCTGGGCTATGTCGACCAGAGCCGCGACCATCTCGACCCGAAGAAGAACGTCTGGGAGGAAATCTCCGACGGGCTCGATTATATGAAGGTCAACGGCCACGACCAGTCGACCCGCGCCTATGTCGGTGCGTTCAACTTCAAGGGCGCCGACCAGCAGAAGAATGTCGGCAAGCTCTCGGGCGGTGAACGCAACCGGGTGAACATCGCCAAGATGCTCAAGCGCGGCGGCAACGTGCTGCTGCTCGACGAACCGACCAACGATCTCGACGTCGAAACGCTGGGCGCGCTGGAGGAAGCGATCGAGAATTTCGCAGGCTGCGCGGTGGTGATCAGCCATGACCGCTTCTTCCTCGATCGCCTCGCGACGCATATCCTGGCGTTCGAGGGCAACAGCCATGTCGAATGGTTCGAAGGGAACTTCGAATCCTATGAGGAAGACAAGCGTCGCCGCCTGGGCGACGCCGCCGATCGCCCGACCGCGCTGTCGTACAAGAAGCTGACGCGGTAATGGCCCGCGCCGTCCTGACCTTCGCCGAAGGTCAGGACGGGGGCTCCGTCACCGGAACGGCGGTTCGTTGAACGCGCGCAGCTTGCGCGAATGGAGCTTGGCGCCTTCGCGGCGCAGTTCCTCGCAGGTTTCGATGCCGATCTTGAGATGTTCGGCGATGGCGCGTTCGTAGAAGCGATTGGCCTGGCCGGGCAGCTTCAGCTCGCCGTGGAGCGGCTTGTCCGACACGCAGAGCAGCGTCCCATAGGGCACGCGGAAGCGATAGCCCTGGGCCGCGAGCGTCGCCGACTCCATGTCGATCCCGACCGCGCGGCTGAGCGAGAAGCGCAGCGCGCTGGCCGAGTAGCGCAACTCCCAGTTGCGATCGTCGCTGGTGACGATGGTGCCGGTGCGCAGTCGCTGCCGAAGCTCGTCGCCGCTCTGCCCCGACACCGTCTCCGCCGCGCGGGCCAGCGCGAGCTGGACTTCGGCGATTGCGGGAATCGGGATTTCGGGGGGCAGCACATCGTCCATGATGTGATCGTCGCGGAGATACGCATGGGCGAGGACATAGTCGCCGATCCGCTGGCTGGGGCGCAGCCCGCCGCAATGGCCGATCATCAGCCACGCCTCGGGCCGCAGCACCGCGAGGTGATCGGTGATCGTCTTCGCATTCGACGGGCCGACGCCGATATTGACCAGCGTGATCCCCGTGCCGCCCGGGGCCATCAGGTGATAGGCGGGCATCTGGTGGCGGCGCCATGCACTGCTGTCATTGAGCAGGCGATCCGGATCGTCGCCGCGTTCGACCAGGATGCCGCCCGCGCCCGAAACGCCGGTGAAGCGGCTCGTGGCGCCATCGGGGCCGGGATTCAGCTGATCGATCGCATAGCGGATGAACTCATCGACATAGCGGTGATAGTTGGTGAACAGGATGTACTGCTGCACATGCTCGACGGGCGTGCCGGTGTAGTGCCGCAGGCGTGCAAGCGAGAAATCGGTGCGCAGCCCGTCGAACAGCGCCAGCGGGCGGGTGTCGTCATAGGCGATCCACAGCCCGTCGGCGATCTCGTCGCCGATATGGGCGAGTTCGGTGGTCGGGAAATGGCGCGACAGTTCGGTCGCCGAAATCGCCTCCATCCGGTGCGAGTGGCTGGCGTCGAGCACATAGGGAAAGGGAATTTCCTGAGTACCCGGGCGCGCGTCGACCTCGACATCATAATCCTCGATGAGGAAAGTGAGTTGTTCGACCAGATAATTGGCGAACATCGCGGGTTTGGTAACGCTGATTCGATAGGTGCCGGGTTCGACCAGCCGCCCGAACGATCGCCGAGGGATCGGGCGGTCGGCGCCGCCACGGTAGCGAAGGTGGATTTCGGGATAGGCGAACGAACCGTCCCGGCGGCTTTCGGGCGCGGGCGGCGTGCCCTCGGTCATGTAGAGCGAGAGCGCGGCTTGAAGCCGCTCGACCGAGCCGCGATAGAGGCGATCGAGTTCGGCGACGATGTCGGATGCTTTAGTCATCTTCGACGGCTAATGCGTCAACATGACTCTGGCAAGACCAACCCCTCCCGGAAACCACCGGGAGGGGCGGGGCGATTACTTCTTCGCTGGGCCTTTGGCGGGCGTGTCCTTGTCGCCCAGCAACTGGCTGGCCGCATAGGCCGCGCCGCCGACCGCTGCCGCTGCGCCCGCCGCGATGGCGGCTGCGGCGATCGGATGTTCCTTCACCGCCTCGACGGTGGCATCCACGGCGCTGCCCACCGCTTCCTGTGCGGTTTCGAGGAAGGACTTGTTCGCGTCCGACGCCGGGCTGGTGCCCTCACCGGTATTGTCATTCGTGGCCATGGCATTTTTCCTTGTGGGTAGAGGAAGGTGCGCCGGATTCAACTCCGGCGCCCCCATGCCAGTTCCGTTACGGTCGCAGTATTAGAGCTGGCCGAGCATATAGTCGGCCGAGCTGACTTCGAACTGGCCCGGCGCCTCGACGTTGAGCTGCTCGACGACGCCGTCATTGACGATCATCGAGAAGCGCTGGCCGCGCGTGCCCATGCCGAACTTCGATCCGTCCATCTCGAGTCCGAGTGCCTTGGGGAAGCCGCCATTGCCGTCGGCGAGCATCGTCACCTTGCCCTCGACGCCCGAAGCCTTGCCCCATGCGCCCATCACGAACGCGTCGTTGACTGCGGTGCACGCGATCTCGTCGATGCCCTTGGCCTTCAGCTCGTCGGCCTTTTCGACGAAGCCCGGCAAATGCTTGGCGGAGCAGGTGGGCGTGAATGCGCCGGGGACCGAGAAGATCGCGACCTTGCGGCCGGCGAAATAGCTGTCCGACTCGACGGCGTCGGGGCCGGCCTCGGTCACCTTGACGAAGGTCGTGTTCGGAACGCGGTCGCCTTGCTGGATCGTCATGTCAGTCTCCTTGGATGAGTCTCGGGCTTCAATCGGCGCGGACGATGACATTTTCAAGCGTGGCGGAGCAGGATCGGGGCGGGTAAGTGTGCAGCGATGGAGTCGGCACCTTTCCTTACCGGACAATTCCTCCTCGCAATGCCGGGGATCGGCGATCCGCGTTTCGAACGCGCGGTGATCGCAATGTGCGCGCATGACGCGGACGGCGCGCTGGGGATCGGGATCGGCGAGACGATCGACGGGCTCGGGCTGCACGACCTGCTCCGGCAGTTCGACATCGATCCGGGCGCGTCGCCCGACCGGGCGGTGCATTTCGGCGGACCGGTGGAGCCGCGGCGCGGATTCGTTCTGCATACCCCCGACTGGTCCGGGCAGGACACCGTCGACGTCGGCGGACGCTGGGCACTGTCGGGGACGATCGACGTGCTGCGCGCGATCGCCGAGGGGGAAGGGCCGTCGCGCTGGCTGGTGGCGCTGGGCTATGCCGGCTGGGGCGAAGGGCAGCTCGACGCGGAGATGACGCGCCACGGCTGGTTCAACACCCCCGGCGACGCGCGGCTGCTGTACGATGTCGAGGCCGATGCGCGCTGGGCCAGCGGCTTTGCATCGGCGGGGATCGACCCACGGCTGCTGTCGAACGCCGCGGGCAAGGCGTGATCGTCGGTTTAGTGCAGCACCCTGCTCTGCGCGGCTGACCGCGCCGCTGGGGCCGGGCCGATGTGGAACTGCCCGGCCTGCCCGTTGAGCGTCGTGACTTCGGTACGCAGGCTGCGCGCCGCGGCGGAGGTTTCCTCGACCATCGCGGCATTTTGCTGAGTCGCGTGATCCATGGTCGAGACCGCGGTGGCGATTTCGCTGATCGCATCGGCCTGGGCGCGGTTCTCGCTCGACATCGAGTCGAGCAGCGTGTGGACCTGATCGGTCGCCCCGGCGATCTGGACGAGCGCGGCGTCGACCCGCGCGACCATGTCGACCGCCGATACCACTTCGGACTGGGTGACGGTCAATTGCTCGCGCGCGCGCTTCGCCTCTTCCTCGGCGCGCATTGCAAGCGCGGAGACGAGGTCGGCGACCACGGCGAAGCCGCGCCCGGCCTCGCCCGCGCGCCCCGCCTCGACCGCCGCGTTCATCGCGAGCACGCGCGTCTGGAACGCGATCTTGTCCAGCCCCTCGATCACGCCGTCGATGCCGCGAGCGCTGTCCGCCACGCGCGCCATGGCGGCGGACGCGGCGGCGGCGACTTCGCGCCCATGGCCCACCGAGCGTGATGCATCGCCGGCGGTGGTCAGCGTGCGCGTTGCGGAGTCGGCGATGCCTTTCAGCCGGGCGCCCATCACCGTGATCGCCGCGCTGGTCTGTTCCAGGCTCGCGGAATTGCCTTCGGTACGGCGCGCCAGATCCTCGGTCGCAACGGCGATTTCGCCAGTGCCCGTGGTGATCCCGCGCGCGCTTGCGGCGACGGCGCCGATCAGCCCGCGCAGCCGCAGCAGCGCCGCGTTGAAATCCTGCCGGACGGGTTCATAATCGGCGGGGAAGGGATAGAGGATGTCGCGGCTGAGATCGCCCGCGGAGATCGCCGCGATCGCGTCGCGCAGGGCGGCGGTGACCTGTTGCTGCGTCTGCGCCGCCTCCTCCTCGGCGCGGGTGCGCTCGATGGCGGCGGCGCGGAATATCTCGCACGCGCGCGCCATCCGACCGATCTCGTCGCGCTGCTGCTGATAGGGAATTTCGGTGTCGTTGGTTTGGCCCGCCAGTTCCTCCATCGTGTCCGCCAGCGTGCCGATGGGGCGGATGATCGCGTTGCGCGAGATCATCAGCGCGAACAGCCACACCGCGCCCGCGACCAGCGCGGTGGCGAACGAGACGATCATCGCCCAGCGATCGAAGGTCAGCGCGTCTTCGCTGACCTGCGTCGCGACCACGATCTGCTCCTCGACCAGCGCGCTCAGCGCCTCCGAAACCGGGTCGATCGCGGCGTACAGGTCCGACACCACGATGCGATCGAGCGCGGCGCGATCGCCGCGGTCGAGCGCCGTCTGGAGTTCGGCGACCTTCCGGTCGGCGGCGTGCATCCGCTTCTCGGCGGTGTCGGCCAGCACCGCCTCGCGCTCGGCGATGTAAGTCGCGCGATACGCCTTCCACTGGGCGTCGATCTGCCCGCGCCCGGCGCGCACCTGCTCGGCGGCCTTCGCCATTGTCAGGTTGCCGTTACGCGCCTTGTGCGAGGCGTCGACGATTGCGACGGCATATTGATCGGCGACGATCTTGAGGTCGCGGAGCGGGACGACCCGGTCGGCGAGCAGCGTCTGGAACGCCGCGGAATCGGTTTTCGTCACGGCGGCGAGCGTCGCGAGCAAAGCGAGGAGCGCGAGGGCGAAAAGCCCGAGGCACAGGGTGAGTTTGCTGCGGATCGAATAGTTTGAGAGCATTGTTCTTCTTCGCCGCCCGGCCAGTCCGCGATCCCCATCCGCTATAATAGGAAAGGCGCGGCGCGGCGGGCGGGAATGCGCATGATTTCGTCGTGCGACACATCGATCCGCAACGGCACCATATAAAGATATCTTTATATTTCGATTGCGCCCTGACCGCGAAGCCGCTAGGGGCGCCCAATCGCGGTCGGCGAGTCCGGCGCGCGCCTATATTTTACGAACTGGAGAAGCGTCTTGGCTACCGTGCTCGACAAGAAGGACTATGTGATCAAGGATATCGCGCTCGCCGATTTCGGCCGCGCCGAGATCAACATCGCCGAGACCGAAATGCCCGGCCTGATGGCGCTGCGCAGCGAGTTCGGCGCGTCGCAGCCGCTGAAGGGCGCGCGCATCACCGGATCGCTCCACATGACGATCCAGACCGCGGTGCTGATCGAGACGCTGACTGCGCTCGGCGCCGATGTCCGCTGGGCGACCTGCAACATCTTCTCGACGCAGGACCATGCCGCCGCCGCGATCGCCGCGACCGGCGTGCCGGTGTTCGCGGTGAAGGGCGAGAGCCTGGCCGAATATTGGGATTATGTCGGCGACATCTTCAACTGGGGTGCGGACACCGACGGCACCACCGCCAACATCATCCTCGATGACGGCGGCGACGCGACGATGTTCGCGCTGTGGGGCGCCAAGCTTGAGGCCGGCGCGACGCTGGGCGAGCCCGAGAACGAAGAGGAAGTCGAGTTCCAGCGCGCGCTGAAGGCGTTCATCGCCAAATACCCCGGCTATCTGACCGAGACGGTCAAGAACCTGAAGGGTGTTTCGGAAGAGACCACCACCGGCGTCCACCGCCTGTACGAAATCGCCAAGAAGGGCGAGCTGCCGTTCCCGGCGATCAACGTCAACGACTCGGTGACCAAGTCGAAGTTCGACAACCTCTATGGCTGCAAGGAATCGCTGGTCGACGCGATCCGTCGCGCCACCGACGTGATGCTCGCGGGCAAGGTTGCCGCGGTCGCCGGCTTCGGTGACGTCGGCAAGGGCTCGGCCCAGTCGCTCCGCAACGGCGGCGCGCGCGTGATGGTCACCGAAATCGATCCGATCTGCGCGCTGCAGGCGGCGATGGAAGGCTTTGAAGTCGTGACGATGGAAGAGGCCGTGAAGCGCGCCGACATCTTCGTGACCGCGACCGGCAATGCCGACGTCATCACCGCCGATCACATGAAGGCGATGAAGCCGATGTCGATCGTGTGCAACATCGGCCATTTCGACAGCGAGATCCAGATCGCCGCGCTGTCGAACTACAAGTGGACCGAAGTGAAGCCGGGCACCGACCTGGTCGAATTCGACGACGGCAAGCAGATCATCGTGCTGGCCAAGGGCCGGCTGGTGAACCTGGGCTGCGCCACCGGCCACCCCAGCTTCGTGATGTCGGCCAGCTTCACCAACCAGACTCTGGCGCAGATCGAGCTGTGGACCAAGGGTGAGAACTACAAGAACGACGTGTACGTCCTGCCGAAGCACCTCGACGAAAAGGTCGCTGCGCTCCATCTGGAGAAGCTGGGCGTCCAGCTGTCGAAGCTGAGCGAAAAGCAGGCGTCGTATATCGGCGTGCCGGTCGAAGGGCCGTTCAAGCCGTCGCACTACCGCTACTGATCGCCGCATCGCGGGCGGCGGCGTCGGTCGCCGCGCCGAGACGGTTGCATCTTCGGGGCCGCGCCTTCCATAGGGGAGGCGCGGCCCTGCTGCGTTCGGAAATCCTTTCGGTGTGCCAAGGGGTTGCGCGGAACGTCCGCGGCTGGCCCACGTTATGGCCGGGACAGGGAGACGCGACGATGTGGCGTGCAGCGGCGGGAAGACTCGCGATCGGCGGCGCGGTGATCGGCGTGCTCGGGGGTATTGCCGGGCTGGGCCTCAGCAATTTCGTCGATTCCGGGGCGTTCCAATTCTATAGCAAGCCGCAGATGGCGGAGGCAGCCGCAATGGCGGACCTGATCGCCGACGCGCCCGAGCGGCCTCGCGCCCGCTTCGACCGCTGATCGGGCGGCGGCATGGCTGACGACAAGGCGCCCGATCCGTCCCCCCGTTCCACACCCGATCCCGCCCAGGCCCGGCTGGCCGCCCTCCTCCGCGACGCGCTTCCCGCGACCGAGGAGGAACTGGCGGACGAAATCCAGCGGCTGATGCTCCATCTTTCGCGCGAGCCGCTCGACGCAAATCCAGCGCTGCCTGCCGCGCTCGAGGACCCCGAACGCGCCTCGCTGCTCCGGCGCCTGTTCGGTCGCGCACCGCGATCGCCGTCGTAACGCGCTTCCCGATCCGCGGCGCTTTGCCTAAGGGTGGGCCATGATGGCGCAGCGTGGCCGCGAGTGGGCGGTTTGATCGAGATTCCCCAGGCGGCGGCGGTGCTCGCGGGCGCCGTCGTCGCGCTGCTCGTGTTCGGCGCGACCTGGGTGCTGTACGCCGGGCTCCGCGCCCGTGCGGAGGCGGCGGAGATGGCCGACGACAATGCCCGGCTGGGCGCGCTGGTCGGCGGATCGCCCGCGCAGGCGATGGTCGTCCGCGCCGATGGCCGTGTCGAGGCGCCGCGGCGGTTCGCCGACTGGCTCGGGCTGGAGCGGCTGCCGCGCGAGCTGACCGAATTGACGAGCGCCGATGCCGGGCTGGTGCCCGAGGATGCCGAAGCGCTGACCGTGCATGTCACCGCGGCGCAGCGGGCGGGGCGCCCGTTCACGCTGTCGGTGCGCGCGCGCGGCTCCGATCGCGCGCTGCTGGTGGTGGGCGAGAAGGCCCCCGATGCGGTGCGCGCGCCGGGGGGCGTTGTGTTGTGGTTCCTCGATGCGACCGAGAGCCAGAGCGAGATCAACCGGCTACAGCGCGATGCGACGCGGCTGCGCGCGGCGTTCGACGCGCTGACCGCGCTGATCGAGGCGGCGCCGATGCCGATGTGGTATCGCGGATCGGACCTGCGGCTGCTGATGGTCAACACCGCCTATGTCCGTGCCGTCGAAGGCAAGGACGGCGAGGATACCGTCGCGCGCGGGCTGGAGCTGGTCGAGGGCGCCGGGCTGGGCGGGCCGCTCGCCAATGCCGCCATCGCGCGCGACACCGGCGAGCCGCAGACGGTGGCGATGCCCGCGACGATCGGCGGCGCGCGGCGGATGCTGCGGCTCCACGACGTGCCGCTGCCCACCGGCGGGGTCGCGGGCTTCGCGATCGATATCGAGGAACTCGAGCAGCTGCGCGGCGGGCTCAAGCGCTTCGGCGAGGCGCAGCGCGCGATGCTCGACCGGCTCTCGGCAGGCGTCGCGCAGTTCGGCCCCGACCATGCGCTCAGCTTCTGCAACCAGCCGTTCCGCCGGATGTTCGCGATGAAGAACGAATGGCTGGCCGACCGCCCCGAATTCGATCGCGTGCTGGAGCGGATGCGCGAAGCCAATCGCCTGCCCGAGATGCGCGATTTCCCGGCATGGAAGGCGGAGCGCCGCGAATGGTTCGTCGCGCCCGATGCGGTCGAGGAAACCTGGACCGTGGGGGGCACGCATCTGCGCGTCGTCGCCCAGCCGATGCCCGATGCCGGGCTATTGCTGATCTTCGAGGACCGCACCCAGCAGTTCGAATTGCAGCGCGAACATGGCGAGATGCAGCAGGTCCGCACCGCGACGCTGGAGAGCCTGGCCGAGGCGGTGGCGGTGTTCGGCAAGGGGCGGCTCCAGCTGTGGAACCGCAAGTTCCGCCAGGTCTGGGGCTTTGACGAGGTTTTCCTCGATGCGCATCCGCAGATCACCAGCCTGGTCAAGGCCGCCGGCCCCAGGCTGACCAACCCCGCGCGCGCCGAAGTGATCGGCGACCTTGTCCGCCTGGCCGCGCAGGACCGGCAACAGCGCGGATCGAGCATCGCCTTTGCCGATGGCCGCCATTTCGACGTGACCGCGGTGCCGCTGCCCGACGGCAATGCGCTGGTGACGATGCTCGACACTACCGACCATCACCGCGCCGAACGCGCGCTGCGCGACCGCAACGAGGCGCTGGAGGCGGCGGACCGCGTGCGCACCGCGTTCGTCGCGAGCATGAGCTATGAACTGCGCACGCCGCTGACCTCGATCAAGGGGTTTACCGAGATGCTGCACGGCGGCTTTGCCGGGCCGCTGAGCGACAGCGGGGTCGAATATACCGAGGCGATCCTGGTCTCGGTCGATCGGCTGGGCAACCTGATCGACGACGTGCTCGACCTGACCCAGAGCGAAGGCGCGCCGCTGGAACGCCGCCCGGTCGACCTCGAGATGATCGCGCACGGGGCAGCCGAGGCGGTGGCGCCGCTCGCCAAGGCCAAGGCGATCGAGCTTGTCGTCGAGGATGCCGGGACCGCGGGCACCGTGACCGGCGACCCGCGGCGGCTGCGCCAGGTGATCGAGCATCTGCTGCGCCACGCGGTGGGCGCGACGCCCGAGGGCGGGCGGGTGCTGCTCCACCTCGATGGCAATGCGGGCGTCGCGCGGGTGATCGTGTCCGACGACGGCCCCGGAATGCGCCCCGACCAGGTCGCGAAGGCGTTCGACCGCTTTGCCCAGCACGGCATCGCCCGCAGCGGCGAGCGCGCGCTGGGGCTGGGCCTGCCGCTCGCCAAGCAATTCGTCCAGGCGCATGGTGGGCGGATCGAACTGATCTCCGAACCGGGGGAGGGGACGCTGGTGACGGTAGAGCTGCCGCGCAAATGAGGGCGCGCGATCGTATCGCCCAGGTACGCCGTCATGCTGAACTTGTTTCAGCATCCATGGTGCCACAAGCCCCGCCAGCACCTGGGGAGGGTTGGATGCTGAAACAAGTTCAGCATGACGGCCGGGGGGGAGTGGGGTGCCGCTTTCGTCGCGATCGCGCCGTGGCGCCCGGTGGACACTGAGATGCACCTCGCTTCCCCCCAGGACTCGCACGCGCTCGGCATCCGCCTCGCGGCGCTGGCGCAGCCCGGCGACGTCATCGCGCTGTCCGGCCCATTGGGCGCGGGCAAGACGAGCATCGCGCGCGGGCTGCTCGCCGCCCTGGGGCTGGAGGGCGAGGCGCCGAGCCCGAGCTTCGCGATCGTCCAGCCCTATGACCCGCCCGAGGTCCGCTTCCCGGTGCTCCATGTCGATCTCTACCGGATCGAGGACCCGGCAGAGGCCGAGGAACTGGGGCTCGACGATGCCCGCACCGATTCGCTGCTGGTCGTCGAATGGCCTGAGCGGCTGGGCGAGGCCTATTGGGCCGATGCGCTGTGGCTCGCCCTCGAAGTGGCGCCCGACGGCGCGCGCGCCTTGACAGCACGGGTCCCCGCGGCATGGAGGGATCGATGGCTCCAGATATGAATCCGCCCGCCGCGGCGCAGCAGTTTCTCGTCGATGCGGGTTGGGAAGGGGCCGAGATAAGGCCGCTTGCCGGCGATGCGTCGTTCCGCCGCTATTTCCGCGTCGTCCACCACGACCGCAGCGCGATCCTGATGGACGCGCCGCCGCCGCACGAGGACCCCCGCCCGTTCATCGCGATCGCGCGCTGGCTCGCCGATCGCGGCTTCGCGGCGCCCGCGATCCTGCACGAGGACCTGGCCGAGGGGCTGGTGCTGCTCGAGGATTTCGGCGACGCCCGGATGCGCGAGACCGTCGACGCCGCACCCGAGAGCGAGTTGCGGCTGTACGAGGCGGCGGTGGACCTGCTGGTGCGGCTCCACACCCACGCCGCCGCCGATATCCGCGCCTATGACCGCGCCGAATATCAGCGCGAAGTGGGGCTGCTCACCGAATGGTATTGCCCCGCGCTGGACCTTGCGGTCAACGATGCGGGGTATATCGCGGCCTGGGACGCGGCGCTCGCGCCGGTGCTGGGCAGTCATACGCCCGTCACGGTGCTGCGCGATTACCATGCCGAGAACATCATGCTGATAGAGGGCAGCGAGAGTTTGGGGCTGCTCGATTTCCAGGACGCGCTGGCGGGGCATCCCGCCTATGACCTCGTCTCGCTGTTGCAGGACGCGCGGCGCGACGTGCCCGCCGACCTCGAAATCGCGATGCTCTATCGCTACAAGCGGATCACCGGGGCGGGGGACGAGTTCGACGTGGCCTATCATGTGCTGGGCGCGCAGCGGAATGCGAAGATCGTCGGCATCTTCACCCGGCTGTGGAAGCGCGACGGCAAGCCGCGCTATCCGGGGCTGTGCCCGCGCGTGTGGGGCTATCTGGAGCGCGACCTGAAGCATCCCGCGCTGCGCCCCGTGGCCGAGTGGTTCGACGCCAATGTGCCCGCCGAGATGCGCGGCGATCCCGTGGCGATCCTCGGCGCATGACCACCTATTCGCTCCGCCCGCAGCCCGAGGGCGTTGTGCCCGAGACCGCGATGGTGATGGCCGCCGGCCTCGGCAAGCGGATGCGCCCGCTCACCGCGACGCGCCCCAAGCCGCTGGTCGATGTCGCGGGCAAGCCGCTGATCGACCATGTTTTCGACCGGCTGCGCACCGCCGGCGTGCGCCGTGCGATCGTCAACGTCCATTATTTCGGCGATCAGCTCGAAGCGCATCTGCGCGCGCGGGTGAAGGACATCGATCTGTTGATCTCCGACGAACGCAAGCAGTTGATGGAGACCGGCGGCGGCATCGTCCAGGCGCGCGAGCTGATCGGCGACAAGCCGTTCGTGTGCGTCAACAGCGACAACCTATGGGTCGACGGTCCCGCCGACGCGATCCGCCAGCTGGCGGCGCAATGGGACGATGAGCGCATGGACGCGCTGCTCCTCGTCGTGCCGCTCGCCCGCGCTTATGGCCATGGCGGCAACGGCGATTTCAAGGTCGACCCGTTCGGCCGCATCACCGAACGGCGCAAGCCGGGGCGGATGGCGCCCTTCGTCTATACCGGCGTCCAGATCCTCTCCCCGCGCGTGATCCGCGACTGGCCCGAGGGGCCGTTCTCGACGAACCTGTTCTGGACGCGGGCGATGGAGGAAGGCCGTTTGTGGGCGGTGGTCCATCAGGGGCTGTGGTTCGACATCGGCACCCCGCCCGCGATCGCGGCGGCGGAGGCGGTGCTGGCGGAGATGTGAGGGATTGATACTCCGCCCCCGGCGGGCGAGGATTTGCTTGGCACTTATCCACAGCCTCCTTCGCGACCCTTTCCCCCAAGGGAGTAGGGCGTCTAAGGTCGGCTGAATGCCCCGCCCGATGTTGGCGGCGTTATCCTCACCCGCCAGGCCGGAGCCCGGCTATCGGGCGTAGGCGTCGATCAGCGATCCGACATAGTCGGGCTGGCGCGCGGTCAGTTCCGGGGAGGGGCGGGCCTTTCGCACTGCCTTGCCCGCGGCGGGATCGGGCGTGCCATAGATGAAGCCGTTGGTGGGATAGGTCGATGTGCCCAGCCCGTCATTGTCGCGATACCAGACCTTGACCACGCTCCAGTCGCCCCGGCGCGAGACGTCGAACAGCGTCACGTCGCGTTCCGCCCGGCCACGCTCGCCGCCGATTCGCGACCAATTGGCGTGGGTGACCATCACCACGCGCGAATCGATGATCCGGCTGACGACCGAGACATGCCCCAGCTGCAGCTTCTGGGTACGGGCGAACACCAGCACCGCCCCGACCCGCGGAACACTGCCCCGGGCATAGCGGCCCTGCGCCTGCTCCCACCACGTCCAGGCATCGCCATAGATCTGGATGCCCGACGCGGCGCGCGCGAAAGGCACGCATTCGCCCTTATAGTCGAGAAGGGAGGAGGCGCTCGCAGGCAGGACCGCGCACAGGGCGGCCAGCAACACGGCTGTGTAAAAAACGCTACGCATAGTCGGGTACCAGATACAGGGTACCCCCCCGCACTATTGGTATCCGAAAATGGTTTAAGAGTCGTTAACGGCGTTTCGAGTCGTGGGAGGACGCTGCCGGCGGTTCAGCCAAGGGGCGGCGGCTGGCCGGGCAGGTTCGGGATCTCCTGGTCGATACAGGCCCAGGGGGGCGCCGCACTCGTCCAGATCGCCGATTGCGGCGCGGCGATTGCGGGATCGTCGAGCGCGCCGGCCCGGACGATCAGGTGCATCGGCCGCGCATCGGCCTTGCTGAGCAGCGGCGTGCCGCAGGTCGCGCAAAAGCCGCGCTGCATGGCATTGCCGCTGTCGGCGACCGAGGCGTGCCAGCGCACCTCACCGGTCACGGTGACGGCATCGGCGGGGAACACCGCATTCACCGTGCCGCCGCCCGCACTGAGATACTGGCACAGCCGGCACCAGCATTGCCGGGCAGCGATCGGATCGGCAGCGATGCTCAGCCGCACCGCGCCGCACAGGCAGCCGCCGCCATGGCTCATTTGCCCGGCTGCCGCTTGGCCATGAACGCCAGCCGTTCGAACAGCATCACGTCCTGCTCGTTCTTGAGCAGGGCGCCGTGGAGCGGGGGGATCGCCTTGGTCGGATCGCGCGACTGGAGCACGTCGAGCGGCAATTCCTCGTGGAGCAGCAGCTTGAGCCAGTCGAGCAGCTCGCTGGTCGATGGCTTTTTCTTGAGGCCCGGCACCTCGCGGATGTCATAGAAAATGTCCATCGCCTTGCTCACCAGGATTTTCTGGATGCCCGGGAAATGGACGTCGATGATCGCCTGCATCGTCTGGCGATCGGGGAATTTGATATAGTGGAAGAAGCAGCGGCGCAGAAAGGCGTCGGGCAGCTCCTTCTCGTTGTTCGAGGTGATGACGACGATCGGGCGCTCGGCGGCGCGGACATTCTCGCCGGTCTCGTAGACATGGAATTCCATCCGATCGAGCTCCTGGAGCAGGTCGTTCGGGAATTCGATGTCGGCCTTGTCGATCTCGTCGATCAGCAGCACGGGGAGCTTGGGCGCGGTGAACGCCTCCCACAGCTTTCCCTTGCGGATATAATTGCCGATGTCGTGGACGCGCGCGTCGCCAAGCTGGCCGTCGCGCAGCCGGGCGACGGCGTCATATTCGTACAGCCCCTGCTGCGCCTTGGTCGTCGATTTGACGTTCCATTCGATCAGCGGCGCGCCGACCGCCTTGGCGATCTCATAGGCCAGCACGGTCTTGCCGGTGCCGGGCTCGCCCTTGACGAGGAGGGGACGCCGGAGCGTGACCGCCGCATTGACCGCGACCTTCAGGTCCTCGGTCGCGACATAGCTTTGGGTGCCTTCGAAACGCATGGTGGCAGTGGTAGAGGGCGCACGCCCCCAATGGCAAGCTTACAGCGCCGCGCGCGCGCTCGCCCGGGCTTCGAGCAGGTCCCACAGCCCGCGATGCTGGGCAAAGACCTGTTGCGCGCCGAACAGCATCGCGCGCTCCATCGATCCCTCGCGCGCCAGCGCGTCGACGACGCTGACCGTTTCCTCGATAGGCGGCAGTTCCGACGGCGGCGAGGCGACGCCCATGCGATCGGCAACCGAATCGAGGACTTCGCGGATCGAGACCCAATCGAGCGCGAGCGCGATCGCGGCGCCCGCAGCGCACCCGGCGCGATCCGATTGCGACAGCATGTCGAGCGCGTGGCGCTGGGCGGCGGCGGCGGCTTCCGACTCGGCGTGGCCGGGGGTGCTGGGCACCGGGCCGGCCGCGGCGGCAATCCGGACGAGATAGGTTCGCTCGGCAGCAAAGGCTTCTGCGGCGACTTCGATCCAGTGGCGCTCCAGCGGCAGCCGGACATGCTCGAGAGCATGGTCGATCACCCCAGGATGCCGGCCGTGCAGCACGCAGATATAATAAGCGGCATCGGCCAGATCGCGCATCGACTCCGCCTCGCGGACGAGGCGCCGCAAATGGCGGTGGTTGGCGCTGCCGTCAGACGACGCCAGCGCGCCCATGGCACCCCAGGCGCCCTCCGAGCGTGTCAGCTGTGCGGTTTCGTAT
This sequence comes from Sphingomonas hengshuiensis, assembly GCF_000935025.1. Lineage (NCBI taxonomy): Bacteria > Pseudomonadati > Pseudomonadota > Alphaproteobacteria > Sphingomonadales > Sphingomonadaceae > Sphingomonas > Sphingomonas hengshuiensis. The sequence continues at coordinate 1,466,986 of NZ_CP010836.1, forward strand.
GGCATGGGCCCCCGTGCGAAGTGTCCGTTGCCGCCTGTGCGGGTCGACTCCTTTTGCAACTAAGGACAATACCGAAGCGCGTAAGGACGTGGTTTACGCCGCGTTAGGGATAGATTGTGGCGTCGGAAGGCGCGGGCCGGCTGCGATGGGGCGCTACGACGGCAGAGGATCGAGGCAGGGCAGGAGGACTGCCATCACACGGGGATGCGCGTGCCAAATTCTCAGGCCGTCATGCTGAACTTGTTTCAGCATCCAACCCTCAACTTGCGTTTCCGCAGCGTGTAGCACGTTGGATGCTGAAACAAGTTCAGCATGACGGCAGTATAAGAGGGATCCCGGCATCCTCGGAAATTTCCGAGTGCCGGGATCGCTTACTGGTCGAGGAACGACCGCATCTTGCGGCTGCGGCTTGGGTGCTTGAGCTTGCGCAGCGCCTTTGCCTCGATCTGGCGGATGCGTTCGCGGGTCACGCTGAACTGCTGGCCGACTTCCTCCAGCGTGTGATCGGTGTTCATGCCGATGCCGAAGCGCATGCGGAGCACGCGCTCTTCGCGCGGAGTCAGGCTGGCGAGGACGCGGGTGACCGTTTCCTTCAGGTTCGCCTGGATCGCGGCGTCCACCGGGATGACGGCGTTCTTGTCCTCGATGAAGTCGCCCAGATGGCTGTCCTCCTCATCGCCGATCGGGGTTTCGAGGCTGATCGGCTCCTTGGCGATCTTCATCACCTTGCGGACCTTTTCGAGCGGCATCGACAGGCGCTCGGCCATTTCCTCGGGCGTGGGCTCGCGGCCCTGCTCGTGGAGGAACTGGCGGCTGGTGCGGACCAGCTTGTTGATCGTCTCGATCATGTGGACCGGGATGCGGATCGTGCGCGCCTGGTCGGCGATGCTGCGCGTGATCGCCTGGCGAATCCACCAGGTGGCATAGGTGCTGAACTTGTAGCCGCGGCGATATTCGAACTTATCGACCGCCTTCATCAGGCCGATATTGCCCTCCTGGATCAAATCCAGGAACTGAAGGCCGCGGTTCGTATACTTCTTGGCGATCGAGATCACGAGGCGGAGATTGGCCTCGACCATCTCCTTCTTCGCGATCCGCGCCTCGCGCTCGCCCTTTTGCACCATGTTGACGATGCGGCGGAATTCGGTGAGCGACATGCCGGTCGCCTGCGAGATTTCCGAAATCTCGATGCGAATGCGATCGACCGCGCCCGCTTCGTTCTCGGCGAAGGCCTTCCACTTCTTGTCGAGCTTCTCGACCGAGGGGATGAAATTCTCATCCATCTCGTGATCGACATAGCGATCGAGGAAATCCTTGCGGCTGACCTTGTGGCGCTCGGCGAGGCGCAGCATCTGGCCGCCCAGCGCAGTCAGGCGGCGGTTGAAGCTGTAGAGCTGATCGACCAGATATTCGATCTTGGCATTGTGGAACTGGACGCTCTCGACTTCGGCGGTCAGCTCTTCGCGCAGCTTGTGATATTTGCGCTCGTCCGCAGCCGTCAGCTCGCCGCCAGCCGACATCGCGTCGAGCCGGGCGATCTGAACCTTCGAGAATTTCTTGTAGATCGAGGTGATGTTGGCGAACTTCTCCAGCGCCTGCGGCTTGAGCTGCTCTTCCATCTGCGCGAGGCTGAGGGTGTTGTCCTCTTCCTCATCGTCCGACGGGCGCGGGGTGCGGCGCTCGGTGCCGTCTTCGTCCTCGTCGGCGGAGGCCTCTTCGGGCTCTTCCTCTTCCTTGAACGACGGGCCGGCGGTCTTTTCCGAAATCTCGCCGTCGCCGCCATCCTCGTCGTCGGTCAGGTTCTCGGGCGCGGGGTCCTTCGACAGCATCGCGTCGAGATCGAGGATCTCGCGAAGCTGCATCGTGCCTTCGTTGAGCGCGTCGGACCAGCCGATGATCGCGTTGAAGGTGATCGGCGATTCGCACAGCCCGAGGATCATCGTGTCGCGACCCGCCTCGATCCGCTTGGCGATGGCGATTTCGCCCTCGCGGCTGAGCAGTTCGACCGCGCCCATTTCGCGCAGATACATGCGGACGGGATCGTCGGTGCGATCGACCGTCTCTTTCTTCTTGACGATTTCGAAGGCCTGGCCGTCGTCCTTGTCTTCGGCCTCGACTTCCTCGGGCGTGTCTTCCTCGGCCTCGGCGTCCTCGCCGACATCCTCATTCTCGACGACATTGATCCCCATGTCATTGAGCGCGGACATCACATCCTCGATCTGCTCCGAGGACATCTGGTCCTGCGGCAGCATCTCGTTGAGCTGGTCGACGGTGATGTAGCCACGCTTCTTGGCGCGGGCGACAAGCTTCTTGAGCGTGCCCTCGTTGAGGTCGATCAGGGGGGCGTCACCCGCTTCACCCGTTTCGGTGACGTCGCCCATCGGTGCCTTGGCCATCAATTACCTCGAATATCTGATGGCGGCTATTTTACAGCCGCCCTAATCGTCGTTTTGTTCGTCATCCGCAAGCATCAGATTTGCAAGCCGCGCCTGCAACTCCTGACGTTGCCGCGAAAGCGCCACCTGACGGGTGAACGCCTCCTCCGATCCGTCGCGACTCAGCGCCGCCGTCGCCGCCGCGAGCGCCGCATCGACCACGGGCTGCGCGACCATGACGGCGATCGCCTCGTTAAGGTCGTCGCGCGCCTTCGCCGCATCGGCATCGTGCCGTGTGAACGAGAAGGGCAGCGCGTCGGCTCTCAACAAGTCGGTCGCTACGGTATCAAAGCCGGACCGCGCCAATATGGTGAGGACTTTGCCGCTATCAAGCTGCCGGTCGGCAAGCGCCACGTCGACCACCGCCTCGAACAGCTTGCCCAGCGCGCCGGAGGCCGAGCGCAGGCTGCCCAGCACCTCCATGTGCCGCGCAATCTCCGCCGGATGGCGGATCAGCCCGGCGAGCACCGCCTTTGCCAATATGGGGTCGAGCCCGCCCGACTGCACCCCGCGCACCGCGACGGAGGGCGGCGGCTCGGGCGGTTTCCAGCCGCCGCGCGGGCGCGGGCCGGAGGCGGCGCGGGGGCGGTATTCGCGGGGCGGGGAGGCGAACAGCGTGTCGAAGCGGCGGCGGAACTCGGCGGTGTATTCGGTGCGGACGCTCGGCTCGGCGATCGTGCCCGCCAGTTCGGCAAGCCGGCGCTTGAGCCCCGCCTTGGCCTCGGGCGTCTCCAGCGGCTCGGCGGCGACTTCGCTCGCCCAGAGCCGGTCGACCAGCGGCTGCGCCTTGCCCAGCAGCGCCTCGAACGCGGCGCGGCCCTGGGTGCGGACCAGATCGTCGGGGTCCATCCCCTCGGGCAGCGTCACGAACGCCAGGCTGCGGCCCGGCTGGATATGCGGCAAAGCGCGGTGGGCGGCACGCAACGCCGCCTTCTGCCCCGCCGAATCGCCGTCGAAGCAAAGCAACGGTATCTCGACCATCCGCCACAGCCGCTCAAGCTGGTGCTCGGTCATCGCCGTGCCCAGCGGCGCCACCGCCTCGTCAAACCCCGCCTGCGCGAGCGCGATGACGTCCATATAGCCCTCGACCGCGATCACCCGCCCGGCCTTGCGCGCCGCCGCCTGGGCGCGGTCGAGATTGTAGAGCGTGCGCCCCTTGTCGAAGAGCGGGGTCTCGGGCGAGTTCAGATATTTGGGCTCGCCATCGCCGATCACGCGCCCGCCAAACGCGATCGTCCGCCCGCGCACGTCGCGAATCGGGATCATCAGCCGGCCGCGAAACCGGTCATAGGGCTCTTTTTCGTCGACCTGGATCAGCAGCCCCGCCTCGACCAGCATCGCATCGCCATAATCGGCGAGCGCCTGGCGCAGCTTGCCGCGCGAATCGGGGGAGAAGCCGAGCCCGAACGCGCGCGCCGTCTCCTCGGTAATGCCGCGCCGTTTGAGCACCGCGCGGGCCTCTGCGCCCTCGATCCCGTTCAGCCGCTCGGTGAAGCATTGGGCGGCATCGGCCATCGCCTCGTGCAGCCCCTTCGCCCGCTCGGCCTTTTCGGCGGCCTGGCGGTCCATCGCGGGCATCTCCAGCCCCGCTGCCTGGGCAAGCTCCTTGACCGCATCGATGAAGGGCAGGCCGCGCTGCTCGGTCATCCAGCGGATCGCATCGCCATGCGCCGAGCAGCCGAAGCAATGGTAGAAGCCCTTGTCGTCGTTGACGTAGAAGCTCGGGGTCTTCTCGTTATGGAACGGGCAGCAGGCGCGATATTCGCGACCTGCCTTTTGCAGCTTTACCGTCTTGCCGATGAGGGTGGAGAGCGGCGTGCGGGCGCGGAGTTCGTCGAGGAATTGGGGGGTGAGGCTCATAGCTCAGCGCTCCCCCTGCCGGTCAGGCCCTCCCCCGACCCCTCCCGCAAGCGGAAGGGGAGCGCGGTTTGCGACGCTGCGGCTCTTTCGCTCCCCTTCCGCGGAGCGGGAGGGGTCGGGGGAGGGCAGTGCCCCAAGCACGCGCTCAATCTCGGCCACGACGCCGTCCATATTGCCCAGCACCTCGTTGTTCCAAAACCTGAGCACGCAATAGCCTTTTGATTCCAGAAACTTGGTCCGCGCGCCGTCCTTCGCGGAGTCGGCGTGCTGGCCGCCATCGACTTCGATCACCAGCTTCAGGCTGCGTGCGACGAAATCGCAGATATAGGGATCGACCAGCACCTGCCGGTTGAAACGGACACCTGCCACCTTCCGCGCGCTCAGCGCCTGCCACAGCGCGGCTTCCGCTCGCGTCGGGTGGTTTCGCATCGCACGGGCGTTGGTGGCTGGTTCCATTCCCTCCCCCGACCCCTCCCGCTTTGCGGGAGGGGAGCGCAGATTGTTAGCGTCAGGAAAGCGCCGCCTTCACCAGCCCGCTCGCCTTGCTCATGTCGAGCGTGGTCGCGTGGCGCGCCTTCAGCTCGGCCATGACGCGGCCCATGTCCTTCATGCCGCTCGCGCCCAGCTCGGCCTTGATCGCCTCGATCGCGGCGCTGGTTTCGGCTTCGCTCATCTGCTGCGGCAGGAAACGCTCGATCACCGCGACTTCCGCCGCCTCGACATCGGCCAGTTCCTGGCGCCCGCCCTTCACATACATGTCGATCGATTCGCGGCGCTGCTTGACCATTTTCTGGAGCACTTCGACCACCATCGCGTCGTCCTCCATCGGCTGCGCCTTGACGCGCTCCTCGATGTCGCGGTTCTTGATCGCGCTCTGGATCAGGCTGATGGCGGCGCGGCTCTCCTTGTCGCCGGCCTTCATCGCTGCAATCTGGGCAGCCTTGATGTCGTCGCGAATCATGCGGTCTCTTTCGGTTTTCAGGTTAGCCGCGCACGATAGCCCCCTCGCGCAAAATTGAACAGGTTGACGGACGCGGGCAGGGGGTCTAGCCGCCACCGCTTAGCGACATCGCCACAATCTTACTGGAGCGCCACCCCATAATGGCCGAAGCCAAACCCATGCCCATGCCTCAAGGAGCCACCGGCGTATTGGTGCTCGCGAGCGGAGACGTGGTCTGGGGCCGAGGATTCGGCGCCGAAGGGGCCGCCGTCGGCGAAGTGTGTTTCCACACTGCGATGACCGGCTATCAGGAGATCATGACCGACCCGAGCTTTGCCGGGCAGATCATCAACTTCACCTTCCCGCATATCGGCAATGTCGGCGCGAACCCCGATGACGTGGAGGCCGATGGCCCGCACGCTTTGGGCATGATCGTGCGCGAGGATGTGACCGAGCCGAGCAATTTCCGCAGCACCGAACATCTGGATGCGTGGATGCGCAAGCACGCGCGCATCGGCCTGTCGGGGATCGACACCCGCGCGCTGACTCGCCGCATCCGCACCGGCGGCGCCCCCAACGGCGTGATCGCGCATTCCGCCGAGGGCACGTTCGACATTCCCGCGCTGCTGGAAATGGCGCGCGGCTGGCCGGGGCTGGAGGGCATGGACCTCGCCATCACCGTGAGCTGCGAGACGCATTTCGGCTGGGAAGGCGGCGTGTGGCGGCTGGGCGCGGGGTATGATTCTTCTAAGTCCCCCTTCCGCTTGCGGGAGGGGCTAGGGGAGGGCAGTGCCTTTTCCGCGCCTACGGACGCTGCGGATAGTCCCTCCCCCGACCCCTCCCGCAAGCGGGAGGGGAGCGCAGGTGGCGGGCGCCCCCACGTAGTCGCGATCGACTATGGCTCGAAGCGCAACATCTTCCGCAATCTGGTGAAGGCCGGCGCGGACGTGACCGTGCTGCCCGCCACCGCGACCGCCGAACAGGTGATGGCGTTCAACCCCGACGGCTTCTTCCTGTCGAACGGCCCCGGCGATCCGGCGGCGACGGCGGACTATGCCGTGCCGGTGATCCGCGACCTGCTGGCGACGGGCAAGCCGCTGTTCGGCATCTGCCTGGGGCACCAGTTGCTCGCGCTCGCCGTGGGCGCCGAGACCAGCAAGATGTTCCAGGGCCATCGCGGCGCCAACCATCCGGTCAAGCGGCTGAGCGACGGCGCGGTCGAGATCACGAGCATGAACCACGGCTTTGCCGTGCTGCGCGAGAGCCTGCCCGAAAATGCGCGCGAGACGCATGTGTCGCTGTTCGACGGGAGCAATGCGGGGTTCGAGCTGACGGATCGGCCTGCGTTTTCGGTGCAGTATCACCCTGAGGCTAGCCCGGGGCCGCAGGATAGCTTGTATCTGTTCGAGCGGTTTGTGGGGCTGATGAACCGTTAAAGGGAGGGCGAAAGTGGCTACTATCCGGAAGTTCGAACTACGCGAAGCTGAGCGTCTATCGAAGCAAACCGAGGCCGCCGCGTCCATCCTCCTTTCTGAGTTGGACGGCGAGAAATTCATCCAGCTCGATAGTTATGGCTCTCCCGATCGCCAACTGGTTGGAAAGCGTTCACAAAGTATGCGGTTGACGCGGGAAGCCTTCGAGCAACTCGTGAAGCTCGGCACAGAACATTTTAAAGGCGAATAATGCCCAACCCCACCGGCATCTCCATCCTCGGCGTCTGCGCAGCCTCCCTCACCCCCTTTAGGGGGAGAGGGAAGAGCCGCGTAGCGGCGAAGGGAGCGGGGGGAGTCGGTTTTGCTTCGCGAGGGCGCGGGACTTCCCCCTCTCCCAACCCTCTCCCCCTGAAGGGGGAGAGGGCTTTAGAAGTCCTTGCCCAGCGCCATCAGGATCGCGCGCGCCACGCCCTCGGGATTGGTCATCACCTCGTTGTTGGCGAAGCGAATCACGCGCCAGCCTTGCGCCTCGACATCTCCATCCTCGGCGTCGGCGCAGCCTCCCTCACCCCCTTTAGGGGGAGAGGGAAGAGCCGCGTAGCGGCGAAGGGAGCGGGGGGAGTCGGTTTTGCTTCGCGAGGGCGCGGGACTTCCCCCTCTCCCAACCCTCTCCCCCTGAAGGGGGGGAGGGCTTTAGAAGTCCTTGCCCAGCGCCATCAGGATCGCGCGCGCCACACCCTCGGGATTGGTCATCACCTCGTTGTTGGCGAAGCGGATAACGCGCCAGCCCTGTGCTTCGAGTTCCGCCGTCCGCAGCGCGTCGTGCGCTTCGGCGCCGGGCAGTGCGTGCGTCGCGCCGTCGAGTTCGACGATCAGGCGATGCGCGCGGGCGGCGAAATCGGGAATGAACCGGCCGCGGACATTCTGGCGGACGAACTTGATGCCCTGGAGACGTCCGGCGCGAAGGATTTCCCAGAGCGTTCGCTCGGGATCGCTCATGTTGGTTCGGAGTTGTTTCGCGCGGGATCGGGTCTCGATGTTTCGTTTCATCGTGCTGGGTTCCCCCTCTCCCCAACCCCTCTCCCCCTGAAGGGGGCGAGGGGCTATCGCTTGGCCGCGCGCGCTTCCGCCGACCGCAGCAGCGTCTCGTCAAAGCGACGATGCGCCCGCCTGGCCGCCCACTCGTAATTACCGCACAATATCACCGGAAGCGAACGTACGCATCATGCCCAAACGCACCGACATCTCCTCCATCCTCGTCATCGGCGCCGGTCCCATCGTGATCGGCCAGGCGTGCGAGTTCGATTATTCGGGCACGCAGGCGATCAAGGCGCTGAAGGAAGAGGGCTATCGCATCGTCCTGGTCAATTCGAACCCGGCGACGATCATGACCGATCCCGAACTGGCCGACGCGACCTATGTCGAGCCGATCACCCCGGCGATCGTCGCGCGGATCATCGAGAAGGAGCGGCCCGATGCGGTGCTGCCGACGATGGGCGGGCAGACGGCGCTGAACACCGCGCTGGCGCTGGCGAATGACGGCACGCTGGAGAAGTATGGCTGCATCATGATCGGTGCCGATGCCGAGGCGATCGACAAGGCCGAGGACCGGCTGAAGTTCAAGGACGCGATGACCAAGATCGGGCTCGAAAGCGCCCGCTCGGCGATCGCGCATAGCGAGGCGGAGGCGCTGGCGGCGCTGGAGACGGTGGGCCTGCCCGCGATCATCCGCCCCAGCTTCACCATGGGCGGTTCGGGCGGCGGCATCGCGTATAACCGCGAGGAATTCATCGCGATCGTCCGCAACGGGCTCGATTTGTCGCCGACCACCGAGGTCCTGATCGAGGAATCGCTCCTCGGCTGGAAGGAATATGAGATGGAAGTCGTGCGCGATCGCAACGACAACGCCATCATCATCTGCTCGATCGAGAATATCGACGCGATGGGCACGCATACCGGCGATTCGATCACTGTCGCGCCCGCGCTGACGCTGACCGACAAGGAATATCAGATCATGCGCAACGCATCGATCGCGGTACTCCGGGAAATCGGCGTCGAAACGGGCGGTTCGAACGTACAGTTCGCAGTCAATCCCAGGGATGGCCGCCTGATCGTGATCGAGATGAACCCGCGCGTGTCGCGGTCGTCGGCGCTGGCGTCGAAGGCGACGGGCTTCCCGATCGCCAAGGTCGCGGCGAAGCTGGCGGTCGGCTACACGCTTGACGAGATCACCAACGACATCACCGGCGCGACCCCCGCGAGCTTCGAGCCGACGATCGATTACGTCGTGACCAAGATCCCGCGCTTCGCGTTCGAAAAGTTCAAGGGCGCCGAGAATACGCTGGGCACCGCGATGAAATCGGTCGGCGAGGTCATGGCGATCGGGCGCAACATCCATGAATCGATGCAGAAGGCACTGCGCGGGCTGGAGACCGGGCTGAGCGGCTTCAACAATGTCGATGCACTGGCGGGGGCGCCGCGTGACGAGATCGAGGCGGCGCTGGCGATCCGTTCGCCCGACCGGCTGCTGATCGCGGCGCAGGCGCTGCGCGAGGGCTTTACCGTGGCGGAAGTGTTCGGGCTGACGGCCTATGACCCGTGGTTCCTGGAGCGCATCCAGGAAATCGTCGATGCCGAGGCACAGGTGTGCGCCAACGGGCTGCCGCAGGACGCCGCCGGTCTGCGCAAGCTCAAGTCGATGGGCTTCAGCGACAAGCGCCTGGCGTTCCTCGCGCTCAAGTCGGTCAACATGCGCGCCGGGTCGGAAGTCATGGCGCGCAGTTCCGGGCTGATCGGCGAGATCGCCAATGCGATGTCGGGCGGCGTGACCGAGGCCGAAGTGCGCAAGCTGCGCCACAAGCTGGGCGTGCGCCCGGTGTTCAAGCGCATCGACACCTGCGCCGCCGAGTTCGAGGCGAAGACGCCGTACATGTACTCGACCTATGAGGCGCCGAGCTTCGGCGAGCCCGAGAACGAGTCCAACCCCACCGATCGGAAGAAGATCGTGATCCTGGGCGGCGGGCCGAACCGGATCGGGCAGGGGATCGAGTTCGATTATTGCTGCTGCCATGCCTGCTTCGCGCTGGGCGATGCCGGCTATGAGACGATCATGGTCAACTGCAATCCCGAAACGGTGAGCACCGACTATGACACGTCGGACCGGCTGTATTTCGAGCCGCTGACCGCCGAGGACGTGCTGGAGATCCTGGAAGTCGAGAAGTCGAACGGCACGCTGGTCGGCGTGATCGTCCAGTTCGGCGGGCAGACGCCGCTCAACCTGGCGCAGGCGCTGGAGGATGCGGGCATCCCGATCCTGGGCACCAGCCCCGACGCGATCGACCTGGCCGAGGACCGCGAGCGCTTTGCCGAACTGGTCGGCAAGCTGGGGCTGAAGCAGCCCGCCAACGGTCTTGCCCGCAGCCGCGACGAAGCGGTCGCCGCCGCCGCGCGGATCGGCTACCCGGTGCTGATGCGCCCCAGCTATGTGCTGGGCGGGCGGGCTATGGAGATCGTCGACTCGCAGGTCCAGCTCGACAATTACATCCAGACCGCGGTGCAGGTGTCGGGGGACAGCCCCGTGCTGATCGACCAGTATCTGCGCGACGCGATCGAAGTCGATGTGGACGCGATCGCCGACGGCACCGATGTCGTCGTGGCGGGCGTGCTCCAGCATATCGAGGAGGCGGGGGTCCATTCGGGCGACAGCGCCTGCTCGATCCCGCCCTACAGCCTGCCCGCCGAGATCATCGCCGAGATCGAGCGCCAGACCGAGGCGCTGGCGCGCGCGCTGAAGGTCAAGGGGCTGATGAACATCCAGTTCGCGGTCAAGGATGGCGAAGTCTATCTCATCGAGGTGAACCCGCGCGCCAGCCGCACGGTGCCCTTCGTCGCCAAGGCGATCGGAATTCCGATCGCGAAGATCGCCGCGCGGGTGATGGCGGGCGAGAAGCTGGCCGATCTGCCCAAGATCGACCGCAACATCGATTATATCGCGGTGAAGGAAGCGGTATTCCCCTGGGCGCGATTCCCCGGCGTCGATCCGGTGCTCAGCCCCGAGATGAAGTCGACGGGCGAAGTCATGGGCATCGACAAGGATTTCGCGACGGCCTTTGCCAAGGCGCAGCTGGGTGCGGGCACGGTGCTGCCGACTTCGGGCACGTTGTTCGTATCGGTGAAGGACAGCGACAAGCCCGTGGTGCTGCCGGGGGTGCAGATCCTGGCGGGGCTGGGCTTCACGATCGTCGCGACCGGCGGGACGGCGGACTATCTGGAAAGCCACGGCATCGCGATCGAGCGCGTGAACAAGGTGGCGCAGGGTCGCCCGCATATCGTGGACCGTATCCAGGATGGCGGAATCGACGTGATCTTCAACACGACGGAAGGCTGGCAGTCGCTCAAGGACAGTTCCAGCATCCGTGCGACCGCGATGGCGCAGAAGATCCCGTATTTCACTACGGCGCCCGCCAGCGTCGCTACGGCGCGGGCGATTGAGGCGCTTTCGGGGCAGGTCCTTGATGTTTGCCCGCTCCAGTCTTACTATTCGCATTCGCACAATTGATTTTCCCCGACCGATGTTGATGTGCGGGCGTGCCGAACGCGGTACGCTTGGGTCTGGGGGCGTTTAAGGGACGGAATGGTATGGCGACGGTCGAAAAGATGCCGATGCTGGTCGAAGGCTATGAGAAGCTCACGTCTGAGCTCAAACGGCTGAAGGCCGAGCGCCCGTTGATCGTGGACGCGATCGAGGAAGCGCGCGCGCATGGCGACCTTTCGGAAAACGCCGAATATCACGCCGCCAAGGAGCAGCAGGGCCAGAACGAGGCCACGATCTCCGACATCGAGGACAAATTGAGCCGCGCGCAGATCATCGATCCGCGCGAACTGTCGGGCGACAAGGTGGTGTTCGGCGCGACGGTGACGTTGCTTGACGAGGACGACAAGCCGATCCGCTACCAGATCGTCGGCCAGACCGAGGCCGATGCGAACCAGGGCCGCATCTCATACAACTCGCCGATCGGTCGCGCGCTGATCGGGCGCAAGGTCGACGAAGAGGTCGAGGTGTCGGTGCCGGCGGGCGACCGCTATTATGTGGTGTCGAAAATCGAATTCATCTGAGTCGCATGGACCTTCCCCGCGGGAGATTTACCGACGCCCTGGTGGCGATCGTCGCCTTCGCTGCGCTGTTCTCGGCGCTGGCGCTGGGGCTCAATGCGGCGCTGGCGCAGTTCGGGTTCGTGCCTGCGGATTTCCTGGCCGGGGGCTGGCATCAATATCCGGTGATCTCTTGGGCATCTCCGCTCGCGTCGGCGCTGATCCCGCGCTCGATCCTCGATGCGGTGTTCAACGGCGTGTTCCTGCTGATCGCGGGACGCTTCGTCGAGCGTGCGATCGGGCCGGTGGGGCTCGGCGTGGTGGCGGTCGCGGGCGCCTATGGCGGCGCGCTGGCGCGGCTGGCGCTTACGCCGGGGTCGCTGATCGTCAGCGCGGGGCTGGCGCCCACGCTGTTCGCCGTCGTCGGGGCCTATCTGATGCTCTATGGCGCGCCGCATGCGCTGCCGGTGCCCCGCAACCAGCCGCGGGTCGTGCAGATCGCGGTGCTGGCCTGCTATTGGATTGCCGTCGACCTGGCATTTGCGCTCGTGTCGGGCAGCGTCGAGATTTCATCGAGCATTATCGGCCCGCTGGGCGGGCTGTTGACCGGCGTGGCGCTGGCCCGGCCGCTCCTCGCCTGGCAGTATCGCAAGGCGTAGCGACCGGACGCACGGCGTGCGGCGATCAGTGATCGACGCCGGGTTCCAGCAGGCGGTGGAGGTGCACGACGACGTAGCGCATTTCGGCGTCGTCCACCGTGCGTTGCGCCGCAGCGCGCCATGCCTTTTCGGCAGTGCCGTAATCGGGGAAGATTCCGACCACGTCGAGTTTGGTCGGGTCCTGGAATTCCAGGGTTTGCGGGTCCGTGACACGGCCGCCGAAAACGAGATGTAGCTTGCTCACAAGAGCCTCCTGGGGAGAGCGGTTCGCCTAAGCCCTTAACGGGTCTTGGCGAGCGCTCAACCCCTGAGAAGCTCCTGAGGCCGAAGCGCCTGAGCCAGCGTCAGGCCTTGGCCGCGTCCTTAGCGGCGCCGATGACGGTGCCGAACAGCGCGGACACGCGCTCCTTGGTATCGTCCTTGTTCGGCAGCAGCGCGTCGATTTCCTGCTTGCCCGCTTCCTTGGCGGCCTGTGCCGCGGCGGTGGCACGATCGGCGATCTTGCGCCCGATCGGGTCGAGCAATTCGCGCTCCTTGGCGAGACGGGGCAGCAGGGCGCCGATCAGGACGCCCAGCGCCACGCCACCGGCCAGCAGGGCGAGCGGGTTTTCGCCCAGCCCCTCGACGGCGTGCAGCGCCTTTTCACTGGTGGTCTGGGTCGCCGTGTCGGCATTGGGGTTCGTGCTCATCGTGCAATTCCTTTCTTCGCGCGGGGGGCGGAGTGGATCTCAGGGTCCAAACCATCGGCCGCGGCGGGGGTTTCATCCGGCGTGCGGCGGCGGCGAAGGATGTCGCCGATCCAGCCGCGGGCGAGGTACAGGCCGATCGTCCCGGCAATCGCCGCCACGGCGACGGGCCGCGTCCGCGCGGCCTCGGCGCCCTTGCGGGCAACCGTGCTGAGCGTCTGCGAAGCGCCCTCGACGGCGTCCTGCACCAGATTGGTCGGGCGCAGCCGGTCCTGCACGGCGCCGATCGTCGCGAACAACCGGGCGCGGGCTGCCTCTGCCTCGGCCTGTGCCGCGACAAGATCGGGGGTGGTAGGGGTGGTCGTCATGGCAGGCCCTTCAACGCGCGCTTGACGTGGCGCCACGCCAGCCATGCCATCAGCCCGGCCAATGCACCCGTAACCACCACCACGATCAGCGTGGCGAAGCCCGGACCCACGATCGGGGTAAGGGTCAGCACCAGCCCGACAATCAATGCGATCGCCGCGGCCATCGCCAGCCCGAGCGCGACTGCGCCCATCCACAGCCCGGCGCTGATGTCGCGCAGTTTCGAACGGAAAACGGCGTAATAATATCCGATCTCGGCCCGCGCGACGCCCTTGCCGTCCTCGACGAGCCGCCCGAGCAACTCGCCGAGACCCTCGGCAGACAAATCCGGTTCAGCCACCCACTATTCCCTGATCAGACGTCGATGGGATCGGTGGCGGTCGACGATGGGCTCTTATCCGAAGCGGCATCGACGCCCGACTTGACCAGCCGTGCGATCATGAACCCAACTGCGGCGGCTGCGCCAACCGCGATCACCGGGCTCTTGCGCACGAAATCGGTCGCACCGGCGATGAGATCATCGACGTCCTGGCCGCGTAGCGTCTCTGCAAAGCCCGAAATGCCGTCGGCGGCCGAGCGCGCGTAGCGGCCATATTCGACGCCGAGCTTGGCATCGACGTCCTCGGCGGCGCTCGCCATCATCTTGGCAACTTCGTCGAGTGCCGAGGTCGCGCGCTCCTTGCCCTGGTCGGCATAGGAACGCGCGCGGTCGGCAGCCTGGCTGCCAAGCTTGCCCGCTTCCTCGCGCAGCCTTTCGGTCGTGCTCGGCTTCGCATCGGCGCCGGCGGGCGCCGCCTCCGGCTCGATCGCGATGCCCGAAGCCCCGCCCAGCGGATCGGTACGCGATTCGTGATTGGGATCGGTATTGAACGGCACGCCCGAATCGGTCGTGCCCGGTGTGTTTTCGTCAGCCATGCTTAAACCCTCCATGTCTCGTCGAAACAAACCACGCCCGCGTTTGCGAGTTCCATCGCGAGCGGTTAGAGGCTCGGCCCGCGCCCATCATGCCCTAGGTAGGGAGACCATTACGTGACCGCAATCATCGACATCCATGCTCGCCAGATTCTCGACAGCCGGGGCAATCCCACGGTGGAAGTCGATGTGCTGCTGGAGGACGGCAGCTTCGGCCGCGCCGCCGTGCCCTCTGGCGCTTCGACCGGCGCGCACGAGGCAGTCGAGCGGCGCGACGGCGACAAATCGCGCTGGCTGGGCAAGGGCGTCGAGGGCGCCGTCGACGCCGTGAACAGCGAAATCGCCGAGGAAGTGCTGGGCCTCGACGCCGAGGACCAGGCCGATCTGGACCGCGCGATGATCGAGCTGGACGGGACCCCGAACAAAGGCCGCCTGGGTGCCAACGCGATCCTGGGCGTCAGCCTGGCGGCGGCGAAGGCGGCGGCGGATGCGCGCGGGCTGCCGCTGTATCGCTATGTCGGCGGCGTCAACGCGCATGTCCTGCCGGTGCCGATGATGAACATCATCAACGGCGGCGAACATGCCGACAATCCGATCGATTTCCAGGAATTCATGATCGTGCCGGTCGGCGCGGCAAACATCGTCGAGGCCGTGCGCTGCGGTTCGGAGATTTTCCACACGCTGAAGAAGAAGCTGCACGACAAGGGGCTGGCGACGGGCGTGGGCGACGAGGGCGGATTCGCGCCCAACATCGCCTCCACCACCGAGGCGCTCGACTTCATCATGGCGAGCATCGAATCGGCGGGGTACAAGCCCGGCGAGGACGTGATGCTCGCGCTCGATTGCGCAGCAACGGAATATTACAAGGACGGCGCCTATCGCATGGTGGGCGAGGGCAAGACGCTCTCGTCGAGCGAGAATGCCGATTTCCTCGCCAATCTGGTCGCGCAATATCCGATCTTCTCGATCGAGGACGGCATGGCCGAGGACGATTGGGAGGGCTGGAAGGTGCTGACCGAGAAGCTGGGCACGACCGTCCAGCTGGTCGGCGACGACCTCTTCGTGACCAACCCCACGCGGCTGAAGCGCGGCATCGACGGCGGCTATGCCAATTCGCTGCTGGTCAAGGTCAACCAGATCGGCACGCTGACCGAGACGCTGGCCGCGGTGACCATGGCGCAGCGCGCGTCGTACACCGCAGTCATGTCGCACCGTTCGGGCGAGACCGAGGATGCGACGATCGCCGATCTCGCAGTCGCGACCAATTGCGGGCAGATCAAGACGGGCTCGCTCGCCCGTTCGGACCGGCTCGCAAAGTACAACCAGCTCATCCGCATCGAGGAGGAACTGGGCGACGCTGCGGTCTATGCGGGCAAATCGGTCCTCAAAATGGTGGTTAAGTAAAAGTATCGGCTTGCTAACTCGCTTTGGTTAAGCGAGATTCAGTATCATGTTGCGTACCTCTCCGATCCGATCCTTGCTGCGCCGCGCCGGGCTTCCGGCCGCGGTGCTGATTGCCGTGGGCTTTTTTGCCTATAATGCCACGCTCGGCCCCACCGGGATCATCGCGACCAAGGCGCTGCGGGCCGAGTTTGAGCAGAAGAATATCGAGCTTGCGGCGCTGACCAAGCGTCGCGCCGAGCTCAAGAACCGCGTCGATCTGCTCGATCCTCGGCGCGGAGTCGATCCGGACATGGCGGATGAGCTGACCCGGCGTCAGCTCAACGTCGTGCGTCCCGACGAAGTGATCATTCCGCTCGATCGCTGACGCCAAAGCGCGCTTTTCCGTAACGTCCGAAACTAGTCTGGCGCTAACGGCGCCGTTGTGCCCGCTTCTGCCGGGTGATCGGCGGTGAACGCCTTGCGTATCCGCGCGTTGGCGTTGCGTCCGGGCTCGAAACGCGCTTATAGGCTCGCCCCTGACCTCCCCCGGGCATGAGGATTTCCTGTGGCCAAAGCACCGGCACGTACCGCGACGACTCCCCCTGCAGTTCCCAACCGCGAGCGACCGGGCGAACCCGTCCGCTTCGATGCGACGAAGGAACAACTGCTCGCTTTCTACAAGCAGATGCTGCTGATCCGCCGTTTCGAGGAAAAGGCGGGCCAGCTCTATGGCCTCGGCTTCATCGGCGGCTTCTGCCATTTGTATATCGGCCAGGAAGCCGTTGCCGTCGGCCTGCAATCGGCGCTGGACGGCGAGAAGGACTCGGTCATCACCGGGTATCGCGACCATGGCCATATGCTGGCGTACGGAATCGACCCCAAGGTGATCATGGCCGAGCTGACCGGCCGCGGCGCGGGTATCTCGCGCGGCAAGGGCGGCTCGATGCACATGTTCTCGACCGAGAAGAAATTCTACGGCGGCCACGGCATCGTCGGCGCGCAGGTGTCGCTCGGCACCGGCCTGGCGTTCGCGCACAAATATAACGAGGATGGCGGCGTCGCCATGGCCTATTTCGGCGACGGCGCCGCGAACCAGGGCCAGGTGTACGAATCGTTCAACATGGCCGAGCTGTGGAAGCTCCCGATCATCTATGTGATCGAGAACAACCAATACGCCATGGGCACCAGCGTCAATCGCTCCTCGGCCGAGGACCAGCTCTACAAGCGCGGCGAGAGCTTCCGTATTCCCGGTATCCAGGTCGACGGCATGGACGTGCTGGCGTGCCGTGGCGCCGCCGAGGAAGCACTGGCCTGGGTCCGTGCGGGCAAGGGGCCGATCATCCTCGAGATGAAGACCTATCGCTATCGCGGCCATTCGATGTCCGACCCCGCCAAGTACCGCAGCCGCGAGGAAGTGCAGGCGGTGCGCGACAAGTCCGACCCGATCGAGGCGGTCAAGCGCGAGCTGGAAGCGATGGGCCTCACCGAAGCGGACCTGAAGCCGCTCGAGCAGGAAATTCGCAAGGTGGTGAACGAAGCAGCCGATTACGCCGAGCAGACGCCCGAGCCCGATCCGGCAGAGCTGTATACCGACGTGCTGGTGGAGTCCTACTGAGATGGCGATCGAACTGAAGATGCCGGCGCTTTCGCCCACGATGGAAGAGGGCACGCTGGCGAAGTGGCTCGTGAAGGAAGGCGATGTCGTCAAATCGGGCGATATCCTGGCCGAGATCGAGACCGACAAGGCGACGATGGAATTCGAAGCGGTGGACGAAGGCACGATCCAGTCGATCGTGATCGCCGAGGGCACCGATAATGTGAAGGTCGGCACCGTGATCGCGCTGATCGCGGGCGAGGGCGAAGAAGCCGCTCCGGCAGTCGCCGCAAAGGCGGAAGCCCCCGCGACTCAGATGAAGGCCGAGGAATCGGAAGCTCCCGCCGCCAAAAAGGCCGAGAGCGGCACCGAGAAACTGGCCAGCGACAAGGCTGCGACCGTCGCCGACCCCGATATCCCCGCCGGCACCGAAATGGTGAAGGTCACCGTCCGCGAAGCGCTGCGCGACGCGATGGCCGAGGAAATGCGCACCGATCCGCGCATCTTCGTGATGGGCGAGGAAGTCGCCGAATATCAGGGCGCGTACAAGGTGACGCAGGGCCTGCTCGAAGAGTTCGGGCCGAAGCGCGTCATCGACACGCCGATCACCGAATATGGCTTTGCCGGCATCGGCACCGGCGCCGCGATGGGCGGGCTGAAGCCGATCGTCGAGTTCATGACGTTCAACTTTGCCATGCAGGCGATCGACCACATCATCAATTCGGCGGCCAAGACCAATTACATGTCCGGCGGCCAGATGCGCTGCCCGATCGTGTTTCGCGGCCCCAACGGCGCCGCGAGCCGCGTCGGCGCGCAGCACAGCCAGAATTACGGCCCGTGGTACGCCAGCGTCCCCGGCCTGATCGTGATCGCGCCCTATGACGCCGCCGACGCCAAGGGGCTGTTGAAGGCCGCGATCCGCAGCGAAGACCCGGTCGTCTTCCTCGAGAACGAGTTGATGTACGGTCGCCACTTCGAAATCCCGAAGCTCGACGATTATGTCCTGCCGATCGGCAAGGCGCGGATCGTGCGGTCGGGCAAGGACGTGACGATCGTGTCCTATTCGATCGGTGTCGGCGTCGCGTTGGACGCGGCGGCGAAGCTGGCCGAGGAGGGGATCGACGCAGAGGTGATCGACCTGCGCACGCTGCGTCCGCTCGACACCGCCACCGTGCTGGAAAGCCTCAAGAAGACCAACCGCATGGTGGTGGTCGAGGAAGGCTGGCCGGTCTGCTCGATTTCGTCGGAGATCGTCGCGGTCGCGATGGAAAAGGGCTTTGACGATCTCGACGCCCCCGTGCTGCGCGTCACCAACGAGGACGTGCCGCTGCCCTACGCCGCCAACCTCGAGAAGCTCGCGCTGGTCGATGCAGCGCGCGTCGTGGCTGCGGTCAAGAAGGTGACGTACAAGGGCTGAAACGTACCCCGCGCGGCCTTAGGCCGCGCGGGGAGGTTCACGTCGTGTAGAGATTGCAGGTCATCCGCGTCGCGGTAGGCGTGGGATTGTAGATTTGCGCGAAGTCGCGCGTGTCTCGGACGATGAACGACGCGATATAGTGAATGCGCCGCGTGCTGGCGAACCAGCCGTTGCCGACGAGCGGTGTGTACAGATAGTTGACCTCCACGAACATCACGCCGGACCCCAGTGGCGCGTTCACCTTCGCGCCGGTATCGCCCATTCCGTCCGGCGCCAGCGTGCCCGCATTCGCGGTATCGGTATTGGTCCCGGCCGTCGTGGTGGTCGTCCCGTAATGCGAGTCGTAGTCGGCCCCGCTCTTCATCCCGAGGCAGCGCTGCCAGTGGATGCGCTGGGTACCGCTCGCGTTTTCCAGGCTCGAGAGGATCACCCGGCCATTGGTGGCCAGCCCGATGCTCTGGCCGTGGACCCGCACTGCCTGCATGACATCGTTGATGTCGGCCTCGCGTAGCTGGACCGTCGCTTGCCCGGTATAGAGGCCGACACGGGAGGCATTGTCCGCAAGCTCGAGCGCGATCTGGCTGATCCGCTGGTTCATGATCGCCAGATTGGTGAGTTCCACACCCCACATGCCCGCGACGAGCAGCAATGGCAGTCCCAGGGCAAATTCCAGCAGCGCGTTGCCTGATCGATCGCGGCGCAATGCGCGGGCGCGTGCGGCGATCCGGTGACGGTTCACGAGCATCGCGTCACCACCGCCGGAATCGCCTGAGTCGCATAGGGCTGATTCTTGAGCAGCGTCTTTGCCGTAGCAGTCTGGGTCGAAGACCAGCCGATCAGCCGAGTCATCGGAAACAGCCGGGGATAGGTGGCCGTCACGGTGTAGAGCGTCACGTCGTTGGCGCCGCCCTGGCCCGTGGTGCCTGGGTCAGCATCCCATTGCAGGTTGCCGTTCACGTCATCATAGCATTCGGTGCTGTCGCGCACGCCGTTGCCGTTGGTATCGGTGAAGCGTTCCGGGCTGACATAGCCGAACGTCTTGTAGCTCTTGCGCGTGAAGGTGAAGGTCGCGTTCTTCGCCACCGGATAGATTGCCGCCGAAACCCCATTGTCGATCGTCGAAGTCGTCGCGCCCTCGATCCCCGAATCGCGACCCGCCTTCTGGATGGCACCCTCCAGCAGCGCGCGGACATAGGCCTGATAGCCTATGTCCATGCTGCCCATCACCAACAGGAACAGGACCGGCGCCAGGAGCGCGAATTCGACGACCGCAGCCCCCCGTCGATCGGCGCGCAGACGGAAGAGGGGACTTGTCATTTGGAAATCCGCAACATTGCGACCCGCGATGCAATCGTCTGGAACGCAGTGTCCAGCGCGGTATCGCTGCTCGCGGTAAAGGCATTGCCCGAACTCGACGCGCATTGCGTCATCTCGGTCGTCAGCGACTGGCCGAAGGCAATGACCCAGACGGTGATGTTGAGATTCTTCGCCGCCTCGCATTCCGCGACGAAGCGGGCATTGTGCCGGGCGGTCTGCGTCGAGGTGTCGGTGCCGGTCACCCGGCGGTCCGTTTTCTCCAGCCCGTACAGACCGTAGATTTCGAGGCTGGGTGACATCTCGCCGTCGGTCATGAAGACGAGGTGCCGGATCGGCGTCTTCCGGCCCGGCCACGCCGCGGTATCCGCCGCGAAGGGGCCGTTGGGCGACAGGAAGCGCGTGCCCCAGATCATGCCGACATCGTGATAGGTGCCGCCCATCGGACGGAAATCTGGATCGTTGAGAAAGGACGAGACCTCGTCGCGCGTCATAACGGCCAGCCGCTGGGCTTCCTTGCCGCAACTGACATAGCCAAGCTTCAGTTTGGCGGCGCTGCCGACATTCTCATAGTTAGAACCCTGCGCAGTCGAATTGGTTACGTTGGTCGAACTGGTATTCGGGCGTTCGTAGATCTGGTCGGGCCACATCGGCCGCCATTTAGTTGCGTCGTTCGTCGCGGGCAGATTGGGATCCAGATCGCCGGGCAGGCTGCTCTGGCTGAACGAGGCGCTGGCAGTGGTATCGCGTTCCTCGATACAGCCTTGCCATTTGCTGGTGGTGCCATCGATCTTGCTGGGATCGGTCACCCATCCGCCCAGCACATATTGCGAAACATCGGTGTCGATGCTGCCGAAGGTCCACATCAACTGCACCGTCTGGCTCGTCACGGTGCATTTTTTGGTCGAAGAGTTCCACGAAACCGTCTTGTACACGGCGCGGCTGTTACTGTCATAGCCCGAGGTCGGATTTCGACCGGCATAGGCGTTGCAAGTAGCTTGGGTAGTATTACTGTAGACAGTGGACGACGAGCTTCCGTAATTCGCTTCATATGCCCTGCGCGTTGAATAGGCATAAGTGCCGATGTTCAGGAAGCTGCTCGGAATGATCTTCCCGACATTCACCGTTGAGGTGTAGGGGACGAAGCCATAGCGGATCTTGGTCGTCGAATCCGCGGTTGCCGCGAGCGTGTCGTAGAAGTTGAGCACCGCAGTCCGCAGCGCCTTGATCCGCGCGTTGCTCTTTTCGGTGGTGTAATAGCCCGTGGTCCCGTCGGAGCGGGTATAAGAGTAGACGGTTTGACCACTATACGACGTGTCGCTCGCGGCATACGCCATCGATCCGGTAGTATCGAGCACGAACATCACGTCGACATCGGCGATATCGAACCTTGCCTCGCAGGTGACGGTCAACTGGACGGGATCAAATCCCATCATGCCGGTCAGCGTCATCGGCACGGTGGCGACGGCGGTGCCCGCAACCTGGCTGTCGGTGGTCTTTCGCGGCGTGAACAACGCACCGGTGGAGGCGAACATCCCCGACTGGAAATTGGCGGCGAAGAAGTTCTGGGCCTTTGCCGCCGCGTTGTCGTCCAGGGTCGTAGACGTGCTCGACACCATGAACTTGCGCCCCGCAAGCACCCCGGCGTCGCACGCCTGTTGCAGCCGAACCTTGACCACATAGAGCCGCGCCGTATCGACAGAAGACCCGACCAGCGCGATCAGCGGGATCAGCGCCATCACCATCAGCGCGAGCGTGTTGCCGCGTTTGTCGCGCGCCAGCCGGGCGAGGAAGCCCCCCGCCTGGACCTTGTTGTTCGTAACCGACCCCGCCATTGTACCCGACTCTTTCATCTCGGGCGGTTCATGCGCGAGCCAGCGTTAATTTCGTCTCAATCCTGCCGGTAAATTGGGCTTGCGGGCGGGGCGCGCTGCGGTAGGGGAATGCCATGACACCCAACAGCCCCGAGCGCGGGCTTGTCCTGACCTATGCCCCGGCGCCCGCCCGTGCGGGCCTTGCCGCGCTGCTCGCGCTGGACGATGCGCTGGCGCAATTGCTGCGGACCACGCGCGAGCCGGCGCTGGGGCAGTTGCGGCTGGCGTGGTGGCGCGAGGCGCTGGAGAAGCTCGACAGCGCGCCTGCGCCTGCGGAGCCGGTGCTTCAGGCGCTGGCGGCGCAGGTGGTGCCGCATGCGGGCGGCGCGGCGCTGGTGCCGATCGTCCATGGCTGGGAAATACTGGTCGAGGAAGAGCGGTTGGACGCGGCGGGGCTGGTGCGGTTTGCGGAGGGGCGCGGGGCGCTGTTCGTCGCTGCCGGGCGCGTGCTGGGCGCTGGTCCGCGCGATCCGGTGATGCAGGCGGGGCAGGGTTGGGCGCTGTCCGACCTCGCGCGCCATCTGGCCGAACCCGCCGAGGCGGATGCGGCGCGGGCGCTGGCCCGGCCGCTTCTGGATGCGGCGACTGCCGTGCGGTGGAGCGCCAAGGGCCGCGCGCTGGGCGCGATGGCGCATCTGGCGCGGATGGACCTTTCGGTGCCCGCCGAGACGCCGGTGCCGGTGGGCGCGCCGCAGCGAGTGGCGCGGCTGTTATGGCACCGGATGAGCGGACGATAACGCTTGGCGTGACGCAATGACGTCATTACCCTGCCGGAACGACGTGTCGGCGGGAGAGGGGCGATGTGGCGCTATCTGGCGGGGATGGGGGCGGTGCTGCTGCTGGCGGTTGCCGGCATTTTCGCGTTTCGCGGCGGCGCCGCGACCAGGCCGCTGGTGCCACCGGTGCCCGCCGCGCGGGCTGCGGCTGCGGCGGATACCGCGCTACCCGACGAAGCGCCGCGCGCCAGTGACCGCACTCGCGAGCAGAAACGCTTCGACCGCTATGACAAGGACCGCAACGAACTGATCGCGCGCGAGGAGTATCTGGCGTCGCGGCGCAAGGCGTTCGGGAAGCTGGATGCCGATGGCGACGGGCGGCTGAGCTTCGGCGAATGGGCGGCAAAGACCACCGCGAAGTTCGTCGAGGCGGACCAGGACAAGTCCGGGACCATGACCCGTGCGGAGTTCCTGACGACTGCGCCGAAGCGGCGTACGGCGAAGGCGGCGTGCGCATGTGCGCCTGCTGCGCCGGTGGCGGCGCGCGATGAGGGGGAGGAATAGGGGGCGGGGGTTTAGAAGAAGTGAGAGGTTCGCGCAGAGGCGCGGAGGCGCAGAGAAGGATTTTTCAACGCGAAGGCGCGGAGCGCAAGAAACGGCTTCGCCGTGGGGGTTCCCGAGCCACGGATACTCAATTCTTCGCGGCTTCGCGCCTTCGCGTGAAACCCCCTTCTTCTCTGCGCCTCCGCGCCTCTGCGCGAACCCCTATCTTCTTTTCATAAAGAACGAGTTTCTCACACAAAGCCACCAAGGCACGAAGAAGCCCCCTTGTTTTCGTGTCTTCGCGGCTTTGTGTGAGAAAATTCTCAGGCGCTTCCGCGCGGACCCTTCTTACCCCGGCATCCATTCCGCAAACGCGGCACGCGCCCGCGCGGTGTACATCAGCTTGCGGTCGGCCTTCTTGCTGCGCCCCTCGATCGGCGGGAACAGCCCGAAATTGACGTTCATCGGCTGATAGGTTTCGACCTCCGCCTCACCGGTGATGTGCGCGAGCAGCGCGCCCAGCGCGGTCGCGCGCGGCGGCGTGGGCAGCGTGGTGCCCGACAGCTCGGCAATCGCGAAGCGCGCCGCCAGCATCCCGATCGCCGAACTCTCGACATAGCCTTCGCAGCCGGTGATCTGTCCGGCGAAGCGGATATTGGGGCGCGATTTCAACCGCAGCGTCGGGTCGAGCAGCTCGGGCGATCTGATGAACGTGTTACGATGCAGCCCGCCCAGCCGCGCGAACTCGGCCTTTTCCAGCCCCGGAATCGTGCGGAACAGCGCGACCTGGTCGGCATATTTGAGCTTGGTCTGGAAACCTACCATGTTCCACAGCGTGGCGCTCGCATTGTCCTGGCGGAGCTGGACGCACGCATAGGGCCAGCGCCCGGTGCTCGGCTGGTCGAGCCCGACGCCCTTCATCGGGCCATAGCGCAGCGTGTCGACGCCGCGCTCGGCCATCACTTCGATCGGCATACAGCCTTCGAAATAGGGGACATTCTCCCATTCGCGGAACTCGGTCTTCTCGCCCGCGAGGAGGCCGGCGTGGAAAGCGAGATACTGGTCCTTGGTCATCGGGCAGTTGATATAATCCTTGCCCGTGCCGCCGGGGCCGACCTTATCCCAGCGCGACTGCATCCACGCCACGTCCATGTCGATGCTGTCGCGGTGGACGATGGGGGCGATCGCGTCGAAAAAGGCGAGGCTGTCCTTGCCGGTGGCGGCGCCGATGCTCTCGGCGAGCGCGGGCGCGGTGAGCGGGCCGGTGGCGACGATGGCGAGGCCGTCGCTGGGGAGCGTGTCGACGCGCTCGCGCACGATCTCGATATTGGGGTGGGCGGCGAGCGCGGCGGTGACGCTGTCGGCGAAACCGTCGCGGTCGACCGCGAGCGCGGAGCCCGCCGGCACCTGATGCTTGTCCGCCTGCGCGAAGATCAGCGAGCCGAGCGCGCGCATCTCGGCATGGAGCAGGCCCACCGCGTTACGCTCGGCATCGTCGGAGCGGAAGCTGTTCGAGCAGACCAGCTCGGCGAGCCGGTCGCTCTGGTGCGCAGGCGTCATGCTGCCCGAGCCGCGCATCTCGGAGAGGCGGACCTTGCGCCCCGCCTGCGCAAGCTGCCACGCCGCCTCCGACCCGGCGAGGCCGCCGCCGATGATGTGGATGTCGTGGGTGGGCATGGGGTGTCTACTCTTCGAACTCGGGCCAGTGGACATAGCGACGGGCGAGCGCCGCGCAAGCCGCGCCGGTGAAGACGAGCGCCAGCGCGGGGGGTGAGTCGGCGCCACCGCCCGGGCCGAGTACGGCCCCGGCGCACATCGCCGCACCGGCGAGCGCCCATATCGCCGGATGTCGCAACCCCGGGCTCCAGCGCCCGACCGTCGCCATGAACGCAACCCCGCCCAATATCGGGATCGCGCTGAGGAGCATCCCGAAGATGGACGCTAGCGCAGCCGCGGCAAACAGTCCCAGCACGAATTCGATGGAGGGTAGTTCGACCGGGATCGTGTCGCCCGGCATGGTCTGTTGCGTGGCGAGCAGGCAGGCGAGGAGGAAGAAACTCCCTGCCCACGCCGCAGGGATCGCGACCGCTCGATGGCCCCATTCGGCGCGCGGGACCGGCATGGCTCAGGCCTCCAGCGCGGGGGCGTGGCGACGCTGGTTGTACCAGCCCTCCACGGTGCGTCCGAAATGCGCGACGGCGCCCATGTTGAAGAAGTGCATCGCGCCGAGGACGATCACCGCCAGCCCGACCTTGCTGCTGAGGAAGCGGATCGCCTCGGGCACCGTCTGCGGCTCGCGGCCCAGGCTGAGCGTCAGCGTGATGAAGCCGATATTTATGAGGTAGAAGCCGACCACCAGCAGATGATTGGTCGAGCGGGCGAGTGTCTCGTCATGGCCGAAGCAGCGGATCAGAAAGACTTCGCCGTTGCGGGACAGCGTGCGCGCCACCCAGATGGTGATTCCGAGCGTGATCGCGAGGTACAACGCATAGGCGGTTTCGACCATGGGAATTCTCCTTCTTCTGAAAAATGAGAAACTGAGAGGCGTGAAAAGGCATTGAGCGGGGGTGCCTCAGGGGTCTTTCGGCGCCTTCGGGCTGACGAAGCGGGCGATCTTGCCCCCCATCTTCATCAGCGTCACCAAAGTCGGTTTGGGCAGGCGGCGGACTTGGTCGTACCAGCCGCCCAGCGTGTCCATGAACTCGTGCATCCGGGTGATGCGTTCGCGCAGGTGCTTCGGCGCGCTCTCGTCGCGCGCCAGCCGTTCGGACAGTTCGGCGATCAGCGCGATCGTCGGGTCGATCTCGCGGCGTTTGCGCTCGGCGCTGATCCGCATGAGCATTTCCCACAGGTCGGTCTCGGCGACGAAATGGTCGCGGCGGTCGCCGTCGACATGGACGCGGCGGACGATGTTGTACGCCATCAGTTCCTTGAGCCCGGTCGAGATGTTCGAGCGGGCGAGGGTGAGCGCCTCGGCGATGTCCTCCGCGGTGATCGGGTCGGCGGAGAGATAGAGCAGCGCGTGGATCTGCGCGACCGAGCGGTTGACGCCCCAATGCGTGCCCATTTCCCCCCAATGGAGGATGAAGGCCTTTGCGTCGGGATGGTCGCTGATCATCGTCGTGTCCGTTGTTTCTGTAATTTCAGAAATAGCGGACGACGCGCCGCGCGTCAAGCCGGTTGCGGTGCGGGCTGCGCTGGCGTCTGATGCCGTAAACCGGGGAGAGGGCGATGGCGGACAGGAAGGACTGGGTGCTTGCGGCCGCGCTGGTCGCGGGGATGAGCTATTATGCCGATTATTGGCTGGCCATCGAAGGGCCCGCGGCCGTGTTGTGGAAAGGCTCCGGAGTCGCGCTGCTGGCATTATGGGCGGCGCTGCACGCGCGGGGCGCCGATGGGCGTGCCATCGCGGCGGTGCTCGGGCTGGGCGCGGCGGGGGATATGCTGCTGGAGACGCATGGGCTGACCGTCGGGGCGCTCGCGTTCCTCGCGGGGCATGTGCTGGCGGTGCGGCTGTATTTGCGCCACGGGGCGGGGCCCTTGCCGTTGCTGGCGGGCAATGCCGTGGGCATCGCGCTGCTGGCGGCATTGCTGTCGGGTGCGGGGGACGGCGCCCTGGGGATTGCGGTCTACGCGCTTGGGCTGGGGGCGATGGAGGGTGCGGCGTGGACCAGTCGCTTTCCCCGCCGCACCGTCGGGCTGGGGGCGGTGCTGTTCGTCGTCTCCGACCTGCTGATTTTCGCCCGGCAGGGCGCGCTTGCCGAGTCGGTGCTGCCGGGGCTGTTGATCTGGCCGACCTATTTCGCGGGTCAGGCGTTGATCGCCTGGGGCGTGGTCACCACGCTTGCTAAAGGACAGCGCGGATGAAGGTTTTCACGATCGGCTATGAAGCGACCACGATGGCGGAGTTCCTGGCGGCGCTCCAGCGCGCCGGCGTCGAGCGCGTGATCGACGTGCGCGCGCTGCCGCTCTCGCGCCGACCGGGTTTCTCGAAGAACATCCTCGCCGCCAGCCTGAACGACGCGGGCATCGAATATGTCCACCTCAAGGCCCTCGGCACCCCGAAGCGCGGGCGCGATGCCGCGAAGAAGGGAGACGTCGCCACGCTGGAGGCGGTGTATGAGGACCAGCTCGCGCTGCCAGAGGCGCAGGCACAGGCGGCGCGGATGCGCGCGCTGGCGGCGGAGAAGCCGAGCGCGCTGCTGTGCTTCGAACGCGATCCCCGGCATTGCCACCGCACGCTGCTGCTCGCCGCGGAAGGCGAGGGCGCCGAGGTGGTCGACCTGATGCCCTGATCGGGAAAAGGCCGGGGCCGCCCATGGGCGACCCCGTTTAGTTCGGGGAGAGTTGCCGGCGCGACAGAGGGATAGCGCGCCGACAACGACTGTTTCGGCCAGCGAGGTTACGCCTGTGTTGCGGCGTGTTGCGACGCGGCGTAAATCTTTGCCACGCCGCCGCCACAAACTGGCAGCGGCTTAGGCCGCCGCCTTGCGCCGCTCCGCCATTTCCTCGTTGAGCATCTCCGCGAGCAGGAACGCGAGTTCCAGGCTCTGCCCCGCATTGAGCCGGGGATCGCAATGCGTGTGGTAGCGATCGGCGAGCGACGTCTCGGTCACGTCCACTGCGCCGCCCGTGCATTCGGTGACGTTCTGTCCGGTCATCTCGGCATGGATGCCGCCGGCAAAGGTCCCTTCGGCCCGATGCACCGCGAAGAAGCCGCGCACTTCGGCCAGGATGCGATCGAACGGCCGCGTCTTGTAGCCGTTCGCCGCCTTGACGACATTGCCGTGCATCGGGTCGCAACTCCACACCACCGGATGCCCCTCGCGCTTCACCGCGCGGACGAGCTTGGGCAGCCCCGCCTCGATCTTGTCATGGCCGTATCGGGTGATCAGCGTCATCCGCCCCGCGGTGCGGTTCGGGTTGAGCGTGTCGAGCAGCCGCAGCAGCGCGTCGGGCTCGAGGCTGGGGCCGCATTTCATTCCGATCGGGTTGCCGATCCCGCGCAGGAACTCGACATGCGCCGAGCCGTCGAAGCGGGTGCGGTCGCCAATCCACAGCATATGCGCGCTGGTGTCGTACCAGTCGCCGGTCAGGCTGTCCTGCCGCGTCAGCGCCTGCTCATAGGGGAGCAGCAGCGCCTCATGGCTGGTATAGAATTGCGTGCCCTTCAACTGCGGCACCGTCTCCGGGTTGATCCCGCACGCCTCCATGAAGTCCAGCGCTTCACCGATCCGGTCGGCGACATCGGCGAACTTGGCGGCCCAGGGGCTCTTGCCCATGAAGTCGTGCGTCCATTTATGGACCTGGTGCAGGTTCGCATAGCCGCCCTGCGCAAAGGCGCGCAGCAGGTTGAGCGTCGCCGCCGATTGCGAATAGCCCTGGATCATCCGCTTGGGATCGGGGTTGCGCGCCTCCGGCGTGAACGCGATGTCGTTGACATTGTCGCCGCGATAGCTGGGCAGGGTGACGCCATCGATCGTCTCGGTATCCGCCGAGCGCGGCTTGGCGAACTGGCCCGCCATGCGGCCGAGCTTTACCGTCGGCAGCTTCGACGCGAAGGTGAGCACCACCGCCATCTGGAGCAGCACGCGGAAGGTGTCGCGGATGTTATTGGGGTGGAACTCGGCGAAGCTTTCCGCGCAGTCGCCACCTTGGAGCAGGAACGCCTCGCCGCGCGACACGCGGGCGAGTTCGGTGGTCAGCTCGCGCGCCTCGCCCGCGAACACCAAAGGGGGATAGGACGAAAGCTGCGTCGTCGCGGCATCGAGCGCGGCGGGATCGGGGTAATTGGGCAATTGCCGCGCCTCCGCGGCCTTCCAGCTTTCAGGCGACCAGCCCATGTCTTGCTCCAGGTTGCGGACATGGACGTACCAGTCCTGATGATGGGCGATGCCGTTGGCGGCGATCTGGTTGAGAACCGCGGGGGACGCGCGCTTTCCCTCTTCCTCCCAGCCCTGTACGGTCGAGCCGGGGGTGTCGAACCATGCCCCGAACGCCGCGCGGGAAAGCGCGCGGTCTTCGCGGAAACGGCGGATCTTGGAGCCTGCGAGTGTTGTCATGCGCGGCCTTTACCCGTGAGGGGTAAATCGATGCAAGCGGAAAATTTTCCCGTGCTGGGTAAACCGATGCGGCTTGCTGTACGGTCGAACAAGTAGCGCTTGTGCGCGCGCCGGGCACCCCATAAGCCTGTGTTGTCGCAGGGAATCGCAGACCCGACGATGGCGCGGCCATGCGCCGGAACGCACAAACCCGCGACATCGCGTCGATAGCCGACACGGCACGACCGGACGATCGCGGGAACCGGGGGAGGCAAGAAGCTCCAGACGGGAGAGTTTCGTGCCGGTTGTTCATTTGCGCGTATGTGAAATGTCGGGGATTCCCGCGTGACGGCGGTCGCGTGGATCGAGGCGCTGTCGGCGATGCTGGCGGCGGGGCTGCTCGCGGGCTTTGCCGGCGGGCTGTTCGGCATCGGGGGCGGGTTTGTCGTCGTCCCCGCGCTGTTCGCCGTGCTCCCGCTGCTGGGGGCGTCGCAGGCCGAACTGGCGCATGTCGCGATCGGCACCAGCGCCGCGACGATCATCGCCACCTCGCTGCGATCGGTGCATGCCCATGCCCGTCGCGGTGCAGTCGATTTCGATATCCTCAAGAGCTGGGCGCCGTGGATCGTCGCGGGCGTGGGCGCGGGGGTGCTGCTCGCTGCGCATGTGCCGGGGCCGGGGCTCGCGATCATCTTCGGGACGGGGGTGCTGATCATGGCGATCCATTTCCTGTTCCCGATCCTGTCGGGGCGGCAGGTGTCGGACGAGATGCCGGGGGGCATGGTTCGGATGGGGATTGCCGGGGGGCTGGGGACGTTCTCCTCGCTGCTCGGGATCGGCGGCGGCACGATCGCGATCATCGTGATGACGCTGTGCGGCAAATCGATCCACCGCGCGATCGCGACGGCTTCGGGGGTGGGCGTGATCATCGCGCTGCCGAGTGCGATCGGCTTTGCGATCATCGGCTTTCATGCGCCGGACCTGCCCTGGGGCTCGCTCGGCTATGTCAACGTGCCCGCCGCTTTGGTGATCACGTCAACCAGCCTGATCTCCGCGCCCTGGGGCGTCGCGGCCGCGCACGCGATGAGCCCGGCGCTGCTCAAGCGGGCGTTCGGGGTGTATCTGGTGGCGATCGGGGTGCTGATGATACGCAATGGGTTGGCGGGCTGAGGAAGTTGGCAAAGCGTTCATATCTTGCCATTCCGTATGTATGGCGACTGTGCGAACCAGCTTCACCTTGGAGACATAGATGGCACTGGATAGCTACTATCGGTCGGTCGTCGGAAGCTTCAACATCGGCTTGTCGTTGGCCGCAATTGTCGCTTGCGCCATGTGGCTTGCGACGGGAGCAGATCACCTATTCGGGTTGGGTTGGGGTTGGGATTCAGAGATACTCTGGATCGCGCCGATTATCGTCGGCGTTGCATTTATCGTTAGAGTGATCGGACACGCTATTTTTCGCGCTGTAGGAGCAACGCGAGGTTAAAGTGCCAGCTTTAACTCGTTCGCATACGTCGCTGACTGACAGCAAACATCATGCCCCTAGGTCCCGCCCGCGCGTACCCTAATACCCCGCCGCCAGATCCACCTCATTCCGCAACGGCCTGCCCTCCATAAACGCGTGGATATTCTCCACGAAAATCTCGGTCGCGCGCAGGAACATCCGCGTCTGGCTGCGGCCCGACAAATGCATCGAGTGGATGACGTTGGGCGTGGTCCATAGCGGGTGTTCGGGGGGTAGCGGTTCGGGGGTTACGGTGTCGAGGAAGGCGCCGCCGATCCGGCGTTTCTCGCACGCCTCGATCAGCGCATCCTGATCGATCAGCGCGCCGCGACCGACATTGACGATCCAGGCGGAGGACTTCATCGCCGCCAGCTCCGCCGCGCCGATCATCGCCGCGCTTTCGTGCGTCGCCGGGGCGGCCAGGACGATCCAGTCGAATTCGCTGAGGCGCGCGCGCCACGCATCCGGCCCGATCGTACCCGGCGCCCCCGAGCGGGTTACGCCGGTGACCGTCACGCCGAACGCCGCCAGCCGCTCGCCGACCAGCTTGCCGATCGTGCCATAGCCGATGACGAGCGCATGGCTTTCGTACAGCTCCAGCTTGCCCGGCGCGTCATAGGGCCAGACATGGGTGTCGGCGATCCGCACCACTTCGTCGAAGCGCTTGGCGGCGACCAGGCAGCCCATCACGGCATATTCGGCGACGGTGTGCGCGTTGACGCCGCTGCCATTGGTGACGCGGGTGCCGCGCGCGATCAGCGCCGGTTTGTCGAGCGGATCGAGCCCGGCATAGATGGTCGACAGCCATTTAAGCCGCTTCCCCGCCGCCACGGCCTGCGCCCAGGCCTCGGGCCGGTGGATGTCGACCCAGCCGATGTCGGCGTCTGCGACCATCGCTTCGGCCTCTTCGGGGGAAGTGAACCAATGGACGTCGATGCCATCGGGCAGATGGGGTTCGACCAGCGGACGCGCGAGCGCGGGGAGCACGGCTTTCATGGGCGGTACGCTAGCCCGGCGGGCGGGGCGGGATCAATCGCCGCGCCCGCCGGTATCGGCTCAGTTGCGCTCGGGGCGATCGGAGTCGCGATCGGGCCTGTCGCCACGGTCACGGGGCGTTGCCGAAGGCGTGGGTGTCGGCGTCGCGCGACCCCGCGGCTCGTCGCGGTCTTCGCGCCCGCCGCGATCGCGCGGATTGGCGTTGCCCGTTGCGGCGGGGGCAGGCCGCGCCGTCTCGCGCGCCCGCTCGGCGTGCTCGCGCTGGGTGCGGGCCTCGCGGCCCGCTTCTTCGGCCTCGCGGATGCGATCGGGGTCGGGCTTCTGGACGCGGCCCTCGCGGTCGAAGCTGCGCACCGGCTTGTCGCCCTGATAGGCAAAGGCGCGGTCGCCGCGCTGGATCAGGAACGGACGATCACTGTCGGGACGGAAATAGGCGATGTTGCCGCCGTCGCGATCGGCGGTGCGCACGACCTTGCCGCCGCGAGTCCATGCCCAGCCCTCTCCGTGGCGCACGCGCTGGATGCCGGTGCCGCTGCGAATCGCGGTTTCGATCTTGGCCGCGTCGGTCAGCGGAGCGGTTTCGGCGGCGGACGCGCTGGCCGCGGGCTTGGGCACTGCGGGCACCGCGACCGCTTCGGTCGTGTCGGCGTCGAGATTCTCGATCAGCGGCGTTTCGCTATTGTCGGGGGTGTCGCCCAGCCCGGCGGCATCGCCGACATTGACCATTGCATTGTCGGTGGAGTCGGGCGCGCCGCATGCGGCCAGCGCCAGGGCGGCGCACAGCGCGGCCAGCGGCAGGGTTTTCGAAATCATGCTTGTCTCCCGATGCCGCCCATAGGGGCGGGGAACGGAAACGCCCGGCGCGCGCGTTTTGCTCCGTCGCGTGCGGCTTACAGCGCCGGTTTCCAGTCCCAGCCGAGCGGATCGCCGTCCATCACCTCGACGCCTGCCGCCGCCAATTCGTCGCGGATCGTGTCGGACAGCGCAAAGTCCTTGGCGACCCGCGCCGCCTTGCGCTCGAACAGCCGGTCGTCGATCTGCTGGGGGGTGAGGGTGGCGCTGGCGGGGCGGAGGCGGAGGTCCTCGCGGGTCAGCGTCAGCAGGTTCAGCCCGAGCACCGCGTCGAATTCCGCCAATGCCGCCAGCCGGTCGGCAGGCGACGTGCGCTTGTCGGCGAGCAGTTCGTCGAGCACCGGCAGCGCCTTGGGCGTGTTGAGGTCGTCGGAAACCGCTTCGTCGAGCCGCGTCGTCCATCCAGCGGGCACGGCGCCATCGCCCTCCGCGCGCGCTTTCAGCGCCGTCACCGTCATCACCAGCCGCTTCAACCGCGTCAGCGCCGCCGCAAGGTTCTCCGCCGAAAATTCCAACTCGCTGCGATAGTGCGCCTGGAGGCAGAGCAGGCGATAGGCGAGCGGATGCACCCCCGCGTCGATCAGCGACTGGAGCGTGGTGAAGCCGCCCTTGGACTTCGACATCTTGCCACCGCGATCGACCAGGAAATTATTGTGCATCCAGAAATGGGCACCCGTGTCCGAGCAGCCGCAATAGGCCTGATTCTGCGCGATTTCGTTGGGGTGGTGGATCTCGCGATGGTCGATCCCGCCGGTGTGGATGTCGAACGGCGCGCCCAGATATTTGAGGCTCATCACCGAGCATTCGAGGTGCCAGCCGGGCGCGCCCATGCCCCAGGGCGAGTCCCATTCCATCTGGCGCTGTTCGCCCGGCGGCGATTTGCGCCAGATCGCGAAGTCCTGCGGGTGGCGCTTGCCCTCGACCGCCTCGATCCGCCCTTCGCGGGTGTCGTCCTGCGACCCGGCGAGCTTGCCGTAATCGGGCACGGTGCTGCTGTCGAAATACAGCCCCGTTTCCAGCTCATAGCAATGTTCGGGCGCGATCTTCTTCGCGAAGTCGATCATCTCGGCGATGTGATCGGTCGCGACCGACCAGCGCGAGGGTTCGCGGACGTTAAGGTCGGACAGGTTCGCCTTGAACGCCGCGGTATAATGCGCGGCGATATCCCAGATGCTGGTCGCCTGCGCGCGCGCCGCGGCCTCCATCTTGTCGTCGCCGGCGTCTGCGTCGCTGGTCAGATGCCCGACATCGGTGATGTTGATGACATGGGTGAGGGCGTACCCCTTCCATGTCAGCACCCGGCTCAGCGTGTCGGTGAACACATAGGCGCGCAGATTGCCGAGATGGGCGTAGTTATACACCGTCGGCCCGCACGAATAGACGCGGACGCCCTTGTCGGGATCGAGCGGCGCAAAGCCCTCGAGGCTGCGGGTGAGCGAATTATAGAGGGTGAGCGGGGCGCCAGACATGGCGGGGGAATAGCGCGGCCTGCGTCGAGTGCAACCTTGGCGATGCCGGCGTGCGCAGCCGGGATCGCTCGCCGATGGTCAGGCGGCGAGCGCGGTGTTGCGTGAGCGCAGCGCGCCCTGGCCCATCGAGCCGCCAGCGATCAGCGGCAGCGCGGTTCCGCAGAACGCGCACTCAGCGGTCAGTCGCCCGATCATCCAGTGCGACTTGCCGCACCCCGGACAGTGGTTCGTCTCCTGTGGCCGATAGGCCATACGGTATCCTGAAATCGCCTGGCGGATGCCGAAATCGTACATTCGTCGTCTCCCGGTAATGAACCCCATAACGATAGAGAATCGTGCTTTGTTCCGGACGCGGGTCGAAACGACGGCGACGAAAGGTGCCGATGCAGCGATCAGCCGTTAGAATCAATGGGATAGCCCGTCGCGCTTACGTGAACGGCAGCTAACGGATGCGTTCAGCCACGCTGCATCGCGACTCGGCCATAACGGTCTTCAGATGGAGGCGAGGCTTCGCCCCCCATGATCTGGAGGAAGACCGATGAAGACCTTGTTTCTCAACGCTGCTCTTGCCGCCGCTGTCACCATGGGTGGCGTTGCCGCAATCCCCGCTTCGGCGCAGGACTATGGCCGGGGCGGTTACCAGCAGGACCGCGGCTATTATCAGCAGGATCGCGGCTATCGCGGCGACTATCGCGACGCCCGCCAGTATCGCGGCGACTATCGTGACCAGCGCAATTATCGCCAGCGTTACTATGACGACCGCCGCTGCAGCAGCGGCACCACGGGCACCATCCTCGGCGCGATCGCCGGCGGGTTGCTGGGCGGTGAGATCGGGCGCGGCAGTTCGTATCGCGGGCGCAGCACCACGGGGACGATCATCGGCGCGGGTGTCGGCGCGCTGGCCGGTCGCGAGATCGATT
Source organism: Sphingomonas hengshuiensis (assembly GCF_000935025.1). Lineage (NCBI taxonomy): Bacteria > Pseudomonadati > Pseudomonadota > Alphaproteobacteria > Sphingomonadales > Sphingomonadaceae > Sphingomonas > Sphingomonas hengshuiensis. The sequence continues at coordinate 1,501,991 of NZ_CP010836.1, forward strand.
CGGGCGATTGCCGCCGCCGCCGCTAAGCGCGGGGCCAAACCCGTCCAAAGGGCGTTTGCGGGAACCGCGGGCGCCCTTATCCTATGGGGCAGTCCTATGGTGCCGGAAAGGCAGATGGAGGCCCGACCGGGAATCGAACCCGGGTGCAAGGATTTGCAGTCCTCTGCGTCACCACTCCGCCATCGGGCCACCGACTGCGAGGCGCGCCGAATGCGCAGGCGAGGGGCCCGCTGTCAACATCGTTTCAAAATCGCACGTGGTTCGCTTGGCGTTCGGGTCGCGCCGCGATAGAAGCGCAGCGACGTCAACAAGTGTATTGCGCAACTAATACGGTTGTGCCACAACCCCGGAGTGATGATGGCCCTTTCGGTCGATCCTGCGCCCGTCGAAGCGAACCGTTTCGAAGCGATGCGCCATGCAATGGTAGCCAGTCAGCTGCGCACCAGCAACGTCAACGACCCGCGCGTGGTCGAGGTGATGGCGACGGTGCCGCGGGAGGCGTTCCTGCCGCCCGAGCATCGTGCGATGGCCTATCGCGACGGGTTGCTGCCGCTCGTCGGCGGTCGCCGCCACAATTCGCCGCTGGCGACGGGGCGGTTGCTGACCGAGGCGGCGGTTCAGCCCGGCGACCATGTCCTGCTGGTCGGTGCTGCCGGTGGCTATACTGCGGCGCTGCTCGCCCGGCTGGCCAAGTCGGTCGTCGCGCTCGAGGAAGAGGATTCGCTGGTCGCGATCGCGCGCGGCGGTCTGGCGGGTGAGGCGGGGGTTACGCTGGTCCAGGGCCCGCTCGACGCGGGCTGGGCGGATGCCGCGCCTTATGACCTGCTGCTGATCGACGGCGCCGTGGAGCAGGTGTCCGATGCGCTGCTCGCGCAGGTCAAGCCGGGCGGTCGTGTCGCCACCGGCGTGATCGATCGCGGTGTCACGCGCCTCGCACTCGGACGGCGGACCGAGGGCGGCTTCGGGCTGGTCGATTTCGCCGATATCGAATGTGCCATTCTACCCGGTTTCCGACGCCTACGGACCTTTCAATTCTGACGCGAAGAAGAATCTGATGCGATTTTCCACTCTGCTTCTGGGCGTGTGCCTGACGGCGCTCGCCGTGCCGGCTGTTGCGCAGACCCGAACGACGCGCGACGGCACGGCGGCGACGGTCCGGGTGCAGAGCGAATCGCCGGCGCCGGAGGCACCGCCGCAGCCCACGACCACGCTGGCCGAGGCGCTGTGGCAAACCTATAGCACCAACCCCAACCTCGCCGTCGAGCGCGCCAACCAGCGCGCGAACGACGAGAATGTGCCGATCGCCCGATCGAGCGCGCTTCCCGGCATAAGCGGCACCGGCTCGATCAACGACAGCGTGTACGACACCGATGCGACTTTCCTGCCGACGCGCAGCGCGCGGCTGGGGGTCAACCTGTCGGTTCCGCTCTATCAGGGCGGATCGGTGCGCAATTCGATCCGCGCCGCGGAAACCCGCGTCGATGCCGGCGTGGCCAATCTGCGCGGCACCGAATCGGACGTGTTCACCCAGGCAGTCACTGCCTATAGCGACGTGATCCGGGACGAGGCGATCGTCCGGCTGAACCAGCAGAATGTGCGCGTACTGGAGGTCAACCTCCAGGCGACGCGCGACCGGTTCGAGGTGGGCGACCTGACCCGCACCGATGTCGCCCAGTCCGAGGCGCGGCTGGCGCTGGCGCAGGGCCAGCTCCGCACCGTCGAGGCGCGGCTGATCGGCAGCCGGGAAAGCTATATCCGCGTGATCGGGGTCGCCCCCGGCGTGCTCGCGCCGCCGCCGCCGCTGCCCAATTTGCCCGAGGACCCGGTGAGCGCCGAGCAGATCGCGCTTGCCAACAACCCGTTTCTCGACGCCGCCGAAAAGGCGCGGATCGCATCGCGCTATGATGTCAGCGTCGCGCGCGCCGGTCGGCTGCCGACGGTCAGCCTCGGGGTGAACAACAGCTATTACAACAATCTGGGATCGGTCGGCGCCCAGGCGCGGGCGTTCGGCACGGCGGAGGATGGCTTTGCCAACAGCCTTACCGCACAGCTTACGCTGCCGATTTTCCAGGGCGGGCGCCCGGCGGCGCAGATCCGCCAGGCCCAGGCGCGGCAGGCGGCGGCGATCGAACAGGTGACCTTCACCGAACGCGGCGTGATCGCGCAGGTGCGCTCGGCGCTGGCCTCCTATCAATCGTCGCTGCGGGTGATCGAATCGTCGCGCGTGGCGGTGCAGGCCAACCAGTTGAGCCTTGAGGGCGTGCGTGCCGAGAACAGCGTCGGCACCCGCACCATCCTGGAAATCCTGAACGCCGAGCAGGAACTGCTCAATGCGCAGGTGACGTTGGTGACTGCCGAGCGCGACGCCTATGTCGCGGGGTTCACGCTGCTGGCGGCGATGGGCCGTGCGCAGGCGGACGCGCTCGACCTGGATGGCGGGCAGCTCTACGATCCCGAGGCCAATTACAAGCGCGTGCGCAATCGCTGGGGCGACTGGACGAACGATCCCGAACCGACCGCGGCGAGTACGCGCACCGCAGGAACGACACCGCAAAAGGCCGATGTCGCGCCGGGCCAACTGGATCCGCTGTTGCAACGATCAGTTGACACGACGGTAACAAATCCCTGAATGAACGCTGTGGGGCGGTAAGCGGAAAGGCGCTGCGATGGGGGACATCAGTATGGAGCCGTCGATGGAGGAGATTCTCTCGTCCATCAAACGCATCATCGCCGAGGAAGGCGATGTCGCCGTGTCTGCGCGCACGCGCAAGGGCGTCAGGGGTGCGACAGCGATGCCGCGCGCTGCCCGCTATGACGCGGATCGCATCGATGCCGACGAGATTCTCGAGCTGAGCGACCCGGTGGCCGACGCCCTGCCCGAGGAAAGGCCGATCCCGATGGGTGCCCCGACGCCGTCCGTAACCCCGCCGCCCGCCGAGCCGATCGTTTCCGAACGCGCCGCAGAGGCGACCCGCGGCCCGCTCGAGGCGCTGTCGCGGATCGTCGTCAAGCCCGAGGTTTCGGGATCGGACACGCTCGAGGGGCTCGTCCGCGCGATGCTGAAGCCGATGCTGCGCGACTGGCTCGACGCCAATCTGCCGCAGATGGTGGAATCGATGGTCGCGCGCGAAATCACCCGGATCACCGGCAATAACGGCTGATCGGGCCGGGCAGGGGCGGTTGTAACCCTCCTGTCCTTCTGCTCTATTCCGGCGTCATGAAGCATTTCCTGCTCGCGGGCATCGCGCTCGCCGTTGCCGCCCCCGCCACCGCCCGGGACCTCACCATCGAAGACGTCGCGACGCTCTCCCGCGTCGGCGCGCCTGCTGTTTCGCCCGATGGCCGCTGGCTGGTGTGGCAGCAGCGCGAGACCGATCTCGCCGCCAATCGCGGGCGCTATGACCTGTGGAAGCTCGACCTCAAGACCAAGGGCGCAGTGCCCGAGAAGCTGGTGGCAGAGGCGGAGGTGAACGAGACCAGCCCCGCCTTTGGCCCCGACGGCACGGTTTTCTTCCAGTCGGACAAGGGCGGCGAGGACAGCGTCCAGTCGATCGCGATCACCGGCGGCGCGGCGCAGAGCCGCTTCGCGCCGCAGGGCGGCTTTAGCGGGTTCAAGCTCTCGCCCGACGGCACGAAGCTGCTCGTCTGGGCCGATCGCAAGCCGGGCGCGCCGACGATCGAGCCCGCGATGGTCAAGAAGGACCCCAATGCCGGGTCGGGCCGCGTCTATGACAAGCTCTTCGTCCGACATTGGGACACATGGGCTAATGGCGAGCGCTCGCAGCTTTTCGTCGTGCCGCTGGACGGCGGCGCGGCGGCGGCGGTGCCGATCGCGGCGAGCCTGGACGGCGATACCCCCTCCAAGCCCTTTGGCGGGGCGGAGGAAGTCTCATGGAGCGCTGACGGCAAGACCGTCTATTTCGCGCTGCGCGAAGCGGGGCGGATCGAGCCGCTGTCGACCAATCTCGACATCTTCGCCGCGCCTGCCGACGGATCGGCGGCGCCGGTCAATCTCACGCCGGAAAATAAGGGCACCGACAACCTGCCCACGGTCTCGCCCGACGGCAAGTGGCTGGCATGGTTCGCGATGGCGCGCGCGGGCTATGAGGCCGATCGCCAGGTGCTGATGCTCCGCGACCTAGCGACAGGGCAGGTCCGCGCGCTGACGCAGGACTGGGATCGCTCGGTCGCGTCGATCGCCTGGGCGCCCGACAGCAGGACGATCTACGTTACCGCGCAGGACACGCAGGAAGAACCGATCTTCAGCGTCGATCCGGAAAACGGCAAGGTGAAGCGGCTGACCGAGCAGGGCGTCGTGTCGGCAGTGGTACCGACGGGCAAGGGCGTGGTGTTCGCGATGAACAGCCTGACCGCGCCCGATGATTTCTACCTGTTGCGCGGCAAGAAGGCCGAACGGCTGACCAGCGTCAACGCCGCGAAGCTGGCGGGGATCGACTTGCCCAAGGTCGATCGCTTTCGCTTCACCGGCGCCAATGGCGACGCGGTATGGGGCTATGCCGTCCGCCCCGCCTCGCTGGCGGCGGGGGCCAAGGCGCCGATCGCGTTCATCGTCCATGGCGGGCCGCAGGGATCGAGCAACAATAGCTGGTCCTATCGCTGGAACCCCGCGGTGTTCGCCGGCGCGGGCTATGCCGTGGTCTCGGTCGATTTCCACGGCAGCACGGGGTATGGCCAGTCCTTCACCGACGCGATCCGCAACAATTGGGGCGGATGGCCGCTGGAGGATTTGCAAAAGGGGCTGAAGGCCGCGACCGACAAGTTCGCGTATCTGGATGCCGACAATAGCTGCGCGCTGGGCGCCTCTTATGGCGGGTACATGATGAACTGGATCGAGGGGCAATGGCCCAATCGCTTCAAGTGCATCGTCCAGCATGACGGCGTGTTCGACGCCCGCGCCATGGCGTACGAGACCGAGGAACTGTGGTTCGACGAGTGGGAACATGGCGGCAAGGCCTATTATGAGGACCCGCAGGCGTTCGAGAAATGGAACCCGGTGAACCATGTCGCGGCGTGGAAGACGCCGCAGTTGGTCATCACCGGCGAGAAGGATTTCCGGATTCCCTATACCCAGGGGATCGCGGCGTTCACCGCGCTCCAGCGGCGGGGGATTCCGTCGAAGCTGCTCGTGTTCCCCGACGAGAACCATTGGGTGCTCAAGCCGAAAAACTCGATGCAATGGTATCGCGAAGTGCTGGGGTGGATGGGGAAATATACGAAGGGGGAGTGATCCGCTCCTAAAGTCCCCCTCCCGCCCGCGGGAGGGGTTAGGGGAGGGGGCGACGTAGCCGCTTCGCTATGCCGGTGCCGGCTCTCCCTCGCCAAGGCCCTCCCAGCATCGGGTGAAAAGCGCCCCGCGCTTTTCAGGCCATGCCGGGGGCATGGCCGACCCGATTGCTCCCTCCCGCAAGCGGGAGGGGAGTTTTAAGGCCGCCGCTTGTGCGAAGCCCGCGCGCGCCGCTAAGAGCCGCGCATGACCGAACTCCCCAAGACCTTCGACCCCGCCGAAATCGAATCCCGCTGGTACGCCCATTGGGAAAGCACTGGGCTGTTCGCCCCCGAGCGCCCCGGCGCCGATCCGTGGACCCTGGTCAATCCGCCGCCCAACGTGACGGGCAGCCTGCATATCGGCCATGCGCTCGACAATACGTTGCAGGATATCCTGGTCCGCCACGCCCGGCTGAAGGGCAAGGATGCGCGCTGGGTGGTGGGGACCGACCACGCCGGCATCGCGACGCAGATGGTGGTCGAGCGCCAGCTAAACGCGCGCCAGCAGAAGCGCACCGACTTCACCCGCGAGGAATTCGTCGCTAAGGTGTGGGAATGGAAGGAAGAGAGCGGCGGCGAGATCACGCAGCAACTCCGCCGGCTCGGCTGCTCGATGGACTGGGCGAACGAGCGCTTCACGATGGACGAGGGCTTTTCGAAGGCGGTCCTCAAGGTGTTCGTCGAACTGCACAAGCAGGGGCTGATCTATCGCGACAAGCGATTGGTTAACTGGGACCCGGGCCTGGGCACCGCGATTTCGGACCTTGAGGTCGAGACGCGCGAGATCAAGGGCAGCTTCTGGCACCTGCGCTATCCGCTGGAGGACGGCAGCGGGTTTATCCAGGTCGCGACGACGCGGCCCGAGACGATGCTGGCCGACATGGCGGTGGCGGTGAACGCCAGCGACGAACGCTATGCCGCGCTGGTGGGGAAGCGGGTGCGCCTGCCGATCACCGGGCGGCTGATCCCGATCATTACCGACGACCATGCCGATCCCGAACTGGGTTCGGGCGCGGTCAAGATCACGCCGGGGCACGACTTCAACGACTTCGAAGTCGGCCGCCGCGCGGGCATCGAGGCGCGCGACATGCTGAACATGCTGGATGCCAAGGCGATGATTTGCCAGACCAGCGACGGGCTGATCCCGGCGGAACTGCTGGGGCTCGACCGGTTCGAGGCGCGCAAGGCGATCGTCCAGCGGCTGAAGGACGAAGGCTTCCTCGTCGCCTGGGTCGACAAGGAAGGCGCCGAGCACGACGCCGAACCGCGCACGATCCAGACGCCCTATGGCGACCGCTCGGGCGTGGTGATCGAGCCGTGGCTGACCGACCAATGGTATGTCGACGCCGCGACGCTGGCCAAACCGGCGATCGAGGCGGTGCGTTCGGGCGCGACCAAGATCGTGCCGAAGAGCTGGGAAAAGACCTATTTCAACTGGATGGAGAACATCCAGCCATGGTGCGTGAGCCGGCAATTGTGGTGGGGGCATCGGATTCCGGCTTGGTTTGCCGAGGACGGCAGCATTTACGTCGCCGAGAGCCAGGCCGACGCGCAGGCGCAGGCGGGCGAGGGCGTAGCGTTGGTGCAGGACCCCGACGTCCTCGACACCTGGTTCTCCTCCGCGCTCTGGCCCTTCGCGACGCTGGGCTGGCCCGATTCTTCTCCCTCTCCCCGCTTGCGGGGAGAGGGTCGGGGAGAGGGGGAGTCTTTCTCGGGCGAATCGCCAGCCGAACCTGCCCCTCTCCCAACCAGTTCAGGGTCAACATCGCCCCGCGATGTTGAGGCTGTGCCGGGGGCACAGCCGACCCTGAACTCCCCGCAAGCGGGGAGAGGGCTTTTGGGCGGCCGTTATCCGAACGATGTCCTCATCTCCGGCTTCGACATCCTGTTCTTTTGGGACGCCCGCATGATGATGCAGGGTTTGCACTTCATGAAGGAAGTGCCGTTCAAGACCCTGTATCTCCACGGTCTTGTCCGCGCCGCCGATGGGCAGAAAATGTCCAAGTCCAAGGGCAATGTCGTCAATCCGCTGGGGCTGATCGACAAATATGGCGCCGATGCGCTGCGCTTTTTCATGGCGGCGATGGAGAGCCAGGGGCGCGACATCAAGATGGATGAGCGCCGGATCGAGGGTTATCGCAATTTCGCGACCAAGCTGTGGAACGCCGCGCGCTTCTGCCAGTCGAACGGGATCGGCGCGTCGGCGACGCCGGAGGCGCCATCTGCGGAACTGGCGGTGAACCGCTGGATTATCGCGGAAACCATCGCGATGGTACAGGCGCTTGACCTCGCGCTGGCGGACCTGCGCTTCGACGAGGCGGCGAACACGATCTATCAGTTCACCTGGAGCCGGTTCTGCGACTGGTATCTGGAACTGATCAAGCCGGTGATCCAGGGACCAACCCCCGTTCGGCCTGAGCTTGTCGAAGGCCAGGCTAGTGCCGATGCGGAGGCGGCCCTTCGACAGGCTCAGGGCGAACGGAGTGAGGATGGCCCCGAGGCCCAGGAAACCCGTGCCGTCGCGGGCTGGGTGCTCGACCAGATCCTGGTGACGCTCCACCCGTTCATGCCCTTCATCACCGAAGAATTATGGTCGAAGATGGGGCCGCGCGACCATGAACTGATTGTCGCGCACTGGCCGATGGCGGATGCCCGCGCGCTCGATCCGGAGGCGGCGAAGGAGATCGACTGGCTGATCCGGCTGGTGAGCGAAATCCGCGCCGCGCGGACCGAACTCAATGTGCCGCCTGGCGCCCGGCTGCCGCTGCACATCCGCGATGGCTCGGCGGAAACCTCGGCGCGGCTCGTCCGGCAGGCGGCGGCGCTGGGGCGGCTGGCGCGGGTCGATCAGGCGAGCGGCGAGGCGCCGGAGGGCGGCGCGCTCCAGTTGGTCGTGGACGAGGCGACTTTCGTCCTGCCGATCGGCGGCGTCATCGATCTCGACGCCGAACGCACCCGCCTGACCAAGGCGATCGCCGCCGCGGAGAAGGAGCGCGACGGCCTCGCCGGTCGCCTCAACAACCCCAGCTTCGTCGAGCGCGCGAAGCCCGAGGCGGTCGAGAAGGCGCGCGCCGATCATGCCGAAAAGGCAGCCGAGGCCGAGCGGTTGGCCGCGGCACTGGCGCGGCTGGGCTAACCAGCCCGAATTGAGACAGAAAATGCAATTTGTTAACCACAGAAACCGATCGGCGGGGGAGGCCGATCGGCATATCTGATAGGAATGCGAAACCTCACGATCCTGCTCGCCGCCACCGCGCTTACGATCGCGCTGGCCGTCCCCGCCCGGGCTCAGTCGGTGACGAGCACCGATGCGCTCCGCCAGTGGAACCTGATCGTGCTGGGCGACCTCCAATCCTCGTCGGAAGTCGAGGGGCGGACGTTCGTCGGCGGCGACCTGACCGGCAATTCGTCCAACTATCAGATCGGGACCCCCGCGACCTCGTCGCTCGGCATCCCCGGGCTGACGGTGGTCGGCGATGTCGTGGGCGGCACCAAGAACCTCAACAACGGATCGGGCGCGATCGTCGGCGGCAATGTCAGCTCGGGGTTCAACCTGAACGGCGCGGCGCAGACGGTGCAGGTGGGCGGGACGATCAGCAACACCAACGTCAACCAGAACACCGTCCAGTCCGGGCTCGGCACGTCCGACCCCGCGTTCCTGACCAACCTCAACCAGCAGAAGAGCCTGTTGACCAGCAGCCTGACCGACCTGTCGGCGACGCTGAAGGGGCTCGACGCGAACAGCAATGTCACGATCAGCGGCAATCGCGCCACGTTCAACGCCACGCCCGACGCATCGGGCGTGGCAGTGTTCAACCTGACCGCGGCGCAGCTCGACTCCATCGGCGAGGTCCAGTTCAACCTCAACGGGGCCGACACCGCGATCGTCAACGTCAGCGGCACGGCGATCACGCTCAACGACAATTTCCTCGGCGGCACGTCCAATCTGGGCGAGCACGTCATCTGGAATTTCCCCGATGCCAAGACGCTGGACCTGAGCACGGCATGGGGCGGTTCGGTGCTGGCGCCTGGCGCCGACGCGACCACGTCCAACTATATCCAGGGTTCGGCGGTGTTCGGCAATCTGGTGCAGAATGGCGAGATGCACATGGGCACCTATACCGGCAGCTATTACCCGCCGACCACGCCCCCCGGCGGCGATACGCCCACGCCGATCCCTGAAGAGGCACTGGGGCTGTTCGCGGTCGGGGCGCTGGGGCTGCTCTATGCCCGGCGCAGGCGGCGGCAGGCGGCCCTCGCGGGCTGAGAGTCTGTTTGGAAATTCGCGAAAGAGCGAATTTCGAGGCGGCACCGGCCCGCTCCCCCACCCGGCCACCCATAGAATACTGCCGTTGGGTGGCCGGGTGGGGGAGCGGGCCGGTGCCGCATGCGCCGACAGGCGCATCTGCAAACAGACTCTGAGAGTTTACGCGGGCACCATCACTTCGATCACCCCCGCCGCGATCCGCGCGGTCACCGGGGTTCGGGCGAGCACTTCTCCGTCGATCGAGACCGGCAGCGGAGGCTCGGTGGCGACGCGGAGCGACTGGCCGCTAAAGGTGACGGTGTCGTCGTGGCGCGCGTCGAGCTTCAGGATAGAAGCGGCCCAATTGTGGATCAGCCGCCGTTTGACATGGCCCTTCACCGCCTGGACGACGATCTCGCCGCTGTCGACGCGGGCTTCGTCGACCAGTTCGGTGCCACCGTGGAACGGGCCGTTCGAGATCCGGACCTCGACCGCGCGCATCCGCTTCGCGTCGGGCCCTTCGCCGATGATCAGCGTGAACGGCTTGAACCGTGCAAACTCCAGCGCCGCCCAGGCGAGATAGCCGGCGCGACCGAAATATTTCTTGGCGGCATGCGGCACGGTCTCGGCGATCTGCGGGGAGAGGCCGATCGCGGCCGTGTTTGCGAAATAATCGTCGCCGATCATGCCCAGGTCGATCCGGCGCGGCTGGCCATGGACGATCGTATCGACCGCGCCGTCGACGTCGAGCGGGATGCCGAGCGATCGCGCGAAGCTGTTCGCGGTGCCCAGCGGCAGCACGCCCAGCCGCACGCCCTTGCCCACGATCCGGTCGACCAGCCCGCTGATCGTCCCGTCGCCGCCGCCCAGGATCAACAGCCCTGGACCCGCCGCCAGCACCTTGTCCACGGTCGCTTCCAGACGGTCCGGCTCCTCGACCGGGTGGGCGTCGACGTCGAACCCCAGCTCGGCGAAGCGGGCACAGGCGCGTTCGAACCATGCCTGTCCGTGGCGGGAACGCGTGTTGACGATCATCGCCGCCGGTTTTTCGGGCATCGTCTGCTTTCTTGCTACGTCGGAAACGCCTAACGCTCGCCCGACCCGGGCGATCCGGCGAGCGGCGCAACCGTATCCGAAAGAGTCCAACGCGCAATGGCGAGTCCCACTCCACGTCACGACCTGATCAACGGGCCGATCGGCCCTACGCTCCTGCTCTTCGCACTGCCGACGCTGGGATCGAATATCCTCCAGTCGCTCAACGGCTCGATCAACACGATCTGGGTCGGGCGTTTCCTGGGCGAGAATGCGCTGGCCGCGACGTCGAACGCGAACATCATCATGTTCCTGATCTTCGGCGCGGTGTTCGGGTTCGGCATGGCGGCGACGGTGTTGATCGGCCAGTCCATCGGGCGGGGCGACCCCGACGGAGCGAGGCGCGCATTCGGGGCGGCGACGGGGCTCGTACTAGGGGGTGCCATAGTGATGGCGGCGTTCGGCTGGTTCCTCGCGCCGGCGATCCTGCGCGTGCTCGCCACGCCGCCCGAGGCGATGCCGCTGGCGCTGGCCTATCTGCGCGTCACCTTTCTCGGCGTGCCCGCGTCGATGCTGCTCGTGCTGCTGATGATGTCGCTGCGCGGCGTGGGGGATGCGATGACGCCGCTGTGGTTCATGATCCTCAGCGTGGCGCTGGATGCCGGGCTCAACCCGGTGTTCATCCTGGGGCTGGGGCCGGCGCCGCAGATGGGGATTGCCGGGTCGGCGACCGCGACGCTGATCGCCAATCATGTCGCGGCATTGGGCCTGCTGGCGACGATCTATGCCCGGCGCCTGCCGATCCGGCTTTCGGGCAAGGAACTGCGCTATCTGCTGCCCGGACGCGCGTTGATCGGTGCGATCGTCGGCAAGGGGCTGCCGATGGGCGCGCAGATGCTGGTGATGTCGTTCGGGGGGCTGACCATGGTCGGGCTGGTCAACCGGCTGGGGGTGGATACCGTTGCCGCCTATGGCGTGTCGCAGCAGCTTTGGACCTATATCCAGATGCCGGCGATGGCGATCGGCGCTGCGGTGAGCGCGATGGCGGCGCAGAATATCGGTGCCGGCGCTTGGGATCGTGTCGGCGGGATCACCCGCGCCGGGCTGCTCTGCACGCTGCTGATCACGGGCGTGATGGTCGGGGCGGTGCTGGCGTTCGACCGGCCGGTGATGGCGCTGTTCCTGGGCGGCGAGAGCGCCGCCTTGCCGATCGCGCGGCACATCCAGTTGATCGCGACCTGGAACTTCGCAGTGTTCGGGCTGACCATGGTGCTGTTTGCGACCGTGCGGGCGAATGGCGCGGTGCTGGTGCCGCTGGCTATCCTGCTCGTTGCATTTTATCCGGCGCGGCTCGGCTTTGCGATCGGGATGCAGCCCGTGCTCGGCGCCGATGCGCTGTGGTGGAGCTTCCCGGTCGGGTCGCTGACGTCGCTGGCGCTGGCTACGGCCTATTATCGCTGGGGCGGATGGCGGCGGGGCGCGATGATGCGGCCGCGTGAGGCGCAGGAACATGCGCTATCGGGCGGCGAGCCCGCTGGGCGCTTGCAACCCAATGGCTGAGGGCGCATTTCGCGCGGCATGACTCACTATCCCGCGCTTCGCCTTCGCCGCACCCGCGCCGCCGCCTGGAGCCGGCGGATGGTGGCGGAGAATGTCCTGACCCCCGCCGACCTGATCTGGCCGCTGTTCGTGACCGGGGGGGAGGCCGAGGAGCCGATCGCCTCGCTGCCCGGCGTGTCGCGCTGGTCGCTGGCGGGGATCGTCGATCGGGCGCGGGAGGCGCGCGACCTCGGCATCCCGTGCATCGCCTTGTTCCCCAACACGCCGGCGGGGCTGCGCACCGATGACGGGCGCGAGGCGGTGAACCCCGACAATCTGATGTGCCGCGCTATCCGCGCGATCAAGGATGCGGTGCCCGAAGTGGGGGTGCTGACCGATGTCGCGCTCGACCCCTATACCAGCCACGGGCATGACGGGATCGTCGATGGCGCGGGCTATGTGCTCAACGACATCACGTCCGAGATCCTGACCCGGCAGGCGCTAGTCCAGGCAGAGGCGGGGGCGGACATCGTTGCGCCCAGCGACATGATGGATGGGCGCGTCGGCCAGATCCGCGAAGCGCTGGAAGCGGGCGGGCATGTCAACGTGCAGATCATGGCCTATGCCGCCAAATATGCGAGCGGCTTTTACGGTCCGTTCCGCGACGCGGTGGGCTCGCGCGGGCTGCTCAAGGGCGACAAGAAGACCTATCAGATGGACCCCGCCAATGCCGAGGAGGCGCTGCGCGAAGTCGCGCTCGACCTGGCCGAGGGGGCGGACAGCGTGATGGTGAAGCCGGGTCTGCCCTATCTCGACATCATAGTGCGTGTGAAGAATGCGTTCGAAGTACCTGTTTTTGCGTATCAGGTGTCGGGCGAATATGCGATGATCGAGGCCGCGGCGGCGGTCGGCGCGGGCGACCGCGACACGCTGGTGCTGGAGACGCTGATGGCGTTCAAGCGCGCCGGCACCTCGGGGGTGCTGACCTATCACGCCCCGCTCGCCGCGCGGCTGATGGGCGCCTGAGCGGGGCGGCTATGATCGAGACTGCACGCCTGCGGCTGCGCCCCTGGCGCGAGGCGGACAAGCCCGGCTTCCACGCGCTGGTCAACACGCCCGCGATGATGGAGCATTTCGGCGGCCCGAGGCCACAGGCGCGGCACGACGCGATCCTCGACGCGCAGATGGCGCAACAGGCACGCCACGGCCATTGCATGTGGGCAGTCGAGATCGCCGCCACCGGCGAGCTTGCCGGGGTGTGCGGGCTGCGCATCGGCGGGCATCCGGGGACGCCGGTGCCCGAGGAGCTGGAGATCGGCTGGCGGATCGGCGAGGCGCATTGGGGGCAGGGGATTGCCCGCGAGGCGGCGGAGGCAAGCATCGCCTGGGGCTGGGCCAATACTCATCGTCCGCGCATCGCCGCATGGACGACGATCGGGAATTTTCGCTCCTGGGGGCTGATGGAGCGGCTGGGGATGCGGCGCCGCGCCGATCTGGACTTTCGCCACCCTGACTTCGCCGTGGACGACCCATTCGGCGCGATGATCGTCTACGCCATCGATCGCCCGTCCCGATGATCGCGATCGATCGCCTGCTGCTCCGCCGCTGGGAGGATCGCGACCGCGCGCCGTTCCACGCGATGTGCGTCGATCCCGAGGTGATGGCGCACCTTGGCCCACCGCTCAGCCGCGCCGAATCGGATGCCGCGATCGATCGCCAGAATGGCTTGTACGACAGCATCGGCCATTGTTTCTGGGCAGTGGAGCGCCGCGACGATGGCGCGTTCCTGGGCTTTTGCGGGCTCAAGCCCGGCGCGGAGGCGACGCCGATCGAGGGGGAGATCGAAATCGGCTGGCGGCTGGCGCGCGCGCATTGGGGCAGGGGCTATGCCCGAGAGGCGGCGCAGGCGAGCCTCGCCTGGGGCTGGGCGAATCTCGACGTGCCGCGCATCGCGGCGATCACGACCCCCGGCAACACGCGCAGCTGGGGGCTGATGGAGCGGATCGGCATGGTTCGCGCGCCGCACGACGATTTCGACCATCCCGCCGCGATCGCCGCGTTGCGCGCGCACATCACCTATCGGATAGCGCGCCCGGCTTCGTCCGGCTGACGCTTTACTTGTCGGGGGCATTCTGCTTGCCTCCGAACGATGTATTTACCGTCCTTTCCCGCCCGTTTCCGCGCGTTTTGCGCTGCGCAATGTCTTCCGCAGTGAGCCGGGTGGAGGGGGGCGTCGATGCGTCGCCGCACGTCGCGCGCGGGCTGTTCGTGGTGGCGATCCTGTCGGGGTCGTTCCTGCTGTTCCTTGTCCAGCCGATGGTCGCGCGCATGGCGCTGCCCAAGCTGGGTGGTGCGCCGGCCGTGTGGAATTCGGCGATGCTGGTCTATCAGGCGCTGCTGCTCGGCGGTTATGCCTATGCGCATTGGCTGGGGCGGGTGCCCCCGCGCATGCAGGCGGCGATCCATCTGGGCGTGCTGGCGGTCGCGGCGCTGTGGCTTCCGATCGGGCTGTTCGCGATGGACCTGCCCGCCAATGCCGAGCCCGCCTTCTGGGTGCCCTGGCTGTTCGGCGCGTCGATCGGACCGCTGTTCTTCGCGATTTCGGCGCAGGCCCCGTTGCTCCAGCGCTGGTACAGCGCGGCGACCGGCGGGCGCGACCCCTATGCGCTGTATGCCGCATCGAACATCGGCAGCTTTGGCGGGCTGCTCGCCTATCCGCTGGTGGTCGAGCCCTTGCTCGCGCTGAAAGGACAGAGCCTGTTGTGGACGAGCGGCTATGCGCTGGTCTTCGTGCTGGTCGCTGCCTGCGCGACGTTGCTCCCGCGCAAGGCCGCCGAGACGCCGCACATCGTTCACCACAGCCCGCCAGCGGGCGCGCGGCGGGTGGCGCACTGGATCCTGCTCGCCTTCGTCCCCTCTGGCCTGATGCTCGCGACGACGACCTTCCTGACGACGGACATCGTCGCGGTGCCGATGCTGTGGGTGTTGCCGCTGGGGCTGTATCTGCTCAGCTTCTCGGTCGCGTTCCTGAACGACCGCTCGTTGCCCGACGTGCTCACAAAGTTCGTGCCCGTGACGCTGTTGCTGTTCGGCGCGACGCTGATCGCGGGGCATCAGGCGCTGGCCTATGTCAACGCGTTGATCGGGTTGTTGCTGTTGTTCCTGGTATCGGTGGCGCTGCACGGGCGGATGTACGCGCTTCGGCCCGCGCCCGATCGGCTGACGGGCTTTTATCTCGCCATGTCGGTGGGGGGCGCGCTGGGCGGGGTGTTTTCCGGGTTGCTCGCGCCGGTGCTGTTCGACTGGACCTATGAATATCCGCTGCTGATTCTCGCGGCGGGGGCGTTGGTGCCGCAAGCCTTCCTGCTGCCGGCAATTGGGCGGCTTTGGAGCGGCGCGGCGCAGGTGTACCGGATCAAGGTGCTCGCGGTGGCGCTGGCGGTTTCGGTCGTGGTGCTGGTCGGGATCGCGAACCCGGGCGGCGTGCTGGGCGAGATGCACGAGCAGATCGCGTTCCTGCTGGTCGCGATCATCGGGCTCCTCGCAATCGGCCGGCGCGTGCCGTTCCTGATCGCGCTGGCAGGCGGGCTGTTCATTTTCGGGGGCTATCGCTCGATCCAGATGTCGATCGCCGATGCCCGCACGCGGAGCTATTTCGGCGTCTATACCGTGACCGAGACCGACAGCGAGCGGCGGCTGGCGCATGGCACGACGCTGCACGGCATCCAGTTGCTCGGCGCGCGGTCGCGGCTGCCGACGACCTATTATGTCGCGGGATCGGGCGTGGGGCAGGCGATGCTGGCGCTGCCGCGGCTATACGGCCCCGGAGCGCGCGTGGGGGTCGTCGGGCTCGGTTCGGGGACGCTCGCCTGCTATGCGCGGCCCGGCCAGCAGTGGCGCTTCTACGAGATCGACCCGGCGGTGGTGAAGCTGTCGCGCGATTCGGGACCGTTTACCTTCCTGCCCCAATGCCTGCCGGGCGCAGACATCGCGATCGGCGATGCGCGGCTGCGGCTGGGAGAGGCGCCCGCCGCCAGCCTGGACCTGCTTGCGCTCGACGCTTTCTCTTCGGACGCAGTGCCGATGCATTTGATGACGTCCGAGGCATTCGATACCTATGGCCGGGTGCTCGCCCCCAACGGGCTGTTGCTCGTCCATATCTCGAATCGCTTCCTCGCGCTTTCGCCGGTAGTCGCTGCCGCCGCAGAAAAGGGCGGGTGGCACGCTGCGCGGCTGATCTACGAGCCCAGCGCGCTGGAGAAGCATGACGAGGCGAGCGTATCGGACTGGATCGCGCTCTCGCGCAGCCTGCCGACGCTCATCGCGCTGACCCAGGGCCATCCAGGGTGGCGGACGCTGACGCCGCGCGCGGGCTTTACGGGGTGGACCGACGATTATGCGTCGGTCGTGCCGGTGATGCGCGCGTTCAATCCTTCGCTCGCGGAGGAATAGCCAGGCCGACCTCGCGCGCGGGGGTTCAGGCTCCGGCGAGCGCGGCTTCGAGCGCGCCGATGCGATCTCCCTGCGCGGTAACCGTCGCGTCGACCTTCGCGACGGTCGAATCGAGCGCCGGATAGGCGGGCAACCCCGCCTGGCCCCGATCGAGCACCATGCGCTCCAGGTCAGAGAGCGTCGTCAGCGTCGGCGCGCGCAGCGTCTCGAGCCGGCTGAGCGCCGCCTGTGCGTCGAGCCACGGACCCGAACCGGCGGGGAGACCGCGCGCGACGGCGATTTTCGCCTCGGCCTCTCCAGCGGCGACTGCGAAGGCCCGGTCGGCGGTCTCCACTTCCGCCAGGATCTGGGGCAGCCGCGATTCCAGCGCCGCATCGGGTGTCGCCACCGCGGGCGTCCGCACGGGTTCCGCCATGCTCTGCGATTCGATCGGTCGCGGGAGCAGCGACGGGTATCGCGTGGGGTTTTGGGTGCAGCCCGTCAGGGCGATACCGGCGAAAATCACGAGGCTGCGCATGACGATCGCTCTATGCCCGCAGAAAACTATGCGCAACGGGGTTGCGCTTCCGAATTTCGCCGTCTAACAGCGCGTCTCCCGGCGCCCGTAGCTCAGCTGGATAGAGCATCAGACTACGAATCTGAGGGTCGGACGTTCGAATCGTTCCGGGCGCACCAACATCCCCCGCCGCAGTCGCAAGACTCGGCGGGGGTTTGTTTTTCCAGCTAGTTTTATGCCGCGACCGTCGCTCAGGCTGTGGGCGGATTCGCCGGCAGGACCACCGTGACGCGCAAACCCCCGATCGGCGAGTTGCTCGCTTCGATCCGGCCATGATGCGCTTCGACGATCGCCCGCGCCGTCGCCAGCCCCAGCCCCGAGGCCGCCGATTCGTCGGTGCGATCCGAACTCCGGTAAAAGGGTTCGAACAGGCGCTGTGCGAGCATGACGTCGATACCGGGCGCGCTGTCGTCGATGATCAGCCGCCACGCGTCGCGCGAGCTTTCCAGCCCGAGCACAATCCGGCCGCTACGGGGCGTGTAGCGCAACGAATTGTCGATCAGCGCCCCGAACAGCTGCTCGATCCGGTTGCCGTCCCATTTCACCAGGATCGTGTATCCGGGCAGCGTGCTCGTCTCCAGCCGCACGCCCTGGCCCTCTGCGCGCTTGCGATGGGCATAGACGGCGTTGTGGATCAGCGCGCGGGGATCGACGGGGTGGAAGCGCACCGGAAGCCGGCCCAGATCGGCGAGCGCCACCGCGCTCAGATCCTCGGCCATGTGGATCAGCCGGTGGGTATCCTCCTCGATCGCGCCGAGCAGCGCAGCGGGGAGGGCGGGCTGGACCGCGCAAAGCTGGATGAAATGCTCGCCCATATTCTCGGTCGGGCGCTTCAGCTCGTCGGCGATCGACACGAGCCAGGTACGGCGCGCGGTCTCCAGCCGGCTGAACTGGCTCGCGATCCGGCGCAGGTTCCGCATCGTCGCGAGCGTCTCCGCCGGCACGTTCTCGTCGAACGTTACGTCATGATCGCCATGCACCACTTCGCGGCTGATCCGGAACAGCTCGATCTGCGGTCGCGACCATCGCCGGGCAAAGAAATAGCCGGCGACCAGAAGCCCCACGAACAGCCCCAGGACGACCGCGGCGATCCCGATATACAGTGTCGACAGGTAACGGCGCTCGCTGTCGGTGAGTATGGGCGGGCCGATGATCCGGGCTAGCGCGATAACGTGGCCGTTCAGTTCGACGGCACGTTCGGCGCGGGCGGGACCGGTTGCGGTCGGGCCCGCAATCCATTGTCCGCCCGGCGAGATCAGCGAGACCCGACCGCGCAATCGCGAATCGCGCGCGTCCAGTTCGTTGACGAACGCATCGAGGTGCCGCCCGGCGCGCGCGCCCTCGACCACGGTCGCGACGAACCCGTCGAGCCGTTCGCGATCGCGCGAGGCGGTTTCCAACGCCTTGCCCTGATAGGTCAGCGCGACCAGCAACCCGCCGGATACGACCGACGCCAGCAGCGCCTGCGCCGCCAAAGTAGAAAAAATCCCCGCAAACAGCCGCACGATCACCCCCCAAGCTCGCGCGTCGAGCCAGCGAGCCGTAGCGCTCCGGCGCCTTCAGTTCAATTGCGGGTGATTACAGTACGTCGAAGCTGTCCAGTATCCTGGCCCCGGCCATGAATACGGCGACGGGGCAGAGCAGGAACAGCATCTGCCCCGCCCAGCCGGGATATTGCTCGAGATAGTGCATGCCCCGCTCCACCGCGCCGGTGCCGAGCCCGTAAATGACGAGATACGCCTCGAACTTGGACTTGATCGTGAAGAGGCGGCGGGCGCGAGTGAGCATGGGCGGTGACTAGCAAAGGGCGGGCCAAGCGCGGCATTCCGCCATTTTCGTGATGGCGGCTATGGTTAACTGTAAATTAACCCGACAGCGCGGTGTGCGCCGGTCTGAACCCACGTAGCGAGGCTTTCCTATCGCGACGGCTTCTTGCCGGATTCTGCGCGAAGGGCGATGAAGAGCTTGTAAAACGGCATCGGGCTCGGCCCCTTGTAGGGATCGAAGCCGAGGTCGAGCGTGCCCCCCGAGCACGCATATTGGAGTGCCGTGCGCATTCCCGACGGCTCGCTGCCGAGTGTTTTCCAGCCCAGCAGGGACGATTCGATGCCATCGGGCATGCCTGCGCTAACGAGTCGGAACCGCGACCCCTTGCAATCGAACTGCATGCGCGGGCGGATTTCGTTCTCGCCTTTTATCAACGATATCGTGGCACTGGCTTCGTCGGGCGTCTGCGAAATGCTGGCGCGGTCGACAAAGATTACCGAGATTCCGTCGGCACCATTGTCGGTCAGTCCAACCATCATCCACTCAGGTGTCCCAGCCTGTATGGGCGCGATTGCCGCCATCAATGCGAATATCAGCGTCATGCGATCGACCTGCTTCCTTCAACGATGGGAGCGGCGCGGATTGCCCCGCCAGACACGGCCTTATAGGCGGCGCGTCTGATGTGTGCCATCGGGATCGGAGAAACCGATCCTACAGCAGTTCAATGAGGTTCAGCGCCGCATGGAGCCGCCCGCGCGCGCCCTCGATCTCCGCGATCAGCTTCGGATTTCCGATATCGCTGCCGTCGATCGACTCCGGCCAGTGGGCTTCCACCAGCGCCGCCAGCCGGTCGAGCGTCTCTACGTCCACCAGGAATCGCGGGTCGATCGTCGCCGGATCGGCCACCACGCGCAGCCGGAGGCAGGCCGGGCCGCCGCCATTCGCCATCGATTGACGCACGTCGACGACCTCCAGCCGGCGAATCGGGCCGTTGCCCGCGACATGCTGTTCCAGCCAGCGCCACACGCTGGGCGTGTCGCGCGCTTCGCTGGGCAGGATCAGCGCCATCCCGCCATCGGCGAGCGTCACGAGCTGCGCATTGAAAAGATAGGAGGCGATGGCGTCGGCGAGGCTGACCTGCGCGGCGGGCACCTCGACGATCTCGAGCTGCGGCATCACCTGGCGCAGCGCCTCGTAGAAGCCGTCACGGTCGGCAAAGGCGTGCTCATGGGCGAACAGCACATTGCCGTTCGCCACGGCGACGACATCGTTGTGAAACGCCCCCGCCGCGATCGCTTCCTCCGATTGCTGGACGAACAAGGTGCGCGCCGGGTCCAGCCCGTGGCGGCGTGCGATCGCGCGGCTGGCATCTGCGTGCTGGCGGGCGGGGAAGGGGCCGCCGCCGACACCATAGACGAAGACCTCGACTCCGGGGGCGTCGTGCGCCGGGGCAAGCCGCATATGGTTCGCCGCGCCTTCGTCGCCGAACGGCGGGGGCACCGGCGCATGGACTGCAAATTGCGCATCGGCAAAGGCGAGGCGGAGCTGCGCCAGCGTGCCCGGCCATTCGTGGCTGCGGTGCGGCAGCGTCGCGAGGTTGGCGACGGTGAGGTGGCAGCGCCCGTCGGCGGTATCGGGCGCGGGCGAGACCGTGGCGGCGTTGGCTGCCCACATCGCCGACGCCGACAGCGCCTGCGCCTGGAGATGCGGAGGCGCATCGGCATAGCTCGTGGCGAGCTGGGCCAGCCAGCGATGGTCGGGGCGGGCAAGCGGCACGAACACGCCCTGCCGCAGCCCGAGCGCGAGATTCGCGCGCATCTTGGCGATGCCCTGGAGCGCGGCGGCGCGGGGATGCGAGGTCAGCCCGCGGTTGCGCGTCGCGGCGAGATTGCCCGGGCTCAGCCCTGCGAGGTTGTGGCTGGGGCCGATGATCCCGTCGAAGTTGATTTCCTCGAGCATCAGCGGGCGATGTGCGTGATTTCGGCGCCCTCGCCGATGCCCAGTGTCGCCGCCGCGATCGGATCGACGGTAACGGCGCCGTCCGCCTCGCCGCATTTACCCATCGTCACGCGGAAATCGGCGAGCAGGCCGGTGGCGATGATCGAATCGACGCCCTCGTCCGCGATCCGCCCCAGCGTACAGGTGCGCGCGTCGCGGATGGTGCGCACCTGGTCGGTGCGCGCAGTCATGGTCGGGCCGCCATCGAAAATGTCGATATAATGTTCGAAGGCAAAGCCCTCATGCTCCAGCATCCGCATCGCCGCGCGGCCCGAGGGGTGCGGCAGGCCGATCACCGATCGTGCGCTTTCCTGGAGCATCGCGGTGTAGATCGGGTGTTTGGGCATCAGATCGGCGATGAACTGGTTGCCATGCGTCGCGTTGAATTCGTCCGCCTGCTGGAAGTTCATCCCGAAAAAGCGTCCCGCGACGCCGTCCCAGAAGGGCGATCCCCCCGCCTCGTCGATCACCCCGCGCAGTTCCGCTAGCACCCGGTCGGCGAAGCGCGCGCGGTTGCGCGCCATGAACAGATAGCGGCTGCGCGCGAGCAGCATCCCCAGCCCCCCGGCGCGTTCGGCGGGGTGGAGGAACAGCCCGCCGACTTCGCTGCTGCCCTCCAGATCGTTGACCAGGCTGAGTATCTCCGCCCGGAAGGTGCGGGCCAGTTCGCGGCTGTGCTTGGTCACGGTGCCGATGCGATAGCTGTAAAAGGGCCAGGTCTGGCCGACGCGCGTGAAGATCTGGCAGGTGCCGCGCACCTCGCCGGTCTTCACATTTTCCAGGATCAGCACGAACAGGTCGTCATGCTCGCCGCCATCGTCGGGCCGGGCAAAGGCCGCGTGGCTGCGCGCGAGCTTGGCGCGGAGCGCGTCGCGCTCGGGCGGCAAATTGGTGAAGCCGCCGCCGGTCAGCTTCGCCATCTCGTACAGATGCTGGAGGTCCTCGTCGCGGGCGGCTCGGATCACGAAGCTCATAGCGTGCCTTTCTCGGCGATTCGCAGGAGGGTCAGCGCGGAGAGCGCGGCGCGTTCGGGCAGGCTTTCGGGGATCAGAAATTCCTCCACGGAATGAATGGCGCCGCCGCGGGCGCCCATGGTGTCGACCACGGGCACGCCGCACGCGGCGATGTTGTTGCCGTCGCATACCCCGCCGGTCGCTCGCCACGACACCGGGATGCCGAGATCGGCGCCGACGCTGCGGACGAGTTCGAAAAGCCGCGCGGCGCCGGCGTCGATCGGCTTGGGCGGGCGATTGAAGCTGCCATGCACCGTGACGCGCACGTCACGGTCGGCGGCGACTGCTGCGGCTGCCGCATCGAGCGCGGCCTGCGCGGCGGCAATGGCATCCGCATCGTGCGGGCGGAAATTGATGCGGAGCACGGCCATGTCGGGGACGACATTGTTCGGCCCGCCGCCATCGATCCGCGCGGGGTTCACCGACAGCCCCGGCGTCTTCGCCGCCGCCAGCCGCACCGCGAGATCCGCGGCGGCGACCAGCGCGTTGCGCCCCTCGTCGGGGTTGCGCCCGGCATGCGCGCTGCGGCCCTGCACGACGAGCGAGAAATTGCCGGTGCCGCCCCGCGCGCCCGCCAGCGTCCCGTCGGGAAGCGCGGGCTCATAGGTCAGCGCCGCGATCTTGCCGCGCGCGACACGCTCGATCAGCGCGCGCGACGAGAGCGAGCCGGTCTCCTCGTCGGAGTTGATCAGCACCGTATAGCCGATCCGGCCCGCCAGCGGGCTCGCCTCGACTGCACGGAGGGCCGCCAGCATCAGCGCGAGCCCGCCCTTCATATCCGCCGCGCCGGGGGCGTTCAGCGTCCCGTCGGGCAGCCAGCGGCCCTGCTGGAACGGATGATCGGCTCCGTACACCGTGTCCATGTGCCCGGTGAGCAGGAGTTGTACCGGCGCCTCCGGGCGCACCGCCAGATGCAGGTGGCGGCCATGGCCGATCGGTTCGGCCAGGCCATCGGCAGCGACGGCATCGACGGGTTCCGGCTCGATCAGCGCGACTGCGCCGGGCAGGACGGCGAAGGCATCGGCCAACAGATCGGCCATCGCCGCCAGCCCGGCCAGGTTGCGCGTGCCGCTGTTCACGGCGACCCATGCCTCGGTCTGGGCAAGGATCGGCGCATCGGCAATGCGATCAATCGCCGCGCGTTCGATGGGGGACAGAGCGGTCATCGGGACGTGGTAGCGCGGATAAGCCGGGGGGTGAACACCCGGCGCCCTTATCGGGCGTTGTGCGCGGCATAACCTGCGGGATTGGGGCAGACTGGGGCTTTTGGAGCGGAGTCAGGAAGTGCCCACTAGCGGACTTCGGCGTGGGCGGGCATTGTGCGACTGATGATCTCGCGAACTAAACTCATGCTGGCCCTTGCGGGCGCGGTGTTCGTTGCTGCCTGCGTCTATGTCGGTTACGCAAATGAGCTGCTGAAAGGTGTCGTTTCGCCTTGGAACCGCGTCACCTTGCTTTGTGGCTTTCTCTTGGGCGCCGGAGCTGTTTCGTGGTGGATCATGGCTCTCGACCTACGACAAAAGATGAAGCGGATTAAGCGTGCAAGGGCCGCGCGAGGGGAAGGTCGCTAACCAACCCGTCTCCGACATTCGGTCCCGCGAGAGAAGCCCCCGCTCCCAGCTTCACACCCCTAAAAATCGATGACCAAAGCCGCGCGGCTCGTGGTGTCGGTCATCTCGCGGCCAATCGGCGGGCGGCTTTCATACTGCATCGTATAGGAAAATTGCGCCGACAGCGGGCCGATCAGCCGTGCCTGGAGCGCCGATTTGGACGACACGGTGCTGTTCGCATCCTGCACATAGGCGGAGGCGTTCTGCGTCACGGTGATCCCGCGCGACAGCTTCCAGTTGAAATCGACCGATCCGCGCGCGGCGAGATTATTCTCATTCTCCGAATCGATGAACCGCGTCAGCCGATATGCGGGCCCCAATTCCAGGTCGAGCTTCACGTCCTTGTTCTTGATCGCGCTGTAGCCGGCGCCGGACGAGATCGACACGCGATCGGTAAAGCCCGAGAACCGGTCGCTTTCATATTGCGCCGCGCCGTACAGATAGGCGCGGTCGTCGAATTTCCAGTTGGGCTCATAGGCGGCGAGATAGCGTTCGCGCGTCACCACGCCGAGGCTCTCCTGGTAATCCGCCTGGAGCCGCAGCTTGTGCCGCCATGCCAGCGCCTCGCGCCGGATCTCGATATTGGTCGAGAATCCGGTATTTTCGGTATTGCCGCTGGTGAGATAGGCGGCCAATTCGGCGCGGCCCTTTACGAGATCGAAGAAATCGGCCTCGCGGAGCTTGCGCTGCGTTTTCGCCAGCCGCTCCATCCGCCAGTCGGTCGCCAGCTTGGCGACCAGATCGGCGCTTTCCGGCGCCGCGCTGCGCGCATATTTGACGATGACCGCGACGTCGCTCTCGCTGCCCGAGTCCATCGCCGCCTCCAGCATCGCCTTCAGCGTCGGCGGGATCGTGGGGTCCTCCGCATTGGCGAGCAGGAGGGGCAGGGCGATCAATAGGGCGCGCATAAGCCGAGCGTTACGCAGCGGAATCGGGCAGGATAAGGGCGGATCAGACGAGATGATCCGCAAAGACGTCGAGCAGTTGCCGGTACAGCGCGCGCTTGAACGGGACGATCAGCTCGGGAAGCGCGCGCGGCTCGACCCAGCGCCAGGCGCGGAACTCGGGTTCGGCGGTGGCGATGTTCACGTCGGCATCCTGCCCTGCAAAGTCGAACAGGAACCAGCGCTGGCGCTGGCCGCGCCATTTGCCCTTCCACACCTTACCGACCAGATCGTCCGGAAGGTCGTACCACAGCTCTTCGGGCGCCTCTGCGACAAGGGTGACGAGGCGGCGTTCGACGCCGGTCTCCTCCCATAGCTCGCGATAGGCGGCCTCGAGCGGGTCTTCGCCGGGATCGATCCCGCCCTGCGGCATCTGCCACGCCTCCAGCGTCGAATCGAGCCGCTGGCCGACGAACACGCGGCCCTCGCGGTTACGGAGCATGACCCCGGCACAGGGGCGGTACGGAAGCGAGGCGATGTCGGTCATGCGGACCCTATGCCCCTCCCGCAGCGGCAGGGAAATGCCTATGTTGGCGGTGCATGATCGCGGTCGTCCACCATCCCGCCTATGTCGCGCCCGCCCCGGCGCGCAGCCAATATCAGTGGAACAAGAACGGGCTGGTCCGCGACCTTCTCCTGGAGCTGGGCGGCGCGCTGACATGGCACGAGCCCGAGGCGATGCCGCGCGACTGGCTGGAGGCGGTGCACGACCCCGAGTACGTGGCGGAAGTGACCGAGGCGCGGGTGCCGCCGCACAAGGAACGGCGGATCGGGTTTCCCGTGACGGCGGCGGTGGCGCGGCGCGCGGCGATGGTGCCCGGCGGGACCTATCTCGCGGCGCGGCTGGCGCTCGAACTGGGGTTCGCGGCGAATACCGCGGGGGGCAGCCACCACGCGCTGGCCGATACCGGCGCGGGGTTCTGCGTGTTCAACGATCTGGCGGTGGCGGCGGTGCGGCTGACCGAAGAGGGCACAGCGCGGCGGGTGCTGATCGTCGATTGCGACGTGCATCAGGGCGACGGCACCGCCGCGCTGACCGCCGGGCGGGCGGACATCGCGACCTATTCGATCCATGCCGAGAAGAATTTCCCGGTGCGCAAGGCGCGCTCGACTGTCGATGTCGCGCTGGCTGACGGCACCGGCGATGCGGAGTATCTGGAGACGCTTGCCGACACGCTCGTCCCGTTGCTGGACGGGTTCGCGCCCGATCTGGTGCTGTATCAGGCCGGAGTCGATCCGCTCGCCGGGGATCGGCTGGGGCGGCTGGGGCTCAGCCATGACGGGCTGGTCGCGCGGGATCGCTGGATCGGCGGGCAAATGGCTGCGCGCGGCGTGCCCTTGGCCAGTGCGCTGGGCGGCGGTTATGGCATCGACGCGCTGGAGGTTTCGCGCCGCCATGTCGCGTCGATCCTTGCGCTTGGCGAAGCAACGGCAAAGCAACCGTTGCAGCGATAGGGGGATTTTCTACCTTGGGTCCGGCGAACACCGGGCGTAGACCCGCGCCAACGATTGATTGATT
Organism: Sphingomonas hengshuiensis; assembly: GCF_000935025.1. NCBI lineage: Bacteria > Pseudomonadati > Pseudomonadota > Alphaproteobacteria > Sphingomonadales > Sphingomonadaceae > Sphingomonas > Sphingomonas hengshuiensis. The sequence goes on from NZ_CP010836.1 coordinate 1,527,953, forward strand.
GCAGGAATCCCGGCCATGGCAACTGCCGCGCATCAGGTCACGCCCGCAGAGGCATCGGCCCAACCTTCGCCAGAGGCGATCGTCGTCCGCTTCGCCGGCGATTCCGGGGACGGGATGCAGTTGACCGGGGGGCAGTTCACGCTGTCGACGGCGCTGGCGGGCAACGACCTGGCGACCTTCCCTGACTTTCCCGCCGAGATCCGCGCGCCGCAGGGGACCTTGTTCGGCGTCTCCGCCTTCCAGATCAATTTCGGTTCGACCGATATCGAGACTGCGGGCGACCAGCCCGACGTGCTCGTCGCGATGAACCCGGCGGCGCTCAAGACCAATGTCGAGGCGCTCAAGCCCGGTGGGCTGATCATCGCCGACGAAGGCGAGTTCGGGAAGCGCAACCTCGACAAGGCGAAGTACGCCGCCAATCCGCTCGACGACGGCAGCCTGGGCAAGTGGCAGCTGCTCCGGCTCAACATCTCGCAGCTTACCGTCGATGCGGTGAAGCCGTTCGGGCTGGGCAACAAGGATGCGCTCCGCTGCAAGAACATGTGGACGCTGGGGCTGGCGCTGTGGATGTTCGACCGTGATCGCCAGCCGATCGTCGACTGGCTGAAGGCCAAGTTCGCGAAGAAGCCCGAACTGGCCGATGCCAATATCGCGGCGCTGAACGCGGGGCACGCCTATGGCGAGACCGCCGAGCTGGGCGCGATGGGGATTTCGCAGCGCCACGTCTCCGCTGTGCCCGCCGAGGCGGGGCTGTACCGCACCGTCACGGGGGCGGACTCGATCTCGCTGGGGCTGGTCGCGGGGGCACAGTTGGCGGGGCTGAAGATGTTCTTCGGCGGCTATCCGATCACCCCGGCCTCGGCGATCCTGCACAATCTGTCGCGCTTCAAGGAATATGGGGTCACGACCTTCCAGGCCGAGGACGAGATTGCCGCGATCGCATCGGCGATCGGCGCGTCTTATGCCGGGTCGCTCGGGGTCACCTCCTCCTCCGGCCCCGGCATCGCGCTGAAGGGCGAGGCGATGGGGCTGGCGATCATGACCGAGCTGCCGCTGGTGATCGTCAACTCGCAGCGTGGCGGCCCCTCCACCGGGCTGCCGACCAAGACCGAGCAGTCGGACCTCTACCAGGCAGTCTATGGCCGCAACGGCGACGCGCCGATGCCGGTGATCGCCGCGCGCTCCGCCGCCGATTGCTTCGACGTGGCGATCGAGGCGGTGCGGATCGCGGTCCAGTATATGACGCCGGTGATGATCCTGACCGACGGCTATATCGCCAATGCCGCCGAGCCGTGGAAGGTGCCCGACATGAGCACCTACACGCCGTTTCCGGTCGAGTTCCACACCGAGCTTCCGGCCGAGGGCGAGAAATTCCTGCCCTATGCCCGCGACGAGAAGCTCAAGCGGCCCTGGGTCAAGCCGGGCACGCCCGGCCTGCTCCACCGCATCGGCGGGATCGAGAAGGCGCAAGGGACCGGCAACCTCGATTATTCGCCCGCCAACCACCAGGCGATGACCGATATTCGCCGCGACAAAGTGGCGAACATCGCCATAGCGGACCAGATCGTCGAGTGCGGTAACGATCGCGGCAAGCTGGTCGTGGTCGGCTGGGGATCGACCTATGGCCCGATCGCGACCGCCGTGCGCCGCGCGCGGGCAAGGGGGCTCGACGTGGCGCATGTCCATATCCGCCACATCTGGCCGATGCCGGAGAATTTAGGCTCACTGTTAAAGGGTTATGAGCATATCCTCGTTCCCGAAATGAACACCGGCCAGCTCAAGACGGTGCTGCGCGACCAGTATCTCGTCGATGCCAAGCCGCTCAACAAGGTGTCGGGCCAGCCCTTCACCATCGCCGAAATCGAAGCCGCGATCGTCCGCCATCTGGGCGGTGCGGGGGCCGAGGACCTCGGCGCGGACGCAACGCAACTGCCCAGCCTGGAGGCTGTGAATCCTTAACTCCCTCTCCCCTTGTGGGAGAGGGAAGGGGCCCGCCGCGAAGCGGTGGGAAGGGTGAGGGGGAATTGGCCCCCATGTCCGTCCCCCTCACCCTTCCCTCTCCCACAAGGGGAGAGGGGCAGAAGGTAAGAACCCGATGAACGAACTCACCACCATCCGCCCCAGCACCCCCAAGGACTGGGAAACCGATCAGGAAGTCCGCTGGTGCCCCGGTTGCGGCGACTATGCGATCCTGAAGGCTATGCAGCGCACGATGCCCGAGATCGGCGGCACGCCCGAGAATACGGTGTTCGTCAGCGGCATCGGCTGTTCGTCGCGCTTTCCGTACTACATGGAAACCTATGGCTTCCACACCATCCATGGCCGCGCGCCGGCGGTGGCGACGGGGGTGAAACTCGCCAATCCGGAACTCGACGTGTGGATCATCACCGGCGACGGCGACGCGCTGTCGATCGGTGGCAACCACACGATGCACCTGTTGCGGCGGAACCTGAACTGCCAGATGCTGCTGTTCAACAACGAGATTTACGGGCTGACCAAGGGCCAGTACTCGCCGACCAGCCGCGAGGGGACGCGCAGCCCCTCGACGCCGTTCGGGTCGGTCGATCACCCGGCCAAGCCGTGCGCGTTCGCGCTGGGTTCGGGCGGGCGCTTCGTCGCGCGTGGGATCGACATCCACAAGAACCTGCCGAGCGTGCTCAAGGCCGCGCACGCGCATCAGGGCGCGGCGTTCGTCGAGATTTTCCAGAACTGCATCGTCTATAACGACGAGGTGTTCGAACCCTTCACCGCCAAGCCCAATGCGGTCGCGAACCAGATGTGGGTCGAGCATGGCAAGCCGTTGCTCTTCGCGGGCGGCACCAAGGGGCTGGCGCTGGATATCGAGCGGCTGGCGCTGAAGGTGGTCGACGTCGTGGACGGCGATGTTTCGGGCGTGCTGGTGCATGACGTGACCAACCGGACGATCGCGCATCTGCTGGTGGAGATGCCGTTCGGGCCGTTCCCGATGGCGCTGGGCGTGCTGTATGACGATCCGGCGCCGACGTTCGAAAGCGCGGTGGTCGCGCAGAACAAGGCGGTCAGCGAGGGCAAGACGCCGGACCTGCAAAAGCTGGTCGCGACGGGGCAGACCTGGATGGTGGACAAGCAGCCGCATTCGATGTGAGGTTTGGCGAAGAAGAAGAGATTTTTCGCGCAAAGACGCAAAGGCGCAAAGAGGAGGGGCATTGACCCGCGACGTGGAAGCCCTTGCGCGCATTGCAGTCGATTGCGGCTTCAAGCTTCACGAGGCGCTAGGCCCCGGGCTTCTCGAATCGGTTTACGAAGCCTGTATGGCGCACAGTCTTGCGGCGCGAGGATTGGCAGTAGATCGGCAGAAGCCGATCCCGATCCTGTTCGATGGCGTCACCTTGCAGGAAGGGTTTCGAGTCGATTTGCTGGTCGAAGGGCGGCTGCTGATCGAACTCAAATCGACGGAAGCGCACGCGCCGGTTCATGCCAAGCAGCTCCTGACCTATCTGCGTCTGATGAATCTGCCGCTTGGACTGCTAATGAATTTCGGCGCGCCGACCTTCAAACAGGGTGTGCGGCGGCTTGCCAACAACTACAGGCCTGCCGAATGACCCGCACCTCTTTGCGCCTTTGCGTCTTTGCGCGAACCAAAAACTTCTTCTGAGATGGAATCGCCACCCACCCTGCTCTGGTTCCGCCGCGACCTCCGTCTCTCCTATCAGGCGGCGCTGGTCGCTGCCGTCGGCGAGGGGCCGGTGGTGCCGGTGTATGTGCTGGACGACGAGACGCCCAAGCACCGCCGCATGGGTGCTGCGTCGCGATGGTGGTTGCACCATAGCCTGACCCGCCTCGACGCCGCGCTGCGTGAAAAGGGGTCGCGGCTGATCCTGCGGCGGGGGCGGGCGGACGCGGTGCTGGCGGAGCTGGCGGCGGAGACCGGCGCGCGGCGTGTCCATGCCATTCGCCACTATGAGCCCTGGTGGCGCAATGCTGAGCGCGCCGTGGCGAAGCGGATCGAGCTGGTGTGCCATGACGGGAATTACCTCGCGCCGCCCGGAAGCGTGACGACGGGCGGGGGCACGCCGTACAAGATCTTCACGCCCTTCTGGCGCGCGTTGCGCGAGCGCATGCCGCCTGCGGTGCCCGTTGCCGCTCCCGACGCGATCCCGGGCCCTGCGCAGTGGCCGCAGTCGGATGCGCTTGCCGATTGGAACCTGCTGCCGACCCGCCCGAACTGGGCAAGCGGGTTCGACGACTGGACTCCGGGCGAGGGCGGGGCGCGGGAACGGGTCGCCGCGTTCGTCGACCACGCCTCTCGCTATGACGAGCAGCGCAACCTGCCGTCGATCGAGGGCAGCTCGCGCCTGTCGCCGCATCTGCACTTCGGCGAAGTGTCGCCCGCGACCGTCTGGCACTGCGTCGCCGACGCCGGCGGGTCGGTCGAGACCTTTCTCGGCGAGCTGGGGTGGCGGGACTATGCGCAGAACGTCATCCTGCAATTTCCGGACTATGCCGCACGCAACGCCCGCGACCGGTTCGACGCGCTGCCGTGGCGATCGAGCCCGAGCGAGCTCAAGGCGTGGCAGCAGGGCCGCACCGGCTACCCGATCGTCGATGCCGGGATGCGCCAGCTCTGGGCGACCGGGTGGATGCACAATCGCGTGCGGATGATCGCCGCGAGCTTCCTGATCAAGCATCTGCTGATCGACTGGCGCGAGGGCGAGCGCTGGTTCTGGGACACGCTGGTCGATGCCGATTACGGATCGAACGCCGTCAACTGGCAGTGGACGAGCGGGACGGGGATCGATTCGAACCTGTTCGTGCGGATCATGGCGCCGCTGAGCCAGTCGGAGAAATTCGACGCCGCGGGCTATATCCGGCGCTGGGTGCCCGAGCTTGCCGGGCTGTCCGACACGGCGATCCACGATCCCGACGCCGCCGGGTGCCGTCCGCGCGGCTATCCCGCCAAGATCATCGGCCACCGTGAGGCACGCGAGCGCGCGCTGGCTGCCGTACGCTCGATCGGCTGACCACCGCGCGCGACACGAAGGGTGTTGCGCTGTGGCGCTATTACCTGATGTATTGCGAAGGCGGCTTTCGGGGCGGCAGCATCGACGTAGCGCGAGTGACGCTCGTGAAGGAGGGGATGATGGCGAAGGCATGGATAGTGGCGGGTGCGCTGGCGCTCGGGATGGCCGGTCCCGCAGCGGGGCAGGCGGTCGTGTCGCCCGACGTGCAGATCAAACCCGGCGATACCGCTGGGCTGCGCAAGGTCGGCGCCGAAGTGCTGTTCTGGAGCCAGGCACAGCGCGACGCCAACTTCCCGGCGATGGAAAAGATCTTCCCCGGCCATATCGTCAAGGCCGGCGGCAAGGTCCGCGCGCTTCCGGCGGGCAAGCCGCTGGCGGTGCCCGAGGCGGAGATCGACGCCTTTATCGCGGCACAGAATGTGTCGGGGCTGATCGTGCTCCAGGACGGCAAGGTGCGGCTGGAACGCTATGCGCGCGGCTATGGCCCGCAGGGGCGCTGGACCAGCTTCTCGGTGGCCAAGTCGTTTACGTCGGCGCTGGTCGGCGCGGCGATCCGTGATGGCTATATCAAGTCGGTGGGCGAGCCCGTGACCAAGTACATCCCCGAGCTGGCGGGCAGCGGCTATGACGGGGTGACGATCGCGCAACTGCTGACGATGACCTCGGGCGTGCGCTGGAACGAGGATTATACCGACGTGAAGTCGGACGTGGCGCGGATGTTTCTCGAGCCGGTGCCCGCGGGGGAGGACCCGACCGTCTTCTACATGAAGAAGCTCCCGCGCGAGACCGCCCCGGGCAGCAAATGGGTGTACAAGACCGGCGAGACCAATTTGATCGGCGTGCTGGTGATGCGCGCGACGGGCAAGCCGCTGGCGACCTATCTGAGCGACAAGATCTGGAAGCCGTTCGGCATGGAGCGCGATGCCTTCTGGATGGTCGATCCGTCGGGGCATGAAGTCAGCGGATGCTGCCTGTCGGTCAGCCTGCGCGACTATGCGCGGATGGGGCAGTTTGCGCTGGAAGGCGGCAAGGGCGTGGTGCCCGCGGACTGGATCGCCGAATCGACGCGCGCGCAGGCGGCGTTCGCGCGCCCCGGCTTTGGCTATGGCTATCAATGGTGGGTCTATCCCGAGGGCCGTTTCGGCGCGATCGGGATATTCGGGCAGACGATCGGGATCGACCCGAAGACGCGTACGGTGATCGCGATTTCCGCCGCCGCGCCGAAAGCGACCGACTCGGCCTATGGCGCGGCGCGGATGGCGTTCGTCGACCGGCTGTTCGCGTCAACGGCGGCGCGTTAACCCACCCGCTCGAAATGGCCGGGCGCGAAGCCCGCGATCATCAGCGCTGCGATCCGTTCTGCGACGACTTCGGGCGGCTTGACGGTCTGCGCGTCTTCGCCGGGGAAGGCGCGGGCGCGCATTTTCGTCCGGGTGGCGCCGGGATCGAGGATCGCGGTGCGGATTCCAGAGATGTGGCGGACTTCTTCGCCATAGCTGAGCAGCAGATTGTCGAACGCCGCCTTCGACGCGCCGTACATCCCCCAATAGGCGCGCGGGATGCGGCCCACGCTGGAGGTGACGCCGATCACCCGCGCCTGTGTCGCCTTGCGCAGCATCGGGTCGAACGCCGCGAGGATCGCCGCCTGTGCGGTGACGTTGAGCGTCAGCACCTTGGCGAATTCCTTGAAGTCGATCGCGGTGACCGCGCTCAGCGTCCCCAGCGACGCGGCGTTGAGCAGCAGCATGTCGAGCGCGGTCCAACGCTCGGACACTGCGGCGGCGAGCCGGGAGATGCTCTCATTCTCGGTCAGGTCCATCGGCGCGATCGTCGCGCTGCCGCCTGCGGCGTGGATCGCCTCCTCGACCTGCTCGAGCCCGCCGGCGGTGCGCGCCGTAAGGATCACATGCGCGCCCGCGGCGCCGAGCGCGAGCGCCGACGCGGCGCCGATCCCGCGGCTGGCGCCGGTGACGAGGGCCGTCTGGCCGGCAAGAGGTTTTGTGGTCACGCGAGTCTCCGAAGCGACGGGATCAACCAACCCGTTCTTCCAGAAGCGCGAATTGGTCAACCGGAGTCAGCTCGTCCTGGTCGGTCAGCGACGTCGGATAATCGCCGGTGAAGCAGGCATCGCAATATTTGGGATTGATGTCGGCACGCCGCGCCTCGCCCAGCGCCTTGTACAGCCCGTCGATCGAAATAAAGGCGAGGCTGTTGGCGTGGATGAAGTCGGTCATCCCGCCCACGTCGAGCTTGGCCGCGAGCAGCTTGGCGCGTTCGGGGGTGTCGACGCCGTAGAAGCAGCTATGGCGGGTGGGGGGCGAGGCAATGCGCATATGCACCTCCGCCGCGCCCGCCTCGTGCATCATCTGCACGATCTTGAGGCTGGTTGTGCCGCGCACGATCGAATCGTCGATCAGCACGACGCGCTTGCCCTTGATCAGCTCGCGATTCGCATTGTGCTTCAGCTTGACGCCGAGATGGCGGACCTTGTCGCCCGGCTGGATGAAGGTGCGGCCGACATAGTGCGAGCGGATGATCCCCAGCTCGAACGGAATGCCGCTTTGCTGGGCATAGCCGATCGCGGCGGGGACGCCCGAATCGGGGACTGGGACGACGAGGTCGGCCTCGACCGGCGATTCGATCGCCAGCTGCGCGCCGATCGCCTTGCGCACCGAATAGACCGAGCGATCGTCGCTGATCGAATCGGGGCGCGAGAAATAGACATATTCGAAGATGCAGGGGCGCGGCGATTGCGGCGCGAACGGCTTGTGCGACGACAGCTCGGTGCCCTTGACGATCACCAGTTCGCCCGGCTCCACGTCACGGACATAGTCGGCGCCGACCACGTCGAGCGCGACGGTTTCGGACGCGAAGACGATCGTGTCGTCCAACCGGCCCATCACCAGTGGGCGGATGCCCAGCGGATCGCGGCAGGCGATCATGCCCTCCGGCGTCATCACGATCAGCGAATAGGCGCCCTCGACGCGCTTCAGCGCATCGATGAAGCGATCGATCAGCGTGCGATATTGCGACGTCGCGACCAGATGGATGATGACTTCGGTGTCCGAGGTCGACTGGAAGATCGCGCCGCGCCGGACGAGGTCGCGCCGCAGCCGCATCGCGTTCGAGATATTGCCGTTATGCGCCACCGCAAAGCCGCCGCTCGCCAGCTCGGCATAGAGCGGCTGGACGTTGCGGATCGCGGTCTCGCCGGTGGTGGAGTAGCGGACATGGCCGGCGGCGGTGGTCCCGACCAGCGCGCGAATGACCTCGTCGCGGTCGAAATTGCCCGCGACATGGCCCATTGCGCGATGGGTGTGGAACTGATTCCCGTCCCAGCTGGTTATCCCCGCCGCTTCCTGACCGCGGTGCTGGAGAGCATGGAGCCCCAGCGCAACCAGCGCGGCGGCGCCCTCCGCGCCGGAAACACCAAAGATGCCGCACTCTTCGCGCAGCTTGTCGTCGTCAAACGGATGTGTGGTAAGCATCGGCCCTCATGGGGTTCGTAACTCGCGCCCGGCATATAGGGCGTCCGTGCGGCTTTGTCGCCGCTTCGTCACAAAGAAATGAACCCGGGCAATTTTCGGTGGTTTTCAGCCTCCTGAGGAGATTGGAAATGCCCAAAAACCACGGACCCCAGGTAAAAAACGACAAGTTGTATGAGGATTTGCGCCGGGACGGCGCCTCCAAGGAGAAGGCCGCGCGGATCGCGAATGCCAAGGCGGCGGGCACGCTCGACCATAAGGGGCGGCTCGATTCGCGGAGCAAGGACGACCTTTACGCCGAGGCGAAGGAGATCGGAATCGAGGGCCGGTCGAAGATGTCGAAGGGCGAACTGATCGAGGCGATTCGCGGTCGGTGACGGCGAAGTTGCGGGCAGGGTTGCCCCGCCCGCAACGTGCAGTCCTTTACGCCGCGCGGAACATCTCGGGGTCGAGCGCCATCACGGCATCGCTGCCGCTCTCGATCTTGCGCCGCAATCCGCCGGCATCCGGCAGGAAGCGTTCGAAATAGAAGCGCGCGGTGACCAGCTTCGCCTCGAGGAACTTGGCGTCGGCGGCACCGGCTGCGAGCCCCTCGGCAGCGGCCTTCGCCATGCGCAGCCACATCATGCCCAGCGCCACGGTGCCGGTGAGCTGCATATAGGGATAGGCGCCCGCGCCGACATGGTTCGGGTTCTTGAAGCCATTGGCGGCGAGCCACATCGTCGCGCCCTGGAGATGCCCGAGGCCCTTTTCGAGCGATTCAGCAAAGCCATTGAGCTGCTCGTCGCCCTTGGCTGCGGCGATGTCCTCGCTCACGAGCTTGAAGAACGCCTGCACCGCGCGCCCGCCGTTCAGCGCGAGCTTGCGACCGACAAGGTCCATCGCCTGGACGCCATTGGTGCCTTCATAGATCATCGCGATCCGGGCATCGCGGACATATTGCTCCATGCCCCATTCAGCGATGTAGCCATGGCCGCCATAGACCTGCTGGCTGTCGGTCGCGACCTTATAGCCGATATCGGTCCCGACGCCCTTGATGACCGGGGTGAGCAGCCCGATCAGGTCGGCGGCGAGCTGGCGCTCTTCCTCGGTGGCGGCGGCGTGTTCGAGGTCGACCTGGAGCGCGGCCCACAGGCACAAAGCGCGCAGCCCCTCGGTCTGGGCCTTGGCCTCCATCAGCATGCGGCGGACATCGGGGTGGACGAACAGCGTGTCGGCTTTCTCGCCCGGCTCCTGCGGCCCGGTCAGTGCGCGGCCCTGGCGGCGATCGCCGGCATATTGCACTGCGTTCTGATAGGCGGTCTCGCCGACGCCAAGCCCCTGGAGCCCGACGCCCAGCCGCGCGGCGTTCATCATGATGAACATCGCGGCGAGGCCCTTCATCTCCTCGCCGACGAGCCAGCCCTTGGCGCCGTCATAGTTCATGACGCAGGTCGAATTGCCGTGGATGCCCATCTTGTGCTCGATCGAGCCGCACGACACCGCGTTGCGTTCGCCCAGCGATCCGTCGTCGTTGACGATGACCTTCGGCACCACGAACAGCGAGATGCCCTTGCTGCTCTCCGGCGCGCCGGGGGTCTTGGCGAGCACCAGATGGATGATGTTGCTGGTCAGGTCATGGTCGCCCGACGAAATGAAGATCTTCGTGCCGGTGATGCTGTAGCTGCCGTCCGCATTCGGCTCGGCGCGGGTGCGGATCAGGCCCAGGTCGGTGCCGCATTGCGGCTCGGTCAGGTTCATGGTGCCGCCCCATTCGCCCGACGCCATCTTGGGGATGTACATCGCCTGCTGCTCGCGCGACCCCTTGACCAGCAGCGACGAGATCGCGCCGTGAGTGAGCCCGAAATACATGGCGAACGCCATGTTGGCGGAGATCATATATTCCTGAAACGCCGTCGAGATGATGTGCGGCATTGCCTGTCCGCCGAATTCCTCCGGCGTGCTCAGCGTGCCCCAACCCGCCTCGACGAACTGGGCATAGGCTTCCTTGAAGCCGTCGGGCGTGGTGACGCTGCCGTCGGCGTGGCGGGTGCAGCCCTGCTGGTCGCCGACCTGGTTGAGCGGGAACAGCACTTCGGCGACGAATTGGCCGCCCTGTTCGAGCACCGCCTCGACGGTATCGGGGGTCGCGTTCTGGAAGCCGGGCAGGTTGGCATAGCGATCCAGCCCGATCACCTTGTCGAGAACGAAGCGCGTATCGCGGATAGGGGGGGTATATTGCGGCATTTCAGGGTTCCTCAGTCGGCGTCTCTGCTTTCGAGCAGTTCGACGAATTCTTGCAATTCGGAGATATGCGCATCGATGTCGCGCTTCTGGCTTTCGAGCAGCGCGATCCGGTCGCGGCAGCGGGCCAGCGTCACCTGGCGCTGGACGCGGCGGCCGTCGCCGATATCGTACAGGTCGATCATCTCGCGGATCTCGGCGAGGCTGAAGCCGACGCGCTTGCCGCGCAATATCCAGGCGAGTCGCGCGCGATCGCGCTGCGAATAGATGCGCTGGGTGCCGCGCCGCTCGGGGGCGATCAGCCCCTCATCCTCGTAGAAGCGCAGCGCGCGCGGCGTAACGCCGAATTCGGCGCACAGGTCGGTGATCGAAAAGGATTCGCGATCGGCGGGCTCGATCGGCGCCAGGCCTGCGACGGAGAGTGCGGCTACAGACATGATGCGTACCTACCTTCCCCTTACGTGAACGTCAACTCCGTCAGTCCCCGCAGAGCCGCCGCCCGGCGGCATCGCGCATCGCCGCGGCCTCCGCCGACGACTCGCTCATCCGCGTGACTTCGAGCCCGGCATAGGAGGCGCGGCGCGCGCACAGCGCTTCGCACGCCTCGGGCAAGGCTCCTGGAAAGCTGATCTTGTCGCCGTCGAAGCGCGCGTCGAAACTGCACCCCCGGTCGCCCAGCGCGATCCGCAGCGTTTCGCCCACGCGGCCGACCGTTCCCGACCCGCTACAGGTGATCCGGTCGCCATAATCGACAAAGGCGCCGACGCGGTACGCCATCCCCGATTTGACGATGCACAGCCGGTCGGTGTCGCGCGCGTAGAGGCCGACAATCTCGGTATCGGCGGGATCGCGCACCAGCCCGCGCGCGATCGCGGCGCTTTCCAGATCCTGTGATTGCGCGCCATTCTGTGCCGGTGCCCCGCCGCCCGAGCAGCCCGCGAGCACTAGCAGCAGCGCCAGCGCCCTCACGCGTCGCGGACCAGCGCGCCATCCTCGATCCGGCGGTAGAAGCAGCTTCGCTCGCCGGTATGGCAGGCCGGCCCCATCGGCTCGCACCGCAGCCAGATCGCGTCCTGATCGCAGTCGATCCGCGCCTCGACCAGCTTCAGCACATGCCCCGAGGTCTCGCCCTTTTTCCAAAGGCGCGCGCGGCTCCGCGACCAGAAGGTCGCCTCGCCGGTCTCCAGCGTCTTCGCCAGTGCCTCGGCATTCATATGCGCGACCATCAGCAGCGCCCCCGACAGATCGGTGGCGACGGCGGTGATCAGCCCGGAGGCATCATAGCGGGGGTCGAGCGTTGCGCCCGTTTCACGGTCATTGGTCACGCCGCCAGTCTAGCGCGGTTCGCGCGCAGCGTCACCCCGATGCTAGGGCGCAGACGGCCTTGGGGTCGGGCTCGGCGCCGGGGTGGGCCGCGCGCCGGGAAGCGTCAGGTTGAGCTGCGGTCGCGCCGCGGCGGGCGCGGTCTCGCTTTTGCGGCGGACGCCGGGCAGCGCACCCGGCAGCGGCGCCGCCACTCTTGGATCGGGGACGGCACCGGGCGTCGGGGTGGCCGTGGGCGCGGGCGCGGGGAGCAGCGCAGGGGGCTGGGCGCGCATGCACTGGATCGGGCTGGGGCGGCGATATTGCGCGCAGTTCCACAGCGCCTTGGCAAAACCCTGATCATAGTCGCGCAGATAGCTGAACGACATCGACGCGACCTGTGCGCTGGTGAGCGGCAGCTTGGACGGCGTCTGTTTCGGGTCGGCCCAGGCCATGAACTTGCAATAGGCGCGCTGGCCGCAGGTGCGCACCGCGAGCGCGGCGAAGTCGTCGGGGCGCATCGCTCGGTCGAGCGTCACGAGGAAGTTGTTCGCATCCGCCCCCGTGGTTGCCATCGCCGCCGGGATCGCGCCTTCGGGGATCGCAGCGGGATCGAGCGGCGCGCCATCGGGGCCGAGCGCGCCCGGAAGCGGGGTATCGGCGCTCGCCTGATGCGCGGGCGAGAGTCGTGCCATCTGGGCGATATTGGGCTCGATTCCGGCATAGCCGCGGTTGAACGCGGGCGGGGTGCCCCACCATCCGGCCCAGCGGAAGAACAGATGCGTGTGGACCTCGCTGATCTTCTCGAGGCTGGCGCTCCAATAGGGGACGACCCAGTCGGTGTGGTAATGCGTCGCGTGGCCGACCGGCTTGTACACGGTGCCGCTCAGTGCCTTTTGCGCGATGTCGCGCGCGCGCGCCCATGCCGCCGGGGTCGGCATGTAGCGCTGCATCGCGCCGTCGCAGGTGAAGGTGAACTGGCAGCCGGTGGTGCGCTCTTCGCCCTGGAACACCACGCCGCAGATCGTCTTGGGGAAGGCGGGGTGGCGCATCCGGTTGACGATCACCTGCGCCACCGCCCGCTCGCCGACGGCGTCGTCGCCGGCTTCGTAATAGACCGCGGCGGCTAGGCAATCGACTGCGCGCGTCTGGCTGTCGAGCGCGCCGACGAGCTTGAACGCGCGTGCGGCGGGGTTGGGGAGGGTGGAAAAGGGAACCGACGCGTTGATCGCGCGGGCGTCGTCGGGGTCGACCGCCTGCAGCGCGACCGGCTCGACGGGGGGGAGCTCGGCCTTGGGAACCACGCGGTTCGAGACGATCACGGGCGGGTGCTTCGGCACGACGACACGCGGCGTTACCAGCACGAGCAGCAGCGGGACCGCGATCGCCACGAGCGCGACCAGCGCGAGGATCGCCTGGAGCGTGAGCGGCACGGCGGGGCGCGACGCGACCGCGGGCGGCGTTGGCGAAGCCATCAGCATCGGGCGCAGGTCAGCCTTGCGCCGCGGGGATGCGGCGGGGCGTGCGGAGGACGAAACGGGCTTCGGGCAAGGGCTGCTCCATGGCGGTGGGGCCCTTAACGCAGAAGCGTGCCACATGGAACCATATCGCCGCCGAAACGCCGCGTCGCGCGCGTTCCTCAGACCCGGCTAGATCATTTCGGCCAGAAGCCGGTCGCCTCGCACATGTCCCAATGGTCGGCGGCGCCCAGCCTGCATGCCGCACCGCTGGCGCCGTCGCACAGGTTCACTTCGCGGCGATAGCGTTTGTAGCACGTCTCCGGCTTGGCGGCCCGGACCGTCTCCAGCGCGGAAGCCAGCGCCGCGGCGACCGAAAGGCCGGGCTGGGGCGCCACCGTCGCGCCGACCCCGCGCGCCTCCGCCGGCGTCTCTACGACTCGATTGGGGCCGCCGAAAGCCAGCGGCCACCCGAGATACAGGGCCAGCATCACGCTGACCACGATCATTGCGTTTCGCACGATTTCCCCCCGGAACATCGTATTCTACCCCGACTCGAGTAAAATACGATGATCGAAGGGCTTACGCCAGTGTGTTCAGCTCTCCGGAAGGAAGTCCGGGACGCTCAAATAGCGTTCACCTGTATCATAATTGAACCCCAGCACCCGGACGCCCTCGGGCAGGTCGGGAAGCTTCTGGAGAATCGCGGCGAGCGTCGCGCCCGAGCTGATGCCCACGAGCATGCCTTCCTCGCGGGCGGCGCGGCGGGCCATGTCCTTGGCGACGGCGGCGTCGACCTTGATCACGCCGTCGATCGAGTCGGTGTGGAGGTTGCGCGGCACGAAGCCCGCGCCGATGCCCTGGATCGGATGCGGCCCCGGCGTCCCGCCCGAAATGACCGGCGAAAGCTCGGGCTCGACCGCATAGACCTTGAGCCCCGGCCAGCTCTTCTTGAGCGTCTCGGCGACGCCGGTGATGTGACCGCCGGTGCCGACGCCGGTGATGATCACGTCGATCGGCGTATCGGCGAAGTCGGCAAGGATTTCCTGGGCAGTGGTGCGGACATGGACGTCGATGTTCGCGGCATTCTCGAACTGTTGCGGCATCCACGCGCCCGGCGTCTCCGACACCAGTTCCATCGCGCGCTCGATCGCGCCCTTCATCCCCTTTTCGCGCGGGGTGAGGTCGAAGGTCGCGCCATAAGCGAGCATCAGCCGGCGGCGTTCGAGCGACATGCTCTCGGGCATCACCAGCACGAGCTTATAGCCCTTGACCGCCGCGACCATCGCGAGCCCGACGCCGGTGTTGCCGCTGGTCGGCTCGATGATCGTACCGCCGGGCAGCAGGTCGCCCGACGCCTCCGCCGCCTCGACCATCGCGAGTGCGATTCGGTCCTTGATCGATCCGCCGGGGTTCGATCGCTCGGACTTGATCCACACTTCGGCGTCGGGGAACAGCTTCGGCACGCGGATGTGCGGGGTGTTCCCGATCGTTTCCAGGATCGTATGGGCCTTCATGTCGTCATCTCCTTGGGAGGGATTTCCAGATTGGCCGGAGGATCGAAGGTACGCGCCCGCCTCAGCTCCGGGAATAGCCTGGCCCATAACGCCGTGACAAGGATCGCGCCCACGCCGCCACCCACCACTGCGGCGACCGGACCGATCAGCGCGGCGAGAAAGCCCGACTCGGCCTCGCCCAGCTCGTTCGATCCGGATACGAACAGCGTCGATACCGCGCCCACCCGCCCGCGCATCGCATCGGGGGTATAGAGCTGGATCAGTGACTGGCGGACATAGACCGAGACCATGTCGGCGGCGCCGAGCACGAACAGCGCGACCAGCGCGACAATCACCGCGGGGGCGAAATCATGCCCGATCGCGGCGGGGCCGAAGATCGGAAGGAGCAAAGGCGCCGACAGGCCGAATACGACGGTCGCCGCGCCGAACAGCGCGACCGCGCCGAGCATCTTGAGCCCCACTTCGGTGCGCAGCGGCCGCCACGAGAACAGGATCGCCGTCAGCACCGCCCCCAGCGCAGGTGCCGCGCGCAAATGGCCGAGACCGGCCGATCCGACCTGGAGAATGTCGCGGGCATAGACCGGCAGCATCGCCGTGGCGCCGCCCAGCAGCACCGCGAACAAATCGAGCGAAATCGCGCCGAGCACCAGCCGGTTGCGGCGGACATAATGCAGCCCGTCGACCATCTGCGCCCAGGGGCTGCCGGTGAATTTGGCTGTGCTGCGCGGCACCGGCCCGATCAGCATCAGCATCAGGAACGAGAGCAGGAACAGCCCGCCCGACACCGTATAGGGCAGCCAGTCGGTCGCGGCGTAGAGATAGCCGCCCAGCGCCGGGCCGATGACGGTCCCGACCTGCCAGGATACCGAGCTCAGCGCGATCGCGGTGGGCAGGCTCGCCTTGGGCACGAGGTTGGGCGACAGCGCGCCGAGCGCCGGCCCGGCAAAGGCGCGCGCGACGCCGAGCAGCGCGGCGATCCCGAACAAAGCAGGCAGCGTTACCGCATGGCTATAGGTCAGCCACGCCAGGCTGAGCGCGCAGAATGCCTCAAGCGACAGCGCGGCGCGGGCGATCCAGCGCCGGTCGAGCCGATCGGCGACCCATCCGGCGAACAGCGACAGGCAGAGCAACGGCAGGAATTGCGCCACGCCGATCAGGCCAAGCTGGAACGCCGCTTCCTTGATCGTCATCGTCTCGCGCGCGATGTCGTATACCTGCCACCCGATGACGATGACCATCGCCATCTGCCCCAGCGTCGCCGAGAGCCGCGCTACCCAGTAGAAGCGGAAATTGGGGATGGTGAAGGGATGCGGTGCCATGCCCCGCTATTGGCGCGTCGCTCGCGGCCGTGCAACGAAGCATTGCCGGGGGGTGGCCATCATTCTGCTTTCGCCTTGTCGGCTCAGCGCACCTGTGCGGGCTGGACCGCGGCGGTCTCGTCGCCCGGCGGGTTGCGGAGCGAGGGATTGAGCCGCGCGAGGCTGCACAGCCCGGCGATCAGCGCCAGCCCCGCGGCGGTCAGCGGGGGAACGATGCCGCCGCCGATCCCCATCGCCAGAAGTGCGGCTACCAGCGTTGCGCCCGTGGTCTGCCCCACCATCCGCGTCGTGGAGATCAGCCCGCCCGCGGCGGCGGCGCGGTCGATCGGCGCCGAGCCGATGATCAGCCGTGCATTCGGCGACAGGAACAGCCCGAATCCGGCGCCGGCCAGCGACATCCGCCACGCAATGTCGAACCAGCCGGGGTCTGCCGGAAGGAAGGCGAGCGCGACGAGCCCGGCCACCGCAATCGTCATCCCGATCCCGCCCAGCGCGCCCGCCGGATAGCGATCGGACAACGCCCCCGCGAGCGGCGCGACGATCATCGTCGTCAGCGGCCAGGGCGCGAGCACCGCGCCGACTTCGGACGGCGCGAAGCCATATTCGTGCTGGAGGCGGAAGGGCAGCGAGAGCAAGGTCGTCATCGTCGCGATGAACGCCGTGAACGCCCCGATCGTCGACAGCGCGAGCACCGGGCGCGTGAGCAGATCGACCGGCAGGATCGGCTTGGCCTCGCCGCGCTCGCGCCGGACGAACAGCACGCCGATGAAAACGCCCGCAGCAACCACCGCCGCGGATACCACCGGGCTGTCGCCATGGACTGCGCTTTCGAGCCCGCCGATCACCAGCCCGAACATCGCCGCGCACAGTATCGCGCCCACGATGTCGAACGGCTCGGTGCCGGGCCTGGTTTCGGGCAGCGCCCGGCCGAGCAACAGGCTGGCGACGGCGAAGGGCACTGCCGAGGCGAAGACCCAGGGCCAGGGGCCGATCGCGAGCACCAACCCGCCCAGCGTCGGCGCAAGCGCCGCCGAGCTGGACACCACCACCGAATTGATCCCGAGTCCCCGACCCAGTTGCTGCGGCGGATAGATCTGGCGGAGCAGCGCCGAGGACACGCTGAGCGCCGCCGCCGCGCCGCCGGCCTGGACCGCGCGGACGATGAGCAGGAACGGCAGGCTCTTGGCGAAGAAGCAGAGCAACGTGGCTGCGGCGAAGACGAGCTGGCCGATCTGATAGACTCGCTTGAGCCCGAAGCGGTCGCCGAGCCCCGAAAAGGGCAGCAACAGCATCACCAGCACGAGCTGATACACCGTCACCACCGCCACCGCCGCAGCGCTGTCGACCGCAAGATCGCGCGCGATCGTCGGCAGCGCGACAGTGGCGATCGCGCCGTCGATCACGACCAGCGCAGTGCCGAACGAAATCGCGGCGATCGCCTGGACCCGGCGGCGCAAGGGAAGGGAAGGCGTGTCGGTCACGCGCCGCTCAGTGCCCGAAGCGCGCCTTGGTTCCAAGCCCGATGGAACGCGCGCAGGACCCGGCGGTTCTCAAGGACGCGAATTCACGCGTCAGGAGGTTGGAATGGGTAAAGGCATTTTGTTGTGGCTGGTGGGCATCCCCATTCCGATCATCCTTTTGCTGCTGATCTTCTGGCACTGAGCAAAAGTCGCTATAGCTAGTGTGGGGGCGGGGTGTCGCCCCCTTGCTGCGGCGCAGCAATGCGCGATATGAAGGGGTATGAAACTGACTCTCGAAGCCGAGCGCCCCGATGGGCCGAGCGGTGCGACACCGACCGTGCTCGAAGCGATCGTCCGCCAGCTTTGCCTCTCTGCGACGTATAATCGCACGCGGATGATCCTTGCGCCGCACATCCTCTATACCCGCAACGCGGCGCTCTACGTCGACGCCTTCGTCGTGTCGCGCGAAGGGATGCTGCCCCGCGAGCCGAAGATGGGGGTGTTCAAGCTCGATGGGCTCAACGACCTGCAGCTGCTCCAGCGCCCGTTCGAGGCGAGCGATATGTTCCAGCCCGAGGCGGCCAAATATGCCGGTGTGACGCTGATGGCGATCGAGCCTCCCGCGAACGACTCGCAACTGTAAAGCCCGTGGAACGAAGCGCCGGGTGATCGGCTTATGCCTCTGGAACAAGGAGGCATTTTCCATGGCTGATACCAAGCAGGACGCGATTGCGCTTTTAAAGGCGGACCACCGCACCGTCGAAGATCTGTTCGAGCAATTCGAAAAGGCGAGCGGCGACGGTCGCAAGGCCAAGATCGCGCGGCAGATCTGCCTCGAGCTGACCGTCCACGCCAAGATCGAGGAAGAGATTTTCTACCCGGCGTGCGAAGGCAAGATCGACGACGATATGCTCAAGGAAGCCTATGTCGAGCATGACGGCGCCAAGGTGCTGATCGCCGAGATCGAGGCGGGCGGCCCCGACGACGCGTTTTACGAAGCCAAGGTGAGCGTGCTCTCCGAGCAGATCGAGCACCATGTCGGCGAAGAGGAAATGCGCATGGAGGGCATGTTCTCCCAGGCGCGGCGTGCCGGGCTCGACATGGACGCGCTGGGCGATCAGCTCCGCGCGCGCAAGGAAGAGCTGGTGGCCGAATATACTGCCAATGGCCTGCCCAAGCCCGAGACTATTTCCTTCCGCGAAGCCACGGTCTGAAGGCCGTGGCGCCGCCGCCCCCGAAAGGGCGGCGGCGTCGGTGCCGTTAGTCTTGGTTGCCGCATTTTCCGAGTCGTTGACCGTGAGCGGTCAACTCGAAAATGCTTCGGCCGATCAGCGGCAGCGGACTTCCTGGTTGTTGCGGTCGATCGAGTTGCCGAGCGCGCCGCCGGCAATTGCACCGAGCAACGTGCCGACGGTGCGCGACCCGCGCCCGGCGATGACATTGCCGAACAGCCCGCCGGCTGCCGCGCCGACAACGAGGCCCGCGGTGCCATCGGGACGGCGGCAATAATAGCGGCCATCCTCACCGCGATAGACTCGGTCCTCACGCGTCAGCACGCGTTCCTGGTAATTGCCCTGGCGATAATAGCGCTGGGCATCCCAGTCCTCCTGCGCAGCATCGCGGGGATCTACGCGCGGCGGGGGCGGCGGCGGGCCACCGTTCCAGCCGGTGTTGGTCGCGCGGAAGCGGCGATAGCGCTCGATCGCCTGCTGAAACGCCTCATATTCGCTGTCGAAGCGACGCTGCGCAGCGTCGAACCGCGCCTCCTCGTCCTGGCTCGCGCTATAGCGTGCGCCTCCGGTCTGTGCCGTCGCCGGGGTGGCGACCGACAGAGTGGCGACGGCGATCGCTGCCAGGCAGGTGAAATGCTTCATTGGATTCTCCTCTTATCCGCGCCCTTACGGCTGACGACGTGGAAACGTTCCAGCAATATGCCTGAAGGCGTAATGAACGGGCGTGAAATCTTGCACCTCAAACGCGAATCTTCAGGCTGGCGCGCACCGTCCGCGGCGCGCCCGGGAACACCCATACCGGGCTGTACGAGCTTTGCGCATAGTGCGCGTCGAACAGGTTGTCCGCTTCCAGCCGGACCGACACGCGCGGCGAGAACGCATATTCGGCCGCGGCCTTCGCCTTCGCATAGGCCGGCAGCACGAGGCCGCTGGTGTCGATGGCGCCCGCACGATCACCGACATAGGTGACGCCGCCGCTGAGCGAGGGGCCGCGCCCGTCGGCGTCGAGATAGCGTCCCACGAGGAACAGCGTGCCGCTGTGCGTCGGGACGTCGAGCACCCGATCGGTCGCGAAGGTCGCGTCGTCGGTGCGGGCATGCGTCCAGGCATAGTTTGCGACGACCTGCCAGTGGCGGTCGAGATTTGCCGACGCGTCGAATTCGATTCCGTGGCTGGTCAGCTTGCCCACCGGCGCGAGATAGCCCGGATCGGTCGGGTCGTTGGTGAGGATCCCCTGTTTCGTGATGTCGAACCACGTCGCCGCGAGGTTGACGCCGCGCCACGCCGCGCTGGCGCCGATCTCATAGCCATGCCCGCGCTCGGGCGCGAAGCCGTCGCCGTTGCGGTCGGTGCCCGAATTGAGCAGGAAGCTCTCGCCCCAGTTCGCATGGAGGGCCAGCACGTCGCTGACGCGATAGCGCGCCCCGACACGCCCGTTGACCGGCGCATCGACATTGCGCCCGGTGACGCCGGTCAGGTTGTTGCGCAGCCGCTGGCGATACGGGTCGATGCGCAGGCCGCCGAGCAGCGTCAGCCGCCCGGTGACGTCCCACATGTCCTGCACATAGACGGTGCCCGCCCAGCGCTTCTCGCGGTTGTCGACGAAGGGGACCGGGGTCGGCGCGGTGCCGCCATAGACCGGCGCATAGACATCGATCGCATAGGGGGCAGAGGCGTTGGGGCTGCGGCGGAGATATTTGTCGTGATAGTCGAGATAATAGCCCTTCACGCCGATCGCGATCTGGTGCGCGCCGACGCTGCCCGACAATTCCGCGCGCGCCGACAGATCGTCCACCGAATAGTCGCGCAGCCGGCGCTGGCGCCACAGCGTCCGCCCGTCGGCGCGCAGCGATGTGTGGTCGGACGAATAGCCCTGAAGCGTGCCCGTGCGATAGGCGATGCCGGTGTTGAGCGTCCATCCGTCGCCCAGGCCGAACACCCCCGTCAGCTGATGTCGCTGGTTCCTGAAGCGCGTCACCCCGTCGCCCGGCTCGCCATAGAAAAGGTTGCGCGGCACGGCGTTGGCGTCGCCGGCGATCGCGGGGACGCCGCGGTCGAACGGCGCATCGAATTGCGTGATCTCGCCGATATAGGTCACCCGCGCGCCGTCCGAGGGTGCCCAGGTGAGCGAGGGGGCGACGACGCGGCGGCGCAGCGTCACGAAATCGCGCCAGCCGTCGCTATCCTCCGCCGCGAACACGATGCGCGCGGCGAGCGTCGAGGAAAGCGGTCCGGTGGCGTCCAGCTCGACGCGCTTCGTGTCGAAGGATCCATAGGTGAAGGTCGCGGAGGCGGCGCGTTCGAACCTGGGGGTCTTGCTGACGAGGTTCACGCGGCCGCCGGGATCGATGTCGCCGAACAGGGCGCCCGATGGCCCCTTCAGCAATTCGATCCGTTCGGCGGTGGCGGGGTCGCGCGGCGGGGCCATGCCGCGGTTGGCGAGGAATCCGTCGACATAATATTCGGCGCCGCCATCGGGCGTGCCCAGGAAGCCGCGGATCGCGAAATTGTCCATGATTCCGCCGCGATTATTCTGGTTGCTGACTCCGCTCACCAGTTCCAGCGCGTCCGCCAGCCGATACGCGCCCGCCGCCGCGAGCAGATCGCGCTCGATCGAGCGGCTCGATTGCGACATGCGCTCGGTCGTCTTGCCCGAGGAAAGCGTGGGATCGGCGGGGGTTTCGCGGGTGCCGAGGACGACGATCTCGCTGTCCCAGCCCTCCGCCCCGACCTTGGCGTCGTCGGTTGGAACGTGGCGATCATTGCCCAGAGCGGGGCCGGCGATGGCAAGGGAGGTCGTGGCGGCGAACAGGATCGATGCGCGCAAGGGGTTGCCTTTCGTGTGATGATGTAACATCCCAATTTCCTATGATTGCCGGTATGTCAAGCACCTCCGCCACCCCAATTCCCTCCGCGCGAATCGCGTCGATCGACGCGCTGCGGGGCGTCGTCATGCTGTTGATGCTGGTCGATCACAGCCGCGAATTCTTTTACCTGCACGCGCAGGTCCGCGACCCCATGGACCTGGCGACCACGCCGCCGGAACTGTTCTTCACACGGCTGCTCGCGCATCTGTGCGCGCCGGTGTTCGTGCTCCTCACCGGGCTTGCCGCCGCGCTGTACGGCGATGCGCGGGGCGGGCGGGGGGCGGCGGCGGGGTTCCTGCTGAAGCGGGGGCTGTTCCTGATCGTGCTCGAATGGACCGTGGTGAACTTCGCCTGGACCTTCGATCCGACCCCTTCGGTCATATACCTGCAGGTCATCTGGGCGATCGGGCTGTCGATGGTCGCGCTCGCGGCGCTGCTATACCTGCCCAGGCCGGCGCTGATCGGTATCGGCGTGCTGCTGGCATTCGGGCATAATCTGCTCGACGGGATCGCCGCCCCGCCCGGCGGGCCGGGGCACGTCCTGTGGTCGGTGCTGCACGAGCGCGGATTTATCGAGCTTCCCGGGGGCGCGCGTGCCCGCACGTCCTATCCCGTCTTGCCGTGGGTCGGAGTCATCGCGCTGGGCTATGCGCT
This sequence comes from Sphingomonas hengshuiensis, assembly GCF_000935025.1. NCBI lineage: Bacteria > Pseudomonadati > Pseudomonadota > Alphaproteobacteria > Sphingomonadales > Sphingomonadaceae > Sphingomonas > Sphingomonas hengshuiensis. Next base: position 1,550,469 of record NZ_CP010836.1, read on the forward strand.
CGGCCCGTGGTTCGCGCGGCAGGTGGCGCCCGTTGCGCGGCAACGGCGGCTGGCAGCCACCGGCGCCGGCGCATTGCTGCTGTTCGCGCTGCTGCGGGCGCTGAACGGCTATGGCGAGCCCGTGCCATGGCAGGTGCAGGGCGACGCGCTGACGACGGCGATGCGCCTGCTCAACCTGACCAAATATCCGCCGTCCGCCGATTTCCTGCTGCTGACGCTGGGCATCGGCTTGCTGCTATTGGCCGCGTTGGAGCGATGGGGCGGCGGGCTGGTCCGCATGCTGGCGGTATTCGGCGCGGCTCCGCTGTTTTTCTACCTGCTCCATCTGTACCTGCTCCACGCGATAAACCGGGTTGCCGGGCTGGCGACGCACAGCGGGCCGGCGCTGGTCAGCGTGCCCAATGTCGCGAGCCTGTGGCTGTTAGCGGGGGCTGTCGCTGTGCCGTGCTGGTTCCTGTGCCGCCGGTTCGCCGCGGTGAAACGCAGAAGCGGTGCCGCATGGATGCGGTATCTGTAGGAGGGGGCGGTGGCGCTCCGGCAACGCCAACGCGCCTAGTGGAGCGTGGGCAGGCGGGGCGTGAAGCGGGCGAGGCGTTCCTCCAGGCCATCGACATCGACGCCGTCCTCAAGCCGGACATCGACATGCGATCCATAGGGGCGCAGCTTGCCCTGCAGGATGATCGACACGCCCTTGTCGTCGGGCACTGCGCTGATCGTGCGAATCCGTGACCAGGGGATGCGCGTCGGGCGCCACCGCAGATCGCCGCGCAGGCTTATGCCGAAATCGTCGATGACAAGCTGGGGCTCGCCATTGCGGCGGGCATCCGCCACGCGCTGGGCCGCGCGGTGGCACGCCCCGGCGAGGCACGCGCACAGCGTCGCCGCCACCGCGCAGCCCAGTTTCCAGCCCAGCGGATCGTTGCCCGAGCGCAGCGCCATCCACAGCAACGCCAGTGCCGCCGCGCCGCCCGCAACCGCCAGCATGCGCCGCGTCTGCACCGCGGAGGCGTTGGGATAGAAGACGAGCGGCGCGTTCAACCCAGGCTCACAAAGCTGTCCATCACGCGTTTCCGGCCCGCCGTCTCGAAATCGACCTCCAGCTTGTTGCCCTCGATCTCGGCGATCAGGCCATAGCCGAATTTCTGGTGGAACACCCGCATCCCGAGCGACAGGTCGCCGCGCGGCTTCGCGCCGAAGCTGACGGCACTGGCGCGGCTCTCCAGCACCCGCGGCGCCTCGCGCGTAAAGGTGCGCGCGGTGAAGCCGCCGCCGGGGTTCTTCGCATCGACGCCCGCCGCGCGCTGCCAGCCCGGGCCGCGCCCGGTGCCGCGCCCGACATCCTCGAACGGATCGGCGCGGTCGCTCCAGTTGGCGCGCCACAGCGATGCGCCGCCCGACATGCTGCTTTCCTCGTTCACATGCTCGGGCGGGAGCTCGGCGATGAAGCGGCTGGGCAGGCTGCTCGTCCATTGGCCATAGATGCGGCGATTGGCGGCGTGGAGGATCGTCGCCTGTCGCCGCGCGCGGGTGATCGCGACATAGGCGAGGCGGCGTTCCTCCTCGAGGCTGGCGAGCCCGCCTTCGTCGAGCGCGCGCTGCGAGGGGAAGATGCCTTCCTCCCACCCGACGAGGAATGCCGTGTCGAATTCGAGCCCCTTGGCGGCGTGGATCGTCATGATCGTGACCTTGGGCTCCTCGGCATTGCTCTCATTGTCCATGACGAGGCTGACATGTTCGAGGAATGCCGTCAGCGATTCATATTCCTCCATCGCGCGGACGAGTTCGTTGAGGTTTTCCAGCCGCCCCGCCGCCTCGGCGGTGCGATCGGCCTGCCACATCGCAGTATAGCCGCTCTCGTCGAGCACGATCCGCGCGAGATCGGGGTGTTGCAGCGTGTCGCCCATGCTGCGCCAGCGCGCGATGTCGCCGATCAGGTTGCCGAGCGCGCGGCGGGCCTGCGGCGTCAGCTCGTCGGTGTCGAGGATACGCGCCGCCGCACTCATCAGCGGCAACCCCGCGCCGCGCGCGAATTGATGGACCTTGGCCAGCGCCTTGTCGCCAAGCCCGCGCTTGGGCGTGTTGACGATCCGTTCGAAGGCGAGGTCGTCGGCGGGCTGCGCGACGACGCGCAGATAGGCGAGCGCGTCGCGGATTTCCTGCCGCTCGTAGAAGCGGAAGCCGCCGATGATGCGATAGGGCAGGCCGATCGCGATGAAGCGATCCTCGAACTCGCGAGTCTGGTGCTGCGCGCGCACCAGGATCGCGGTGTCGTCGAGGCTGGTGCCGCCGCGCTGGAGCGCCTCGATCTCGTCGCCGACTCGGCGCGCTTCCTCGGGGCCGTCCCAGATGCCGAGGACCTTGACCTTTTCGCCCGCGTCCTTCTCGGTCCACAAGGTCTTGCCCAGCCGCCCGCCATTATTGGCGATGACGCCCGACGCGGCGGCCAGGATGTGCGGAGTCGAGCGGTAATTCTGTTCGAGCCGGATCACCTTGGCGCCGGGGAAGTCCTTCTCGAACTTCAGGATATTCTCGACCTGCGCGCCGCGCCATGAATAGATCGACTGGTCGTCGTCGCCGACGCAGCACAGGTTGCGCCGCTCCTGCGCGAGCAGGCGGAGCCAGAGATATTGGACGCTGTTGGTGTCCTGATATTCGTCGACCATGATGTAGCGGAAGCGCTGCTGATAGAGCTGGAGCACCTCGCGGTCGGTGCGCAGGATCGTCAGCATGTGGAGCAGCAGGTCGCCGAAATCGCAGGCGTTGAGCGTGCGCAGCCGGTCCTGGTACAGCGCGTACAGCGCCTGTCCCTTGCCATTGGCGTAGAGCTCGGACTGGCCGGCGTCGATGTCCTTCGGGGTCAGCCCCTTGTTCTTCCACTGATCGATCAGCCCCGCCAGCGCGCGGGCGGGCCAGCGCTTTTCGTCGAGGTCGGCGGCGGTGATGAGCTGTTTGAGCAGGCGCAACTGGTCGTCGGTGTCGAGGATGGTGAAGTTGCTCTGCAATCCCACCAGCTCGGCATGGCGGCGCAGCATCTTGGCGCCGATCGCGTGGAAGGTGCCGAGCCACGGCATCCCCTCGACCGCGTCGCCCACCAGCCGCCCGACCCGCTCGCGCATCTCGCGCGCCGCCTTGTTGGTGAAGGTGACCGACAGGATCTCCGACGGATAGGCCTTCCGGGTATAGAGCAGGTGCGCGAGCCGCGCAGTGAGTGCCGCGGTCTTGCCCGTGCCCGCACCCGCGAGCACGAGCACCGGCCCCTCGGTCGTCAGCACGGCATCGCGCTGGGGATCGTTCAGGCCCCGCAGATAGGGGGCATCGTCGGGGGCGGGGGCAGGAAGACTCATCGGCGAACAGGTAGGGAACGCGAAGCGCGCGGGCAAGTTGCTTCCGATCGCGCCTGGGCGCTAGAGGGGCGGCGAAGGAGACAGGCAATGCGTTTGCGGGACCGGAAGCTGCGGTTGGGGATCGTGCTGGCGATCGCAGTGACGGCGGCGGTGTTCGCGTGGCGGACCGGCCAGAACGGCGCGACTCCGAAATGCGAGCCCGGGCGCGTCGAGGAACGCGATGCCGCGGGCACGGTGACCAAGGTTGTCCGCACGACCTGTCTCTGAGGATCGTCTATAAGGAGGGGCATGCGCCCGCTCCTCTACTGCATCGCCCTGATGCTCGCCACGCCCGCGCTGGCGCAGGTGGAGCAGCTCGAGCAGATCGAGCCAAGCGCGGGCGAGATGCAGGCCGAGATATTTGGCGGCCCCGGCGGGCAATCGATCGAGGCGCTGGCGGGAATTTCCGATCGGCTCGCGCTGGGCGGCGAAGTCGAGTTCGAGGACGGGCGCATCGAATCCGCCGGGCTGGCCGCGCTGGTCCGGTTTTCCGATCCGGAGACGCGGCCCATCGGGCTCGGCGTGGAGGCGCAGGCCTCGCTGGGCGCCGGGGGGCGACTGCACGAGATCGAGGTGCGCGGGCTTTTCGAGAGTCGCGGCGCGAAGTGGTGGCTCCAGGTCAATCCGATCGTCCGCACCGTTCGCGAAGATGGGGCAAGCGGGACGGGGATCGCCTATGCCGCGTCGATCCAGCGCCGGATCGGCGGCGTCTGGCTGGGGGGCGAGGCGTCGGGGCGGCTGGCGCGGATCGGCGGCGATCCGATGCTCGCGCCCCGCGGGGAGCAGTATCTAGGCCCCAGTATCACGCTCCAGCCGCGCGGGGGCGCCGAGATCGGGCTTGCGTGGCTGGAGCGGATCGCGGGACGCGGCACGCGATCGGGGCCCAGGGCGTTCCTCCAGTTCGAGTTCTGACCGGGCGCGCCGGGGCTGTAACGCCTCTGTCATCACATTGTCACAGACCGCGCCCAGAGGCGCGACATCATGGCCACTCTCGCACTGGACCAGGCCCCGCAGGCTGACACGCCACGGGGTCCCCGATTCGACTATCGGACCCCTCCGCTCGCCAAGGCGCTGTTCGCAGCGATCCTGCTGGGCGGGCTGGCTTTTGCCGGATGGAGCGTGCTGACCGACACGCGGGGAGTGGGCGAGGAGCTGGCGATCGGCGCCTTCGCGTTCCTTGTCCTCGCGCTGGTGATTGCGCTCGGGTTCGAGTTCGTCAACGGCTTCCACGACACGGCGAACGCGGTCGCGACGGTGATCTACACCAATGCGATGCCGGCGAATTTTGCGGTGATCTGGTCGGGTTTCTTCAACTTTCTGGGTGTGATGGTGTCGTCGGGCGCGGTCGCCTATTCGATCATCACGCTGTTGCCGGTCGACCTGATCCTGAACGTCGGCAGCACCGGCGGGTTCGCGATGATCTTCGCGCTGCTGCTCGCGGCGGTGCTGTGGAACCTCGGCACCTGGTATTTCGGACTGCCCAATTCTTCGTCGCACACGCTGATCGGCTCGGTCCTCGGCGTCGGGCTTGCCAACCAGCTGATCATGGCGGGTTCGCGTGGCGGCACCGCAGGCGTCGACTGGGCGCAGGTCCAGAAGGTGATGACCGGGCTGTGGATGGCGCCGCTGATCGGGTTCGGCGCGGCGCTGCTGCTGCTGCTCACGATGCGGATGGTGATCCGCAAGCCCGAGCTGTACAGCCCGCCCAAGGGCGATACCCCCCCGCCGCGCGGCATCCGCGCGCTGCTGATCTTCACTTGCACCGCGGTATCGTTCAGCCATGGCTCGAACGACGGGCAGAAGGGGATGGGGCTGATCATGCTCATCTTGATCGGCTGCGCGCCGACCGCCTATGCGCTCAACCGCACGGCGCCGGCCAGCGCGACGCCGGCGTTCATCCAGACCGCCAATGTCGCGACCGCGGCGTTCGATGCGAAGGGTGGCCCGGACATGACGCCCGAGGCGGCCCGGGTGACGCTGACCGACGCGCTCCAGCATCGCAAGGCGGACACGCCCGAGGTGTTCGGCGCGCTGGAGAGCCTGTCGAAGGACCTGAGCGCGCGCGTCGCCGGCTATGGCTCGCTGGGCGCAGTCCCCGCCGAGGCGACGTCGAACGTCCGCAACGACATGTATCTGGTGCTCGACACCACCAAGCTGGCAGCGAAGCAGCCCGGCGTGTTCACCGAGGCCGAGGGCGCGGCGATCAAGGACTATCAGTCCAAGCTGGAGGCCGGCACGCGCTTCATTCCGCTATGGGTGAAGATCGTCGTCGCGATCGCGCTGGGGCTGGGAACGATGATCGGCTGGAAGCGGATCGTGGTCACGGTCGGCGAGCGGATCGGCAAGACCCACATGACCTATGGCATGGGCGCGACCGCCGAGCTGGTCGCGGCGGGGACGATCCTGGCGGCCGATCGCTTCGGGTTGCCGGTGTCGACGACGCACATCCTGTCGTCGGGCGTCGCGGGCGCTTCGGTGGCGAGCGGCGCGGGGCTCCAGAGCCGCACCATCATGCAGCTCGCCGCGGCATGGCTGCTGACGCTGCCCGCCGCGATGGCGCTGTCGGGTGGGCTCTACTGGCTGATGCTCAACGCAGTGAAGATGTTCGGGCTCTGAGCCTGTTAGGCTGACCGCGTCACCCTCACCCTTCCGCGCCTTTGGCGCTCCCTCCCTCTCCCGATGGGAGAGGGATGCGGACACTCAAACTCCCTCTCCCCTCGGGAGAGGGAAGGGGCCCGCCGCCGCAGGCGGTGGGAAGGGTGAGGGGGACGCCATAACCCCGCGTCACACCCGGTCGGTGCAGCTTTCCAGCGCGCGTTCGGCGACCTGAAGGCTGACTTTGATCCCGTGCGTGTCGGCGCGAAGGTCGGCCTTGACGTGGTCCATCGGGTTCCAGTGCGCCACCAGAACGCCCATTGCGAGCGCGAAGATCGCCGAGGTCAGATAGCGGCGTGCGATCGAATCCTGCATTGCCCGACTCCCATTTTCGGTGCTTTGAAGGTGATGTTTTGGTACCCAGCCGAAACTGTCGCGGCGATGAACGGGACGCGCGAAACAGGTTGACCCGAGCCTCCGCAGGTTCGACCAGAGCCGCGGAGGGGATCCACATGACCACAGCAAGCGCCGCACCGGCATCGCACCGCCGCATCCTGTTCGCCAGCCTGGTGGGCACGTCGGTCGAGTTTTACGATTTCTATATCTACGCGACTGCCGCCGCGCTCGTGTTCCCGACGCTCTTCTTCCCTTCGCAGGACCCCGCGCTCCAGCAGCTTTTGTCCTATGCCAGCTTCAGCGTCGCCTTTTTCGCGCGGCCGCTGGGCGGGCTGGTGTTCGGCCATTTCGGCGACCGGATGGGGCGCAAGTCGACCCTGGTCGCGTCGCTGATGCTGATGGGGCTCTCGACGGTGCTCATCGCGTTCCTGCCGGGCTACGCGGTGCTTGGCTGGGTCGCGCCCGCTTTGCTGTGCCTGTTGCGCTTCGGGCAGGGGCTGGGGCTGGGCGGCGAATGGGGCGGGGCGTCGCTGCTCGCGGTCGAGAATGCGCCGCCGGGATGGGCCAATCGCTACGGCGCCTTCCCGCCGATGGGCGCGCCGGTCGGTTTCATCTTCGCCAATGGCTTTTTCCTGATCCTCGGCGCGCTGCTCACCGACGAGCAGTTTCGCGAATGGGGCTGGCGGCTGCCCTTCCTCGCCAGCGCGCTGCTCGTCGCGCTCGGGCTGTGGGTGCGCGTGACGCTCACCGAGACCCCCGCCTTCGTCGAGGCGCAACATGCCGCGCCGCCGCCCAAAGTGCCGCTGGGCGAGTTGCTCCGCGCGCATTGGCTGCCGACGATCGCCGGCACGGTGGGGACCGTGGCGTGTTTCGCGCTGTTCTACATCTCGACGGTGTTCGTGATCGGCTATGGGACCAAGACGCTGGGCTATGGCCGCGAGACCTTCCTCGCGATCGAGCTGGCGGCAATCCTGTTCATGGCGGCGGGGATCGTCGCCGCAGTCGTGCTGGCCGATCGGACCAGCGCCGCGCGCGTGCTGGTGCTCGGGTGCATCGCGACGCTGCCCGTGGGCATGGCGATGGCGGCGCTGGTCACCGCCAACGCGCTGCTCGGCGTTTTCGCATGGCTGGCGCTGGCGCTGTTCGTGATGGGGTTCGTCTATGGCCCGCTTGGCGGCTGGCTGCCCAGCCTGTTCCCGGCGCGGGTGCGCTATACCGGCGTGTCGGTGACGTTCAACCTGGGCGGGATCATCGGCGGCGGGCTGACGCCGTTCATCGCGGAGACGCTGGTGAAGCAGGGCGGGCTCTGGCTGGTCGGCGCCTATCTGGCGGGCGCGGGGGCGCTAAGCCTGGCGGGGCTGGCGCTGACTCGGCGCAGATAGCGGCTTCATTCCGTAATCGCGTTTGATTATCGTTGGTTACCTAAAGGAGTTCGGACGATGCGAATCAGCAGGCGCGGTATCATGGCAGGGGGCGCTGCGGTCGTCGCGGCAGCGGTTCCGGTGTCGCGCGCACTGGCGGCGGGGCGTCCGCCGATCGTCAACAGCATCGCGCTCGAAAAGGGCCGCGTGTGGATCGCCGCGCTGATCGAAGGCAAGGGGCCGCATTTCTTCCTGATCGACACCGGCAGCGCGCTGAGCTTCATAACCGATGACTTCGCCAAGTCGATCGGACTGGAAAAGACCAAGGGCCAGCCGCGCTACGGGATCGGCGGCGGCGTCAGCGATTATGGCTGGTACATCGCCAAGGAAGTCCGGCTGGCCAGCGGGACGCGCTTTGCCGACATGGTCTTCGCCGGCGCGCGCTCGATCGATGGCGAGGGCGTCGGCGGCTTTGGCTCGGGCATGTTCACCAGCTATGACAGCGACTTCGACTTCGTGAAGGGCGAGTGGCGGGTCTATCCCGACGGGCGGGGCGACTTTGCCGGGCTGAAGAAGCTCCCGTCGCATTTCACCAAGGAACGGATCGCGCCGCGGATCGAAATCGACGTGTCGATCGACGGCTTCGCGACCGAATTGGTGCTCGATACCGGCGCGTCGATGGATGCGCTGCTGTCGGGCCGCGCGGCGGCGCGCAGCGGGTTGTGGGACGACAGCAAGCCCTATGCCCCGACCCAGGCCAAGGGGTTCGGGCGCGAGGGCATCCCGTCGCGCTATGTGCGCGGCACGACGCTGAGCGTGGGCGAGTTCACGTTCGAGCGCCCGCTGGTCATGGTCAACGCGCCGGGCACGGTTTCCCGCCAGAATGGCCTGCTGGGGCTGGGCGTCCTCCAGCGGCTGAATCTAACGACCCAGGCGTCGAGCGGGACGGTGTGGGCGGCGCGCAACGGCGTGACCAAGGGATGGAATAGCTACCCATTGTCGGGGCTGTGGCTGGACCAGCGCAAGGACGGCGGCGCGACGATCGCCGATGTCGGCACCGGGAGCCCCGCGGCGGCGGCGGGGCTGAAAAAGGGCGATGTGGTCACCGGCGCCTTCCCCGAACTGCTCCGCGCGATCGCGGGCGGGCCGGGCAAGCAGGTGACGCTGACCGTCGCGAGCGGCGGCGGCGCGCCGCGCGCGGTGCAATATACGCTGGCGCCCTGGCTATAGGGCGGGGCGCTCGCGGTCAGGGGCGGGGGTGTCGCATTGCACCGTCGTCACCCTCACCCTTCCGCGGCTTCGCCGCTCCCTCCCTCTCCCAACGGGAGAGGGAAGGGGCCCGCCGCCGAAGGCGGTGGGAAGGGTGAGGGCGACGCGCTCAGATCTGCGGTCAGGCCGGGCGGAGCAGGGTCAGCCGGGCCTTGCCGTGGACGCGGGTGGCGTCGGCGACATAGCCCGCGATGTCGAGTTCCTCGGCCTTGGCCGTCTCGATGCTGATCCAGGTCGCGGGGCCGACCCAGCCGAGCCGTCCCAGCTTGTCGAGCGCGACGGCGCCCGCGCCGGTGCCATAGGGCGGGTCCATCAGGATGACGTCGAGCGGCTTGGGCGCCGCGCCGAGCGCCAGCACCGAGGTCGGGCGGACATCGGCGCCGGTCGCGCCCAGCTTGGCGATATTGGCCTTGAGCGCGTCGATCGCGGCGCGGTCCTGCTCGACGAACAGGCAGGTCGCGGCACCGCGCGACAATGCTTCCAGCCCCAGCGCGCCCGACCCGGCGAACAGATCGGCGACGGCGAGCCCCTCGAAACTGCCCAGCCGGCTGGTGAGCATCGAGAACAGCGCCTCGCGCATGCGATCCGCCGTGGGGCGCGTGACCTCGCCCTTTGGCGCGATGAGCGGACGGCCGCGCCAGGTGCCGGAGATGATGCGCATTATTTACGGGTCCGGGTTGGGCGGGGAGGACGCGCGGGGCGCCCGCGACCATCGGCGGGACCGCCGCTGCGCGGCTTGCCGCCGGGTTTCGGCTTGGGGCCGGTGCCGGGCGGACCGCTTCGCGGGGGACGCGTCGTGCGCGGACGATCGGCGATCTCGCCGGCGCGCGGCTCCAGCGTATCGCGGTGCGCGCGGGCGCGGGCAGCGCGGGCGGGCTTGGCGACGTCGCCGGCGGTCTCGCGCGGGGCATAGGGCTTGGCGCCGGGGGTCTGGCGCGGCGTGAACTGCGGCGCGCGGGGCGTACGCTCGGGACGCGCCGCCTCGCGCTGGTCGGGCCGGGTGCGGGGCGCGGCGGCGGGGCCGTCGCGGCGCGGGCGATCATCCCCAGGCCGAACCGGGCGCGCGCGGACGCCGGGGCCAGGGGCGTCGCGGCGAGGCTGTGGCGCGTCCCGGCGAGGCTGATCGGCGTCCCTGCGGGGCTGGGGCGCATCACGGCGGGGCCGTTCGCTGTCGCGGGGAGGCCGTTCGGTTCCTGGCGGCAGGGTGCGGCCACGCCCGCGCGCGGCGCCGGGGGGCGGGCCTTCCTCCCGAGGACGCTCGGCCACGGGTGCGGGGCGGGGGCGCGGGGCGGCGGGTGCCGCAGGCCGCGAGCGCGGACGCTCGGGCTCGACGGCATTGGCGCGGGCGCGCTGCGGCGCGTCGGAGTCGGCACGTGGGCGCGGCTCGGCCACGCGGGCACGGACCGAGAATTGCAGGTTCGACGCCGCCTTGCCGCCGCCCGGCTTCGCCAGCACGGTGCGGAAGGTGGTGAGGTCGCTCTGGCGGATCTCGTCGACATCGCCCGGCGGCAGGTCGCCCAGGTAGAAGGGGCCATAGCGGGTGCGGATCAGCCGGCTGACCTGGAGCCCGAGATGTTCGAGCACGCGCCGCACTTCGCGGTTCTTGCCCTCGGTCAGCGTCATTTCGATCCACAGGTTCGCGCCCGTGCGCCGTTCGATATTGGCGTTGATCGATCCGTAGCGCACGCCCTCGATCTCGATGCCGAGCATCAGGTCTTCGAGCTGCTCCTGGCTGACCTGGCCGTAAGCGCGGGCGCGATAGCTGCGCTCGACTCCGACCGAGGGCAGTTCGAGCGCGCGCTTCAGCTCGCCATCGGTGGTGAGGAGCAACAGCCCCTCGGTGTTCAGGTCGAGCCGGCCGACGGGCATGACGCGCGGGAGGCCCGGCGGCAGATTGTCGTAGATCGTCGGGCGCCCGGTAAAGTCGCGCTCCGCCGTCAGCAGCCCGGCGGGCTTGTGATAGCGGAACAGCCGGGCCGGGGCCGGGGCCGCGACCGGATCGCCGTCGACGGTCACGCCGTCGAGCGAGGCCAGCAACGTCGCCGGGGTATCTAGAGGGACGCCGTTCAGGGCGATACGCCCCTCGGCAATCATGCGCTCGATCTCACGACGCGACGCGATTCCGGCACGGGCGAGCAGCTTTGCGATGCGCTGGGTTTCGGGGGGGCTGGTTGGGGACACTCGCGCGATATAGCGATAATGTCGGGTCGAGCAAAAAATATTGCGGCGCTGAAAGGGTTTTCGCGCGTTACGGAGGTGTCGGGGGGCGTTTCTGCGCTGCCCCGGGTGAAGGCGGGGCTTATGTTGTTCGGTAAGAAGAAGCGTCTGATCGAGCGGGTCTTGATCGTGGAGGACGAACCTTTGGTTGCGTTCGATACCGAGCATTTCCTGGGGGCCGAGGGTTTTCAGATCGTGGCGACGGTCGATTCGGTCGTCGATGCGCTGGCCGCGATCGGCAGCGGCGCCGCGATCGAGCTTGTGCTGGTCGACGTCAACCTGTCCGACGGAAGCGGGGTCGATGTCGCCCGTGCGGCGCATGCCGCGGGCATCCAGGTGTTGTTCGTGACGGGCAATTGCCCGGGCGAGGCGAAGTCGCTGGCGGCGGGATGCCTGTCCAAACCCTATTCGCCGCGCGACCTGCTGGCCGCGATCGGCGCAATCGAGGCAGTGACCGGCGGGATGGACCCGAAGCGGCTGCCGACCGGATTCAGCCTGTTCCGCTCGGCGGCGTAGCGATCAGCGGAGCAGCACCACCGCGATAATCGCCGCCCAGAAGATCGACGACAGCCCCAGCGCGATGAGGAGTCCCATCATCGGGGGAAGACGTTCCGGCGGCGCGCCCGCGGACTGGGCGTGGATCGGGTGGTGCGGACGACGGAGCGGCATGGCGGGCGATCCTGTTGAGCTTGCTCCTTTATAGCCCACCCGCGGGCGCGGCGGCATTGGGGGAAACCCCGATCCGCATTCCCCCGAGGGTGCGCGCCCGCGCGCGTCGGGCGCCCTCCGGCGTACCCCTGTGCGACGCGCCGCATACGCACACCGCCGGGCGCATTCATGGCTATCCTTCCCCCAGCTTTTCGCTAGTTTCCACGCCATTGAAGCGAGGGTGCAAGGTTGAGCGACAGACTAAAGGGGTGGGCGCTGCTGCGCGCTGCGTTGCGCAATCGCAAGACGGGCGCGATGCTCGTGCTGGGTTTTGCATCGGGGCTGCCGTTCGTGCTGCTGATCGGGACGCTCAACGCGTGGCTGGGCGAGCTCAAGGTGAGCCTGGCGACGATCGGCGTGCTGTCGTGGATCGGGCTGGCCTATGCCTTCAAATTCCTGTGGTCGCCGGTGGTCGACCGACTGCGCCTGCCGCTGCTCGGGCGGCTAGGGCGGCGGCGATCGTGGCTGGTGCTGTGCCAGGGCGCGCTGGCGGCGTTGCTGTGGATGCTCGCCGCGACCGATCCCGTGACGGCGATCGGCAGCTTCGCCGTGCTGGCGGTGATCGCGGCGTTCCTTTCGGCGACGCAGGACGTGGTGATCGACGCCTGGCGGATCGAAGTCGCCGACGAAGCCGCGACGGTCGAGCTGCTCTCGGCGATCTACCAGCTCGGCAACCGGTTCGCGGCGCTCACCGGGGGGGCGCTCGCGCTGGTGCTGGCGGCGCGGGTGAGCTGGCCGACGGTCTATGTCGGGTTCGGCTTCGTGATGCTCGCGGCACTCGCGATGACGCTGTTCATCCCCGAGGCGAAGCGCGATGCCGCCGACGAAACCTCGCCGCTGGCGGGGCATTCGGTGCCCGCGCGGCAACAGCGCGGGATCGCGCTGGGGATCGTGGCGCTGTGCTGGACCTGGGCGATCTTCATGCTCGGCAGCTTCATGGTAGCGGCGCTCACGCCCCCCGCGCCAGGCGCGACCGCACCGTCCGCCGGGGCGTTCACCCAGACCTGGGGGCCGTGGATCATCGTCGCCACGGTGATCCTGCCCGCAATGGTTGCGGGATGGACCAACCGGCTGCCGCGCGCGGCCGGTGCGGAGCCGGGCGCGGGCGCACTCCAGGCCTTTGCCAATCATAGCTATCGCGCGCTGATCCTGCCGCTGGCCGAGATCGTCCAGCGGCTGCGCTGGGGCGCGTTGCTCGTGCTCGCGGTGATCCTGCTCTATCGCATCGCCGACTCGATCTGGGCGCCGTTCGCCTTTCCCTTCTATCTCGGCGAGCTGCGCTATTCGAACGACGAAGTCGCGTTCGCGTCGAAGATATTCGGGGTGGTGATGACGATCGTCGGGGTTGCGCTGGGCGGGGTGATGCTCGCGGCATGGGGGCGGATGCCGACGCTGCTGGTCGGCGGGATCGTCGCGGCGATCTCGAACCTGCTCTATGCCGACCTCGCGCTGGGCGGGGCGGGGATCGACGGGTTCAGCCATTTGCTGATGCTGCACCAGACGGGGGTGGAGCCGCGGATGCTGCGGCTGATGGTCGCGATCTCGGGCGAGAACATCGCCGGCGGGCTCGCGGGGACGGCGTTCGTCGCCTATATTTCCTCGATCACCGCGCGCGAATATAGCGCGGTCCAATATGCCCTGCTCTCGTCGATGACCTTCCTGGTCGGGGCGCTGGGCCGCGCCGCGACGGGCGAGGCGATCGAGCAGTTCGGCTATGCCAGCATCTTCTTCCTGACCGCCGGGCTGGGCGGCGTGGCGGTGGTGCTGGTGCTCGCCGAATGGTGGCGCGAGGCGGCGTCGGCGCGGGCGGTGGCGGACCGGGTGCGTGCCGAGGAAGCTGCGGCCTGATGCATTACCTGCTCGTCATCGGGTTGCAGGTCCTCTGCATCGTCCATCTGATGCGCAACAGCCGCAACCCGCTGTGGCTGAGTGCGTTGATCTTCCTGCCTGTCGTGAGCGCGCTCGCCTATTTCGTGGTCGAGATCCTGCCGACAATGGGGAGTAACCGCCATGTCCGCACCGCCCGTGCCGTCGCCGTCGCAAAGCTCGATCCCGAGCGCGACCTTCGCGCGGCGCGCGATGCGCTCGACCTCGCCGATACCGCGGGCAACCGGCTTCGTGTCGCCGAAGCGCTCGCCGCGCTGGGGCGGCATGCCGAGGCCGTGCCCCTGTACCGCGAGAGCATCAGCATGACCGCGGGCGACCCCGACGTGCCCACCCAGGTCAAGCTCGCCGCATCCTTGTTCGACCTGGGGCAGGGGGCCGAGGCGCTCGCGCTGCTCGACAGTTTGGAGGAAGCCTCGGGACAGAGCGAGCGTGACCGCCGCGCGCTGCTCCGCGCTCGGGCACTCGACCATCAGGGGCGCAAGGACGAGGCGCTGGCGCTCTATGCCGATATCGTGACGCGGATGCCGGGCGAGGAGGCGCGGTGCCGCTATGCCGCGCTGCTGATCGAGCAGGGCTGGGACCGCAAGGCGCTGAAAGTGCTGGAAGAAGTCGAGGCGCGGATGAAGCGGCTCGACCGGCAGCAGCGTGCCGCCGATGCGGGCATGTATCGCTGGGCGACCGAGGCGCTCGCGGGGTTGCGCGCGCGCGGGGTTTCGGCATGAAGCGCTGGATCGCGCTTGCGGCGGTGGTCATGGCCGCGCTGGCCGCGTGGTTCTGGTTCTCGCCGCAGGTCACGCTGTGGCAGCTCAAGCGCGCAGCAGACGCCGGCGATGTCGCCGCGCTGTCGGCGCATATCGATTATCCCGCGTTGCGCGAAAGCGTGAAGGGCGAGGTGCGCGGCAAGCTCGACGCGCGCGGCGGCGGGCTGGAGGCGCTGGCCGGGGCGCTCGTCGAGCGGCTCGGCGATCCGCTGGTCGATGCGATGGTGACGCCGCAGGGAATGCGGATGGTCTTCGCAAGCGCGACCACGCCTCGCGCCGACGGCACCCGCCAGGGCCCGCCGCTGGGGATGAAGGCCGAGGCGATGCGCATTCGCCGCGAGTCGCTGTCTCAGTTCGCGCTCGTCGACCCCGCGCGGCCGGGCGCCGAACTGATGTTCGGCTATCGCGGCCTGGGGTGGAAGCTGGTGGGCGTCCGCCTGCCCTAGCTGTCCTCCCGGCCCTCTAGCGGAAGCGCGAGGTCGGCAAAGGCGTTGGCGAGCGCGTGCGCGGTGAGCGCGACCCCCGTCGCGTCGCGCACCCCGAGCAGGTCGGCGAGCAGCATCCCCGCGCTGCCCGGATTGGTCCGCACCCGCGCCAATATGTCGAGCAGGATCGCCTCTGATCCCGTCATCCGCGCGCAGCACCACGGTGCGATCTGGATCGGCCCGGCGGCCACCGCCGACATCTCCGCCATCAGCGCGCGGAGCAGCACCAGCGGACGCTGGAACCCCCGCCCGAACGCCGTGACAAAGGCGTGCGCGGCGCAGGCGTCGTTCAGCCCGTGCGCGCCCATCTGGCGAATTCCGAACAGCACCAGCCGGGCGGCGGGATCATCGGGTTGCAGCGCCGGAAGCGCGGCGGACAGGGTATTGGTAGCGGACATGCTCTCGACTCCCGCGGTTGCGATCCGCCGAGTGTCACCAGTTCGCTATTGCAAGTCAATCGCAATAAAGCGGTCAGTCGGGCAGTTCGTCGTTCGCCTGGAGTACCGTGCCGGCCAGATAGAGCGAGCCGAGGACGAGCAGCCGCACCGGCCCCGGTCCACCCAGTGTCGCCGCCTGGCGCACCGCTGCGGATACATCGGGCGCGGTCGCGACCTGCGGAATCCCGATCGCGGTCGCGTGCGCCGCGATCGCCTCGGGCGCGTGATGCTCATGCCCCGGCACCGGCACCGCGATCAGTCCCTCGGCAAGCGCCGCGAACGGGCCGAGCAATCCCGCCATATCCTTGTTCGCGAGCATGCCCAGCACCAGCCATACGCGCGCGCCGCGAAGCTGTTCGGCCAGCGCCGCGCTCACGGCGGCAGCGGCGGCTTCGTTATGCCCCCCGTCGAGCCAGATCGTGCTCCCCTCGGGAAGCAGGCCGGTCAGCGGACCCGGCGCCAGCCGCTGCATCCGCGCCGGCCAGCGCGCCCCGCGCGACGCCGCCTGGAGCGCGGCGAGCGGCAGCGACAGCGCGCGCTGGTGGCGCAGCATCGCGATGGCGAGCGCGAGATTGGTGCGTTGATGCTTGCCCACCAAAGCGGGTGCAGGCGCGGCGACCATCCCCTGCGCGTCGCGATAGGCGATGCCGTCATGCAGTTCGGCGAGCGACCACTCCTGCGCCTTGCGGTACAGCGGGGCACCCGCGGCGGCGGCGACATCCGCGATCCGCGCCGCTACCGGCTCGGGGTATTGCAGCGTCACCAGCGGCACGCCACGCTTGGCGATCCCCGCCTTCTCGCCGGCAATGTCGAGGAGCGTATCGCCGAGGAACGACTGGTGGTCGATGCCCAGCTGCGCGATTCCCGTCACCGCGGGCGCCGGAATGACGTTGGTCGCGTCGAGCCGCCCGCCCAGTCCGACTTCGATGATGCAGGCATCCGCCGGGGTCCGCGCAAAGGCGAGGAACGCGGCGGCGGTGGTGACTTCGAAAAAGCTTGCGCCGATATCGCCGCCCGCATCGAGCACTTCGGCGAGCAAAGGCGCCAGCGCGGCATCCTCGATCAGGCGACCGGCGATCCGGATACGCTCGTTGAAGCGCACCAGATGCGGGCTCGAATAGACATGCGCGGTCAGCCCCGCCGCCTCGATCGCGGCACGCAGGAACGCACAGGTCGATCCCTTGCCGTTGGTCCCCGCGACATGGAACACCGGGGGCAGGCGCAGATGCGGATCGCCGACGCGCGCGAGCAACCGGGTGATGCGCTCCAGCCCGAGAATGTCGGCACCCGGCGACAGCGCGGCCAGCCGGTCGAGCTGGCGCTGTACCGCGGGATCGGTGGAAACGGCGAAATCAGCCACTACGCCCTCTCCCCGCTTGCGGGGAGAGGGTCGGGGAGAGGGGCCTGGAGGGAGGGCGTTGCGCATGCCCCTCTCCCCGACCCTCTCCCCTGAAGGGGAGAGGGAGCAGGTTTCACGCCGCCAAAGTCCCCGGACACAACAGCCCGATCACCCGGCCCAGCACTTCGCGCAGATCCTTGCGGTGCTCGACGCGGTCGACCAGCCCGTGCTCGCGATAATATTCGCTCGTCTGGAAATCGTCGGGCAGCTTCTCGCGGATCGTGTTCTCGATCACGCGGCGCCCGGTGAACGCCAGCGTCGCGCGCGGCTCGGCGATCTGGATGTCGCCCAGCATCGCATAGGCCGCCATCACCCCGCCCGAGGTCGGATCGGTCAGCACGACGATATAGGGCAGCCCGGCATCGTGGAGCATTTCGATCGCGACGGTCGTCCGCGGCATCTGCATCAGGCTGAGAATGCCCTCCTGCATCCGCGCACCGCCCGATGCGGTGAAGACGATATACGGCGCCCGCGCGCCGATCGCCGCCTCGACCCCCGCGATGAATGCCTCGCCCACGGCCTGGCCCATCGATCCGCCCATGAACGCGAAGTCCTGGACGCCGATCACGGCGCGGTGCCCCAGGATCGTGCCCGACGCATTGAGGAACGCATCGCTTTCGCCCGTCGCGGCGCGCGCCGCCTTCAGCCGGGCAGGATAGGGCTTCTGGTCGCGGAACTTGAGCGGGTCGTCGAGCGTGCGCGGGCTTTGCAGGACGGTGTAGCTGCCCTGGTCGAACAGATAGCGAAAGCGCAGTGCCGGCCCGATGCGCTCATGATGGTCGCAATGCGGGCAGACATATTGATTGTCTTCCAGCTCCTTGGTGAACACCATCGTCCCGCATCCCTTGCACTTGTGCCAGAGATTGTCGGGGGTTTCCTTGCGCGGGGCGAGCGCGAGGACGTTGCGGACGCGGCTGATCCAGCTCATGCGGGTTCCTTGGCGGCGCAGATCGCCGTCTTTAGCGATTGGATATAGGCGCGCACCGGCTCGGGCGCAGCGGCGCCGTGCTGCGCGATCAGTTCGACGATCGCCGATCCGACGACGACGCCGTCCGCGACGCGCGCGATCGACGCGGCCTGTTCGGGGGTGCGCACGCCGAAGCCGACCGCGATCGGCAGCGCGGTCGATGCCTTGAGCCGCGCCACGGCCTCCTCGATCGACGCCTGCGCCGCCTGTTGCAGCCCGGTGATTCCCGCGACCGACACATAATAGAGGAAGCCCGATGCGCCCTCCAGCACGGCGGGCAGCCGCGCGGCATCGGTGGTGGGAGTGGCGAGGCGGATCACGTCGAGGCCCTGCGCGCCGAACGGGGCGAGCGTGTCGGCTTCCTCGGGCGGGATGTCGACGCAGATGATGCCGTCAACGCCCGCCGCCTGCGCGCGCTCGGCGAAAATCTGCGGGTCGGGGCGCGTCATCGTGTTGGCATAGCCCATCAGCACCAGCGGCACCTGCGGATGCCGCGCGCGGAACGCCGTGGCGAGGGCGAACACATCGGCGGTGCGCGTGCCGAGCGCGAGGCTGCGCAGGTTCGCCGCCTGGATCGCGGGGCCGTCCGCCATCGGATCGGTAAAGGGCATGCCCAGTTCGATCACATCGGCACCCCCCGCGACGAGCGCGTCGAGGATCGCAGGCGTGGGGCCGTCGCCCGCAGTGACGAAGGTGACGAGCGCGGCGCGGCGCTGGGCGGCGGCAGCGGCGAAGGCGGAGGAGAGGCGAGTCATCGCGCGGACTCCTGCGGCGCCGATGCCCCGGCCACACCCGTCACCCCGGCGAAAGCCGGGGCCTCAGGCCGCAGCAGGACTCCCCGCCCGAGATCCCGGCTTTCGCCGGGAAGACGGCAATGCGCCACGCTCATATCGCCACCCCCAGCGCGTCCGCCACCGTGAAGATGTCCTTGTCGCCGCGCCCGCACAGATTCGCCAGCACCACCTTGTCGCGCGGCATTTCGCGGGCGACCTTGGCCACTGCCGCAATCGCGTGCGAAGGCTCCAGCGCGGGGATGATTCCCTCGGTGCGGCACAGCAACTGGAAGGCGTCGAGCGCCTCGGTGTCGGTGACCGACGTATATTCGACACGCCCGATGTCGCGCAGCCAGGCGTGTTCGGGTCCGATCCCCGGATAGTCGAGCCCCGCCGAGATCGAATGCGCCTCGGTGATCTGGCCGTCTTCGTCCTGGAGCAGATAGGTGCGGTTGCCGTGCAGGATGCCCGGCTCGCCCCCGGCGAGGCTCGCGGCATGGCGCTTGTCCAGCCCTTCGCCCGCTGCCTCGACGCCGAGCATCTTGACGTCGGCGTCGTCGAGGAACGGGTGGAACAGCCCGATCGCGTTGCTGCCCCCGCCGATCGCCGCGACGAGCAGGTCGGGCAGCTTGCCGGTGCGCGCGAGCATCTGGGCGCGGGCTTCCTTGCCGATCACCGACTGGAAATCGCGGACCAGCTCGGGATAGGGGTGCGGACCCGCCGCGGTGCCGATGATGTAGAACGTGTCATGGACATTCGCGACCCAGTCGCGCAGCCCTTCGTTCATCGCATCCTTCAGCGTCGCGGCGCCGCTCGTCACCGGGATCACTTCGGCGCCGAGCAGCTTCATGCGGAACACATTGGGCTGCTGCCGCGCCACGTCGGTCGCGCCCATATAGATGACGCAAGGGAGGCCGAAGCGTGCGCAGACGGTAGCGGTCGCCACGCCGTGCTGCCCCGCGCCGGTCTCCGCGATGATCCGCGTCTTGCCCATCCGCATCGCCAGCAGGATCTGGCCGATGCAATTGTTGATCTTGTGCGCGCCGGTATGGTTCAGCTCGTCGCGCTTGAACCACACCTCCGCCCCCATACCCTCGGGCGCCGACGCGCGCAGCGCCTCGGTCAGCCGCTCGGCATAATAAAGCGGGCTGGGGCGCCCGACATAATGTTCGAGCAGGTCGTCGAACTGCGCCTTGAACGCGGGGTCGGCCTGCGCGGCGCGATAATGGCGCTCGAGGTCGAGGACGAGGGGCATCAGCGTCTCGGCGACGAAGCGTCCGCCGAACTGGCCGAAATGGCCGCGTTCGTCGGGCTGGGCACGATAGCTGTTGGGCAGGGTCTGGGATTCGCTCATGATCGCTTCCGTCTCTCGATTAGGGGGCTGTTCGCGTCGACAATCGTCGTCAGGCGATCAGCGCCATCGCGCTACGATGCGGTCGGGAGTCTGGGGCAGCGTCAGCATTGCGCCACCGCTTTAAGGAATGCGGCGATCTTGTCCACATCCTTGGTGCCCGGCGCGCTTTCGACGCCCGAGGAAATGTCCACGAGCGGGGCGCCGGTGATGCGGACGGCTTCGGCGACGCTGGTCGAATCGAGACCGCCCGACAGTGCCCAGGGCATGGCCAGGCGATGCCCGCGCAGCAATTCCCAGTCGAAGCGCAACCCCATGCCCCCGGGCAGCGCCGCGCCCTCGGGGGTCTTGGCGTCGTAGAGGATGCGATCGGCGGCCCCGGCAAAGGCGGCTGCGGCGTTCAGATCGGCGCGGGTCTTCACCGCGATCGCCACCCATACCGGCACGCGCGCCCGGATCGCCGCCGCGCGCTCGGGCGTGGTCTTGTGGAGCTGTACCGCGTCGAGCCGCCCGGCGGCGATCGCCGCGTCGAGCAGCGCGTCGTCGGGGTTCACGAACACCCCGACCTTGGCAACATGCCCCGGCACCTGCGCCGCCAGCGCCGCCGCCTGCTCGAAGCCGAGGTTGCGCGGGGAGGGCGGGAAGAACACGAAGCCGACATGGCTCGCGCCGCCCGCGACGGCGGCATCGAGCGTTTCGGGCGTGGACAGGCCACAGATTTTTGCGGTTGTCGGCATGGCCCCGCCCATAGGCGCTACCGCAGCGGCTTGGCCAGCACCGTCATGTAGAGCGGCGGATCGACCGGTACGGGAAAGTCGCGCGTCTCGCCGGTGCGGACATAGCCGCGCCGCTCGTAATAGGCGATCAGCTCGACGCGGCGATCGATCACCGTCATCTCGATCATGGTCGCGCCGAACGCCGTGCGCGCCGTCTCCTCCGCCGCCGCGATCAACTGGCGCCCGAGCCCGCCGGCCTGCCGCATCGGCTCGATGCACAGCAGCCCGAGATAGGCGCGCCCGCCGCCGCGATCGCTGACCTGGACGCAGCCGAGGATCGCGTTGTCCTCCACCGCGATGAGCAGCCGTTCGGCGGGATCGGCGAGGATCGCGACGAGCGCCCCGGCGTCGGTGCGCGTGTCGTCGAGCAGATCGGCCTCGTGCGTCCAGCCCTGCCGCGCGCTGTCGCCGCGATAGGCGCGCTCGATGACCGGGTGGAGCGCGGGGAGGTCGGCGGGAGTGGCGGGGCGGAGGGTGAGGGGCATGGGTTTCCGCTTATTGATGTGCGGTCACCCTCACCCTTCCGGCGCTTCGCGCCTCCTTCCCTGTCCCCTTGGGAGAGGGAGGGACCCGCTGCCGAAGGCAGTGGGAGGGTGAGGGTGCGCCGATGGCTATCCTACAGCGTCGCCTCGATCGCGCGTGCGGCCTGGTCGGGGTCGGCGGCCTGGGTGATCGGGCGGCCGATGACGAGGATCGACGCGCCCGAATCGAGCGCCTTGCGCGGCGTCACCACGCGCTTCTGGTCGCCGACCGCGCCGTCTGCCGGGCGCACGCCCGGAACCACGAAGAACCCATGCGGCCACAGCTTCTTGGCCGCCGCGACTTCTTCGCCCGAACAGACGATCCCGTCGACGCCCGCCGATTTTGCGAGCTCGGTCAGCCGCAGCACCTGTTCGTGCGGATCGCCGGACAGGCCGATCGACACCAGGTCGCTGTCGTCGAGGCTGGTCAGCATCGTCACCGCGACGACCTTGGTGCCCTGCGGCGCCGCCGCCTTGGCGTCTTCCAGCATCGCGCGGCCCCCCGCAGCGTGGACCGTGATGATCGCCGGCTCCAGCGGGCGCAGCGCTTGTACTGCCTTAGCCACGGTATTCGGGATGTCGTGGAATTTCAGGTCGAGGAAGATCGGCAGGCCGATCTCGGCCATTTCATGGACGCCGTGGCGGCCATTGGCCATGAAGAACTCGAGCCCCAGCTTGATCCCGCCGACATGGTGATGGACGCGCGTCGCCAGCGCCTTGGCTTTTTCGAGGTCGGGGGTGTCGAGCGCGACGAAGATACGCGAACTCATACGTGCGAATCCCCCAGCAGCGGCAGCCCGGCGGTCTCGGGGCCCGCGCCCGCCGGCGGGTTGACCGCGCGCAGATCGGCGAGCGCACGCTCCAGCCCCGCAAAACGCTGTCGCATCCGCCAGCGCAGCGCCTGATACGCGACCAAAGCCGGCAACAGCCCCGCGAGGAAGACCAGCAGCAGCAGCAACGGCAGGCTGAAATCGGCGACCAGCCCGCTCCACAAATGGATGCTCACGCGCTCGCTGCCGTTATAGATGACGAAGCCCGCGGCGAGGCCGCCCAGCAGCAGCCAGAACAGAACTTTCAGAAACCGCATCCCGTTCCCCTTGTGGCTGGACAGCGGGCGACTCTAGGACGAGCCGCCGCGATATTCCAGTGTCAGCGGTTGTTTGGAAATGCGCCATGGCGCATTTGGCGGCACCAGCCCGCTCCCCCGCCCGGCCACCCGACGACAGCATTCTAGGGGTGGCCGGGCGGGGGAGCGGGCTGGTGCCGCCTCGAAATTCGCTCTTTCGCGAATTTCCAAACAGCTCTCACCCGATTTCGCTGCGCAGCTCGGCGAACAGCCCCGGAATCGCCGCCAGCCGCGGTTCCTCCTCGTCGAGGATCGCGAGGAACGCGTCGCGCTTGATCGCCGCGGTGCGCGCGGCATCGGGCCGCGCCTCGGGCGGGAGTGTCGACAGCGTGATGTCGATCAGCCGTTCGGCGCCGTGCAGCCGGCCCCAGAGATAGTCGTTCTCGCGATAGGCGCGGCTGAAGAACGCGCCGAAGCTGTTGAACTGAATACCTTTCAGCGTCGCCTCCGCCCCGCCGCTGCGGATCGAGCTCGCGTCATCGGGGGCGATGCGATCGACGCGGATCGGGTCGAATTCGTCGAGCCCCTCGCCCTGGAGCAGCGGCAGCGTCGCAATGTCGAAAAACGGGAACCCCAGATGCGCGAGCAGCATCGGGCGGCGAAGCTCCCGCGACAATTGGCTGAATCCCTCGGACAGCCGCACGTCGGTCGCCGCGTCGAGCGCCTTGAGGTTCATCCGCCCGGCCACGCGGTCCAGCAGCGGCCCGGCATCGTCGGTCATCTGCCGCACTTCGTCGCGCAGATCGGCAAAGGTGTCCGATCGCTTGAGCTCGAGATAGGCGGCGAGCGATTCGTAGATCGCCTCGCGCATCGGCATCAATTCGGCATGGCTGGCGGGCAAGTCGATCTCGGTCAGCCGCCGCGCGAGCAGCCGCAGCCGGCGGATGCGAAAGCCCAAATCGTGCGCGCGGAGAAACTCCAGCGTCTGGGGCGCCGCGCCGTTGGATATCGTCGCGCCGAAGCGATCGGCGCCGCGCGCCTGGACGACATGCGCGATGGCATCGCGGATTTCGCGCAACCGCTCCGGTCCCCTGCTGTCGGCGATCGCATAGAGCAGCCGCGCGGTTCGCTCGATCGCGCCCTCCACCTTGAGCAGGCCATAAGCGGTATGGCCATAGCCGGCCTTGGCCGCCGCGGCGATCTGCGCGCGCCGGCGCCAGGTCGCGAGCCGCTTGGGCGTTGGATAGTCGAGCCACAGCGTATAGCCGAACAGCGCCTCGACCTGCGTCTCCACTTCGGCGCGGATCTCGGCGACGATCGCCAGCATCCGCTCGATCCGCGCCGATCGCTCGGCAATCGCCTCCAGATTGTCGCGAATCGGCTGTTCGCGCGGCAGTTCGGAAAGCGATCCGATGATCGTCTCGAAAAAGCCCGGCGTCCCCTGCGGGCTGCCATAGAAATCGAAGCGGAAGCTGGGGAAGGGATCGATGAACACGAAGCGCCGGTCGACCTGTCGACGCGCCGGGCGCTCGCGCAGCGCCTCCATCGCGGGGCGGAACGGCGCGTTGGCGAGGACCGATCCGTCGATCAGCACGGCCTTCTCGGCGCCGTTGTCCGCCCATTGCTGGGGCAGGGCATGCGCGAGGAAGCTGTCGCGCGAGGGCCAGGCATCGCCGCGCTCGGCGAGCAGTTCGTCCATCTCCGCCACGGTGAATGGCGGGAAGGCGCCCGGAAAGCTCGACGTCGCCCGCGCCGCAAAGGCGAGGTCGGCGGGTTCGGCGAACGACTCCCCCGCCGCGCCATGATCGCTGAACCCGAAGACCAGCCGATGCTCGTTCTCGGTGACTTCGGGCGGCGAATTGAGCCGCAGCACCTCGGGGTGCCCGCGAAAATCGGTGACGGTGATGAACAGGTCGAGCGGCTGGCCGGCCGGCAGCAGCCTTTTGCCCGAAGGCCCGCGCGCCATCGCGGCAAAGGCGTCGAGCAGCGTGTTGAGCAGCCGCTTTCCCCCGAACGGCGGCTCGAACCAGCGCGAGCGCACGAACCGCTCGAGCTTGAGCCGCACTTCCTCGCGCGCGCCGGCCTCGACGGTCTCGTCGATCGACTTGCTGCGATTGGCGACCATCCATGCGATCGGCGTCGCCCACATCTTGGCGAAGCGGTGTTGCGGTCCCTGCGCGGGGTCGATCAGCGCATCGACATCGGCATATTCCATCCACAAAGCGGTGAGCGGGTCGAGCGACTGGCCGGTGGCGATCGCCTGCGCGAGGAACACCGCGTTGATCCCGCCCGCGCTGGCCCCCGACACGATATCGACCAGCACGCGCAGGTGCAGGCCCTCGCTCTCGCGCACCGCGTCGAGCAGCGCGCGGTACACGCCCTGGCTTCCCCCCAGCGGCGCATCGCCGTCGCGCGCACCCCGGCTGGCGCAGGCGAGGTGCCAGATCTCCTTGGTGATGCCGTGCATGTAGACGGCAAGGCTGATCCCGCCATAGCAGACGAGCGCGAGCCGCAGTTCCTTTTCGCGCGCCGCGGTCATCCGGTCGGCTGGAGCGTCGCCCAGACGGGCAGATGGTCCGACGCGGTCCGCGCGCTCGGGCTGTCATGCGCGCCCGCGTCGAGGATGCGCAGCTCGGGGGACGCCATGATCCGGTCCAGCCGCGCCATCGGGCGGCGCGCGTGGAAGCTCTTGCCGGTCTCGGCGAAATGGAAATGCTGGGCGAAATCGCGCAGGCATCCGCTCTGCGCGCTCCATTCGTTGAGGTCGCCCATCAGCACGGTCGGCGGCTGGGTGGTGCTCGCCTGAAGATGGGTGATGATCGCATGCGCCTGCCGCCGTCGCCATAGCCCCGACAAGTCGAGGTGCATCCCCACGACGCGCAGGACCTGCCCGCGGATCACGACATCCGCCATCACCGCGCCGCGCGGCTCCAGCGTCGGCAGGTGGATCGCCTCGCAATCGACGATGCGCGCATCCTTGCGCACCAGCAACGCGTTGCCATGCCACCCCATCGATCGCGCGCGCATCCCGAACGGCACCGATTGCCAGTCCGAATGCTCGGCCAGAAGCCGCCCGGTAAGCACCGCCTCGCGCAACCCGAAGCGGCGATCGGCCTCCTGCAACGCGATGACATCGGCGTCGATCTCGCGCAACACCTCCAGCGTCCGCTCGGGGAGGCGGCGGCGATCGGTACCGATCGACTTGCGCATATTGTAACTGGCGACCTTGATCATCGGCGGGCCTTATCGTGCGCCATCGGGCAACGGCGCAAGGGTGCTTCACGCTTTATAGCATGGCCCCGCGGGGCAAGGGTCACCGTCCGCCGGCTTCCAGCAGCCGGCGCGGCGCGGCGAGTTCCCAGCTTGCCGCGATCCTGTCGCCGACATGCGCCCAGTCGGTATCGGCCCGATCCAGCGCGATCCCGACCCATTCGGCGCGGAAATAGGCGACGCGCGAATAGAGTGCGGGCGCGGCGTCGAGCAGCATCCGGGCCTCCTCGGCATCGGCGGTCTTCACCGCGACGATGGTGCGGCCGTCGCCGTGATGGTTGTCTCGAAACTGGGCGAACATCTTGCCGCCCACGAAGAAGGTCGGCTGGCCGTGGCTCGGGCGCTCCTCGGCTTCCGGAAGGTCCATCGCGAGCGCGCGGACCTGGTCGAGGGGGATCAGCGGTTCAGCCATTCCGCGACAACCCGGGGATAGAGCCGATGTTCCTCGACCAGCACCCGCGCCGCCAGCGCATCGGCGGTGTCGCCGGGCAGGATCGGCACCTCGACCTGACCCAACAGTTCGCCGCCGTCCAGTTCCTCGGTGACGATATGGACCGAACAGCCCGCGCTGGCGTCGCCCGCGTCGATCGCGCGCTGGTGGGTGTCGAGGCCCTTGTACTTGGGGAGCAGCGAGGGGTGGATGTTGACGATCCGCCCGCGCCACGCCGCGACGAAGCCGTCCGACAACAGCCGCATATAACCCGCCAGCGCAATCGCCTCGACTCCGGCATCGCGCAGCGCGGCGTCGATCCGGGCTTCATAGTCGGCCTTGGCCATGCCCTTGGGCGATTGCGCGAAGGTGGCGATGCCCTGTCCTTCGGCCCAGCCGAGGCCGGGGGCGTCGGGCTTGTCGCTCGCGACGAGGACGACGGCATAGGGGCAATCCGGCGCCCGCGCGGCCTCGACGAGCGACGCCATGTTCGAGCCCCGGCCCGAAATCAGGATGCCGAGTTTCTTCTTCATCTGTTCCCGAGCTCAGTCATTATGCGTCGCGCTCCAATCGGCGCGCGCGCTCCACGTCTCGACCTTGCCGAACACCGTGCAGCCGCGCTGCCCCGCCTCGACAATGCCGATGCGGAACACCGTCTCGCCCGCATCCGCCAGTTCGGCGGCCACTGTGTCGGCAAGCTCGGGGGCCACCGCCGCGACCATGCCAACCCCGCAGTTGAAGGTCCGTGCCATCTCCTCGGGCTCGATATTGCCCTGTGCCTGAAGGAACGCCATCAGCCGGGGCAGCGGCCACGCATCGGCGTCGATCCGGGCGTGACACCCCTCGGGCAGCACGCGCGGGACATTCTCCAGCAGCCCGCCGCCGGTGATATGGGCAAGGCCCCGGATGCTGCCCTTACGGAGCTGGGGCAGAAGGCTGGCGACATAGATGCGCGTCGGTGCCATCAGCGCGTCGATCAGGATACGCTCCTGGTCGAACACCGCCGGGCGATCCATCTTCCAGCCGCGATCGGCGGCGAGGCGGCGGACCAGCGAGAAGCCGTTCGAATGCACCCCCGTCGAGCCGAGGCCGAGCAGCACGTCGCCGGGCCGGATCGCGCTGCCGTCCAGCAACCGCTCGCGCTCGACCGCGCCGACGCAGAAGCCGGCAAGGTCGTAATCGCCGTCCGCATACATGCCCGGCATCTCCGCGGTCTCGCCGCCGATCAGCGCGCAGCCCGCCTGGCGGCAGCCTTCCGCGATCGAGGCGATAACGCGCTCGGCAACCTGCGGGACCAGCTTGCCGCTGGCGTAGTAATCGAGGAAGAACAGCGGCTCGGCACCCTGCACGATCAGGTCGTTGGCGCACATCGCGACCAGGTCGATGCCGACGCCGTCATGATGGTCATGGTCGATCGCGAGCTTCAGCTTGGTGCCCACCCCGTCATTGGCGGCGACCAGCAGCGGATCGGTGAACCCCGCCGCCTTCAGGTCGAACAGCCCGCCAAAACCGCCCAGCGCGGCATCGGCGCCCGGACGGCGGGTGGACTTGGCCAGCGGGCCGATCGCGCGGACCAGCGCGTTGCCTGCGGCGATCGATACGCCGGCCTGGGCGTAGGTATAGGTTTCGGGGTCGCTCATCCGCACGCGCTTAGCGCCGAGTTGGCGGTTCGTCACCCGTCCGTCGCCTCCACCGACGAAGATGCTTGGATTTCCCCGCCCGCTTCGCCAAAAGGGCGCCCGCATGCAGTTTTCGCGCCCCTTGCTGTCGATCACCCTTGTCGGCGCGCTCGCACTTGCGGGGGCGGGCGGCGCCGTGCTGGCGCAAGGCGGCGGTGGCAGCGCGGTCCCGGTCGACGCATCGGGCAGCTTCGAAGTCTCCGGCGTGCTGGTCGATGTGAAGGGCAAGGATACCGACGCCGCGCGCACCGGCGGCTGGCGGATCGCCCAGCGCAAGGGCTGGGAAATCTTGTCGCAGCGGCTGACCGGCACCAAGTCGACGCTGTCCGATTCGGCGCTCGATTCGCTCGTCACGGGGGTCATCGTCGAGCGCGAGCAGATCGGCCCGACGCGCTATGTCGCGCGGCTCGGCGTGCTGTTCGATCGCAACAAGGCGGGCGCGATCCTCGGCGTCTCGACCCAAGTCACGCAATCGCCGCCGATGCTGCTGGTCCCGCTCGAGTTTTCGGGCGGGGTCGGTCGCGTGTTCGAGCGTGAGACCGCCTGGGCGCGCGCGTGGAACCGCTTCCGCAGCGGCGGCAGCACGATCGATTATCTCCGCCTGCGCGGCACCGGTCCCGACGCGCTGCTCGTCAATGCCGGGCAGACGCTACGCCGCGGGCGCAATTGGTGGCGCGGCATCCTCGATCAATATGGCGCGTCCGACGTGCTGATCGCCGAGGTGCAGCTGCGTCGCGACTATCCGGGCGGGCCGATCGTCGGCACCTTCGCCGCGAGCCATGGGCCCGATCGCGTGCCGGTCACGCGCTTTGCGCTGCGCGTCGACAATGGCGATTCGCTCGATGCGCTGCTCGATGCCGGTATCGAGCGGATCGACCGCGCCTATCAGGCCGCGCTCGCCAGCGGGGCGCTGCGCACCGATCGCCTGCTCGCCGCGCGCCCGCCCGCGCCGAAGGTCGAGGAGACCCCCGAAGAGGAAGCCGCCGACGCGACCCCAACGCCGACTCCGGTCGCGACCAGCGCGGCGACCACGACGCTCTCGATCCAGTTCGACACCCCTAGCGCAGGGTCAGTCACCGCTTCCGAAGCGCAGCTCCGCGGCGTGCCCGGCGTGCGTTCGGCGACCACCACGTCGCTCGCGCTTGGCGGCGTGTCGGTGATGCGCGTCGCCTATGACGGCCCGATCGGCAGCCTGCGGGCCGCGTTGGAGGGCCGGGGCTGGCAGGTGCAGGAAGGCGTCGGGGTGCTCCGCATCCGCCGCCCGGCACCGCCGCCGCCCCCCACGGACGCGCCGAAGGGCGAATGACTCAGCTTCGCCTGCCGCTCGGCATGCCCGAGGCGCGCGAGACGGAGTTCCTGGTGGGCGAATCGAACGTCCGCGCGGTCCACCAGCTCGAACGCTGGGCGACCTGGCCGGTCCGCTCCGCGCTGCTTGTCGGCCCGCGCAAATCGGGGCGCAGCCTGCTCGCACGCGTCTTCGCGGCGAAGAGCGGCGGGCGAATCTTCGACGATGCCGATCGCGCGAAGGAGGCCGATGTCTTCCACGCCTGGAACGAAGCGCAGCAGGAGCGCCGCCCGCTGCTGATCGTCGCCGAGGCCGCGCCGCCGCACTGGCCGGTCAAGCTCCCCGACCTGCGCTCGCGCCTCGCCGCGTCGCCGCTGCTCGAACTGGGGCCGCCCGACGACGTGCTGATCCCGCAATTGATCGAGCGCGCGTTCGAGCGCCATCTGATCCATGCGCGCCCCGATGTCATCGCGTGGCTGGCCAAGCGCGTCGAGCGTAGCCATATCGCGATCCTGCGCGTCGCCGATGCGCTGGAGGCCGAGGCCGGGCACCGCCTGTCGATCCCCGTCGTTAAGGCGGCGTTGGCGGCATCGGGTCTTCTAACCGACACGGACGAAAGCTAGTCGCATGGCAACCGCAGCACCCAGGCGCGCCGCAGAGGGAAACACCGTGAGCGATACTCCCGCCGACACCGGCAAACGCTATTTCAACCGCGAGCTGTCCTGGCTCGCGTTCAATCGCCGGGTGATGGAGGAGGCGTGCAACCCCGCGCATCCGCTGCTGGAGCGGCTGCGCTTCCTGTCGATCTCCGGCAGCAATTTCGACGAGTTCTTCATGGTCCGCGTCGCCGGGCTGATGGGGCAGCAGCTCCAGCAGGTCGAAGCCTATTCGGACGACGGCATGACCGTCGCGCAGCAACTCGCCGCAATCCAGACCGAGGCGGAGATACTGGCGGACCGGCAGCAGGGCGTGTGGAACGACATCCGCGCGACGATGGCCGAAGCCGGGATCACCGTGCTGGGCGCCGACGCGATCGAAGGCGAGACCCGCCAGTGGCTCGAGGGGCATTTCCGCGAGCAGATCTTCCCGATCCTGACTCCGCAGGCGCTCGACCCCGCGCATCCGTTCCCGTTCATCCCCAACCAGGGATCGAGCGTGATCTTCGACCTTGTCCGCCGCTCCGACCATGAGCCGATCCGCGAGCTGGTGCTGCTGCCGACCACGCTGCCGCGCTTCGTCCGGGTGCCGGGCGAACCGGCGCGCTATGTCGCGGTCGATACGATGCTCAAGGCGTTCTCGCACTTGCTCTTCCCCGGCTATGACGTGCTCGCCTCGGCGGCGTTCCGCGTGCTGCGCGACAGTGATATCGAGATCGAGGAAGAGGCCGAGGACCTCGTCCTCACCTTCCGCTCGGCGATCAAGCGGCGCCGTCGGGGCCGCGTCATCCGGCTCGAGATGGAGGAATCGATCTCGCCCGCGCTTGAGGCGGTGCTCAAGGAGGAACTGGGCGGCAGCGCGGCGCTGTTGACCGAGACCGGCGGGTTCCTCGGGATCGGCGACCTCGCCTCGCTGGTCGAGGAGGATCGCCCCGACCTCAAATTCTCGCCCTATTCGGCGCGGTTCCCGGAGCGGGTGCGCGAATATGGCGGCGATTGCTTCGCGGCGATCCGCGCCAAGGACATTGTCGTCCACCATCCCTATGAGAGCTTCGACGTCGTCCTGACCTTCCTGGGGCAGGCCGCGGCCGATCCCGACGTCGTCGCGATCAAGCAGACGCTCTACCGCGCCGGTAAGCAGCCTGCGGTGATCAACGCGCTGATCGCCGCGGCGGAGGCGGGCAAGTCGGTCACCGCGGTCGTCGAGCTGAAGGCGCGCTTCGACGAGGAACAGAATCTGTACTGGGCGACTGCGCTGGAGCGCGCCGGGGTCCAGGTCGTCTATGGCTTTATCGACTGGAAGACGCATGCCAAGGTGTCGATGGTCGTCCGCCGCGAAGGCGGAGTCTATCGCACCTACTGCCATTTCGGGACGGGCAATTATCACCCCGTCACTGCGCGCATCTACACCGATCTCAGCTTCTTCACTGCCGATCCGCGGATCGGGCGCGATGCCGCACAGATCTTCAACTATGTCACCGGCTATGTCGAACCTGCGGCGCTGGAGCTGCTCGCCATTTCGCCGCGCACGCTGCGCGATTCGCTGATGGCGCTGATCGACGATGAGATCGCCCATGCCCGCGCCGGGCGCCCCGGTGCGATCTGGGCGAAGATGAATTCGCTGGTCGACGCCGCGATCATCGAGAAACTGTACGAGGCGAGCGGCGCCGGGGTCGAGGTCGATCTGATCCTCCGCGGCATCTGCTGCCTGCGCCCCGGCGTCCCCGGCCTGTCCGATCGCATCCGCGTCAAGTCGATCGTCGGCCGTTTCCTCGAGCACAGCCGGATCTGGGCGTTCGGCAACGGCAAGGGCCTGCCGAGCGACGCCGCAAAACTCTATATTTCGTCCGCCGACTGGATGCCGCGCAACTTCGATCGCCGCGTCGAGTTCATGTTACCGATCCTCAACAAGACGGTGCATGATCAGGTGCTCGATCAGGTGATGGTGGCAAACCTGCTCGACAATGAGCAAAGCTGGCAGCTTCAGCCCGATGGCCGTTATGTCCGGATGGTGCCGGGCGAGGAGGGGGCGTTCAATCTCCACCGCTATTTCATGACCAATCCCTCGCTGTCGGGGCGCGGCGCCGCGCTCGAATCGCGCCGTCCGGTCCCCAAATTGTCGCTGCGCCGCCGCCGCGCGCCCAAGGCGGAGAGCTGACCATGGCAACGGTGTTGCAGCGCAGGCCGCCCGCGCCGCTCGGGGCGGCGAACGGGCGCGTTGCGATCATCGATATCGGCTCCAATTCGGTCCGGCTGGTGGTGTATGACGGCGCGGCGCGGCTGCCCGCGATCCTGTTCAATGAAAAGGTGATGGCGGGGCTGGGCCGCGGGCTGAGCGCCACCGGCGCGATCGAGCGCTCCAGCCTGGGCATGGCACGCGCCGCGCTGGCCCGCTTCGCGCTGCTCGCGCGCGAGATGCAGGTCGGCGAGCTGCGCACCGTCGCGACCGCCGCGGTCCGCGATGCGTCGAACGGCGCCGAGCTGATCGGCGCGGCGGAGGCGCTGGGGCTCCACGTCGAGTTGCTGACCGGCGAGGAGGAGGCGATGGCCTCCGGCATGGGCGTTCTGTCGGGAATCCCCGATGCCGACGGCATTGTCGGCGATCTCGGCGGGGGCAGCCTGGAGCTGGTGCGCGTCGTCGCGGGCACCGTCACCGATCGCGTGTCGTTCCCGCTCGGCGTGCTGCGGCTCGCCGCGATCCGTGCGCAGGGCAGGGGCGCGCTCGACCTCACCGTCGCCCGGCTGATCGAAGAGGCGGGGTGGCGCGGGCGCGGCGTCGACTTGCCCTTTTACCTCGTCGGCGGGTCGTGGCGCTCGCTCGCCAAGCTCGACATGCATCTCTCCGGCTATCCGCTCCCCGTCGTCCACCAATATCCGCTGGCTATCGAGCGCATCGCCGAACTCGCGCGCGCCGTGGGGGGTATCTCCAAGGCCGAGCTGAAGGCGATTCCCGACTTGTCGAGCGCGCGGCTGCCGACGCTGTCCGACGCCACGGTGCTCCTCTCCGCCGTCGTGCGGAGCCTGGGGAGCAACGGCACGATCGTCTCGGCCTATGGCCTGCGCGAGGGGCTGTTGTTCCAGCGGCTGACGCTGGAACAGCGCCGCGAGGACCCGCTGATCGCCGCGGCGCGCGACGAGGGCCGGCGGCTGGGGCGCTTCCCCGAACATGGCGACTTGCTCGATGCGTGGATCGCGCCGGTGTTTGCCGTCGAGGCGCCGGGGCTGGCGCGGTTGCGCCATGCGGCATGCCTGCTCGCCGATGTCGGCTGGCGCGCCAACCCCGAATTTCGCGCCGAACGCGGCATGGAGATCGGGCTCCACGGCAATTGGGTCGGGATCGACGCCACCGGGCGCGCGCTGGTGGCGCAGGCGCTGCACACCTCGCTGGGTGGCGCGATGGTCACGCCCGATCCGCTGGCACGGCTTGCCGGGCCCGAGGCGCTCCAGCGCGCCAAGCTCTGGGGGCTGGCGATGCGGCTGGGCCAGCGGCTCAGCGGTGGCGTCGCCGCCCCGCTGCGCCGCTCGCGGCTGACGCTCCAGGGCAATGCGCTGCTCCTCGAACTGGAGCCGGAGGATGCCGCGCTGTACGGCGAGGCCGTCGAGAAGCGCCACAAGGCGCTGGCCTCGGCGCTGGGGCGCGAGGCCCGGCTGCGCGGCTGATCGGACGGGGGCGGGTCAATAGGTACATTCCGACGCTGGCCACGGGGCGGCCATGCGCTCAGGAATGCGCCCGCACCGCCACCGCCGCGCGTGGCGACAGAATGGAAGAAATGTCCATGCCCGACTCGAGCCCCATGCTGACGACCCGCACCGGCTTCCGCTTCCGGGTCCGCCCCGCAACCCCCGCCGACGAAGCCGCGCTCGCCGAATTCTTCACGCATGTGACGCACGAGGATCTGCGCTTCCGCTTCCTGACCGGGCTCAACGAAGTGGGGCATGATCGCCTCGCGGCGATGACGACCGTCGATCACCACCAGACCGAGAGCTTCATCGCTTTCGACGAGGGCGCGACGCTGATCGCCACCGCCATGCTCGCCTGCGACGCCGCGCTCGACCGCGGCGAAGTCGCGATCTCGATCCGCGACGATTTCAAGCAGCGCGGGGTCAGTTGGGAGCTGCTCGCCTATGTCGCCCGCGTCGCCGAGGCGAAGGGGGTGAAGACGCTCGAATCGATCGAGAGCCGCGAAAACCATGCGGCGATCGAGCTGGAGCGCGAGATGGGCTTCACTGCCGAGCCCTATCCCGACGATTCGACGCTCGTGCTGGTGCGCAGGACGCTGGCGCCCGCGCAGGCGTGAGTCACAGCCGCGGCAAAGTGACTCCGCGCTGCCCCATATATTTGCCCGCACGATCGGCATAGCTGGTCTCGCACGGCTCACTGCCCTTCAGGAACAGGAACTGGCACGCGCCTTCATTGGCGTAGATCTTGGCGGGCAGGGGCGTGGTGTTCGAGAATTCGAGCGTCACATGCCCCTCCCATTCGGGCTCCAGCGGGGTGACGTTGACGATGATCCCGCACCGCGCATAGGTCGACTTGCCGAGGCAGATCACCAGCACGTCGCGCGGCACCCGGAAATATTCCACCGTCCGCGCCAGTGCGAAGCTGTTGGGCGGGATGATGCACACATCGGTCTTGCGATCGACGAAGCTGTTCGCCGAGAAATCCTTGGGATCGACGATCGCGCTGTCGATATTGGTGAAGATCTTGAACTCGTCGGCGACGCGCGCGTCATAGCCATAGGAGGACAGGCCATAGCTGATGCACCCTTCGCGCCGCTGCGCCTCGACGAACGGCTCGATCATCGCATGGTCCTGCGCCTGTTCGCGAATCCAGCGGTCGGACAATATGGACATGAAACCCCCTGAAACTGGCGCCCGCTTTCGCGCGAAGCGCGCGGAAGGGCAAGCGGGTTGCGTAAGGGGGACGGGAACACATTGTCATCCTGACGAAAGTCAGGATGTGGACTCACGGTTGAAGTGCACCGGTTGAGATTTTGGAGAATGCCTCGGCGGGTGTGAGGAAGCCAAGGCATTTTCTGGGGATGTTGTTGAGCCGGTCGGCACAGGCACGGAGTTGTCTGTGGCTGACGGTGTCGAGGTCGGTTTTGCGAGGCAGGCTTCGGCGCAGTCGGCCGATGGTGTTTTCGACACCGCCCTTTTGCCATGGGGCTCGGACATCGCAGAAGAAGGTCTGGATGCCGAGGCTGTCGTGAAGGCGGTGATGTTCGGCGAACTCGGTGCCGTTGTCGAAGCTGATGGTCCTGCGCAGATCCTGGGGGATATGGCGCAGTCTGCGGGTGATCCGGCGTGCGGTCAGCTCGGCTCTGCGGTGGGGTGGCTTGTCGAGGATGGTGTAGCGTGTGTGGCGCTCGTGCAGGACGAGGACATTGTGCCCATATCGGGCGAACAGCATATAGTCGGCTTCCCAATGGCCCGGCTGTGCGCGATCCCGGGCTTCGAGGGGGCGTTCGCCGATCGGCCTGCGCTGTTTGATGAAGCTGGCCGGGCTTCCGCCCTGGCGGCCATAGCGGCCGCGCCTTGCCTTGCAGCGGGGCAGAAGGCGGTGCCAGTAGTCCTTCTGGGCCGAGCGATGATAGACGTATCGATAGATTGACTCGTGGCTGACCATGGTGCGACCGTGCTCAAGCGCCAGTCGGCCGGCGATCTGTTCGGGAGAGCATCCCATCGCAAGGCCGTTCTTCACGATATCTCGCAGGTCCGGCTGGCGCGCCAGCTTGAAACGGCAGTCCCATCGTCGTCGTCTGATCGCGAGCCTATGGGCACGCCCGGGCGCATAGCCGCCGGGCCAGACCTTGGTCGGCTTGCTATTGCGCCTGAGTTCCCGACCGACCGTCGTGTGATCACGCCCGATCGCGGTGGCAATCTGTCGGCAAGATATACCGCCTTCATGAAGGCGGTATATCTCGATCCGCTCGTCGAGGCTGAGTTGCCTGTAATGTCGTCCCATCGCGCAATCACCTTAGCAGGTGGTGCACTTGTTCCGTGAGTCCGGGGGATCCATTCGGTGCTCGGCCTGCGCTTCTTCGTCCAGCGGAGTGGCTGAATGGATCCCAGCCCGCGCTGGGATGACGGCGTTTGTGTTTGCTCGCTGCCATATGCGACAGCCTTGGGTTACGCAGGGGGAGTACAGCGGGGCCGCCCGGTCGGGGGCGGCCCCGCCGGCGTCAGGCGGTCAGCACCTTGTCGACCGCGACGCAGAACGCCTTCATCTCGTCGGCCGAACCCACGGTGACGCGCCCGACGGTCGGCCAGATCGCCCAGCTCCGCCCGATCTGCACGCCATTGGCAAGCAGCGCGGCCTGCACCTCCTTGGCCGGCTTCTGCCAGTCGACCATGAACATGTTGCCCTCGCTGCCCGGCAGCACCTTGACGCCCCGCTTGGTGAGCCAGGCGATCGTCGCCTCGCGCGTCGCGACCATCTCGGCGCGGCGCGCCTTGATGTCGGCGGTCTGGGTATAGGCGGCGGCGCCGCACGCAACGGCGGTCATCGGCAGCGTGCCGGTGACCTGGAACCCGTCATAGCGCATCATCCGCTGTTGCAGCGCGGGGTCGGAGAAGGTCAGCCCCAGCCGCATCCCCGCCATGCCGAACAGCTTGGAGAAGGTGCGCATGACGATCACGTCCTTGCGCGTCGCCGCCAGATACGCCGCGCTCGGCGCCTCGGAGAAGTGCAGATAGGCCTCGTCGACCAGCAGCACCGCATCGGCGGGCTTGTTCGCGGCCAGCCACTCGATGTCGGCCAGCGGCGTGACGGTCCCCGTCGGGTTGTTCGGCGAGCAGATGTAATAGAGCCCGGCGTTCGGATTGGCGGCGAGCATCGCCTTGACGTCGGCGCCCTTGCCCTGCGCCATCGGCACCTTGGCGAGCGGCGCGCCCAGCCATGCGGCGGCGCGCCATGCCGCTTCGAACGTCGGATCGGGCGTCACCAGTCCCTTGGTCGGCGAGCAGAACGAGATCACCGTGCGGACGAGCGGGTCGCCCGATCCGGGCCAGGCCAGGATATGGCTCTCGGGCAGCTTCTCGACCATCGCGACGGTCTTGATCAGCTTCTCGCGCTCGCCGTCGGGGTCGTAGCGATTGCCCTGCGCGACGATCTTGGCCGCCGCAGCCTGGCCGGCGGGGAAGGGGCCGGTCCAGCATTCATTGGCGCCGATCTGGATCGCGCCGGCGACGGCCTTTGCCGCCTGGCTCTGCCCGAATGCCGGGGCTGCGCCCGATGCGACGGCAGCACCCGTCCCGAGCAGCGCCGCGACCCGCCCCAGCTGGCGGCGCGAATATCCACGTTCGAGTAATTCTTCCTGTACGCCCCTGTTCAGCATGATCGTCACCCCTGTTGCTATCGGACAAGTCCGACCCCGCTGCGAGCAAACCGCTCGCAAGTGCCGGCATCCCTCCAGGCGGAACGACATGCGTGTCGCGCGCACCGCGCGCCGCAGGTCTTGTGACACATACTTTACTATCGGCGGGGCGCTGGCAACCGGCCCGTCACCGATTCTCGCAGCTGATTCGATTCAGTTCCCGCCGCGCCGCGCGTCGATGCTCCACGGCCCCGCGCCCGCTGCCGCCAGATACAGGAAGATGAACGTAAACAGCAGGATGGGCTCACCGCCATTCACTGCGGGAAAGAAGCCCTTCGACGCGTGCGCCATGAAATATCCGACCGCGCACATCCCCGATGCGATGAACGCCACCGGGCGCGTGAACAGCCCGATCAGCAGCAGCGCGCCCCCGGCCAGCTCGATCGCGCCCGCCGCCAGCAGCAGCGGCGGCAGCGGGGCGGGCATCGGGAAGGGCGGCACCCCGAAATATTTGGAAAGCCCGTGCTGGAGAAAGCTCAGCGCGGCGACGATCCGCAGCACGCTGAGCAATGGTCCGGACCAGCTTGGCGGTATCGGCATCGTGTCTCTTCCCGTCTTGTTACGGGGGCGATGCTTTCATAGCGCCGGTCGCGCGTCAATCGCCGCTCAGGCAGTGAAGCGCTTGGTAAAGCCCTTGTTCGGCTTTTCGTCATCGGCGGCGAATGCCTCGACATTGGCGACCCGCGCCTGTCCCGGCCCGGTCTGCGCGCCCTCGATCAGCGCGGCCAGCGCCTCGTCTTCGCCCGCCGCCAGGATCTCGACGCGCCCGTCCTTGGTATTGCGCACCCATCCCGTCAGCCCGGTGCGCTGCGCCGTGCGCACCACCCAGTCGCGATAGCCGACGCCCTGAACGCGCCCCGAAACGATGATCCTCTTGGTCGTCATAAACCCCACGCTCACTCGGCCCCGCCACTTCAGGCCTGTCGTGCCTGTCTAGCACGGCGCGGGGCTTGGCAAGCGGCGCGTCGCAGCACTTCGCCGCAACGGCTGCACGGGTCAGGGGTAGGAAATCGCTAGGATTTCATATTCGCGCTCGCCGCCGGGCAAAGTCACGCGACGCACATCGCCCAGCGTCGCCCCGCGCAGCGCGCGCGCGAAGGGCGAATTCCACCCGACATGCCCGGTGCCCGCCTCGGCCTCGTCATCGCCGACCAGCGTCAGCACGCGCTGGTTGTCGTCTTCATCGGCCACCGTGACGGTCGCCCCGAAATAGACGCGGCTGCGGTCGGGCTGCTGCGCCGGATCGACGACCTTGGCCGCCTTCATCCGCCGCGACAGCCAGCCCAGCCGCCGGTCGATCTCGCGCAATCGCTTGCGGCCATAGATGTAATCGCCATTCTCCGATCGGTCGCCATTGCCCGCGGCCCAGGAGATCGTCTCGACCAGCTTCGGGCGCTCGCCGCCGAACAGCGCGTCATATTCGGCCTTGAGCGCCGAATAGCCCGACGGAGTGATATAGTTGGGGCGGTCCATTGCGGAGTGCCTCGTCGGATTGGTTGGAACATGCGCGCGGGGGTGTTTCAGCGCGGCCTCGGCTCGCTCCCCCACCCGGCCACCCAACGCCAGTATTTTATGGGTGGCCGGGTGGGGGAGCGGGCCGGGGCCGCAATGCGCCGCGAGGCGCATCAAAAACAACCATTAACCTGGGCGGTTCTTGCCCAGATACCAGCTCAGATTCGCCGGGCCCCGGCTGCGCGCCACCTCGGGGTTGAGCAGGTCATAGACCACGGCATTCTCCAGCACGCGCTGGACATAGTTCTTGGTCTCGAAGATCGGAATTTCCTCGACCCATTTGACGATGTCGCCGCCCGGCATGCGCGGATCGCCGTTCGCGCGGATCCATTTGTTCACATTGCCCGGCCCGGCATTATACGCCGCCACCGCGAGCGGATAGCTGCCGTACAGCGTGTACATCCGCTGGAAATAGCTCGACCCGAGCTGGATGTTGTAATCGGTATCGACCGTCAGCGAATCGCGGTTGTAGCCAAGCCCCAGCTTGCCCGCGGTCTCGCGCGCGGTGCCCGGCATCAGCTGCATCAGCCCGCGCGCGCCGGCATGGCTGACGGCGGCGCGATCGAACTGGCTTTCCTGCCGCGCGATCGCATGGATCATCGTCCAGTAATCGCGCTGCCCCTCCGGCACCCGCACCGAGGGATAGCCCGCGGCGGTATAGTCCGACAGCCCGTTGAGCAGCGCACTGCGCCCCACCATCACCCCCAGATCGGGGCGACCGATCGTGCGCGACAGCTCGGCGGCGAGGATATGGTCGGTGTCGCTCGTGGCGGCTAGCGCGATCTGACGCACGAACAGGCCCTGGTCCGGACGGTTGCCCAGCGTCCCGAGCAGTTGCGCGGCGCGCACCGTCTCCTGGCGGAAGAATGCCTCGCGCGTCGCGGCGGGAACCGCGCCTGCGTTGAAATCGGGCGGACGGCGCAGCGGGCGGCTGGTCCGCTCGAGCGCAAGCTGGCCGTAATAAAGATCGGGGAACCCCGCCGCGCGCGCGAAATAGGCTCCGGCGCTGGCCTGGTCGCCCGCCGCCTCGGCGGCGCGGCCTGCCCAATACAGCCCCTTGGACTGAGTCTGCGGCGTCTTCGATCCGCGCGAATAGCGGTCGAACATGCCCACGGCGTCGCGCGCGCGCCCGAGGCTGTAATAGGCCGTGGTGCCCGCCAGCCAGGTCAGGCTGGTATAGTCGTCGCGCTCGCCCAGCGGCAGGTCGCTGATGTCGGTGCCCGCAGGGAATGCGTCGTCGACCTGGCTCGCGATGCGATAGGCGAGGCTGAACTGCCCGTCCGCCGCCGCGCCGCGCGCCGCGATCAGCAGCACTTCATACCAGGCCTCGCCGTCGCCGGGATAGCTGGCGAGCGCCGGGCGCTGCGCCAGATAGTCGCGCATCTCCGGGCTCCGCCCCGTGTCGCGCAGCCAGCGCGCGCGATCGGCGATATAGCCCGGATCGGCGCGCCCGAACGCCATCGCCGCGGCGCCGCGCGCATCGGCATCGGGCGCCTTGGTGCGATAAGCGAGCCGCGCGTCGAACACCGGGCGCTTCGCCGCGGAGACGAAGCCGAGCTGGCGCTGGGCGAGAGTCAGCGCGCCCTGCCACAACAGCATGTCCATCCGCGCGTCATGGTCCGCCGGAGTCAGCGCGCTCAGAAACCCGCCGAGCAGCCTGGTCTCGTCGGCGGTCCGCAACTGGCCCGCGCGCCATGCCCGACGCGCCTGCTCCTCGGCCTCGGCCTGGCGCCCCGATGCCGCCAGCGCCTCGGCATAGCGAAGGCGCCCGGCGGGGGTGAGCGGCGCGTACCGCTCGAAAAAGCGCGTGACCAGCCCCGGCGACGCGGCGCCGCTGTCGAGCACCGTCTCGGCGGCGGCGCGGCGGCTCGTCTCGCCGGGCCAGCCGGGATGGACGAGCAGGAAGTTGGCGTAATCGGAAAACGGCCAGTTATCCGACTGTTGCAGCCGCTTCCACTCGACCAGCGCGGCGTCCAGCGCATTCGCCTGGATATAGGGCGGCGCGACGCGCGGCACCCCGCTTTCCAGTGCCATGCGATACCATTCAATCTGGCCCTGCGTAAGTTGCGAGGAAGCCGCCAGCCCGGAAACACCCGCCAGCAGCAGCGCACTTTTGATCATCGGCTGATCATCGGCCCCAGCATGCTGGACATGATACGCATGCGCCGACTATCTGCCACCCCCTGAATCGCCTGATTGAGGAAGATTTTCGATATGTTCTCGGGCTCTATCCCGGCGCTGGTCACGCCGTTCCGCGATGGCGCCTTCGCCGAAGAGGATTTCCGCGCGCTGGTCGATTGGCAGATCGATCAGGGTTCGGCGGCGCTCGTGCCCTGCGGCACCACCGGCGAAGCCGCGACGCTGAGCAAGGACGAGCATTTCGAAGTGGTCCGGGTCTGCGTCGATCAGGCGCGGGGCCGCGTGCCGATCCTCGCCGGGGCCGGATCGAACGACACCCGCGTGGCGATCGGCAATGTCCGCGCCGCGCAGGAATCGGGCGCCGATGCCGCGCTGATGGTCCCGCCTTATTATAACCGCCCGAGCCAGGAGGGCATTTTCCGCCATTTCGCCGCGGTGGCCGAGGCGACCGAGCTGCCGATCATCCTCTACAACGTCCCCGGCCGTACCGTCACCGATATCCAGCCCGCGACGATGGCGCGGATCGTCGCGGCGTTCCCCGATACGTTCCTCGGCGTGAAGGACGCGACCGGCCAGCTTGGCCGCGTCTCCGAACAGCGCAGCGGCTGCGGCGCCGGCTTCGTCCAGCTTTCGGGCAATGACGAAACCGCGCTGGCGTTCAACGCGATGGGCGGGACGGGCTGCATCTCGGTCACCGCCAACGTCGCGCCGGGCCTGTGCGCCGAGTTCCAGGCGGCCTGGGCGGCGGGCGACAGGGCAGGGGCGCTGGCGCTGCACGACCGGCTCTATCCGCTCCACCTCGCCATGTTCACCGACGCCTCGCCGGGCCCGGTGAAATACGCGATGTCGCGCGTGGTGCCGGGCTTCCCGACCGAACTGCGCCTGCCAATGACCGAAGCGAGCGACGCCAGCCGCGCGGCGGTGGATGCGGCGCTGGCGCATGCCGGGCTGGTTTAGGGCGTAGCGGATCGTCGGGGGCGAGGTCGATGATTTTCACACAAAGCCACGAAGCCACAAAGCATAAGGTCGCTACGACGACTTCGTGCCTTTGTGGCTTCGTGTGAGAACCCCACTTCTTCAGCGCCGCGACGCAATAAGTTTTGTTTCGCGCAAAGACGCAAAGGCGCAAAGAGAAGGTTCCAAAGCGCAGCTTCGCCTGCGAAGCACGCCTCCTGCGCCGGCGGGCGGTTGAAAAGAAAAGTG
The DNA here is from genome assembly GCF_000935025.1 of Sphingomonas hengshuiensis. NCBI lineage: Bacteria > Pseudomonadati > Pseudomonadota > Alphaproteobacteria > Sphingomonadales > Sphingomonadaceae > Sphingomonas > Sphingomonas hengshuiensis. The sequence goes on from NZ_CP010836.1 coordinate 1,592,374, forward strand.
GCTCACACAAAGCCACGAAGCCACCAAGAATGCAGTCGCACCACCACTTCGTGCCTTTGTGGCTTTGTGTGAGAACACTCCTTCTTCCACTGTTCGCGTGCGCGCAAAGGCGCAACAGCCCCAAAGCGAAGCTCAGCCCGCGCAGCGCTTCTTCTTCTGCTTTGCGCCTTTGCGTCTTTGCGCGAAAAAGAACGTCTGCCCCGGGTACCCGGTCGAAAAAGGGCGGCTCACACAAAGCCACGAAGCCACCAGGAATGCGGTCGAAACCACGACTTCGTGGCTTTGTGGCTTTGTGTGAGAACCCCGCTTCTTAACCTCGACCGTGCTGCCGCCCGTCGCCCCGCCACGCCTCCGCACCACCACGTCGCCGCCGCACCACAAGCCACTGGCGTTCGCGGCATATCGCCCCTACATGCCCACCTCCCATGGCCCGCCCACGTCCCGCCACCTTCGACAAAGTAAAGATCGTCGCCGAGAACCGGCGCGCGCGGTATGATTATTTTATCGACCAGGTGTTCGAAGCCGGGCTCGCGCTCACCGGCACCGAGGTCAAGTCGCTGCGCTTCGGCGAGGGGTCGATCGCGGAGAGCTATGCCGAGGTCAACGATACCGGCGTCTGGCTGATCAATGCCAACATCCCCGAATTCAGCCACGGCAACCGCTATAATCACGAGCCCAAGCGCGCTCGTAAATTGCTCCTTCATGAGCGTGAAATAAACAAGCTCCACGGCGCCGTTGCACGCGAAGGCATGACGCTCGTTCCGCTTTCCGTCTATTTCAACGGAAAGGGGCGGGCGAAAGTCGAGCTGGCGCTCGCAAAGGGCAAAAAGACGCATGACAAGCGCGATTCGATCAAGGAGCGGGACTGGAAGCGTGAACAGGGAAGGCTCTTGCGCGATCGCGGATGATCGGCCTGCAAAGGGGCGCCTTGGCCGCATGGTCGCCAAGGCGACGCCCAGCCGCGAGTCGATCGCGGGCAATCGCTGGCTGAAGCCGTTTGCGCATCGCGTGATGCATTCGTCGCTGTGGCGCTTCACCCGGCGCTCGGTGCCGCGCGGCGTCGCGCTGGGCATGGTCACCGGCATCCTGGTGCCGATGGGCCAGATTCCCGCCTCCGCGGTACTCGCGCTGCCGCTCCGCGCGAACATCCCCGCCGCGGCGGCCACGACCTTCTTCACCAATCCGCTGACTACGCCGCCGCTCTGGGGGCTGGCCTATTGGCTGGGCAGCCATTTGATCGGCCCGCGCGCGGCGCAGGCGACGGCGTCGGTCACCCCCGGCTGGGCCGACTGGCTGCTGCATCAGGTGGGCCCGGCGCTGCTCGTCGGGCTGGTCACGCTCACGGCGATACTGACGCTGATCGGCTATTTCGGCTCGGCGCTGGCGTGGCGGCTGTGGATCGCGCGCAAATGGCGGCGGCGTTCGGCGGAGCGCGCGGCCCGGCCCCCGATTGACGCGGCGTGCTAGCGGACTAAGACGGCGCCTTCACTTCGCTCGAAGGGCCGTTCCATGCGTATCGCGCTACTCGCCACCACTCTCCTTGCCGCTCCCGCGCTGCTCGCCGGCTGCACCCATGCCGAAGCGCCGCCGGCGCCGGTCGAAGTCACCCCGCTGCCCGAGGACAGCCCGACCCCCGCCGCGCCCAAGCCGACCTTCGGCAGCTATGGCTTCGACGCCGCCGGCATGGACAAGAGCGTCGCCCCCGGCGACGACTTCTACACCTACGCCAATGGCAGCTGGGCAAAGAACACCCCGATCCCCGCCGACAAATCCAATTACGGCGCGTTCAACCTGCTGTCCGACCTGTCGCAGGAGCGCACCCAGGCGATCCTCAAGGAAGCGCAGGCCGACCCGAATTCGAAGATCGGCGTCGCCTATGCGACCTATCTCGACACCGCGACGATCGATGCCAAGGGGCTCGCCCCGATCCAGCCCTGGCTGGACCAGATCAAGGGCGTGAAGGCCAAGTCCGGGCTCGCCGCGCTCTATGCCCAGGCGAACCGCAACGGCGTCGGCACCCCGTTCCGCGCGGGCGTGGGACAGGATGACAAGGATCCCGAAATCTATGCGCTGTTCGCCAGCCAGGGCGGGCTCGGCATGCCCGACCGCGATTATTATTTGTCGAAGGACCCCAAGCTCGCCGAGGCCAAGGCGGCCTATCTCACCCATTTGACCAACGTGCTGACGCTCGCGGGCGAGCCCGATGCCGCGCGCCGTGCGGCGGCGATCCTCGCGCTGGAGACGAAAATCGCCGCGGTCCACTGGACCAACGTCCAGAACCGCGATTCGAACAAGACCTATAACAAGATGACCGTCGCGCAGCTGGCCAAGCAGGCGCCCGGCTTCGACTTCGCCGCCTATTTCGCCGGCATCGGCGCGCCCGTCGATACCGTGATCATCGGCCAGCCCAGCGCGATCACCGGCATCGCCCGCATCGTCGCCGCAGCCCCGGTGGGCGTGCTCACCGACCAGCTCCTCGTCCGCAGCCTCGACACCTTCTCCGACGTGCTCCCCGCTGCGTTCGACAAGGAGAATTTCGCCTTCTTCGGCACCGTCCTGTCGGGCACCCCCGAGCAGGAGGCGCGGTGGAAGCGCGCGGTCGACTTCACCACCGGCGTGCTGGCCGACGATGTCAGCCAGATCTACGTCGCCAAATATTTCCCGCCCGAGACCAAGGCGGCGGCGGACAAGCTGGTCAAGAACGTCATCGCCGCGATGGACGTCCGCATCGACCAGCTCGACTGGATGACGCCCGAGACCAAGGTGAAGGCGCACGCCAAGCTCGCCGCCTTCACACCAAAGATCGGCTATCCCGATCGCTGGAAGGATTATTCGGCGCTGCGTATCGTCGCGGGCGACGCCTTCGGCAATAATCTGCGCGCGAACAACTGGGCGCATGAGGAGAATATCGGCCATCTCGGCAAGCCGCTCCAGCGCTGGGAATGGGGGATGACCCCGATGACGGTCAACGCCTATGCCAATTTCGGCATGGTCGAGATCGTGTTCCCCGCCGCGATCCTCCAGCCGCCCTTCTTCGATCCGCATGCCGACGATGCCGTGAACTATGGCGGGATCGGCGCCGTCATCGGCCACGAGCTGAGCCATCATTTCGACGATCAGGGCGCCAAATATAATGGCGAGGGCCGGCTGACCGAATGGTGGTCTCCCGCCGACACCGCAGCGTTCAAGGCGCGTACCGACGCGCTGGTCGCCCAATATGACCAATATGCGCCGCTGCCGGGGATGCATGTGAAGGGCGAACTGACGCTCGGCGAGAATGTCGCCGACCTTGCCGGGCTCACCCTGGCCTATGACGCGTATAAAAAGGCGCTCGACGGCAAGCCCGCGCCGGAGATCGACGGCACCACCGGCGATCAGCGCTTCTATCTCGGCTGGGCGCAGGTGTGGCGCCGCAATTATCGCGAGGCGAATTTGCGCCAGCGGCTGCTCACCGACCCGCATTCGCCGTCACAGCAGCGCGCCTGGGTCGTGCGCAACCTCGATCCCTGGTACGGCGCCTTCGCCCCCCAGCCGGGCGCGAAGCTGTTCCTGACGCCCGAGCAGCGCGTGCGCATCTGGTAAGTGGGTTTGGCCCCCTCCACGCCCGGCGGCGGGGAAGGGGCCGTCGTCACCCTCACCCTTCCGCGCCTTCGGCGCTCCCTCCCTCTCCCAACGGGAGATGGACTTCTCCCTCTCCCGTTGGGAGAGGGAGGGAGGCGCGCAGCGCCTGAAGGGTGAGGGCGACGCGAATTCAAACGCGATCACCCCGCGCCGCCCCGCAGGCGCCAGAGACCGCTTGACCCGGCGGGAGCGACCGAACATCGGTACGCGATGGCGAGCTTGCCCTCTTCCCCTGCGCAGCCCCCGCATGCGCTGCTCCCGTTGCTCGCTGCCGTGCTCGCCGGGTTCGCGGCGGCGGCGGTGGTGCTGCTGACGCTGGGGGATCGCGCGGTCGCGATCGGCTTTGCCGGCGCGGGGCTGATCGCGGCGGGCGGGCTGTTCGGCGCGCGGCGGCTGTTCCGCTCCGATACCGGCGCCGAGCCGCGCACCGACTGGTCGGTCGCGCACGCGCTTGCCGCGGCGTCCGACGATGCGCTCGCGGTCACCGACCGCGCCGGGCGGCTGGTCTGCGCCAATGCCCGCTACGAAGCCTTGTTCTCGGGCTGGCCGACCCCGCCGACGCTTCCCGTCGGCGATGCCGCGGTCGCGGCACTCGGCGCCGCCGCGCGCGCGGCGTGGCGCGATGGGGCGGGGGCGTGCGACGCGCTCCAGGTATTCGGCGTGCTCGTCCGCGCGCAGGTCACGCGGATCGGCGAGGAATCGCTCGTGTGGCGCTTCGTCGGCGCACAGCCGCTCGATCTCGCCGCGCGCGTCCAGTCGCTGATCTTCGGCCCCACCGGCGATCGGCTCGGCGCCGCCGGGATCATGGCGGTGCTGCTCGGCCCCGATGGCCGCGTCCGCGCGGCGAACCGCGTCTTCTGCCTGCGCGCGATGGGCAATGGCGATTCGCCTGCCGAGGGCCGCGATTTCGCGCGCTTCCTGATCACCGACACGCGCGGCTTCGTCCGGTTCGAGCGCGAAGGGTTGGGCGGCACCCCGCTGCGCGTCCTCCAGATTCCGTTCCTGGAGGGCGAGGAGGCGCCGTTGCTCGTCGCGCTGCTCGACGAGGAGCAGCCGAGCACCGTCACCCCCGCGGTCGGCGCCAGTGCCGCGGCGCATCTCCGCTCGCTGATCGCGCTGCTGCCCTCGGGGCTCGCGCTGGTCGATCGCGACGGGCGGTTCGTCAGCATGAACGACGCCTTCACCCGCGCCGCGCGCGTCAATGCCGCCGCGCCGCCGCTCTATCCGGGCGATCTGGTGGTGCGCGAGGACAAGGCGGCGGTGGCCGATGCGATCCGGCGCTTTGCTGGCGGCGCGGCGCAATCGGCGGAGATGACGGTGCGGTTCACCGACGCCCCCGACGATCCCGTCGCGATCACGATCGCCGGCGCGCGCGGGCTGGGCGATGCCGCGGTGCTGATCAGCCTCAAGGATTCGGGCGAGGAGGGCAAGCTCAAGCGCCAGGTCGCACAGGCGACCAAGATGCAGGCGGTGGGCCAGCTCGCGGGCGGCGTCGCGCATGATTTCAACAACATCCTGACCGCGATCATCGGGCATTGCGACCTGATGCTGATGCGCCATTCGCCCGGCGACAGCGATTATGACGACATCCAGCAGATCCGCGCCAATTCGAACCGCGCCGCCTCGCTGACGCGCCAGCTCCTCGCCTTTTCGCGGCAACAGACGCTGCGCCCGCAGGTCCTCCAGCTCCCCGACGTCATTTCCGAAGTGTCGAACCTGCTCAAGCGGCTGCTGGGCGAGACCGTCCGGCTTGAGATCAAGCATGGCCGCAATCTCGGTCCGGTCCGCGCCGATCCGGGCCAGCTCGAACAGGTCGTGGTCAATCTCGCGGTCAACGCCCGCGACGCGATGCTCGCCGCCAATCCCAATGGCGGCGGCACGCTGACGATCGAGACGATGGCGGTGTCGGGTTCCGAAATCCGGCGGATGGACGAGGAGGTGCTGCCCCATGGCGACTATACCGCGCTGCGCATCGCCGATACCGGCGCGGGCATCCCCGCCGACATCCTGCCCAAGATTTTCGAGCCCTTCTTCACCACCAAGGAAGTCGGCAAGGGCACCGGGCTGGGGCTCTCGACGGTCTATGGCATCGTCAAGCAATCGGGCGGGTTCATCTTCGCGGGCAATGGCGCGGGCGGCGGCGCCGAGTTCATCATCTATCTGCCGGTCCACGCCGCCGCCGAGGCGCAGGTCGCCAAGGTGCCGGTCGTCAAGGAAAAGCCCGCCGACCTGTGGGGCAGCGGCACGATCCTGATCGTCGAGGACGAGGACATGGTCCGCGCGATCGCCGAGCGCGCGCTGACGCGCCAGGGCTATACCGTCCTCACGGCGGAGAATGGCGAGGCGGCGCTCGAGCTGCTCGACCGGATCGAGCGCCCCGACCTGCTGATTTCCGACGTGGTGATGCCGCTGCTGGACGGCCCCAGCATGGCGCGGCAGGTGCGCAAGCGCTATCCCGACCTGCCGATCCTGTTCATGTCGGGCTATGCCGAGGAGCAATTGCGCCGCTCGATCGCGCTCGACAATGTCGGCTTCCTGCCCAAACCCTTTTCGGTTCAACAGCTTGCCGAAGCAGCGCGCGACGTTCTCGCTCCGAAATAACTTGGCGCGGGGGCGATTTCCTGCAACAGCACCGCGCATGCCTGCACCGTCGAAAATACTGATCGTCGAAGACGAGCCCCTCATCGCGATGATGCTCGAGGATTTCCTCGACGCGCTCGACCGCGAACAGGCCGGCAGCGCCGATACCGTCGCGGGCGCGCTGGAGCGGATCGCGGAGGGCGGGATCGACGCCGCGATCCTCGACGTCAATCTGCGCGGCGGCGAGCAAAGCTGGCCGATCGCGGCGCGGCTCGCCGAACTGGGCATCCCCTTCGTCCTTGCGACGGGCGGGGCAGGCGACATGATCGCCCCCGAATATCGCGACCGCCCGATATTGTCGAAGCCCTTCACGATGAACGGCGTGGAAAAGGCGCTCGACGGCCTGGCGGGCTGAGTCGGGGGCTCTCTGGCAGGAAGAAGGTAGAGGTTCGCGCAGAGGCGCAGAGAAGGTTTTTTGCACGCGAAGGCGCGAAGCCGCGAAGCGCTATAAGGGCGGCTTAGAGCATGATGGCGATACATAAACCCGTTCGTGCTGAGCTTGTCGAAGCACAGTGAGTCTCACTGCCCTTCGACAAGCTCAGGGCGAACGGTCAGGGATGGATCAAGCTGATGCCATCCAACGCTAGCTGCCAAACGAAAGCGAAGCCAAAAGCGTCTAAAATCTTAGCGCCTTCGCGCCTTCGCGTGGAAACCCCTTCTTCTCTGCGCCTCCGCGCCTCTGCGCGAACCACACTCTTCTGTTTCGCTACCGCACCCCCCTCAATCCACCACCCGCACCACATCCCCCAGCCGGATCAGCCCCGGCCGCGCCGGCGTCGCGTACAGCCCATAAGCGTTCCCAAAACCCTGCGCGATCGTGCGCAGCACGCGCGGGTCCTTGGCGCCCGTATCGGGGCAAATCGTCGTCAGCACGCAGCGCGCGATCGGGTCGGCGCATTGCACCAGCGCGCCGTCCTCGGGCGGACCGAACGCCAGCCGCAGCCCCTGCCACTCGCCCGGCGACAAATCGCTTTCGATCAACACGTTGGTCCGAAACCGCCGCGGATCGAGCGCCTCGCCATGCGCCGCCTCGACGCGGGCATGGCCCGCGGTCGTCTGGATCGACACCGGCATCGCATCATACACCCCGCGCGCGACCTGGATCAGCGCCACCGGCTCGCCCGCCGCGGTTTCCAGATGCGCGCGCAGCAGCGGGTCGTGGAGCGGCAGCACCGCGCCGTCCGGCGTCTCGACGAGCACCGTCGCGCGCTTCGGCAGCGCGGGGTCGCTGAATCGCGCGGCGTGGAGCACCATCGCGGGCACTTCGCGCGCGGTCAGCCAGGGGAAGCGCGTCCCGTTGGCGGCGCGGACGAACGCATATTGGCGGTCGCCCTCGATCCCCTGCCAGTCGAGTTCGGCGACCGCCAGCGGCTCGCCGGCCATCGACTTGACGGGGAAGCGGTGGAGCGCTGCGACATGGCCGACGATACGGGTCATGCCGCGTCGCTACACGTCCTGCCGGGGCCTGCAAGTCGCGCCGCCGGGAACATTTCGTGAAAATATTTGCGTTCCACTCTTGTTCCACGAGAACAAACGCGATACGAAGCCGTCTTAGATTGAACGCGCACTGCAAAGCTTCTAGCGACGGGGACTATAAATGGCCGCTTCCCTCAAGGTGATCGACAACAAAATGGCTCCTCCCAGCACCGACAAGCAAAAGGCGCTCGACGCCGCGCTCGCCCAGATCGACCGCGCCTTTGGCAAGGGCAGCGCGATGAAGCTCGGGTCGAAGCCGGCGATGCAGGTCGAATCGATCTCGACGGGCTCGCTCGGGCTCGACATCGCGCTCGGCGTCGGCGGGCTGCCGCGCGGGCGCGTGATCGAAGTCTATGGCCCCGAAAGCTCGGGCAAGACCACGCTGGCGCTGCACGTGATCGCCGAGGCACAGCGCGGCGGCGGCACCGCGGCGTTCGTCGATGCCGAACATGCGCTCGACCCGGTCTATGCCAAGAAGCTGGGCGTCAACATCGACGAACTGATCGTGTCGCAGCCCGATACCGGTGAGCAGGCGCTCGAGATCGTCGATACGCTGGTCCGCTCGAACGCGATCGACGTGCTCGTGATCGATTCGGTCGCGGCTTTGGTGCCGCGTGCGGAGATCGAGGGCGAGATGGGCGACACCCATGTCGGCCTCCAGGCGCGGCTGATGTCGCAATCCTTGCGCAAGCTCACCGGCTCGATCAGCCGCTCGCGCTGCATGGTGATCTTCATCAACCAGCTGCGCATGAAGATCGGCGTGATGTACGGCAATCCGGAGACGACGCCCGGCGGCAACGCGCTCAAATTCTACGCCTCGGTCCGCCTCGACATCCGCCGCACGGGCCAGATCAAGGACCGCGAGGACATTGTCGGCAACAGCACGCGGGTAAAGGTCGTCAAGAACAAGGTCGCGCCGCCGTTCAAGCAAGTCGATTTTGACATCATGTATGGCGAGGGCATCTCCAAGATCGGCGAGATCCTCGACATCGGCGTCAAGGCCGGGCTGGTCGAGAAATCGGGCGCGTGGTTCAGCTATGACAGCGTCCGCATCGGCCAGGGCCGCGAGAACGCCAAGACCTTCCTGCGCGAGAATCCGGAGCTGTGCAGCCGGCTCGAAGCCGCGATCCGCAGCCGCACCGATCAGGTTGCCGAGGGGCTGATGGCGGGGCCGGACCCCGAGGACGATCTATAAGAAACTATCGGCCGCTCCGATGGGCATGCGCGCATCGGCAGTGGTCACGGGCACGACCCACGGGAAATCCCGGCGCATTGCCCTGCGCCGGGATTTTCGCTTTTGTCGCGCCCGGGCCAGGGGCATAGAGCGCGCAGAGGGCCGCTATGGGCAAGGTTCGAGAAGTTCCGAACCGTCGCTCTCCCGGCAAGTCAGGAGCCGTCATGACGCTGATCGTCCACCATCTCGAAAATTCCCGCTCGCAACGCATCCTGTGGCTGCTCGAGGAACTGGGGCTGGCCTATTCGGTCAAGCGCTACGAACGCGACAAGAAGACGATGCTCGCCCCGCCCGAGCTGAAACGCGTCCACCCGCTCGGCAAGTCGCCGGTGATCGAGGACGATGGCCAGGTCGTCGCGGAGACGGCGGCGATCGTGGAATATCTGGTCGAGCGCGCCGACGGCCGGCTCGGCGCCCCCGCGCATCGCGACGATGCGCTGCGCTATCGCTTCTTCCTCCATTATGCCGAGGGCTCGCTGATGCCGCCGCTGCTCGTCAAGCTGGTGCTGATGCGCGTGCCGCTGTTCGGCAAGGTGGCGCAGAAGAAGTTCCAGCCGATGATCGACGTCCATCTCGACTATATCGAGGCCGAGCTGGCGCAGCGCCCCTGGTTCGCGGGCGCCGACTTCACCGCCGCCGACGTGATGATGAGCTTCCCGCTCGAAGCCGCCGTGTCGCGCGCGGGCGCGACGCAGGGCCGCCCGCACATCGCGGCATGGCTCGAGAAAATCCACGCGCGCCCGGCCTATCAGGCCGCGCTCGCCGCGGGCGGTCCCTATGCCTATGCCTGACCCGCACGCCGGGGCCGCGCCACGCGACCCCGGCGCCGCACCCGCTCAGGTCTTCGGCTGGGCATAGTCCTGGAAGCTGTCGGCGTCGGTGGTCGGGCCGTGCGGCAGCACCACCGTCTCCTCGGGCGCCTCGGGCGTGTCGAGCTGCCCCTCCCAGCGCGCGACCACGGTCGCCGCGACGGCATTGCCGATCACATTGGTCGCGGTCCGCCCCATGTCGAGGAAATGGTCGACCGACAGGATCAGCAGGATCCCCGCCTCGGGAATGTTGAAATGCGCCAGCGTCCCGGTGATCACCACCAGGCTGGCGCGCGGCACCCCGGCAATCCCCTTGCTGGTGATCATCAGCATCAGCAGCATCGTGATCATCGTCCCCCAGTCGAGCACGATGCCGTACGCCTGCGCGATGAAGATCGACGCGAAGGTCATGTACATCATCGACCCGTCGAGGTTGAACGAATAGCCCAGCGGCAGCACGAAGCTCGCGATTCGCGGCGGCACCCCGAACTTGTCGAGCGCCTCGAGCGTGCGCGGATAGGCGGCTTCGGACGACGCGGTCGAGAAGCCGAGCAGGATCGGATCGCGCAGATAGCGGATCAGCTGCCCCGTCCGCGGCCCCACCACGAGGAAGCACGCCCCCAGCAGCACCGCCCACAGCACGAACAGCCCGAGATAGAAGCTGCCCATGAAGAACAGCAGGTCGCCGACCACGCCCACGCCCTTGGTCGCCAGCGTCCGCGCGACCGCGCAGAACACCGCGACCGGCGCAAACAGCATGACATAGCCGGTCACCGTCAGCATCACGCTGACCAGGGCTTCCAGTCCCTGCAACAGCGGCTTGGCCTTTTCGCCGACCGCCGCCATCCCCACGCCGAAGAACAGCGAGAAGATCACGAGCTGGAGGATGTCGTTGGTCGCCATCGCGTCGATCGCGCTGGTCGGGATCAGGTGGACGAAGAATTTCGCCGCGTCGAACCCCGATCGGTCGACGCCGCTCGACGCCGCGACATCGGGCAACGGCAGGCCCAGCCCGACGCCCGGCTGCAGCAGATTGACGAGGATCAGCCCCAGCGTCAGCGAGATCAGGCTGGCGCACACGAACCAGAAGAACGCCTTCAGCCCCACGCGCCCGATCGCCCCGGTGCCGCCCATATGCGCGATCCCGACGACCAGCGTCGACACCACCAGCGGCGCGATGATCATCTTGATCAGGTGGAGGAACATCTGCGTCGGAATGTCGAGATAGCGCGCAATCTCGGCCAACCGCGCCGTCCCCGCGCCGCCATCGTCATAGGCGTGGTTGAGCCCCCAGCCGATGAACCCGCCGAGCAGCAGCCCCGCCAGAATGAACCACGTCAAACGCTTTCCCACGAACTTCCCCTGACTCGCACGCCATGTCTTCGGCGCGGGCAACGAAGGGGATTGTCGCGGCGCGGTCAAGCCTTGCGTGGGATTGGCGCGCGCTCGGCGGTGCGCGATGGGGGATTGCGGCGCGGCCGAAAGCCGCCCTATCGCGGGGGATACAGGACACGCGCGGGAGATTTTGTGATGCTGAAACTCGATCGTCGGCATCTGCTCGCCGGGGCTGCCGCATTCCCCTTGCTCGGCGTTTCCTCGCTGCTCCGCGCCGCCGAACCCGACCTCGCCGATCTTCAGGACCTGACCACCGACGCGCAGCCGATCGGCGCCGACGAACGCCGTACCCGCATCGCTCGCGCGCAGGCGCTGATGCGCGCGCACGGGATCGGCGCGGTGCTGATCGAGCCGGGGTCGTCGCTGGTCTATTTCACCGGAGTCCGCTGGGGCCGCAGCGAGCGGCTGACCGCCGTGATCCTGCCGGTCGAGGGCGAACCGTGCATCGTCACGCCGTTCTTCGAGGAGCCTTCGGTCCGCGAAAGCCTCGGCATCCCCGCCGAGGTCCGCGTGTGGCAGGAGGATCAGGACCCGCTTGCGGTCGTTGCGGGCTTCCTGCGCGATCGCAAGCTCGCCGCGCGCCCGATCGGCATCGAGGAAACCGTCCGCCATTTCGCCGTCGACGGCCTCGCCCGCGCGCTGCCCCGCGCCCGAATCGTCTCGGCCAATCCCGTCGTGCGCGGCTGCCGGATGATCAAGACCGCGCCCGAAATCGCGCTGATGCAACGCGCCACCGACGTCACGATCGCCGCCTATCGCTGGACCTATCCCCGCGTCGAAGCGGGCATGACCCCGGCGCAGATCGCCGCGCTGATGTCCGCCGCCACCCGCAAGCTGGGCGGCACCAACGACTGGAACCTGATCCTGCTCGGCGAAGCCGCCGCCTATCCGCACGGATCGGGCAAGCCGCAAAAGGTCGTGCCCGGCGAAGTCGTGCTGATGGATTGCGGGTGCAGCGTCCAGGGCTATCAATCCGACGTCTCGCGCAGCTTCGTGTTCGGCACGCCCCGCGCGGAGCAGCGCAAGGTCTGGGACCAGGTCGCGCGCGGCCAGCAGATCGCGCTCGCGGCGGCGCGACTCGGCACGCCAGCGGGGGCGGTCGATGACGCGGTGCGCGGCTATTACACGTCGCTGGGCTATGGCCCCGACTATCGGCTCCCCGGCCTGTCGCACCGCACCGGCCATGGCATCGGCATGGACGGGCACGAGCCGGTCAATCTGGTGCGCGGCGAGAAAACGCCGCTCGCGCCGGGCATGTGCTTCTCCAACGAACCCGGCCTCTATCTGCCCGGCAGCTTCGGCATCCGGCTGGAGGATTGTTTCCACATGACCGAAGCGGGGCCGAAATGGTTCAGCACGCCCCCGCGCTCGATCGACGCGCCGATGGGGTAGGGGGGCGCTGTCGGAGAAATCGCTTCAAATGTAGGATTTCGCCTGCTTCACTCGCGCCATGGCTGCCGACACCCCGCCCGAATCGCCTGCCCCCGCCGCGCGCGCGTCGCGTCGGTGTCGCACAGGTGTCGCGTCACCGGCGCGTCGGCGGCGCCCGTATGGCGCGCAACTGTCGCCTTCCGGTCGCTTCCCCGGCGCCAATCCGCCGCGTCGCGGGCGCGTCGGGCGGGGGACCCCCGTTTCGCCTAAACTTCATCAATTAAGCGGGGTGCAACCGTTTCGCTTGAGTGACACGCCCGCCGCGCTTAAGTCGCTCCCATGACGTCCACCAACGATATTCGCCGCTCGTTCCTCGACTATTTCGAGGGCCAGGGTCATGCCCGCGTCCCGTCCGCACCGCTCGTGCCGCACAATGATCCGACGCTCATGTTCGTCAATGCGGGCATGGTCCCGTTCAAGAACGTGTTCACCGGCCTCGAATCGCGCCCCTATTCGACCGCGACGAGCTCGCAGAAATGCGTCCGCGCAGGCGGCAAGCATAACGACCTCGACAATGTCGGCTATACCGCGCGGCACCACACCTTCTTTGAAATGCTGGGCAATTTCTCGTTCGGCGATTATTTCAAGGAACAGGCGATCCATCATGCCTGGACGCTGCTGACGCGCGAATGGGGGCTGTCGCCCGATCGGCTGACGATCACCGTCTATCACACCGACGACCAGGCATTCGATCTGTGGAAGAAGATCGCGGGCGTGCCCGAAAGCCGGATCATCCGCATCCCGACCAAGGATAATTTCTGGGCGATGGGCGCCGATGGCCCGTGCGGCCCGTGCTCGGAAATCTTCTACGATCATGGCGACCATATCTGGGGCGGCCCGCCGGGATCGCCCGAGGAGGATGGCGACCGCTTCGTCGAGATCTGGAACCTCGTCTTCATGCAGTTCGTCCAGGCGGCGGACCAGATCGTCGGCGACCTGCCGCGCCCCAGCATCGACACCGGCATGGGGCTGGAGCGGATCGCGGCGGTGATGCAGGGCGTCACCGACAATTACGATACCGACACGTTCAAGGCGCTGATCGAGCAATCGGGCGCGCTGTCGGGCTCCTCGACCACCGGCGATAATCAGGCGAGCCACCGCGTGATCGCCGATCACCTCCGCGCTTCGGGCTTCCTCGTCGCCGACGGGGTGCTACCCGCCAATGAAGGCCGCGGCTATGTGCTGCGCCGGATCATGCGCCGCGCGATGCGCCACGCGCATCTGCTCGGCGCGAAGGACCCGCTGATGCACCGGCTGGTGCCGTCGCTGGTCGCCGAAATGGGCGCCGCCTTCCCGGAACTGCTCCGCGCCCAGCCGCTGATCGAGGCGACGTTGCTCCAGGAGGAGACCCGCTTCCGCCAGACGCTCGCCAACGGCCTGCGCCTGCTCGACGAGGCGACGCAGGGGCTGGCGGCGGGCGATACGCTGCCCGGTGCGACCGCGTTCAAGCTCTATGACACGTTCGGTTTCCCTTATGATCTGACCGAGGACGCACTGCGCGCCCAGTCGATCGCGGTCGACCGCGCCGGCTTCGACACTGCGATGGCCGAGCAGAAGCGCGCCGCCCGCGCTGCGTGGAAGGGGTCGGGCGAAAAGGCGTCGGACGAATTGTGGTTCGATATCGCCGACGCGCTCGGCAGCACCGAATTCACCGGCTATTCGGGCACCGAGGGCGAGGGCCAGGTCGTCGCCATAGTCAAGGACGGTGCCCGCGTCGATCGCGCCGGGCCGGGCGAGAGCGTCGTGGTGCTGACCAACCAGACGCCATTCTATGGCGAGAGCGGTGGCCAGATGGGCGATGCGGGCACGATCACCAACGAAAAGGGGCTGATCGCGCAGGTCGACGACACGTCGAAGCCGCTGGGCCGCCTCCACGCGCACCAGACCCGGATCGAGGGTGGCGAACTCGCGGTCGGCGACACCGTCAAGCTGAGCGTCGATGTCGAGCGCCGCGACCAGATCCGCGCCAATCACAGCGCGACGCACCTCCTCCACGCCGCGCTGCGCCACCGGCTCGGCGGGCATGTCTCGCAAAAGGGCAGCCTGGTCGCCGCCGACCGGCTGCGCTTCGATTTCTCGCACCCCTCGGCGCTGAGCCCCGCGGACATCGCGGTGATCGAGGCCGATGTGAACGCGCAGATTCGCCATAACGAAAGCGTCGGCACGCGGCTGATGACCCCCGACGACGCGATCGCGGCGGGTGCGATGGCGCTGTTCGGCGAGAAATATGGCGACGAGGTCCGCGTGCTCTCGATGGGGCGCGGAACCGACGTCTCCTATTCGGTCGAGCTGTGCGGCGGCACCCATGTCAATGCGACGGGAGACATCGCGCTGTTCAAGATTGTCTCCGAAAGCGCGGTATCGAGCGGGGTCCGCCGGATCGAGGCGCTGACCGGCGAGGCGGCGCGGCAATGGCTGGTCGCCCGCGACGAGCGGCTGCGCGAGGCGGCATCGGTGCTGCGCAGCGCCCCCGACGAAGTGCCGGCGCGCGTCGCGGCACTGGTCGAGGATCGCCGCAGGCTCGAGCGCGAGCTTGCCGATGCCAAGAAGGCGCTCGCAATGGGCGGCGGCGGTGGCGCTGCGGCGCCGGCGGGGCCGGAACTGGTCGGCGGGGTGAACTTCGTCGGTCAGGTGATCGACGGTCTCGATCCCAAGGCGCTGCGCGGCGCCGTGGACGAGGCCAAGGCGCGGATTGGTTCGGGCGTGGTCGCGTTGGTCGCGGTCAATGAAGGCCGCGCCTCGGTCGCGGTCGGTGTCACCGCCGACCTGATCCCGGCCCAGAGCGCCGTCGAGCTGGTCAAGCGCGCGGTTGCGGCGCTGGGCGGGCAGGGCGGCGGCGGTCGTCCCGACATGGCGCAGGGCGGCGGGCCCGAAGGCGACAAGGGCGCCGAGGCGCTGGCTGCGGTACGCGGGGCGCTCGCCGCGGAGACCGAAGCGGCCTGACCGGCGTTGATCCTGCGCAAGGGGCGGCGCGCGTACGGAGGCTATCGGCGTGTCGTGCCCCGCAGGTGGGGCGGTTTGGGGTATTCGCCATGAAGCCGGTTCTGCTCGTCCTCGTCTCTGCTGCGGCCGTCTCGCTCTCCGCCTGCGGGTCACAACCGGCGGCGGAGCAGCCCTCGGCCACCGCCTCGCCGGTGGCGGCAGCGACCCCGGTCGCGCCTCCTCCAGCGGCGAAGACCGCGTCCGCCGCGCCCGCGCTCTTCGCCCAATGCGCGGTCTGCCACACCGCGACCAAGGACGGGAAAGCCGGAATCGGCCCGAATCTCTGGGGCACCGCGGGCCATCCGGCGGCGCAGAAACCCGGCTTCGCCTATTCGCCCGCGCTCAAGGCGGCGGGGCTGGTCTGGGACGATGCGACGCTCGACAAATGGCTGCAAAAGCCACAGGCGTTCGTCCCCGGCACCAAAATGGTCTTCGCAGGCGTACCCGACGCGGCAAAGCGCGCTGAGCTGATCGCCTATCTCAAGACGCTGGGGTAGCCGTGTCAGGCCGGCACGTCGCCACTGCGCAGCCGCCGGATGCGCGGCTCGCGGTCCAGCCCGCCGGCTTCCTTGATCGATTTGCGCATCTCGTCGCGCATGCCGTGGATCGATGCGATCACCGGGCCGACGGCGATTCCCATGTCGACCAGCACCGCCTCGGAAAGCTGGAGCGAGCTTTCGAGCGTCTCGGGAACGGCATCGCTCACCCCGGCACGGTACAGTTCGGCGGCATGGTTGGCGTCGCGGGCCCGGGCGATGATCGGCAGGTCGGGCACCCAGCCGCGCACCCGCTTCGCCAGCCGCACCGTCAGCACCGGATCGTCCATCGTCAGCACCAGCGCCTTGGCATGGCCCAGCTTGAGCTGGTCGACCAGCTCGGTGCGCGTCACGTCGCCGAACAGCACCTTGTAGCCCTCGCGCCGGGCGGCGTTCACATTGTCGATATCGGCATCGACGCCCAGATAGGGCAGGCCGTGGCGGCGCAGCATGTCGGCGACGGTGCGCCCGACGCGGCCAAAGCCGATCACCACGGCACCCGGCCCGGCTTCGTCGATCGCGACGCTATGGTCCTCGTGCTTCGCCTGCCGATCGATCGCGCCGGAGATGACCTGCCCCGCCTTGGCGAGCAGCGGCGTCGCGGTCAGCCCGATCGCGGTCACCGTCGTCCAGAAGGCGGCGGTCGCCGGCAGGATCAGCCCCGCCGCACCCGCCACGCCCAGCACGATCAGCGTCGTCTCGGACGGGCTCGCCATCAGCACCCCGGTTTCCGCCGCCACCCCGGTCCGCGCACCCGACAGCTTGAGCAGCCCGGTGGTGACCGCGGACTTGACCACCATCACCAGCATCGTCGCGCCCAGCAGCGCCGCCCAGTTGCTCGCGACGAAGCCCAGGTCGAGCCGCATCCCGACGGTGATCAGGAACACGCCCAGCGCCAGCCCCTTGAACGGCGCCGTGATCGCTTCGACCTCACCGTGATATTCGGTCTCCGCGATCAGCAGCCCGGCGATCAGCGCGCCGACGATCGGCGACAGTCCCGCTGCGCTCGTCGCCAGGCTGGCCGCGATCACGACGAGCAGGCTGGCCGCCAGGAACAATTCGGGGCTCTTGGTCCGCGCCGCCTGCCCGAACATTCGGGGCAGCAGGAAGCGCCCGCCGATGAACAGGATCGCGACTGTGACCGCGCCATAGCCCAGCGTCCGCCCCAGCGAGATCCAGCCATCGGCGCTGGCATTGGGCGCCAGCGCACCGAGGGTGAAGATGATCGGGACCAGCGCCAGATCCTCGAACAACAGCATCGCAAACGCCGCGCGCCCCACCGCGCTCGTCGTCCCGGCGATCGGGAGCACCAGCGCAGTGGAGGAGAGCGAAAGCGCCAGGCCGAGCCCGATCGCGCCGCCGGTGCTCAGCCCGGTGGCGTACAGCACGGCCGCCAGCACCAGCCCCGCCCCGACAAGCTCGGCGGCGCCCACGCCGAACACCGCGGTGCGCATCGACCATAATCGCTTGAACGACAGCTCCAGCCCGATCGAGAACAGCAGCAGGATGATGCCGAACTCGGCGAACGGCTCGATCGAATGCGCGTCGGAAATCGTGATATAGTAGAGCCAGGGCTGCTGCCCGACGAGCGTGCCCAGGCCGAACGGGCCGACCAGCACACCGACCAGGATGAACCCGATGATCGGGCTGATCCGAAACCGTGCGAACGCGGGAATGACAAGGCCCGCCGCGCCGAGAATGACCAGCGCGTCGCTGAAGCCGCTATTGGATAAGGTAAGCATCGGGCGACAGCTTAGCCGCCGCCCGACGCCTTTGTCAGGTCTTTACTGCCAATTCGCCATTTCGGCTTCGAGATTGGCGCGGATCGCTTCGAAGAACTGCTCGGTGGTCATCCACGCCTGGTCCGGACCGATGAGCAGCGCCAGATCCTTGGTCATCTGGCCCTTCTCGACGGTCTCGATGCAGACGCGCTCGAGCGTCTCGGCAAAGCGGGTGACGTCGGGCGTGTTGTCGAACTTGCCGCGGAACGACAGGCCCTGGGTCCAGGCGAAGATCGACGCGATCGGATTGGTCGAGGTAGCCTTGCCCTGCTGGTGCATCCGATAGTGGCGCGTCACGGTGCCGTGCGCCGCTTCCGCTTCCACCGTCTTGCCGTCGGGCGAGAGCAGCACCGAAGTCATCAGGCCCAGCGAGCCAAAGCCCTGCGCAACGGTGTCCGACTGGACGTCGCCGTCATAATTCTTGCAGGCCCAGACGAACTTGCCGCTCCACTTCAGCGCCGACGCGACCATGTCGTCGATCAGGCGATGTTCGTAGACGATGCCCGCTTCCTTGAACCGGTCGGCGAACTCCTCGTCAAATACCTGCTGGAACAGATCCTTGAAGCGACCGTCATAGGCCTTGAGGATGGTGTTCTTGGTCGACAGATAGAGCGGCCATTTGCGATCGAGCGCATAGTTCATGCTCGCCTTGGCGAAGTCGATGATCGACTGGTCGAGATTGTACATGCCCATCGCGACACCGGCGGCCGGGAAGTCGAACACTTCGCGATCGATCTTCTCGCCATTCTCGCCTTCCCATACCAGGCGCAGCTTGCCGGGGCCGGGGACGAGGAAATCGGTCGCCTTATACTGGTCGCCAAAGGCGTGACGGCCAACGACGATGGGATCGGTCCAGCCGGGGACGAGGCGGGGGACGTTCTTGATCACGATCGGCTCGCGGAAGACGACGCCGCCCAGGATGTTGCGGATCGTGCCGTTGGGCGACTTCCACATCTGCTTGAGGCCGAATTCCTCGACCCGCGCCTCGTCCGGGGTGATCGTCGCGCACTTCACGCCGACGCCGTACTGCTGGATCGCCTTGGCCGAATCGATCGTGATCTGGTCGTTGGTCTCGTCGCGCTTCTCGACCGAAAGATCGTAATATTTGAGGTCGATATCGAGATAGGGGAGAATCAGGCGCTCGCGGATCCACTGCCAGATGATCCGCGTCATTTCGTCGCCGTCGATTTCGACGACGGGCGTTGCAACCTTGATCTTCGCCATATGCTCGCTTTCCTGAAGGGGGAGATTTTCCCGAGCGTCTAGGAGAGTGGGGCAAGGGGATCAAGCCGCGCTGGCCATTATCCGCCGGGACGCCTAGGTCCGCGGCGGGCATGGTGTGGGGGGAAGCGCGTGGCCGGACAGCGGATCGTGATCGCCACCTACGGCTCCTACGGCGACCTCCACCCCTTTATCGCGCTGGCGCAGGCGCTGCGGGAGGCCGGGTTCGCGCCGGTGCTCGCCACCGTTGCCGAGTATCGCGAGCGAGTGGAGGCGGCATGGGTCGCGTTTCACCCGGTGCGGCCGTCGATGGCGGACCTCACCGGCGGCTCTGCGGAGGCCGAGACGCGGTTGGCAGAAGGGTTCGCCGCGGGCGGGGCGCGCTTCCTGGTCGACACGATGATCTCGCCTTGGCTAGCGGAAACCCTCGCCGATCTCGATACGGTGATCGAAGGAGCGTCGCTGGTTGTCGCGAGCAGCTTTGGCGTCGCAGCTCGGATCGCGGCGGAACGGCGCGGCATCCCTGTGGTCACCATATTGCTGTCCCCGATGCTCCATTTTTCGGCGCACGAGCCGATCCATGCGCAGGAGGCGCCATGGTTGCCGCGCTTCCGGGCGCTGTTCGGGGTGCGCGCGACGCGGGCGGTGCTCGATCTGGGCAAGGCGCGACTGCGGCGCCAGCATCGCGCGATCAGCCGATTCCGCGTCGGGATCGGCCTGCCGCCGCTGAACGCGGATGCGATCATCGACGGGCCGTTGCGCGCCGATCTGGTCGCGTGCCTCTATTCGCCGCTGCTCGGGGCGTTGCCGGTCGACGCGGTGCCGGATGCGTTCATCGCCGGATACACCTTCTACGACGGTGCGGAGCCGATGCCGGCGGACCTCGAGGCGTTCCTCGACCATGGGCCGCCGCCGATCGTCTTCTCGCTCGGGAGTTTCGCGGCGCATATGGGCACGCGTTTCTACCCGGCGAGCGCGCAGGCCGCACGTGCGCTCGGGCAGCGTGCAGTGCTTCTGGTCGCGCCCGACGATGTGGCGCGCGTGGCGGAGGCGGTCGGGGCCGACGCGGCGGTCCATGTCGCGGGCTATGTGCCGCATTCGCGCATCTTCCCGCGCGCGTCGGCAATCGTCCACCATGGCGGTGTCGGAACGGTGGGGCAGGCGCTGCGCGGCGGCGCCCCCCAACTCGTCGTGCCGTTTTGGGGCGACCAGTTCGACAATGCCGAACGGCTCGTCCGGCTCGGCGTCGCGCGGCGGCTGGACCACCGGCGCTATAGCGCGGCGCGACCGGAACAGGCGCTGGGGGCGTTGCTCGCTCCGGGTGCCGATTATCGGGCCAGGGCTGCCGCCGCCGGCGCCGAAGTCCGTGCGGAGGACGGCGCCGCGGCTACCGCCCGCCGGATCGCGGCGCTGCTCGGCTAGCCGCTCAGTCCTTCCACGCCCACCAAAGCTGTGCGGGGGGCACGTTGCGCCACTCCATCGCATGATCGATGTTGCTGAAATGCGGGGTGAGGAAGTTCTTCACCGAAGGGTTGTACTGATAGACCAGGAACGCGCCGCCCTCGCGCAGGATCGCGCGGGTTTCGGAGGCGATCTTGTCGCCCACGCCCGGCGGAAGCGTGGAGAAGGGGAGGCCCGATGCGATAAAGTCGGCATGCTCGAAGCCATGATCGTTGACGATCTGCTTCACGTCCGCCGCCGACCCCAGCACCGCCGAAAAGCGCGGGTCCTCGATCGTCTGCTTCAGATAGCGGATGAAATCGGGGTTTGTGTCGATCACCACCAGCTTGCCGTCGGGCGCGAGGCGATCGAGAATCGGCTTGGAAAAGGTCCCGACTCCCGGGCCATACTCGACGAACAGCTTGCAATTGTCCCAATCGACTCGGTCGAGCACCTTCCGCACGGTATATTGCGACGACGACACGATCGCCCCGACCATCACCGGATTCTTGACGAACCCCTTAAGGAACAGGCCGAAAGGCGACGGCGCGCGTTCGGCGCGATCACGGGCGCGGCGTTTGGAAGCTGCGGTCGATGCGGACATGGGTTTCCCTGGAAATATGACGTTTCTGACAACGGCCTGCGCAAATTTGAACGAACAATCAAGCGCAACGGTTGCACGCCTGCGGTAAAGCGTAGGGCATTCGCTTGCACGCAAGGCGCTATTTTGCATGCTGGCGCTCTAGGAAAGCGCGTCGCGTGCGGCTACACCGGGCGACATGGCATCGATCGACAAGCCTCCGCTCGGCACCTCGACGGTGAAATGGCGCTTCCCCGAGATTCATCCCGAAGGGCGCAAATATGCGCTGATTGCCGGCGCGATTGCGCTGGCGAGCCTGTTTATCTGGGACTTCATCACCTGGCCCCTGGTGTTCCTCACCGTGGGAGTCGCGGCGTTTTTCCGCGATCCTGTGCGCGTCACGCCGCAGGAGGAGGGACTGATCGTCTCGCCCGCCGACGGGCTGGTGACGATGATCGAGCGCGTTCCTGTTCCGCCCGAACTCGCCGGCCCGCAAGCGTTGGGCAACGCGCCGCTGCTGCGCGTGTCGGTGTTCATGAGCGTGTTCGACGTCCACATTAATCGCACCCCGATCACGGGGACCGTCCGCCACGTCATCTACATTTCCGGCAAGTTCATGAACGCCGACTTCGACAAGGCGAGCGAAGAGAATGAGCGCCAGCATGTCCTGGTCGAGGATCGCCACGGGCTTCGCGTCGGCTTCACCCAGATTGCGGGGCTGGTCGCGCGGCGTATCGTCAGCTTCGTCAAGGCCGGCGACATGGTCGTGGCCGGACAGCGCATCGGGCTGATCCGTTTCGGCAGCCGCGTCGATGTCTTTCTGCCCGAAGGCTATGGCTGCACCGTCGCGCTGGGGCAGCGCGCGATTGCCGGCGAAACCATCCTCGCGAAAAAGGGCGCACCGGCCGCAACCGGGATCAGCCAGTGATCGCGATTGCTGGCCTGCGCGCCGGGCCCCGCCACGTTCGCGCGCTGGTGGTCCTCGATGCTTGAACCTCGATTCCGCCGCCTGCGGCGCAAGGCGGACCGCCCGGCGCGCCCCGATCGCGGGATACCGTTGCGCGCGGTCATTCCCAACACCGTTACTGCGCTCGCACTCTGTTCCGGGCTGACGGCGATTCGCTTCGCCATCCTCGGCAATTGGGAAGCTGCGGTTCTGATGGTGCTTGCCGCGGCGGTCCTCGACGGGATTGACGGCCATATCGCCCGCCTCGTGCGCGCCGAGAGTCGGTTCGGCGCCGAACTCGACAGCCTTTCGGACGCGATTTCGTTCGGAGTCGCGCCCGCGCTCATCCTCTATCTATGGTCGCTTCAGTCGCTGGGGCGGTTCGGGTGGCTCGTCGCGCTGATCCACGCGCTGTTCTGCGCGCTTCGCCTCGCGCGCTTCAACGCCAATATCGATCGCGAGCAGCAGCCGCATAAATCCGCTGGGTTCCTCACCGGGGTTCCGGCGCCTGCCGGCGCAGGGCTCGCGCTAGCACCGCTCTATTTATGGGTGTGGATAGAGGAGCCTGTGCTGCGGTCGCCGCCGTTGGTCGCATGCTGGAGCGTGCTGGTGGCCGTGCTGATGGTGTCGAGCATCGCCACCTTCGCACCGAAGGTCCGCCTGCGCCGGAACATCCGGTTCGAAGCGGTTGCGGTCCTTGTCGTGCTGGTCGCCGCGCTCGTTTCGGCGCCATGGCCGACGCTCGCGGTGCTCGCAATCCTCTACGTCGGATCGATCCCGTTCAGCGTCCGCAGCTATCGCCGCGTCACGCAGCAGCGCGCAGCGACGGCGCTGGCGGCGTCCGCGCCGGAACCGCCCGCACCGTAACCCGGGTCAGCCGGGGCGGGACCGCGGGGACGTGCAAAGGGCGCAGGAGCGCCGCGAAGCGTGGCAATTGGGGGCGGATGCTCTCCACGAGCGTCCAGACGGCGGCAACGAACGCAGTACCGAACAGCAGCACGACAGCAAATCCAGTCATAACCCGGCTCCCCAAAACGCGCCAACAGGCAGGAATCCAAGCGATTCCAACGTGTTGCATTCAGCAGGCGTTCCTTGTCCGCCTTCTGGGCCGCTTATGTTCCGCTAACGTTCCCCTGTCAAGCGATGTTCTTGGCTTGTTCCGGGGTTGCAATCTCCGTCGTGCCGGGCTAAGCGCGCCGCCTCAAACCCCGCATGGGAAGCATCATAACCCGGTGCCGGAACTCGTTTCCGGTGTCCGCTTCCCAGAGGCTCAACCGGAAGGAATCATCCTATGGCGGCACCTGTCGTCACCATGCAGCATCTGCTCGAATCGGGCGCGCACTTCGGCCACCAGACCCACCGCTGGAACCCGAAGATGAAGCCTTACCTCTTCGGCGATCGCAATGGCGTTCACATCATCGACCTCTCGCAGACCGTGCCGCTGTTCGCGCGTGCGCTCGAATTCGTCAGCTCGACCGTCGCTTCGGGCGGCAAGGTCCTGTTCGTCGGCACCAAGCGCCAGGCGCAGGAGCCGATCGCAGAGGCAGCGCGTCGCGCGGGCCAGCATTTCGTCAACCATCGCTGGCTGGGCGGCATGCTCACCAACTGGACGACGATCAGCAAGTCGATCAAGCGCCTCAAGACGCTCGAAGAGCAGCTGTCGGGCGACACGCACGGCCTGACCAAGAAGGAAGTGCTCCAGCTCACCCGCGAGAAGGACAAGCTCGAGCTTTCGCTCGGCGGCATTCGCGACATGGGCGGCGTTCCCGACATCATGTTCGTGATCGACGCGAACAAGGAAGAGCTGGCGATCAAGGAAGCCAACACGCTGGGCATCCCCGTCGTCGCGATCCTCGATTCGAACGTCTCGCCTGACGGCATCGCATTCCCGGTTCCGGCGAATGACGACGCCAGCCGCGCGATCCGCCTGTACTGCGAAGCCATCGCCATTGCGGCGACTCGGGGCGGTCAGGAGCGTCAGGCGAATTTCGGTCATGACATCGGCGCGCTGGAAGAGGCTCCGATCGAGCCCGTCCTGAGCGAGCCGGAGGCGCCCGCGGCGTCGACCGAGCCGGAGACTGCCGTGGAGGGTGAGCGTCAGATCGACGCCTGATCCCGTCACGAACACGTAATCGGGGCGGGGCAGGGCACACGCACTGCTCCGCCCGACTTTTAAGCTGAGGAATTGGAAATGGCCGAGATCACTGCAGCAGCCGTGAAGGAACTCCGCGAGAAGAGCGGCGCCGGCATGATGGATTGCAAGAAGGCGCTGAACGAGACCGCCGGAGACATGGATGCCGCCGTCGACTGGCTGCGCACCAAGGGCCTCGCCGCCGCCGCCAAGAAGTCGAGCCGCACCGCGGCCGAGGGTCTGGTCGGGCTGGCCGTTGCCGGCACCAAGGGCGTTGCGATCGAAGTCAATTCGCAGACCGATTTCGTCGCGAAGAACGATATTTTCCAGAGCTTCGTCCGCGACGTGACGGCGATCGCGCTCGAAAAGGGCGACGATATCGATGCGATCAAGGCCGCGCCGATGGCGTCGGGCGGTTCGGTCGAGGACGTGCTGACCGCGAACATCGCGACGATCGGCGAGAACCAGGTGCTGCGTCGCGCGAAGAAGGTCGAAGTCGGCCAGGGCGCGATCATCCCCTATGTCCACAATGCGGCGGCCCCCGGGCTTGGCAAGATCGGCGTGCTCGTCGCGCTCGAGAGCGATGCCGGCGTCGACGTGCTCGAACCGCTGGGCAAGCAGATCGCGATGCATATCGCGGCGGCGTTCCCGCTGGCGCTCGACGAGAGCGGCCTCGACCAGGACGTGATCGAGCGCGAGCGCGCGATCGCCGCCGAAAAGGCGTCGGAGAGCGGCAAGCCCGCCGACATCGTCGCCAAGATGGTCGAAGGCGCCGTCAAGAAGTTCGCCAAGGAGAATGCGCTGCTCAGCCAGCTCTTCGTGATGGACGGCAAGACCCCGGTCGCCGACGTCGTCGCCAAGGCGGCGAAGGACGCGGGCGCGTCGATCGTGCTGAAGGACTATGTCCGCTTCCAGCTCGGCGAGGGCATCGAGAAGGAAGAGAGCGATTTCGCCGCCGAGGTCGCCGCGACCGCCGGCCTGACCAAGTAAGCGAGGCGCCGGGGCGTGGCCCCCGCGGGACGGCCCCGGCATCTCCGCTTGTTACCGCGGCGCGGCACCTCTAAGGTCCGCGCCGCTTCTCTGTACGCCTCGTATGATCGGCCATCATGACTGCTCCCCGCTTCCATCGTATCCTTCTCAAGCTGTCGGGCGAGGTCCTGATGGGCCAGGGCCAGTTCGGGATCGACCCCGCGACCTGTGATCGCGTCGCGGGCGAAGTGAAGGCGGCCAAGCTCGCCGGACATGAAATCTGCATGGTCGTCGGCGGCGGCAATATCTTTCGCGGGCTGGCGGGTGCGGCGCAGGGCTTCGACCGGGCGAGCGCCGATTATATGGGCATGCTCGCCACGGTGATGAACGCGCTGGCGATGCAGAACGCGCTCGAAAAGGCCGGAGTCGACACCCGCGTCCAGTCGGCGATCCCGATGGCGTCGG
The DNA here is from genome assembly GCF_000935025.1 of Sphingomonas hengshuiensis. Classification (NCBI taxonomy): domain Bacteria; kingdom Pseudomonadati; phylum Pseudomonadota; class Alphaproteobacteria; order Sphingomonadales; family Sphingomonadaceae; genus Sphingomonas; species Sphingomonas hengshuiensis. The sequence continues at coordinate 1,618,031 of NZ_CP010836.1, forward strand.
TGTGCGAACCCTATATCCGCCGCCGCGCCGAACGGCATATGGAGAAGGGGCGCGTCGTGATCTTCGCCGCGGGCACCGGGCTGCCCTTCTTCACCACCGATACCACCGCCGCGCTGCGCGCCGCCGAGATGCAGTGCGATGCGTTGTTCAAGGGCACATCGGTCGACGGCGTCTATGATGCCGACCCGAAACAGGTGCCCACCGCCAAGCGTTACGACACGCTGGGCTATAACCGCGTCCTTGCCGACAATCTCAAGGTGATGGATGCGTCGGCAGTCGCGCTGTGCCGCGACAACGACATTCCGATCGTGGTGTTCAACATCCGCGACGAAGGCAATCTTACCGCGGTGCTGGGCGGCCACGGCACGTCCACGATCGTCCAGAACGAACCCGTTTCCGCATAAAGGAGAGCCTGAATGGCCGCTTATAACAAGGCAGACCTCGAGCGCCGCATGGCCGGCGCGGTCGAGGCGCTCAAGCACGATCTGCAGGGCCTGCGCACCGGCCGGGCCTCGATCAATCTGCTCGATCCCGTCACCGTCGAAGTGTACGGCTCCAGCATGCCGATCACCCAGGTCGCGACCGTGTCGGCGCCCGAGCCGCGGATGCTGTCTGTCCAGGTTTGGGACAAGACCAATGTCGGCCCGGTCGACAAGGCGATCCGTTCGGCGGGCCTGGGGCTCAACCCCATCGTCGACGGCCAGACTCTGCGCCTGCCGATCCCCGACCTGACCGAGGAACGCCGCAAGGAACTCGCCAAGCTGGCCGGCAAATATGCCGAGGCGGCGCGCATTGCCGCGCGCAACGTGCGGCGCGACGGCAATGACAGCCTCAAGACCGACGAGAAGAAGGGCGTCTTCTCCGAGGACGAGCGCAAGCGCCATGAGACCGAGGTCCAGAAGCTGACCGACGCGACGATTGTCGAGATCGATGCCGCTGCCGCCGCCAAGGAAAAGGAAATCCTGGGCAAGTGACCTGCTGCGGCGCCCCCCGTCGAGCGCCCGCAGCGCGTGGTGACTGCGGGCAGAGGCGCCCGCGGTCGCCTTTGCGCGTGCCGTTGGCCGGCCGGCATGGCGGCTAAACCTGCCCCCGAACTGCCTGCGTCGTCGGGCCCTCGCCACGTTGCCATCATCATGGATGGCAATGGGCGCTGGGCAAAGGCGCGCTTCCTGCCGCGCATCGCCGGGCATCGCCAGGGCGTCGAGGCGGTCCGCCGCGTCAGCCGCGCCGCGCGGACGCTCGGGATCGAGGTCCTGACGCTCTACGCCTTCTCGTCGGAGAATTGGCGCCGCCCGCAAGCCGAGGTCAGCGACCTCATGGGGCTGCTCCGCCATTTCCTCGCCAGCGAACTGGACGAACTGGTGCGCGAAGGCGTGCGGCTGCGCGTCATCGGGGCATGGCGGCATTTGTCGCCCGATCTCGTCGCGATGATCGACGCGGCGATCGCGCGTACCGCCGCCAATCCCGGCCCGACTTTGGTGATCGCGCTCAACTATGGCGCGCAGGCGGAGATATTGACCGCGGCCCGGCGGCTTGCCGAACAGGCGCGCGACGGGCTGCTGGACCCTGCGGACATCGACGAAACCCGTTTCGAATCCGCGCTCGAGACCGCCGACCTGCCGCCGCTCGACCTGCTCATCCGCACCTCGGGCGAGCAAAGGCTGTCGAACTTCCTGCTGTGGCAGGCCGCCTATGCCGAGTTGCTCTTCGTCGACACGCTCTGGCCCGATTTCGACGAAAAGACCCTGGCCGCGGCGCTCGCGCAGTTCGCCCAGCGCCAGCGCCGGTTCGGGGGCCTGTGAGCGCGCGCATGTCCGACCTGGCGCCGCGGCTCGGCGTCGCGCTGGCGTTGATCGGGCTTGCGGTTGCGGCCTTGTGGTTCGGCGGGGTCGTGTTCTGGCTGGTGCTGGTCGTGGCCGGGCTGCTGATGTTGTCCGAATGGGCCGAGCTGAACGGCGCGGGCGAGCGCGAGAAGCGGCTCGCGCAATATGCGCTGTCGGTGCCGCTGGCGATCCTCGCGCCGATCGCGGCGGGGCCGGGGTTCTTCGCGCTCGGGCTGCTGGTCGGCGCGTTCTTCTTCATCGCCGCGGCGACGCGCAGCCCGCGACTGGCTGCCGGCGCTTTCTATGTCGGGCTGCCGGTGACGGCGCTGGTGCTGCTGCGCGCGCAGGAACAGGGGCTGTTGCTGACGTTATGGGCGATGGCGCTGGTCTGGGCGTGCGACACGGGTGCCTATTTCGCCGGACGGGCGATCGGCGGGCCCAAGCTGGCGCCCGCGATCAGCCCCAACAAGACCTGGGCGGGGTTCCTGGGCGGAGTCGCTGCGGCGACCGCCTTCGCCTTCGTGCTGGTCGCGGTGTTTGCATTGCCCATCGGGCTCGCGCTCGCGACTCCTTTGCTCGCCGCGCTCTCGCAGGGCGGCGACCTGTTTGAGAGCAACCTCAAGCGGCGCGCGGGGGTCAAGGATTCGGGAACGCTGCTGCCCGGCCATGGCGGGTTGATGGACCGGCTCGACGGGCTGGTCGTGGTCGCGCCGGTTGCGGCGCTTCTGGTATTGGCGCTCGGGCGGTGAAGCGCGTCACGATCCTCGGCGCCACCGGCTCGGTCGGCAGTTCGACGCTCGACTTGATCGAGCGCGCGCCCGATGCATTCGAAGTGCTGGCGCTGACCGCCAATTCGGATGCGGCCAAGCTTGCCGCCGCCGCGATCCGCACCCGTGCCAAGACCGCCGTCGTCGCCGACGAAGCGAGCCTGCCGGCGCTGCGCGACGCGCTGGCGGGGACGGGGATCGAGGCGCGGGGCGGGGCCGAGGCGGTGTGCGACGCCGCGCGGATGGGCGCCGACTGGACGATGGCGGCGATCGTCGGCACCGCGGGGCTCAAGCCGGTGATGGCCGCGCTCGAATCGGGCGGGACGGTGGCGCTGGCGAACAAGGAATCGCTGGTGTCCGCCGGCGACGTGATGATGGCGGCGGCGCGGCGCAGCGGCACCACGCTGCTGCCGGTCGATTCCGAGCACAACGCGGTGTTCCAGTGCCTCGACCGGACGGCCCCGCGCGGTGTCCGCCGCATCATCCTCACCGCCAGCGGCGGGCCCTTCCGCCGGAAGTCGCTCGACGAGATGCGCGGCATCACCCCGGCCCAGGCGGTCGCCCATCCCAATTGGTCGATGGGCGCCAAGATTTCGGTCGATTCGGCGACGATGATGAACAAGGGCCTCGAACTGATCGAGGCGTTCCACCTGTTCCCGGTAAGCGCCGGCCAGCTCGACGTGATCGTCCATGCCCAATCCGTGGTGCATTCGATGGTCGAATATGTCGACGGATCGGTGCTCGCCCAGCTCGGGACGCCCGATATGCGCACCCCGATCGCCTTTGCGCTGGCCTGGCCCGAGCGGATGGAAACGCCGTGCGAGGCGCTCGATCTGGCCAAGGTCGCGCGGCTCGACTTCGAGGCGCCCGATCCGGTGCGCTTCCCGGCGCTCGCGCTCGCGCGGCAGGCGCTGGAGGCGGGCGGGGCGCGTCCCGCGATTCTCAATGCCGCCAATGAAGTAGCGGTCGCGGCATTCCTTTCTAAACGCGCGGGCTTTCTTGAAATTGCCGCAATCGTTGCCGATACGCTGGCGGGCTATGACCCGGCTGCCCCGGACTCGCTCGACGCCGTACTGGCAATCGATGCAGAAGCGCGGGTTCGCGCGGTTGAGCGTGTGAAGGACTGCGTCGCTTGATCGAAAACCCCGGCATCCTGCTCACCGTCCTGGCATTCGTGCTGGTGATCGGGCCGCTCGTTTTCCTCCATGAACTCGGCCATTATCTTGCCGGGCGCTGGTTCGGGGTGAAGGCCGAGGAATTTTCGATCGGGTTCGGTCGCGAGGTCGCGGGCTTCACCGATCGCCGCGGTACGCGCTGGAAATTCGGTTGGCTCCCGCTGGGGGGCTATGTCCGCTTCGCCGGCGACATGAACCCGGCGAGCCAGCCTTCGCCCGAATGGCTGGCGCTGCCGGCGCGGGAGCGGGCGCAGACCTTTCAGGCAAAGCCGCTGTGGCAGCGCGCGATCATCGTCGCGGCGGGGCCGGTCACCAATTTCGTCGTCGCGATCCTGATCCTCGCGGGCTTCGCGCTGGCCTATGGCGCGCCGAGCACCCCGCCGATACTCGACGGCGTCGTCGCGGGCAGCCCGGCGTCGGCGGCAGGGCTCCAGCCCGGCGACCGCATCGTTGCGATCGGCGGCCGCACGGTTTCCACCTTCAGCGACATTGCGGAGTATGCGCTGCTCCGCCCGAAAGAGGCGGTCCAGATCGATTTCGATCGCGCCGGCGAACGCCTTCAGGTGGATGCGGTGATCGGCGAGCGCGTCGAGAAGGATCGGTTCGGCAACATCTTCCGGATCGGGATGCTCGGCGTCCGTTCGGGAACCCCGGTGTTCGAGCCCGTCGGCGTCTTCCGCGCGCCGCTTCTGGGCGCGCAGCAGGCGGCGGGGATCGTCCGGACGACGATCGACGGGCTTGGCCAGATCATCACGGGCCGCCGCTCGGTTTCCGAACTGGGCGGGCCGCTTCGGATCGCACAGGTCTCGGGCGAGCGGCTGGCGATGGGGCCGACCCAGTTTGTATTCCTGATCGCACTGATTTCCATTAATCTCGGATTCATCAACCTGTTGCCAGTCCCGGTGTTGGATGGCGGGCATCTGATGTTCTATGCAGTCGAGGCAATTCGCCGTCGTCCCGTTGAACCGCAGGTCATGGAATGGGCGTTTCGTGGCGGATTCATCGCAATATTGGCGTTGATGCTGTTCGTTACGCTCAACGATCTCGGTGCCTTTGGCCTCTGGAGAAATCTGGCCGGCTTGATCGGTTGACGGGGTTAAGGCAGGGCAGTTCGCGTCGCTTGGGCAGCGACTTTCTCGAAATCCTGGTTTGGGGTGGGATGTGAAGATCAAGGTTACGAATTTGGGCGCACGCGCCACGGCGACTCTTCTCGCGGGCACGATGCTCTCGGGGATGGCGCACGCGCAGACCGCTCCCCAGACGCCCCCCGCGGCAACGCCGCCGGCTTCTGCTACCCCGACGGCAACGTTGCTCCCGGTCCAGCAGGTGCGCACCGTGCGCTCGCTGCGGGTCGAGGGATCGCAGCGCATCGAGCCGGAGACCGTGCTTTCCTACACGCGTCTGCGCACCGGTGAGCCCTATACCAACGAGACCGTGGACCAGGCGATCAAGGACCTGCTGGCATCCGACCTCCTCGCCGATGTCGCGATCGAAGGCGTCGAGACCGGCGACCTGGTGATCCGCATCCGCGAGAATCCGGTGATCAACCGCGTCGTGTTCGAGGGCAATAAGCGCCTGAAGAACGACAAGATTCTCAAGGAAGTGAAGCTGGCTCCGCGTCAGATCTTCACCCGCACCGCGGTACGCGCCGATGTCGCGCGCATCGTCGAACTGTACCGCCGCCAGGGTCGCTTCGCCGCGACCGTCGCGCCGAAGATGGTCAGCCTCGACCAGAACCGCGTCGACGTGATCTTCGAGATCCAGGAAGGGTCGAAGTCCAAGGTTCGCCAGATCAACATCATCGGGAACGAGGTGTTCCCGGACGGCAAGCTGCGTGGCGAGATGGCGACCAAGGTTTCGAGCCTGAAGACGCTGCTCAGCTCGAACACGTCGTACGACCAGGACCGGCTGGCCTATGACCAGCAGAAGCTGCGCCAATTCTACCTGACCGAAGGCTATGCCGATTTCCGCGTGATCTCGGCAGTCGCCGAGCTGACGCCGGACAAGCGCGACTTCATCATCACCTATGTCGTCGAGGAAGGCCCGCGCTACAAATTCGGCCCGGTGACGGTCGACAGCGCGATCCGCGATTTCGACGACAAGCGGCTCGCCGCCGCGCTCCAGATCAAGGAGGGCGAATGGTATAATGCGAAAGCGGTCGAGGACACCGTCGAGCAGCTGAGCGAAACCGCCGGCGCGTTCGGCTATGCGTTCGCCGACGTCCGCCCCGAATTCCAGCGCGACAAGGACGCGCTGACGATGACGATGAACTTCCACATCGGCGAGGCGAACCGCACCTATATCGAGCGGATCGAAATCACGGGCAACCGCCAGACGCAGGACAAGGTCATCCGCCGCGAAATGCGCGTGGCCGAAGGCGATGCGTTCAACACCTTCCTGGTGAAGCGCTCGCAGGACCGCATCAATTCGCTCGGCTATTTCCAGGACAAGTTCGAAATCGAGCGCAAGGAAGGGTCGACTCCCGACCGCATCGTCCTCGCCGCGAATGTCGAGGAACGCGCCAACGGCGAATTGACGCTGTCGGCGGGCTTCTCCAGCCTCGAACGCTTCATCCTCCAGGCGTCGATCCGCCAGCGCAACTTCCGCGGCATGGGGCAGACGGTGTCGGCCTCGGTCGATTATTCGAGCTACAACAAGTCGGTCGAGCTGGGCTTCACCGAGCCCTATCTGTTCGACACCAACGTCGCGCTGGGCGGCACGATCTTCCGCCAGGACTATAACGCGTTCAACTATATCGGCAGCGACCGCAGCACGACCTACAGCCAGGTATCGACCGGGTTCCAGCTCGTCGCGGGCGTGCCGCTGACCGAATATTGGACGCTGTCGGCGCGCTATCAGCTCAAGCAGGACGATGTTACGCTCGACAAGTCGAGCTTCTACACCGACGGCGTCTGCGATCCGCTCAAGGCCGGGCGCTATTATTGCGAGGCGGTGGGCAATCGCATCACTTCGCTGCTCGGCTTCTCGCTGATCTATGACAGCCTCAACAGCCGCCTCCGCCCGACGCGCGGCCAGCGCTTTTCGGTCAGCACCGATTTCGCCGGGCTCGGCGGCGATGTCCGCTATGCCCGTGCCAAGCTCGACGGCAGCAAATATTGGAGCGTCGGCGGCGGCTTCATCTTCTCGCTCGCGGGCGAGGGCGGCTATATCAAGAGCCTCGAGGGGTCGGGCGCCGCGGGCGTCGACCCCATCCGGATCACCGACCGCTTCTACCTGGGCGAGCCGCAGTTCCGCGGTTTCGACATCCGCGGCGTCGGTCCGCGCGTGCAGCGTATCTATTACACCGGCGACGCTGCGTCGGGCACGCAGCTGCTGAACACCGACAGAGACCAGATCATCGACGATGCGCTGGGCGGCACGGCCTATTATCTGACCAAGGCCGAGCTTGAGATTCCGCTCGGTGCCGGTGCTGCCGAACTCGGGCTGCGGCCATCGGTGTTCGTCCAGCTGGGCGGCCTGTTCGGGATCAAGGACCCGGGCAAGACGATTGCGTTCGATCAGGCGCGCAATGCGGACGGATCGCTCGCGTACAACAAGGACGGCTCGCCGACGCTGTTGCCGGCGCAGCAATATACCAGCGTGAACGGCGTGCAGACGCCGCTCTATACGACGTCGGGCAGTCTCGCGACGACCTGCGCCGTGGGCTATGCCACCACCTATGGCGGCGCCTGCACGGGAACGAACATCAACACGCCCTATACGACCGCTGCTTTCTACGAGCGTTTCGTGGGCGATACGGCACGCCCGCGGCTCTCGGTCGGCTTTGGCGTGAACTGGAATTCGCCCTTCGGGCCGCTCCGCATCGACATTGCCAAAGCGCTGCTGAGCGCCGAGGGCGACGATACCAAGCTCATCACCTTCAACGTAGGGACTCAGTTCTGATGATCACCAACAAGCTCATGCTTGGCATGCTCGCGGCCTCGGTCGCGGTCGTCGCCGTTCCCGCCAGCGCCCAGGTTGCCGGCATCGCCTCTGCCAGCCCGACCACGGTCGTCGCCACGTCGAAGGCGTTCGGCGCCGCGCGCCAGCAGATCTCCACCACCTACAAGGCGTCGTTCGACCAGATCTCGGCCCGCCGCACCGCGTTGGACACCGAAGCCAAGCCGCTCATCGCGCAGCTCATGGCCCAGTTCGACACCAACAAGGACGGCCAGTTGAGCCAGCAGGAGCAGGCCGCGGCGCAGAACGCCAAGAGCCCGATCCTCGAGAAGCTGAAGACGATCCAGACCACTGCGGACAGCGATATCGCCAAGCTGACCAACCCGGCGGCGCGCGCCGAGCTGTTCGCGATCGAATCGATCCTGCGCCAGTATGAGGCGGCCCAGCTCCGCGTCGTCAACGCCAAGAAGATCAGCGTCGTCCTGACTCCGGAAGCGTTCATGTATGCGCCGGACTCGGTGGACATCAGCGAAGCCATTGCTGCCGAAATCGACAAGGTCTCGCCGACCGTCGGCATCCAGGCGCCCGAGGGCTGGCAGCCCGCGCGCGAGACGATGGAGATCCAGCAGCGGCTGGTCCAGATGGCGCAGATGGCCGCCTATCAGCGCCAGGCGCAGCAGCAGCAGCAGGCCGGTGCGGCCCCCGCCGCCGGTGCGACTCCGGCCCCCGCCGGCGCCAAGCCCGCAAAGCCCGCCGAACCGCGGTGAGCGAGGATGTGACGGCGGGCACCGACATCGGCCCGCTCGATATCGGGCGGGTGATGGCGGCGCTGCCGCATCGCTATCCGATGCTGCTGGTCGATCGCGTCGAGGAACTGATCCTCGACCGGTCGATCGTGGCGATCAAGGCGGTGACGATCAACGAGGGCTTTTTCCAGGGGCATTTCCCCGGTCGCCCGATCATGCCCGGCGTGTTGATCGTCGAGGCGCTGGCCCAGGCGGCGGGCGTGCTCGCGGTCGAGAGCCTGGGCCTCGCGGGATCGGGCAAGCTCGTCTATTTCATGTCGATCGACGGCGTGAAGTTCCGCAAGCCGGTCGAACCCGGCGTGCTGCTCCGGCTGGAGGTCGAGTTCGTGCAGAAGCGTTCGCGCGTCTGCAAATTCGCGGGCAAGGCCAGGATCGACGGCGAGATCGCCGCCGAATGCGAATTCACCGCGATGATCGCCGATCCGCCCAAGGCGTGATCGGCGCATGGACGCACTGACCGCGTTCGGATTGTTCGCGGTCAGCGCGATGCTGGTGACCTATGCGCTGGAAAGCCGGTCGGACGGGTGGATTCTCGCCTTTGCGGGTGCGTGCCTGCTGGGCTCGGCCTATGGCTTCCTCCAGGGAGCATGGCCGTTCGGCGTGGTCGAGGGCATCTGGTCGGTCGTCGCGGCGCGGCGCTGGTGGCTTCGCCGCCGCTGAGGTTGCGCCGCCGCACCTGCTCTGCTAGGCGCGCCCGTCCGCTGCTGGTCGGTAACCAGCGGCTTCTTCGAAGGAATTGCTCGTGAAGACCAATACCCATCCCGATTATCACATGATCAAGATCCAGATGACCGACGGCACCGTGTTCGAGACGCGCTCGACCTGGGGCAAGGAAGGCGATCTGATGCAGCTTGAAATCGATCCGCTCGCGCACCCCGCATGGATCGGCGGCCGCGGCCAGATGCTCGACCAGGGCGGCCAGGTTGCGCGCTTCAACAAGCGTTTCGGCGGTCTCTCGCTCGGCAAGAAGTGAGGGTGGGCGGCGCGTTGCTCCGTTAACGCGCCGTTAGCCACGCGGCGATACGCTTCCCTGATGGCAAGTCAGGGAAGCTCCACTATGTTTGCGGCCGAGTTCGAGCCCGCGGAAACGCTGGGCCGGCGCCGCTCGATGCGCGCGCCGGTGTCGCTCGATGCGCGGATCGGGCGCGGCGGGCTCGACCGCGCCTTGTGCAAGGTCACCGATCTGTCGGCGCACGGCGCCCGGATCCAGACCTTTTCGGAACTCAGGGCCGGTTCGATGATCTGGCTCGCGCTCCCCAAGGTGGGCCATGTCGGTGCCCGAGTCGTATGGGCCGACGATTTCGAGGCCGGGCTCGAGTTTTCGACGGCGCTTTCCGTCGAAGCCTTTGAATCGCTTACGGCATGATGCCCCATCGGCGCGGCAGCCGGGAAACTACAACATTGCGCTAGCCCCGTAGGTAGGTCATGCTCCGCTCTTCACTGAGGGGACCGGTGATGAACAGGGGCTTGCTCGTTGGCGCGCTTGCGTGCGCCGTATCTTCGCCTGCGGTTGCGGGTGACAAGGTCGTGCCGGGGCTGCTGCCCGATGCCAGGGCGGTGCTGATGGCCGATGTCCGGCTCAGCTATGGGCTGCCGACGCGATTGCCGGCGGCGGTGCCTGAGGTGCGAGAGCGGCCCGCGGCGTTGCCGCGCATGGCGATCTACACGCTCGATGCGCGCGCCGCGCCGTTGCCACTCGTCACTCTCCCTGCGCGCCCGGCGACTGGACCGGGCTCAAACCTGCAGAGTGTCGAGAACGAGGCACCGGCCAATTGGCGCGTCCCGATCGAAGCGGAGGATGTCACCTCGATCCACGGCGGCACCTATGCGGTCGGGGACACGCTCGCCTCGTTCCGCCTCCGTCGCGGCCCGCGCTCGCCGCTCAAGACGATGTTCGTCCTGCGCATCGACGGCAAGGACGAAAGCCCGGCGTTCAGCATCGGCGGCGGCGGCGTCGCGGCGGCGCTATGGCGCGCGGGACAGGCGAACTGAGGGGCAGCCCTCGCTGCACCGCTTGCGAATCTCTCCCGACGCGGGCAAGCGCTCCGCAGCGCGGAGAGATGGCCGAGTGGTTTAAGGCAGCGGTCTTGAAAACCGCCGTGGGTGCAAGCTCACCGTGGGTTCGAATCCCACTCTCTCCGCCACGAATCCCGCCCCCGCAATCGCCCTCGCGCGGCGAAGCGTCCGGAAAACCGGGCCTAATTTCCGGTTTTGGGGTTTAGCGCGCCGCTCGGCTGTGGCACAAAACCCGCATGTGGGGATGGCGTATCGCAATCAGCAGGCTTTCGGCATCGGCCGTCGCCTTGGCCTTGGCTTCGACCGTAGCGGCCCCGGCGGTGGCGCAGGACGATGCCGGGTTCCGGGCTTATCTCGACACGCTTGGCCAGCAGGCGCTGGCGCAGGGGGTCAGCCGCCGGACGGTCGATGCGGTGCTGCCCACGCTGACGCTCAACCAGCGCGTGATCGATCTCGATCGCCAGCAGCCCGAAACCCGCCCCAATGCTCCGATCCCGGCGTTCGAGCCCTATCGCCGCCAGCATGTCGATGCCTCCCGGATCGAGCGCGGGCGCGCCGCCTATCAGCGCCAGCGGCCGCGGCTCGAGCGGATCGAGCGGGAGACCGGGGTGCCCGAATCGATCATGGTCGCAATCTGGGGGCACGAAACCAATTATGGCCGCGTGATGGGCGGGTTCGACCTGCCGCGCGCGCTGGCCAGCCTCGCGTACGAAGGGCGCCGCCGCGACCTGTTCTCGACCGAGTTCATCGCGACGCTCAAGATGATCGACCGCGGCGTGCCGCGCGAAAAGCTGGTCGGCAGCTGGGCAGGGGCGTTTGGCGGGCCGCAATTCCTGCCGTCGGTCTATCTGCGGCTGGCCCGCGACGGCGATGGCGACGGCATGGCGGACATCTGGACCAGCGAGCCCGATACGCTGGCGTCGATCGCCAATTATTTCGTCAATGCCGGCTGGCGTCCGGGCCAGCCCTGGGGCTTCGCGGTCAGCGTGCCCGCCGGACTGAATCGCGGCGCATTGGTCACCCGCATGTCCTCGCCGCGCTGCCCGCGCGTGCAGGAACGCCACAGCCAGTGGCGGACGATGGCGGAGTGGCGCGCGCTCGGCATCGTCCCGACGACGCGCGCCTGGCCCGCCGATTCGGTCCAGGCGACGCTGCTCGAGCCCGATGGCGTGGGGAAGGGCGGTTATCTGCTCACCGGCAATTATCGCGTGATCCTCGATTATAATTGCTCGAATTTTTACGCTTTGTCGGTAGGCCTGCTCGCCGATGAAGTGGAACACTAGCCTAGCAGCTGCTCTCAGCCTGTCGCTCGCCGCCTGTGGCGGGGGCGCGGGATATGCCGATTATGCGCCCGAGGGTGCCCCGCCGCCGGGATCGGTGGCGGCACAGGGCTGGGCCGCGCCGGAGCCGCTCGCTGCCGAGACCTGGCGCGCGGCGGACGGAACGATCCGCACCCGCCCGGTGCCTGCGCCGCCCGAGGTGCCGATCGAGCAATCGGAGCCCGCGCCGCTGGCCGATGATCGCCCCGGTGCCGCCTATGCCGCGCCGCCGCCCGTTTCGCCGACGAGCCCGTCGCCCGCCTATCGCGATGCGGCCCAGCTTGCCTACACCCCGCCACAGGACGGCTATGCCGATCCGACCGCAGGCGCCACCGGCCCGCGCGGATCATCCCAGCCTGGCCCGGGCGAGGCGCGCTATGACGCGATCGGCTATGCCGGCATTCGCCCGGTCGCCGGGGGTGCCGCCTCCGATAGCGCAATCGTCGCCGTCCACCCCAGTCTGCCCGCAAACACCGTCGTCGAAGTCACGTCGCTCGACACCGGTCGGACGATCCTCGTCCTCGTCACCGGCGCGATGGCGCCCGATGCCGACCGCGCGATCGATTTGTCCGCCGCCGCCGCGCGCCAGTTGGGCGCCGAGGGCACGGGCCGCCTCGCGGTGCGCGTGCGCAAGGTCGCGGCGACGCCGCAGGATATGCTGGCGCTGCGATCGGGCCGTCCCGCCGCCGAGCGCCCCGATACGCCGCCGGTGCTGCTGACGGCGCTGCGCAAGCGGCTGCCCGGCATCGCCGCCGCGCGCCCGAGCTATGCCGCGTCCCGGCCCGACCTGCGCCCCGCCGCGCCTGCCCCCACGCCGCGCCGCCCGGCCCCGACCGCCGGCGGAACGGGCTATTATGTTCAGGTCGCCGCACTTTCTAACGCGCGCAATGCGCAAGCGCTTGCCCAAAGCATGGGCGGGTTCGTAAAGCAGGGGGGAGGGCTCTATCGGGTCCAGCTCGGCCCCTTCGCTTCGACGCGAGAGGCCGAGTCGGCACGGATAGGGGCCGCACGCGCGGGTTATGGAGATGCGCGCGTCCTTGCCAAGTAACACCGGGGACCCGGAACGTATGAAGAAGCTGCTCGCCGCCTCGATCCTGGCGCTCGCCACCGCCTATCCCACGACCGCCGCGAATCCGCCCTTCGATACGCCCGCGCCGATCGCCTATCTGGAGGACCTGTCCTCCGGCGCGGTGCTCTATGCCAAGGATGCCGATCGCCGCATCCCGCCGGCATCGATGGCCAAGATGATGACGGTCTATGTCGCGTTCGACCTGATCAAGAAGGGCGAGCTGAAGCTCGACCAGACGATCGAGGTCCGGCCGGAGACGTGGAAGAAATGGCATTCGCAGGGGTCGACGATGTTCCTCGCGGTGGGCGAGAAGCCCAAGGTCGAGGATCTGCTCAACGGCATCGTCACGCTGTCGGGCAACGACGCGTGCGTCGTGCTGGCGGAGGGGATTGCGGGCACCGAGGAAGCCTTTACCAACCTGATGAACATCCAGGCGAAGAAGCTGGGCCTCGCCAACAGCCAGTTCGGCACCTCGAACGGCTGGCCCGACGAGGGCCGCACCTTCGTCACCGCGCGCGACCTGGCCCACCTCGCCAAGGCGACGATCCAGGATCACCCCCAGCTCTACAAGCAATTCTACAGCCGCACCTCCTATACCTGGGGCAAGACGCTGGGCGCCGGTGCCGACATCACCCAGGGCAATCGCGACCCGCTGCTGGGCCGCGTCGCCGGGGCCGACGGGCTCAAGACCGGGCACACCGAAGAGGCCGGCTATGGCTTCACCGGCTCCGCCGAGCAGAATGGCCGCCGCCTCGTGATGGTCGTCGCCGGGCTCGACAGCTATGGCGGCCGCGCCGAGGAATCGGTGCGCTTCATGGAATGGGGCTTCCGCGCATGGAAATCGCGCCCGATCGTCAAGAAGGGCCGCAAGGTCGGCGACGTCGCGGTCCAGGGCGGCGGATCGAGCGAAGTCGGCGTTGTCGCGCCGCGCGATCTCGCCGCGACGATCCCGGCGGGCACCTCGCCCGAAATGCAGGGCAAGATCGTCTATCAGGGGCCGGTCAAGGCGCCGATCAAGGCCGGCGATCATGTCGCGGACCTCGTGATCGATTCGGCGGGCATGCCGCAACAGGTGCTGCCGCTGGTCGCGGAGAGCGATGTCGGCGAGGCGGGGTTCTTCCGCCGCATCTGGCTGGGCCTGACCGGGCTGTTCGGCGCGTGATTGGTGCCGCCGCATGCCGCACCGGGGCGGCTGCGGCGGACGCTAAGCCGCCAGCATCATGGAACTGACCGGCAACGAGTCCGCGCGCGACGCGCTCGCCTCCGCCATGGCGAGCGGGGCGCTCCACCACGCCTGGCTGATCGCCGGGCCGGAGGGGGTGGGCAAGGCGCGCTTCGCCCGCGCGGCGGCGCTGCGGATGCTCGCCGAGGCTGCCGAGCCGCACAAGCTCTCCCCCGGCTGGGACGTGCCCGAGACGACACAGGCCGCGCATCTGATCGCGGCGGGCGCGCACCCCGATTATCGCGAGCTGGTCCGCCTGCCCAAGGACGCCGACAAGCCCGGCGAGGCGCTGGCCCGCTCGATCACGATCGCGCAGGTCCGCAGCCTCCAGACGCTGTTCGCGACCAAGCCCTCGCTGTCGTCGCGGCGCGTCATCGTGATCGATTCGATCGACGATCTCGAGCGCGGCGGCGCCAACGCGCTGCTCAAGAATCTCGAAGAGCCGCCCGCCGGCACGATCTTCCTCCTCGTCAGCCATGCGCCGGGGCGGCTGCTCCCCACGATCCGCTCGCGCTGCCGGTTGCTGCGGTTCGAGGCGCTGACCGATGCGCAGGTCGCGGGCATCCTGCGCGCCGAACTACCCGACGCGACGCCCGCCGAAGTCGAAGCGCTGGTCCGCGCGGGCGAGGGTTCGCCGGGGCGGGCGATCGGCTTTGCGGGGCTCGATCTCGCCGCGCTGGAGGGCGACATGGCGTCGCTGGCGCAGACCGGCGATCCGGGCAATGCGCTGCGCGGCCGGCTGGCCAAGCAACTCGGGCTCAAGGCCGCACAGCCCCGCTATGAGGCGTTCCTCGAGCGCGCACCAAGCTTCATCGCCGCGCGCGCCAAGGTGCTCCAGGGCGAGCCCCTGCGCACGGCGCTCGACGCCTATGATGCCGCGCGCGAGCTGGCCGGCGCGGCGACGGGGCTTTCGCTCGATGCCGGGGCGACGGTCTATGAAATGAGCGGGCTGATCGCGCGGCTGGCGCGGTAGTTGCCCCGGCGGGCGCGGCCCCCTAAAGCCGCGCCATGGCCGAACCCTATTATCTCACCACCGCGATCCACTATCCCAATGGCCGACCGCATATCGGCCATGCCTATGAGATGATCGCCGCCGACGCGATCGCGCGCTTCCAGCGCCAGCAGGGCCGCGACGTCTTCTTCCAGACGGGTACCGACGAGCATGGCCTCAAAATGGTCAAGACCGCGCGCGACCGCGGCGTCGAAGTGCGCGCGCTCGCAGACGAAATGTCCGGATATTTCCGTGAGATGGCGGAGCTTCTCGATATTTCGTGCGATCGTTTCATCCGCACCTCGGAGCCCGAGCATTATGCCGCCAGCCAGGCGATCTGGCAGGCGATGGCCGATGCCGGCGACTTGTATCTGGATCGCTATGAGGGCTGGTATTCGGTCCGCGACGAGGCGTTCTACGAGGAAAAGGAACTGACCGAGGGCGAGGGCGGGGCGAAGCTGTCGCCGCAGGGCACGCCCGTCGAATGGACCGCCGAGGAAACCTGGTTCTTCAAGCTCTCGAAATACCAGCAGCCTTTGCTCGATTTCTACGCCGCCAACCCCGATTTCATCCGCCCCGAATCGCGCCGCAACGAAGTGCTGCGCTTCGTCGAGGGCGGGCTGGTCGATCTCTCGGTCAGCCGGACCAGCTTCGACTGGGGCGTGCCGGTGCCGGGATCGCCAGGGCATGTCATGTATGTGTGGGTCGACGCGCTGACCAATTACCTCACCGGCGCGGGCTATCCGCACGACCCGGAGCGGGTGGCGAAATACTGGCCTGCCGATCTGCACCTGATCGGCAAGGATATCGTGCGCTTCCACGCGGTCTATTGGCCCGCCTTCCTGATGTCGGCGAAGATCGCGCTGCCGCGCCAGGTGTTCGGCCACGGCTTCCTGCTCAACCGCGGCGAGAAGATGTCGAAGTCGGTCGGCAACGTCGTCGATCCGATGGCGCTGGCCAGGCTCTATGGCGTCGACGCGCTACGCTATTTCCTGCTCCGCGACGTCAGCTTCGGCAATGACGGGACGTTCAGCGACGAGGCGATCGTGACGCGCGCCAATGCCGATCTGTCGAACAGCTTCGGCAATCTGGCGCAGCGCGTGCTGGCGTTCATTGCCAAGAATCTCGACGGTCTGGTAGAGGCGGGAACCCCCGATCCGGCGGACACCGCGCTGCTCCGCGAAGTTGAGACTGCGTGTGAAGGTTTCACCCGAAGCTTCTCTGATCTATCGCTTAGTCAGGGGCTGGAGGCATGGATGGCCGGCGTCTTCGCCTGCAACCAGTATATCGACGTGCAGGCGCCCTGGGCGTTGCGCAAGACCGATCCGGCGCGGATGCACGCGGTGCTCGGCACCCTGCTGAAGGCGATCCGCCGTCTGGCCGTCACGATCCAGCCGGTCGTTCCGGGTTCGGCGGCGAAATTGCTCGACCAGCTTGGGCCGGAGGGCGATGCGGGGTTTCGGATCGCGCCGCCAACCCCCATCTTCCCGCGTCTGGAGTTGAAGGAAGACGTGTGAGACTGGCCGACAGCCACTGCCATCTGATCTACAAGGGGCTGGGCGAACAACAGCCCGAGGTCCTGGCCCGCGCGCGCGGCGCCGGGGTGGTCGCGATGCTCAACATCTCGACGCGCGAGAGCGAATGGGATGCAGTGGTCGGCGTTGCCGAGCGCGAGGCCGATGTCTGGGCCAGCGTCGGCATCCACCCGCATGAGGCCGACACCCATGCGCATGTCGACACCGCCAAGCTGGTCGAGCGCGCCGCGCACCCTCGCGTCGTCGGCATCGGCGAAAGCGGGCTCGATTATTATTACGACCATAGCGACCGCGACCGCCAGCGCGCCAGCTTCCGCGCGCACCTCGCCGCGAGCCGCGAGACCGGGTTGCCGATCATCGTCCACACCCGCGATGCCGAGGCGGACACCGCCGAGATCCTGCGCGACGAGATGGGGAAAGGCGCCTTTCCGGGGGTGATCCATTGCTTCACCGCGAGCGACGGCTTTGCCGACATCGCGCTGGAACTGGGCTTCTACATCTCGATCTCGGGCATCGTGACGTTCAAGAACGCACTCGCGCTGCAGGAAACCGCCGCGCGGCTGCCGCTCGACCGCCTGCTGATCGAGACCGACGCGCCGTTCCTCGCCCCGGTGCCCCATCGCGGCAAAACCGGCGAACCCGCGTTCGTCGCCGACACCTGCCGCTTCCTCGCGAAGCTGCGGGGGCAGGAGCCCGAGGAACTGGCCGAGGCGACCCGGCGCAATTTCCACACGCTCTTCGCCAAGACGCTGGCGTGAGCAGAAGGGTGTTTCGCGCAAAGACGCAAAGGCGCAAAGACGCTGGGATGAGTGGCGGGCGCAGCCCTTCTAACACGTCCCTTCTTTGCGCCTTAGCGTCTTTGCGCGATAAAACTCTCTTCTTTCTGCCTAGTCCCAACGATCCAGATCGTCCTCACACAAAGCCACAAAGCCACAAAGCTTCTCTTGGTGCCTTCGTGGCTTCGTGTGAGAAACCCTTCTCAGCCGCAGCCCAATGAAAATCCGCATCCTAGGCTCCGGCACCTCCTCCGGCGTCCCGCGCATCGGCGGCGACTGGGGCGCCTGCGACCCCACCGAGCCCCGCAACCGCCGCACCCGCGCCTCGGTGTTCGTCTCGACCGAAACCACCCGCATCCTGATCGACACCAGCCCCGACATGCGCGAGCAACTCCTCGCCGCGCAGGTCGGCGATATCGATGCGGTGATCTGGACCCACGATCATGCCGATCACTGCCACGGGCTCGACGATCTGCGCCAGATCATGCACCTGCGCGACGGCGTGCCCGTGCGCGGGCTAGCGCGGCCCTTCGCGTCCGAGCAGCTTCAGGCGAAGTTCGGCTATGCCTTCAACGGGCGCCGGGGCTATCGCCCGACCGTCGCAATCGAGCCGTTGCCCGACGCGATCACCATCGGCGATATCACGGTCCGCGTGACCGACCAGCCGCATGGCGGGATCACTTCGGCGGGGCTGCGCTTCGAAAGCGGTGGCAAGAGCATCGGCTATGCCACCGATTTTCATGAGATGACCGACGGAATGCGCGTGCTCTATAGCGGCCTCGACCTGTGGGTCGTCGACGCCCTGCGCCGCGCGCCGCACCCCACGCATCCGCATCTCGCATCGGTGCTCGGCTGGATCGACGAACTTGCCCCGGCGCATTCGGTGCTGGTTCATATGGACCAGTCGATGGACTATGTTCAGCTTTCGGCCGAGCTGCCGCCGGGTATCGTACCCGGCCATGACGGCCTGGAGATCGTGGTTTGACTGCCTGGGATGGAATGGACGCGATCTGGCTGCTCGGCGTGCTCGTGCTCGCGATCATGGCGCTGTCGGTGCGCCGCATGTCGTTCGGCTTCCTCCTGCGCTCGCTGCTCACCTGGGCGGCGATCGTGCTGGGCACCGTCGTCGCCGTCGCGCATCGCCACGAAATCGGCGCGCTCTTCGCCAGCGCCTCGGCAAAGCTCGGGCTCGACGATCAGCAGGTCGATGGCGAGACCGTGCGTATCCGGATGAGCCCCGACGGCCATTTCTGGGCGCGCGTCACGCTGAACGGCGTCGAGCGCCGGATGCTGATCGATAGCGGCGCGACGATCACGGCGATTTCGGATCGCACCGCGGCGGCGGCCAATGTCGAACCGGGCACCGGGCTGCCGGTGGTGATCGAGACGGCAAACGGCACCGTCGCGGCAAAGCGCGGCCGCGTCGACGAACTCGCGATCGGGCCGCTCAAAACCAGCGACCTCGGCGTCGTCGTCTCGCCCAGCTTCGGCGAACTCGACGTGCTCGGCATGAACTTCCTGTCGCGGCTGCACAGCTGGCGGGTCGAGAACCGCGTGCTCATCCTCGAACCCAAGGCCGAGGCGTCCGATTCGGGCAGCGACGCCACCACCGCCGCGCCGAAGGGGCGGCGGCGGGACTAGCCCCGGCTCAGCCCGCGCCGACCAGCTCGCGCCCGATCAGCATCCGCCGAATCTCGTTGGTCCCCGCGCCGATATCGAGCAGCTTGGCGTCGCGTGCGAAGCGCTCGACCGGCCAGTCCTTGGTATAGCCCGCGCCGCCCAGCGCCTGGATCGCCTCCATCGACACCTTCACTGCGCTTTCGGACGCCAGCAGGATCGCCCCCGCCGCATCGAACCGCGTCGTCCGCCCGGCGTCGCAATTCTTGGCGACGGTATAGACATAGGCGCGCGCCGAATTGAGCGCGACATACATGTCGGCGACCTTCGCCTGGATCAGCTGGAAGCTCCCGATCGGCTGGCCGAACTGCTTGCGCTCGCGGACATAGGGCAGGACCACGTCGAGGCAGGCCTGCATGATCCCCAGCTGGATGCCCGCCAGCACGGTGCGCTCATAATCCAGCCCCGACATCAACACCCCGACGCCGCCGTTCAGCGGCCCCATGATATTCTCCTCGGGCACGACGCAATCGTTGAACACCAATTCGGCGGTGGGCGATCCGCGCATCCCCATCTTGTCGATCTTCTGCCCGATCGAAAAGCCGGGCATGTCCTTTTCGATCAGGAAGGTGGTGATCCCCCGGCTGCCCTCGCCGGTCTTTGCATAAACGACGAGCGTATCTGCATAGGGCGCGTTGGTGATCCAGAATTTGGTGCCGTTGAGCCGGTACCCGCCCGCGACCTTGTCCGCGCGCAGCTTCATGCCGACCACGTCCGATCCGGCCCCCGCCTCGGACATCGCCAGGCTGCCGACATGCTCGCCGGAGATCAGCTTGGGCAGATATTTCGCCTTTTGCTCAGGCGAGGCCCAGCGGCGGATCTGGTTGACGCACAGGTTCGAATGCGCGCCATAGCTGAGCCCGACCGACGCCGATGCCCGCGCGACTTCCTCCTGCGCCACGACATGCTCGAGATAGCCGAGGCCCAGCCCGCCAAATTCCTCCTCGACGGTGATCCCGTGCAGCCCCAATTCGCCCATTGCCGGCCACAGGTCGCGCGGGAACCAGTCCTCGGCATCGATCCGTGCCGCCAGCGGTGCGATCTGCTCGCTCGCAAAACGCCGCGTGGTATCGCGGATCATCTCGGCGGTGTCGCCCAGGCCGAAATCGAGCGTCGGGTCCATCGGTACTCCTCTCAAGCGGTCACGATCATTCCGTCGCGAACCTGCACAGGCCAGGGGTTTAGCCGCGCGCCGGCGCAAGGGCCACCCACGCACGCGCCATCGTCGATCCGAAACAGCGCGCCATGCCAGCTGCACTGGATCAGCGTACCGTCGCCGGTCAGATACTCGTCGAGAGTCTGGGCCATCGGCACGCCCATATGCGGGCAACGATCGACATATCCCGTGAGCGTGTCACCGCGCCGCACGACGAAGCCGTGAAAACGCCCCGCGCGCATCTCGATCACGAAATTGCGCGCGCTACCGTCCGTCACCAGTTCCAGCGCGCCGAGCGTGATTCCCGGCGGAGTCTCGGTAAGACGAGCGGTCATCGAAGCGCGATAGGTCCGGCACGATTTGGTGTCAAAGGATACCAGTTCGCGCGCGCTACAGCCCTTCGCCGCCCACCCAATGCGCGTTGGACAGCTTTCGCGCGACGTTCCAGGTCTGGGTACGGATGTCGGGCACCGCGACGATTTCCCAGAACGCGCCGCGCGTCATCGGGCCCAGCGCATAGAGATTGGCATTGGGCACTCCGGACGCTGCGATCGTCTGCCCCTGATTGTCGACATCGATCCCCAGCCGCGCGGCGTCGGCACGGATCAGCCCGCGCGCGGCGAGCCGCTGGAGCAGCGGTTCGGTCGTCCGCGTCAGGTCGCCCAGCGGCCCGGTGCAATTGACGATCCGCCGCGCGCGCAGCGTCTCCACGGCGTCCTGCCCGCGGCGGCGAAAGCGCAGGTCAATTCCCGCCAGCCCCTCGACAAAATCGAGCGTACGGCCCGCGATCACCTCCAGCTGCCCGCGCTCGATCAGCGCGGTCAGCCGCGCATGCACCTCGGGCGCCAGCCGGTGCCGATGCACGTCCCACCAGGGGCGCAGATGGCGCAGGAACCGCGCCCGCTGCTCGTCGCTGGCATTGCCCCACATCCCCTGGGTGAAGGGGCGCAGTTCGTCCACGGCATTGCACCATCCTATCGCATCGGCCCGCGCGCGGACACGATGGAGCAAGTGCGAGGCAACGGTATCGGGCCGTTCGTCGATCCGCTGCCACTCCGATCCCGGGCCGTGCGGGCGGGGGAGGAGCCCGCGCCGCGATACTGCGACGATGCGCCCGCGAAACCCGCGCGCGTCGAGCAGCAACGCGACATCGACCATCGTCAGCCCGGTGCCGATCACCACCACCGTATCGCCGTCCGCCAGCCCCTCGGGCACCCCCGGCGCCCACGGATCGCCGCTATAGCGATCGGCGGAGAGCCGCGCGGGGTCGAGCCCCGGCGGATCGTGCGGCGGCAGATTGCCCACCGCCAGCACCGCCGCATCGGCTTCGATCGTCCGGTCGCCCAGCGCGATCCGCACCGTGTCGCCGGGCTCCAGGTCGGTGACTTCGCCGCGCACCAGCGTCAGCCGCCCGTTGGCGTCGCGCAGCGCGGCTTCGAGCAGTTCGCGCAGATATTCGCCGTACGTCACGCGCGGGATGAATGCCGTTGCGGCGCCGGGCACCCCGCGCGCCTCCAGCCAGCGGACGAAATGCGCTGGATCGTCGGGAAACGCGCTCATGTTCGCGGCGCGGACGTTGAGCACATGGCTCGGGTGCGCCGCGCCATAGGCGAGGCCCGTGCCCGCCACCGGCGCCCGCTCGATCAGCGTCGCGCGCGGGCCCTGATGCCGCAGCAGGTTGATCGCCTGCAACGTGCCCGAAAACCCCGCGCCGATGATCGCGACATGCCCGATCATGTCAGATTTCGTATTCGATCTGCCATTCGGGTGCCTGGAACGCCGGACGCTCTGCGGAGAAGGCGGGCTGCCGCGCCTTCATCTGCGCATAGAGCCGCTTGACCGCGTCGCTCGCGGTGCGCGGAAACGCGAAGGGGAGCACGGCATGGACGATGCACGCGGCCCCGCCCAGCATCATCGTGAAGCCGAATCGCGCGGCGGTGGCGGCATGCTCGCGATAGCTTTCGCCGACGCTGCGCGGGTGGGAGAGGAATAGGCGTTCGATCATCCCCTGTGTCTATAGGGATTGCGAGCGGTTGGAAACGGGCTTCCCATGCGCCGCAGCCTGTGGTTGGCTGCGCGAAACGATACCTCATGGAGAGCACATGCCTGAAGACGTCCTGCCGCAGCACCACCGTGCGACGCGAAAAGAGAAGATGGTGATTGCGGCGTCGTCGCTGGGCACGGTGTTCGAATGGTATGATTTCTACCTCTACGGCCTGCTCGCGACGACGATCTCGGCGCAGTTTTTCGCGGGCGTAAACGATACCACAGCGTTCATCTTCGCGCTCGCGGCGTTCGCGGCGGGGTTTGCGGTGCGACCGTTCGGCGCGCTCGTGTTCGGGCGAATCGGCGATCTGGTCGGGCGCAAGAACACCTTCCTCGTGACGATGGGGATCATGGGCGGATCGACCTTCGCAGTCGGCCTGCTCCCCAATTTCGCGACCGCAGGCGTGCTCGCGCCGATCCTGCTGGTGACGCTGCGGGTGCTTCAGGGGCTGGCGCTGGGCGGCCAATATGGCGGCGCCGCGACCTATGTCGCGGAACATGCCCCCGATCATAAGCGCGGCCTCTATACGAGCTGGATCCAGACCACGGCGACGCTGGGCCTGTTCGCCTCGCTGCTGGTGGTGATCGGCACGCGCTCGGCGCTGGGCGAAGCGGCGTTTGCGGCCTGGGGCTGGCGGGTGCCGTTCCTGGCGTCGGTGTTCCTGCTCGGCGTGTCGCTCTGGGTGCGGCTCCAGCTCAACGAGAGCCCGGTCTATGCCAAGATGAAGGCGACCGGCAATGTGTCGAAAGCGCCTCTGACCGAGGCGTTCCTGCGCTGGGGCAACCTCCGCATCGTCTTGATCGCGCTGTTCGGCGCGGTCGTGGGGCAGGCGGTGGTCTGGTATACCGGCCAGTTCTACGCGCTGTTCTTCCTGGAGAAAACGCTCAAGGTCGACGGCATGACCGCCAATGTGCTGATCGCAGTCGCGCTGGCACTCGGCACGCCCTTCTTCGTGTTCTTCGGCTGGCTGAGCGACAAGATCGGGCGCAAGCCGATCATCCTCGCGGGCTGCGCGCTGGCGGCGCTGACCTATTTCCCGCTCTTCCACGCGCTGACCATGGCCGCCAACCCGGCGCTGGCCGAGGCGCAGGCGCGCGCGGCGGTGGTGCTGTCGCCCAACCAGACGGTCTGCTCGGTCCAGTTCGATCCGATCGGCAAGAACAAGTTCGATTCGACTCCGTGCGACGTCGTGAAGGCGTATCTGGCCAAGACGGGCGTCCCCTACAGCATCGACCCGGCAACGATCGGCGATCTCGCGAGCGGCAGCGTCGCGCTGCGGATCGGCAATACGCGCGTGGACCCGCCGGCGACCGCCCTGCTCGCCGCACCCGCGACGCGCGCGGCGACGGTGTCGGGTTATCAGAAGCAGCTCCAGGCCGCGCTCACCGACGCTGGCTATCCCGCCAAGGCCGATCCGGCGCGCGTGGACCATGTCCGCGTCGTCGCGATCCTGTTCGCGCTCGTGCTGCTGGTGACGATGGTTTACGGCCCGATCGCGGCGATGCTGGTCGAGCTGTTCCCCAGCCGCATCCGCTACACCTCGATGTCGCTGCCCTATCATATCGGCAATGGCTGGTTCGGCGGCTTCCTGCCCGCCACCGCCTTCGCGATGGTCGCGGCGACGGGGGATATCTATTACGGCCTCTGGTACCCGGTGATCGCCGCCGCGGCGACGCTGGTGATCGGCCTGCTGCTGCTCCCCGACACGCGCCGCCATTCGATCCACGACTGAGCGGTGAGGGGCGGGCGGTGCGCCGCTCGCCCCTTGCCGTGGCTGGGGATCGACACATGCGCTGGCCGTGCCACTGAAACGCGCTCCCAAAACCCGTTTGCCCTGAGCCTGTCGAAGGGCACGCCGGATGTGCTCCGACAAGCTCAGCACGAACGGAGTTTGGGATTCGCAGAGATCGCGTTACCCGCCCTAGCCGCAGCGCACCGCCACGATCCGACCCTTGTCGTCCAGGTCGACATTCACCCGCTCCGCGCGGAAATCCATCGTTGCCGCAGTCCCCGGCGGCAGCACGCGGATCGCGGTGGCGCCGGTCAGCGCCTGCACTTCGGCCGCCATCGCCGGGGCATAGGTCCTGCCGACCAGCGCCCCCGCCTGCGCCGCATCGCACGTCCCCGGCTGTACGGGCAGCGCGGCGGACGGCGGGTCGCTATAGGCGCACGCGCCCATGCTCAGCGCGGCAAGCGGCAACAGGGCAAGTCGGATCATGAACGCTCCTCGGTCCGGGTCATTTTGAGCTTTCCGCCCTTGACCGTGAACCCAAGCTGACCCTCGACCAGCGCCAGCGCATCCTTGCCGAACTGCTCGAACCGCCAGCCCTGGAGGATCGACAGCCCCTCGCGCTGCCCCGCCGCCAGCGACTCGAGGTCCTCCGACCGCGCCAGCAGCCGCGACGCGACGTTGATCTCCTTAGCGCGGATCTTGAGCAGCAGCTTGAGCAGGTCCGCGACCAGCGCGCCGTCCTTGCCCAGCGCGGGTTTGCGGTCGTCGCGTCCGGGCATTTCGGACACCGGCATCGGCACCGCGGCTTCCAGCGCCGCCATCAGCCGCCCGCCGATATCGTTGTTCGCCCATGCCGCGGAGAGCCCGCGCACGCGCCCCAGATCGGCCTGTTTGCGCGGCGGCGTGCCCGCCAGATCGGCCAGCGTCTCGTCCTTGATGATCCGCCCGCGCGGCAGGTCCTTGCCCTGCGCCTCCAGCTCGCGCCACCGGCCCAGCGCCTTCAGCCGCCCCATCACTTCGGGCTTGCGGCTCGACACGCGCACGCGCTGCCACGCCAGATCGGGGTCGTTGCGATAATGTTCGGGGTCGGCCAGCCGCTCCATCTCCTGGTCCAGCCATGCGCCGCGCCCGGTCTTGCGCAGCTTGTCGAGCATCCTGGGGAAGATTTCGGAGAGATAGGTCACGTCGCAGATCGCATAGTCGATCTGGCGCTTGTCCAGCGGCCGCCGCGCCCAGTCGGTAAAGCGCGCGCCCTTGTCGACCGTGATCCCCAGATAGGTGTCGACCAGGTTCGAATAGCCGATCTGCTCGCCTTGCCCCAATGCCATCGCGGCAACCTGGGTATCGAACAGCGGGTGCGGGGTCTTGCCGGTCAGGTTATAGACGATCTCGATATCCTGCCCGCCGGCGTGGAAGACCTTGAGGACATCCTCATTCTCGGTGAGCAGGTCGAGCAGCGGCTTCATGTCGATTCCGCCCATCGGATCGATCGCCGCCGCCTCTTCGTCGTCGGCGATCTGGATCAGGCAGAGTTCGGGCCAATAGCTGTTTTCGCGCATGAACTCGGTGTCCACGCAGATATAGGGCTTGGTCGCGAAGCGGGAGCAGAGATTGGCGAGGGCGGTAGAGTCCTCGATCAGGCCATGTATGTGCATCGAGGGCCCATAGACCCGTCTTCGGGTTGACAAAAGAGGGTGGGACGGAGATGCGCCCGACCTGTCGATTTTTAGTCGTCATCCCGGCGAAAGCCGGGACCTTGTGCCCCACAGGCTTGGCTTCGTGGCCCGAGGCCCCGGCGTTCGCCGGGGTGACGACCAGTGAGAGAAAAGCAATGCACGCCTATCGCACCCACAATTGCGCTCAGCTCCGCGCCGCCAATGTCGGCGATACCGTCCGCCTGTCCGGCTGGGTGCATCGCAAGCGCGACCATGGCGACCTCGTCTTCATCGACTTGCGCGACCATTATGGCATCACCCAGATCGTCACCGACGTCAGCGGCCCGGCCTTTGCCGCGATCGAGTCGCAGCGCAGCGAATCGGTGGTGACCGTCACCGGCACCGTCGTCGCGCGCGATGCCGCTGTGGTGAACCCGAACCTGCCCACCGGCGAGATCGAAGTCCGCGCGCTCGACGTCACCGTCCAGTCGGCGGCGCAGGAGCTGCCGATGCCGGTGTTCGGCGATTCGGAATATCCTGAGGAAATCCGGCTGCGCTATCGCTACCTCGATCTGCGCCGTGAGAAGATTCATAAGAACATCCTGCTCCGCTCGAACGTCATCGCGTCGCTGCGCCGCCGGATGATCGACCAGGGTTTCACCGAGTTCCAGACCCCGATCCTGACCGCGTCCAGCCCCGAGGGCGCACGCGACTATCTGGTCCCCAGCCGCGTCCATCCCGGCAAATTCTACGCGCTCCCGCAGGCGCCGCAGATGTTCAAGCAGCTGCTGATGGTCGCGGGCTTCGATCGCTATTTCCAGATCGCGCCCTGCTTCCGTGATGAGGACGCCCGCGCCG
Organism: Sphingomonas hengshuiensis; assembly: GCF_000935025.1. Classification (NCBI taxonomy): domain Bacteria; kingdom Pseudomonadati; phylum Pseudomonadota; class Alphaproteobacteria; order Sphingomonadales; family Sphingomonadaceae; genus Sphingomonas; species Sphingomonas hengshuiensis. Next base: position 1,644,555 of record NZ_CP010836.1, read on the forward strand.
ATCGTAGCCCGGGTGAATTCTACCAGCTCGATTTCGAAATGAGCTTCGTCACGCAGGACGATGTGTTCGCGGCGATCGAGCCCGTGTTGCACGGCGTGTTCGAGGAATTCGCGAACTGGGAGAATAAGGGCCGCACCGTCTCCGCGCTGCCGTTCAAGCGCATCCCGTACCGCGAATCGATGCTCAAATACGGCAACGACAAGCCCGATCTGCGCAACCCGATCCTCATCAGCGACGTGTCGGAGCAGTTCCGCGGCTCGGGGTTCAGCCGGTTCGCGTCGATGGTCGAAAGCGGCGACGTCGTCCGCGCGATCCCCGCGCCGGGCACGCATGAAAAGAGCCGCAAGTTCTTCGACGACATGAACAGCTGGGCGCAGTCCGAAGGCTTTCCCGGCCTCGGCTATGCGACGCAGAAGGACGGCGTCTTCGGCGGCCCGATCGCCAACAACCATGGCCAGGAGGGGATGAAGGCGATCGCCGACGCACTCGGCCTCGGCCCCAATGACGGCATCTTCTTCGCCGCGGGCAAGGAGGCACAGGCCGCCAAGCTCGCCGGCCTCGCGCGCACCCGCGCCGCCGACCAGCTCGGGCTGATCGACGCGAGCCGCTTCGAATTCTGCTGGATCGTCGACTTCCCGATGTTCGAATATGACGAGGACGCCAAGAAGGTCGATTTCAGCCACAACCCCTTCTCGATGCCGCAGGGCGAGATGGAAGCGCTGGAGACCAAGGACCCGCTCGACATCCTGGCGTACCAATATGACATCGTCTGCAACGGCGTCGAGCTGTCCTCGGGCGCGATCCGGAACCATCGCCCGGAGATCATGTATAAGGCGTTCGAGATCGCCGGCTATACCCAGGCCGATGTCGACACCAATTTCGCGGGCATGATCAACGCCTTCAAATTCGGCGCCCCCCCGCATGGCGGCTCGGCCCCCGGCGTCGATCGCATCGTGATGCTGCTCGCCGACGAGCCCAACATCCGCGAAGTCATCACCTTCCCGATGACGCAAAAGGCCGAGGACCTGATGATGCAGGCCCCTAGCTTCGTCAGCGAGAGGCAGTTGAAGGAACTCAACATCCGCCTCGCGCCGCAGGTCGCGGCCGAGCTGAAGGCAAAGGGTATCGACGGCTGAAGTTAACCGTCATCCCGGCGAAAGCCGGGACCTCAGCCGATGGCGCTGCACGCCCGACGCAGGGACAGAGTCGCACGAGATCCCGGCCTTCGCCGGGATGACGGTCGGGGCGGGTGCGCACCCGGGTTGAAGATAGAAACGATGCGACAAACCGGCGAGGATATGCGTTCCAAGTACAAGGAAACCGCCCAGGGGGGCTTGGCCGTCAACGTCGTCGCCTGCTGACGCCGCCGCGCACGCCCCGCGCAGCACGAAGGACGCCCATGACGATCGACCTCTCCGACTATGAAGACGGCGCGGATTTCGACGGCCACTATAAAAAGGCGCTCGCCAAGCTCCAGGAACGCCTCAGCCACATCCACACCGCGCATATCGTCCATCGGCGCCGCGCAGTCGTGGTGTTCGAAGGCTGGGACGCGGCGGGGAAGGGCGGGATCATCAAGCGGCTGACGGGGGAGTGGGACCCACGCTATTTCGAAGTCTGGCCGATCGCGGCACCGACGCCGGAGGAGGCCGCGCACCATTTCCTCTGGCGCTTCTGGCGCCGCTTGCCGCCGGTCCACAATATCTCGGTGTTCGACCGGAGCTGGTACGGTCGCGTGCTGGTCGAGCGCGTCGAGGGCTTCGCGACCGAGACCGACTGGCGGCGCGGCTATGACGAGATCAACGAATTCGAGCGGCAACAGGTCGATACCGGCACGACTTTGGTCAAGATCTTCATCCACGTCACGCAAAAGACCCAGGATAAGCGGCTTCAGGACCGGCTCGACCATCCCTGGAAACGCTGGAAGACCGGGCTCGACGATTACCGTAACCGCGCGAAACGGGCCGAGTATCTGGAGGCGATGGACGAGATGTTCCGCCGCACCGACACCGTGCTCGCGCCGTGGATCGTGATCGACGGCAACGACAAAAAGGCCGCCCGGATCGCCGCGCTGACTGCGATTGCCGACGCGCTGGAGGCACAGGTCCCGATGGACCCGCCGGTGCTCGATCCGAAGGTGGAGAAGGTCGCGCGCAAGGCTTTGGGGCTCAAGTCGGCGGCTTGACTTGTAGGATTTGTTCTGCAAATGTTCTGCGGGACGATGTGCCGACCGCCCGTGTCCCGAGTCGAAACGCCGTTCAGACCCTGAAGGAGCCTAAACTTCGTAAACTTCGCCGCCGTTTCACCGGCTCAGGCCGGTGCGAATGCGCCGTTTTCGTCCATGATGTGGAGCACGCCATCGGCAATCGCGAAATAGGCCCCCTGGAGCCGCAGCGTACCCGCCGCCTCGCGCTGGGTGACGCACGGGAAGCTGCGCAGATTGGCGATCGAGACGCGCACCGTCTCCAGTTCCATGGCGTGGATCGCGGCGTCGCCTTCGCCATATTCGGCGACGATGCGGTCGCGGGCTTCGTCGAGCATGTCGACCCAATGCGCGATGAACCCGCCCGCGCCGGGCGCCTTGCCGGCAAAGCGGCGGGTCAGCGCCGCATGCACGCCGCCGCACGCGCCGTGCCCCATCACGACGATTTCGGGCACCTCGAGCTGGGTGACCGCGAACTCCAGTGCCGCCGAAACGCCGTGTCGGCTGCCGTCCAGCTCGAACGGCGGGACCAGGTTGGCGACGTTGCGCACCACGAAAATCTCGCCGGGCGACGTGTCAAAGATCTGCGCGGGGTCGACGCGGCTGTCGGAACAGGCGATCACCATGACCTTGGGCGACTGGCCCTCGGACAATTCGTCCCAGCGCGCCCGCTGCTGGGCATAGCCCGTCGAGCGGAAGCGGCCATAGCCGGCGAGCAGGGCGGAAAAGTCGGTCATGCCGCTTCTCTAGCGCATGTTGTAACCGCATCAAGCCGTCGCTAGATGCCAGTCATGACCGAGATGGCACCGCTCCCCCGCCCCGAACGCGTCCGCAAGCCCGACTGGATCCGAGTCAAGGCCCCGACGTCGGAGGGCTTCGCCGCCACCCGCGCGCTGATGCGCTCGAAGAGCCTGACGACGGTGTGCGAGGAAGCCGCCTGCCCGAACATCGGCGAATGCTGGTCGAAGAAGCACGCCACGGTGATGATCCTCGGCGACACCTGCACCCGCGCCTGCGCGTTCTGCAACGTCAAGACCGGCATGCCGCGCGCAGTCGATCCGATGGAGCCACAGAATGTCGCCGATGCCGCCGCGCAGATGGGGCTGGCGCATATCGTCATCACCTCGGTCGACCGCGACGATCTGAAGGACGGCGGCGCGAGCCAGTTCGTCAAGGTGATCGAGGCAATCCGCCGCACGAACCCGACCACGACGATCGAAATCCTGACCCCCGATTTCCGCAACAAGCACGAAGCCGCAGTCGAGGCTATCGTCGCCGCGCGGCCCGATGTGTACAACCATAATCTGGAGACGGTGCCCCGCCTCTATCCGACGATCCGCCCCGGCGCGCGCTATTATGCGTCGCTGCGGCTGCTCGAATCGGTCAAGAAGCTCGACCCGTCGATCTTCACCAAATCGGGCATCATGCTCGGGCTGGGCGAGGAGCGGCTGGAGGTGCATCAGGTCATGGACGACATGCGCTCCGCCGACATCGATTTCCTGACGATGGGCCAGTATCTCCAGCCCACGCCGCGCCACGCCAAGGTCCAGGAATTCGTGCCCCCCGCCGGGTTCCAGGCCTATGGCGCGATCGCGCGGGCAAAGGGGTTCGCGCTGGTCGCCTCCAGCCCGCTCACGCGCTCCAGCTACCACGCCGGCGACGACTTCGCGAAGCTGCGCGACGCCCGCGCGGCCAAGCTCGCAAAGCAGACGGCAAGCGCCTGAATGCCCAAGCACAGCGAGACCCGGCACCTTCCCTATACGCCGGAGCAGATGTTCGATCTGGTGGCGGACGTGCCGCGCTATGCCGAGTTCCTGCCCTGGGTCACGGCGATCCGGGTGAAGTCGAACAGCGAGACCCAGATGGTCGCCGATATGATCGTCGGCTTCAAGGGCCTGCGCGAGACCTTCACGTCAAAGGTCGAAAAGCAGCGCCCCGGCCATTTGCGCGTCGACTATCTGGACGGACCGCTCAAGCATCTCAACAACGACTGGATTTTCCGCTCGGATGGCGAGGGCGGGTGCCTGGTCGAGTTCTGCGTGGACTTCGCGTTCAAGAACCGCATGTTTGAAATGCTGGCGGGCCAGGTGTTCGACCGCGCGCTACGCAAGATGATCAATGCGTTTGAAGAGCGGGCGGCGGCGCTGTATGGGGAGGGTGCTCGGGGCGCGGCTTGAGGGGGCGTCATCCCGGCGAAAGCCGGGACCTCAGGCCGCAGGCGTGCCGCTGGCTTACTCCGCTTCCGCCCCGGCCGCATCCGGCATCAACAAGTCCAGCGCACACAGCGCCGCCTGGAGCCGCACCCCCGCACGGCCATTATTCTCGAAAAGCCGCGCATCGGCGACGATGTGCTTGGGATCGGCGCCGCGCACCGCCTGGGCGAACACCACGGTGCCCACCGGCTTTTTGTCGCTCCCGCCATCCGGGCCGGCGACACCGGTGATCGCCACCGCCACATCGGCTCCGCATTTGGTCAGCGCGCCCTGCGCCATGCTCCACGCGACCGCGATCGACACCGCGCCGAACGTCTCGAGCACGTCGGTGCTGACCTTCAGCACTTCGGTCTTGGCTTCGTTCGAATAGGTCACGAACCCCGCCTCGAACACGTCCGAGGACCCCGGTATCTCGGTCAGCGCGGCGCTCACCAGCCCGCCGGTGCAGCTTTCGGCGACGGCGATTCTGCGCCCGGCGGCGCGGTTCGCCTCGATCACCTTGCGGGCGGAATCGACCAGTTCGGCGGGAAGAATCGTGTCCATAGGATCAGCCCTGTGCCACCATGACCGCGACGACGCGAGTCATGCGTTTTGTTCGGGGATACGCACGGTTGCAACGGCTTGCGCCGCCATGCCTTCGCCCCGGCCGGTGAAGCCGAGGCGTTCGGTGGTGGTCGCCTTCACGCTCACCTTGGCGGGGGAAAGTTGCAGGATTGCGGCAATGCTTTCGCGGATCGCGGTGCGATGCGGCCCGATCTTGGGCGCCTCGCAGATGATCGTCACATCGATAAAGTCGATGATCCCGCCCTCGGCGCGCACCAGCCCCGCCGCATGTTCGAGGAAGCGGGCAGAGGCCGCGCCGCGCCATTGCGGGTCGCTGGGGGGGAAATGCATCCCGATGTCGCCCGCGCCGATCGTGCCGAGCACCGCATCGGTGATCGCGTGGAGCGCGACATCGGCATCGCTATGCCCCGACAGCCCCTTGCTGTGCGGCACCCGCACGCCGCCCAGCCACAATTCCTCACCCTCCGCGAAGCGATGGACGTCGTATCCGGTGGCGGTCCGCACGCGCAGGCTGGCGGCATGGCGCGCCTCGGCGGCGGCGAAGTCGGCGGGGTGGGTGATCTTTTCCAGCATTGGGTCTCCGGGGACGATGGTGACGGGGTGGCCGCCCGCGCGCACCATCTGGGCATCGTCGGTCGCCTCGGCACCCTCCGGCCATGCGCGGTGCGCCGCCAGCACGGCGTCGAATGCGAAGGCCTGCGGCGTCTGTACCCGGTACAGCGCCTCGCGGGGCACGATGTCGCCCATCGCGCCGTCGAACCGCACCAGCGTATCGGCGACGGGCAGGGCAGGGAATGCGCCCGCATGGGTATCGAGCGCCGCCAGAAGCGCATCGATCACGGCGGCGGACAGGAACGGGCGCGCCGCATCATGGATCAGCACTCGATCATGCCCCGCCAGCGCCTCCAGCCCGTTGCGCACCGACTCGCGCCGCGTCGCCCCGCCGATCACGAACGGCACCGGTCCCAGCGCGGCGTGCAGCGCGTCGTGCTGCCCCTCGGCGATCACCACCAGCACGGTGTCGATCGCCGGATGGGCGGAGAGCGCGGCATGGCTGTGCGCGAGCATCGGCTTGCCTGCGAGCATCGCATATTGCTTGGGCACCGCGCCGCCTGCACGGGTGCCGGTTCCGGCGGCAACGATCAGCGCGGCGGTTTTCGGCTGGGTCATGCTGCGCGCCTAGCCGTGCCGTTGCGCTCGGGCAAGCGGCCCGCCTTGCCATTGCCCGCTTGTACCGCTAGGCGCTGGTGCCTATTTTTCAGGCAGACCATGAGCGAACTCGCCCCCATCCAGGTCGGTCCGGTGCGGATCGATGCCCCCGTGCTGCTGGCGCCGATGACCGGTGTCACCGACCTGCCGTTCCGTCGCGTCGTGCGCCGTTTCGGCTCGGGCCTCAACGTCACCGAGATGATCGCCAGCCAGGCCGCGATCCGCGAGACACGCCAGTCGCTCCAGAAATGGGCATGGGACCCGATCGAGGAGCCCGTGTCGATGCAGCTGGTCGGCTGCACCCCCTATGAGATGGGCGAGGCGGCGAAGCTGAGCGCGGATCGCGGTGCCGCGATCATCGACATCAACATGGGCTGCCCGGTGCGCAAGGTCACGAACGGCGATGCGGGTTCGGCGCTGATGCGCGATTTGCCAAACGCCGGCGCGCTGGTCGCGGCGGTGGTCAAGGCCGTCGACGTGCCCGTCACGCTCAAGATGCGGATGGGCTGGGACCATGACAGCCTGAACGCCCCCGAACTGGCGCGGATTGCACAGGATCTGGGGGTGCAGATGGTGACCGTCCATGGCCGCACCCGCAACCAGATGTACAAGGGCTCGGCCGACTGGGGCTTTATCCGGCGGGTGAAGGATGCAGTGACGATCCCCGTGATCGCCAATGGCGACATCTGCACGGTCGAGGATGCGCGCGAGGCGCTCCGCCAGTCTGGCGCCGACGGCATCATGATCGGGCGCGGCGCCTATGGCCGGCCCTGGGTGCTGCGCCGGGTGATGGACGCGCTGACCGGCAAGGGCGAGCGCGAAGAGCCTTCGCTCGAAGAACAATATGACGTGATCACCGCGCACTACATCGACACGCTCAGCCATTACGGCAACGAGGTCGGCGTCAACATGATGCGCAAGCATATCGGCTGGTACACCAAGGGCATCCATGGTTCCGCCGAGTTCCGCAACAAGGTGAACCAGCAGGCGGACCCGCGCGTGGTGCTCGACATGCTCTCCGAATTTTACGGTCCATGGCTTTCCCGCGCGGCGGCCTGAGGCGCGCCAAGCCGGAGCCGGTCAACGGGCCGGGCTTTGCCGAGCTGTTCGCGGCGCTGCCGGTGGCGGTGCTGGCGATCGACCCCGACGGGCGCATCGCCCATGCCAATGCCGCGTGCGAGCTGCTGCTCAACCATAGCGAGACGAGCATGGTGGGGCAGCCCTATGACGCAGTGCTGTCGCCGCCGCAGGACTATGCCGATCGTCGCGACGGCCATGGCTTCGCGGCGTTCGATACCGAGATCGAGGCGGTGCGCGGCGCGCGTATCCGCGTCGATTTCGTCGAGACTTTGGTCGCCGACCATCCCGGCTGGCGGATCGTGACGCTCCACCACGCCCCGCAATCGCGCCGCGTCGCGCAGGGTGCGGACCGCACCGCGGGCGCGCGTGCCGCCGTGGGTGCCGCTGCGATGCTCGCGCATGAGATCAAGAACCCGCTATCGGGCATCCGCGGCGCCGCCCAGCTGCTCCAGAGCAGCGGCGAGGATGACGAGCTGACCGAGCTGATCACCACCGAAGTCGATCGCATCGCCGCGCTGATCGACCGGATGCAGGATTTCACCGACACCCGCCCGCTCAAGCTGGCGCCGACAAACGTCTACCCGCTGCTCGGCCATGCCCGGCGCGTCGCGCTCGCGGGGTTCGCGCGCGACATCGCGATCGACGAGCGGTTCGATCCCTCGCTGCCCCAGGTGCTGATCGATCCCGACGCCTTCCTCCAGGTGCTGCTCAACCTGCTCAAGAACGCCGCCGAGGCGCTGGCCGGTCAGGCGGACCCGCGGATCACGCTGACCACTGCCTATCGCCACGGCATGTCGGTCAGCACCGGGGCGGGCCGCCCGCGCCAGCCGCTGCCGATCGAGATTACAGTGATCGACAACGGACCCGGCGCCCCCGCCGACATTGCCGAGCATCTGTTCGAGCCCTTCGTCTCGGGCAAGCCCGAGGGCAAGGGGCTGGGCCTCCCGCTGGTCGAGAAGCTGGTCCGCGACATGGGAGGGATCATCCAATATGCCCGCGAGCGCGAGCCCGAAGTGACGGTATTCCGCATCCTGTTGCCGAGGGCGCTGTGAGCGCGGCGCCGGGCACCGTGCTGGTCGTCGACGACGACAGCGCGATCCGCACCGTCGTCGCCGCCGCGCTGAAGCGCGAGGGGCATCGGGTGACGACTGCCGCGTCGATCGCCGAGATGCGGCGGGCGATGGCGATTGCGGTGCCCGATGTGCTGGTAACCGACGTGGTGCTGCCCGATGGCAATGGGCTCGACCTGATGCCCGCGCTGCTCGTCGACTATCCCGATCTGCCGGTGATCGTGTTCTCGGCGCAGAATACGCTGGCCACTGCGGTACGCGCGACCGAAGTGGGCGCGTTCGATTATCTGCCCAAGCCGTTCGACCTCGACGTGCTCGGCGCCGCGGTGCGCGGGGCGATGGCGCGGCGGACGCGGCGTCCGGCGGAGCTTCCCGATGCCGAGGTCGGTGGCGGCCCGTCGCTGATCGGTCGCTCGCCGGCGATGCAGGAAGTGTATCGCGTCATCGCACGCGTCGTCGCCAACGACCTGACCGTGCTGATCTCGGGCGAATCGGGCACCGGCAAGGAACTGGTCGCCAAGGCGATCCACGACCTGGGGCCACGCCGCCGCGCGCCGTTCGTGGCGCTCAACATGGCCGCGATCCCGCGCGAGCTGATCGAGGCCGAGCTGTTCGGGCATGAGCGCGGCGCGTTCACCGGCGCCGCCGCGCGCGTCGCGGGCAAGTTCGAACAGGCGGCGGGCGGCACGCTGTTTCTCGACGAGATCGGCGACATGCCGATGGACGCCCAGACGCGCCTCCTGCGCGTGCTGCAATCGGGTGAGTTCACCACCGTCGGGGGTGCCCGCACGATCCGCGCCGACGTCCGGATCGTCGCCGCGACCAACAAGGATCTGTCCCAGCTCGTCCAGGCCGGGCAGTTTCGCGAGGACCTGTTCTACCGGCTCAACGTCGTCCCGGTCACTTTGCCGTCGCTGCGCGAGCGGCGGCAGGACGTGGCACTGCTCGCGCGCCATTTCCTCGATCGCGCGGCGGAGGACGGGCTGCCGCGCAAGCAGCTCGATCGCGATGCCGTGGCGGTGATGGAGGGCTATGACTGGCCCGGCAACGTCCGCGAGCTTGAGAACCTCATGCGCCGGATCGCCGCGCTCAGCCGCGACGAGTGGATCGACGCGCATACGATCCGTCGCGCGCTGGGCGAGGCGAGTGCCGCGCAGCCTGCGCCCGGTGACGCCGCGATCGAAGCGGCGGTGCGCGCGCGGCTGGAGCGAATCGCGATCGAGGAGCCGCACGCGCTCGACGATGGCAGCCTGTACGACCGGATCATCGGCGAAGTCGAACGCCCGCTGATCGAGGCGATGCTCGCGCGCAACGGCGGAAACCAGCTCCGCGCCGCCCGCGCGCTCGGCATAAATCGCAATACCTTGCGCAAGCGGATCGACACTTTGGGGATCGATATGGCCGGAAATCGTCCGGATGGTGCCGAGTAGCGACAGGCGACGCATAATATGTGTTTTCTGGGCAACGGTTGCGTTGTAATCCAGCAACGATGTCCGCCGATCTGAGTCCGGCCCCCGCGAAAACTGCCAAGCCCCAGCGGCTCGCGCCCATGCGCCTGCTGGAGGTCACCGTCGGCGCCCTCGCGCTCGCCACCCCCGTCGCGACCTATTTGTTCATCGAGCGCGGCGCGAACAAGGAGCTGTTCAGCCCCGGCGTTGCCGCGATGCTGCTGCTCGCGAACCTGCTGCCCTATGTCGTGCTGATCGTGCTCGCGGGGCGGCGGATCGCGATCCATCGCGCAGCAAAGTCGCCGCTGGAGGGCGGGGGGCAACTCCATGTCCGGCTGGTCGCGGTGTTCACGCTGATGGCCAGCGTGCCGATCGTCCTCACGGTGATTGCGGCCTCGGTGATGTTCCAGTCGGGGGTCCAACTCTGGGGTTCGGAGCGGGCGCGCGGCGCGCTCGATTCGACGATGGCGCTGGCCAAGGAGGGGCAGGAACTTGTCGTCCAGCGCTGGACCGGCGAAGCGCGGCAGATGGCACGCGATATTGCGGGTCGATTCCCGGTCATCCCGGCGCGCTCGGAGACTTTCGAGCAGCAGTTCCTCACCCAGACCTACCTGCGCAATCTCTTCCAGTCGGTGCTGTTCCGCGTCGTCGACGGCAAGAATGTCGAGGCGCTCTACGCCTATGAGGCGCCCGATGCGCAGGTGTTCACGACGCGCGTGTCGGGCCGGGTGCTCAACCTGCTGCGCGACGAGGACAGCTTCACCAATTACGATGCCGATACTTTGTGGGTCGTCACCCCGGTCGATCGCGCGCGGAGCATTTTCCTCTACGTCGCCACCCCCAACGATGTCGGCTTCCTCAACCGCCAGAATGTCGCGGCGGACAAGATCGTCACCGACTATGAATCGCTGCGCAAACGCTCGCGTTCGCTCCAGCTTCAGTTCAACGCGGTGCTGTTCGGCGTCGCGCTGCTGATCGTCGGGCTGGCGACGTGGATCGCATTTGCAGTCGCGGATCGCCTCGTGCGTCCGGTGGAGCAACTGGTTACCGCCGCGCGGCGCGTCGCCGACGGCGACCTCACCGCGCGCGTACCGACGCCGCAGTCGCACGACGAGATCGGCACGCTGGGAAATGCGTTCAACAGCATGACCGGGCGGCTACAGGGCCAGACCAACGCCCTCGTCGCCGCCAATGCCCAGCTTGAGGCGCGCCGCGCGCTGATCGAAGCCGTGATGTCGGGCGTCACCGCCGGCGTGATTTCGGTCGATGCCGGGCGGCGAGTGCGGCTGATCAACGAATCGGCGATCGCACTGCTGCGGCAGGGTGGGGCAAGTCCGGTGGGCAAGCCGCTGGCCGACATGGCGCCGGAGCTCGACAAGCTGCTCGACGGCGTCGAGCGCGAGGCCGTGGTGCAGGTGACGCCCGCCACCGAACCGCGCACGCTGGCGGTGAAGATCACGAGCGACGAACAGGGCCAGGTCCTGACCTTCGACGATATCACCCAGCAATTGCTCGACCAGCGCCGCGCCGCCTGGTCCGACGTCGCGCGCCGCATCGCGCACGAGATCAAGAACCCGCTCACGCCGATCCAGCTCGCCGCCGAGCGGCTCCAGCGCCGCTATGGCAGGCAGATCGAGGGCGGGGAGGGGGTGTTCGCCCAGCTTACCGGCACGATCGTCCGCCAGGTCGGCGACCTGCGCCGGATGGTCGATGAATTCTCGTCCTTCGCGCGGATGCCCAAGCCGATGTTCCGGCGGGAGTCGCTGCTCGATATCGGTCGGCAGTCGATGTTCCTCCACGAAGTCGCGCACCCCGCGATCCGTTTCGAAGTCCAGGCGCCCGATAACGCCCCGGCTATCGTGTGCGATCGCCGCCAGATCGGGCAGGCGCTGACCAACGTGGTCAAGAACGCCGTCGAGGCGATCGAGGCGCGTGGCGAGGGCGAGGCGCTGCCGCAGGGGGAGATCGTGATGAGGCTCTCGACCGAGATCGCGCATCGCATCACGCTGACCGTGGCGGACAATGGCGTCGGGCTCCCGGTGGAGCGCGACCGCATCGTCGAGCCCTATATGACGACGCGCAGCCGCGGCACCGGGCTGGGCCTGGCGATCGTGAAAAAGATCGTCGAGGAGCATTTCGGCACGATCGCCTTCACCGATCGCCCCGGCGGTGGGACGATCGTGACGCTCTGCTTCGACACCGAAGCCCTCGCGCGCACCGCCACTGAAACCGACGAAGACAAAGCCGAACCGCGGCCCGCGGTCCTTACCCGTACTGGAAGCATGAAGTCATGAGTCTCGATATTCTGGTCGTCGACGACGAGCGCGACATCCGCGAACTGGTGGCAGGCGTTCTCGAGGATGAGGGCTATGAAACCCGCGGCGCCGCCGATAGCGACGCGGCGCTGGAGGCGATTGCCGAACGCCGCCCGACGCTCGTGCTGCTCGACGTATGGTTACACGGGTCGCGGCTCGACGGGCTGGAACTGCTCGACGAGATCAAGCGGCGCGATCCGACGCTGCCGGTGCTGGTGATCTCGGGCCATGGCAATCTGGATACGGCGGTTGCCGCGATCCGGCGCGGCGCGGCGGACTTCATCGAAAAACCGTTCGAGGCCGAGCGGCTGCTGCTCCTCGTCGAACGCGCGACCGAGACCGAGCGGCTGAAGAAGGAAGTCGCCTCGCTGCGCGCCTCGATCGGCCGCGAGGACGACCTGACCGGCGCATCCACCGCGATCAACGCCGTGCGCGCCACGCTGAAGCGCGTTGCCTCCACGGGCAGCCGCGTGCTGATCCATGGTGGCGCGGGCGTGGGCAAGGAAGTCGCGGCACGATTGCTCCACGGCTGGAGCCAGCGCACCTCGGCACCGTTCGTCATCGTCAGCGCCGCCCGCATGACGCCCGAGCGCGTCGAGGAGGAGTTGTTCGGCGTCGAGGAAGCGGGCGACCTCGTGCGCCCCGGGCTGCTCGAACAGGCGCATGGCGGCACTTTGTTCATCGACGAGGTCGCCGACATGCCGGTCGCGACTCAGGCGCGCATCCTGCGCGTGCTGACCGACCAGAGCTTCAACCGCGTCGGCGGCACCCGGATGGTCAAGGTCGACGTCCGCGTCGTCTCCGCCACCGCGCGCGACCTGATGGCCGAAATCGCGGCAGGGCGTTTCCGCGAGGATCTCTATTACCGGCTGAACGTCGTCCCCGTGACCATCCCCCCGCTGACCGACCGGCGCGAGGATATTCCGGTGCTGGTCGAGCATTTCGTCGCGCACTACGCCAGTGAAAGGCGTGTGCCCACGCCCGAGGTCGCACCGGATGCGATGGTCGCGCTGCAAAGCTATGAATGGCCGGGCAATGTTCGCCAGCTTCGCAACGTCGTCGAGCGGACGGTGATCCTCGCGCCGGGCGACCGGATCGGGCGGATCGATCTCGACCTGTTGCCGACCGAAGTCTTGGGCAACCAGGGCGAGCGCGGCGGCGGCAGCGGCGCGAGCGCGATCATGGGCGCGCCGCTGAAGGAAGCGCGCGAGACGTTCGAGCGCGAATATCTCCGCGTCCAGATCCGCCGCTTTTCGGGCAATATCTCGCGCACCGCGAGCTTCATCGGGATGGAGCGCTCGGCGCTGCACCGCAAGCTGAAGCTGCTGGGGATCACCGAGACCCGCGACGAATAGCGGCGGTGGACGCGGGCGCGGATCGATCCTACATAGGGCCGATCCGCGCCAGGGTGGCACGGTACTCCGACGCCGGGAAACGGCGCGATGCGGGACAGATCCCGCCAAAAATACAAGGATCCCAGCCATGGCAGAGAAGCAAACCTCGCTGCAGGACCTGTTCCTCAATTCGCTGCGCCGGTCGAAAGCACCGGTTACGATGTTCCTCGTAAAGGGCGTCAAGCTCCAGGGGATCGTGACCTGGTTCGACAATTTCTCGGTGCTGCTGCGCCGCGACGGCCAGTCACAGCTGATCTACAAGCACGCAATCTCGACGATCATGCCCTCGGGCCCGCTCGATCTGACCGCGCTGCTCGACGCTGCCGGCGAGTATCAGCACAAGAACCCCGTGCTCCAGGAAATCTTCCTGAACGCGGTGCGTCGCCAGCAGGAGAATGTCACGATGTTCCTGGTGAACGGCGTGATGCTCCAGGGCCAGATCGCGGCATTCGACCTGTTCTGCATGCTGCTCCAGCGCGAAGGCATGGCACAGCTCGTCTACAAACATGCGGTCTCGACGATCCAGCCTGCGCATCCGCTGAACCTCGCCGAGGAACAGAATGGTGAGGACTGAGTAGAGACGGCATGAGTACTGGTTTCGATCGCGACCCCGATGAATTTTCGCGCGGAGCAAAGGCGGCTGTCGTCTATCCCGACATGGGCGGCAGCTCGCGTGACGCCGATGCGCGTCTCGAGGAGACCGCCGGTCTCGCCGCAGCGATCGGAATCCACGTGCGCGAAAAGGTTGCGCTCCGCATCCGCAGCCCCAAGCCGGGGACGCTGATCGGATCGGGGCAGGTCGAGGCGCTGGCCGAGACCGTGCGCGACCAGGAACTCCAGCTTGCGGTGTTCGACGCCAGCCTGACGCCGGTGCAGCAGCGCAATCTGGAGACTGCGCTCGGCTGCAAGGTCATCGACCGTACCGGGCTCATCCTCGAAATCTTCGGCGAGCGCGCGCGCACTGCCGAGGGGCGGCTCCAGGTCGAGCTGGCGCATCTCGATTATCAGGCGGGGCGGCTGGTGCGCAGCTGGACCCATCTCGAACGGCAGCGGGGTGGATTCGGCTTTCTCGGCGGTCCGGGCGAAACCCAGATCGAGGCCGATCGCCGGCTGATCCGCGATCGCATGGCGCGGCTTCGGCGCGAACTCGATCAGGTCAGCCGCACGCGCTCGCTCCATCGTGACCGCCGCCAGCGTGCGCCGTGGCCGGTGATCGCGCTGGTCGGCTATACCAATGCCGGCAAGTCGACGCTGTTCAACCGACTGACCGGCGCCGACGTGATGGCGGAGAATTTGCTGTTCGCGACGCTCGACCCCACGCTGCGCCAGATTGCGCTGCCGGGGATCGACAAGGCGATTCTGTCCGACACCGTGGGCTTCGTCTCCGAACTGCCGACCCAGCTCGTGGCGGCGTTCAAGGCGACGCTCGAGGAGGTGGTCTCGGCCGACCTCCTGATCCACGTCCGCGACGTCGCGCATCCCGACAGCGAAGCGCAGAAGGACGATGTCGAGCAGGTGCTGTCCGACATCGGCGTCGCGGAGGAGACTCCGCGGTTCGAAGCGTGGAACAAGCTCGACCTGCTGGATGCCGACTCCCGAGCGTATCTGACCGCGGAGGCGGCGAAGCGCGACGACGTCATGCCGATTTCCGCGATCACCGGCGAAGGCGTCGATGCGCTGGTCGAAGCCGTCGCCGCGCGGCTGACCCAGGGGCACCGCCGCTACCATATCGAACTCGACCCCGCCGATGGGGCAGGGGCGGCGTGGCTGCATCAGCATGGCGAGGTGCTCGAACAATCGATCGCCGACGACCGCGCGCTGTACGAAGTCCGCATGGCGCCACGCGACTATGATCGGTTCTGGCTGAGGGCGGGCTAAGCCGCCGCGTCGGCCTTGACCTGCTGCCACAGCGCTTCCTGCGCATCGAGATCGAGCCCGGCGATGCTCCCGCCTGCGCGCGCCTCCATCGCCTTGAAACGGCCTTCGAACTTCGCGTTGGCCGCGCGGAGCGCAGCCTCGGGCTCGATGCCGAGCTTGCGCGCCCAATTGACCACCGCGAACAACAGGTCACCAATCTCTTCCTCGCGGTGCGCTTGCGACAGGGCCGCCTCCACCTCGGCGATTTCCTCGTCGACCTTGGCGCGCGCGCCGCTCGGGTCGGGCCAGTCGAACCCGGTGCGCGCGGCGCGCTTCTGGAGCTTTTCCGCGCGGAGCAGCGCGGGCATGCCCAGCGCGACTCCGTCCAGCGCGCTTTCCGCGCCCTTGCGCCCGCGCTCCTCGGCCTTGATCTGCTCCCACAGATAATGCCCCCCCTCGGTCGCGTCGCCAAAGATATGCGGGTGGCGGCGCTCCATCTTTTCGCTGATCGCCGCCACGACGTCGGCCAGCGCGAAATGCCCCGCTTCCTCGGCGATGCGGCTGTGGAACACGACCTGGAGGAGAAGGTCGCCCAGTTCGTCCTTGAGTTCGGAAATGTCGCCGCGCGCAATGGCGTCGGCGACTTCATAGGCTTCCTCGATCGTGTAGGGCGCGATCGTGTCGAACGTCTGGACGCTATCCCATTCGCACCCCCGCTCGGGATCGCGCAGCCGCGCCATGATCGCGACCAGGCGTTCGATATCGGGACCGGGGGTAGTGCTGGGCATGTATGCGCTTTCTAAAGGGCGGGGCGCAGCCATAGCAGCACGCCGTAACCCGTTGAAGCCTCGCGCCGCTTGTCTTCGCGGTCG
Organism: Sphingomonas hengshuiensis; assembly: GCF_000935025.1. Lineage (NCBI taxonomy): Bacteria > Pseudomonadati > Pseudomonadota > Alphaproteobacteria > Sphingomonadales > Sphingomonadaceae > Sphingomonas > Sphingomonas hengshuiensis. The sequence continues at coordinate 1,660,780 of NZ_CP010836.1, forward strand.
CGCGATGACATTCGGGCCCGCGTGAAGGACCGCCCGACAATACGCATCGCGCGCCCGCGGCTGTTGCTGTTCGCGTTCGGCGACTTCGCGTTCAACCTCTACTGGCAGAGCATCATGCTCTTCCTGCTGTTCTACTATACCGAGGTGCTGCGCCTGCCGGTCGGGCTGGCGGCGGCGACCTATCTGGTGGCGCTGTTCTGGGACGGGGTGGTGAGCCTTGCCGTCGGCGTGCTGGCGGATCGACTGCGCGAGACGATCGGCTATCGACGGCTTTTGCTGTTCGGGCCCGTCCCGCTGGGGGTGAGTTTCGTCCTCGCCTATCTGCCCCCGTCGACGCACGGAAGCTGGGCCGCCGCCGCGGTGCTGGGTACGCACCTGCTGTTCCGCACCGGCTATGCGCTGGTCAACATCCCCTATCTGGCGATGACTGCGCGCGTGACGGCGGACAGCGGCGACCGCGCGCTGCTCGCGGGGGCGCGGATGCTGTTCGGGGCTGCAGCGCTGCTGGCGGTGACGCTGGGGACAGTGCCGCTGGGCGGCTGGATCAGCGGCAGCGGTAATCCCGCGACGATCTACCTTGCCGCGGCGGGGCTGTTCGCCGCAGTCGGTACCGCGATCCTGATGGCGGTCGCGCTGTTCGTGCCCGAAGTCGTCGCCGATCCCATAGTTCGGCAGCGCCCCTCGCTGCGCGCAGCCAGCGCCAGCCTGGCGCGCAACCGCGCGTTCGTGACACTCAATCTCGCCATGGCGTGCATCGTGATCGCCTCGACGATCCTCACCAAATCGGTGCTCTATTTCTACAAATACGGGTTCGGCGACGAGGCTGCGGGACATTTCGCGCTCGCGTCGATGGGGACGGTCGGTCTCGTCGCCGTGCCGATCTGGACTTTGGTGTGCCGCGGGCTCGGGGGGCGTGCGACATGGTTGCTGTGCAGCGGGCTCGCCGTCGCGCTCCTCGCCGGTTTCGCGGCGTTCCGGATCGGGGACCCGCGCGCGATGCAAGGGTTCCTCACGGCGATGCAGGCTGCGCTGATCGGGCTCCACATCGTGTTCTGGGCGATGCTGCCCAACACCGTCGAATATGGCGAGCGATCGAGCGGGCTGCGGCTCGAAGGCGCAGTATTCGGCGTTGCCACTCTGCTGCAGCGCGTGGCGATGGGCGCCGCCACGGGGGTGTTCGGGATTGCCCTGGCCGCTACCGGCTACCGTGCGGACAGCGCGCCGACGCCCGCGACGATCGAAGGCCTGCGCCTGATCGTCGCGGTGCCGCCGCTCCTGTTCGTCGCGCTCGCGGCGGGGCTGATGGTGCTCAACCCGCTCACCCGCCGCGCGCACGCCGCGATCGTCGACGAACTGTCCCGCACGCGCCGCGAGCGCTAGCCGGCCGCCAGCTCGAAGCGCCCGTGCAGACCCTCGGCTTCGGCGGAGGGCGCGATCCACAGATCGAACGCGCCGGGTTCCGCAATCGGGCGATTGTCCCGACCGATGAACATCAGGTCGCGGCGGGACAGCGTGAACAGCACCTCGCGCGCCTCGCCCGGTGCCAGCGCGATCTTGCGGAAGCCCTTGAGCTGGCGCACCGGGCGCGTGATGCCCGCGGTGCGGTCGCGGATGTAGAGCTGCGCGACTTCCTCGATCGCCCGGCTGCCGGAATTGCGCAGCGTCGCCCGCACCGACAGCGTGCCGTCCCACGCCAGCTGCGGAGCATGCGCCAGCCCCGAATAGTCGACGCGGCCATAGCTCAGCCCATGGCCGAACGGATACAGCGCCGAGTTCGGCACGCCCCGATAATGCGCCTTATATTCGGTCAGCGGACCGTCCGGATTGGGGCGCCCCGTCGGCTTGTGATCGTAGTGATAGGGGGCCTGCCCGCTCGCCCGCGGGAAGCTGACCGGCAGCCGGCCCGAGGGGCTGTAGGCGCCGTACAGCACATCGGCGATCGCCGGTCCGGTCTCGGTCCCGAGGAACCAGCTCACCAGGATCGCGGGCGCAGCGGCCACGGCGCCGTCGAGCGCGAGCGCGCGCCCGTTCTTTAGCAGCACCACGACCGGCTTGCCGGTCGCCGCCACCGCTTCGGCCAGCGCGCGTTGCGGGGCAGGGACGACGGTCTCGGTCACCGACTGCGCCTCGCCCGACATCCGGGTGCCCTCGCCGATCGCGAGGATCACGACATCGGCTGCACGCGCCGCGGCGACCGCCGCTTCGATGCCGCCCGCAATCGGCTCCTCGATACCCGAACCTTCAGTCACGCTGATCAGGTCTGGCCGCGCCGCAGCGGCGCGCATTCCGGTCGCCAGGTCGATCGCCTGCCTATCGTCGCCATAGACGCACCACGGCCCGACCAGATCATGCTGCCCGGACGCGAACGGACCGATCAGCGCGACGCGGCGGTCCTTGGCGAGCGGCAACAGGTCGCCGTCATTCTTGAGCAGCACCATCGAACGCCGCGCAACTTCGCGCGCCAGCGTGCGATGCGGCTTCGACAGGACCACCGCCTTTTCGCGGCGCGGGTCGGCGCGGCGGAACGGGTCGTCGAACAGCCCCAGCCTGGCCTTCACCGCCAGCACGCGGCGCACCGCCTGATCCAGCCGCGCCATCGGCACGTCGCCCGACGCGACCAGCTCGGGCAGGTGCTGCAGGTAGAATCCGCTCTGCATGCTCATGTCGACCCCGGCCAGGAACGCGAGGCGAGTCGCGTCGCGCGCATCGGCGGCAAAGCCATGGGCGATCATCTCCTCGTCGCCGGTATAATCCGACACGACCAGCCCATCGAATTTCCATTCGCCGCGCAGCACGTCGTCGAGCAGCCAGGCATTGCCGGTGGCAGGAATGCCCGAAAGCTCGTTGAACGCCGCCATCACCGACAGCGCGCCCGCGTCGAGTGCGGCTTCGAACGGCGGGAAATAGACGTCGCGCAGCGTGCGTTCGGAGACATCGACGGTGTTATAGTCGAGCCCGCCTTCCGCCGCGCCATAGGCGGCGAAATGCTTGGCGCATGCCAGCACCGAATCGCGGGCGGTCAGCGTCTTGCCCTGGAACCCGCGGACACGCGCAGTGGCGAACAGGTTGCCGAGGTGCACGTCCTCGCCCGCCCCCTCGACACCGCGACCCCAGCGCGCGTCGCGGGCGATGTCGACCATCGGCGCGAAGGTCCAGTCGATCCCCGCCGCTGCGGCTTCGACGGCCGCCACGCGCGCGCTGCGTTCGGCGAGGTCGGGTTCCCAGCTCGCGGCTTCGCCCAGCGGAACGGGGAATATCGTGCGATGGCCATGGATCACGTCGGCGGCGAAGATCAGCGGGATTTTGAGCCGCGACTCGCGCATCGCGACGGTCTGCATCTGGCGCGTCATCTCAGCGCCATTGCCGTTGAACACCCCGGTCAGCTGGCCGCGGCGGACCTGGTCGAGTTGCTGCGCGAAACTGGCGCCCGCAGAGGGCGGGTTGAGCGCGGTTGCGGCAGAGCCCGCCCATGCCGCGGCCATCAATGTCAGCTGGCCGGCCTTTTCCTCCACTGTCATCTTCGCAATCAGCGATTCGATGAATGCCGGGGCGGGGGCGTCCTGCGCCGCCTGGATCAGCGCGCGCGCCGGGCTGGACGCCCATGCGGCGATCGCGCCGGCACCCATCAACGCGGCGCGGCGAGATACCAGTGACTTCAACATCTTAAATCCTTCTCCTACGGACTAGCCTGAGGAATTTCAGTCGGTGATGGCGGCGCCCTAAACGGGGCTAAGTCATTTTTTGCTTGGGCTGCAACCTGTAACCGGTTACATAGCACGCAGCCCGGGCGACAGTGCAACCGCTTTCACATCCGTCGAGACCCAGGCAGGGACAAAGCCTCAGCGCGGAAGACATGCGCGGGCGGGAGAGTGGCGACCAATGGCACAGGTTACGATTCGCGATGTGGCGCGGGTGGCGGATGTTTCCGTCGCCTCGGTGTCGCGCGCGATGAACGGGCTGGACAATGTCCACCCCGATACCCGCGCCCGCGTCCTCGCCGCCGCCGCGCAGCTCGGCTATGTCCCTCACGCTGGCGCCCGCAACCTCAGCATGGCGCGGGCGCATGCGATCGGCGTGGTGCTTCCCGATCTGCACGGCGAGTTCTTCTCCGAAATCGTGCGCGGCATGGACAAGGAAGCGAGCAGCCGTGGCTTCCAGCTTCTGCTGTCGAACATGCATCAGGACCCGGCCCAGGCGGGGCAGGCGCTGCGGGCGATGCGCGGGCGCGTCGACGGGCTGCTTATCATGGCGCCGCATCTCGACGCGTTCGACTTGCTGCGCGGGATGCCGGGCAACCTGCCGTCGGTCCTCGTGAACTGCCGGGCCGGGAGCGAGGTCGCGACGATCCTGGTCGACAATGTCGGCGGGTCGGACACGATGGTCCGCCATCTGCTCGCCAATGGCCACCGGGCGATCGCGCATATCGCGGGCCCGCAGGGAAATCTTGATGCCGAGGAACGGCTGGCCGGGTTCCGCCTGTCGATGCGGCGCCATGCCGGAGTCGAGAACCCGTTGGTGCTTCCGGGCGACTTTCGCGAGGAGGCCGGGGCGGCTGCGGCGCGCGCGCTGATCGCGGGCGGGCAGCGCGTCGATGCGGTGTTCGCCGCGAACGACATGATGGCGATCGGCTGCCTGCTGGCGCTGCGCGAGGCTGGGGTCGACGTACCGGGCCGGATCGCGGTCGCCGGCTTCGACGATATTCCGGTGGCCCGGTATCTGGGCCTTACCACGATGCGGGTCCGCATCGCCGAGATCGGCGCCCGCGCCGTGTCGCGGCTCTGCGAGCGACTCGCGGGCGGGGGGATCCCCGCCACCACCGAACTTCATGCGCCCGACATTGTCGCGCGAACAACGACGACCATGCGTGCCTGAAGCGTACCGCTAGGGAAGAAGGACAACAGAGTGACAAACAACAGGGCGAGGGCGCTGCGCGCCTGGTTCGGCGCTGCGACGATTCTTGCCGGCGGCGCCGTGGTGCTGCCGACGATGGCCGTCGCGCAGGTGACAACGGGGCAGTTGCGCGGGCAGGTGATCGGCGCCGATGGCGCGCCCGCTGCGGGCACGGTCGTGACGGCGCGCAATACCGGCACCAACCAGACGCTGCGCACGACGACCGACGCCAATGGCGCCTATACGCTGACCGGGCTCCGTCCCGGCCCGTATGAAATCGTCGCGACCGCGGCGGAGCAGACCGTGCGCGAACTGATCCAGATCCAGATCGGCCAGGCCGCCAGCCTCGACCTGACGATCGCGGGCGACACCGGTACGGCGGTGGCCGACACCGACGAGATCGTCGTGACCGGTTCGCGCGTCAGCGAAACGCGGACCAGCGAAGTCGCCACGAACGTCAGCCAGGAACAGATCCGCAAGCTGCCGCAGACCGATCGCAACTTCCTGTCCTTCGCGGCGCTCGCCCCGGGCGTGCGTTACAATGACAGCGAGACCAGCAAGGGCATCCAGTCGGGCGCCTCGACTGCCAGCCAGGTCAATGTGTTCATCGACGGCGTCAGCCTGAAGAATAAGCTGCGCGAGGGCGGCATCGCCGGCCAGCAGAACAGCCGCGGCAACCCCTTCGGCCAGCTCGCGGTGCAGGAATTCCGCGTCCTGACGCAGAACTACAAGGCCGAATATGAGCAGGCCGGATCGGCAATCATCACCGCGATCACCAAGTCGGGGACCAACGAGTTCCACGGCGAGGCGTTCGGCCAGTATACCGACAAGGGGCTCACGCAGAAGTCGTATTTCGACAAGCGCGACAACCGGCCCGAGCCCGAGTTCGAGCGCAAGCAATATGGCGTATCGCTGGGCGGCCCGATCATCCGGGACAAGCTGTTCTTCTTTGCCGCCTATGAAGGCAACGACCAGAACCGCGCCTTCAACGTCGACAGCACGGGTTCGGCGGAGGCCGTCGCCGAGTTCGAGAACGTGTCCGGGCGCCGGCTGTCGGAATTCGAAGGCGCGTTCGTCAGCCCGTTCCGCAGCGACTTCTACTTCGGCAAGCTGACGCTGACGCCGAGCACCGCCGATACGTTCGACCTGTCGTTCAGCCGTCGCCAGGAAACCGACATCCAGGGCTTTGGTGGCAACACCTCGTATGAATATGCCGAGAACAAGATCAACAAGGTCGATACCTACTTGTTCAAGTGGACGCATGTCGGCGAGAATTTCACCAACGAATTCAGCGCTAACTATCTGGATTACATCTTCAATCCGGTGTCGCTGAATCCGAATTCGGTCACCTACGACTATGCTTCGGTGATCCTGTTCGGCGGCCGCGAGTCAACGCGGCGTGAGGTCCAGAAGGGCCATACGCTGCGCAACGACTTCACCTACACCGGGTTCGACAATCACGCGATCAAGGTCGGTGCGCGGGTCGAAGTGACCGACATCGAATTTGCGAACAACGCGCTGCTCCAGCCGCGCTATACGTTCCGCCGCGAGCCGAACAACAATCTCAGCTTCGCTTTCCCCGCCGAGGCGCGGCTGGGGCTGGGCAGCGGGTTGGTCCAGGGGTCGAACACCCAGATCGGGCTGTACGCACAGGACGATTGGGATCTCACCAGTCGGCTCCAGCTCAATGTCGGCGTACGCTGGGATTACGAGACCAACGGCAACAACAACGACTATCGCACCCCGGCATCCGCCGCTGCGGCGCTGCGTTCGTTGCCGGCCACATCCTATTTCAATCCCGAAAACTACATTAATGACGGCTCGAACCGCAAACCGTTCGCGGGTGCAATCGCGCCGCGCTTCGGCTTCTCCTGGGATATCACCGGCGATCGCTCGACGGTGTTTTTCGGCGGCTTCGGGCGCTATTATGATCGCAACAACTTCAACAACACGATCGACGAACTGTCGCGCACGATCAATCCGGTCGGCGTGTTCCGCTTCTCGACCGATGGGCAGCCCCGCGGCGGACTCCCGACGATCCAGTGGAACCCATCCTATCTGACGCGCGATGGGCTTCTGGCTCTGCGCGCGAGCGCGGCCAGCGCCGGGCTGCCCGAACTGTTCGCGGTCAAGAACGACACCAAGCCGCCGGTGAACGACCAGATCAGCCTGGGCGTGCGGCAGCGGGTGGGCATCTTCCAGGCGTCGCTGACCGGCTCGTACCAGCGCGGGCGCAACGGCTACACCAATTTGCGCGCGACCCGGCTGAACAACGGGCTGGGCGGGTGCTGCGACACCTCGACGGTGGTTCCGCTGGGATACTCGAACGTGCTGATCGGCTATGACGGGCTCGATACGCGGTACAAGGCGATCTTCTTCACGCTCGACAAGACCTATACGGAGGCTTCGGGCTGGGGGTTCAACCTTGCCTATACGCTGTCCAAGGGCGAGCAGAATGGCGGCGATCTGTTCAGCCTGGATGCGGTGACGCCCGACGATTATGGCTGGCGTCCGCGCAACGGCGACGAGCGGCACCGGCTGGTCATTTCGGGGCTGGTCGACCTGCCGCTCGGCTTCCAGCTATCGACGCTGACGACGCTGGGCAGTGGCCAGGCGTTCCGGGTGACCGATGGCACGAACGGCGCCGAATCTGGCTTTAATGCCTTCACCGCGGGCTATCCCGAGAAGAACTGCATCAACGGCGTGTTCGCATATTGCGAAGTCAATGTCAGCCTCGCGAAGACGCTTCGGCTGTTCGGCAACCACGAGGTCGAGGCGGCAGTCGACGTATTGAACGCCTTCAACAACAAGAATTTCGAAGGTTTCGACGACTTCTTCAACAACACGATCAACCCCGCCACCGGCCAGGTAACCGACACGCTCGACCCTGCGCGGATCGGTCGCAATACGATCACGCTGCCGCGCCGTATCCAGTTCCGGCTGAACTACCGCTTTTAACTCGACCCTCCTCTGGCGGGGCCGCCGCTTCCCCCCTTTGTCGGCCCCGCCTCCTTTTTCAGGAGTCTCCGTACCGTGATTACCCGCCGCACGCTCGTCTCCCGGGCTTCGATGCTTCTGGCGGGGGCGGCGGCTACCGGCTGCTCGCGCCTGCCCGATGTTGCAGCAAGCCCTGCCACGCCTGCGCTGATGGACGATCTCGCCGAGCGCACCTTCCGCTTTTTTTGGGAAACGACCAATCCCCGCAACGGGCTCGCGCCCGATCGCTGGCCGACCAAGGGCTTCTCCAGCATCGCCGCCACCGGCTTTGCGCTGACCGCCTACCCGATCGGGGTCGAGCGCGGCTGGATCGCCCGCGATGCCGCGCTGGAGCGTACGCTGGCGACTTTGCGCTTCTTCTGGAACGCGCCGCAGGGGGATGCCGCCAGCGGCGTCACCGGCCACAAAGGCTTTTTCTACCATTTCCTCGACATGGAGACCGGGCATCGGTTCGGTCGCACCGAATTGTCGTCGGTCGACACTGCCTTGCTTCTCGGCGGCATCCTGTTCGCCGGCCAATATTTCGATCGCGCCACCGCCGAAGAGGCCGAGGTCCGCGACCTGGCGGACAAGATCTGCGCCCGCGTCGACTGGCGCTGGATGCAAAAGCCGTCGCGGGTGCTTTGCATGGGCTGGCATCCGGAGCGTGGATTCATCCCGTCCGACTGGCATGGCTATAACGAGGGCATGCTCGTCTATCTTCTGGCGCTTGGTGCGCCGGACCCGGATCGCCGCGTGGAGCCCGACGCATGGGCCGCCTGGGCATCGACCTATCCCCGGAGCTGGCGCGGGGAGGGGGCTACACGGCACCTCGCCTTCGCACCCCATTTCGGCCACCAATATAGCCATGTCTGGGTCGATTTCCGCGGCATTCGCGACGCGACGATGCGCGAGGCTGGGTTCGATTATTTCGAGAATAGCCGTCGCGCGACCTATGCGCAGCGCGCCTATGCGACGGCCAACCCGATGGGGTGGACCGGATATTCGGCGGACGTGTGGGGCCTGACCGCGTGCGACGGGCCCGCCGGCGTGAAGCGCGTCGTCAACGGCACCGAACGGACCTTCCGTACTTACTCGGCGCGCGGCCCGCTTGGGCTTCCCGACGAGTTTGACGACGGCACGATCGCGCCGACGGCAGCGCTGGGGTCGATCGCGTTCGCGCCGGAAATCGTCGAGCCCTGCGCCGCCGCGCTTCATGCGCGCTATGGCCGCAAACTCTATGGGCGCTACGGCTTCCTCGACAGCTTCAACCCGAGCTTCCGGTTTACCGATGCGAAGCTGTCAAAGGGCAGTGTCGATCCCGAGCTTGGCTGGTTCGACGACGATTATCTGGGGATCGACCAGGGGCCGATCCTGACGATGATGGCCAATCACCGCGACGACTTCGTCTGGAGCCGGATGCGACGGGCGCCCGCGATCCGGACCGGGCTGGCGCGTGCCGGCTTCATCGGCGGCTGGCTGGGATGACTCCGCTCGCGGCGCTGGCGCCGCGGTCGGTGCAGGGGGCGTATCGGCGGGGACTCCGGTACAAAAGTAAGAACGATAATATACATTATGTAAGTTAAAGACGGATATGACTCCCCGGGGCATCCCTGATACCGGTCACCCCTTCTTGGCCGCCCAAGCGTCAATCGCCGCGTCGAGCACCGCCATCGGCATCGGCCCTGCGGTCAGCACCAGATCGTGGAAGCCCCGTATGTCGAACCCTCCGCCCATCGCGCCGCGTGCCCGCTCGCGCGCGGCTACGATCGCGTTGGCGCCGACCTTGAAGCTGCACGCCTGGCCGGGATAAACGGCATAGCGCGTGACTTCGCGGTCGGTCGCCTCCTGCTGCTCGCCGGCATTTTCGACCATCCACGCCACCGCCTGCGCCTTGGTCCAGCGATGATGGTGCAGTCCGGTGTCCACGACGATCCGCGCGGCGCGAAACAGTTCGGACTGGAGATAGCCGATCCGCCCGAACGGATCGTCGGCATAGACCCCAAGCTCGTCGGCGACCTGTTGCGCGTACAGCGCCCAGCCTTCGGTATAGGCCGAGAACCGGACCATGCGCCGGAACAACGGCAACGCAGGCGCGTGGCCGAGGACGCTATACTGAAAATGATGTCCTGGAACCCCCTCGTGATGCGTGAGCGTCGGGAGGCGCCACGTGACATGCTCGCCGGGAGTCTTGAGGTTGAGCGAATAGATGCCCGGCTGCCCCGGCGCGCCCTCCGAGTAGAACGCGCCTGGCGCGCCCGCCTCGATCGCTGGCGGGATGCGGCGCACGACGATCGGATCGACGGTCGCGATGCCGAATGCGTCCGGCAACAGCGCGGTTACCGTCTTCAGATGGGTCTCGGCCAGCGCGAGCAGCGTTGCGCGACCGGCGTCGTCGGGCGACACGCGGAACCGCGGGTCCTGGTTGAGCGCCGCGACGCGGGCAATCACGCCCCCGCGAGTCAGCCCCTGCGCGCGGAGCAAGCGGTCGATCTGGTCGGTGAGCGCGCGGCATTGTTCGAGGCCGATCCGGTGCAACTCGCCCGGCGTGGTTTCGGCCGTTGTGTTCGATCGCACCGCCGCGGCATAATAGGCGTCGCCGTCGGGCAGCTTCCACACCCCGGCGCGGCTGTCGGCTCGGGGCGCCAGCGCCTCGAGCGCAGCGATCTGGCGGCTGAGTGCGGGCTGGATCCGGGTACGAAACGTCGCGAGGGCGCGCCCTGCGACGTCCCCCACCCCCTTTTCCCCCAGCCCCTTCTCGGCGATGCGCTTCAGCGCCGGCGCGATCAACGCGGACTGGAGCGGATCGCCATCGCGCAGCCCCTTGATCTGGGTAATGGTGCGGACGAGCACGAAATCCGGCGGGACCACGCCCAGCGCGGCGTCGTGCGCGATGCGATCGGTTTCCTGGTCGAGAGCGGTTGCGAGCGCCGCAAGGCGCGCGAGCCATGCCTCGACGTCTGCGGCATCCTCAATCGGGTGCCGGCTGCCGATAAAGTCCGGGAGCCAGTAATAGGCGCCGTTCATCTGGCTCACGACATAGGGGCTCGGACGCAGATTGCCGTCGACATAGCCATAGCGGCCCAGCAGATCGTCGAGCGTGCGATAGACATAGCCAGCGACGGCATGGTCGAGCCGCGCCCGCGGGGACAGCGCGCCCACGGGAATTGCGTCGAGTTCGGTCAGCGCCGCGCGAATTGCCGCGCGGTCCCCCGCGCGCGCACCCAGCGAGCGGTCGTCGAGCCGCCCGCGCAGCGCCGCATTTGCGCCGACGTCGTAATTGTTCGCGGTCGCCTCTTCGGGCGAGCGGTGGAGATAGGCATCGCTGTGCCGCTGCAACAGCGCCTGAAGCGCCGCGTCGGCACCTCCCGCTGCCTGCCCGTGCGCCGGCAACGCGCCGGTTCCCCACCCCATCAGGACTCCGGCTGCGGACGCTTCCAGAAAACGGCGTCGATCCATCGCGGCGGTACTCCTGGTACATGAAATCGGGGCGGCGGTTTCCCGCCGCCCCAAGGGTTTTCAGAACTTGATGCCGAAGCTAGCGCCGACGACGCGGTACGACGGCTCGACCTGCACGCCCGAATAGAACGCCTTCTCATACGCATTGGCGAAGTATTTGGCGTCGAAAAGATTCTCGACATACACCGTCGCACGAATGGTCTCGGTCTCCAGGCCCATGCGCAGGTTCACATTGTGATAGCTGGGCGAAATGAACGGATAGACATTGTAGCGGTACGCGTAAGGATTGGAGATCATCTTGTCGCGGAAGTTCCACTCCGCCCGCACAAAGCCTTTCAGGTCTCCGGCAATCGTCCGCTTATACTGGGCCTGCGCGCCCAGCGTCCATTCGGGCGCATTGACGAGTTGCTTGCCGGTAACATTGATGACCGCGCCGTCGATCAGGGCGTTCGGATAGTCCTTGAACTTGGTCTTGTTCCAGCCGACCTGCCCGCTCAGCGTGAATTCGGGCGTGATCCGGGCGTCGAAGCTGGCTTCGGCGCCATAGCTCTCGGCCGCCGCGGCGTTCGCGATACCGCTGACGCTGCGCAGCAACCCGGTCACGGTGTCGATATATTGGAAGCGGATCGTCTGCTGGACGTTCTTCCAGTCCATATAGAAGCTCGTGACGTCGACGCGGAGCTTGCCGTCGAACAGGTCGAACTTGGTGCCCAGTTCGTAATCCCACAGCGTTTCGGGCTTGAAGTCGTTGGTAAGGTTGACGTTGTTGCTGGTCTGGGTGCCGCCGGACTTGAACCCGCGCGACGCGTTGGCGAAGATCAGCCAGTCCGGGCTGACCTTGTAGCTGAGCGTGAACTTCGGCGAAAAATCGTCGAACTTCGACACACGGTCATTAACGCCGGTCTGCACCAGGTTCGATCGCGTGATCGAATAGTTCATCACCGTTTCGCGCGAATAGCGGACGCCCACCGTGGCCGCGAGCTTGCTCGTTACGTTGAGCGTGCCCTGCCCGAACATTGCCCAATAATCGGTGGAGCTGTTGCTATCGAGTCCGGTGACTTCAAGTCCGCTACACTTGCCGGCATAGCTGGCGGGGCACAACGGGCTGTCGGCGCCGTGATAGGTCGACTGGTCCATCACGCCGGTGTCGCGACCGACCGAGGTGCCGACGCTCCAGTCGAACAGGTTGTCGTTACCGGTCGACTGGACTCGCAACTCTCCGCTGGTCGACTTGCGGACGAGGAACAGGTCTTCGTAGAAATAGTCGCGGCTGCCGCCGTCGACATCGCCATAGTTGAACACCTCGGAACGAAGCGTGCCGACCACGCCGGTGATCGCCACGGTGCCGATTTCCCATACTGCGCGGCCGCTGAGATATTCGAAGTCGCCGCCGACTTCCTGGGGCCGGTTGAAGTTCACCCGCGTCGAATTGTCGGGGAAGAACCCCACCCCGTCCGCCGCGCCGATATTGCCGGCGGTCTTGCCGTAATAGACCGATGCCCAGGTCGCAGTGACGAAGCCCGTGGGCACGCCGTTGCGCATCCCGACGGTTTCGTTCGACTTGTTATAGGTCAGGTCGAGCGTGAAATTGTCGGTCGGCGTCAGCCGGGCCTGCGCGCGATAGGTGTAATATTCGCTGTCATTACCGCCACCGATGGGATTGATATTCTTGATAAATCCGTCGGAATGCTCGTACTTGCCCGAGGCGCGTACCGCGAGCAGCCCATCGATCACGGGCACGTTCACCGCACCCTCGGCCCGATAGGTGTTGTAGCTGCTATAGCCCGCGTCGATGAAGCCCTCGAATTCGTTCACGGGTTTCTTGGTGATGACGTTGATCGCGCCGCCCACGGCGTTGCGACCGAAATAGGTCCCCTGCGGCCCGCGCAGCACTTCGATCCGCTCGAGGTCGACGATCTGCGGGTTGCTGGTGCCCGCCGCGACGTTGAACTCGTCGATGTAGAACGCATAGGTCGACTGACGGACATCGGCATAGGGGTTCAGCTGGTTCGAAATGCCGCGGATCGCGAGGTCCTTGCGATCGCGCGACCCGTTCGACTGAAAGCTGACATTCGGTGTCAGCGCGAAATAATCCTCGACGCTCTGGACATTCTGGTCCTGCAGCGTCTGCGCGGTCACTGCGGTGATCGCGATCGGCACGTCCTGCAGGCTCTGTTCGCGGCGCTGCGCAGTCACGACGATCTCGTCCGGAGACGTGGTCGTCGCGGTGTCCTGCGCCCATGCCGGCGTGGCAGCGACGCCGCCCATCAACGCGGCGGCGGCGACCCCCGCCGCAAGCCGGGCGGTAGCGCGCATCCCAATCAACGTATAGCTCATGTCAAATCCCCCTCACCTGCCGGAGGGCGCTTGCCCTCCGGACTCTGAAACCCCGGTCCTCTCCGAAAATGCCGCCTTCAGGCGGTCACGCAGTCCAGCATTGCGGGTCCAGCGGCCCCTTGCTCGCGTCCAGATCGCTGCGCACCAGCACGATCGACGCGATCTTGCCGTCCTTGACGACGGCGTGCCCTGCCGCCAGCGAGCACGCGACCTTGCCGCTGCGGCGCGAGCGGATGACGTGATAGGTGTAGATCAGCCCGTCCTTCTCGAAGACTTCCTTGAACGGCACGACGATCTCGACGTCACCGCCACCGGCCTGGATCTTCTGGAAATGCGTGGCCCATTCGCCGACGCCGCGGATCGCAGTGCGGCCCTCGAGGATCAGCGTCGCGTCGGGCGTGAAGAACTTCGAGAAATTCTCCTCGGTGTACGCGCCCGGCGTCTTGAACGCGGTGTTCCACCACACGAACATGCGCGACAGAATATCGGTCGCGGGCTTCTCGACGGGCGCGGTGACGGGCTGGTCCGGACGGGCTGTGGCGGGCGCCGACAGCGCCAGCCCTGCGAGCATGATTGCGGATGCGACCTTTTTCTGCACGATATGCTCCCTGTAGCAATGTTGCGGTTTGACTGGCTTGGACGCCATGTTCGTGCAGCAAGTGTCCGTCAGTTGCATTGTTGTGGCAACGGCATTGCAAATTCGTGATCGTTGCGTTCAGTGCAAATTAGCGGCCCGACCAGGCCCTGTCGCGCCGAGCGATAGCGCTATTTCACCAACAGGATCCGGCTGTTGGGCGGGTACACCCATTCCAGGCCCCGTGCGGTCACGACGCCATTGTCCTCGAGCGGTATCTTGATTTTGCGCGGCCCCCATTCGGGGACGACCGTGTAGAGGAACAGCTCGATCGAGAGCAGATTGCCTGCACGCAGCGTATAGGTGGCCCGAAGCGGGTTGAAATCGGCCATCGACGGCCCCGAGCCATGGCCGAAATCTCCCACCGAATGGCTGCCGATCACCACGTCGGACACCCCCAGGTCGCGGCTGGGGTCGTCATAGCGGCCCAGGACATAGCCCTTGGTCTCCGCCACGCGCCGATTGACCGTCGCCAGCGCTTCGCCCGCGGGGACGCCGGGGCGGATCGTATCCAGGATCATCCGCCGGATGCCCAGCGCCCTGTCGAATGCGCGCTGTACGCCGGGCGGCGGCGCATTCTCGCCGGGCTTCAGCACATAGGCCATGCGCTTCATATCGGTATAGGCGAGCAGGTAATGGACTCCCCAGTCGACCGTGATCAGGTCCCCGGGCTGGATCACATGATCCCCCGACACCGGCCCGCGCTCGCCGGGGCCCAGGATGTAGATGCTGGGCAGGCCGAAGCTGTTTCCCAGCCCTTCCTTGTGAAGTTGCTCCATCATCCACCAGGCGACGTCGCCGGTGGTGGTGTGGCCGGGTCGGATCACCTCGTTCGACAGCGCGCGCTCGACGATGGTACGCGAATATTCGCCCGCTCGGGCAAAGGCGGCGATGCTGGTCGCGGTGTTGCGCGAGCGGAAGTCCGATACGAGCTTTTCGGCGGACACCAGCCGCCCCGACAGATCGGGGCCGAGCGTCTCGCGGACCTTCTCGTGGAGCGCGTGGCTGAGGCCGTCTGCGGTGCCGATCTCGGTCGCGACATTGATACCGATCCGCTTTGGGTTGCGCGCCTCGACGAACGCACGGAGTTGCGCGGGCGAAACCTTGACGTCGTAGAGCGGGCATTGGTCGAATCCCGCCCCGCCGATCCCCATCACCGCACGCTCGATGCGCCCTCCCCCTTTGTCGGTGAAGACGAAATAGCCGATATCCGAGGTATAGCCGCCGCCCAGCATCGCCGCGTTCGGATCGTCATGGCCTTCGCGCATCGCGACCAGCCACATGTCGATGCCGTTCTCGCGCATCGCCTCGGGCAGGATGGTGTCGAGCTTGTCCTTGCGGATCTGGCAGAGCTCATCCCAACGGCGCTTGGCTTCCTGCGCATTTGCGGGCTGCGCCCCCGCCGCCAGCGCAATGGCAAGCGCCAGGGGAGCAAAAAGGCGATGGCGCTTGGCGGGCATAGAGGATTCTCCAGGATGGTCAGCGACGCATTTTGTCGCCCGAACCACCCCGGAATTCAATCATAATATAACAGCAATCACACGATTACCGTCTTAATTTGCGGTCGGCACTGCCGCCGCGTCGTTGCGAACGATCTTGCCGCCTTTCATCACGAAGCCGATCGTCCGCAGCGCGCCGATCGCCCGGGTCGGGTCGGAATCGACTGCTACGATATCGGCATAATAGCCGGGCTTGAGCAGGCCGACCTCGCTGTCGACCCCCAGCATGCGCGCGGGCTCGATCGTCGCGGCGCGCAACGCTTGTGCAGGCGTCATCCCGGCGTCGACATAGATTTCGGCCTCGCGGACCGTGGCTGTCGTGCCTTCGTTGGGCTCCCACGGATATTGATCGGTCCCGAGAGCGATGTTCACGCCCGTGGTGATCGCGGTGCGCAATACGCCGATATGCGCCTTGCCGACCGAGTCGACGCGCGCGAGATACCAGTCGGGCGACCCGATTTTCTTGTAGAAGGCACGCGCCCCGCTCTGGCTGACGACGATCGTCGGGACGTACCAGACGCCCTTGGCCTTCATCTTCCGGAGCACGTCGGGCGTCAGGAAATAGCCATGTTCGATGCAGTCGATGCCCGCATCGATCGCGACGTCGGTCGCGATCGGCGATCCGCTATGCCCGGTGACCTTGACGCCGTTGCGATGCGCGACTTCGATCGCGGTCTTTAGTTCGTCATCGGTGAAGGGCGACGCGCCGATATCGCCATGCGTGTCGGAGATGCCGCCGGAGATGCCGAGCTTGATCCAAGTGGCGCCCGCCTTGATCTGCTCGCGCACCGCCTTGGCGAATTCGGCTGCGCCGTTGACCTCGGTCTTGCCGTGCCCGCCGGTCGCGACGATCGACGACCCTGCGGTATGGATGCGGGGCCCCGCGAACATCCCCGAATCGATCGCGCGCTTGACCGTGAAGTCGACCCCCGCGTCTGACCCGGTCAGCCGGATCGTGGTGACCCCCGAAAGCAGCGATTTCTGCGCGTTGTCGAGCGTGCGGAGCGCCATCGAATCCGCAGTCTCGCCATAGATCCGCGCGGCCCCCGGGAGGTTCAGCGCGAGATGGACGTGCATGTTCATCAGCCCGGGAATCAGCCATTTGCCCTGCATCGGCACGACCGTCGCGTCGGTGGGCACCGGGGTAGTCGCGCGTGGCCCGATCGCCTTGATCCGCTCCCCCTCCACCAGCACTACCGCATCAAGCAATGGCGCCTTGCCGGCAAGATCGGCGACATTGCCGCCGACCAGCGCCACGACCTGTGCGCACGCCGGGACAGAGCCCAGCACCGCGACGCTCGCTGCAACGGCGACCAGGAGTTTCCGCATCGTCTTGTTCCTTTCGGCCCGCATCAGCGCGCGACCGGTTCAGGATGCGCGTCGTCGCGATAAATCGCCCCGCCCTTCATCACGAAGTCGAGCGTGCGCAGCGCGGCAATATCGCGGGTCGGATCGGCCGAAACGGCAACGATATCGGCATATTGGCCGGGAACGATCCGCCCGACCTCCTTGTCGAGTCCCAGCATCCGCGCGGGCTGGATCGTCGCGGCCTGAAGCGCCTGGAGCGGCGTCATCCCGGCCTTCACGTACAGTTCGGCCTCGGCGACGGTCGCGGTGGTGCCGCCATTGGGTTCGAACGGGAACTGGTCGGTGCCGAGCGCGACGTTGATCCCCATGCGGATCGCCTTTTGTAGCATCGCCCAATGGTCCTTGCCGGTCGAGGCGACGCGCTCCAGATACCAGTCGGGCGAGCCGATCTTGCGATAGAATTCATATGCGCCGGGCTGGCTGACGACGATCGTCGGGACGAGCCACACGCCCTGCGCCTTCATCTTGGACAGCACCTCGTCATTGAGGTGATAGCCATGTTCGAAACAGTCGATCCCGAATTTCAGCGCCTGGAGCGCCGCTTCGGACGAGCCGTTATGCGCGGTGACCTTCACGCCGTTGCGGTGCGCGACTTCGATGATGGTCGACAACTCGGCATCAGTCATCGGGGCGGCGGAGATGCTGCCATGCGAATCCGAGATGCCGCCGGATATCGCGATCTTGATCCAGGTCGCGCCGCGCTTGATCTGTTCGCGCGCCACCTTGCTGAACTCGGCGGGGCCATCGGCCTCCAGCGAGCCGTGCCCGCCGGTCGGCACGATCAGCTCGCCGGCGGATTCGATCCGCGGCCCGATCGCCTGCCCGCGCGCGATTGCACGCTTGAGCATGAAGTCGATGCCGTGATCCTCGGCGGTGAGGCGCACCGTTGTTACCCCGGCGAGCAGGCTGCGGCGCGCATTGTCGGCCATGCGCAGCGCTTCCTCGCCATCGGTTTCGTTGACGAGTTCCGCACCCGCGGCGCCCGGCAGCTTGAGTCCGAAATGGACGTGCATGTTCATCAGCCCGGGGAGCAGCCATTTGCCCTGCATCGGCACGACTCGTGCGCCCGCGGGCACCGCGACCGAGGCCGACGGGCCGACCTGGAGGATTCGCTCGCCCTGCACCAGCACGACGGCATCGCGAATCGGTGCGCCGCCGTCGATCGCCACCACCGTCGCGCCGACCAACGCCGTTACCGGCGGCACCGCCTGCGCCAGCGCCGCAGGTGTCGCGACCATCGCCGCAACTGCCGATAGCGCGGCGCGCCAGCCCGAAACTCTCATAATTGCCTCCCGGAAAACCGTAGCTGGAGACTGCGGCATGCAGCGCGGAAAACAATGTGCAAAGTGCCGCAACTTCATTGCGCAAAATGCAACGCAAACCACAAAAGCTTTCACTCCGAGCAAACAAGACGCCCGGAAAATGGCGGTTTACCGTGGTTCTACCCCCTGAACGGGCATTTTGACGGCGCGTGCGCGGGTGGTTGCATTCTTGCCGCATCGCGACACGATTGCGCCTCGCCGATCTGGGGAGCGATTAGTGCCACACGACATTCTATCGGGGTTCACCCGCCGCCGGACGCTGGGGATGCTGGCAGCCACGGCGCTGACTCCGCTGGCGGCGACGGCGCGCGGCATCGATCCGGGGCAGGCGCTGCGCGCGCTGCTCGATCGGAGCGAGGCCGCGGACGCCGCGCTCGACCCGCTGCGCGCGGCGCGCATCGGCACCGGGCCGGGCGGTCCGCTGTTCGTCGATCCGCTCGGCGACGACTATGCCCGCAGCTTGCACGCCAACAAGCGGAGCGATCTCGACGCGCTCGCCGCGATCGATCGCGGCGCGCTCGGCGCTGTCGACCGGATCGCCTATGACGTTTTCGACTATCGCACCCGCCAAACCCTGGCGCTGTTCGATAGCGGGCTGTTCGAAGTGCAATTGCGTGCGCCGCTCAATCCCTCGTTCGGGTTGCATGTCGAATTTCCCGATTTCCTGTCGGGCGGGAGCAGCCGATATGCCAGCGCATCCGATTACGCCGATGCGCTGACGCGGATCGAAGGGTTTGTCGGCTATCTGGACAGCGTCGTGGCGCGGCTGAAACAGGGGCTGGCCGAGGGCTATGTCCAGCCTTGGGTCCTGGTCACCAACGTGTTGGCCCAGCTTGACGCGATGCTCGCCCTGCCGATCGAGGACAGCCCGTTCTGGTCGGGGATCAAGCGGATGCCCGCGGCGATCCCGCCCGCCGAGCAGGCGCGGATCACCGCGGCGTTCCGCGCTGCGATCACGGGCAAGGTCATGCCGGCCTATCGCGCATGGGCAGTCTATCTCCGCGAAACCTATCTGCCGCGTGCTACCGAGGCGCCCGGGCTATGGGCGATGAAGGACGGGGCGGCGCTCTACGCCTGGGACTTGGCCCGGCATACCACCACCCAACGCTCCGCCGACGACATCCACGCGCTAGGCCTTGCCGAAGTCGCCCGCATACGCGGCGAGATGGAGGGGGTGCGCGCCAAGGTCGGATTTCAGGGCGATCTCAAGGCGTTCTTCGAACATATTCGGACGGACCCGCAATATTATTGCAAGACCCCGGCCGAACTGCTCGCGCGGTTCAAGGCGATCGAGGCGAAGATCTGGCCTGGCATTCCCCGCCTGTTCCACGATCGCCCCAAGGCGCCGTTCGAAGTCCGCCCCCTGCCCGCGCTCGGCGACCAGCGCGGCACCGGCTATTACCGCCCCGGTCCGCCCGACGGAGTGTCGCCGGGCATCCTCTATTTCAACATGTCGATGCTCGGCACGCGTCCGATCCCGACGCTGGAGACGCTGACGCTGCACGAGGGGATTCCCGGGCATCATTTCCAGCTCACGCTGGCGATCGAAAACGCCGATCTGCCGCCGTTGCTGCGCCACGGCCAGGCCACTGCCTATACCGAAGGCTGGGGCCTGTACGCCGAGTCGCTCGGCCCGGAGCTGGGGATGTTCGGCGATCCGATGCAGTGGTTCGGGCATCTCGACATGGAGATGCTGCGCGCGGTGCGTCTCGTCGTCGATACCGGGCTCCACGCCCTGCGCTGGAGCCGGCAGGCGGCGATCGACTATATGCTCGCCAACACGTCGATGGCGCCGCGCGACGTCGCGGTCGAGATCGATCGCTATATTGCCTATCCGGGCCAGGCCTGTGCGTACAAGATCGGCGAGCGCATGTTCCGCCAGCTTCGCGAAGACGCCGCCAAGGCGCTGGGCTCCGGCTTCGACGTTCGCGACTATCATCACCAGGTGCTCGCCACCGGGGCATTGCCGATGGACGTGCTGGAGGCGAAGATCCGCGCCTGGATCGCATCCGGCGGCGGTCGATAATGAATTTAATTTCAGTACTTCAAGGATTTGCTTGTGATATCCGATATCGAGCCTGAACCTCGGCGCCGCCCGCATCGCTGGCTGCTTCTCATCCCGTTCCTGTGGCAGGTCGCGATGATCCCGGTGGTCAACGACGTTGCGTGGCGGCCATTGTCGCTGCCCTTTCCCATGGCGTGGCAGATGGTGGGGATCGTCGTGGCCTCGATCGTCATCGCGATCGTCTATGCGATCGACCGCCGCCATCCCGAGTTCGCCGCCGATGCGGACACGCTCCCCGGATCGGGAGCCGGGCATTGATCCTCGCGCTTACGCTCGCGGTCGTGTTCGCCACCATGGCGGGCGCGATCCTCTCCGCCCGGCGCCAGGCCAAGGCGCGCACGCTCACCGAATGGGCCGTTGGCGGCCGCAAGTTCGGGGTGCTGATCTTCTGGTTCCTCAACGCGGGTGAGATCTACACTACCTTCGCGGTGCTGGGCATTTCGGGCTTTGCCTGGGCGCATGGCGCGCCCGCCTATCTGGCGCTCACCTCGGTCTCGCTGTCGGCGGCGCTCGGTTATTGGCTGATGCCGCTGATCTGGAATGCGGGGCGCCGCTACGGACTCGTGACGCAGGCGGACTTTTTCGCGGCGCATTACCAGGCGACCTGGCTCGGCGTCGTCGTCGGGCTGGCGGGGATCGCCGCGCTCATCGTCTATGTGCAAATCCAGATCGTGGCGCTCAGCCTGATCGTGCGGATGACGCTCGGCACCGACGTCTCGATCACCATGGCCGCGATCATCGCGGCGGTGGTGATGCTGAGCTTCGTCTATTTCGCCGGGCTGCGCTCCGCCGCCTTCGCCGCGGGCGTGAAAGACGTGCTGATGGTGGTGATCGTCATCACGCTCTGCGCCACCGTCGCATCGAAGGTCGGCGCGACGTCGATGCTCGACGTCTATGCGCTCGCCCAGGACAGTTTCCCCGGCATCGGACGGCTCCCCGGGCTCCAGCCCGAGGCCGGGCTCAGCACCGTCTGGCTGATGACGTCGGCGCTCAACGTCGCGCTGGGCAACTGGATACTGCCGCATCTGTTCCAGCTCTGCTTCTCGGCGGGGAGCGAGGCCACGATCCGGCGCAACGCGATCTGGCAGCCGCTTTACTCGCTTTCCTATTTCTTCATCCTGCTGCTCGGCTTCGCCGCGCTGCTCGCAGGGACCCAGCCGGCGGGAGGCGACACCAACGCGGTGCTGCTCCAGTTCGTCGCGGATCGCTATCCGGCCTGGGCGGTCGGCATCTTCGCGGGAACGGCGTGCCTGCTCGCGCTCGTGCCCGGATCGGTGCTGCTGCTCACCGCAGGATCGATCTTCAGCCGGAACGTGCTGTTGCCGCTGCGCCCCGGCCTGTCGGATCGCGCGACGCTGCTCGCCTCGCGGCTTTCGATGATCGCGTTCGCGACGGTTGCCGTCTGGCTCACCTTGGGCGGGTCGAAGTCGCTCGTCGAGATCGGGCTGTCGGCCTATGCCGCGATCGGGATGCTGGCGCCGGGGGTGTATTTCGCCTTCATCTGGAAACGCGCGCACGCGATCGGCGTCTTCGCCGGGCTGGTCGCGGGCTATCTGGCGCTGCTGCTGCCCGCCGCGCAGGCCCTGTGGGGGGCGCTGCTTCCCGGATGGGAGCCGGGGCTGATCGCGATGGCGATCAACGCCGCCGTCGCCGCCGCCGTCTCGATCGCCTGGCCCCGTCCGGCGGCGCGCGCGGTGGCGCCGGCCTAGCTCCAGCTCTTCAGCTTGGCCTCCAGCACGGCAAGCAGCCGTGCCGGTGCGCCCTCCAGCTGGCGGCCCAGCCGGTGGATCAGGCTGACGGTGCTATGTTCGATGGCCTCGTCGCGCAGCGGGCGCGCGACGAGGCTGCCTTCCTCCAGCTCGGCGAGCGCCGAGATCCGCGGAAGCACCGTAACCGCCCGCCCCGCCTTGGCAATCTCGCGCATCATCTGGAGCGAGTTGGTCACCAGCCGCGGCTCCAGCCACACCTGGCTGCGTTTCTGGGCGTCGTTGAGCGCGGTGCGGATGCGGAAGCCCTGCGGCGGCATGCACAGCTCGTGCGGCTTGAGATCGGCGATGGTCAGAGTTTCCATCGCAGCCGCCGGATGATCGGGCGCACACAACACCATCAGCGGCTGCGCAACGGCGCAGCGCGTGCGGATCTTGGGTTCGCTGGTGGTGTGCAGGATCATGCCGATATGGGCTTCGTCCTCCAGCACCATGCGGATACCCTCCGAGCTCGAACAACTCGTCACGGTGATTGCGATTCCCGGATTGCGCGCCTGGAACTGGACGATCAGCTCGGTAAAGGGCGGGCCGAAGAACCCTTCCCCGATCGCCAGATCGATCCGCCCGGTCTTGACCTCGCGCAGTTCCTGGATCTGGTTGAGCAGCGCCTCGCGGTCCGCGAGCTGGTTGCGATGATATTCGAAGGCGAGCTGCCCCGCCTCGGTCAGCCGGATCGAACGCCTGCCGCGCTCGATCAGTGCGATCCCCAATTCAGCCTCCAACTGGGCGATCTGGCGGCTGATCGATGATACCGCTACCCCGATCTTGTCGCTCGCCAGCCGCATCGATCCCAGACTGGCCGCTTCGTAAAAATAATAGAGCGCGCTGTCCCACATATCCCGGGTTCCTCATAAACTATGCTGATCATGCAGAGCCTTGCGTGGGACGCAACGATATTCGTGTTTCGTTGCCCTTGCCGCGACGTCCCTTTGGCGTAATTCCGATTGGCGGGTCCGGATCAACCGGACCGAGGGGGACAATGCATTGACGACCAAGCGATCGCGGACGGACTGGCAAGGCTATATCCCCGCCATCACCACTCCTTTCGACGCGGAAGGCGCGCTCGATTTCGCGGCGCTGGGCAGTTTGCTCGAATGGCTGCACGGCGAAGGCATGCACGGGTTGCTGCTCGCCGGGACGACCGGCGAATGGCCGAGCATGTCCAATGCCGAGCGCTGCGCGCTGTTCAGCGCCGCGGGCGCCCAGCTTCGCGGCAAGCTGCCGCTGCTCGCGGGCTGCACCGCCTTCACCGCGCGCGAGGTGATCGCGCTCGCCGATCATGCCGCGGACAGCGGATTTGACGGGATCGTCGTCACCCCCCCGCCCTATTACCGGCCGTCCGCGGACGAGATTTGCGGCTTCTACGCCGACATATCCGCGGAGAGCCGCCTGCCGATCTGCGTGTACAACTGGCCGCCCGGCACCGGGATCGACATGCCGCTCGCCCTGCTGGAGCGAATCGCCGATCTCGACAATGTCGTCGCGATCAAACAGTCGACCAGCGACCTGCGCCGTTTCGTCGCAACCTTCTTTGCGCTGAACGACAAGGTCCGCATCTTCGGCCATTCGATGGACGAACATGGCCTGGCGCTGCTTCAGGCGCGCGGCGGCGACGGGACGGTGGGCGCGGGCGCGGTGCTCGGGCGCACGCATCCGGATTTCTACAACAAACTTTGGGCCGGCGACATCGACGGCGCGCGCGAATGCGGGCGGCTGGATCGCGCGATCCTCGACGATTGGTACACGCCGGAACTGGTGGGTCGTTTCGGATCGGGACCGGCGGTGCTGAAGGCCGCGCTGAACGCGCAGGGGCTGCCCGGCGGCTTTGTCCGCAGGCCATTGCGCGACGTAGCGCCCGAGGATGCGGAGCGAATCCGGGAGACTTTGGTAAAGCTCGGGCGCATCTAGGGCGCCATGGAACGCGCGGACGTGGCGATCATCGGCGGTGGGCTGATCGGGTGCGCCACGGCGTGGCGCCTCGCGCAGGCGGGTGCGTCGGTGGCGCTGTTCGAGGCGGGCGAACTCAATGCCGGCGCGTCGGGGCAGAATGCCGGATCGCTCCATTTCCAGATCGAGCGTCGCTTTCTCGAAGGCAGCGAGTCGCTCACCGGCGAGGCGGCGTGCATCGTCGCGCTAAGCCGGCTCGCAGTCGAGGACTGGCGCGGGATCGAGGATGCGCTGGGCGTCGACCTCCATGTGTCGATGCGCGGCGGGCTGATGGTCGCCGAGACGGCGGGCGAAGTCGCGCTTCTGGAGCGCAAGGCGGCGGTCGAGGCGCAGCAGGGGCTGTCGGTCGAGACGCTGGACGGTGACGCCGCCCGGAGCATCGCGCCCTATCTCTCCCCCGCGATCCTCGCCGCCAATTTTTCGCGCGACGAGGGGCATTCCGATCCGCGCATCCTGACCCCTGCGCTCGCCGCCGCGGCGCAGGCCGCGGGCGCGACGGTGCGCAGCCGGACGCGGGTGGAGCGGATTACGCGCGAACAGGGCCGCTTCACGCTCCAGGGCGAAGGCTGGACGCTTGCCGCGGACCGCACGCTGGTCGCGGCGGGGGCGTGGAGCGCCGGGGTGTCGGCGCTCGCCAATTTGCACATGCCGCTCTATCCCGTCCCGCTGATGATGAACGCCACTGCGCGCACGGCGCCGATCGTCCCGCATCTGATCCAGCATGTCGGGCGACGGCTGTCGCTCAAGCAGACGCATTCGGGCAATCTGCTGATCGGCGGAGGCTGGCCGTCGCGACTGGCCCAGGCGCCGGGGGGTGGGTTCGATCTGTCGCGACCAGCCGAGCTGCTCCCCGCCTCGCTTGCGGGCAATCTGCGCGCCGCCGTCGATGTCGTGCCGCGCGTCGCCCGGCTCGACCTGATCCGCAGCTGGACCGGGGTGACTGCGGTGTCGGCGGACCAGTTGCCGATCGTCGGCGAAGTGCCGCGCATGCCGGGCATGTGGGTCGCCGCCGGGGGATCGGCCTTCACGCTCGGGCTCACCTTTGCGCGGCTGCTCGCGGAGTCGATGGCGGGCAAGGTCGCGCCGGAGCTGGCCGTGGTTTCGCCCGCGCGGTTCGAACATCTGAACGGGTTCATGGGATGAGCGCGATCCGCATCGACGACGACGTCCAGCGCGGCACGCCGATCCGCATCCTGGTGGATGGTGCGCCCATTGCGTGCTTCGAGGGCGAGACGATCGCGACGGCGATGCTGGCGGCAGACCGGCTCGCCTTCCGCCAGGACACGCGCGGCGCCGGTCGGGGCATGTTCTGCAACATGGGAAGCTGTTGCGAGTGCATGGTGACGCTGGTCGGCAGCGGTCGACGGGTGCGTGCCTGCCTCGCCGATGCGCGCGACGGGATGGAGGTGTCGACTCGTGGCTGAGGCGCTTTCCTTTGACGTCGCGATCGTCGGTGGTGGCCCCGCCGGTCAGGCGGCGGCGATCCAGTTGGCTGGGCATGGCCTGTCGATCGCCGTGGTCGACGAGCAAGCGCGCCCGGGCGGCCAGATCCTGCGCCAGCCCCCGCGCGCGTTCCGCGTCGCACATTGGCTGGCGGGACGCAGCTATCGCGCGCTGCACGCACAGTTTGCCGCTTTCGAGGCGTTGCCCGTGACCTGGCTGGGCGGGCATTCGGTCCTCGACGCGGCGCCGGGCCGGCTGTTGCTCCACGGACCCGACGGCGCCGTTTCCGTGACTGCGCGTCGCATCCTGATCGCAGCGGGGTGCCAGGATCTGGCGGTTCCCATCCCCGGATGGACGCTGCCGGGAGTCTATTCGGCGGGCGGCGTCCAGGCGATGGTCAAGAGCCAGCAGATCGTGCCGGGCGCGCGGGTGCTGCTCGCGGGAACGCACCCGCTGCAACTCGTGATCGCGGAACAGATCGTGCGCGGTGGCGGCACCGTTGCCGGCGTATTGTTCGCCCAGAGCCGCGCGGCGATGCTCGCCCCGATGCTGCGCGACCCGGCGGCGGCGTTTCGCCGCGCGACTGACCTCCTCGCGGGTCAGGCAGCGCTGGCGACGCTGCGGCGGGCGGGTGTGCCGGTGCGCTACGGCGTCGGGCTCACCGCGTTGCGGGGCAGCGATTGGGTGTCCGAAGCGATCACCACTGACGGCACTATCGCGTGTGACGCAGTCGGGCTCTGCTACGGCTTCGTGCCGCAATCGGGACTGCCGCGCATGCTGGGGGCCGAGGTCGTGCAGGCGGGGCCTGCCGGTGGCTGGCGCTGCGTCCATGACGAGTGGATGCGGACCAGCGTTGCCGGCGTTTTCGCCGCCGGGGAGACGACCGGAGTCGCGGGCGCGGCTGCGGCTGCTGCGGGGGGCGCGCTCGCCGGGATCGGGATCGCCCGCGACCTGGGCAGCCTCGCGCCCGACGCTGCCGAACGCGCTGCCGCCGCGCCACGCCGCGTGCTGGCACGCCACCGGCGGTTCGCCGCGCTGCTCGACGCGATCGCCGACCCGCGCGGGCATTTCCCTGCGCTCGAACCGGAAACTTTGGTCTGCCGCTGCGAGGACGTGCCGCACGCAGCGCTATGCGCCGAAGTCGCCACCGGCGCCTCCGCCAACGCCATCAAGCGCGCGACGCGCTGCGGCATGGGGCTGTGCCAGGGGCGCAATTGCGAGCCCAGCCTGTTGCGAATGATCGCGGCGCCCGATCCGGGCTTCACTGCGCGGTTCCCGGCGCGCCCGGTGACGATCGGCGACCTCGCCGGCGATTGATGTTTGCGCAAAAGGCAACGATCTTTGCGGGTTCGTTGCGTTGCAGGCGAGGGAACCGCACCGCACACTGCGTGCGCACCACAGGAGTTCCGAATGACCGCCGTGCCCGAAAAGCCCAAATTCCTCTCGGTCGACCATATCTCGTGGACGGTTCCCGACCTGGAAGCCGCGCTTGCCTTCTACCGCGACGTGATCGGCGCGGAGGAGCTGTTCCGGATGGGGCCGATCGACGCCGCCGATATCCCTGTCGACGAACAGGGCCGCGACTGGATGGAGACGCATGTCGGGGTGCCCGACGCACGGCTGACGCTGGTGATGCTCAAGCTCACCGACAATATGAACTTCCAGCTCGTCCAATATGACAAGCCCGCCGACCGCCGCCAGGAACTGCCGCGCAACTGCGATCGCGGCGGGCACCATCTCGGGCTCAAGGTCGACGATGTCGACAAGGCACTGGCCTATCTGACCGCGCATGGCTGCACGCCGCTGGAGATCATCCATATCGATGCGGGGCCGCTGGCGGGGAAGAAGAACGTCTATGTGCTCGACCCGTTCGGCCACCAGCTAGAGATTGTCGACTGATCCTGCGAACCGGAGACTGCCCGATGCCCAATGTGAAGATCAATCCTGCGAGCCTGTACGACGCCGTCGGCTATGGCTTTTCGCACGCCACTCTCCAGGACGGCGGCAAGACGCTGCACCTGGCGGGCCAGGTCGCGTGGGACAAGGACTGCAACGTCGTCGGTGGTGACGATCTGGCGGCGCAGACGCGGCAGGCGCTCGCCAATCTGAAGGCAGTGCTGGCGGAGGTCGGCGCGACCCCTGCGGACATTCTGCGCCTGCGAACCTATGTCGTGAACCACAGCCCCGACAAGCTCGGCACCGTGCTGGGCGAGATCGGCGCGTTCTACGAAGGTGCGACCCCTGCGCCGAACACCTTTCTGGGCGTGCCGACCCTGGCGCTTCCCGACTTCCTGGTGGAGATCGAAGCCGTCGCCGCGATCGGCTGATCGAAGGGAATTGCTGCCTTTCCGACGCCCGCATCGCCCGCCGATGCGGGCGCTCGCGCGTCCGGGCCGGTCACGCTTCGCTTTGTCGCGATGCCCGCGATAATTAGGTGCAAAAGCACATGCTTTCGGCTAATTGCCCCCTCCCCGCGCGCAACCTTGCGCAGCGGGCTTGATCCGCGCGACCAAAGACGGCCAAAGTGGCAGCGCGGTCAGGAAGGACGTCGACGGGAATGGCAGAGGATCCGATGGAAAAACGCAACAACTACGACCCCAGCGATCCCGCCTTCCGCCTGGAAAACTCGCCCTTTTACCTGATGGCGCATGCGGACTTCAAATATCACGAGGATATGGACAAGGTGCTGCACAAGCACGACGTGTCCAAACCCATTTATCGCGTGATGACGGTATTGCGCGAACGCCAGCCTGCAAGCATTGGCGCGATTGCCGAAGCCGCGCTGACCAAGCGATCGACTGTCAGCCGCATCATCGACCGGATGATCGAACAGGGGCTGGTCACGACCGAGCCCAATCCCGAGGACAACCGCGTCACCGAAGTCACGCTGACGCCCGCCGGCCAGCAGAAGCTGCGCAAGCTGACGCCGATCGTCGGACGCCAGTTCGTCCGCGCGATGGAGGGGGTGAGCGATCGCGACATCGCGCACCTGCTCCGCACGCTGCAAAAGATCAGCGCGAACCTCAGCAAGCTGCCGATCGAATAGTGGAGGCCCCGTCAGGGGCGCTCCACCACGACCTTCCCGTCGGCGACGACATAGCGCACCGCACGCAGCGCCGTCAGCGTCTCCAGCGGGTTGCCGCCGACGATCAGCAGATCGGCGATCTTGCCCGGCTCGATCGTGCCGAGCTTGTCACCCATCCGCAGGATCTGCGCCCCGACTCGCGTCGCCGATGCCAGCACCTCGGCATTGCTCAGCCCCGCCTGGTGGAGATAGTCGAGCTCGCGGAAATAGGCGTCGGGGTAGCGCACGTCGTTCTCGAACGGGATGTCGGTGCCCACGCCGATCGGCACCCCGGCACGATGCGCCTCGGTCACACGCTTCAGATGGTCCTGCTGGTCGATCACGAAGCGGCGCGAATGCGTGTAATAGAAGCCGCCGCTGGGAATGCCCGCGGTCGGGTAGCCGCCGGTCAGCAGATTGTCGAACGCACCGATCGTCGGCACGAATGCCGTCCCGTGCTTCTTCATCAGCGGGACGGCATTGTCGCTCATCAATAGCGGATGCTCGAGGGTATCGACCCCCGCCTCGATCGCCATGTCGGTATAGACGCCATAGCTGTCGATCGCGACCGGCACGCCGAGCGAATGCGCCTCGTCGATCGCGGCGGCGAGTTCCTCGCGGTCGGCGGGCGCACCCAGCTTGATCCAGTCGGTGAGGCTGCGCACCTGTTCGCGCACGGCCACGCGCCATTCCCACGGCCCGTCGACTCCGTGCGGCGCGCCGCCCAGCGCGGGCTTTTGCCGGCCCGTCGCCGTCGATGTGACTTCGTCGCCATGCCCGCCGGTGCTCGATATGATCCGCCCGCTCCACATCACGCGCGGCCCGCGGATGATGCCGCGATCGACGGCCTCCTTTATGCGCAGCGCCACGTCGTCGGTCGTGCCGACGTCGCGCACCGCAGTGATGCCGGCGGTGACGAGTTGATCCGCGAGCGCAGTGCCGCGGATCGCGGCGGCGGCGGGGCTGTCCGAATAGCGGCCCATGTCGGCGCCGCGCTGTTGGGTGAAATGGACATGGAGGTCGATCAGCCCAGGCAGGATGTACAGCCCGGTCGCGTCGATTCGCCTGGCGACATTGGCCGGAACCGGCGTCGTCGCGGCGGGACCGGCGGCGACGATCCGGTCGCCCTGGGTGACGATCACGGCATTGGCGATCGGCGCCCCGCCCTTGCCGTCCAGCAGCGTGCCTCCGGTCAGAACGAGGATCGGCTCGTGGCTGCGGTCGACCGGCGGGATCGGCACGCGGCGGACATCGTCGGTGGTCTCGGGGATCGCGCGCTGTGCCTGCGCGGCGACTGGCAGCCCTGCCGCAGCCGAGAACAGGACCGCGCCCAACGCCCCGATCGCTGGGACTGCGCGTGTCCGCTTCGTGCGCCGATCGCGAACTGCCCGCATGCCAACCTCCGTTATATTCATATACACATGATTTAGAGCGTGATTCGCTTGACGAGACAAGGGGCTTTTGCTTCGTTGCTGCAACGGCAGCGGGGGAGCGCGACGATGGAACCGGCCGGCCCAGACGCCCTGCTCGCAGATGCGTTGCGCGCGGCGATGGCGCATGCCCGGGCGGGCCGGGCGGAGGTGGCCGAGGCGATCCTGGCCGACATCCTCGTCTCGGCCCCCGATCAGCATGACGCACTCCAATTGCGCGGGATGATCGCCCGGCGGCGCAAGGACCACGAAGCCGCTATCGTCTGGTTCCGCCGGTCGCTACGCGCCAATCCGCTGCAACCGCATGTCCTCAACAATCTGGGCAACAGCCTGCTCGATCTGGCCCGCCCCGGCGAAGCGATCGCGGCCTATCGTCAGGCGCTAGCGCTCCAGCCCGGCCATCCTGATGCGGGCGTCAACCTGGGGCTAGCCCTCCTCGCCGAGGGCCAAACCGGGGCGGCGCGGCACGCGCTCGAGGACGTCATCCGACGCGCGCCGGACGATGCCCGGGGATGGGCAGGACTGGGGCAATGCCTAAGCGCGGCGGGCGGCTATGCGGCGGCGATCGATGCGTTTCACACGGCGTTGGCACGGCGTCCCGGCCATGTGCCGACGCTCCACAATCTCGCCGTCGCGTTGCGGCTTTCGGGAAATGCGGAGAGCGCGCTGCCGATCCTGCGCGATTGCGTCGCGGCGAATCCCGCGGCGCCCGAAATCCGGTATAATCTCGGCCATTGCTATCAGGATCTGGGCCGCATCGACGAGGCCGCGACGGCCTATCGCGCCGCGATCGCGTTGCGGCCTGCCGACCGTGCGGTCCATGATTCGCTCAACCGCATGCTGTGGCAGCACGGACGAACCGACGATTGGCTCGCAAGCTATGCCGAGGCGTTGCGGGCCTGCCCCGACGATCCCGGACTGCTCGCCGATCTGGCGCAGCGGCTGGTTCAGGCGAGCCGCGCGCAGGAGGCGCTGGCGCTGCTCGGTCCGGTGGTGGCACGCGGCAGTGGCGGCGCGGAACTGCGCCACCGGCTGGCACAGGCCTATTGGTCGGGCGGGCGCGCGCAGGAGGCGTTGGCGCAATGGGCCGCGGCACTGATGCTCGATCCGAGCTATGCACCCGCCGCGCGGGAGGCGGCGCGGGCGTGGATCATCGCCGGTCGACCCGCCGACGCGCTGAACCTCCTTCAACCCCTGCTCGCCGCCGATCCCGCCGACCAGCAGGCGCTGGCGCTTCAGGCGCTGGGCTGGCGCTTTACGCAGGATGCGCGCGCAGAGGCGCTGGACGACCCGCGCTTTGTCTCGGTTGCCATGCTGACACCGCCCACCGGGGAGGTGGCCGCCTTCAACGCCAGGCTCGACGCGGTGCTGACTCCGCTCCACACGGCCCGACAGCATCCGCTGGAACAGACGCTGCGCGGCGGCACGCAGACCAGCGACGACCTGTTCGCGCGCGACCTTCCAGAGATCGCAGGCGTCCGGTCGATGATCGCCGACGGGGTACAGCGCTATATCGACGCGCTTCCCGACGATCCCGACCACCCGTTCCTGCGGCGCAAGGCGGGGGGCTTCGCCTTTTCGGGGTCCTGGTCGGTGCGGCTGCGGCGATCGGGATTTCATGAGAACCATATCCATCCCGAGGGGTGGATCAGTGCCTGCTATTATGTCGCGCTGCCCGATGCCGTAAACAGCGGCGAACAGGGCTGGCTGACGCTGGGCGAGACCGGATTGCGGCTGGGCATGCGCGAGCGCGTCCTGCGCCGCGTGCGACCCGAGGTCGGCATGCTCGTCCTCTTCCCCTCTTATTTCTATCACGGAACGCTGCCGTTTGAAGACGCGGGCCACCGCACCACGATCGCCTTCGACGTGGTTCCAGGGCTGTGAGCGGCGGGCTGCGGGCATGCAAAATCGCGTTCGAAAAATCACCGATCGAGAAACTTGCATATGCACGTTTTGCGAGTCATAGTTTGCGCATCAGGGAGGAACATCGATGACCAGCCAGACGCTTGAGTTGTTCGCCGCGGGGATTGCATCCGGCACGATCAGAACCATCGACCTTACCCAGACGCTGTCGCCCGACACCCCGACATTGGTGCTCCCCCCCGAATTCGGCCAGTGCGCCGCGTTCAGCCAGGAAGAGATTTCGCGCTACGACGATCGCGGCGTCGCCTGGTATTGGAACAACTTCACGGTCAGCGAGCATACCGGCACGCATTTCGATGCGCCGGTACATTGGATCACCGGCAGAGACCTGCCCAACAACGCCGTCGACACCGTCCCCCCCGCCGATTTCATCGCCGCCGCGGTCGTGATCGACATCTCGGCCAAGGCGGCCGCCGATCCCGATTATTTGCTGACCGTCGCCGATATCGAGGCGTGGGAGGCCGAGCATGGCCGCATTCCCCCGCGCAACTGGATATTGCTCCGCACCGATTGGTCGAAACGCTCGGTCGACGACTATACCAATCGTCGCGACGACGGCGCCCACACCCCGGGACCTTCGGCGGAGGCAGTGCGCTTTCTGGTCGACGATCGCGAGGCGCATGGGCTGGGCGTCGAGACGATCGGCACCGATGCGGGGCAGGCGCATCTGCTGGACCCAGCCTATCCGGCGCACACGCTGTTCCACGCCGCGGGCCGCTATGGGCTCCAGTGTCTGGAAAATCTGGACCTGCTGCCCCCCACCGGTAGCCTGGTCGTCGCAACGCCGCTGAAGATCAAGGGCGGATCGGGCAGCCCGCTGCGCGTGCTCGCGCTGGTCGCGGACTGATCGCATGGCGGAACGGTCGTTCAAGGCGGAAGTCGAACAGCTCAAGCTCGGCGAGGGCGAGGTCTTCCACGGTGAAGGCATATTGGCAGTCACCAAGGCGCTGTTGCAGGCCGGGGTCGCCTATGTCGGCGGCTATCAGGGATCGCCGATCAGCCATCTGATGGACGTGTTCGCCGACGCGAACGACCTGATGCGCGACCTGGGCGTGCATTTCGAATCCTCGGCGAGCGAGGCGACGGCGGCGGCGATGCTGGCGGCGTCGGTCAATTATCCGCTGCGTGGGGCGGTCGCGTGGAAATCGGTGGTCGGCACCAACGTCGCCTCCGACGCGCTGTCGAACATCGCTTCGGGCGGTGTCACCGGCGGCGCGCTGATCATCCTGGGCGAGGATTACGGCGAAGGTTCCTCGATCATGCAGGAGCGCACCCACGCCTTTGCGATGAAGTCGCAGATGTGGCTGCTCGATCCGCGGCCCAGCCTGCCGGTGATCGTCGACATGGTCGAAAAGGGCTTCGCGCTGTCCGAGGCTTCGAACACCCCGGTAATGCTCGAGTTGCGCGTCCGCGCCTGTCACGTCACAGGAAGCTTCGTCGCGCGCGACAACCAGCGCCCGCCGCTCACCGTCGCCGAAGCCGCCGAAAGCCCGGTGCGCGACGTCGACCGTATCGTGCTGCCCCCCGCCAATTTCCTCCACGAAGTCGAGAAGATCGAGAAGCGCTGGCCCGCCGGGCTCGCCTATGTGCGCGACCACAAGCTCAACGAGCATTTCGGCACCGCGCAGGACGAGATCGGCATCATCGTCCAGGGTGGGCTGTTCAACTCGCTCAACCGCGCGCTCGAACTGCTCGGGCTGTCCGACGCCTATGGCAATGCGGCGCTGCCCATCTATGTCCTCAACGTCACCTATCCGCTGCTGCCCGACGAGGTGCAGGCATTCTGCGCGGGCAAGCGCGCGGTGCTGGTGGTCGAGGAAGGCCAGCCCGAGTTCATCGAGCATGAACTCAACACGCTGGTCCGCCGCGCCGACCTCAACACCCGGATCGTCGGCAAGGACGTTTTGCCGCGCGCGGGCGAATATAGCGGCGCGGTGATCCGCGATGGCGTGGCGAAGTTCCTGCGCGCGCATGCCCCGGAACGCGCGCCGGCGGAGGAAGCCGCACCCGCCCTCCCCGCGCTTCCCCCCAGCGCAGTGCCGCAGCGCCCCGCGGGTTTCTGCACCGGCTGTCCCGAGCGCCCGATCTTCTCGGCGATGAAGCTCGTGCAGAAGGAGCTGGGCGCGTTCCACGTCTCCGCCGATATCGGCTGCCATTTGTTTTCGATCCTGCCGCCCTTCCATATCGGCAACACCACGATGGGCTATGGCCTCGGCACCGCCGGCGCCTCCGCGTTCAAGCCGCGCGACAAGCGCGCGATCGCGATCATGGGAGACGGCGGTTTCTGGCATAACGGGCTAACCTCGGGGATTGGCAACGCGGTCTTCAACCAGGACGACAATCTGACGATCATCGTCGACAACGGCTATTCGGCAGCAACGGGCGGCCAGGACGTCCTGTCCTCCAAGGCGCACAACGCCAATCGCCGCACCAACAACCCGATCGAGCGCGCCGTGCGCGGCGTCGGCATCGGCTGGGCGCGGACGCTCACCCACACCTATGACGTCGCCGGGATGCGCGATGCGATCCGCGAGGCACTGACCGCGCCTGAAAAGGGGCCGAAGGTGATCGTCGCCCAGTCCGAATGCCAGCTCAACCGCCAGCGCCGCGTCAAGCCGCTGATGGCGAAGGCGCTCAAATCGGGCAAGCGCGTGGTGCGCGAGCGTTTCGGTGTCGATCCGGACACCTGCACCGGCGATCATAGCTGCATCCGGCTGTCGGGCTGCCCGTCGCTGACGATCAAGCCCAATCCCGATCCGCTGCGCGAAGACCCGATCGCGCATGTCGAGAATAGCTGTGTCGGATGCGGCGTGTGCGGCGAAGTCAGCCATGCGGCGGTGCTCTGCCCGTCCTTTTACAAGGCGACGATCATCGCCAATCCCGATCGCGGCGATCGGCTGAAGCAGCGCATTCGTGGCTGGGCGATCGGCGCGTGGCAGAAGCGCGCCGCCCGATCCATCGCAGCGAGGGCATTTTGATGACGCGCGACCGTATCACCATTGCAGTGCTCGGGCTGGGCGGACAGGGCGGCGGGGTGCTGGCCGACTGGATCGTGCAGCTCGGGGCGGCGAACGGCTTCGTCACCCAGGGCACTTCGGTTCCGGGCGTGGCGCAGCGGACGGGCGCCACGATCTATTATGTCGAGATGATCCCCGATCGCGGCGCGGCGACGCCGGTGCTGGCGCTGACCCCGGTTCCGGGCGACGTCGACGTGGTCGTCGCGTCCGAACTGATGGAGGCCGGGCGCGCGATCCTGCGCGGCTTCGTCACGCGCGACCGCACCGTTCTGATCGGCTCGACTCACCGCGTCTTCGCGATTTCCGAGAAGTCGGCGATGGGCGATGGCCGCGCGAGCGGCGAGCGGATCGTGACTGCGGCGAACGAGCGGTCGCGCCGCTTCATCGGGTTCGACATGGAGGCCGCATCCGAACGTGCGGGCAGCGTCATCAGCTCGGTGATGTTCGGCGCGCTTGCCGGGGCAGGCGCCCTGCCCTTTGCGCGCGAGATGTTCGAGCAGGCGATCCGGGCCGGGGGCAAGGCCGTCGAGGCGAATCTGCGCGGCTTCGCGACGGGTTTCGATGCGGCGCGCGACGGGCTGATCGATGCTGCGCCGGTCGCCCCCCCACTCCCCGAACCCAGCACGGACACGGGACGCGCCTTCCTCGCGCGCATTCGCGCCAGTCTGCCGGCCGAAGCGCACGCATTCGCGATCGAGGGCGTCCGGCGGCTGATGGACTATCAGGACGCCCGCTATGCCGCATTGTACCTCGACCGGCTCGAACGTCTGGGCGAGGACGGTCCGCTGCTCCGCGAGGCGGCGCGGCACCTGGCGCTATGGATGTCGTATGAAGACACGATCCGAGTCGCCGACCTCAAGGTCCGCGACAGCCGCTTCGCCCGCGTCCGCGGCGAAGTGAAGGCGAAGGACGACCAGATCGTCCAGCTCACCGAATATATGCACCCCCGCCTGGAGGAAGTGTGCGAGACGCTTCCCGCCGGGCTGGGTCGCTACATCCTGGGCAATGCCGGGCTGTCGCGCAGGCTGGAGCCGTTGTTTCGCAAGGGCCGCCATGTCGAGACGACGCGGCTGCGCTGGTTTCTGTTGCTGTCGGTGCTTGCCGGAATGCGGCGCTGGCGGCGCGGGACGCTGCGCTATGTGCAGGAACAGGCGCGGATCGAGGATTGGCTGGCGCTGGTCCACGCCGCCGAACCCGACACTGCAATCGAGCTGGTCCGGTGCCAGCGGCTGATCAAGGGCTATGGCGACACCTTCGCCCGCGGCCTCGCCAACTATAACCGGATCATCGAACGATATCGCGCGGATGGCCTCCCACCCTCCGCCATCCGCGCGATACGCGAAGCGGCACTGGCCGACGAACAGGGCGACGCGCTAGAGACTGCGCTCGCGGGCTGACGGCGGGACGGGCTATTTGCGCACGGCGATCCAGGCGTTGACCGTCGCATGCCCGATCCATTGCAACCCCCGCCCAACCGCGCCACAAGCCCGGGCACAAGGTTCGTCGATGTAAGAGTGGAAGGTTTGGGGATGGATGCGTTTCGATCGGGCAATCCCGGAACGCGTGACTTCCGAGTTGAACGCTATCCCTTCTACCTGCTCAATCGCCTGGTCAGCCGGTATAACAGCGTCATCGACGGCCAATTGCGCGCGATCGGGCTGGATATCCCCTATTGGCGCGTGCTGATGATCCTGGGCGAGCGCTCGCCGCGCGGCACGCGTGAAATTGCCGAGGCTGCGGTGATCAACCTGTCGACGATGACGCGGATCATCCAGCGCATGGCCGCCGCCGAACTCGTATCCGCCACGTCCAGCGCGGAGGACGCGCGCGTCACGTTGGTCACGTTGACCGCCGCCGGCAAGGCCAAGCTGCGCCAGGCGCGCAAGGTGGCGGCGCCGGTGTACGAGCATCTGATCGAGGGGCTGGAGCCCGATGACTTCGAGCGGTTGATCGCGCTGCTCAACCGGCTGCACGACAATCTGGAGCCGCTGGCACCATAGGCGCCAGCGGAATCAGTGCGACAGATAGGCCATCGACATCAGCAGCTTGGGCAGCATCGCCGCCGCCGCGTGCATCCGGATCGGCGACGGCGTGCGCGGCGTGATCGACAGCGCGTCACGCCGCCCGGTGGCGAGCATCGCCGCGACTTCGATCCCGATCGCAGTGTTGGTAGAGAGCCCCCGCCCGTTGCACGCCTGGATCGCCAGCGCGCCCTCGGGCAACTCATATAGTTCGGGCAGCAGCGTGGGGTTCACCCAGGCGACTCCCTCCCAGATATGGTCGATCTGCGGATCGGCCATTCCCGCGAAATGCTGGCGAAGGCGGCGCCGTGCCTCGCGCAGATGCCCCTTGGGCCCGCGGACGAGGAACGACAGCGGATAGCCCGAGATCAGCCGCCCCGCCCCGTCATAGCGCGCGGTGAAGAGATACGGCACCTTGTCGGTGAACGCCCCGCCGTCGGGAAGGATGTGCGCGCGCGCTTCGGCAGCTAGCGGCGCAGTGCTGAACTGGACGACGTGGAGCGGCAGCGCGGTAGCGCGCAGCGCCGGGTGCAGCGCGGCGTTGCCGCCATTGGCCGCAAGCACCAGTCGGCGGGCGGAGACGGCGCCGCCGGCGGTGCGCGCGACCCATCGCTGGCCCTCGCGATCGAGCGAAAGGACGGGGCTGTCGGTAAAGATTCGCGCGCCCTGCCCCGCCGCCGCGCGGGCGAGACCGCGCGCATAGGCGAGCGGATTGATGCTGCCGCCCTGGGCAAAGCGCAGCGCGCCGCAATAGCGCTCGACGCCGAACGCGCGCCGGGCCTGCGCCGCCTCGACGAACTCGACCGGATAGCCGCGCGAATGCCATTGCATCGCATAGCGGCGCTGGTTGGTCGCCAATGCTTCGGTATGCGCGGGGGTGTAGAACCCGTCCTGCCGCGCGTCGCACGCGATCGCGTGGCGCGCGATCAGGTCGAACACCGTCGCTGCGGACGTGCCGATCATCCGGGTCAGCCGCTCGGCGGCCTGGCGGCCCAGTACCGGCCCGATCGTCTCGGGCGTGTGGCGGATATAATCGGGGGCGATCAGCCCGCCGCTCCAGCCGGTGGCCGCGGCGCCGGGCTGTTGCGCCTCGAGCACGACCGCATCGATTCCGGCCTCGGCCAGATGGAGCGCAGTGCTCAGCCCGGCGACGCCGCCGCCGATCACCAGTACGTCGGTCTCGATCTCGGCGGACAGCGCAGGAAGATGCGGTCCCGCCGGCGCGGTCGCGAGCCACAGGGTCGAGGTCGAGGGAGCCTCGCCGCGGGGCCGCGCAATAGGTTGATGCTGCATCATCCGTTTGCCGCGCGGCGGTGGCAAGGGATCGACGCGCGGCGCGCTGGCGCCTTCGCGACGTCCGCAACTCGGGGCACTGTCATACTCAGAACTTTCCACTTCGCCCGCTGCGGGGCGGCTTTTCGTAATCGGGCTAAGCAGTTGCCGGCGCCGGACGCGCGGCCAACTCGCTCCGCCGCGCGGCGGCGACGAACAGCAGCACGACGCACAACGCCACGGGCGTGTTCATGATCATCGGCAGCGACATCTCGTTATTGTGGACGATGGTCACTGCGATGAAGATCGCCGTGCCCTCCTGCCGCATCAGATGCTCGATCCCGATCGCGACATTCTCGCGCCGCGAGAACCCGGCGAAGCGCACGATCGTCATCACCACGCCGACCATCACGACGTTCAGCGTCACGGTGATCCAGAACAGCGCCCCCAGATTCTGGCGCAGCACCGGCACCTGGTCGAACAGGATGAAGCCGAACGACGTGAACAGCACGATCGTCGCGCCGTTCTTGAGGTAGCGCTTGAACCAGATCGCGAAGTCGGGGCGCAGCGCGCGGATGATGAACCCGGTCGCGGCGGGGAGCACCGTGATCGAGAAGATATTCCAGAAAAACGATGCCAGCGGCACGTCGACGTCCGCGCGCAGCCCCATGAAATGGAGCAGCGCGAAATGGGCGTAAAAGGGCACGACGAAGATGTAGAGCATGCTGAGCAGCAGCGTCATCGACATCGACAGCGCCAGATCGCCCTTCGCCATGTCGGTGAAGAGGTTGGACAACATCCCACCCGGCGTCGTCGCCAGCAGCACGAAGCCGACCGCCAGCGCAGGCGTCGGCGCGACGGTCAGCGCCAGCGTCAGCCCGATCAGCGGCGGCACGATCAGCATCGAGCACACGCCGAAGATCAACGCCCGCTTGTTGCGGAAAACCTGGCGGAAATCGTCGGCGGTCAGCGATAGCCCCATTGAGGCCATCACTGCGATCAGCGATCCCGGCAACAGCCAGTTTCCCATCAACGCCATCAGCTCGGCATAACCCATCGCGGCAAGCTCCTCAGGCGGTTTCGAGGGAAAGGGTACAGGCGCCGCTGCGGCGGATGCTGCGGCAATCGGCCTGGGCCTTGGCCAGATCCTCGGGCAGGATGCGGGCACAGACATTCGCCTGGATCCAGCCGAACGGCATCAGCAGCCGACCGCCGGAGCCGTAGAAAATGCCGATGTCATAGAACGCGCCGGGCGGCAGCCCCTTGGTGCTGCCCGCGCCGAGATAGGCGAGCACGATGTCCCCCGCATCGGGATAGGACGTCGCATTCTCGAACGGAATTGCGGGCGCGGCCATGCCCGTGGGCAGCGTGCTGGCGGGCATCGGCACCGAAATCTCCGGCCCGGTCCAGATCGCGTGCATCGCCTCGAACCCCGCGCCTCGCGAGGCCAGGTCCCACAGGAACGCGCAGCTTTCGGGCGCGGCCTCGTCCAGAAGCTGGCAGCGCGCGGAAAGTCCCGACCGGGGCTCGACAAATCGAATGATACGCATGTGGTGCTTCCCGCTACTTTCCGTCGACCATCGAAAGATATTCCTGCTTCTGCAGCGCGATCGGGACGTTGCCGTTCAGCCAGAGATAATCGTGGAATCGGCGGAGATCGAAATCCTTGCCTTCGCGAACCCGCGCCTCGGCGAGGAACTCCAGCGTCTGGACCTTGCCGATCTGGTAGCTGATCGCCTGCCCCGGCGCCGCCGCGAAGAAGGTCGCTTCCTCCTCGGCGGTGGCGCGGTCCATCGGTACCATCGCTTCCAGATAGTCGGCGGCCTGCGCGATCGTGAACTCACCCAGCGCCAGCCGTACATCGACTTCGACGCGCAGCGCACGCAGCCGCCCGAAATTATAGAGCATCTCGCGCGTCTTCGGCGCATCCGCCCACAGCCCGGACTGGAGCATCATCTCCTCGGCGTAGAAGCCGGTGCCTTCGTTTGCGCCGCTGTCATAGTAATGGCGGCGCAGCTTGTCGGGGTTCGCCCAGCTCAGGCTGAGTTGGAAGAAATGCCCCGGCACGCCCTCATGGACGATGATCGGGCGCGGATCGCGCGTGATCGACAAGTTGAAATAGCCGAGCTTCGGCGACGGGTCGGGCAGATAGACCGTCGCATTCTGGCCGAGCCGGGCTTCGCTGGTGAGGTCGAAGGTGCGCCCGAGCCAGCCGATCGGCGCCAGATAGGCGGGGAATGGGCGCGCATTGTAATGCCCCACCCAATCCGGAACCGTCAGCAGGCGCTGATCCGTCAGATAGTGGCGGACCTTGCGCTCCTCTGCGTCCAACCGCGAGACCACCGCGCCGACCGATGCACCGATCGGCAATTCGGGCAGCGCCCGGTTGCGATTGCGCTCCAGCTCCTCGAACAGCACCGCCCGCGACCATTCCGCGCGACCCAGGACCGTCAGTTGCTCGGGCGAATAGGGATAGAGCGCGACCTGATCGAGGAAGTAGCGATAGCTGTCGCGCCCCACTGCGGTCGCTTCGGGAAGCCCCTTGCGGCGTGCGGTCAGGAAGCGCGCGTAGCCGTCGAACGCAGTGATCGCCTGCGCGACTGCCGCCTGCATGCGGCGCTGCTGGCGGGCGTCGACAAAGGGGGCGAGCCCCGCCGCCATCCCGCGCAGGCTGGCGGGGACATCGGCGACCTGGTGCAGCGCCACGTCGACGAACGGGCCGCGCATGTCGGTGAGGTTGGCCTGCCCCGCCGCCAGCGTCGCGGGGACGCGTTCGAGCAGCCGCAGGACCGCGTCGATCCGCGCGCGCTCGACCGGCGGCGGCGGCAGCAGCAGTTCGAAGATCGGGTTGAGCGCCTGCGCGACGTAGAAATGGGGCTGGCGCTTCCACGCGGCGACATGGTCGAGCTCCCAGCGCACGCGCGAAAGCGCCGATCCGACCAACCGGTAATCGACCGTTTCGGGCACCGTGCGCGGCGCGTCGGCCAGAGCCTTCCACCGCTGCTCGAACGCCGCCAGCTTCGCCTTTTGCGCCTGCACCGCGATGGGGGACCAGTCGGGCACCCACGCGGCTGGCCGGGCGATGCGCGGAATGTCGTCGCTGGTCGCCGGCTGGGTGCTTGCGCGCCATGCCCAGAAGTCGGCGCCGAGCGCCTGCACCGCGGGCTGCGCACGCACCGGCGCCGCGCCGAGCACCGCCGCGCAGGCCAGCATCAGGGACAGAGCGCGCCGCATCCTATTTCTTGTTCTTGACGGTGCGGTCGAAGAAATCGGCCATTTTCTTGAATGCGAACCGAGTCTGGTCCAGCCCCTCGGTATCCCAGCCATGGTTCGCGCCGGGAAGCGTCACGAGTTCGAACATCTGTTCGCGGGCGATCATCTTTTCGGTGAGCGCGACGGTGTCCGAATAGAGCACCACGGGGTCGCGGGTGCCGTGGATGATCATCAGCGGGTCCTTGATCCCCTGCGCCTGGTACAGCGCCGACTGGGCTTCGTAGCGGGCGGGCATGTCCTTGCCGGTGGGTGGCCCCATGATCCATTGCTGCGCGGGATAAGCATGCCAGACATTGGTTGCCGGCGCCCCCGCGATGCCGGCGGCATAGACGCCCGGCTTCTTCGACAGCGACATGATCGTCATCAGCCCGCCATAGCTCGACCCCCAGATCCCGACGCGCTTCGGATCAACATAGCCCTTGTCGACCAGATAGCGGACGCCGCTCTCCAGGTCGTTGATGTCGGTCTCGCCATAGCTGTTATACTGGGTCTGGTTATGGTCGCGGCCCTGCCCCCAGGAACCGCGGACGTTGACGTTCAGGACGATATAGCCCTGCGCGACGAAATATTGGTCGATGCCCCAGGTCGGATGCGCGCGGCGCCCGCCCCATTGGTTCTGCACTGCGTCCGAATAGACCGACCCGACGATCAGCGGATAGCGCTTCGTGGAATCGTAATTGGCCGGCAAGCTCAGCCGCCCGACAAGCGGGAGGCCGTCGACATGGCTCGGAAACTCGACATAGCCGATATTCGCCCAGATCTGGGCGTAGAATTCGGGCTGCGGGGATTTGGTGACCTGCGTCGCACTGCCCGGCTTGGCGAGGTCGAGCAGATAGAGTTCGCCGGGCGTCGTATCGTTGGTGTAGAAATTGGCGGCATGCCGGAAATCGGGCGCATAGACCGGCTCGTTGGTGCCCGCCGCGGCGGTGCTCACGCGCTCGATCCGCCCGCCGGCCACCGGCACCCGATAGAGCTGGCGATCCGACAGATAGGACTGGTTCGACACGAAATAGAGCTGATTGTGCGCGGCATCGACTTCGAAGCTGGCAATCTCCCACTTGCCGCTCGTGATCTGGCGCGGCTTCGCCTTTGCGCTGGGCTGGTGATAGAGGTGCAGCCACCCGTCGCGATCGGTCAGGAGGATCAGGCCGTTGTCGCCGGGGGCCCAGGCGACCTTCCAGTCGGGGCGCAGATGCTTGGGCTCGCGCAGCGTGTAGAAGGTCTCCCGCGCCGCGGACGCCACGTCATAGACATAGACCGTGTGCGCCTTCGCCTCCATGTCGGAGCCGCTGATGAACAGCCGCTTGCCGTCGCGCGACAGGCCATAGTCCCACACGGGGTCCTTCGCCTCGGGTCGCTCGTAGAAGCGCGTGGTGCCCGATGCGAGGTCGACGATTCCGATCCGCGTCTTGGTCGTCTCATCGCCGGGAAAGGCGCGGATCACGCGGTTGTTCTGGAGTTCGCCCTTGGCGTAATAATAGATGTCGCGCTCGGGCATCAGCCGGTCGTCGGCCTGTTCGAACGCG
The DNA here is from genome assembly GCF_000935025.1 of Sphingomonas hengshuiensis. Classification (NCBI taxonomy): domain Bacteria; kingdom Pseudomonadati; phylum Pseudomonadota; class Alphaproteobacteria; order Sphingomonadales; family Sphingomonadaceae; genus Sphingomonas; species Sphingomonas hengshuiensis. Next base: position 1,704,012 of record NZ_CP010836.1, read on the forward strand.
ATCGCGCGTGAATCGTCGGACCAATGGAAGCTGTCGACATAGACTTTGGGGTCGTCGTCGCCCGCCACGCGCCGCGCGACATTGCCCGCCGTCGCGGCGGTGTCGCGCACCCACAGCAGCCCGCCCGGCGCCACGCGATTGCGCGGATCGGCGGGGGTGCCCGAGACAAACGCCAGCTGCCGTCCGTCGGGCGAGACTGCGAGCTTGCGGATGCCCTGCTTGTCGGTTTCCACCTTGGTCACGGTGCCGTTGGCGCTGCGGATATGGAGCTGGCCGCCCAGCGTGAAGGCGACGCGGCCGCGATCGAGGAACACCGCCTGGCCGATGCCGCGCTGCTCGGGCTTGGCATCGCGCCCGAGCATCGTCAGCCGGGTCTTCTTTCCGGTCTTGACCGAATAGGACCAGATATCGCGAAAGCCATAGCCCTCGTCGTTCCACAGGAACAGCAATGTGGCGCCATCCGCGGACCAGCTATAGCCCTCTGGCGTGGTGCCGATCAGGCTCTTGGCCCGATACAACTCGTCGATCGAGAGCGTCGTACCGGGCACCTTCGCGGTCCCCTGCGCCGGGGCGTGCGACTGTGTCTGGGCGGCGGCGATATTCACCGGCCCCGCTGTTGCGAGCATCAGCGCAACGACGAGCGCGCGACCGGAAACACTATAGCTGATCATGGCACCACCACTCAAAAACGAAACGCGTCAGGACCCAAGTTCGGGGTCCGGCAGCAACGGCACGCGGCCGCCGCTGCCGGCATCCTGCCCCCTTAGAACTTCTTGCGGAAGCCGATCGTGAAGCGACGACCGATCGCGTCATAGGTATCCCGCTCGTACAGCTGGAACGGAGGGTTGTGGTCGCCGAGATTGTCGACATTGCCATAGAGGGTGAAGCTGGAATCCATGTCGTAGGACATGCTCAGATCGAAATAGCTGATCTGGCCCGTCTCCGTCACCGCAAGCAGCGGCATCGCAGCCTTCGACGCCTTGGCCGCGGCGATACGCCCGTCCTTCACCGAGTCGAGGAAGCGGTGGCGGACCGAGACCTGGAACGCATCGTTCACGTCCCAGCTGAGCCGCTGGGTAAAGCGCCAGATCGGGTTGGCGTTGCCGCAGCTGCCGCCGCCGATATAGCCCGCGCAATCGATCGCCGCGACGATCGGGCTGCTCTGGACCACGCTCTTGATCAGGTAGCTGCCCGCCAGATAATAGCTCAGGCGACCCAGCGACCCGATATCGGTGCGGTAATCGAGCCGGAAATCGACCCCCGACGTCTCCATCGACGCGATGTTGGCGTTGAGCAGCGCGACGTCATAGAGCTGGCCGTCGGGCGTACGCTTGTTGAGCGGCTGGCAGAAGATGTTGCTCATCGACAAATTGGCGCGGCAGGCGGTGATGACCGACTGCAACCCGCCGCCGAACGCCGCGATCGCGCCGTCGATCTTGATGTTGTAATAGTCGACGGTCATCTGGAGGTTCGGCACGAAGGACGGGCGGAGCACCGCACCCACCGACCAGGTGTCCGACGTCTCTTCCTGAAGGTTCGGGTTGCCGCCGGTCAGCGCGCGGATCTGGACATTCTCCTGCTGGAACACGTCGATCACGCTCGCGGGCACGCCCAGCGAGTTGATGCAGAAGGTCCGCTCCGCCGCCGTGCGGCTGGGCCCGGCGTTGCAGAAATCGGTCGCCTGCGGTGCGGTGTTGGTGGTGCCCGAGTACAGCTCGATCACGTTCGGCGCGCGCACCGCCCGCTGGTAGAGGCCGCGGAACTTGAGGCCCGATACCGGCGAATATTCGCCGCCGGCCTTCCATGAGGTCACGCCGCCCGCAGTCGAGTAGTCCGAATACCGGATGCCGCCTTCGAACGCGAGCAGGTTGACGAACGGCAAGTCGGCCAGGATCGGCACGACGAGCTCGCCATAGACTTCCTTGACGTCGAAGCTGCCGCCGGTCGCCTGGATACCCGCCGAGCGCGAGAGCGCCTTGCCCTGGATATAGAGCTGATCCGGCGTGAAGGTGGAGCTTTCCTTGCGATATTCGGCACCGACCGAGATGCCGACATTACCGGCCGGCAGGCTGAACAACGTGCCCGTGACGCTCGCGCCCGCCTGCTTCTGGTGGAGGCGCGTGATGTTGGTCAGGTTGGTATAGATATAGTCGATCATCGGCTTGGTCATCGAATTCAGCCCGAACGGGTTGATCGTGACGCAGCGGGGATCGGTGGTCGCGCAATCATAGGGATTGCTGGGGTTGGTGAGGAAGCTGTTCGCGAAATTGTCGATCAGCACGCCACCGCCCTGGACCTCGGTGATCGAGACATCGCCCTGGTTGTAAAAGACTTCCCAGTTCAGCCGGTCGGTCAGCGCGCCCTTGAAACCCGCGACGAAGCGCGAGAATTCGCGCGTCTGGTCGTCGGTGCGCGAACCGAAGTCGAGCAGGCGGCGGTTGATGTTCAGCGTGACCAGATTGTCGCCGTCGCTGTCGAGGTTGGTGCTCAGGAAACTCCGCAGCGACGGTGCGAGATAGGGGTTACGCAGATCGAGCTGGAATCCCGGGATGAAGCCCGAGCTGCTCATCGGCACCGCGCCCAGCGTCGAGTTGATCTCGTTGCGGACATAGGCGCCTTCCCAGAAGGCGGTGATGCCTTCGGCGACGTCGTAATGGCCGATGATCGATCCCTGCCAGCGCTTCATCGGCATCTGGAGGTTGGTATAGGGGCGGTCGTTGAAGCCGTCCGCCGTCGTATAGGCGCGCCATCCCTCGGGCGCGAAGAAGATGCCGGCGGTGCCGATCGTGTTGCCGAACTGGTCCTTCTTGCCGACCAGCGCGGGCGTGAAGATCGTGCCCTGCGGCGTGACGCCGTTACCACCGGGGACGAGCACGCCCACGCCGTTCTGCACCGCGTCGACCAGATACAGGCTGGCATGGTCGCGGGCGGCGCCCTTGATCATCGAGCGGTCGTAATAGCTGCCGGTGAAGACCATGTTGCCGCGGCCATCGGCGAAATTGCCGCCGACGGTGAATTCGAGATTGTAGCGGCGACCGTCGCCCCGGTCGGTGATGCCATATTGGGCGCCGAGTTCGAGCCCCGAGAAATCGGTCTTGGTGACGAAGTTGACGACACCGGCCATCGCGTCCGAGCCATAGACGGCGGAGGCGCCGCCGGTGACGACTTCAACGCGCTCGATCAGCGAGGGCGGGATCATGTTAAGATCGACGACGCCGTCCTGGCTCGATCCGACGATGCGGCGACCGTTCTGCAGGACCAGCGTACGCGCGGCGCCCAGATTGCGCAGGTTGACCGTCGCCGAGCCATTGCCCGCGTTCGACTGCGCGCCCGCTCCGGCCACGGCCTGGGGCAGCGCATTAAGCAGCTGCTCGGTCTCGAGTGCGGCGGTCTGGCGGATTTCCTCGCTGCCGATCACGTTGACCGGGCTGTTCGAATCGACGTCGGGGCGCGGGATGCGCGACCCGGTGACGGTGATCGATTCATTTTCCTCGGGGCTCGCAGAAGCGCTGTCCGTCGTCTGCGCCAGCGCGCTTCCCATCGCCAATGCTGCCGCCAGCAGTGCCGAGCTACCCCTTAGTGCGATTTGCGTCGCCGAAATCCGATTAGTCCGCATTTTCATATCTCCCCGAATGATATCCCCGCCCTGCGAGCCTGTTCCCGGCCGCTGCCTCTCCGGGCGCCGCCTTATCTCGTGAACAAGTGCGTGATTTTGAGCATATTAGTCGTGGTCGGTCAATCGCGGCGTGCAAAATTTCTGCAACATTGCGCATTCTCGCGACATTCGCGGGCGTTGGATGGAGCGACTCGGCCAGGATGCGGCGGCTTGAACTATAATTGCGTGGATGCCGCCTTGGATATTCCACTTTGATTCGAGCGGAGAGGGAAGGCTGCATGAGTCTGCCACGCGCCGGATCGCTGGCTGCCGACGTTTTCAGCGCAGGCGATCCTGATGCGCGCCTGTGCGCACGGCTCTTGACGGATCACGAAACTCCCTACATCGTATCCATATTCACGCGTTAATGGACGCGTGTGCCGTTGCCGCTGTGGCGTGGCTTCACGAAAGGACGATCGATGGCGAAGGGCACTCGCGTTGCGCTGGCATCCCTGTTGCTGGGGTGTACCGCCCTTTCGGCGTGGATCGCACCGGCGGCAAGCGCGCAGGTCGCGGCGCAGCCTGCGGGTCCGCCCAACGGCACCGGCAGTTATGACGGGCTCGTCGCGCTGTTCGCCGAGTTCAATGGCTGGAAGGACCCCAAGCCCGTCGACGGCGTCGTCGATTACAGCCCGGCCACGGTCGAGAAGCGTCGCGCCGAACTGCGCGCGCTCCAGGCCCGCCTCCCCGACTTTGCGGTCGCGAAATGGGATCGGCACCAGCAGGCCAATTATCTCGCGGTGCGCGCGCAGCTCGACCAGCAGGATTTCATCCTCAACGTCACCAAGCCCTGGGCGCGCGACCCCGGCATGTATGTCGACGAGCTCCAACGCCTCGCCTATGCCGAGCTGCCGCTCAAGCCGGACGCCCTCCCCGCCTATCGCGCGCGGCTCCGGTCGATCCCCGCCTATCTGGCACAGGCGCGCATCAATCTGGACGCCGTCGCCTCCGACTATGCCGACCTCGCGCTGCACAGCCTGTCGCATGGCGACGGCGTGGGGCATGGCATGCCCTATCGCGCAGTCGAGCCCGAGGGGCTGATCGGGTGGTTCGCAGACCTGCACGCGCGCGCCGCGAAGCAGCAGCCGGCGCTGGTCCCCGACATCGCCGCTGCCGAAAAGGCGATCGCCGGCTTTCGCGACTGGCTGACTGCCAATCGCCCGAAGATGACGGCGCGGGCGGGGGTCGGCAAGCCGGCCTATGACTGGTTCCTGACCAATGTCCGGCTGATGCCCTATACTTCCGACCAGGTCGTCGACCTCGCGCAGCGCGAGCTCGAGCGGCACTGGGCGAACTACACCACCGAGCGCCACCGCAACCGCAAGCTGCCCGAGCTTCAGCTTCCCAAATCCGCCGCGGAATATGAGGCGCAGCTTGCGGGCACCGATGCCAAGATCCGCAAATGGCTGGTGGACGAGGAGATCATCACGGTCCCCGACTATATCCCCAAAACCTATCAGGAGCTCGGCTATAACGCGCCGTGGATCGTCCGCCCGACGGGGCCGATGTTCTGGGAACAGGTCCAGTTTCGCGACGTCTCGCCCGATCACCTCCACGCCACCTTCCCCGGCCATCGCTTCGACGGGATGACCGCGAAGCACGTCACCGATCCGATCCGCCGCGCGATCAGCGACAGCGGCCGCACCGAGGGCTGGGGCTTTTACCTGGAGGAGACCGCGCTCCAGCTCGGGCTGTTCGACGATCGCCCGCGGACGCGCGAGCTGATCTACATCTTCGGCCTGTTCCGCGCCGCGCGCACGATGGGCGACGTCAGGATGCAGCGCAACGAGATGACCGTCGCCGAGACGATGACGTTCTGGAAGCGATGGACGCCCTATCTCGACGACAATGTCGCGCGCTCCGATGCCGGCATCTATATCCGGCGCCCGCCGGGCTATGGCATGACCTACACCATCGGAATGATGCAGCTCCAGAAGCTGATGGTCGACCGCAAGCGCCAGTTGGGCGATGCGTTCCGGATCCGGGACTATCACGATTATCTGATGACCACCGGGCGCCTGCCGGTGTCGCTGCTGCGCTACGATCTCACCGGATTTGACGATGAGGTCCAGCGCTTCTGGGCGCATACGCCGCTGTCCGAACTCAAGCGATAACCCCTGGGTCGCAACCGGGAGGCCCCGCGGTCCCATCCAAGGGGCCGCGGGGTTTTTGGGTTTAGGGCCTGCCGTCCATCCGGCGGATCTCGTCGTCCCTGCCCGTCATCTCCCACCGGATCAGCGAGATCGGGATCGACCCGGCGGCGCGGAAGCGATCGTGGAAGCGCTTGATGTCGAAGGTGTCGCCTTCCTGCATCGCGACCTCGGCCAGCAGCTTCTCCAGCTCGACCTTGCCCATATAATAGCCGATGCCATAGCCGGGCTGGCGCAGGTAGAGCTCGATATCGAACTGCGCGACCGCGTCGCCGGGCTGCATCCATTTCGGCGTGCGCGCGACCAGCGAGGCATTGGCCTGTTTCCAGGTCCATTCGTTCGCCTGCATCTTCAGCTCGGGCAGGATGCGCGCGGCGCGCTTGGCGCCGAGGATATAGTCGATCTCGCGCGTCTTGGGCCGATCCTCGAGCAGCCCCGCCTGGAGGATGAACTCCTCGAGATAGAAGGACCAGCCTTCGTTGCGCAGCCCGTTGACGAAGAACAGGCGCTTTCCGCCGCGGATTGGCCGCGTGTCGCGCGCGGCCTGGAGCCCGTCAAAGGCATGCCCGGGCAAATTGTGCGCGCGCAACGGGCGCCCGTCGCGGAACTCGGCCTGGAAGAAGAAATGGAGATGCTGCGGCGGATCGAACAGGCCGGGCTTGGACGGGTCCTTCTCGAACGGGAAGACATAGGGCCCCTCTTCGGGGTCGTGCTGCACATAATCGGGGATCGTCATCCAGTCGCCGTCGCGCAGGAAGCGGAGCAGGTCCTCGTCCTCCGCCTTGCGCTTGGCGTCGAACTGGGCGCGGGTCTGGACCGGATCGATCATCGGGATCGCGCGGTTGCGATGCTCCTCGATCTTGAGGAACGCGACCTGGCGCTCATATTCGCGCTCGCCGATCGTCTCGATCTCCTCGGGCGTGTAAGCGAGGAGCAGGACGTTGCGGAGATACCAGGCGTAATTCTCCCTGCCGACGCCGCCATGCGCCGGGAGCGTCGCCTCGATCCCCTCCAGCCATGTCCTGAAATCCGCCGCCGCCGCCTGCGCGCGCCGGGCGGGTGCGGCGAGTGCGGGCTGGAGCGTGTCCGCCTGCGCTGCCAGCTCGCCATAGACATTCACTTCGACCTGCTTCTGCTGGATCGCGAGCCGGGCAAGGTCGCCGCGCGCGTCGGTCAGGTTCGCCCGCGCCTGACGCAGCACTTCGGGCACCGCATTCAGCTGCGCCGCCAGCGTCTTCGCCTTGGCAGGCGCGATCGGCAGTTTCGGGAGCGCAATCGCGCCTTCCATCTTGGGCCCGAACCCCAGATTGGTGGTGCTGTAGAATGCGGGATCGCGCTTCCATGGCTCGACGACGCGGTGCTGGAATTCGAGCCCGTGCATCTCGGCCCGCACCACCCGGTAATCGACGCGCTGTGCGATCGGCCACGCGCTGTCGTCGATCGCGGCGAGCCGCGCCTGTAGCCGCTTCAGCCCCGCATAATGCCGCGCCATCGCTGCCGGCGAATAATCGGTCACGCCCTTGACGACCGGCGGCGCGACGAAGGCGCGGAACTCGTCATAGAGCGCGACGAGCGCGTCATAGCCCGACGGGGCGGCCTGCGCATGGACGGGCAGCGGCGCCGCGCCAAGGGAAAGCAACGGCGCGACGACGAGCGCCGCGGCGAATTGGAGCCTGGTCTTCGTCTTCATTGCCGTTCTCCCGGATGGTTCATGCCTGGGGATAAGCGGCGCGGGCGGCTCGCCCGGCGCCGCCCCTGCCCTGTGTTACAATGCGTTGAAGAACCGCGTCAGCCGCTCCATCGCCTCGGTCACCCGCGCTTCGGATTCCGAGCCGAAGCACACGCGCAAATGCCCCTCGCCCGCCGGTCCGTAGAAGCTGCCGGACTCGACGACGACATGCGCCTTTTGCAGGATCTCCATCGCCAGCTCCTGCGACCCGCGCCCGGTGCCGCTGATGTCGGGAAAGGCATAGATCGTCCCCTCCGGCTCGGCACAGGTGACCCCCGGCATCTGGTTCAGCGCCTGGACGACGATGTCGCGCTTGCGGCGATCGGCCTCGACCATCGCCAGCATCGCATCCTGCGGCCCGGTGACCGCGGCGCGCGCGCCCTCCTGGATGAAGACGTTGACATGCGTCACGTCGGTCATCGCGATGCGCAGGATCGCGGGCATCAGCGCCGCGTCGGCAGTGAGATAGCCGATCCGCCAGCCGTCCATCGAATAGGCCTTGGTAAAGGCGAAGCAGGTGATCGTCCGCGCGCGCATCCCCGGCAGCGCCGCGATGCTCAGATGCTCCGCCTGGCCATAGGTGATATACTCGTACACCTCGTCCGACAGCACGAGCAGGTCGTGCTCGACCGCGAGATCGGCGACGATCTGGAGTTCCGCGCGGCTATACACGCGGCCGGTGGGATTGGCGGGATTGACCAGCACGATCATCCGCGTGCGATCGGTGATCTTCGCGGCGATCGCATCGCGCGAGATCGCGAAGCCTTTGGCCTTGTCGAGCTGCGCGATCACCACCTTGCCGCCGGCCAGCTCGGTCTTGCCGATATGCTGGGGGTAATAGGGGTCGAGCAGCAGGACTTCGTCGCCCGGATCGATCGCCGCCATGAACGCGGCGAACGACGCATGGGTAAGCCCGTTGGTCACCAGCACTTCGTCGACGCCGTAATCGAGCTTGTTGAAGGTGCGCAGCTTGTCGACCAGCGCCTGGCGGAACGACAAGGTGCCGCGGAAATCGCCATAATGGACGATGCCGGCGTCGAGCGCGGCCTTGGTCGCTTCCTTGATATGCACGGGCGTGTCGGCGTGCGGGCGCCCGAATTCGAGGTGGATCAGGTCCACGCCCTGCGCATCGAGCTTCGATGCCTCGTCATACATGCCGAAGCTCTTTTTCGACCCCGCCGCGAGGCGCTGTGCCGGCCATTTCATCTGATGCCACTCCCGTCCGACTTTGCGTGAATCTGGATACTTTAAGCTTGATATTTTAGGCTTGAAACATTTTCAAGGCCGCATAGGATAATAAGCGCAATCGCACTGCAGGAGTCGCAAGCCCATGAAGATCGCATGCCTCGGCGGCGGCCCGGCGGGCCTCTATTTCGCCATCTCGATGAAGCTGCGCGATCCCGCGCACGAGGTCCATGTGTTCGAACGCAACCGTGAGGGCGACACGTTCGGATGGGGCGTGGTCTTCTCCGATCAGACCGTGGACAATCTGCGCGCCAACGACCCGGTCAGCGGCGAGACGATCGCGCAGGAATTCACGCATTGGAACGATATCGACGTCCGCATCCACGGCGAAAGCGTCCGCTCGTCGGGCCACGGCTTTATCGGCATCGGTCGCAAGCGCCTGCTCGCGATCCTGCAGGACCGCGCCCGCGCGCTGGGTGTGGTCCTGCATTTCGAGCAGGAGGCGAGCGCCGAACTGGCGGACTGGGCCGACTATGACCTCGTCATCGCGGCGGACGGCGCGAACAGCCGCATCCGCGATCGCTATGCCGAGCATTTCGACATCGACATCCAGCCGCGCCGCAACAAGTATATCTGGCTGGGCACGCACAAGGTGTTCGACGCCTTCACCTTCGCGTTCGAGCAGCTGGAGGAGGGCTGGGTCTGGGCGCATGCCTATCGCTTCGATGACAGCCTCTCGACCTTCATCGTCGAGATGGCGCCCGAGACCTGGGCTGCGCTGGGGCTCGACACGATGGGCCAGGACGAGGCGATCGCGTGGAGCGAGCGCGTTTTTGCAAAGCATCTGGACGGCAATGCGCTGATGTCCAACGCCGCGCATCTGCGCGGATCGGCGGCGTGGCTCAACTTCCGCCGGATCATCACCGGGCGCTGGTCCTATGACAAGATCGTGCTGCTGGGCGATGCCGCGCATACCGCGCATTTCTCGATCGGCTCGGGCACCAAGCTTGCGCTGGAGGATGCGATCAAGCTTGCCGAAGTGCTCAACCGCCCCGGCCTCGCCCGCGACGAGGCGCTCGCCGAGTACCAGGCCGAGCGCAGCGTCGAGGTGCTCAAGCTCCAGAACAGCGCCCGCAACTCGACTGAGTGGTTCGAGACGCTCGACCGCTATCTGCCCTTCGCGCCGATCCAGTTTGCCTATTCGCTGCTGACCCGCTCGCAGCGCGTCAGCCACGAGAACCTCCGCCTGCGCGACAAGGGCTGGCTGGAGAGCGTCGAGCGCTGGTTCCAGGCGCAGGCGCCCGGCGGGCCGGGCAACGAGGCCGCCCCGCCGATGTTCGCGCCCTATCGGCTTCGCGAGCTGACGCTGGCGAACCGCATCGTCGTATCGCCGATGGCGATGTACAGCGCGGTGGACGGCACGCCGGGCGACTTCCACCTCGTCCATTATGGCGCGCGGGCACAGGGCGGCGCCGGGCTGGTCTATACCGAGATGACCTGTGTTTCGCCCGACGCGCGGATCACCCCGGGATGCCCGGGCATGTACGCGCCCGAGCATGTCGCGGCATGGCGCCGCATCACCGATTTCGTCCACGCGAACAGCAGCGCGAAGATCTGCCTCCAGCTCGGCCATTCGGGGGCCAAGGGATCGACCCGGATCGGGTGGGAGGGGATGGACACGCCGCTGGAGAGCGGCAACTGGCCGCTGATCGCCGCGTCCGACGTGCCGTGGAGCGCCGCGAACCAGACGCCGCGCCCGATGACGCGCGCGGACATGGATGCGGTGCGCGACGCCTTCGTCGCTTCGACCCGGATGGCGGTCGATGCCGGGTTCGACATGGTCGAGCTGCACGCCGCGCATGGTTACCTGTTGTCGAGCTTCATCACCCCGCTCCAGAACAAGCGCACCGACGACTATGGCGGCAGCCGCGAGAACCGGCTGCGCTTCCCGCTGGAGGTGTTCGCGGCGATGCGCGCCGCCTGGCCCGCCGAGCGCCCGATGTCAGTCCGCATCTCCGCCACCGACTGGATGGGGGACCAGGGCGTCACGCCGGACGAGGCAGTGCTGATCGCGCAGGCGTTCCACGATGCGGGCGCCGACCTGATCGACGTGTCCGCCGGGCAGACCTGGGCGGAGTGCAGCCCGGTCTATGGCCGGATGTTCCAGACGCCTTTCGCCGACCAGATCCGCAACGAAGCGCGCGTATCGACGATGGCGGTGGGCAACATCTTCGAGACCGATCACGCCAACTCGATCCTCGCCGCCGGGCGTGCCGATCTGGTCGCGGTGGGCCGCCCGCACATGATCGACCCGATGTGGACGCTGCGCGCCGCCGCCCAGCACGGCTATCGCGGGGTCGCGGTGCCCCCGAACTACGCCGCCGGGATGGGCCAGCTTGCCCGCAACCTCAAGCGCGCCGCCGAGCAGGACGCATTGCTGCGTGGCTGAGATGCGGCTTCAGGGCGTGCATGCGCTGGTCACCGGCGGCGGCTCGGGGATCGGGGCGGCGATCGCGCGCGCGCTGGCGGCGGAGGGCGCGGCGCTGACGCTGGTCGGGCGGCGTCGCGACGCGTTGGAAGCGGTGGCGGCGACCTTGCCCGGCGCGTGTGTCGCGCCTGCCGACATTACCGATTGCGCGGCGGTCGACGCCGCTTTCGCCGAGGCGCGGGCCGCGCATGGCCCGATCGGTATCCTCGTTAACAACGCCGGTGCCGCGACCAGTGCCCCCTTTGCCAAAGTCACCGCAGAGGCATGGCGCGCGACGATGGCAGTGAATGTCGATGCGCTGTTCCATTGCTGCCAGTCCGCTTTGCCCGACTTGCTCGACGCACCGGCAGGCCGGATCGTCACCATCGCCTCGACCGCCGGCGTCCGCGGCTATGCCTATACCGCGCCCTATGTCGCGTCGAAGCACGCCGCAATCGGGCTTACCCGCGCGCTCGCGCTCGAACTGGCGGGGAGCCGGGTGACCGTCAACGCCGTGTGCCCGGGCTTCACCGACACCGACATCGTCTCGGCAACGATCGCCACGATCCGCAGCAAGACCGGACGCAGCGAAGCCGAGGCGCTGGCCGAGCTGACGCGATTCAATCCGCAGAAGCGGCTGATCGAACCCGCCGAAGTCGCCGAGGCGGCATTGTGGCTCAGCCTGCCCTCGGCCAAGTCGATCACCGGCCAGGCGATCCTCGTCGCCGGCGGAGAAGTGATGTGAGCAGTGAGACGATGATCCGCGAAAAGCATGACGGCGCACTCGACGACCGGACCAGCGTCCGGCTGTGGCTGCGGCTGCTGACCTGCACCACCGTCATCGAGAAGCGGCTCAAGCGGCGCTTTGCCGATCAATATGGCATCACCCTGCCCCGGTTCGACGTGATGGCGGCGCTGGATCGCCACCCCGAGGGGATGACGATGGGCCAGCTGTCACAGGCGCTGCTGGTGTCGAGCGGCAATGTCACCGGGGTCGTGCAGGCGCTGCTGCGCGAGGGCTATGTCAGCATGGCGGCGTCCCCCACCGATGGCCGCGCGTCGATCGCGCGGCTGACCGAGGCGGGGCGTGACTGCTTCACCGGGCTCGCCGAATCGCACCATGAATGGATCGAGGCGATGCTGGCGGGCGTCCCGCGCGAGGAGCGCGTGGCGATGTACGACCTGCTCGGCGTGCTCAAGACCTCGCTCGCCGCCGATACCGGAGAGGAACAGCCATGAACCCCGAGCATTTCGCGCCCGTCCATTTCGGCTGGCATTTCGCTGACGGCGTCGCCACCGTCACGCTCAACCGGCCCGAGCGCAAGAACCCGCTCACCTTCGAAAGCTATGCCGAACTGCGCGATGCGTTCCGCGCGCTGGTCTACACGCCCGCGGTCAAGGCGGTGGTCGTCACTGGCGCGGGGGGCAATTTCTCGTCGGGCGGCGACGTGCATGAGATCATCGGCCCGCTGACGCGGATGGCGATGCCCGAACTGCTCGCCTTCACGCGGATGACCGGCGACCTGGTCAAGGCGATGCGCGCCTGTCCGCAGCCGATCGTCGCGGCGATCGACGGCATCTGCGTCGGCGCCGGGGCGATATTGGCAATGGCGTCCGACCTGCGCCTCGCGACCCCCTCGGCAAAGACTGCCTTCCTGTTCACCCGCGTCGGGCTGGCCGGGTGCGACATGGGCGCGTGCGCGATCCTGCCGCGGATCATCGGCCAGGGGCGCGCGGCGGAGTTGCTTTACACGGGCCGGATGATGACCGCCGACGAAGGCGAGCGCTGGGGTTTCCACAACCGGCTGGTCGCCGCCGACGCGTTGGTCGAGGACGCGCTGGCGCTCGCCCGATCGCTCGCCGCAGGCCCGACCTTCGCGCACGGCATCACCAAGACCCAGCTCAACACCGAATGGGCGGTCGGTATCGAAACCGCGATCGAAATGGAGGCGCAGGCGCAGGCGATCTGCATGGCGACCAACGATTTCCGCCGCGCGTTCGAGGCGTTTGCCGACAAGCGCACGCCTGTGTTCGAGGGCGACTGATGGCCGACCGCAGCTTCCTCGACTGGCCGTTCCTAGATGATGGCCACCGCCGGCTGGCGGACGAACTCGACGCGTGGTGCGCCGCGACCCTCGCCCCTGCGCATGGCGGCGATGTCGATGCCGAGTGCCGCGCGCTGGTCCGCAGCCTGGGCGATGCCGGATGGCTGCGTTACTGCGTGCCGGCAGCCTATGGCGGCATCCATGAGACGCTCGACATCCGCTCGCTGGCGCTGATCCGCGAGACGCTGGCGCGGCATTCGGGGCTCGCCGACTTCGCCTTTGCGATGCAGGGACTGGGCTCGGGGACGATCACGCTGCTCGGCACCGAGGCGCAGAAGCGGGCCTATCTCCCCGCCGTCGCGCGCGGCGAAAAGATTGCCGCGTTTGCGCTGACCGAGCCCGCCTCGGGATCGGACGTGGCATCGATGGAGACCATCGCCGAGCGGACCGCCAATGGCTACCGCGTCAACGGCGCCAAGACCTATATCTCCAATGGCGGGATCGCCGATTATTATGTGCTGTTCGCCCGCACCGGCGAGGCGCCCGGCTCGCGCGGGATTTCGGCGTTCGTCGTGGACGCCGACACCCCCGGGCTGGCGGTAACCGAACGGCTGGAGGTGATCGCGCCGCACCCGCTGGCGACGCTGGCGTTCACCGACATGGCGCTGCCCGAGACCGCGCTGCTGGGCGAGGCCGGGCGGGGATTTGCCGCGGCGATGGCGACGCTCGACATCTTCCGCACGACCGTGGGCGCCGCTGCGCTCGGCTTTGCCCGCCGCGCGCTGGACGAGGCGACCGCGCGGGTGCGGGTACGCCGGCTCGGCAACGGCACGCTGGCCGACAATCCGATCACCCAGTCGAAGCTGGCCGAGATGGTGCTCGACATCGATACCTCGGCGCTGCTGATTTACCGCGCCGGGTGGCTGCGCGACGTGCGGGGCGTGCGCAACACGCGCGAGGCCGCGCTCGCCAAGCTCCACGCCACCGACAGCGCGCAAAGCGTGATCGACAAGGCGGTGCAGATGTTCGGCGGGCTCGGCGTCACGGTGGGCGTGCCGGTCGAGGCGCTGTACCGCGAGGTCCGCGCGCTACGCATCTATGAAGGCGCGTCCGAGGTGCAGAAGGTCGTGATCGCGCGCCAGCATCTGGCCGACAGCGCCGCCTGATGTTCAGCGTCACCTACCCCTTGCGCTTCGCCCACTGCGATCCGGCAGGCATCGCCTATTATCCCCGCTATTTCGAGCTGTGCGACGCCGCGATCGAGGATTGGTCCGCCGAGATACTCGGGTGCAGCCGCCGGACGATGCACCTCGAACTGGGCATGGGGCTGCCCACGGTCGACCTGCACGCCAGCTTCGCGGCGCCCAGCCGCCTGGGCGACCTGCTCGACATCCGCGTCGCCGTGACGCGCGTGGGGCGCAGTTCGGTCGACCTCGCGCTCGACATCAGCTCGGGCGGCGAGCCGCGGTTCCACGTCCGCTACACCCAGGTCCTGACCGATCTCGCGCGGCAGAAATCGGTGCCCTGGCCCCCCGCCCTGCTATTATGCCTGAACAGAGAGTGCCCATGACGATGCGAAGCCTGCTGCCCCCCGGCTGGAAACGGCCCCGCGGCTATTCCAACGGCGTTTCCGCCAGCGGTCGCATGGTCTTCACCGCCGGCGTCGTCGGCTGGGACGAGACCGAGACGTTTGTCGCGACCGACCTGGTCGGCCAGTTCCGCCAGGTGCTGGTCAACACGCTCGCGATCCTTGCCGAGGACGGCGCCGGGCCTGAGCATATCGTGCGCATGACCTGGTACATTACCAGCCGTTCGGAGTATCTCGACGGGCTCGCCGGCATCGGCGAGGCATATCGCGCATTGATCGGGAAGCATTTTCCGGCGATGGCGGTGGTCGAGGTGGTCGCGCTGATGGAGGCTGCGGCGAAGGTCGAGATCGAGACCATTGCCGTCGTCCCTGCCTGACGAACAACCCTAGCAAACTGAGGATAGTCCCTTGCAGAAATTCGACTGGGCCGACCCGTTCCTGATCGAGGACCAGCTCGACGACGATGAGCGGATGATCCGCGACAGCGCCCGCGCCTATGCCGAGGACAAGCTGGCGCCGCGCATCATCGACGCCTTCGCCAACGAGACGACCGATCCCGAGATCTTCCGCGAAATGGGTGCGCTGGGGCTGCTCGGCCCCACGATCCCGGAGGAATATGGCGGCGTCGGCACCTCCTATGTCGCCTATGGCCTGATCGCGCGCGAAGTCGAGCGCATCGACTCGGGCTATCGCTCGATGATGAGCGTCCAGTCGAGCCTGGTCATGTACCCGATCCATGCATTCGGGTCCGAAGCGCAGAAGCGCCGTTATCTGCCCAAGCTGGCGAGCGGCGAGTGGATCGGCTGTTTCGGGCTGACCGAGCCCGATGCCGGTTCCGATCCCGGCGGGATGCGCACCCGCGCGACCAAGATCGACGGCGGCTATCGGCTCCACGGCGCCAAGACCTGGATTTCCAATTCGCCGATCGCCGACGTGTTCGTGATCTGGGCGAAGTCGGACGCGCATGGCGGCGCGATCCGCGGCTTCGTGCTCGAAAAGGGTGCGAAGGGGCTGGAGGCGCCCAAGATCGAGGGCAAGCTGTCGCTGCGTGCGTCGATCACCGGCATGATCCTGCTCGACGAAGTCGAAGTCGGCGAGGATGCGCTGCTGCCCGATGTCGAGGGGCTGAAGGGCCCATTCTCGTGCCTCAACCGTGCGCGCTACGGGATCAGCTGGGGGGCGCTGGGCGCCGCCGAATTCTGTTTCCATGCCGCGCGCCAATATGGGCTCGATCGCCACCAATTCGGTCGTCCGCTTGCCGCGACCCAGCTTTTCCAGAAGAAGCTGGCCGACATGGAGACCGACATCGCGCTGGGGCTACAGGCGTCGCTGCGCGTCGGGCGGCTGATGGATGCGGGCAAGTTCGCGCCCGAGATGATCTCGATCGTCAAGCGCAACAATGTCGGCAAGGCACTCGATATCGCGCGGATGGCGCGCGACATGCACGGCGGCAACGGCATTTCGGGCGAATATCAGGTCATGCGCCACGCGATGAACCTCGAGACCGTCAACACCTATGAGGGCGCGCACGACGTCCATGCGCTGATCCTGGGGCGTGCGATCACGGGCATCGCCGCCTTCTGACGGCATGCGGGGACGCTTCCCAAGGGCGGCGTCCCCCTTGCTTCACACGCAGACGGAGGTCGCCGCCACGGGCATGCCGGTGACGATCGTCGCGACCAGCCCCGTCACTGCGGAGGCCAGTGCAAGCCGCCGCTCGAGCCCCGGGGGCGAGCGTCGCGCCCACCAGATGACCGCAGCCCCCGCCGCGGCGAGGAGCAGCCAGGTCCCGATCAGGCTCGCCCGGAACAGCGTGAAGCCGATCAGCGCAGCGCCCTCGCCTTCGCGCGCGCAGCCCAGCCCGTGCATCGCGTAGAGCAGCGCAAAACCGAAGCCCCAGAGCAGCAGCCCGGCGCTGGCGCGCAGCAACAGCCTCATGCCACCAGCTCCGGAACGAACAGGCATAGCAGCACGAGGATCGTCGCCACCGCGGCATAGTCGCCGAACAGCCGGGCGATCGCCGCCTCCTGCGCGCGCGCCGCCGAAACATAGCCCGCCCGGATGCGCGCCGCGAGGAAGCCGTTGCACAGCAAGGCGATGGCGGCATGCAGCGTCGCATAAGCGATCAGCGCCCAACTCGCGGCGGCATAGGCATGGCCGGTCGGCGCCGGCAATGCCGTGACCCCGGTCGCGACCAACGCGCCGGCGACGATCGCCTGCGCCGCCGCGCCTGCCAGCGCAGCCCGCCGGGCCGGGCCGAGCGATCCGGTTCCGACCGATGCCTGCGCCCGGCGCGCCAGCACTGCGGCCGACACCGCCGCCGCGGCGGCGATCACCCCGATCGCGACACCGCCGTCGATCCGTTCGGGGGGCGGCCAGTTCGGCGCGACCACCCAGAGAAACGCATAGCCAAACACCAGCGACGCCAGCAGCGTGGCATCGGCGACGAGCAGCAAGCTGGTCCCCCACCAGCTCGGCGCCCCCGCGACTTCGCGATGGATCGGCGCAGTCTGGCCCAGCCCGATCGCGACGGCACCCACATCCTCGCGCGCACCGAGCAGCCACGCCCAACGCCACCCCAGCGCTACCACCCCGGCCAGCGGGAGAAGCGCGAGCCAATATTGGCCGAGCAGCAGCGACAGAAAGAAACCGCCGGTCACCACGGCAGTCAGGATCGGCAGCCGGGTATTGCCCGGCAGGATGACGACATGGTCGACTGCGCCAGTGGCACTGTCCACTGCCATCGTCTCGCGCCAGCCATACCGCGCTTCGGGCAGATACCCCTCGCCGCGCACGAGCTTGAGCGCCAGCTCGGGATCGGCCGCAAGCGGCTCGCGGTCGTCGACATGCGGCTGGCTGGCGATGTTATACGCGGCGGGGGGAAGCGGCATCGCCCATTCCAGCGTGCCCGCGCGCCACGGATTGCGGCGGCTGCGGCGCGAGGCGAAAATCTGGAGCCCGACATCGATCGCGAACAACGCGAACCCGAACGCCATGATGAAGCTGCCCACCGACGACAACAGGTTGAGCCATGTCCACCCCATGTCGCCGGAATAGGAATAGATGCGCCGCGGCATCCCCAGCAGCCCGGTCAGGTGCATCAGGAAGAAGGTGAGGTTGAACCCGATTATTATCAGCCAGAACGCCGCCTCGCCCAGTCGCGGGACCCGCGCCCGCCCGGTGAAATGAGGCAGCCAGTAATGCGCGCCCGCGAGCATCGGGAAAATGAACCCGCCGACCAGCACGTAGTGAAGATGGGCGACGACGAAATAGCTGTCATGCGCCTGCCCGTCGAACGGCACCATCGCCAGCATCACGCCCGTCAGCCCGCCCAGCACGAATACCTGGAAGAAACCGAGCAGGTACAGCATCGGCAGCTTAAGCTCCGGCCTGCCGTTCCACAATGTCCCGATCCACGCGAACACCTGGATCGCGGTCGGCACCGCGACCAGCGCCGACGCTGCGGAGAAGAACCCCAGCGCCATGTGTGGTATGCCGGTGGTGAACATGTGGTGGACCCACAGCCCGAAGCTGAGGAACGCCAGCGCAAGCAACGCCGCCACGATCCAGCCATAGCCGAGGATCGTGGTGCGGGCCATCACCGGCAGCACCGTCGATACCACTCCGGCGGCGGGCAGGAAGATGATGTAGACCTCAGGGTGGCCGAACAGCCAGAACAAATGCTGCCACAGCATCGCACTTCCGCCCCGCACGGGATCGAAGAACGGCCAATCGAACGCGCGCTCGACCTCCAGCAGGATCGAACCCAGGATCAGCGGCGGAAACGCCACGATCATCATGAAGGCGGTGATCAGCAGATACCAGGCGAACAGCGGCATCCGGTCCAGCCGCATCCCCGGCGCGCGCAGCTTGAGCACCGAGACGATGATCTCGATCGCGGCGGAAATCGCTGAAATCTCGACAAAGGTGATGCCGAGCAACCAGACATCGGCGTTGATCCCCGGCGTATAGGCCTTGGACGATAGCGGGGTGTACATGAACCATCCGCCATCGGGCGCCACGCCGAGCGCGAGCGCCCCGATCAGGATGCTCCCGCCGAACAGATAGCACCACCAGCCATAGGCCGACAGCCGGGGGAAGGCCATGTCGCGGCTCCCCAGCATCTTGGGGAGCATGTACAGCGCCAGCCCCTCGAACATCGGGATCGCGAACAGGAACATCATGATGCTGCCATGCATCGTGAAGAGCTGGTTATAGACGGCGGGGCCGACGAAGGCGCTGTCCGGCGTCGCAAGCTGCGCACGGATCAGCATCGCCAATATCCCGCCGATCGCGAAAAAAGCGAACGCGGCAAGGATGAAGCGCCGGCCGATGTCCGAATGGTTGACCGACGCGATCGTCCCGCGCCATCCCCTGGGGGTGCCCCAGATCGCAGTCAGCGCGCGGTGTCGCCGCAAGGGGGTCATCGCCCGGCTCCATTCTGAAAAGCAGCCCAGCCCGCAGGATCGTGCGCGATGACTCGGAAGCGGTTGCGGGCATGGTGCAGCCCGCAGAATTCGGCGCATTGCCCCTCGAAAATTCCCGGCGCGCTCGCCTCCAGCCGCAGCACATTCACCTGGCCGGGGACGGCGTCCATCTTGCCGCCCAGCCGGGGGACCCAGAAGCTGTGAATGACGTCGGTCGAGCCGATCTGGACGTCGATCGGGCGCCCGGCGGGGATGTTCAGCACGTCGCGGGTCTCGATCACCCCCGCCGCGCCCGGCTGGCGAAAGCTCCAATACCATTGGTGCCCGGTCGCATCGACCTTGAGCACCCCCGGCGCGGGCCTGGCGATCGTCCGTTCGCCCAGCATCAGCGCATAGCCGAGCAGGACCGTCAGAATGACCGCAGGCATCGCGACGCCCAGCCAGCCGATCCACAAGCCTGCGCCCCCCGCCCCGCCCCGCTGCCGCCGGCGGAACGCAAGCGCGAGCAATCCGAACACCAGCAGCGACAGTATCGCCGCGCCTGCGAGCATCCCCCACCACAAAGTCGCAATGTCGTCCGCCGCCGGGCCCTGTGCGTCGAGCGTGGACAACGGCCCGGCGCAGCCGCCGGCAATCAAGGCTGGCATCGCGGCGGCGATTCGGTGCAAGGCACGGGGATGGCAGACGAAACGCAAATCGACGGCGCGCTGATCGACCCCGTATCGGCGCAACCGAATTTCCATCGCACCGAGTCGAAGATCGCGATTGCCGGCCATCCGATCCACGCGATGCTGGTCGCTTTCCCGATCGCCCTGACCATGTGCACTCTCGGCGCCGACGGGTTCTACTGGTGGACCGGCGATGCGTTCTGGGCGCGCGCGGGGCTGTGGGCCAGCGGCACGGCATTCCTGTTCGGGCTGCTCGCGGGGGTTTCGGGCACCGTGGAACTGCTGCTCGTGCCCGGAATCCGCGCGCGGGCCGCCAGTTGGACTCACTTCGTCATCGCCGTGATGCTGCTTTCGATCCTTGGGGCGAATTGGGGCTATCGCCTGACCATGGGATATGAGCAGGCGGTACTGCCGATCGGCGTGTTGCTGTCCGCGTTCGCCGCGGGCTTTGCCGCGGTTACCGGCTGGCATGGCGGCAAGCTGGTGTTCGACTATCACATCGGCACCTCGTCCACCGGCAAGGGCTGATCCTGCGGCTCGAGCAGCCAGTCGGGCGCGATGCGCTCGCTCAACAGCGGCTTGCCGAGCACCAGGACCAGGATCAGCACCATCGCTGCCGTCGCCACGGTCACGAACGGCCATGCCCGCTTCGGGGCATAGCCGCCGCCGCTTTCGCCGATCGTCACGGTCATGTGCCCGACAAAGCCGTGGAGCAGCACCAGCAACCCGACCAGCACGAGCTTGGCGAACATCCAGGGCACGAACACCCCGCGCAGGAAGATCAGCGCGGTGCCCATCGCGATCGACACCACCGCGGCGGGCGTGACGACGCTGATATAAAAGCGATGCGTGAGCATCCGCAGCCGCGCATAGTCGGTCTGCTCGTCCGCAGTATCGTGCTTGGCCAGCAACAGCGGCAGCCCGACCAGTCCGGCACACCAGATCGACAAGGCAGCGATGTGCAGCAGCTTGACCGCGACGATCATGCCACCCCCGCCGCGCGCAGCCATGCCCGCCGCCCGAGCATCGCCGTCACGACGGCATAGGGAAGGTTGCCGGGCACCCACATGATGAGTCCCGCAAGCTGCTGGTCGGCCACCTGGCCGATCCCCCAGGCCAAAGTCGTGCCGGCATGCGCCGCGTACAGCGCGCCGGGGGCAAAGGTCAGCAGCGCGCCCAGCATCCCCATCTGCGCCATCGCGAGGACCGCGGCGAGCGTCGCGGGCATGGGCGGGGCGGCGAACAACGCCCGCCACAGCCAGAACGCGCTCCCGATCAGCGTCAGCTGCATCAGCCAGTACGTCAGGGTGTCCGCTAGTGCCCGGTCATACAGCGTGGGCACGTGCCACAGCCACAGCGTCGCGGTGGCGACCAGAAGCGCAACGCCCAGGTCGCTGTTCCGCCGCGCGGGAAACGCCAGTGCGAGCAACGGCGCCGCAACGGCCACGATCAGCAGGTGATGGACCGCGCGCGCGGAGAACAGCGCGACGCTGAGCGCACAGAGCGGCGACACGAATGCCACTGCCAGCACTGCGACCCCGCCCAGACCAGGCGCGGGCCTGTTCGAGCGCAGTGCGAGAAGCGCGCAGACCGCAAGCGCGCCCAGCAGCACCGGGTCGAAATTCCAGCGGAGCAGCCAGTCCTTGGGAAAGGGCGGGCTGCCGCAATAGCTCGTCATTGCCATCTCGTTCCCGTCAGTCCCCGCGGCGCAGCGCGTCGTGGCCAAAGGCCATGGTCAGCGCCAACACCGCACCGCCGACGATATTGCCCAGCGTGCTGCACGCCAGATTGACGGCGCCCGCCGCGATATCCGGGGTCGCCGTCGGCGCTGCGAGCCAGCCGAGCGGCAACAGCGACATGTTCGCGACCGAATGTTCGAGCCCCGCCGCGACGAAGACCGTGATCGGCCCCACGATCGCGAGAATCTTCGCGGGGAGCGTCCGCGCGGTCATCGCCATCCACACGGCCAGACACACCAGCATGTTGGCGAGGATACCGGACGCAAAGATCGCCGCCGGCGGCTTGGCCAGCTTCCCCTCCACGACCGACATCGCCGCCGCGCCGACTCCGTCCCCCAGCCCGCCCGCGCCCGCGAACAACAGCACGATCGCGACCGAGCCGATCAGATTCCCAATCCACACCACTGCCCAGGCCGCGACCATCCGCGGCAGAGCGAGCGCGCCGGTCGCGGCAGGAAGCACCATCATCGTGTTCCCGGTGAACAGCTCGGCCCCGACGATCATCACCAGGATAAGCCCGGTCGAAAATGCGGCGCCGGACAGGAGGCGCACGGCGCCCTCCTCGCCCATATTAGCCTGCGCGACGAGCGAGCCGAGCGACCCAAAGGCAATGAACGCCCCGGCGAGCATCGCCAGGACAAGCATGCGGGCGAAGGGCTGACCCGCCTTGGCCGCCAGTGCCTCCGGTGCGATCGAAGCAATGGCGCCCCCGACCGGGTCCTTCAGAGCCTCCGCCTCCGCCATCAAGCCGCCGCTTCGATGCGGACCGGAACCGCCTTCGCCGCCGGAGTCTTCGATTGGCGATCATGGTGCGTGACCGCGATCAGCGGATTCAACTCGGGATAATAGCCCACGATCGTCCCGTCGGGCAGATTGAAGGGCACGATCTCCAGCCCGTCGATGCGGCGGGCATGGCCGTCGCCGGCATCGCCGACCAGCGCGATACGCTGTCCGGCGCGCAGCCCCGCGCGATCGATATCGGCGGGGTTCATCAGGACGACGTCGCGCTTGCCCTCGATCCCGCGCAGCCGGTCGCTATAGCCATAGATGGTGGTGTTGAACTGGTCGTTCGAGCGCACCGTGACCAGCCGGTAGCGGCCATCGGCATCGGCGACGTCGGTCGCCGCCAACATCTCGGGCGAGGTGAACACCGCCTTCCCGCTCTCGGTCTTCCACTCTCGCTCGCGCGCGCTGTTGCCGCGATAAAAGCCGCCCGGCTCGAACATCCGCGCGTTCATGTCGTGGAACTGCTCGTGATAGGTCTCGGCGATCTGGTCGCGCACCAGCGCGTAATCGCCGGTCCACGCCTCCCAGGGCACGTTTGGGTTGGGCGCGACCGTCGCCATCGCCATGCCGGCGACGATCGCCATTTCGGATTTCAGATGCTCGCTCGCCGGAGTGCGGTGGCCGAGCGACCCGTGGATGTGGCTGAAGCTGTCCTCGATCGTCACGGTCTGCGGACCGCCCGCCCGAATGTCCTCCTCGCTGCGGCCGAGGCAGGGCAGCAGATAGGCGGTGCGCCCATTGAACAAATGCCCTCGGTTCAGCTTGGTCGCGATCTGGACCGTGAGCTGCATCTTCTCCCACACGGGCTCGATCCGCGACTGGTCCGGAATCGCGCGCAGGAAATTGCCGCCAAGCCCGATGAACGCATGGACCGTACCGTCCAGCAGCCCCTCGCACACATCGACCGTGGTCATGCCCTGGTCGCGCGGCGGTTCGAAGCCGAACTGCGCCGCGATCTTGTCGAGCGGGACGAGCTCGGGCTTTTCCGACATTCCGACAGTGCGCTGTCCCTGCACGTTCGAATGGCCGCGCACCGGACAGATGCCCGCGCCGGGCCGCCCGATATTGCCGCGCATCAGCAGCAGGTTGACCAGCATCGCGATGTTCTCGAACCCGTGGACATGCTGGGTCAGCCCCATGCCGTACACCCCGATCACGCGCTTCGCGTCGACATAGACGCGCCCCGCCGCCTCGATATCCGCACGGCTCAGGCCCGATTCCTGTTCGATCCGCTCCCAGGACGTGGCGTCGGCCAGCGCATGGAACGCATCGAACCCGGTGCAATGCTCGGCGATGAACGCACGGTCGATCACGGTGCCGCCTTGCCGCTCGTGCTCCGCGAACACGAACTTGCACAGCCCCATGATCGCGGCGATGTCGCCGCCCGCGCGCACCTGGAGATAGTTGCAGCTGATCTGCGTGCCCTTGCCGGTCAGCATCTGGGCCGGGTTCTGCGGGCTGATGAATTCGATCAGCCCCTTTTCGCGGATCGGGTTGAAGGTAACGACCTTGCACCCGCGCTGGACCGCCTTTTGCAGCGGGTGGAGAAAGCGCGGACTATTGGTGCCGGCATTCTGACCGAAGAAGAAGATCGCGTCGCATTCTTCGAAATCATCGAGAACGCAGGTGCCCACGGGCGACCCGATCAGGCTGTTGAGGGTGACCGACGTGGTCTCGTGGCACATGTTCGAACTGTCGGGCAAGTTATTGTGCCCATAGAGCCGCGCGAACAGCGCATAGGCATAGGTCGTCTCTAGGCTGGCGCGGCCCGATGCATAGAAGATCGCCGACTTGGGATTGATCGTCTTCAGCTCGGCACCGATCGAAGCGAATGCTTCGTCCCAGCTGCACGGCACATAATGGTCGGTCGCGGCGTCATAGCGCATCGGGTGCGTCAACCGCCCCTGATGCTCCAGATCGTGATCGCTCCAGCTGCGCAACTCGGTCACGCTATGTTCGGCGAAGAACTCGGGGGTGCAGCGGTGGGACGTCAGTTCCCACATCGTTGCCTTCGCCCCATTCTCGCAGAACTCGAAAGCATGGGGATGCTTCGGCTTGCCCCAGGCGCAGCTGGTGCACATGAAGCCGCCGGTCTTGTTTTGCCGCCGCAGCGTGTCGAGCGCGCCGAGACTTGGCCTTTCGCGCAGCGCGGTGTCGCGCATGCCCCGCACCGATCCCCAGCCGCCGGTTGCGCTGTGATACTCGACGGTTTTGGGGTCTTTGGTCATGTCTTGCTCCTCCGCACGCTTGGGATACGCGTCCCGGCGCGTTTCGGTTCCGCCCGAGACCGCGCAAAGTGCGTCTGGACAGCGGCGGAACAGGCGATAGAGCGTTGCTATTACGCGACATGTATCAGGGCCATTTCCGCGTCATTTCGTTGTATCGAATAACAATGGAGCGCGAGGAGATGCCGACAAGATGACAGCGCCCCCTGCCTCCGTCGCACCGATTTCCGGCGATTCGGCGACGCGGATGCGATTGCTGAGGGTCGAAGCCACCGGCGGGACCGCTGCGATCGATCGCGCGATCGCTCGCGAGGTGCCGATAGCGATCGAGTTCAATGGCATTGGCTATGCGGTGCTGATGGCGACCCCGACCGATCTGCACGACCTCGCCTTCGGCTTTGCGCTTGCGGAGCGGCTGATCGAGGGCGCCGAGGATATCCTGGATGTCGAGAGCCACGCGGTAATGGCGGAGGCAACGACGGGGGTCGTCCTGCGCGCCACGCTCGCAGCGCACTGCGCCGATCGGGTGGTCGAGCGCGTTCGGCACCGCGTTTCCGAATCATCGTGCGGGCTGTGCGGCATCGAGAATCTCGAACAGGCGTTGCGCCCGATCCCTTCGGTCACCGCGCTTTGGGAGGGCGAGGATACAGCCGTGTTCCGCGCGCTCGCCGCGCTGGACCAGCGCCAGCCGCTCAACCGCGAGACCCGCGCCGTCCACGGCGCAGCCGCCTGCACGCGCGACGGCGATCCCTGGCTGGTGCGCGAGGATGTCGGTCGCCATAATGCCTTTGATAAACTGATCGGGGCGATGCTTCGCGCCGGGCGCGGCTGGGGCGGCGGCTTCGCGTTGCTGACGTCGCGTTGCTCCTACGAACTGGTCGAAAAGGCAGTGCTGTCGCAATGCCCGATGCTGGCGACGCTGTCGGCGCCCACTACGCTGGCGCTCCAGCGCGCCGAAGCGGCCGGACTTCCGCTGCGCGTGCTGGTGCGCAGCGACGCGCTGCTGGCGACCCGGGCGGCGGGCACATGAGCGCGACCGGGTTCGACGCCGCGCTCGCCACACTTGCCGCGCATGCCCTGCCGCTCGGGCAGGAAAGCATACCGCTCTCCAAGGCCGGACGGCGTATCCTGGCGGCGCCGGTGCTCGCGCGGGTCGACGCGCCGCGACAGGACAGCGCCGCGATGGACGGCTTCGCGCTGCGCGCCGCGGACCTGGCGGGAGGCTGCACCCGTTTTCGCATCCTTGGCGAGAGCTTCCCCGCGACTCCGTTCGATGGCTCTGTCGGCGCCGGCGAAGCAGTGCGGGTCGCGACCGGTGCGCCGATGCCGACCGGCACCGACTATGTGCGCATCGTCGAGGAGGCGATCGTCGACGGTGCGCTGGTGTCCTTCGCCACTCCATCGGAGCGCAGCGCCGTGCGGCGTCTCGGCTCCGACTTCGCCTCCGGCGCGACGGTCCTCGAGGCAGGGCGCGTGCTCGAGCCCCGCGCGCTGGTCGCCGCAGCCGCCGCCGACGCGGCCAGCGTCACGGTATGGCGGCGCCCGCGCGTCGCGGTGCTCGCGATCGGAGAGGCGCTCGTCGCCCCGGGAAGCGCGGCGGACAGTGCTTCTCCGCACGCCCTTCCCGACAGCCTGTCGGAGGCGATCCTGCTCCTGGCGCATCAATGGGGCGCCAAGCCGATCGGGCAGTCGAGGGTCGGGGACGCGGGCACTTCCATCCGCGCCGCCGCGGCGGAATTGCTCGCGGGGTGCGACGTCCTCGTGCTCGTCGGCGGCGCGTCGCGCGGTCGGCGGGAAGACGGGATGGCCGCGCTGGCGCCGCTCGGGCTGGAGATGCAGTTCGCGGATCTCGCGATCAAGCCGGGGCGGCCGACCTGCTATGGTCGGATCGGCGCGGCGCATGTGATCGCGCTGCCCGGCAATCCCACCGCGGCGATGACGATCGCGCGAGTGCTGCTGGTGCCGTTGCTGACCGGGCTGGCCGGGCGCGGGATCGACGCGGGGCTGCGCTGGGTGGAACTGCCGCTGGCGGGCGGCGCCCCGCAGGGCGGCGGGCGCGATCGCTTCCTGTGCGCCGAGAGCGTCGGCGCGGGGGTCCGCATTCTGGACCGCGAGTCGCTCAACGGACAGGCGCTGTTGACGCGTGCCGACCTGCTGGTCCGGCTTCCTGCCACCGGACCGGCATTGCCGCACGGGGCTACCGTGCCGACGCTGCGCTTTTAGGACATGGCGATGCGCATCCTCGGTGCCGTGCTCGCGGGCGGGCAATCGCGCCGCTTCGGCAGCGACAAGGCAATGGCGCGGATCGGCGACATGCTGCTGATCGACCATGTCCTCCAGGCGCTCGCGCCCCAGGTCGATGCGCTGGTGCTGTGCGGGCGATCCTGGGGCGGGGTGGATGCGCTCGTCGACCGGCCCGCCCCCGGACTGGGCCCGCTGGGCGGGCTCAACGCGGCGCTGCATCATGCGGCGGAGCGCGGATTTGCGGGGGTATTGAGCGTCCCGGTCGACGTCTTCCCGCTCCCGCCCGACCTGCGCGAGCGGCTCGTCGGCGAGACGCCGCGCACGCTGCTCCGGCAGCACGCGCTCGGCTATTGGCCGGTCGCACTGGCGCCGCTGCTCGACGCCCAGCTCGCCGCGGGCGCGCGGTCGATCCGGGCGTGGATCGACGCGAGCGGGGCGTCGGCGCATGACGATGCCGCACTGGGCCTGCGCAATATCAACACGCCGGGGGACCTGCCGCACGACGGTTCGCTCGGGGGCTAAGGGCCGCGCCGCGATCGCCGCGTTTTCGCGAAAGGAACCCTGATTGCGCCGCCCCACCCCTTCCGGTATAGCGCCAGCCTTCTCACGCCCCGGCTGTCGCGCGGACTTCCGCGCCGCCGGGGCAGCGCATTTTCAGGGGTACCCGCCGACATGGCACGCCGCCGGCAAATCTACGAAGGCAAGGCCAAGATCCTCTATGAGGGTCCTGAGCCCGGCACGCTGATCCAGTATTTCAAGGACGACGCAACGGCGTTCAATGCCCAGAAAAAGGGTACGATCAACGGCAAGGGCGTTCTGAACAACCGGATTTCGGAGCATGTCTTCACGCTGCTCGGCGGGATCGGCATCCCTACGCACTTCATTCGCCGTCTGAACATGCGCGAACAGCTGATTCGCCAGGTCGAGATCGTGCCGATCGAAGTCGTCGTCCGCAATGTCGTCGCCGGGTCGCTGGCCAAGCGGCTGGGGATCGAGGAAGGCACGCCGCTGCCGCGCACGATCGTCGAATATTATTTCAAGGACGATGCGCTCGGCGACCCGATGGTCACCGACGAGCACATCCTGTGCTTCGGCTGGGCGTCGCAGGAAGAACTGCACGACATGGCCGACATGGCCATCCGCGTGAACGATTTCCTGTCCGGTCTGTTCGCCGGGATCGGCATCCGCCTCGTCGACTTCAAGCTCGAATTCGGTCGGATCTGGGACAATGACTATGCCCGCATCATCCTGGCCGACGAAATCAGCCCCGATGGCTGCCGGCTGTGGGACATGGTGACCAACGAGAAGCTCGACAAGGACCGGTTCCGCCGCGATCTTGGCGGTGAAGTCGAGGCTTATCAGGAGGTTGCGCGCCGTCTTGGGCTTTTCCCGGAAGGTGCCGACTCCGCCGTCCTCGACCTGGAAAGCCACCGCAAGCGCCGGGGCAAATAGCCCCCGGCGCAGCGATCGCTCCGATTCCCGCTATTTCCGATTGCGGGAATCGCCCTTCGGGGTCATAGGCGCGGCCATGAAACTCCGCATCATCGTGACTCTGAAAAACGGCGTCCTCGATCCGCAGGGAAAGGCGATCCAGCACGCGCTTTCCGGTCTTGGTTTCGACGGCGTCGATGACGTCCGCGCCGGCAAGATCTTCGAACTCGACGTCGCTGATTGGACCAGCGACTCCGCGATCGACGAGATGTGCCGAAAGCTCCTCGCCAACACGGTGATCGAGAATTATCGGGTCGAGCGGGCATGAAGACCGCCGTCATCGTCTTTCCCGGCTCCAATTGCGATCGCGACATCGCGGTTGCGCTGGAAGCGGTGACCGGCCGCAAGCCCGACATGGTGTGGCACGGCGAGTCCGACCTGCCTGAGGGGCTCGGCCTGATCGCGCTCCCCGGCGGGTTTTCCTATGGCGACTATCTGCGCTGCGGCGCGATCGCCGCGCGCTCGCCGGTGGTGAAGGCGGTGGTCGAGGCCGCCAATCGCGGAACTCCGGTGATCGGCATCTGCAACGGCTTCCAGGTCCTGACCGAAACCGGGCTGCTCCCCGGCGCGCTGATGCGCAATTCCGGGCTCGACTTTGTCTGCCGCGACGTTCCGCTGTCGGTGGAGAACAGCCAGTCGATCTTCACGAGCGGCTATCGCGCGGGCGAGACGATCACGGTGCCGGTGGCGCATCACGACGGCAATTACTTCGCGGACGCAGAGACGCTGGATCGCCTCGAAGGCGAGGGCCGCGTCGCGTTCCGCTATGCCGAGGACATCAATGGCTCGGCGCGCGGGATCGCGGGTGTGCTCAACCAGGCGGGCAATGTGCTCGGCATGATGCCGCATCCCGAACGCCGGATCGAGGCGGCGCATGGCGGCATCGACGGCCGCCGGCTATTCGAGGGGCTGCTCCACGCGATCGCGTGACGCGGCCCGCCGGATCAGCATCGGCACCAGCAGCACGAGCAACGTCGGACAGAGCATCGTCAGCCACAAATCGTGGAGCGATGCGCCCAGCCGATCCTCGCCGCTGGCAGGATTAAGCATATCATAGGTCTCGTTCGCGAGTTCGAGCGCGAGCAGCACGCCCCAGGCGCGCCAGTCCCACGGCACCCGGCGCAGCACCACTGCTGCCGCAAGCAGCACCAGCATGCCCGCAAGCGCGTGGAGCGTCGAATCGGGAAGCGCCGTCGCCGTTGCCAGCCACGCCTTGCAATGCTGCCAGAAATTCATGGGCGCTGCGAAAACAGCCGGGTGGTGCGCGCGAGGACCATTAGCGATGTAGGCCAGAACATCGTGTTCCAGAGATCCTTCCAATTGCCCCATAAATGGATGGGGGTATGATACACGATGCTGTCGCGCAGGTCCCAGCCCTCACCGGTCAGCGCAACGGCCAGGACAACCGCCAACGGCTTCCACGAGCGCAGGTTCCAGCGGAACAGCAGCGCCGAGCCGAGAAACAGGCCCAGCCCGACATAGACGTGCAGCGCGTCCTTGGCGAGGTCGACATGCTGGACCGGCCACAGCTTCACGGCCTGGAGCAGGCTCATCAGACGCGCGTGGCGAACGGCGTGAAGTCGGTGCCCTCGTCATACACGTCGACGCCCTCGCGCCGCTTGAGAAACCCGATGACGACATAGGTCACCGGCGTCAGCACGACCTCCCACGCGACCTTGAGCGCCCATTGGGTGAACAGCACCTGGATCACCAGATCGGTGGTCCATCCCACCGCGTATAGAAAGGCGAGCGGATAGAAGATCAGGCTGTCGACCCCCTGCCCCGCGATCGTCGAGCCGATCGTGCGCGCCCACAGCATCCTGCCGCGAGTCAGCAACTTCATCCGGGCGAGCACATAGGAATTGACGAACTCGCCCGCCCAGAAGGCGCAGACCGATGCGAACACGATCCGCGGCACCTGGCCGAAAATCGTCTCATAGGCGCCCTGGTTGCCCCAGCTCGGCGCCGGCGGCAGCGCGACGACGACCCACGCCATCACCGCCATGAACAGCACGGCGCCCGTCCCCGCCCAGATCACCCGGCGCGCACGGGCATAGCCATAGACTTCGGTAAGGACGTCGCCGATCACATAAGAGACGGGAAAGAACAAAATCCCCGCGCCGAACGGCCAATAGCCGATTCCCGGCAGCCAGACCTGCGCGACCTTGCCCGCGCCAAGCACGTTCGACAGCAGGATGATCGCAACGAACGCGGCCATGACGAAATCGTAATAGCGAAAATGCCCGCCGGTCAGCGCGCTGGCGGCGATTGCCGCGGGTGGTCGTGCCCCTTCATTCATGTGCAAACTATGATCGCGGTTCCGTCGCCGCGCAATCCATGGCAGAGGGCGTCCGCAGCGCGCGCCCGTAGCTCAGCTGGATAGAGCACATGCCTTCTAAGCCTGTGGTCGCTGGTTCGAATCCAGCCGGGCGCGCCATTTCCCTTTTAGGGCCGGAAATCTCCTCTAACGCCTTGAACGGCAAGGATATTTCAGGGGTTTGAAAGCCGGTTTCCCGCGAGTAGGCGAGACGTTCGGCAAAGACCAGTTTCATCATCGCCCGGCGATCTTCCAGCGCACCGCTTTCCCAGAGATTCCAAGGGTTTGCGAGGAACTTCATCGAGGTTTGAAAAACCTCGTCATAGTCCCGCACGGGCGTGCCGCATTTGGCGATGTTTTCCGCCAGAATCAGCTTGTCATGTTCCAGCTCACCGATCTTGCGTTCATACGCGCCGATGATCGTTGCGTTGTCCGCTTCCACGATACGGTCGAGCAACTGGCTGATTTTCTTTTCCACCGCAGCCGTTTCCAGCTTGAGGGCCGCGCGGCGTTCCTTCACGCCCTTTGTGCGGCCTTCCCAAAGGTTGCGGAACATCGTGGTCGCGAGGGCCACCAGCTCATGCGAAGGCGTCAGCGAGCGCACCAGCGCTTCCAGCGCGGTTTCCACCTTGGCGCGGGCAATCGACTTGCCATTGCTCACGCAGCCCTGCTGGCGGCACATGTAATAGGGATATTTGCCGCCTTTGCCCTTGGACCACGTTGCTGTCATCGGATGGTTGCAATCGCCGCAGGCGACAAAGCCGCGCAGCGGAAAATCGGCATTGATGTCCTTGCGCGACGGCGCGCGGGCCTTGCCCGCCAGCCGGTCCTGATGATGTGGACGCCCCCGCACCGACCGACAGTTGCTATGCTGCCGGTCGGTCAACCGAGAGGAAGAGGAGCGTTTGCATGACGATCACGACGATTGGGCTCGATCTGGCGAAGAGCGTATTCCAGGCACACGGCATCGAC
This sequence comes from Sphingomonas hengshuiensis, assembly GCF_000935025.1. NCBI lineage: Bacteria > Pseudomonadati > Pseudomonadota > Alphaproteobacteria > Sphingomonadales > Sphingomonadaceae > Sphingomonas > Sphingomonas hengshuiensis. The sequence goes on from NZ_CP010836.1 coordinate 1,735,700, forward strand.
GAGAGCGGTGCCACGGTGCTGGTGAAGAAACTGCACCGCAAGCAGATGCTGCCTTTCTTCTCGAAGCTGCCGCCTTGCCTGATCGCGGTGGAGGCCTGCGGAACCGCGCATCACTGGGCTCGCACGCTTGCAGCGATGGGCCACGAAGTCCGCCTGATACCGCCATCGTACGTCAAGGCTTACGTGAAGCGGGGCAAGAGCGATGCGCTAGACGCCGAAGCGATCTGCGAAGCCGTGCAGCGGCCGACAATGCGGTTCGTACCCGTCAAGACGATCGAGCAGCAGGGCATTCTTATGACCCATCGCGCCCGATCCCTTCTCGTACGGCAACGGACGATGCTCGCCAACGCTCTGCGTGCGCATCTTGCCGAGCTGGGCCACGTTGCCAACCCCGGCATTGGCAACCTCGCCAAGCTGGCCGAGCAGGTGATGGCTGACAGGAATGCCTTGCCATCCTACGCCCGTACGGCATTGGAGATATTGATCCGACAGATCATGGCCGTCAGCGCCGAGATTGCGGAACTGGATCAGCAGCTTGCCGCTTGGCATACCGAGAGCGAGGCCAGTCGCCGACTTGCCGCGATCCCCGGCCTCGGCATCATCACGGCAACAGCAATAGCTGCAACCGTTACGGATGCCGAGCAGTTCTCTTCAGGCAGGCAGTTCGCCGCCTGGCTCGGTCTGACACCGCAACAACACTCAACCGGGGGAAAAACCAGACTTGGCGGCATCTCCAAACAGGGCGACCGATACCTGCGCCGATTGCTCGTCGTCGGAGCCACCGCAGTCATGCGCCACGTCAAGGATAAGCCAACGCCGATGGCGGACTGGATCAGGAAGCTCTCCGAGAAAAAGCCCTTCCGGCTCGTCTCGGTGGCCCTGGCTAACAAACTCGCTCGGATCGCTTGGGTCGTGCTGACCCGCAAGGAGGCCTATCACCCTTACGCCAATTTGACCTGATCAGCCCAGGTCACCCGAAATGGTAATGGCAGTCGATGATGAGTAACGATCGAGCCAATGGTGAGACCAACCCGTCTGATTCAATGCGCTTCAACGCGCGGCAGCCTGTTTAGGGACCTCACCGGCGGATTTCCATCAGGGCCAGCGGCAACACGTATGCCGCACAAACAGGCCGGACATATGAAAGCAACCGATCAAACCCATCCCGACAAAATGCCCTTGCCAAGGGGGCGTCCACATATGAATCAGGTCAAAGGTTTCCAGCGAAATCAGGCCCTCATGCTGGGCCTTCTGCAAGGGCAGCTTCCAGCTTGGAACCTCAAGATAGCCCGCATAAAGCGGCTGGGTCAGTATCTGATGCACGCGCTCATTCAGAACCAAGCCGTCCCGGCCAGTCGGGAAGGGAGGCGTTGCTTCAAAAAACCGCTTCACCTCCGCCTGTGAATCGAAGCGGCCAGACGCATAGCCTTCCAGCGCCTCTTTGATGATCGAGGCCAGCGGCTCATTGCGCACCAGCACTTTGCCGCCGCCGGACTGGCGCTCGAAGCGATAACCCCATGGTGCCTGAAACACCCAATAGCCGTTCATGACGCGGGCGCGCATCCGGTTCTTGGTCTGCTCGGCATTCTTCTGGCGCTGATGCTGGGCCGCGCTGGCCAGCACGTTCTCCATGAACAGGCTGTCCGAATCCTCGCGGAACACGATGGACGGCGATTCCAGCAGGCCACCGGCTGCGGAAATGTCATCACGCAGCTTGCGGAATGAGACGACATCGCGGGCAAGGCGGGAGAGATCATCGATGATGATGACCAGCGGATCGCGGCGATTTTTGCGGAGCATGGCGAGCGCGGCGCGCATCGCTGGCCGGTCAGCGGTTGCGCCGGTGTAATCCTCACGGAATACTTCCAGCACGTCCAACTGGCGATAAGCCGCATATTCCCGGCAGCGCGTTTCCTGGCTGCCGAGGCCGTCGCCGCGCACCTTCTGTTTCGCGTCGGACACGCGGCAATAGATAATAGCTTTCTGGTTTGTGTTTCTGCTCATGGCGCAATCTGCCCCTTCGGGCCTGAATCGATATGGTTCGCGCCCCCGGCATCGGGGTCAACAGTTTCATGTTCTGGATTGGCTTGGATGTTAGCACGTTCAAAGGCCGCCTGAAAACGGCTCTTTTGACCGGCTGCCAGGGAAATCTGATCGGTCTGAACGCCGAAGGCGCTATCGACAAAATGCGACATGATGGAATGGACGATGCAGATCAGCTCGTCCTTGCGTTCTACGGACAAATTGATCCCGGCAACAAGTTGCCGGTACTGCTCCATATCTTGTGTCGAAATCACCGACACTGCCAAACCCCTTCGCTGCAATAAGCAGCGCCTCTATTTGATGAGGCGCAGGAGTTTTGTAATTCACCGTTTATCCTGATTTGGGAGAAACGTCTTAAACTCTACTGCGCCGTCTGCATTGTTCGTCAATTTGAACAATGGCTGTAAAATAATCATACAATGAATGGTTGAGAGCTTGCAACTTTAGGTTAGGTTTTGTGAGTTGCAATTTGCCCCTTGTGCAGCTCACGCACATCGCCAATCTGATCCTTCCACGGATCGACCGTGTAGAACGGCAGGCGCTCACAGACGAACAGCGGCGGCACGCCAGCAACTTTGATGATCTGCCTGCCCGCGCCGACCGCGCGGATATCCTCTGATTGCAGCACCGGGCGGCGCGCCTCGCTGCGGTTGGTGCCTGCGCTTTCCACAGCGCCCCCGCCCACGTTCAGGCCGTGGGTGACGATGGTGCGGTTGCCCGACCATTTCTCGACATCGCGCAGCAGGTCCGGGTCTTCCACGCCGGTCATCGTGAACACGGCGGCCTGATCCTCAAATTCCTTCACCGCTTCCCGCGACCAGCGGCTTTCCATCGAAAACCGCCCCTGTGAGAATATCCATAGCTGGATGCCCCGGCCACGATACAACCGCAGGGCTTTCAGAATCGCGGGCGCAGGCGGAAGCTGGGGAAACTCATCGAGGATGAAGCAGGTGCGAAGCTGGCCCGGCTCGCGGGCAATCGCTTCAATCGCATAGTTCACGATGAGGCTGATCCACGGCGCGATGACGCCCAGCTTCTCCGAAGGGGTAATGAGGTAAACCGTGTGCGGCTCATGCTTGAGCCGGGCGAAGTCAAAGCCGTGTGACCGCGTGGCGCGTTCCAGCGTCTTGCCCGGCTCGAACGGGTTCAGGGCTTCTATGGCTTCCGACTTGTAGGCTTCAAACTGTTTTGGCGCATCGACGAAGGTTGCCCGGAGCGCCCCGGCGCGGCGGGCGATGCCTTCTATGCCGCAGGTTTCCATCATCATGAACGCTCTATCCAGGTCATCAGTGGAGGCGTTCACGAAGCGCCACAGGCCGCCCAGATTGCACTGGTCAGGCTCGCAATGCGCCAGATATTCCATCCGGGTTGCCAGCAGGCGGAGTGCGCCTTTGCGCACCCAGCCATTGCCGCCGTCTTTCGGGCCGGGCGGCAGCAGGATTTGCGCGATCTCATCGGCCTGCGTGTCAATCTCGCCGCCGCCCTGCACAATGTCGGTCAGGGTTTGCAGCGGGTTGATGGCCGTGTTCGGCAGGCCGAGCAGCCCGAACGGGTTGAGATAGATGCAGGGCTGGCCCAGCGTCTGGGAACGATGCTTGAAGGAAGCGAAACAGTTTTCGCCATCCTTCACGTCCACGACCAGCAGCGAGCGGTCACGCACATGGGCGAGATTGGGCAGTATCCAGTCCCGCCCCTTGCCGGAACCGGCGCGGGCGTAGCTCAGCATCTGCCCGTCACCGGCAAAGAACAATGCGCGGCCATCGAGCACGCCGAGAAACAGGCCGTTGGCATCAAGCAGCCCGGCATCATGAGCATCATGGATGCTGGCCAGCCGCCCGTCGCCATATTTGCCGGACGGGGCAGCCGTGGCCATGAGGTAGTGCTGATACGCAGCATGAGCGCGGGATTCCTCCTCGCGCTCACGCCGGTCGGCATCCTGTGCCATGCTCATCAGGCGCATGGACCAGCTTGCCAGTGTTTCAAGCCGCATCAGTTGCGCGCCTGCTTTGCATCACGGCTGATGCGCGGAGGAGCCGGGATCACGATGGGCTTCACCTTTTCCAGATCGGCGCGCACCTGTTCGGGCGACGGCAGGCCGGTATCCCAGCCTTCGATATTGATGGTGATGCCCTGCTGAACAGCATCGTCCAGCTTGCTCCGCATCCGGGAATAGAGGTCATCGGCATATTCGTCGATTTTCTCCGCCGTCTTCGGATCGAACGGGCGCAGCACGTTGGCGAGCGTCTCAGCCCAGTTCAGGACCGTGCCGCTGCCTTCCTGCTGCTGGCGCTTCTGGATCATAATCTGGTGGGTGTAATCCTGCTGGATGCGGGTGGTGGCTTCCGCAAACAGCCGGGCGCGCTCATAGGCCGCCTGATAGTTGGCGACGATGGCCTGCACCTGCCCCTGATATCCGACCTGCTGCTGGTTGACGCTGATCTGGGCCTGCTGGACCCATGCGTCATACATCGCCTGCGTCTCAAGGTCGCGGGCGCGGATTTCGACCTGAAGGCGGCCCTGATATCCGCCCATGACGGCGGAGGGCCGCATGTTTTCAGGCGCAAAGGTTTCAGCAGAAAACAGGGCGAGCATCAGCAGCACCATGCCGACGAACATATGGAAGCCCGCCGAGACGATCTTGTGACCGCGTGGCGGCGCAACAGGCGGCTGGGGCTGGTAGATGGCAGGCGCGGCAGGCAGCGGCAGGACTTCCTGCGTGGCTTCGCCGTTATCGCCGTAATTGATCTTCATGGGCTGTCTCCGGTTGAATGAGTGACCGGAGAATGAAAGCAGGCCGGAAGCCGATATGTGGGAGAAAGCCAACAAAAAAGCCGTGGCGGATCAGGCCACGGCTATCAGATGTGCAGGATCGGCTTATTTCGACTGGCGACTGCGATAGGCGTCATAGGCCATGGCGATCAGACGCAGGCGGGGAATGACCTTTTTCTGGACCGCCTGTTTCGGCTCCCGGTCGGCCAACTCGTAGAAGCCGTCCACCCAGCGCTCCTCTTCAATGAAGGCAGCTTCGGTTTCCGGCAGGTCTTCAGGATCGATCATTTTGCCGTCAAACGTCATGTACAGCCCCTGAAATCCGTAGATTTCATCCGCGACCCAATCATAGAAATGGCGGCGGTTGATGCCGAGATCGCGGACATCCCGCGCCAGCCGCCGAAGGTAGGCACGCCGCATCAACTCCTCGTCGGTCGGAATGCGCAGGAAACGGCTGGGTCTGGCATCTCGCTCCAGAGGCGACCACAGTGCTTCATTATCGCGTGTCTCGCGAGGCCGCCGTCGCTTGGCTCCCCGTAATGGCCAGATGCGGATGAACTGCCATACAACCCATGCCGAGACGCGCATTTTTCTGCTCCTTCATGTTCACGCGCGAATCATCATGACGGGAGGTTATCGTCGGTGCGGGAAAAAGACGGCGAAAAGCATCACATCCTTTTCGTTTAATCTTCGGCGCCCGCCAGAGCGGGACCGGTTGACATAGAAGCTAATTAAGTCGATATTTCTTGAAATGTCGAATCCAACATCCCCGACCGATGCAGTCGGTGCTCTCAGCGCCCTCGCTCACGAGCAGAGGCTGGCCGTGTTTCGTCTGCTGGTCAAAGCCGGGCCGGAAGGCTTGTCGGCAGGCGCGATTGCCGAGGCGCTGCAAAGCGCGCCGTCTTCCCTGTCGTTTCATCTCGCCCACCTTCACCGCGCAGGGCTGGTATCCCAGCGACGCGAAAGCCGGTCGCTGATTTACACCGCCAGCTATGACAGTCTGGTCGGCCTGATCGGCTTCCTGCTGGAAGATTGCTGCGGTGGTCGCCCCGAATTGTGCGAGCCTTTAACGGATTTGATCCGGCAGGCGACCTGCTGCCCGGCTCCTGTTCAGAGTGCGCGGGCATGAGCGGCAAGACGTCCAGCGCCATGTCGCTGTTTGAGCGCTACCTCACGCTTTGGGTGGCGCTTTGCATCATCGTCGGCGTGGCCCTGGGACATTTCTTCGCGCCCGCCTTTCAAGCGATTGGCGCGGCGGAAGTCGCCCGCGTCAACCTGCCTATGGCCGTTCTCATATGGCTGATGATTATTCCCATGCTGGTGAAGGTCGATTTCGGTGCGCTTGCTGGCGTTCGCGCCCATTGGCGCGGCATCGGCGTCACCCTGTTCATTAACTGGGCCGTAAAGCCCTTTTCAATGGCGCTGCTGGGCTGGCTGTTCATCGGCTATCTGTTTCGCCCGTACCTCCCGGCGGATCAGATCGACAGCTATATCGCCGGTCTGATTCTGCTTGCTGCCGCGCCCTGCACAGCGATGGTGTTCGTCTGGAGCAACCTGACGGACGGCGAACCGAATTTCACGCTTTCGCAGGTGGCGCTGAACGACACGATCATGGTCGTGGCATTCGCGCCTATCGTCGCCCTGCTGCTTGGTATTTCCGCCATTACCGTGCCGTGGGAAACACTGACGCTATCAGTGGGCCTCTACATCATCGTTCCGGTTATCGCAGCGCAGGTGATCCGCCGCGCCCTCATGGCGCACGGCGGTATCGAGGGACTGAACACCGCCATGTGGAAGATGCAGCCGGTTTCGCTCGTATCGCTGCTGGCGACGCTGATCCTGCTGTTCGGCTTTCAGGGCGAGCAGATTATCGACCAGCCGGTCGTGATCGCGCTGCTGGCTGTTCCCATCCTGATTCAGGTCTATTTCAATTCCGGGCTGGCCTACCTGCTGAACCGCGCGACGGGCGAAGCGCATTGCGTTGCCGGGCCGTCTGCCCTGATCGGCGCGAGCAATTTCTTTGAACTGGCGGTCGCCGCCGCAATCAGCATCTTCGGATTTCAGTCCGGCGCGGCGCTGGCGACGGTCGTAGGCGTCCTGATCGAAGTGCCGGTGATGCTCTCCATTGTTGCCATCGTGAACAGATCAAAAGGCTGGTATGAGGCAGGAGGCGCAGTTTCGCGCCGCCGTGTCACGCCTGCCGCAACCCCAGAGGCAGAAGCATGAGCGATTTCCCTATCACCATCTATCACAACCCGGCCTGCGGTACGTCGCGCAATGCCCTCGAAATGATCCGGGCGGCTGGCTACGCGCCGAATGTCGTGGAGTACCTGAAAAGCGGCTGGGAACGCGCTCAGATCGAAGGTCTGCTGGCCGATATGAAGGCCGCGCCGCGCGCCATCATGCGCGAGAAAGGCACACCGGCTGCCGCACTTGGACTGCTGGCAGAAACCGCGACAGACGATGATATACTGGACGCAATGGTCGCACATCCCATCCTTGTGAACCGTCCCATCGTCGTGACCCCGAAAGGGACCAAGCTTTGTCGTCCGTCAGAGGCCGTGCTTGACCTGCTCGACCGCCAGCCTGCGGCGTTCACAAAGGAGGACGGAGAGGTTGTGAAAATTGGCGACGCGTGCGCGCTTCGTCCGTGAGCGCCGACATGACCGCGTTTCCCGCCCTCTCACCTGAATACCTGACGACCCCAACGCTCGACCTGCTGGAACCGACGCACCCAGCGTCCCACAGGCCGCGCTTTCTGCTGCTGTATGGTTCACTGCGCGAACGATCCTACAGCCGGTTCGTCATCGAGGAATGCGCGCGTCTGCTGGAGCATTTTGGCGGAGAGGTGCGCATATTCGACCCGTCCGGCCTGCCTCTGCCCGACAGCGTCGATCCGAGCCATCCGAAGGTCGCCGAATTGCGCGAGCTGTTCATCTGGTCGGAAGGTCAGGTTTGGTGCAGCCCGGAGCGTCACGGCACGATCACCGGCATCATGAAAGCGCAGATCGACTGGATACCATTGGCCATGGGTGGCGTAAGGCCATCACAGGGGAGAACGCTGGCCGTTATGCAGGTCAGCGGCGGTTCGCAGTCGTTCAACGCCGTGAATGCGTTACGCGTTCTTGGTCGGTGGATGCGAATGGTGACGATCCCTAACCAGTCTTCCGTCGCCAAAGCCTATGAGGAGTTTGATGACGAAGGCCGCATGAAACCGTCATCCTATTACGACCGGATCGTGGACGTGATGGAGGAGCTGTTCAAATTCACGCTGCTGATCCGCGACCGTTCGGATTACCTCGTTGACCGCTACAGCGAGCGCAAAGAGTCAGGGCTGGAGACAGCAAAGAATTTAACGGCTGCTGCCATGAGTCACGAAATTGCGAGTTAGCGGCTTCTCAAGAGCAATGCCGTTCCATGACCGGCGCGCATCTGACTGAACCTGGCCACAAGAAACCTTCACTTCAATTTCAGCGCCCGCCAGAGCGTGACGCGGTTGACGCCGAGCCGGGATGCGATCCCGGCGACTTTCCCGCCCGCTGCCAGATCGGCCTTTGCTGCGGCCAGATCTGATGGCGCGAGTTTGGGCCTGCGGCCAAGGCGCTGCCCGCGCCGCCGCCTTGCCTGCAATCCTGCGCGTGTCCGCTCGGAAATCAGCGCCCGCTCAAACTCCGCCAGCGCCCCCATGATGTGAAACACCAGCCGACCACCCGCCGAGCTGGTGTCTATCGCTTCCGTCAGGGATACGAGGCCGCAGCCGCGCGCCGCAAGATCACCGGCCACACTGAGCAGATGCGGCAGCGACCGGCCCAGCCGATCCAGCCGCCACACCACGAGCATGTCGCCCGCCTGTAACGACGCCAGTGCCGCCTCAAGCCCGCGACGCGACGTTGCCCCGCCCGATATGCCCTGATCCTCATGGATGATGGCGCAGCCTGATATTCGCAGCGCGTCGCGTTGCAGGTCGAGATTCTGGTCGTCGGTCGAGACGCGGGCGTAGCCGATTCTGGTCATGCTGGATGCTCCGTTTGCAGGAGCCTTACCCACGCGGCAAAGCCGGGCGGGTTGCAGAAACGGGCGTTGGCGCAACCGCAGGAAGGGCATGCCAGCGCGCGGCCCATAGACAATATCCCGCCTGAACCGACGATGAACTCGTTGCCGTATAGAAATAACCTGCAAATAAAACGCGATATATAAATCAAAGCTGCGTACATGGTTTAATATATCCCCGTTTATTAAACGCTCAAACGATCTTTTGACTCGATTTGATCGTGCCGGTTTGTACGGTGCGTCGGTTCGTTAAGTCCATTCATGCGGGGGTTTTCATGGGTTGCGGGGTTTCAAGCGCTTGCAGGAGCGCCGCGATGATTGTGGCGGCTGCGTCGGCATTCAGCGTCAGTGCAGCGCACGCCATCGAGGAGCGCACCTGCCTGCCGTTCAACGATATGGTGGCCGCCCTTCGCGCCGAAGGGCAGCACACCATCGTGCAGGGCGACAAGGTCGGGCTGGACAAAGGCCCGCGCGCCCTTGTGATCTACACCGGCAACGATGATGGCTCACGCGGCTATGAGGTTGGCGGCCACCGGAAGGTCGAAGGCCGGATGCCGCCCGAACTGTGCGTGCGGGCAACGCTGACCAATGTGCGGTTTCACAATGCGCTTGAGCGCACCGTGCCTGCATCGTGGCGGCTGCCCCGCTCGCTGACGCCGGAACAGGTGCGCGCCGAGGCCGAACGGCGTGGCCTCGCGATGACTGCCGATTATAACCGCTCGCTGGATCAGGGAGCCAGATATGGCGGCTATCCCGTGCTGAAGGCCAATCTTGTCATTGGCGGAAAAGCAACGGGCGCCTTTCTCGATGTCCGTATGGCCCCTGCCGATAAAACGGGAGCGTCTGCTTCCGTCAGTCCGACCGGCTTCTCATGGCAGACCGACGTGCTGGTAAACATGGGCTACGGCCAGTTCGCTCTGGAGCGGTTCAAAAGCCTTGCCGGGCAAGGTGCGCCAGCCCCTCACCAGTAAACCGGGCAAACTCGGCCGGCATCATTTTCCGGCCTTCTCACAAAGCACTTATCGGAGGTAGTGATGGACATCCTGCGATCTGGGGAAAAATCGCAATCGCGACTGATCGAAAAGTTATTCGTTGTCTGGATGATCGCAGGCCTATTGGTTGCTGCGTTCGGTTTTTGGAGTTCGGGATATGTGCTTTGCATGCCCGATCCGTATATACCCGCCCACGTGCAAAGGCAGGGAATGTGCCCATCGGACGTTCCGTTTCTGTCGCGGTTTTTCAGCATTGCGCTTGGTTTTGGCGGGTACGCCATTGCAGCGTTGTTCGCCGCAGTGGCCATGCTGATGGCGGAGCGCCGCTTCAGCTCGCTCTCTGAGCGCCCGGATTTCTTTTCAAAGGCTTTTGGCTTTGGCCTGACCCTGTGCAGCTTGCCGGTCGGCTTTCTTCTCATCCGATTCATCTCCAACCTGAGCATGCTCTGGCTGCTGAGCTTTTGACGGTATTGATTAATGGTCAGATAGAGAAACTGGCCGCGTTTTGCTGACGCGCGCTATCAGCCGCAAGGGCAAGGTCTTCGGGTCTGGAAACCACTGGCGGGTTGTTCACGGCGGCTGAGAATTCAGATTGCAAGTCGGATTGCGTGGCCGGAGCCGGTTCGGCAGCCGATGTCGTTGACGCATTTGTCTGGCTGGCTTCAAAGGCCACATCGCTGATCAGTGACGCTCTGGTATTCCCGACTTGCGCAAGACCAGCACTGTCAAAGCTTGTCGATGCGGAGCTGATCTGGGCCATCGTGGCACGTGGCGCGTTCAGATTCTCAGTGTATCTTGTCGCCCCTTGTACGACCGCGCCAAAGCTGGGGTCTGAACTTAGCTCTCGAATCCGCTCGTTTTGCTCATCCGTGCGCTTGCCCGGCGGGATATTTTTCAGCCGCGCCCATTCGGAATAGCGATCCATGGCCGTGTCAATCTGGGCATCGGTCAGGTTCGGGTTGTCGGCCTTCATTCTTGCCGACACCGCTGACCGGAATGCGGCATCTTCGGTCAGGCGCTTGCCCAGCCTGCCATGTTCGGCCACGGTCATGGTTATGCCGCCAATGGTAATCTGTTCCTGAAGGTAAGCCAGTTCGGCCATGCCGTCGCGCAACGCTTCCCACTCATCCTCTTCGCGCTGGCGCTGTTCATCGGCTTCCGCCGCGTTCAGTTGCACGCCGGATTTGTTGCCAGCCGTGGATGCGTCGAAGGCGTTGGCGAAGAAATCATCGGTGCCGTAGGTGAATGCTGCGCGCGCAGTGGCGGGATCGTCCGTCTCTGTTCCCAATATCAGGTCGAGCCGTGGCAGACCCGTTGGCGATCTGTAGACCATCCTCACCGCGATGCTTGTTTTCAATTATGAAAATACAGAATTTTACTTAAATCAAAGTTAACGGCCCGTATTTATCCTATCTGCTGGTATGTTTTGATTTTAATTGACGGGAGGTAAAAGTGGTAAGCGCAACAAGTCTCACTGGCGCGGCTGGCGAGCATTATGCCATGAGCGAACTTCTTCGCCGGGGTATGATCGCAGCGCTTGCTCCGGCTGGCGTTCCCAACTGTGATATCGTCGTAACCGATGAGATCGGAGATCGGCTCTGCGCGGTTCAGGTCAAGACCCGGAACAGCACCGGCACGGATGGCGGCTGGCATATGAGCAAAAAGCACGAGACGCTTACCAGCAAGACGCTCTTCTATTGTTTTGTGGATTTCGCGATGGGCAAGGAATGCGGCCCGTTCACCTATGTCGTTCCGGCTGCCATCGTCGCGCAGACGCTCGCCGAGTGTCATCAGGCATGGCTGGATCAACCGGGCAAAAGGGGGCAGCAGCGCAAGGACAACGACCTGCGGCGGTTCCTGCCCGATTACAGCCATCTTGAGATGGGCAAGTATCAACAGGGCTGGTTGGAGCCGTTTCGTGAAGCATGGCATCTGCTTGCGCGGGAAGCCAACCAGAGCTGAGCATCTCTGCCCGATGCCTTTTTCCAGCTTTCTCCCAAGCTGCTGAACCCCAGCGCGTAGCCTTCTCCCATCGCGGCAGTTCCGCCGCATGAGGAGAAAGCGCCATGCTCACCGTTATCGCTTCTGTCGCCGCCCTGACGCTGGCGAGCGCCGCTCCGATAAAGCCAGACCAAGGCTTCGCGATGGAATGCACGGCTTTGTCGCCTTCCAGTCAGGCCAAACTGGATTATGGTCCGCATGAGGGCAGCGAGAAAGTCACGCTCACCGGCACCATCGACACAAAGCGCGGCGGTTTCAACCTGTCCAGAATCAGCGGTACGGGTATCGCCCGGACCGGCTGGCTCCCGATCAACAAATTCGACAATTCCGGCCCGTATGCCAGCGCCAACTGGCAGGGAGCCGATGGCCTCTACCGCTTCTTCGGCATCCATTTCGTGCCGAAAGGCGGGGCCTTCGTGATGATCGGCTTCACCCTGCGCGGTGGCCGCAAGGTGATGGAATACTACAGCGGCTATTGCACGATTTCCTGACCGCACACTTATGCCGGAACCTGAACCGGGCGGGGCGAAAGTCCCGCCTTTTTTGTGCCTGGCCCATCGTCGCCGGACTGCGGAATTCAGACGTGAGCGGCGCTTCCCTTACAGCAGGGCGGTGGCAGGTCATTGCCGATTCTTCCCGCCGACCCCTGAGAATTGAGCCGCGAATTTGCCGAACGAGAGCCGCCGGTCAACAGGCTGCCCGCTCCATTCGCGCCCGTTGCACAGGCGCTCCCGTGTTGCCTGTTCCGCCCGTGCCGGGCTGACCGCCAGCTTATCCCGTCCGGCCCTTTCCTTCGCGTCCTCAGAGATCAGCGAAAGGAAAACGGACATGACGACATTCTACGCACAGCCCTACGACATCAGCGCCGCAGGCTTCTATTTCGAGAGTTTCGACGACTATCAGGCAAAGGCTTCCCTCGCGCGAAACGATTACGGCCAGCCGGTTGAAGAGTTCGAGCTTCAGTTCATCGACGGTGCCGATATCGACGCTGCCTTTGCGGAGGCTTTCGGCATCAATCAGGCCAACATCGCCCGGTTCATCGCGCTTGCCGACGAATGGGACGCCGATCAGAAAACCCGCTTCATCATCGCGGTCGGCGAATGCGGCTATAACAGCGACTGCGATCCCGACGATCTTGATATCGGCATCTACGACATCGAATGCCTGACCGAGCTGGCCCGGCAGTTCGTCGATGAAGGCCTGTTCGGCGACATCCCGGAACGCATCGCCAGCTATCTCGACTACGACGCCATCGCGCGTGACCTGTCGTTTGATTACGCCATCACCACCGTGGCGGGCCGCAGGCTTACCTACCGGTGCGCCTGAACCGGCGGCGCTTCTACGCGGCTTTCTCCCATGGGAGATCAGCCGCGCAGATATCCTCGCTGCAAAGATTTGCAGGAGACAATCGTGGCCGCTGTCACCCCCGGACGCATCCAGTACCTCAAGGGCGAATTGCTGGATGAATGCTATCGCATCGCCGACGATCTCGGCCTTGACCTTGAAGGCGAAGCCATCCGGCACGGCCTGCTCACGCCCCGACAGGTACGGAACGCATTCGATGGTATGCCGCCGCGCCTGTCGCTGACCCGGCTGGTCGATTTCCTGTTCACGCTGCGTTCGCGGTATAACTTCCCGCTGCCCGAAGAAGAGTTCATCTCCGATGAGCCATGCCTGCCCTTCCACGAGGGCGACGATGATGACGGCATTCCCTGGTGACTGATAGCGCAGCGTCGTAATGCTCAATCGATAGTCGGACTGGCAGCGTCCCCACATCACCACCGGGCCACACCTGACGGCCTCTTTCATGGGGTTATGACCTGCTGCGCAGGCGATCAATGCGGCTCGCTTCCTTTCGTGCAGCTCCGCCCCGTTGCCGGTCGCGCGTGTTCCCCGCGCGAGCATTTGATCCCCTGCTTTTCCAGCAGGTCGCGTGACTCCCATGAGGCCGACGGAATGACCCGGCGGCAAAAACAGGAGAACGCAGATGACCGAACAATCCAACCGCCCGACCTTCCGGCTCTACACCGTCACCGGCGACGGCGATCACACCCGCTGGACCGATATCGGGGTGGCATGGCGCACCCGCGACGGCAAAGGCTTCACGCTCAGCCTCAACGCGCTGCCGCTGAATGGCCGGATCGTCATGCGCGAGGCAAAACCGAAAGAGGAAGAGGCCGCCGCATAGGCGGCCTCAACTCAGCCGAGGCGCAGGCCGCGACGGGCAAGCTCGTCGCGGATCAGCGTATATGCGGCGGATGCAGTGACGAAGGCGCTGCTCAGGCGCGGGGCTTTCGCCATCTCGCGTGATGCGGCGCTGAACAGGCCGGTCAGCTGGGCATCGGATTTGCTGCGCAGATCGTTCGCGGTCAGTTTGAACATCGTTTCCTCCATGTGGCTGGCAGCCGCCATTGGCTGCGGCTGGAGGAGCCGGAGACTGACCTGCCCTCGGGCGCATTCCCCGGAATTGAAAGGAACTGGAAAAGGCTGACGCGAAGCCTAAGCCTTGCGCCCTGTGGGGCAGATCAGTCAGGTTCGGACAGACATCGGCCATGGCGAATGCCAGCCGGAGGAAGACGATTGAAGAAAAGACAGAGAGAACGTTTGCTGCAATGCCCGGCACCGGCCTTGCGACGCCGGAGAGATGATGAATGGCGGGAACTGATGCTCCTGCAATAGTCTCGCAATAGCGATTGATCGGGGGTGGCTTGAACCGGCAGGGATGAAGGTGAAGGCAGTCGAGAAAAAGTGCGGTCCCGCTATTGAGAATCAATTCCGATACTGATGGTGCTGTCGATTATGGGGCAGCCGCTGCACGGGCGACCATGCGCCACGTTGCCCCTCAACTTGCGGCTATAGGTCAAGGGCTGCGAAACAGAGGCTTTGTGATCCGCGCCGCTGGCGATTGGCAAACGGGACCGGGAGGGCATGGCGCGGACAAAGCCAACCGTTTCGTTCCCTGTGACCCGCCGCGCGTGAGTGGCCGCCCTGTCGCATGGTCGGGAATAACCCCGCCCATGAACCGACAGGAGAACTATATGGCCAATTCATCCATCTTCAAAGCAATACTCGGCAGGCGCGGCGGGCGGCGTGCCGTCGTGATGACCCGCGATATCCCGGCCTCAGCCGACAGCCACCACTACAACGGCATGAAAACGACCTATGACGCGACCGGGGCCGTACAGATCGGCAGCTACGAAACCATCGCATCGGCATGGGCGCTTCATTCCTTCCTGCCCGACGATTGCGGCTACGGCGACATGAGCGGCGTGTGGATCGTGCTGAGCCATGACACCTGCTTTCGCGCCGGTGAAGGGATATGGCTGACGCCATCCAGCTTCATGCCAAGACCCCGCATCAAACTTCAGGGCTGAGGGCGTGGCGGGCTGCGGTAAGCGGCCCGTCCCATTGCGAAGACCCGCAGGGTTTGAGCCATTTTCAGCGTTAGCACGTACCGCAAGATGTGCGTGGTAGTACCACGCTCATCTTGGCAAGGGGGACCCGCTGCGCGTCCCCCGTTGCATCCCCTCCGGCTTATCCGGTGCTCATCTCTCCCCCATTCCCACCCAGCCGACATCACCAGGCTCGCGCTTGGTGACATGGCTTTGGGTCAGGGGGAGGCTTCGCACCGGAGGCAACGAATGGCCGTTGCATCGCCAGTCAGGTGGAGCGTTCCTGCTCCTCCCGACACCCGCCATGACCGGGGAGATTTCCGCTATCCCCTGGACCCCATCGACCCTGCATGCTGCTGCATGCAGCGGCTTAGCCGAAGGGGCGTGCCTGCCCCTTGGAACCCAGCCTCTCCCGATGGGCCAACCCAGCGTGGATTGGATACCCGCCACGGTATTCGCCCATGGAGACGACCAAGGGGCTTGCAGCGCCCCTCTGGACACCCGACGCCAGCACACGCCGGTTGGGCTGCGTGCCTCAACCACGCAGTCAACCGCTTCCCGTTACGCTCATTTCGGTGCAATAGGATACCAAGACGGCTTGGCAAGTTGCGGCGCGGCATGCAACAATTCCGGCCAATATAAAAGACTGCGCTCAAAGGACTTTTTCTGAATGACGACCCCATTGCGTGAATTATTGGCCGAGTTCAGGTCATCGGCTCAGACCGAGCGCGAGAAGGGTAACTATTTTGAGCGACTAGCTGTTGCATTCGCCAAGAACGATCACGGCATGATGCAGGAATATGAGGACGCTTGGCTGTATTCCGAATGGGCAGCCGCTCACAATGTTGATGGGCGCGACACGGGTATTGATGCCGTTGCCAAGATTCGTGGTGAGGAGGGCTTTTGCGCCATCCAGTGCAAATTCTACCGCGAAGGCCACCGTATCCAGAAGGCTGACATTGACAGCTTTTTCACTGCATCCGGCAAACGCCATTTCAGCCGCCGCCTGATTATCGACACCACGGATGCCCCGTGGAGCGCGAACGCAGAAGACGCGCTCGACAATCAGGATAAGCCGATTTCCCGCATCGGCCTCGACCGCCTTGAGGACAGCCCGATTGATTGGGCGGCCTATCTGTTGCGCGATGAGGTCAAACTTGCGCCGCCGAAAGAGATTCGCCCGCATCAGCGCGATGCCCTTGAAGCCGTGCGCGACGGTTTGGCCAAGGCTGACCGTGGCAAGCTCATCATGGCTTGCGGCACGGGCAAGACCTTCACCGGCCTCAAGATTGCCGAAGACCTCGCGGGGGCTGGCAAGACGGTCCTTTTCCTTGTGCCGTCGCTTGCGCTGATGAGCCAGACCATCCGCGAATGGACAATTGATACCGCAACGCCGCTGCGGGCATTCGCGGTTTGCTCAGACGTGCAGGTTGGCAAGCGCCGGAAATCCAATTCCGACGTTGCCGAGATTGAAACCCACGACCTCGACTATCCGGCCACGACCAATGCTGCCAAGCTGGCGCAAAAGGCATCGCACCCAGCCGATGACCGGATGACGGTCGTGTTTTCAACCTACCAGTCCATTCAGGTGATTTCCGACGCGCAGCGCCTGCATGGCCTGCCGGAATTTGACCTCATTATCTGTGACGAGGCGCATCGCACCACCGGCGCAACGTTGGACGGCGAGGACGAAAGCAACTTCGTCAAAATCCATAATCAGGATTTTATCGCCGGTAAGAAGCGCCTCTATATGACCGCAACGCCCCGCGTGTTTGGCGATGCGGTAAAGACCAAGGCGAACGAGGCTTCCGCCGTCCTTTGCTCAATGGACGACGAAAGCCTGTATGGTGAAACACTGTTCGCCAGAGGCTTTGGCTGGGCAGTCGAGAACGGCCTTTTGACCGATTACAAGGTGCTGGTGCTTGCCGTTGACGAAGGCATGGTCAGCGGCGGCGTGCAAAACCGCCTTGCAGACGGCACGTCAGAATTGAAGCTGGACGATGCTACCAAGATTATCGGCTGCTATAAGGCGCTTACCAAGCATGGCTTGAAGGATGAGCTGCTTACCGACCCGCAGCCGATGAAACGGGCGCTGGCATTCTGCAAAGACATTGCCACGTCCAAACTGGTGCAGAGCGAATTTGCCGCCGTCATTGACGAATATCTGGCATCGGACGAGGGCAAAGAGGCCGAGGGCGATACCCAGCCGCTCGAATGCCAGCTTGAGCATGTGGACGGCACTTTCAATGCCAAGGCGCGAAACCGCTTGCTGGATTGGTTGAAGGAAGAACACGGCGACCATGCTTGCCGCATTCTCACCAATGCCCGCTGCCTGTCCGAAGGCGTGGACGTTCCCGCCCTTGATGCCATCCTGTTCATGCACCCGCGTAAAAGCCAGATTGACGTAGTGCAGTCGGTTGGCCGCGTCATGCGCCGCGCCACCGGCAAGAACATGGGTTACGTCATTTTGCCGATCGGCGTTCCCGCAGGGGTCACGCCGGAAGAAGCATTGAACGACAACGAACGCTACCGCGTCGTTTGGCAGATTCTCAACGCCTTGCGTTCGCACGACGAACGCTTTGACGCGATGCTAAACAAGGCCGACCTTGGCGTGGACATTTCCGACCACATCGAGGTCATTGCCGTCAGCAACAAGCTGCCGACGAAGACCGACAAAAAGGGCGGCAAGGCCAACATCGGCCACGGCAGCGCCGCCGATGATGACGACCGCGAACAGGGCGACATCAATCAGAAAGAGCCAGTGCAGGGCGCGTTCTTTTTTGACGAGTTTTCCAAGGCCATCATGGCGAAAATCGTCAAGAAATGCGGACGGCGGGATTATTGGGAGGATTGGGCAAGCGACATCGCCAAGATTGCCCAGACCCATATCACCCGCATCACCGCGCTTGTTGCCAAGCCCGATACTCCCGAACGCACCGCGTTCGAGGCGTTCCTTGCCGAAATCCGCGACGACCTGAATGACAGCATCGTTGAGGGTGAAGCCATCGAGATGCTGGCGCAGCACATCATCACGCGGCCAGTCTTTGAAGCCTTGTTCGACGGCTACAGCTTCGCCCAGAACAACCCCGTATCAATGGCCATGCAGGCCGTGCTTGATGCACTGGACGAGCATAGCCTTGAGAAAGAGGCGGAAAGCCTCAAAAAATTCTACGATAGCGTGAAGCGCCGCGCCGCTGGCATCGACAAGGCCGATGCCAAGCAGAAAATCATTGTCGAGCTTTACGACAAGTTTTTCCGTAACGCCTTCCCGAAAATGACCGAGCGGCTGGGCATCGTCTATACGCCGGTTGAGGTGGTGGACTTCATCATCCATTCCGTGAACGAGGTGCTGCAATCCGAGTTCGACCAGACGCTGGGCAGCAAGGGCGTGCATATCCTTGACCCGTTCACCGGCACGGGGACGTTCATCACCCGCCTGCTGCAATCCGGCCTTATCAGGCCAGAGGAGCTGGAACACAAATACCGGCACGAGATCCACGCCAACGAAATCGTGCTGCTGGCCTACTACATCGCGGCCATCAACATCGAAGCCGCCTATCACGGCGTTGCGGGCGGGGATTACGTGCCTTTCGAGGGCATTTGCTTGACCGACACGTTCCAGCTCTACGAGCAGGAACGCGACCTAATCAGCGACCTCATGGCTGATAATAGCAACCGCCGCACACGTCAGAAAGAGCTGGATATTCGGGTAATTGTCGGCAACCCGCCTTATTCAGTTGGTCAGAAGAGCGAAAATGATAACGCCGACAACATGGCTTATCCAAAGCTGGATAGTCGTATCCGCGAAACCTACGCAAAGCGCTCCAAGGCGACCCTCGCGAAGGGACTTTATGATAGCTATATCCGCGCAATCCGGTGGGCGAGTGACCGCATCGGAGATGCAGGCGTAATCGCCTACGTCTCAAATGCTGGCTGGCTGGATGCAAACACTGCGGACGGACTTCGCCAGTGTCTGGCGGAGGAGTTTTCAAATATCCATGTTTTCCACTTGCGCGGCAACCAGCGAACGTCTGGCGAGCGTTCGCGGCGTGAAGGTGGCAAAATCTTTGGCTCAGGCAGCCGCACCCCCGTTGCCATCGCCCTGCTAGCGAAAAATCCCGCTGCCACCGCTCATGGCCAAATTCACTTCCATGACATTGGTGACTACCTGTCCCGCGAAGACAAGCTGGCCATCATTTCTCGCTTTGGCAGCCTTGGTGGCATTACCGAGGCGAACGGCTGGCAAACCATCACGCCTGACGAGCATGGCGACTGGCTAAATCAGCGCGATAATAGCTTCGAAGCATTTATAGTCATGGGCGACAAAAAGGGTAATGCCGACAAACTGTTCGATAATTTTTCGCAAGGCATTCTCACGGCAAGAGATAGTTGGGCATACAACCCTAGTCAACAAGCTGTCGCAAAGAATATGGATGCTCTAATCTCATTCTATAACAGCGAATTAGATAGATTTGATGCTGCTTATGCGAATTTCAGTCGCAAAGAGCGAGATTCCAAAGTGGATGGGTTTATTGACACGGAAACGCGTAGCATCAGTTGGAGTGGCAATCTTAAAGCAGATTTGGTGCGGTCAAAGCGGATAGCATTCGACAGAAAGCGGCTTGTCCCAAGTTCATATAGGCCATTCATTTCTCAGTGGCTATACTTTGACCGCAATCTCAATGAGAGGGTTTATCAGATGCCCCGTATCTTCTCGGACGTTCAAGCCGAGAATCGGGTCATTTGTGTTTCTGGGGTTGCTGCCCGTGATTTTTCCGCTCTGATGAGTTCGACGATTCCGAGCTATGATTTTGTTGAAAAAGGTCAATGTTTTCCACGTTTTCTCTATGGCGATGTAGTTGAAGCGGAAGCTGATGCACAAGGGGATATGCTTGAAGCCCCAAGCGATACGGGGCTACAAAGCCGCCGAGACGGCATCACTGACGGGGGGCTGGCACACTTCCAAGCCGCCTATCCGTCCGAGGCCATCACGAAGGATGACCTGTTCTATTACGTCTATGGCCTGCTGCATTCCGAGGAATACCGCGACCGCTATGCCGACAATCTGTCAAAGCAGTTGCCGCGCATTCCAGCAGTCAAGAAGGCAGCAGATTTCTGGGCGTTCGTGGAGGCAGGGCGCAAGCTGGGCGACCTGCATTGCGACTATGAAGCTGTTGAGCCTTACCCCGTCACCATCGTGCAGGGCGATTTGCGGTTGGCCAACATTCCCGACCCCGAACGCTTCTACCGCGTGGAGCAGATGAAATTCGCGGGCAAGCGCCCGAACCTCGACAAAACCACGGTCATTTACAACGCCAACATCACCATGACCGGCATTCCGCTGGAAGCCTATGATTATGTCGTGAACGGCAAGCCCGCGCTCGAATGGGTTATCGAGCGCCAGTGCGTGAAGACCGACAAAGCAAGCGGCATCGTCAATGACGCAAACCGCTACGCCATCGAAACCGTGGGCGATCCTGCCTATCCGCTTAAGCTATTCCAGCGTGTCATCACCGTCAGCTTGGAAACCATGAAAATCGTGCGGTCACTGCCGCCTTTGGGGGATTTGACATGAGCAATGTCAACATCCGGCGGGTGATTGAGAACATCCGCTCAGGCACGAATATCTACACCCCGCTTGTTGAGCTTGTGGTCAACGCCATTCAGGCCATTGACGACAAGAAGTCTGACAAAGGTTTGGTGGACATACAGATTATCCGCGATGGGCAGGAGGACATGGTTGACCGCCTACAGGCGGTGGACGGCTTCATCGTTTCCGACAATGGTATCGGCTTCAACCAGCGCAACCGCGTCTCCTTCGATACCTTGTTCACCGACCAGAAGCTGGCAGACGGCGGCAAAGGGTTTGGGCGCTTCACCTGCCTGAAATACTTCGAGCGGATGCACGTTCGTAGCGTTTTCGTGGAAGGGGGCGCTTTCCACGAACGCAAGTTCAAGATGGGAACGGACAAGGAAATCATTATTGATGAGGAGGTGAAACCATCCACCGAGAGCCACACCGGTGCGGAGATTGAGATTTCCGGCATTCGGTCGGTCAAGGTTTCCGAAAAGGGTATCGACGTTATCAGTCGCATCCTTGTGGAGCGCCTGCTTCCCTACTTCGTAGATGCGGAAAAGCCATGCCCGCGCGTTGTTATCAGGGATGCAAACAGCACGGCATTACCGGTTTCCCTCAACGATTATCTGGGCAAAGAAAACAGTCAGATAATCGAAATGCCAATCAAAGAAGGCAATTTTACGCTGAACGCCAACGGTGATCAGAAGGCGTTTTCCGTCAGAGTGTTCAAATTTTATTCCCCTCGCACTACGCAGAGCAAGGTCAGTCTGGTAGCCCACCGCCGCGAGGTCACGGACGTGGCATTGAAGAATTACGTCCCAGAGTTTGCAGAGGAGTTCTGCGAACCCGATTCCGCGCCGGAAGCCGTGAAAGGCCGTAATTTTGTCATCAAAGCCTATGTCTTCGGTGACTATCTTAACGACAACGTATCCCTTGAGCGCGGCGAGTTTCGTTTCCAAACAGATACCGACCTTCTGAACGGCATCTCACAGACCCAGATTGAAGAAAAGGCCGCCGAGATCGCGCAGGCCGCGATTGGCGCTGAGATTGCAGAACGCAAACAGCGTAAACAGGCGCGGATTGAGGACTATGTCACAAACCAAGCGCCTTGGCATCGACGACTGAGCGCGGAGGTGGATTTCAGCAGCTTGCCCATGCGTCCGAGCGCCAATGACATCGAGTTGCACCTCCAACGCAAAAAATTCGAGAAGGAAACGGACACGCGCATCAGGGTCGCCGCCATTCTGAGCGACGACCAACAAGCCGATTTGGAACAAAGGATTGCCGAGGTGATGAGCAGCATTTCCGACACCAGCCGGAACGACCTCATCCATTACGTTTCAATGCGAAAGTGCGTCCTCGACCTATTTTCCAAAGCCCTCGACGCAGACGATGACGGCAAACACAAGTCCGAAGGCGAAGTTCACGACATCATCATGCAGCGGAAGAAGGACTCGGACGAGCTGGATTTCGAGGCACATAACCTGTGGATGCTTGATGAGAGGCTGAATTTCTCCGAGTTCATTTCGTCGGAGAAGCCAATCAACAAGGGGAACGGCGACCGTACAGACATAACCATCTACAACAAGCGCGTGGCGTTCAGAGGCGAGAACGTAGCCAGCAATCCCATCACGATTTTCGAGTTCAAGAAGCCCCAGCGCACGGATTTTGCCAACCCATCGTCCAAGGACGACCCCGTTGCTCAGGTCATACGCTATGTGAACCAGATACGGGACGGCAAATTCAAGACCCCGAAAAACCGCGATATTTTGGTCAACGAAAACACACCATTTTACGGCTATATCGTTTGCGACACCCCAAAGAAGGTTGCCGACTGGCTGGAGCTGGAAAAGGATTTCAAGCCCATGCCGGACGGTCTGGGCTGGTTCTACTGGCACAGTAAAATCAACCTTTACCTTGAGGTCATTAGCTGGACGAAGTTGTTGCGCGACGCTGAGATGAGAAACAGGATATTCTTCAAGACTTTGGGAATTGAGTAGGAGTCTTGATGGTTGCGCGGAACAAGCAGGGAGCATTGACCGACGATGAAAAGCCCATCGTCAAAGCACTGCTGGCCAAGGGCTGGCGCAATCAGGACATTCAAGCCCTTGTGAATATCGGACGCACGGCGACCATTAACAGTGCCCGCATCACCGAGGTCAAAAAGAACGCGGCCATTGCCGCCGCGAGCGACGATGAGATTGAATTTTTCAGAATTCGGAAGCGTTCCTTTGACCCCAAAACCGGCCTGAACCTCTTCGACCATGAACGCCTGATACGCGCCCGCGAAGCCATGATTTTGGCCGTTCAGGTGTTCAATAGCCCCGCGATGTGCTTCAAAACCGAGGTGTTCACCATGCTGGCAAATGTCGCATGGACATACCTATTGCATGAGTTTTTTGAACGCAAGAAGGTCAAGATTGTAAATAAAAATGGAATGTCTTTGTTTTTGAGTGAAATGATTGAAAGGCATGATTGCCCATTATCGAAGGGAATGAAGGATAATCTTCGCGCCTTGAAGGTTCTTAGGGATGATGTCGAGCATAAATTGCTAGGACGTGCTGATAAGAAATGGCTGGGATTGTTTCAGGCGTGCTGTCTGAATTTTGACAAGGCTATGTGCGACCTTTTCGGAAAGTCGCTTTCACTGTCGCATGAGCTATCTTTCGCCCTTCAATTCACAAAATTGAACCTTGAACAGCTTACGACGCTGAACCGTTACGAGATTCCTGCTCATATAGATGCAGTGGATGCCCGATTGGCGGAGGGCATGACCGAAGATCAAATGGCTGATTTGGAATACCAATTCCGCGTCGTTTACACGCTTGATGCTGTAACGAAATCGCGGGCGCACTTTCAGTTCGTCCAGCCCGACTCAGCCGAAGGCAAGGACATCCGTAACGTGCTTGTCCAGCATAAGTTGGCCGACCATCTATATCCGCACAAAGCCGGTGCTGTGGTAGCTCTGATTCAGCAACGAACCGGCCAAGCCTTTTCTCTGCGTAATCATACACAGGCTTGGCGCAAATTCGATGTGCGTCCGCGCAAAGGAGCGGCGCAGCCGGAGAACACCAATCGAGAGTATTGTGTTTATCACACGGCACATGGGGACTACACCTTTTCCGACCAATGGGTGCAGCTCTTGCAGAGCGAAGTGAACGACCCGCAAAAATTTGAAGCACTCAAGGCTTTCAAGATTTAGGAATCGCCATTCACGGCCATGGTCCCCGGAGTTTTGTTTCCAACTCCGCAATGCCCGCCAGCAAATCATCGAAGGACGGTGGCGCGGCCATGAACATTTCCGACATGGCCGCATAATCCTGTTTCAGCTTTGCGCTGATTTCTGCTGATGGAGCGACGCGCAGCGATCCAGGCACGGCGGTTTCATAGGAAGCCGAGTTGTCGGCAAACATCAGGCTCTTGTTCCGCACGACCTGTTCGAGAAGATCGGGATAGGCCAGCGCCTCATCGGCAACGCCACTCCGGGCCAGCATCAGCGTGTCGTAATAATGGCGGGACATGCCATCACGCAGCTTTCCATTGTAGTGCAGCGCGTGAAGAATCGTCACCTTTTCCCAGAAGGTGCGAATTACCGATAGCGTTGGAAGTTCGCAAACAACATCGGGCAGTTCATCTGGAAATTCCTCGGCCAGATATGGCGTGATACGCCGCATCTCGAACGGTTCTGTATCGCCACGCGCGCCAAACTCAAGTTTGATCCGCGGTTTGATATAAGGACTGCTCCAAATAACGTCATGTCCGCTGCCATCGCCGCTGCCAAAACCATAACCAGAGCCGTCTCCAAAACCCGCGCCGCTGGCATGTGCCCCAAGACTGGCATGTTCAACGCTGGGATAGTTGAACAATAGGGTTTGAGCGTCTGCGTCTTCGGGATCGAGCGCCACGCTCCACCCCTCCGCCGTGCCGAGCGCGGTTTCAACCTCTTGGATCAGTGCGGGCATGGCGATGGTGGCGACATATTGCTGGGCGGCGACCTTCAACGCCTTGGTTCGCCGCTGTCGTTCTTTGCCGCTTATACCGTTTTCCATTGGAGAACCCACGTCACGGATCAGCGGTGCCGTGCGGCTGATGGTCAGGTCAATGTCTTCGGAAAAGCGGTGAATGAGGCCGTAGGCTTTGGAGAGGGAGGTTCCGCCCTTGAACGTGAAACTCCCTTCCAGCGCCGCGCTGCCGACCAGCCGCCGGAGCGTCCAGCAAACCCAGAAATCCTTTTCAATGATAACGGGGGTAAGGTCACGCCGATTGGCCGCTTCCTCGATATAAGCCCGGCGATCTTCCGCCGGTCTGCGTGCGAATTCATCCATGCCGGGCCGCTCCAATCTTTAACACCATGTCCCCCATCCATCCCGGCATTTGCGGGCGGGAACCGATAAGCACCTTCATATCATTATCATCGAGTCGGTCGGCAAAGCGCCGGATTGTGTCAGCGTCGATATTGTCCCTGCCAAGATGAGCCATTGCCTGCACAACCGCATTGGCCCGGTCGGAAGCCTTATCAATCAGCGGTGTGCGCGCATGTTTGAGCGCCAATGTGCGACCCGCGACCTTTTTTACGCGCGAAGGCCCGCTGGTCGCATAGGTCGCTTTGGCGGGGACTTGGGTTGAAAGTCCCAAGCGGTTCGCCGCCGCCGCTCCCGACGGAAACACCTTGTCCCCGCTTTGTGTGGAAACGGCTTGCGCGAGGCTGTCAGCATCCGGGCTTAATACGCCGAGTTTCGCATGGAGCTTGGGATAATCATACAGGCCGCGTCCGACGCGCCGGATCGCGCCGGATTGCGTCAGGCGTGAAAGCGCCATATCGACCGCGCCGCGCGTTCCAAAGTCGATAAAATCCTTGGGCGTGAAGACCCAACCGCGACCCTTGCCGCGTATGCGCTTCATGATTTTGTCGGCCATAGCGGACATGATTCAGCCTTCCTTCTTGTTAGATAATACCACTCATATTTCTAACAATCAATGAAGACCGATCAGCGAGGAAACGGTTGTATATCCTTATGTTAAGGAGAATCCGCAAGCGCCATGCCCCTGCCAATTTTAAGACGCGGACGGCTCGCCCCCAACCCGGCATCGACCGGCTTTCTCCCAAGCCAAGCTACTATGCCGGATCAATCCGTCAGCGTTCCAGCCCCGGCCCGCGCGAGCCACGGTCACGCCCTTGCGGGCGTTCGGCTGTCTGGCTGCGCCCTTCCGCCTGCCGGGTGAACTCACCGCGCGTTGTGCCGCGCTCGCTGCCACGTTGCTGGCGCACATCGGACATAAGCCGGTAATTGGCCGCCTGCTTATGCAGCGCCAATATCTGTTCGGCGTGGCGGGCGCGGGTTTGCCGGATGCGCTCTTGCAGCACCCGGCGTTCCGCCAGTTGCGCCGCGACCAAAGCTTGCCGCTGTTCCCGGTCGCGCTGAAGAGCAAAGAAGGCTTCGCGCTCGTTCTGCCCCTTGGCCTTCTGATAATCGCCGGTCACACGATCCCATAGGCCCATGACACCGCCGCGCAGGCGTCCGGCCCGTAGCTTGGTTTCTGCTTCCCACCGCTGTTTCTGACCTTCATCCAGCTTGCGGCGTTCGTCGGCATGGTGCTGTTGCATCGCCTGCCGCTGATCGTTCAGCGGTTGCATGGCGGCGCGGGCAATGCGGCGGGCTTCTGTGATATAGCCGCCAAGGCGCGGTGCGATTGCGGCGGCGATATGCGCTTTCGTATCTTCGACCGAGCGCAGATCATCGGGCTTGCCCAGCTTCGCCGTCACTTCCTTCGCCCGCTTGTCGATCAGGCGTGAGAGGGCAAACACTTCGCCCTCATAGGAAACGACGACATGGCCGCGACGGTCGCCCTTGGCGAGATGCAGGCCACGTTCTTCCAGCGCCTTGCCGAAGGCATCCCGGCTATCGGACACGGCCCAACATTCCTGCACCATGCCGCGCAGATCGGCGGTGTTCAGCCCGACGCGTTTGGCCTGTTGCCATTCATCGAGCGTGAAATTGCGCGGGTCGCGCTCCTTGCTGTCCATCAGGCCGCGCGGCATCTTCCAGCCGTTTTCCAGATAGAGCGCCTTCGACACGTCGCGGAGCTTGGACTTGAAGAACGACAGTTGCTTGGCGGTCATGGTTTCCGCATCAATGCGTGACCAGACCGCGTGAGCATGGCGACGGCCTTCCTTTTCGTGGAACACCACGACGCGAGGTTGGCCTTCCAGTCCCAGCTTGGTTTCAATGGCGGCTATCGCGCCCTCAAAAACTTCTGGGCGCACATTCTCCGTTTCGGGCGGGCTGAGGCTGACCGAGAATAAATACTGCTGGCAGCGCGTCCCACTGGCGAGCGCCTGCGCTTCCTTGAACGCACCGGATACCGACTCGGCCATAAAGCCGCGCACTTCCGCAATCTCGACATGTTCGTTCTGTTCCGCGTTGAGCAGATGGAGCGCCAACGCCTTGCCACCACCGCGCTGGGAGCCTTTCAGGATCATGGTGCGGCATCCAGACCGAGCGCCTTCACCAGCATTGCCCGCATGGCGGCAATGTCGGCAGCGGCTTCTGCAAGGGCGGCTTCCGTGTCTGGTGTCACGGGCAGCGTGCCGAGATTGGCTTGCCGGGCAAGCTGGTTCAGATTGTTGGCAATGCGGGACTGGCCGAGAAGACCGATGATGCGCGCTATCGCTTCCTGATCCTTGACCGGAGCCTTGCCGCGCTGGCGGGGTGGCGGCTGGTCAGGATCGAACAGCCGCCAGTGGATATAGGCGGCAAGCGACATGCCAGCGGCATCGGCTTCCAGCCGGGCGCGTTGCTCGAAGGTGAGCCGCAAGGAGAAGGGGGCTTGCCGCTTGCGCGCCATATGCCCCCCGATCAGCCGGTTTTGCGCCTCCGCCCGACACCACGGATGGCGTCGCGCGGGGCGCTTCCATCCTTGCCATCATTCGCAGCGTTGAGGTCGTCCCGGCCAAGGCTGGTATGCCGGAGAATGGCGTTCCATTCCTCCAGAATACCGAATAGGGAGTTTGCGGGCGCACCTACAGGGTGCGCCAGCAACCCGCCGAAATTGGTGCTGCCTGATCTGAAGTGGCCGCACGCAAGGTAACGTGCAGGTAACATCGTACGATTCAGCGTCGCTAGCCGCCCCTCCGCAGCACGACGTGCTCGTGATAGGTGGATGGGGCGATCGGCAGCCCGATGGCTGCTGGCGCCACCCGTCAGCCCGGCGAATCCTTCATCCACGCTCTCCACCGTTCTTCGTGCGCCCAGCCTGTAGTCGCTCGGACCCCGATTTCTATTGCATCGCATTGTATCCCACGCATACAATCTACCAACGATAAACGACGCGGCGCCTGAGCGCTGCGCGGTTAGGGCGGGATGAGGAAATGGCGATTGCCCCCGTGGCTACGGCCTCTGAGCTGACCAGCGAGCGCAGCATCGGCGACTCGATGGCCGAGGCCCAGCAGGCGCCGCGTCCAGCGCGGGTCTGGCCCTCCACCGGCTCGGCCTATTGGGCGCTCAGCGTCATTATCCTGGCGACGTTCCTGACTTTTTTCGATCAGGTCGTGTTCGGTATGCTGGCGCAGCGGATCAAGGCCGATTTCGGCCTGACCGATTCGCAGCTCGGCTTTCTGGCGGGCCCGGCGAGCATCATCTGCTATCTGTTCGTCGGCATTCCGCTGGCCCGGCTCGCCGATATCTATCCCCGCAAATATGTCCTGGGCGGCGGTGTCGCCGTCATCGGACTCATCACCGCGCTGGGTGGGATCGCGCAGACCTTCACCCAATTCGTCGGCACGCGCATCTTCCTGGCAGCGGGGGGATCGGCGCACGCGCCCTCGGCCTATTCGCTGCTCGCCGATGCCTTCCCGCCGCGCACGCTGACGCGCGCTTTCGCGCTGCTGCAATTCGGCTTTATCGGCGGCACCACGCTTGGCCCGATCATCGGCGGCCAGCTGATCGGCATGACCGCGCAATGGGCGCCGACCGAATGGCTGGGCCTGCGCATCTTCGGCTGGCAATGGATCATGATCTGGGTCGGGCTGCCGGGCGTGCTCGTCGCCTTGCTGTTTCTCACCGTCAAGGAGCCACCGCGGGTCGCGCCGCTGGCAGGCGCGGCCCCGCCGCCACGCGATGTGCCGGTCGGGAGGCGCATCCTGACCTTTACCGGGTTCGATGCGGTCAAGGCGATCCACGCCAAGCGCCGCGTCTATTATCCCTTGTTCGCCGGCCTGGCGCTGAGCGCGGTCGAGACCTTCGGGCTGCAATTCTGGCGCGTGCCGTTCATGATCCGCAGTTTCGGCTGGAGCGAGGCGCAGATCGGCGCGGTGATGGGCACCATGTTTCTCGTCGCCTCGCTGCTCGGCCTGATGCTCGGCGGCATCTTCGTCGAATGGATGGCCAAACGCTACAAGGACGCCAATGTGCGCGCGGCCGCGATCATTTTCTGCTGCACCACATTGTGCGCGATTACCGCGCCGCTGATGCCCAACGGCTATCTGGCGCTTGGCGTCATGGCGCTCGGCGCGATGTTCGGGATTGCCGGCGCGGTGCCGCAGAATGCCGCCATCCAGCGTGTCGCACCCAATTCGATGCGCGGGCAAGTCACCGCCGTCTATCTGTTCATGTTCACCTTTTTCGGCGCGATGGGCAGCTTCGTCGTCGGGCTGGTGCAGGATCTGGTGATCGGCGTGGAAGCCGATCTGTGGAAAGCGCTAGTGCTGACCGCGACTATCCTGTTGCCGCTCGCCACCCTGTGCATGGTGCGCGCGATCCGGCCGTACCGCGAAGAGGTCGAAAGACTGGAAGCCCTCGGCCGCTGACCAGCCGCCATCCCAACAGGGCAGCCGCACTGCGGACACCAACGCAGGACACAGGCGCTTGATAGGGTCGATGCCGACCGTATCGCGACGCCTGAAAAATTCCTGGGGATTTTCTCCGCCGATGATCGTGCGGGGATCACGGTTCGGGGGCAGTTTCCCCCGGCAGGGGCGTTGCAACCATGGCAGCGCCTGCCCACCGCAGTCGAAGCGAACGCGGCAACGGTAGCGCACATGCGCGCCGGGAACGGCACGCCATGGCCGCGTACCGATACGCAGCGCTGGCCATTATAGTCAGCGTCGCCGCGCCTATCCTTGATCAAAGAAGCCTTTGCCCGATCGCGCGTGCCCCGGGCGAAGATCGTATCGATCCTGTCGCTTTCGCCCGTCGCCGGGCTGATGCGCGCAAGACGTGCGCAGCATTGCCGCGACGCGCAAAGCCCGTCGTTACGGTGTCGCCACGAACCTAGCAGTGCTCATGGGGGTAGTTTTGCTACTTCTTGTCCGCTCCGAAACTGTATGCCTAAGTCACAATCGACACGCCAAAGCGCGGTCAAAATCGGAGGCCACGATCCGTCAAAAGGATCGGGCCTGCTGGCCATTCGGCCATTAGGGAGAGGATTCGATGACTGCTTTCGAACGCACGCGCCGCATGGCGCGGCTGCTGGCTTCCGCCTCAGCACCGGCGCTGCTCATTGCCACGCCGGCTTTGGCGCAAAATGCGCCGCCCGCCCCCACCCCGCCCGCCGCGACGACGCCGACGGATCCCGCGCCGGAGAACGAACCCGAAGTTGGGTATGGCACGCAGGACATCGTCGTCACGGCGCAGTTCCGCCAGGAACGGCTGCAGGACACGCCGATCTCGATCACCGCAGTGAACGCCGCCGAACTGGAGGCGAAGAACCAGACCAATCTGGCGCAGGTCGCCGATGCGGCGCCCAACGTGTTGCTGAAGCCGCAGGGCGCCTCGTTCGGCCCGTCAATCTCCGCCTCGATCCGCGGCGTCGGCCAGAATGATTTCAATCCCGCCTACGAGCCGGGTGTCGGTATCTATATCGACGACGTCTATTATCCACAGCTGACAGGTGCGGTGTTCGACCTGCTCGATCTCGACCGCGTCGAGATTCTGCGCGGGCCGCAGGGCACGCTGGCCGGGCGCAACTCCGAAGGCGGCTCGATCAAACTCTACTCGAAGAAGCCGAGCGGCGAGAATGGCGGGTTCGTCGAGGCTTCCTACGGCTCGCGCAATCTTATCGCAGTGCGCGCCGCAGCCGATTTCAAGCTGACCGACACGCTGTTCGGGCGCATATCCGGCGTGTTCAAGCAGCAGGAAGGTTTTGTCGACCGGGTCGATTATGGCTGCGCCAATCCGGGCAGCGGGGTGGCGACCGATCGCTCGCCGGGCGATTGCGTCGTCAGCAAGCTCGGCGGCGTCGGCTATCAGGCGATCCGCGGCATGCTGCGCTGGCAACCCAATGATGCGATCGAAGTCAATCTGATCGGCGATTACACGCATGACGAGCATACCATCGCGGGCGAAGTGTTGCTCGCCACCAGCACGATCGATTCGCCCAATGTGAATGCCGCGCCGGGCGTGCCCTATGACAATCGCTTCATCTGCGGAAAATTCTGCAACTATCTCACGACGAGCCAGCCGGGCATCACGTTCAGCGCGCCACCGGTCGTCCCCGGCGCCAACGGCACCGTCCTGGCCTCCACCCGCGGCACCGATATCAGCCTGTACGACGGGTACGGCTTTTCCGGCCAGATCAGCTACAAGGTCAGCGATGCAATCACCCTGACCTCGATCACCGGCTACCGCGCGTTCGACACCAAGTTCGATTCCGATGACGATCTGTCGCCGGCCAACACCAATCTCGGGCGCAACCATCTCACCAACTGGAGCTTCAGCCAGGAACTGCGCGCCAACATCTCCCTCATGGACACGCTGAACTTCACGGTCGGCGGTTATTACTTCAAGCAGAAATCGGTCTACGATTCGTACCAGGATCTGCGCTACGTACCGGTGTATCCGCTGCAATTCCGCCAGCCCGATCCGACCAATGCCGAAGCCAAGGCGGCCTTTGCGCATCTGGCGTGGAATCCAATGGAGAACATGACGGTCAGCGGCGGGCTTCGCTATACCGACGAAAACAAGCAGCAGACCTATTACCGTCTGAATTACGACGGGACGGTCAACGGGTTCCTCGACCCGGTCGGCGCTGCCAATGGCATCGGATATGTCTCGCCGGACGGCACCGTCCGCGCCCTGTCGGGCACCACCGCCAGATATAGCGCCAACCGCGTCGATTATCGCGCTGCAGTGGATTACCGCTTCTCGCCCGCCTTGCTGGTGTACGGATCATTTTCGACCGGCTTCAAGGGCGGCGGCAGCAACCCGCGACCGTTCAATGCCGCGCAGGTCATCGCCTTCCAGCCGGAATCGCTCAATGCCTATGAAATCGGCTTCAAGAGCGATCTGTTCGACCGCAAACTGCGCGTGAATGTTTCGGGCTTCATCAACGATTACAAGGATATCCAGATCCCGGTGCTGCAATGCCCGGGCGCGCCCTGCGCCGCGCGACTGAATGCCGGCAACGGGCGGATCAAGGGCTTCGAAGCGGAAGTGACCGCCTTCCCGTTGCCCGGCCTGTCGCTCGATGCCTCGCTCAGCCATCTGGCGTTCAAATATGATATCGATTCGCTCAACCCGTTGGCCACGTCGCCGACCGCAGGCGGGATCAACCCGGGTGGCGTCGATCCCAGCGATCCCCCCACCTCCCCGCCCTGGAAAGTCAGCGCGGGTGCGCAATATCGCGTCGAGATGGCCGATTTCGGCAGCCTGACGCCGCGCATCGATTATACCTATCAGGATCAGCAGTTCACCGGTGCCTCGGTGATCAACGGCGCACGCGTGCGCAATTTCATCCCGTCCTACGCGCTGGTAAATGCCCGGCTGACCTGGACCAATGCGGGTGGCGACCTCGACATCTCGCTGCAGGCGCTGAACCTGCTCGACAAATATTACTTCCTCACCACGCTCGATCTGCGCGGCGCGGGCGGCGGCGTGCGCAAGGGCCGCCCGGGCGAGCCGCAGACGTTCGCCATCGCGCTCAAGAAGAAGTTCTGACCGATCTCACCGCACGGGCCGGCCACACCGCTGGCCCGTGCCGCTCAAGGAACGATGATGGCGGAAACAGGTCGCGTGAAGCTGTATCATTGGGAGCCCAACGCCAATTCGGGCAAGCCGATGCTGACCTTGTTCGAAAAGGGCGTGGCGTTCGACAGCCACTATCTCGATCTGCTGGCGTTCGATCAGCACCAGCCGGCCTATCTGGCGGTCAATCCGCTCGGCACGATCCCGGCGATGACGCATGGCGATCGGGTGCTGACCGAATCCACTGCGATGATGGAATATGTCGATGATGCATTTGCCGGTCCACGGCTGATGCCGGCCGATCCGGTGGATGCGTGGCGCGTCCGCTGGTGGATGAAATTCATGGATCAGTGGCTCGCGCCGAGCTTCTCGATGATCGGGTGGAGCGTGTTCGTCGGCCCGTCGGTGCGGCAGCGCGATCCGGCCGAACTCGACGCGGCGATCGAGCGTATCCCGATGCCCGAGCGGCGCGTGGCCTGGCGCAAGGCGATCAGCGGCGCGTTCTCCGAGGAGGAGATGACCGAATCGCGCCGCCGCGTGGCATCGGGCATCGGCTTGCTGGAGCAAGCGCTGGCGCAGCGCGAATGGCTTGGCTCGGACGCCTATAGTCTTGCCGATATCAACGGCTTCAATCTCGCTTATGCGCTGCCGCTGTCGCAGCCCCAGCTCTCGAACGACACGCTGACGCCCAACATCATGCGCTGGCTCCGCGCGATCTACGCCCGCCCGGCGACCAGGGCGTGCTGGGCCTTGGGCCGCACCGACATGGCCAGGCGCGTCACCATATTGGAGGGGGCCGCGGCATGACGACGATCCTGTATCACGGCGAACCCAATGGCCCGTCGCTGACCGTGCTGGCGGCCGCATTCGAGAAGCAGGTCGAGCTCACGCTCGAGCGGATCGATCTCGTCGCCGGCGCGCGCCACGCGGCGCCGGTGCCGCGCGCGATGGAAGTCGACCAGTCGATCGAGGGTGAGGGCCCCGTGCTCGTGGTAGACGGCGTGGCGATGGCGGACAGCGTGTTCATCGCCTGCTATCTCGACGCGGTCGGTAGCGGTCCGGCGCTGCGCCCGGCGGATCCCTATGCTCGCTGGCAGATGATGGCGTGGTGCCGCTATGTGATCGAACGGCTGGCGCCCGCCGCCGCCTATCTCGGGCTGGAACACAGCCCGCCCGCCGCGGTGCCCGCCGGCATCGCCAGCGTCGACCTGGCGGAACGATGGCGCGATGCGGTGGAGGGCCGGTTCGATCCAGGCAAACTGGCCGACAGCCGGGCCAAGGTGACGCAGGCGATCGACAGGATCGCGGCGCAGCTGGCCGACGGGCGCGACTGGCTGATGGGGGATTTCAGCATCGCCGATCTCGAAACCTATGCCTGGCTGGCCGGCATGCCCGCGCTGCTGCCGGCAGCGTTCGAGGCAAGCCCGTCGACCACCGCGTGGCTGGCCCGCACCAAGGCGCGCCCCGCCGTCGCGCGCGCGCTGGCGCTGGCGTCGAGCCCGGCACCGGAATCGGTCTGGGCCCCTGGCCCTGAAATCAATCGGTGGGGGTGAGATGCGATCGATCGACTATTTCGACCGCGGGCACGATCTCGATCCGCATCGCCCCGCGCTGATCGACGTCGCGAGCGACGAGCGGCTGACCTTCGCCGAAGTCAAGCTCCGTACCGAACGGATCGCGGCGGCACTATATGCCGCCGGCTTCGCCAACCAGCAGCCGATCGCGCTCTATGGCACCAACAGCGCGGCGATCATGATCGCGTTGCTCGCGATCTGGCGCGCCAACGGCATCTGGGTGCCGGTCAACACGCGCAACGCGGTCGATGCCAACGCCGCCTATCTCAATTATGTGCGCTGCAAGTGGATGTTCTATCATTCCAGCATGGCCACCGATGTCGCCGCGCTGCGCCAGGCAGTGCCGACGCTGACCAGGTTCGTCTGCCTCGATCGCGCGCTGGGCGAGGATCCGTCGCTGGAGGAATTCGTCGCCACGACGGGCGGCACGACGCTGCCTGATTTCTCCGATCCGTTCGGCGCGCCGGACGACGTCGTCGGCCTGTTTCCCACCGGGGGCACGACCGGCCCGTCCAAGGGCGTGGTGGTGACCAACAGCGGCTGGGGCACGATGTTGGAGACGCTGGGCACTGCGGTGGCTGGCAAGACCGACGATCCGGTGTCGCTGGTAGTTGCGCCGATCACGCACGCCGCCGGTCCGGTCGCGCTGGGGACGCTGGCGCTGGGCGCGACTCAGGTGATCCTGCCGGGCTTCGACGCGGCGCAGGTGCTGGAGACGATCGCCGCGCACCGCGTGACGCACATGTATCTGCCGCCCACCGCGTTGTACGTCCTGCTCGGCGCGCCCGAGCTAGGCCGCCACGATGTCTCCTCGCTGCGCTTCTTCATCCTGGTCGGATCGCCCGTATCGCCGGAGAAGCTGCGCCAGGCGGTCGAGGCGTTCGGGCCGTGCATGTGCCAGGCCTATGGCCAGGTCGAATCGCCGATGATCACCACCTGGCTGCCGCCCGAAACGGTGGCCGCCGCCGCCGCGGGGGTGCATCCCGAGCGACTGGCCAGTTGTGGGCGCCCGACGCGATCGGTGCAGGTGGCGATCATGGACGATGCCGGCGCGCTGCTGCCCGATGGCGAACGCGGCGAGATCGTGGTGCGCGGCCTGCTGGTATCGAAGGAATATTTCGACCTGCCCGATGCGACGGCGGAGGCCCGGACCTTCGGATGGCACCATACCGGCGACGTCGCCTATCGCGACGCGCACGGCTTTTTCTACATCGTCGATCGCAAGAAGGACATGGTGGTGACCGGCGGCTTCAACGTCTTCACCGCCGAAGTCGAAGCGGCGGTGACCGAATTGGCGGAGGTCCGCGAATGCGCGGTGATCGGCGTGCCGCACGAAAAATGGGGCGAAGCCGTGCACGCCATCGTCGTCGCCGACGGGATCGATGCGGCGACGATCATCGCCCATGCCAAGGCGCGGCTCGGCGGGGTCAAGGCGCCCAAGAGCGTGACCTTCGTTACCGAAATCGCACGCACTCCGGCGGGCAAGATGGATAAGAAAGCGCTGCGTGCCGATCATTGGCGCGGCGATCGGCTGGTCAATTAAACCGACGAAATGAGGGGATGACGATGACGAGGCGGGGACGCACGGTTGCCGTAGCCATGGCGGGTATTGCCGCTGTCACAACGATGGCGGCGGTGGCGACCCGCCCCGCCGCCCGCGCGCAGGGCGTGGTGGATGCGGCGCGCATCACCGCCGGCGCGCCGGGGGAATGGCTGTCCACCGGGCGCACCTATGACGAGCAGAGGTTCAGCCCGCTGTCGCAGCTGACTCCCGCCACCATCGCCACGCTCGGCCTGGCCTGGTCGGCCGATCTCGATACCGCGCGCGGCCAGGAGGCGACGCCGCTGATGATCGATGGTGCGCTCTACGTGTCGACCGCGTGGAGCATGGTAAAGGCCTATGATGCCCGCACCGGCCAGCCCCTCTGGTCCTATGATCCGGAGGTCCCGCGCGAGACGCTGATCAAGGCGTGCTGCGACGCGGTGAATCGTGGCGTCGCCGCGTGGGGCGATCGGCTGTTCGTCGGCACGCTGGACGGACGGCTCGTCGCGCTCGATCGCCACAGCGGCAAGCCGGTGTGGAGTGTCGTCACGCTGGATCAGACGGGCAATGCCACGATCACCGGCGCGCCGCGCATCGTCAACGGGCTGGTCATCATCGGCAATGGCGGCGCCGAATTCGGCGCGCGCGGCTATGTCACCGCCTATGATGCGGCGACCGGCAAACAGGCCTGGCGCTTCTATACCGTCCCGGCCAGGCCCGGCAGCGAGCGCGAGCCAGAGTATCTGAAGGCAGCGGCGGCGACCTGGTTCGGCGACTATTGGAAACAGGGCGGCGGCGGCACGGTGTGGGACGCGATGGCCTATGATCCCGCACTCGATCTGCTGTATATCGGCGTCGGCAACGGATCGCCGTGGAACCAGGCCTATCGATCCGAAGGCCGGGGCGACAATCTGTATCTGTCGTCGATCGTCGCGATCCACGCCAAGACCGGCGCCTATGCCTGGCATTACCAGACCACGCCGGGCGACAGCTGGGATTTCACCGCGACGCAGCACATCATGCTCGCCGATGTCACGATCGATGGCCGCCCGCGCAAAGTGCTGATGCAGGCGCCGAAGAACGGCTTTTTCTACGTGCTGGATCGCACCAATGGAAAGCTGATCTCGGCCAGGAATTACGTGCCGGTCAATTGGGCGACCGGCATCGACATGCAAACCGGGCGGCCGATCGAGACGCCCGAGGCGCGCTATTACAAGACGGGCAAGCCGTTCATCGGCTCGCCCGGCGCGACCGGCGCGCATAGCTGGCAGCCGATGGCGTTCGATCCCAACACCGGGCTGGTGTTCATCCCTGCCAATCTCGCGGCCTTTCCCTATATTCCCGATCCGGCCTGGAAACCGGCCAAGCTCGGCTTCAACGTCGGTATCGACCTGGGCAAGGCGGCGATGCCCGCAATCCCTGCGGTGCGCGATGCCGCCGCCGCCGCGACCACCGGCGCGCTGATCGCCTGGGATCCGATCGCGCAGCAGGAGCGCTGGCGGGTGTCCTATCAGGGCCCGTGGAATGGTGGCTTGCTGGCGACCGGCGGCGGATTGGTGTTCCAGGGCAGCGCGGCGGGGGAATTCGCTGCCTTCGCCGCCGCCGATGGCCGCAAATTATGGTCGTTCGCCGCGCAGACCGGGATCGTCGCCGCGCCGATCAGCTACGAGCTCGATGGACAGCAATATATCGCCGTGCTCGCCGGCTGGGGCGGCGTCTGGGCGCTGGCGCCCGGCACGCTGATCGACAAGAGCGGCCCGGCGCGCAACATCAGCCGGCTGCTGGTGTTCAAGGCGGGCGGCACGGCGACGCTGCCCCCGCCCCCGCCGCTCGACAAGGCGCCGCTCGATCCGCCGCCTTCGACCGCCACGCCGCAGGTGATTGCCGCGGGCGGCGATCGTTTTGCCCGGTTCTGCGGCGTCTGCCACGGCGATGCTGCGGTGGGCGGCACGCTGGTGCCCGATCTGCGCCGCAGCGGCGTGATCAACGATGCCGCGGCGTGGCAGGCGATCGTGCATGGCGGCGCGCTGAAGGACAATGGCATGGTCGGCTTCGCGTCGGTGATGACCGCGTCGGAGATCGAAACCGTGCGGCATTATGTGATCAAGCGGGCAAACGAGGATAAGGCGTTGGAGCAGCGCAACACCACGGCCGCCCGGCCCGCCAGCAGGAAGTCCTGAAACCTATGACCATCGATCCCGCAAAGGTCGTCGCGATCGACGTCCACGTCCATGCCGAGGTATCGTGCCATGATCCCGAAGACCCGGTGATGGCCAAGTTCTTCGACGCCGCCTCGACCTATTTCAAGGCCGATCGCAAGCGCCCGACGATCCCCGAGACGATCGCCTATTATCGCGAGCGCAACATCGCCTTCTGTCTGTTCACGGTGGATGCCGAATGCGGCATGGGCACCAAGCGGATCAGCAATTACGAAGTGGCCGATATCGCCGCCGAACATGCCGATATCGTCATCCCGTTCGCGTCGATCGATCCGCACAAGGGCAAATTGGGCGCGCGCGAGGCACGCGACCTGGTCGAGAATCACGGCGTCAAAGGCTTCAAGTTTCACGGCATCGCGCAGAACGCGCACCCGGCCGATCGCATGGCCTATCCGATTTACGAAGTGATCGCGGAATATAAGCTGCCGGCGATTTTCCACACCGGCCATTCGGGCATGGGCACGGGAATGCCGGGTGGCGGCGGGCTGCGGCTGAAATATGGCCAGCCGATGCTGATCGACGATGTTGCGGTGGATTTCCCCGACATGAAGTTCATCCTCGCGCATCCCAGCTGGCCCTGGACCGACGAAAGCCTGTCGATGGCGCTGCACAAGGACAATGTGTTCATCGATCTGAGCGGCTGGAGCCCGAAATATTTCCCCAAGCAGGTCATCCAATATGCCAACACGCAGCTGAAGCATAAGATGCTGTTCGGCTCCGATTGGCCGCTGATCCGCCCCGAAAAGTGGATCGATGCGGCCAGGGAAGCGGGTTTCCGCGATGAGGTGCTGCCGCTGATCATGAAGGACAATGCCGTGCGCGTGCTGGGGCTGGGATAGCTCCGGCACGGCGCGGGATTGGCGGGGCGGCGGAAATTGCCGGGCGGTCGACGCCGCCCAGCCTCTTACTGAGCAGGTCGCGGTTTCTGCCCACCGGGTACGCCGTGCGCGGCGCGCGCTTCATACTCCGGATCATCCTCGGGATTGGCCAGCGCCGTCATCACGCGCGCGTGAATATCCTCCAGCGTGCCCCGGAATTCGGGATAGGGCAGGATGTACAGCTCATCCGCCTCCACGCCCGCCAGCACATAGCGGGCCAGCGTCTCGGGCTCCATGCCCACCGCGATCACCCGCTTCAGCTGGGCCATGCGCTCGGGGTCGGCGCCGTAATAGCCGGTCTGCTGGAGATGCGCCGGGCGCGTCAGCACCGCTTCGTGGATATTGGTGTTGACCGCGCCCGGGCACAGCATCGACACGCCGATCCCGGTCTCGGCCAGATCCATGGCAAGGCATTCCGAGAGGCCCCGGATCGCCATCTTGGACGTGCAATAAATGCCCGAATTGGGGAGCGCGACGAACGCCGACATCGATGCGGTGTTGATGATATGCCCGCCATTGTTGCGCGCGATCATGCGCGGCAGGAAGGTCTGGATACCGTTGATCACGCCCTTCAGATTGACGTCGAGCTGCCAATCCCAATCGTCGAAGGTCGCGTTCTGCAGCGGGCCGAAGATCGACACGCCGGCGGTGTTGAACAGCAATTCCACCGGCCCCAGCCGCGCCTCCACGGCATCGGCGGCGGCGGCAAAAGCCGCGCGATCGGTGATGTCGAGCTTGATCGGCATCACCTCGGCATCGGTGCCGGCGAAATAGGCCATCGCTTCGTCAAGATGGTCCTGCCGAATATCGGCGATGGCGATCTTGCACCCGGCGGCGGCGAAGACCTTCGCCTGGCCCAATGCGACGCCCGATCCGCCGCCGGTGATGAACGCGGTGCGCCCGGCAACCTTGGTCATGCGAGTTCCTCCTGCTTGGTGCGACGGGCCAGTTGCGCGTCGAACACGGGATTGCCGAGCAGGAAGCCGATTGCCTCGGCGCGCGGCTGGTTGATCGGCTCGTCGGGCATCGAGGCGAGGATCGCGTCGAACCGCGTGCGCATCCCCGGGGCGAATTCGGGATGCGTCAGGATGTACAAATCGTTGGCGCGAATGCCGGCAAGTACCCGCTCGCCGACCTCCTCGGGCGTCATCCACAAAGGCGAGACCGGCCGCTTCTCCAGTTGCGCCTCGCGATCGATATAGCCGCTATCCTGCTTGAACGCCTCGGGGCGCAATTCGCCCGACATGGCGATGTTGGATTGCACGGGACCGGGGAGGAAGGCCGACACGCCGATATTGTCGGGCGCCAGTTCGCCCCGGATCGTTTCCATCAGCCCCAGCACGGCGGCCTTGGCGGCGGTATAGGTGGCGGTCATCGGCACCGGGATCAGCGCCGATTGCGACGAGGTGGTAACCACCTGCCCGCCTTCGCCATGCGCCTTGATGCGCGGCAGGATCGTGACCAGACCATTGATCACGCCGCCGAAATTGACTCCCATCGCCCAATCCCAATCATCATATTTGGTATCGAGGATCGGCCCCATCACGCCGATCCCGGCATTGCCGATCAGCAGATGGATCTTGCCGAAGCGCGCTTCCGCAGCATCGGCGGCGCGGGCGAAGCCGGCGCGATCGGTGACGTCGAGCTGCACCGTCTCGACCTGCGAATCCGCCGCCAGCGCGGCCCTGGCCTCGGCCAGCGACGAGTCGCGGATATCGGCGATCACGACATTGGCGCCGGCCTTGACCAGCGCGCGCGCGATCCCGAGGCCGATGCCGTTGGCGCCACCGGTGATGAACGCCGTCTTGCCGCGCACGTCGGCCATAGGGGTTTTGTTGGGCTCTTCGGCCATGATTATCCTCTCCTGTTATCGTTGATCAGTGCGCGAGACCGAGCAGCTCGCGGGTTTCCTCGACGCTGGCGATCTCGCCGCCCAGCCGCTCGACCAGATCGACGCCCCAATGGACCAGCGAGGCGTTGTCATTGGCGATCTGCCCGCGCCGCAGATAGATCGTATCCTCGAATCCGACGCGCACATTGCCGCCGAGCAACACCGCTTGCGCCGCCATCGGGAAGGAATGCCGGCTGACCCCGAACCCGGTCCAGCGCGCGCCGCGCGGGATCTGGTTCTTGCAATAGGTCATCGCCTCGGTGGTCGCTGGCAGGCCGTATTTGGTGCCCAGCACGAACGAGAAAGGCGCATTCTTCGGGAGCGCGCCCTTGGCCATCAGATCGTCGGCAAACACGAAATCGCCCGCTTCGAAACATTCGATCTCGGGCATCACCCCGGCGTCCTGGATCATGTGCCCCATCTTCGTGATCATCGGATCGAGATTGATCGCCACCCCGCCCCACAATTGCATCGTGCAGATATCCAGCGTGCACATATCGGGTTTCAGGTCCAGGATATGCTCCAGCCGACGCTCGGCGGTGAACATCAATGTGCCTGGCCCGGCCACCGCCGGATCCTCCTCGCTCTGCATCCAGGTGCAGCCCGGGCCGGTCGTCACGTTCAGGATCACCGCATCGTTCTTCGCCCGGATCAGCCCCACCACTTCGCGATAATCGTCGAGCGCCTGGCTCGGCACGCCGGTATCGCGATCGCGCACATGCAGATGGATGATCGCCGCGCCGGCCTCCGCCGCGGCCAGCGCCTCGGCGGCGACATGATCGGGTCGGAACGGGAAATTGGGGTGGTGCGGCATCGGTGCACTGCCGGTAACCGCGCAGGTAATGAAGACCTTGTCGGCCACGTCCTTCTCCTTCTCGGCGAACATTTTGCTCGCGCTTCGGCGGTTGGCGTCGCAGAATGATCGGGGGCAGACTAGACAGGTCGATGTGACATCATTGGAAGTAACTGGATAACCCATGGCGCATAGCGAAGAGCTGTCCCGGTTCCTCAAATCGGCGCGCGCACGCCTGTCGCCGGCGGATGTCGGCCTGCCCGCGGGGGAGCGGCGGCGCACCAAGGGGCTGCGCCGCGAGGAAGTCGCCGCGCTCGCCGGGATGAGCGTCACCTGGTACACCTGGTTCGAGCAGGGCCGCGAAGTGCAATTGTCGGTGCCGATGATCGAGCGGCTTGGCCGAACGCTCAGGCTGGATGCCAACGAGCGCGAATTTCTGTTCGCGCTGGCGCAGCATCGGCCGCCGCCGCTGGAAAGCCAGATCGACGAAACGATCCGCCCGGCCACGCAACATCTGATGGACAGCCTGGCCATCCCCGCGCTGGTGATCGTCGAGGATTGGACCGTGATCGGCTGGAACCGGCTCGTCGCGCGCGCCTTCCGCGATTATGCGCCGCTGCCGCGCACCGAGCGCAACCTGTTCAAGATATTGATGCTCAGCGAACGCTATCGCAACGATGCGGCGCATTATCGCGAGATGGGGCAGCGGCTCGTCGCCCGCTTCAAATGGGATTACAGCCGCACCTCACAGCCCGAGATTTTCGACGCGATCATCGCCGAGATGCTGGAGCATTCCGATCTGTTCCGCGAATGCTGGCAGGAATCGACCATCCTGCCCTATTCGGAACACGTCAATATCGCGCAGATGCCGGGGATCGGCGATATCAGCTTCTGGCATAGCTCCTACGGCGTGGAGGAAGTGCCCGGCCAGCGGCTGATCCTGTTCGCGCCGCGCGATCCGGAAAGCGCCCGGCGCCTGGCGCAACTTGCCGCAGCGACAAACGAGGCCGC
The DNA here is from genome assembly GCF_000935025.1 of Sphingomonas hengshuiensis. Classification (NCBI taxonomy): domain Bacteria; kingdom Pseudomonadati; phylum Pseudomonadota; class Alphaproteobacteria; order Sphingomonadales; family Sphingomonadaceae; genus Sphingomonas; species Sphingomonas hengshuiensis. Next base: position 1,778,394 of record NZ_CP010836.1, read on the forward strand.
GACCGACACCGGGCCGCCGGCGGGCGAGGCCCAGCCGGCGGCGGATCGGGATCAGGAGGCCAGCGCCACCGGCGTCTCCTGACCGAGGATCAGGTCGCTGGCGCGTTCGGCGATCATGATCGTCGCGGCATTGGTATTGCCCGAAACGATCCGCGGCATGATCGATGCGTCCACCACGCGCAGCCGCTCCACGCCGTTGACGCGCAGCTCGGGATCGACCACCGCCGCCGGGTCCGCGCCCATCCGGCACGTACCGACGACATGATACAGCGTCGATCCGGCAACCTTGGCATAGCCCAGCATCGATTCGTCGGTGTCGCCGAACGGATCGTCGGGCGAGGCGAGATAGGGCGTGATCGCCGGCTGCTGCATCACCCGGCGGATCAGCTTCACCTGCGCCACCGCGACTCGTTGGTCGATCGGATCGGACAGATAATTGGGCACGATCACCGGATACACGCTGGCATCGCCGGATTTGATATGGATATGGCCGCGCGATTCGGGCCGTACCTGGCACGGCGTGCAGGTCACCCCCGGCGTCCGCTCCAGATCGAACGCCTGCTCGTCATTCTGCTTCTGCAGATCGACCGAGGCGGCCATCAGATGCAATTGCACATCGGGACTGGCGAGGTCGGGCCGCGTCCTGGTGAAGGCGACGACATGCGCCACGGCATAGCTGAGCAGCCCCTTGCGGGTCAGCGCATATTTGGCGACTTCGCGCGCCAGCCCCCAGCCATGCGCCATCTGGTTGACGGTACGGTGCCCGGGCTTCACCGGCCATTGCGCGCCGATCATATAGTGATCCTGCATGTTCTCGCCGACACCGGCGGACTCGTGCACCAGCGGGATGCCGTGCTCGCGCAGCAGCGCGCCCTGCCCGATGCCGGACAATTCGAGCAGCTTGGGGGATTCGACCGCGCCCGCCGCCAGGATCACCTCGGCATGCGCGCGCGCCCGGACGATCCGCCCGCGCTGTTCGAATTCCACGCCGATCGCGGTCTTGCCGTCGAACAGCACGCGCCGGGCATAAGCGCGCGTCTCGATGCGCAGATTGGCGCGCCCCTCGACCGGATGGAGATAGCCCACCGCAGTCGAGCAGCGCCGGCCGTTCCTGGTGGTGAGCTGGAACCAGGTCACACCTTCCTGATCGCGCGCGTTGATATCGGGGGCATAGGGAATGCCCGCTTCGACACAGGCATCAAGCAGCGCCTGGCTGACCGCGTTGCGCTCGGGAAAGTCGCAGGTGTTGAGCGGCCCGCCGCTGCCATGCGTGTCGCAGGCGCCGCGCTCCTGATTCTGCGCGCGGCGGAAATAGGGCAGCACATCGTCATACGACCAGCCCCGGCAGCCCATCTGGCCCCAGCCGTCATAATCCTCCACCTGCGCGCGAATATAGAGCAGCCCGTTGATCGACGACGACCCGCCGAGGACCTTGCCCTTGGGCCATTTGTGCACGCGGCCCTCGGTCCCGGCATCAGGCTCCGTTTCATACATCCAGTTGACCTTGGGATCGTTCAGCGTCTTGCCGAAGCCGATCGGGGTCTGGATCATCAGGTTGGACAGGAACTGGCCGGGATCCTTGAACGGCCGATCGTCGCCCCCCGCCTCCAGCAGCAGCACGCGGTTGGAGGGATTGGCGGACAGCCGATTGGCGAGCACGCAGCCCGCGCTGCCGGCACCGACGATGATGTAATCGGCCTCGATATCGAATCCTTGGGTCATGCTGGCCTCGCGGTTTTGCTGAAATAGGCGATGGCGCGGAACTCGTAGCTCTCGCGCGTCACCGCATCGGGGCGGCTGGAGTCGTGAAAGGCGGTGTGCGGCGCGCGCCAGGCGCGCGCATGATCGCTGTCGTGAAACTTGATGAAGATGACCTCGTCGGCGGTCATGTCCGGGAAATACCACCACCGATGCGCCGGATTGTGATGGAAGATGGTCGCCGCCATCATCTCGTCCTCGCCCGGAATCGGCGCGAACAGCGCGTCCCCGGTCGGGATCTCGTCGACATCGACCTTGACGTTGGCGACGGCATCCTCGTCCCCCACGCTGCGGAAATCGCACAGCGCCAGCGGCCAGTCCTGCGGCGGCGCGGAGAAGGTGCGCCACAGGCTGAAGGCGATGAAGCGATCATAGCCCAGCCCGTCCGGCGCCGCCGTATCGTACAGCCGGCGCGCGAGCTTCTGCGCGCTCCGCGTATTGAAATCGACATGCGCCTCGGCGGCAGGGGGCTGGATGCCCGTGCCGGAAATCACCGGCGAGCGCAGTTGCCCGCCCATCGGCACGACCAGATCGGCGCCGGTCAGGCGCTGCGTGATGGCGATCACCTCGGCGGGATAGCCGCCCAGCGCATCGGCATCGCGGAAATCGCGGATCGCGCTTGGCTGCGACGACAGGCAGAAGCCGTGCGTGTCGAGCGTGATCGGCTCCTCGGCCCGCCGCGCGTTGCGGATCGTCACCGGATACGGCCGGTATTGGCCGGTATTATATTCCTTGCCGGGCGCCCAAAAGCGCCGGTTGATCGTCGATGTCGGGATCAGATAGTCGATCACTGCGTCGATTGCGTCTGCAGCGCGGCTTGGTGCCAGCTTCGCCATCATCGCTCTCCTCAGGCGAACAGGTTCCGCACCGCATCCGGCACGCGTTCGGCCTTGAGCCCGCCCGGCCGGTCCGCCGCCGGCACGGTCCACACGCGCGTCTCGGTACATTCCACGCAGATCCGGCCATCGAGCGAGATGCGGTGCTGTATCGTGAAGCTGCTATTGCCGAATACCGGCGCGGCGGTGTCGACCGTCACCTCGTCGCCATAGCTGCACGTCGACAGGAAACGCGCGGCGACATCCACCATGGGATAGCCCGCGACCTCCATTTCGCGCAGCATATCGCGCTTCTTGGGCAGGCCCGCCGCTTCGAACAGCCGGATCGTGTTTTCGCCGCAGATATCCAGGAAGCGCGGCGCATAGACGATGCCGGCGGGATCGCACTGGCCCCATTCGATGCGCACGATGCGGGTGAAGAACGGCGTCACGCGAGGATATTCTTGCCTTGCGCCACGGTCTTTTCCGCCATCTCCTCGGGCTTGGGCGGTTCGGGCACGAGCAGGCCGCGCTGCACCGCGGGGCGCGCGGCGATCGCGTCGAACCAGCGCTGGAGATGCGCGAACCCCTCCATCGGCACCTGCGCCCAATCATGCCCGCGCACCCACGGGAAGCAGGCGATGTCGGCGATCGAATAGTCGCCGGCGAGATACTCGTGCGCTGCCAGATGCGTGTCCATCACGCCGAACAGCCGCTGGCTCTCGCGCACATAGCGATCGATCACCTTGGGCAATTTGTCCTCGAAATAGCGATTGAACACGGTCGCCTGGCCCATCATCGGCCCCAGCCCGGACATCTGCCACATCACCCACTGGATCACGCGGCTGCGCCCGGCGACGTCGCTCGGCATGAAGCGGCCGAATTTCTCCGCCAGATAGATCAGGATCGCGCCCGATTCGAAGATCGCGAAGTCGCCGGCGTCATGATCGACCCCCGCGTCATGATCGATCAATGTCGGGATGCGGCCGTTGGGATTGAGCGCGACATACCAATCCTCCTTCTGCACGCGATTGGTGAGCGAGATCGGCGTGACCTTGTAGGGCACCTCCAGCTCCTCGAGCAGGATCGCCACCTTCCAGCCATTGGGGGTTTCGGATGTCAACAATTCCAGCATGTTCAGGCCTCTCCCGGGCATCGGCGCACCTTCGCGGTGGTCCGTCCCCGCCGCCGATCAAGCAAAGTCGCGGCGCTTCGGCAAGACGAGTGGCGGCGCTATCATTGCCACTGACAGGTTGGCGACGCGGTCGGCGGCACCGGTTAGTCCGGCTGATAGTATAGCCAGACGACTTGCAGGCAGCGCGCCCGCCCGTCACCAACCGCAGCAACGCACAATCGTGCGACCCGATCGGGATCACCCCCGATCAGCACGCCATGGAGAGACTATGCTGACCCTGTACAGCTTTGGCCCCGCCGCCAATTCCCTGAAGCCGCTGCTCGCGCTGTACGAAAAGGGCCTCGATTTCACGCCGCGCTTTGTCGATCCGACGCGGTTCGAGCATCATGAGGATTGGTTCAAGCAGCTCAATCCGCGCGGCCAGGTGCCGGCGCTGGATCATGACGGGCATATCATCACCGAATCCACCGTGATCTGCGAATATCTGGAAGACGCGTTTCCAGACTGCGCGATCAAGCTGCGCCCGGCCGATCCGATCCGCATCGCCGAAATGCGCGTGTGGACCAAATGGGTCGACGAATATTTCTGCTGGTGCGTCTCGACGATCGGCTGGGAACGCATGATCGGGCCGATGGCGCGCGCCTATTCGGATGCGGAGTTTGAGGAGAAGATGGCGCGCATCCCGATTCCCGAGCAGCAGGCCAAATGGCGCGCTGCGCGTGCCGGCTTCCCCAAAGCCACGCTCGATGAGGAGATGCGCAAGATCGGCGTCTCGGTGGCCAAGCTGGAGGCGCGGCTGGCCGAAAGCGAATGGCTCGCCGGGCCCGACTACACGCTGGCCGACATCTGCAATTTCGCCATCGCCAATCGCATGCAGCACGGCTTTGCCGAACTGGTCAACACCGCGGCGACGCCGCATCTGGTGGCCTGGATCGACCGCATCAACGCGCGGCCGGCGGCGCAGGCCATGTTCGCCCAGTCGAAGAGCGAGATGCCCGCCCCCCGTCCCGCAGCCGCAGCTTGAGGCGCCCGACATGACCGACCGACACAGCGTCACGCTCTACGATCTCAATCTCGCCTCGGGCTGCACGATCAGCCCGTTCGTGTGGCGCACCAAATATGCCCTCGCCCACAAGGGGCTGGCGATCGACATCGTGCCCGGCGGCTTCACCGGCATCCTGGAGCGCACCGGCGGCCGATCGGAGCGACTGCCGGCGATCATCGATAACGGCGAATGGGTGCTCGATAGCTGGCTGATCGCCGAATATCTCGACGGCAAATATCCGGAGAGGCCGCTGTTCGAGGGGCCGAGCATGAAAGTACTGACCAAATTCATCGATCAATGGCTGTGGCGCACCGCGATCGGCCCGTGGTTCCGCTGCTACATCCTCGATTATCACAATCTCTCCTACCCGCACGATCACGATTATATCCGCACCACGCGCGAGACGATGTTCCTCGGCGGGCAGAAGCTGGAAGACGTGCAGGCCGGGCGCGAGGAGCGGCTGCCGCTGGTGCCGCCGTTGCTCGAGCCGCTGCGGCAATTGCTGCGCGATACGCCGTGGCTGGGCGGCGATACGCCCAATTATGCCGATTATTGTGCGCTGGCGGTGTTCCTGTGGACCGCATCGGTCGCGACCACGCCACCACTTACCGACGACGATCCGTTACGCGACTGGCTGGATCGCGGCTTCGATCTATATGATGGTCTGGGGCGCCATCCGGGCATGCATTCGCTGTTCGGACTGCAGCTGCGCGAGGGCGATCCCGCGCCGTTTCTGAAAGCCGGGATCGGCACCGCGCCGGCGCCGGTCAATCGCGGCGCGGGGACCACGCCGTTCCCCGAACCGGCCAGGGCGGCCTGATCGCATGAGGAGCAAGGCATGAGCTGGAGCGAAGAACCCGCCGGCGGCACGCTCCGGATGTACCATATTCCGGGCTGTCCGTTCAGCGAGCGGGTCGAGCTGCTGCTCGATCTGAAGGGGCTGCACGGCGCGATGGCCGATCACGTCATCGATATTTCCAAGCCGCGCCCCGATTGGCTGCTGCGCAAGACGCGCGGCACCACCGCGCTCCCCGCGCTGGAGCTGGAAAACGGCGAGACGCTGAAGGAGAGCATGGTCATCCTGCGCTATTTCGAGGATCGCTTTCCCACGCAGCCGGTGGCGCGCGCCGATCCGTACGAACATGCCGTGGAGGCGATGCTGTGCGCCACCGATGGGGCCTTTACCGGCGCTGGCTATCGCATGATCCTCAATCGCGATCCGGCGCAGCGCGACGCGTTGAAGGCCGAGGTGGATGCGCAATATGCCCGGCTGGACGATTTTCTGCGCCATTATGCGCCCGATGGCGATTTCCTGTTCGATCGCTTCGGCTGGGCCGAAGTGGCGTTCACGCCGATGTTCAAGCGGCTGTGGTTCCTCGACTATTATGAGGCCTATACGGTGCCACAGCAGCTCACCCGGGTGCTGCGCTGGCGCGAGGCGTGCGTGTCGCATCCGGTCGCGCAGGCGCATCACAGCCATCGCGAGCTGATGACGCTCTATTATGATTACAGCCAGGGCGGCGGCAACGGCAAGATTCCGGAAGGCCGCAGCGTCTCCAGCTTCACGCTCGATCCCGCCTGGGACACGCGCCCGATGCCGCCGCGCGACAAATGGGGCGCGCCCGCCACCGATGCCCAATTGGGCCTGATTCCCGCCTGACCCCTTCCCAAAGGACAAACCGATGAACAATTATCCGCAGCATTATATCGATGGCGCCTGGGTCGACAGCAAGGGCGGCCGCACCCACACCGTGATCAACCCTGCCACCGAAGGCCCGGCCAGCGAGATCACGCTGGGCACCGCCGCGGATGTCGACGCCGCGGTGATCGCCGCGCGCCGCGCGTTCGAGAGTTTCTCGCAGACGAGCAAGGCCGAGCGCATCGCGCTGCTGCAGCGCATCACCGAGGAATATGCCAAGCGCATCCCCGACATCGCCGAGGCAATCGCGATCGAAATGGGCTGCCCCATCTCGATCGCCAAGACCGCGCAGGCCGGCTCCGGCATGGGCCATCTCGGCAACGCGCTGAAGGCGCTGGAGGCCTATAACTTCCGCGAGAAGATCGGCGACAACACGGTGGTGCGCGAGGCGATCGGCGTGGTCGCGCTGATCACGCCGTGGAACTGGCCGATGAACCAGATCGTCGCCAAGGTCGGCCCGGCGCTCGCCGCCGGCTGCACGATGATCCTGAAGCCATCGGAAGAAGCGCCGAGCTCGGCGGCGATCTTCGCCGAGGTGATGCATGCGGCGGGCGTGCCGGCCGGCGTGTTCAATCTCGTCCAGGGGGATGGCGCCGGAGTCGGCACCGCGCTGGCGCAGCATCCCGATATCGACATGATCAGCTTCACCGGATCGACCCGCGCCGGCATCATGGTCGCCAAGAATGCCGCCGACACGGTCAAGCGCGTGGCGCAGGAACTGGGCGGCAAATCGCCCAACATCATCCTCGAAGGCACGCCGCTCGACAAGGCATTGCCCGGCGGCGCGGGCGGCGTGCTGCTCAATTCGGGGCAGAGCTGCATCGCGCCGACGCGCATGCTGGTGCATCGCTCGCAGCATGACGAAGCCGCGCAGAAGGTTGGCGCGATGTTCGACGCCAAGAAGGTCGATGCGCCGCTCACCGAGGGCGATCATATCGGCCCGGTGGTGAATGAGAGCCAGTGGAACCGCATCCAGGGCCTGATCCAGCAGGGCATCGACGAAGGCGCCACGCTGGTCGCGGGCGGCACCGGCCGGCCCGAGGGCAAGGAGCATGGCTTTTATGTCCGGCCGACGGTGTTCGCTGATGTCACACCTGACATGACGATCGCCAGGGAGGAGATTTTCGGACCGGTACTGGTGATCATGCCCTATGCCGACGATGCCGAGGCGGTGAAGATCGCCAACGACACGCCCTACGGGCTGGGCGCCTATATCGCCGGCGATCCGGCGCGCGCCAAGACGATCGTGCCGAAGATCCGCGCCGGCGCGGTGTTCGTCAATGCCGGCGGGCTGGCGTTCGACATGCCGTTCGGCGGCTACAAGCAATCGGGCAATGGCCGCGAGTTCGGCAAGTTCGGGCTCGAGGAGTTCCTCGAGGTCAAATCGGTGATCGGCGCGCTGCCCGAAGACGATCTGGTCGCCGCCTGATCGGCTCGGGGGCGCCAATCACCCTGACCCTCGGGCCAGCCAACTCTATTTGCGGTCCTTGCGCCCACCACGCCAGTAGAGCAGCCCCGCCACGATCGCCGCGGAGCCTATCCCGACCGCGGCGCCCAGCCCGATCTGCTGCTTGGACGGCGCCCGGCGCTTCTTCGCCGCGGCCAGTTCCTTGGCGGCGGCGATCGCCTCGCCTTCGCCCGACTCCGCATGGGGAGCGTCGGTGCGCGGATAGGGCGACTGGTTGTCGGCGGGAACGGGCGGGATCTTGGTCATGGTCGTCCTTCGGTCACTGCATACTCCAACGAACCGCTACGTCGTGGGTTGCGGTGCGTTTCGCAACGGGCGCGTTTGCATATTTGGCGCGTCGCAGCGGTCGCGAGCACGCGATGATCCGGACAGCGATCGCAGGCGTTGCCCTCAGCCGGCCTCGCCCAGCCGCATCTGCTTGCGCTCGATCAACTGCTGGACATTGCCCAGCGACGCCGCCGCCAGGATGGCAAGCCGGACCACGCCCGAGCGATGCAGCGCCTCCAGCGGCGGGCCGGACAGCGCCGCAAGCTGCTCGACATCGACCACCAGCACGTCGGGCAGCGTGTAGCGGCGTTCCTCGCTGACATCGATACTGAGCGTTACCGGTGCGAGCAGCCCGGCCTCGTCGAGCGCGGCATAGGCTGCCGGTGCGGTTTCAATCCCCTCGTACAGCAGCCGAAGTACGCCCGATATGTGGTTGAGATACGGTGCGTTACCGCCGTGCTTGAGGAACAGCGGCAAACCCTCTTCGCCCCCAACGCGGGGATCGTCCATATCGACCTGGATCATCGCCTCCCCAAGCTCCGTGCCGTCGGGAGCCCGTGTCATGGCGATGGAAAACGGCCCGCGCCGGTGGCTGGCGGGCACATAGCGGCTCGTCCAGCGATCGTCCGACAGGAACAGATTCTCGTCGCGGTCCAGTCCCAGCAAGGCATAGGCCTGCAGCCCGGTCTCGCGACGGCGGAACAGGATCGCGAACTCGCGCTGCACCTCTTCGAATTCGGCGGGGTAGATCGGCGCCTGGTTGGCCGCGTCGCCGAAGCGGGCGCCCGCCTGCGGGCTGACGCGCAGCGTTGCGTGATCGATATTGTTGATCTGTACGGGGTTCATGCGCTGCGGTCCTGCTTTCCGCTCGAGTCTAGCACCGCACGGGCGGTGAACAAGAAAAGGCCGCTGCCCAATGGCGGCGGCCTTCCCCCTTTTTCGGGAGCGGACCAACGGCCCGCTCCCAATCGCAATCAGAAGCGGTAGCGCGCACCCAGATAGAAGCGCGGCTTCAGTTCCTGCACATAGACCAGGTTGGTCTCGGTGCGGCCATATTGACGAAATGCCTCGCTCGTCAGGTTGACGCCTTCGATCGAGACCGAGAAGTCCTTCGTCACATCGTAGCTGATGCTCGCATCCAGCGTGCCGAACGGCGCGGTGAACTGCGGATTGCGGTTGCCGCCCTGGTTGGTGCCGGACAGATATTTGTCGCGCCAGTTGTACGAGACGCGAGCCGAAAGACCGTTCTTGTCGTAGATGCCGGTGAAGTTGGCACTGTCGCCCAGGCCGGTCAGCGCGAAGACGTTGACATTGGGATCGGCATAGGGGTCGACGTTCACGTTACCAAAGACCTTGGTATACGAAGCAGCGAAGCCGAAGCCGGTCTGCCCGAAGAAGTTGGTCCAGGCGACTTCGAAGCCGTGGATCTTGCCGTCGCGGTTGTTGACCGGGCTGCTGATCGCGAATTCGAACAGCGGGTCGGTCGAGTTGGGGAGAATGTCAACTGCAAGAGCGAGCTGATTGTAGAACGCCGAGTCGAGGGTTCCGACCTGATCATGGCCGTAATTCGCCTGGAAGGTTGCTGCTGCAGCCGCCTCGTTACCGTTATTCTGCACGAGCAGAGCGGTATAGCCGAACATGTTGATATCGCTCAGCGGGATGCTGTTGTTCCTGAGATAGGCCAGGGCAACAGCCGACCGCGTGCCCGCGGCGCCCGAGCTCGGGTCCCGCAGACCGAACAGATTGCCGTTGGTGACCTGGGTGCCGATGAAATTCCGGACGTTCTTGTAGAAGAAGCCGGCCGATACGAAGCTCGAAGGCTTGTAATACCATTCCACCGATACGTCGAAATTGTCCGAAACCAGCGGCAACAGCGCAGGATCCTGCCGCGTCGCGGACGCTGCAGCAGCGCCCAGAGCGGTCGGACGGTTGGGTGCCCCCACGCCTACCGAAGCGAAGAGGTTGCCATAGTCGGCGCGGGCCAGCGTGCGGCTGAACGACGTACGGGCTACCACATTGTCGACCACTTCGATGTTGAAGTCGAGCGACGGCAGCAAATTGTCATACTTCGCATTCACGACGACCGAGCCACCGGGGGGGCCACCATCGACATAGAGATCATTGTCCGACGCCCAGCGGATCGTGACCGGCACCGACTGTACGCCGATCGACTTGACACTGGTCTGTTCGTACCGAACCCCGAACAGCGCCTTTGCCTTGCGTCCGCCGATTTCACCGTCCCAGTTCATCTGGCCATAGACCGCCCAGGTCTTTTCGCCGACCGTGTCGTCCGACGTTCCCTGGAGCACGGTATTCCGACCGGCCTGGGGCTCGTAGAAAGGCGAGAAGACGTTGAGCAGGTCGACCGCGTCGGCGCGGAAAGCGACCAGCGACGAACCCGACGAGGCGGGATCATATTTGTCGAACTTGCAGGTCATGCAGAAGGTTTTGACCAGGTCGCCCGCCATCGACTTGACCAGTCCGGTGTCGTTGATGCCCCAGTCGCCCAGCATCTGCTGCGTGTTCGAACTCGTCGACCGCATCTTCACATCGACATAATCGCCGCCGAAGTTGAACCGGCTCCCCTCGCCCAGATCCCATGCGAAATCCGCGCCGAACTGGTTGATCCGCGATTCCTGCTCCGAGGTGATCTTGCGCGCGATCTGCGTTCCCACGTCGCCGATGTCGAGCACGCCGTTGCAGTTGCCGCCACGACCACCATTGGTTGCATTACAATCGTTGAGCGTTTCCGATTGCTGCGGGAAGCCGCTGGTGAAATTGAGCTTGTGAGTCGCACGGACGGGGGCGCCGATCGAGATCGTCGTGGCGGACGTGCCGTTCGAATTATCCGGGCTGGTCGTCGACTTCGAGTGATTGGCATCGACCGTCAGCGACAGCGCGTCGGTGAAGTTCCATTTCAGGTTGCCGCCGATCGAATAGAGTTCGGTGTCGGTCGCGTAGCGCTGCTGCTCATAGCCCTTGTCCGCCTGCTTGGCCTCGGCCAGGATGACAGCGCTCTGCATCTCCTTGTTGTCGTCGAAGGTGACTTCGGTGAACGGCCGCTGGAACCAGTTGGTCTGCTCGCTGCGCTCCTCGCTCAGCTTGTTGCGGGCGTAGAGGCCATCGACGGTGATCTCCAGCCGATCCGACGGCTTGAACTGCATGACCGCCTGGCTGTTGATGCGCTCGCGGCGATTTTCGGAGAACTGGTAGCGGCTGTCGTTCGGGATCTGGACGTATTTGGTCGTCGGAGCGTTGGTGATCTTCGTCGTCGGCGTGATGTACGCACCGGCGGTGTCCAGGAAAGCAGCCAGCGGAACGATGTTCCAATAGTTCGGGTTTGCCTGAATCGACGTCGATTCGCGCAGCTGATAGCTACCGAAGACGGTAACGCCGAAGGTGTCCGCTGCGTTCTTCCAGTTGAGCAGGCCCGAAACTTCCGGCGTGATCTTGCTCAGGTCGCCCTCGGCATCCTCGACCGTGGTATCATACAGCGCCTTGGCGCCGATCGAGCCCGAGAAGCCGTCTTCGCGCGAGTCGAGCGGACGGCGGGTGACGACGTTGATCGCCGCGCCGATACCGCCCGAGGGAATGTTGGCGCGCCCGGTCTTGTAGACCTCGAGCCGCGAGACGCCTTCCGACGCCATGTTCTGGAAGTCGAACGAACGGCTGGTGCCGCGCGCAAAGGCGTTGCCCGTGCTGGTGTCGATGTTCGTCGTCGCAAGCTGGCGACCGTTCAGCGTGACAAGGTTGAAACCGCCGCTGAAGCCGCGAACCGCGACCTGCGACCCTTCGCCGTTGGCGCGGGTGATCGAAACGCCGGTGATGCGCTGCAGCGACTCGGCGAGGTTGGTGTCGGGGAACTTGCCGATATCTTCGGCCGAGATCGCATCGACGACGCCGTCGGAATTGCGCTTGATCGAGATCGCCTGGTCCAGCGAGGCGCGGATGCCGGTTACGACGATCTCGTCGCCGCTCGCTTCATCCTGCGCGACGGGCGCGCTGGCCGCATCCTGGGCCAGGGCCATGCCCGGCGCGATCAGACATGCGGTGATTGCGATAGCGGATGCAGTGCGCGCAAGCGTGCGCGTAAGCCGAATGCTCTTCATGATTCCCCTCCTCCTAAGTCGGCGCGCATCTCTCGCGCGCCGCATGGTTATTATTTCTGAGCCAGCACTGCGGCTCGGTGTTAACGCTACCAGCCTGTCCGGCGTTGTCAACACGCATATTTGCGGCATGACAGCGATGACAAATGGACTAACCCGTTTTACCTACGCGCTTTTCTTGGGGCAGCAAATTTCGGGGACTTGTTTTCGCGAAGGTGCGACAAAATTCCCACACGATACCTGCCCGAATGCCGCCCGGGACAGCCCGACACTTTCGCTGCCGGCCGCGCGTCTACGCCCGCCCGCGCGAACATTGCGGCGGGACTTGCAAAAGCCTTTGCGGGAGGTTCCAGCCGGCGCCGGGCTGCGGTGGCGGGGGGCACGCCACGAAGGGCATCCCGGTCGGTCGCTGATGGATCAGCGCGCGATCGGGGACCGAGGCAAATGGGACGATGGGCTGTGGGCGATGATCGCCACGTTCGGCATCTCGGCAAGCGCCCGCGGCGCGGCCCGGCCACCCCGAATCAGCCGCCGGGCGGCAGGGCTATTTGCGGTCCTTGCGCCCGCCACGCCAGTAGAGCAGCCCGGCGACGATCGCGGCGGATCCGATCCCGACAGCGGCGCCCAGGCCGATCTGCTGCTTCGACGGCGCCCAGCGCTTTTTCGCCTCGGCCAGTTCCTTGGCCACGGCAATCGCTTCGCCCTCGCCCGACGCGCCATGCGGCACCTCGTCGCGCGGATAGGGCGACGGGTTCTGGGCGGGCACGGGCGGGGTCTTGGTCATCGTCGTCCTTCGCTCACTAACGCTCCAACGGATGTTGCGTCGTCGCTCCCGGCGCATTTCGCAACTGGTGAATTGCCGTAATTGACGCTTTCCAGCGCCGCAAGGGAGCGGCAAAGCTGGCAGGCATGAACCCGCTTTACGCCCGGATGGGCACTACGATCTTCGAAGCGATGTCGGCACGCGCGCGCGCTACCGGGGCGATCAACCTGGGCCAGGGCTTTGCCGACGGCCCGGGACCGCGGGCGGTGCTCGAGGCATCGGCGGCGGCGTTGCTCGAAAAGTCGAATCAGTACCCGCCGATGATCGGGCTGCCCGAACTGCGCGCGGCGGTGGCGGATCATTATGCCCGGCACCAGGGGATCAACCTGACCCCCGACGAGGTCGTCGTGACATCGGGCGCGACCGAGGCGCTGGCGGCATCGCTGTTCGCGCTGATCGCGCCGGGCGACGAAGTGCTGTGCTTCCAGCCGCTCTACGACGCCTATGTCCCGCTGATCCGCCAGGCGGGGGGCGTGCCGCGCTTCGTCCGGCTGGAGCCGCCGCACTGGCGAATCGACTCGGCGGCGCTGGCGGCGGCGGTAACGCCGCGGACCCGGCTGGTGCTGCTCAACAACCCGCTGAACCCGGCCGCGACGATGGCGAGCGCCGCCGAACTGGCCGCGATCGCCGCGCTGTGTGTCGAGCACGACCTGATCGCGATTTGCGACGAAGTCTGGGAGCATGTGACCTTCGACGGCGCCCGGCACCTGCCACTGATCGGCTTTCCCGGGATGCGCGAGCGGACGGTGAAAATCGGCAGCGCGGGCAAGATCTTCGCGCTCACCGGGTTCAAGGTCGGATGGATGTGCGCCGCCCCGCCCCTCGCGCGCGTGCTGGCCAAGGCGCACCAGTTCCTGACCTTCACCACCCCGCCAAACCTGCAATGGGGCGTGGCTGCGGGGCTTGCGAGCGAGGACGAATGGGTCGCGGCCGCCAGCGCCCGGTTCCAGGCGGGGCGCGATCGGCTCGCGACCGGCCTGCGAGACGCGGGGCTGGCCGTCTTGCCCAGCGCGGCGACCTATTTCCTGTCGGTGGACCTGGCCGAATCGGGGCTGGTGATGGACGATGTGACGTTCAGCGAGCGGCTGGTCGACGAAGCCGGGGTCGCGACGGTCCCGGTCTCCGCCTTCTACGCCGAGGCGCCCGTTACGAACGTAGTGCGCTTCTGCTTCGTCAAGGAGGATGCGACGCTGGATGCGGCGATTGCCCGCGTCGCCGGATGGGTCGCGGGCCAGCGCTGATCCGCGCCACGGAAAAGGGCGGCGCGACCCATGGCCGCGCCGCCCCTTCCCCGGGGCAGGGTCTTCAGAAATCGAACCGGATCGAACCGCTGATCGTGCGACCGTTCAGCACGCGGGCCTGGACGATCCCGCTCGCCGGGATGGTGCCGTCATTGGCGCTGGCGATTGCAAGCTTGTCGAACACGTTGTTGGCGTTGAGCGACACTGCCAGCCGGTCGGTCAGCCGGTATTCGGCGAACAGATCGGTGGTGACATATCCGGGCAGGCGCAGGCGGTTGCTGACGTCGGTATAGCTGCCGGTGGTGCCGACGAACACCGCGCCCGCAGCGACCTTGCCGAACGCCACCTGCGGCATCGCCTGGAAGATCAGGTCCGCCTGGCGACCGGGCTTCTTGCCGACGTTCGCCGGCGTCAGGCTGTCGGTCTTGATCTCCGCCTTGGTATAGGTGGCGCCGGTCGTCAGGCTGAACCAGCCGCGCTGGAACGCCCCTTCGAACTCGACGCCCTTCGCCTGATACAGCCGCGTGAAACGCGCGCCGAGCAGGACGTTGCTGTCATTGGCCTCGGCCCAGAAGCCGGTGATCTGGGCAGACAGCCCGGCCTTGCGGAACTTCACCCCGCCTTCCAGCTGCCGGACCATGTCCACCGCGTTGGACATGTCGAACAGCGATCCCGTGGCCGGGTTGACGAAGCCGCCACGGACCAGCCGATCGGCATTGGCGCGCCCGCCGCGGCTATAGCGCACAAAGGTCGATAGCGGCTCGGCGATGCGATAATTGGCGCTCAGCGAGTAGGAGACATAGCCCTTGCCATAGTCGATCGCGACCGGCGCCGTCAGCGCCAGCGACGACACGCGCTGCTCCGCACCGGTGATCTGGCCGTCGCCGTTGACGTCGAACCCGCTCTGCCCGGCGTCGCGGATCAGCGTGCCGCTGGCATCGATATGGTCGTATCGAACGCTGCCGCCGATCGCCAGCTTGCCGATCTGGTAGTTGAGCGAGCCATAGGGAGCATTGATGTCATAGGCGGTATCGATGCTCATCCGGCAGCAGGTGCGCGGGAAGCCGGGGAATGCCGCGCCATAGCCGTAATAGCCATTCGAGGTCACCGGCACGCCGCCCGCCGTGGTGATGTTCACCAGCGCCGCATCGCCGCCGCCGCGCACTTCCGAAAGCATCGCGGCCCAAAGATTGTCGATCGCGATCTCCTGTCGCGACTTGTAGAAACCAACCGTGGTGGTGAGCTCACCACCGCCCAGCTTCCACACCCGCGTCGCCCGCAGATCGTTGGTCATGTTATCCAGGCTGCGGATATTGTTGTTGAAATAGGTCAGCTGCGCAAGCAGGCCATTGCCGTTCAGCGCGGCGGGATTGGCGATCGACTGGCCCGCACTCGGCCCGTTGGCATAGCTGAGCGTCGCGCCGGCGCCGCCCAGTTGCGGCACCAGATCGACTGCGCGCCCGAAGGGAATGGCATCGAGCGTGACGAGGCTGCCCGACATGCCCGAATAGCGGAAACGATCGGTGATGGTCCAACCGGCCAGCCCGAACTGGGTTTCGATCCCGAACGCCTTGGCAACCGGGTGCTGGCCGTCAGTGATGTCATAGCGGGCGAGCTGGTTCTCGCGGTCGCGCGAGAGCAACTGGGTGACGTTGCGCGAATAGAGCAGATCGTGCTTCGGGTCGAAACCGGCAATCGCCTGATATTCCGGCTTCGCATCGGTCCCCGTCGCGCGAAGCGGCACCACGCCATATGCCGGGCTGCGATCGTCCAGATACTTGCCATAGACGCGGATATAGCCGCCGCTGAATTCCTTCGTCAGGTTGAACTTGATCTGGCCGCCGCGCTGGCCGTCGAAGCCGGTGTCGCGCGGCCCCTTGCCCTGGCGATAGAAGCCGCCGACGTGCATCCGGACCGTGTCCGAGAGATGCGCGCCGTAATCGAAATCGAGGCGATAGCTCTTGTAATCGATCCCGAACGTGGTCTGGATCGTGCCACCTTCCTCCACCCCGGTCTTCGAAATGAAGTTGATGACGCCGCCGGGCGAGTTCGAGGCGAAGGTGGACGAAGAGCCGCCGCGGATCGCCTGGATGCCGGCAAGGTTCATATCCGCGCGCAGGAACGTGTCGACGCTGGTATAGGTGATGTCGCCGAATTCCAGCACCGGCAGGCCGTCTTCCTGGAACTGGACGAACTTGGCCCCGGTCGATGAGAGCGGCAGGCCGCGGATCGTGAAGCTGCCATAGCCGTCGCCCGCATCCGCCTCGGAACGGACGCCGGGCAGCACGCGCAGCAGGTCCGATACCGAGCGCATGCCCAGCCGGCCCAGCTTGGCTTCGTCGACCACGCTCGTCGAGGTCGCGCTGTCGAGCTGGTCGCGCGCCTTGGCGACGCCGGTGGAGAAATTCTCCTGCTTCGCGGGCGCTGCGTCGCCCTTCTTGGCTGCGTCGGGCTTTTCGCTCTGCGCCAGCGCCGGGGTTGCGAGCAATGCCAGGGGAGCCGCCGCGAGCAGCAGTCGATAGTCACGGAAACGCATTCATCATCCTTTCCAAGCGACGACGCGCCTCCGCCCCCGCGCAAGCAGGGCGCAGCCGTGGACGAAGGGCGCACGATCGCTTTATTTATAGGAAGGTCTCAGATGCTGGCGGGAACCGAGACGTCGCTCTTGGTCGAGGTCTGTGGCAGATCTGCTACGATGTACGGAGATATCTACTTCAAACTACTGAAACCAGGATTGAGCCCTGCTATCGGCGCATATCCTAAGGACAATCCTGGGCCCCGCGCGACAAGGGCCGCTTCCGGCGCGGATCGAACCGCGCTATCTCCGCTCGCGCCCGCACAGGAGGAACCGCGATGTCCGATGCCCCAACGGTTGGAGCGTTCGCGATCGTGCCGAGCAACGATCTGCCCGCCGCGATCCCCTTCTGGGAGCAGCTTGGTTTCGAACGTGCGGGCGGCGCCCCCGATTATGTGATCCTGCGCGGCTGGGGGTGCGAGGTGCATCTGACCCAGGCCGGCACCGGGCCGTGGCGCGTGCCGGAGATGCACAATCCGTTCGGCATATTCCTCCGCACGCCCGAGGTCGAGGCGATCGCCGCGCGGGCGCGGGATCGGATCATCCGCCCCGGCGGCATCCTCCGCCACCGCGAATGGGGGCTGTACGAAGTTGGGATCGCCGGCCCTGACGGGCTGCTGGTCCGCGTCGGATGGCCGTCCGCGCTGATCAGGGCCGGGTAGTGCCCGATCAGACGCGCGCGAGCACGCCCCTTTCGGTGATATAGCCGGTCACCAGCCGCGCGGGAGTCACGTCGAACGCCGGGTTGAGCGCGGGCGAGTCGGTTACCCGGATCGTGGCGATCCGCCCCGTCTCGTCGGGCCCGGTCAGCCGGGCCACTTCCTCGGCGCTGCGTTCCTCGATCGGGATATCGGCGCCGGTGGCGGTGGCGGGATCGAAGGTGGTGTAGGGCAGCGCGACGTAGAAGGGCACGTCGTTATCGCGCGCCGCCAGCGCCTTCAGATACGTCCCGATCTTGTTGCAGACATCGCCGTTCGCCGTAACCCGATCGGTGCCGACGATCACCGCATCGACTCGACCCTGCATCATGAGCAGCCCGCCGGCATTGTCGGCGATCACCGTGTGCGGCACGCCATGGTTGCGCAGTTCGAATGCGGTCAGCAGCGCGCCCTGGTTGCGCGGGCGCGTCTCGTCGACCCAGACATGGACGGGGATGCCGGCATCATGCGCGAGATAGATCGGCGCGGTGGCGGTGCCGTAATCGACCGTGGCGAGCCAGCCCGCATTGCAATGGGTGAGGATGTTGAGCGGGCGATCCGGGTGGCGCGCATGGAGATCGCGGAATAGCGCGAGGCCATGCTCGCCGATCGCGCGGCACAGCGCCGCATCCTCGTCGCAGATCGCATCGGCGCGGGCGAACGCCGCCTCGGCGCGGGCGGCGGGCGGCAGCGCGGCGACGGCGTCGCGCACCGTATCGAGCGCCCAGCGCAGGTTGATCGCCGTGGGCCGCGTCTCGACCAGCATCGCGTGTGCCGCCGCCAGCGCTGCGTCGCCGCCATCCTCCGCAAGCGCCATTGCCAGCCCATAGGCAGCGGTGGCGCCGATCATCGGCGCGCCGCGGGTCCACATCTCACGGATCGCGACCGCCGCCGCATCGGCGCTGCGCAGTTCGACCCAGCGCACTTCCCACGGAAGCTGGCGCTGGTCGAGGATGCAGACCCCTGCCCCGTCCGCGGTGCGGCGGATCGAGCGAGTCGGCTGGCCTTCGAGGATCATGGCAATACCTGCGCTAAGCTATGGACGTCGCCGCCGGTGCCGTCGCGATCGATCAGCAGCGCCTGGAGCCCGGCGGCGCGGGCGGCATCGACTTCGGGCTGGATGTCCGAGACGAACAGGATGGCGGAGGGCGGGAGCGACAGCGCGGCGGCGATCCGGGCATAGGAATCCGCCTCGCGTTTCGGGCCGGTGGTGGTGTCGAAATAGCCGCCGAGGAAGCGCGTCAGGTCGCCCGCGACGCTGTGGCCGAAGAGCAGCTTCTGCGCCGCGACTGAGCCCGAGGAATAGATATGGATCGCGATTCCCGCCGCGTGCCAGCGCTGCAGCGCGTCGGGCGTATCGGGATAGACATGCCCGGCCAGTTCGCCGCTGGCATAGCCCGCTTCCCAGATCAGCCCCTGGAGCGTCTTGAGCGGGGTCGCCTTGCGGTCCTCATCGATCCAGCCGAGCAGCGTCGCGACCTTGTCGTCGCCCGGAACCTCGGCGAGAATGGGGGCCGACACTTCAGGATTGGCGCAGACAAACTCTACCAAATGCTTGCGTGCGAACGGGAAAAGCGTTTCCGCCACAAAGGCGATGCTGGTCGTCGTGCCTTCGATGTCGAGCAGGATCGCGCGCGGGGTCATCGCGCTGCCCCCGCCGGCTCATGCCGGGGATAGCGATCCGCGATCGCGTCGCCGGTGAAGTGCGCCACCCATCCGTCGGGATTGAGGAACAGCCGGATCGCAGTGAAACGCGGGCTCGGCCCCATGTCGAACCAGTGGCGCATGCCCGCGGGGACCGAGATCAGGTCGCCGGCGGTGCAGAGCAGCGCGTAGACGCGATCGTCCTCGCGCAGCGTGAACAGCCCCTCGCCCTCGACGAAGAAGCGCACCTCGTCCTCCGAATGGCGGTGCTCGGACAGGAATTTGGTGCGCAGCGCCCCGCGATCGGGATGGTCGGGCGCCATGCGGATGACATCGACGGCGCGATAGCCTTTCTCCGCCTTCAGCCGCGCAACGTCGTCGGCATAAGCGTCGAGCACCGCCGCCGGATCGGCATCGCGCGCAAGCGGTCGCGCGGGCCATTGTTCGAACCGCACCCCGAGCGGGGCGACCGCGGCGGCGATCTGCGCGGGGTCGTGCGACACCAATAGCGGCGCGTCCGCGCTGCCGATGTCGTAGATGCTGAGCTGCGTCATGGCTGCCATGCCCTTCTGAAGCCTGCTTCGGCGCGTTCGGCGGCGATCAGCCATTCGGTGCCCTCCAGCACGCGCTCGGCCTCGGCCAGATCCTGTCCCCAGGCATAGAGCCCGTGGCTGCGGATCAGATAGGCGGGGATCGCGCCGGGAGTGAGCAGCGCGGGGCGCACCGCATCCTCGATCTCGCGCATGTCCTGGCTGTTCTCGACGATCGGCAGGCTGCGCTCGGTATCGTGCGTGGTCGTGCCCGGAAACGCCTTGAGCATCTCATGCCCGCGGAACACCCATTCGGATGCACCCGATGCCGCGCGGCTGAGCCCGACTGCCTCGGGCGAATGGCCGTGGAGCACGGCACCGGCATCGGGGAACATGCGGTAGATCGCCAGATGGAGCGCGGTCTCCGCCGAGGGCTTGCCGGGGGAGAGCGCCCGACCCTGGCCATCGACGCGCATGATGCCGTCGACGGTCAGCCGCCCCTTGTGCCAGCCCGACACGGTGACGGCGATGCTGCCATCGTCGAGCCGCACCGAATAATTACCCGCGGTCGCCGGCGCCCAGCCGCGCGAATCGATCCGCCGCCCGGTTTCCACCAGCGCCTGTGCGGCGTCCTGATATGCCATCGTCCCCATCGCGGCGCTCCTTTAGCGCATCGCGCGCGCGGGGCATCAGAAGATTTAGTTTCGCGTGCGCGCCAGCGGCTGGACGATCTCGCGCGGGGCGCTGGAATAGCTCACCGGGCTCGGGATGAGCTGCGCGGCGGGGGGATCGCCGCGCATCGTCACGACATTATAGGATTCGCCGCCCAGGCCACGCGTCTCGGCAACGAGCAGCGGCGCGGGGCGCGGGGTCGGCATCGGGGCGGGCAGCATTTCGGGAAGCGGCTCGCCGAGGACCTCGTCGACGACCGAGACGGTGCCGCCGAGCGCTGTGATCTCATAGAGCTGGCGCGCGAACTTCGCGGGCAGGCGGATGCAGCCATGCGATGCGGGATAGCCCGGCAGATGCCCGGCGTGCATCGCGATCCCGGTCCAGGTCAGCCGCTGCATATAAGGCATCGGGGCATTGCTGTAGAGATTGGAGCGGTGGAAGGGCTTTTTCTGGAGGATGGTGAACTCGCCCAGCGGCGTTTCATGCCCGCGCGACCCGGTGGAAACGGTGGTAACTGCGATCAGGCGACCGTCGCGATACACATAGGCACGCTGTTCGGGGATGCTGACGACGATCATCACCGGGCCGCTCGCGCCGGTGCTGACGCCGATATACTCCGGCGTGTCGAACCAACGGAACTCGCCGGGGCGCATTTTCGGGATCGCCGGGCGCATCACATCGGAAGCGACCTGCGCGGCAACCGGCGTCGCGGGGGCGAGCCCCGCGCTCAGCAGCGCGATCAGGATCGGGGCAAGGGCGGCGCGGGCGCCAGGATGCATCGTCGTTCGTCTCCAGCAACCCGCGCGGACTAAAGGGATTGGCGAATCGTTAACGCCTGTTAACCCAGTTTCGTGCCGCTGCCGAATCGCAGCGGCGTGTCCCGATTTGGGCGCATCGACGGCGAACCGGGCACGCGACGCGGCGAATCGCCTGCCGGGCGGGCGATGCGGATGCGCGGACTGGGAACCAATCTGCTATAAATGCCGGAGGGGCATATTCTTAGCGGGCAATGGGTAGAGTGACGGATAATCTCAATTCTGTTCAGACGCGGCGCGCGCTGATCCGATCGGCGTTCGTGATGGCCAGCGGCGCGGCGGTTTCCGCCTGCGTCTCCAGGTCGATGGAGATTGCCGCGGCGCCGGCGCCGGCAGCGGCGCCCGCGCCCTATGTGCCGCCGATCCCCAAGGCGCCCGAAATGGTGGTGCGCAACCCCGCATCCCCCCCGGGCATCCGCCCCGAATTGTTCAAGCGCGCGGTGGCATCGCTCAACCGCCATTCGATGCGCATCCCGTCGCACGACCGGATCGCGATCGCCGACTTCACCAGCGCATCGTCGAAGCCGCGCTTCTTCCTCGTCAACATGGGCACCGGCGAAGTCGAAAGCTTCCTGGTCGCGCACGGCATCGGTTCGGATCCCGAGCATACCGGGCTGCTCCACCGCTTCTCCAACGATGTCGGGTCGGAAGCGACGTGCGAGGGTACGTTCCTGACGGCCGATTATTATGTCGGCAAGCATGGCGATTCGCAGCGGCTGCTGGGGCTCGACCCCACCAACAACAACGCCTTCGACCGCGCGATCGTGGTCCATTCGGCCTGGTACGCCAATCCCGACATGATCGGGAAGCACGGCAAGCTGGGCCGCAGCCAGGGCTGTTTCGCCGTGGGCGAGAACGAGCTGGCCAAGGTGTTCGAACGGCTTGGGCCGGGCCGGATGATCTACTCCGCAAAGGTCTGATCGCAGGCGCCGGGCTGGCGCCGCGTCGCCTGGATGGCTAAGGCGCTGGGATGGCCGAGGCGCATTCCTTTTATTCGCTCCATCGCCACGGCATGATCCGTGCAGGGGTCTGTACGCCGGTAGGCACTGCGGGCGATCCCGCCACCAATGCGCAGGCTACGATCGCGCTGGCGCAGCAGGGCGATGCGGAGGGGGCGGACCTGCTGGTGTTCCCCGAACTCAACGTCACCTCCTATGCGATCGACGACCTGCATTTGCAGGACACGATTCTCGACGCGACCGAGGCGGGGATTGCCGCGATCGTTGCGGCGAGCGCCGCGCTCAAGCCGGTGCTGCTGGTCGGCGCGGCGCTGCGCCGGTCGGGCCGCGTCTATAATTGCGCGCTGGCGATTGCGCGCGGGCGCATCCTGGGCGTGGTGCCGAAGACCTACCTCCCCAATTACCGCGAATATTATGAGAAGCGCTGGTTCGCGTCCGGCGTGGGGCTCACGGGTCTGGATATCGACGTGGCGGGGCAGAGCGTGCCGTTCGGCACCGACCTGATCTTCGCCGCCGCGGATCTCGCCGACTTCCTCTTCCATATCGAGATTTGCGAAGATTATTGGGCCCCCGCCCCGCCCTCGACGCTGGGCGCACTCGCGGGCGCGCTGGTGCTGTGCAATCTCTCCGCCTCCAACATCGTGATCGGCAAGGCGCGCGAGCGGGCGATGCTGTGCGCGTCGCAATCGGCGCGGGCGGTGGCGGCCTATCTCTACGCCGCGTCGGGACCGGGCGAAAGCACCACCGACCTGGCGTGGGACGGCCAGGGCATGATCTATGAGCTGGGCGAGTTGCTGGCGACCAGCGAGCGTTTCGAGCTGACGACCGAGATCACCTATGCCGACATCGACCTCGAGCGGCTGCGGCTCGAGCGGGCGCGGATGGGGACGTTCAACGATTGCGCCGCCGCCGCCGGGCATCCAGAGACGCGCTTCCGGCGGATCGACTTTGCGCACCAGCCCGATTTTGCCGATCGCGGGCTGCGCCGCGGGCTGCGGCGCTTTCCGTTCGTGCCCAACACCCCCGCCAAGCTGGAGGAGGATTGCTACGAGGCGTTCAACATCCAGGTCGAGGGGCTGCGCAAGCGGCTCGCGTCGACGGGCAGCAAGCACCTCATCATCGGGATTTCGGGTGGGCTCGACTCGACCCATGCGCTGATCGTCGCGTGCAAGGCGATGGATCGGCTGGGCCGGCCCCGGTCGGACATATTGGGCTTCACCCTGCCCGGCTTCGCGACAGGCGAGGAGACCAAGGCCAATGCCTGGACGCTGATGCGCGCGCTGGGGATCACCGGCGCGGAAATCGATATCCGCCCGGCGGCGCGGCAGATGCTGGCCGATATCGGCCATGCCTTCGCCGATGGCGAGCCGGTGTACGATGTGACCTTCGAGAATGTGCAGGCCGGGCTGCGCACCGACTATCTGTTCCGGCTGGCGAACCAGCATCGCGGCTTCGTGCTCGGCACCGGCGATTTGTCGGAGCTGGCGCTGGGCTGGTGCACCTATGGCGTCGGCGACCAGATGAGCCATTACGGGATCAACGCGGGCGTGCCCAAGACGCTGATCCAGTATCTGATCCGCTGGAGCGTCCAGAGCGGCCAGTTCGATGGTGAAGCGGCGGCGGTGCTGACCGCAATCCTCGACACCGAGATTTCGCCCGAGCTGGTCCCCGCCGATGCCGATGGCAAGATGCAGAGTACGCAGGACCGGATTGGCCCCTATGAGCTGCACGACTTCTTCCTGCATTACATCGTTCGGCACGGGCTGCGGCCCTCGAAGATCGCGTTCCTGGCATGGCATGCCTGGCGCGATTCCGAGGCTGGGCACTGGCCGATCGATTTTCCGAAAGATGCGCGCAACGCCTATGACCTGCCGACGATCGCGCGGTGGCTTGAGGAATTTCTGTTCCGCTTCTTCCAGACCAGCCAGTTCAAGCGTTCGGCGATGCCCAATGGCCCCAAGGTGTCGGCGGGCGGCGCGCTGAGCCCGCGCGGCGACTGGCGGGCGCCGTCGGACGGAGTCGCGGCACCGTGGATCGACGAGTTGCGGTCGGCGCTGCCCTGAGCCTTGGCCTGAGCGCGTGCGTCAGCGACCGAGCAGGTCGCGGACGCGGCGGAGAAATTGCTGCGATTCGAACGGCTTCTTCAGCACGTCGACATGGGGCCCGGCGATCGCATCGAGGCTGGCCGAGGTCGCGAAGCCGGTGACCACGAGGACGGGCACCCGGATCCGTTCGGAACGCAGCAGTTCCGCGACCTCGGCGCCGTTCATTCCGGGCATCGCGAAGTCGATCACCAGCAACTCGGGCCGTTCGCGGCGGACCATGTCGATTCCCTCGGCACCGCTCGCCGCCTCGATCACCACCGCGCCCGCCTGGGCGAGGATCTCGGCCAGGGTCGCGCGGACATGCGTGTCGTCATCGACCAGCACGATCCGCCGCCCGGTCAAGTCGATCCGCTGGTCGGCGGCATCGTCATACGGCACCGCGCGCGGCGGCTCGGCAGTGGCGAGGCGAAGGTACAGCTTGACTGTCGTGCCCCTGCCCGGTGCGCTGTCGATCTCCAGCGCGCCGCCCGACTGGCGCATCACCCCGAACGCCATGGCAAGGCCCATGCCGGTGCCCTTGCCCACGCCCTTGGTCGTGAAGAACGGCTCGACGGCGCGCGCCATGGTCTCTTCGTCCATCCCGATGCCGGTGTCGGCGACGGTCAGCACGACATAGTCCCCCGCCGGAAGATCGGGGGCGACAGGACCGCTATGCCGCTCGGCGGAGACCGTCAGAATGCCGCCATTGGGCATCGCGTCGCGCGCGTTGAACGCGAGATTGAGGATCACCAGTTCGAGCTGGAGCGGATCGACTTCGACGTTCCAGCTCGGATCGATCGGGCGCACCTGGACCTGGCTGAGCGGCGCGACGGCGCGTTCGACCAGATCCCGCATCCCCGACACGAGTTCGCCGATCCGGACCGAGGTCATGTCCAGTCGCTGGTGCCGCGAAAAGGCGAGTAGCTGGCCGGTGAGCGAGCGCCCCCGCTCGACCGCGTCGAGCGCGCTGGCGCTCCAGCGCACGACGCGGTCGGCGTCCCCCGGCTTGCGCGCGATCAGTTCGAGATTGCCCGCAACAGCTTGCAACAGATTATTGAAATCATGGGCGATTCCACCCGTAAGCTGGCCCACCGCCTCCAGCTTCTGCGACTGAAGCAGCGCGGCCTCGGCTTGTTTGCGCTGGTCGATCTGGCCGCGCAATTCGGCAAGCGCGGCGTCACGCTCAGCGATCAGCGCGGCGAGTTCGGCATTCGCGGCCTGAAGCCGCCCGGGTGACGGCAGGGCTATCGCCTTTGGCAGCAACGGCCAGAGCAGCACCGCGGTGACGATCGAGGCAATCGCCGTGACGACCTTTACCATCGCCTCCAGCCCGTAGACCGGTTGCCACAGCGTCCAGATCGCCATGAGATGCGTGCATCCGCAGGCGAGGATGAAGATTGCGAACGACCAGAAAACCCAGCCAAATTCCAAGTCTGGGCGGCGGCGGACCAGCGACACCAAAGCCAGCGGAATCGAGAAATAGGCCATCGCGATGATCGAATCGGCCAGGACATGCGTCCAGACGAGTCCAGGATGCCACAACAGGCAATAGCCGTGCGGCGCGTAATTTCCGTTCCAGAAGGCCCCCAACAGGCTTTGCATTCCCACTCCCTGGAGCCCGCCCGATAAGTGCGACTCCGACGCATTTACAGTATCGCGGCGGAAGCGAAACCTAAGGGAAACAACCGGGGCAACCGATTGTACAAAATAATTATCGGCAGCGTCAGACGGTCAGAACGCGGCCTTCATGCGCGCTTTGCCGGGCCAGCGTGAGCAGGCGAAGGCCGGCGACGGCGTCTTCGGCGGGGACCGGGACCGGGGCATCTTCCGCAATGGCGCGCGCGATCGCGGCGTAGAATTGGCGATAGTCGCCGCGCTCCGATGGGATCGTCTCGCGCGTCCCGTCCGCCATCGTCAGCGTGCCATGGTCCGCCGGCGCCTCGATCCCATGCGCGGGATCGCCGATCGAGCCGCCTGCGCGCAACGCCGCTTCCTGCGGATCGAGGCCGTATTTGACGAAGCTGCCGTTGCGCCCGTGAATTCCGAAGCGCGGTCGCGGCGCCGCCACCATGCGCGACG
The DNA here is from genome assembly GCF_000935025.1 of Sphingomonas hengshuiensis. Taxonomy (NCBI): domain Bacteria; kingdom Pseudomonadati; phylum Pseudomonadota; class Alphaproteobacteria; order Sphingomonadales; family Sphingomonadaceae; genus Sphingomonas; species Sphingomonas hengshuiensis. Next base: position 1,804,807 of record NZ_CP010836.1, read on the forward strand.
AGGACAGCACGACGCGGCGTTCGCCATAGTGCAGCGTGATGTCGAAATAATCGTCGACACGCGATCCCACGCGCTGGCTGGCGAGGTCGCCGCGTACCGCCTCGGGCATCCCGAACAAGAGCAGCGCCTGGTCGATCATGTGCGGCCCGAGGTCGAGAAGCTGCCCCGCCCCGGCTTCGGGCGATTCCTTCCAGGGTTGGGCGAGATCGGGGCGCAAGCGATCCCAATGCGCTTCGAACAACAGAATTTCGCCGAGACGACCGCTGTCGAGCAACCGCCGGACGGTGAGGAAATCGCTGTCCCACCGGCGATTGTGGAACGGCGCGAGCACCAGCCCGCGCAAGTCTGCCAGCGCGGTAATCGCCTCCGCCTCGGCCACCGACGTCGCGAAGGGCTTGTCGATCACGACATGCTTGCCCGCCTCCAGCGCGGCGGTGGCGAGCGCGAAATGGGTGTCGTTGGGCGTCGAGATCGCCACGAGCGCAATGTCCGGATCGGCGATCAGCGCAGCGGGAGTCGTGACCGCGGCGCGCGGATAGGCTGCGCGGACCGCGTCCGATCGCGACGTCGCGATCGCTGCAAGCTCAAGCCCGTCGACCGCGTCGATCAGCGGCGCGTGGAACACCGTACCGCCCAGCCCGAACCCGATCACTCCCGCGCGGATCATCCCATTCTCCCTATCGACGCATCCGAGCGCAGGTAAGCGCATGGCCGCCGCTTTCCAACCGCGCGGCGCGTGGCTTCAGATCGCGTATTTGGCGCGCTGCGGACGGCTGAGCATTGCATTGGCGGCATCGTCGCCGAGAAAGCGCTCCGCCTTCGGGTCCCAACGCAGCCGCCGTCCGGTCTTCATCGCGATCCAATGCAGCAGGCATGTCGAGCATGCCCGATGGCCGATCTCGGCGGGGGCGCTGACCGGCGCGCCGGTGCGGATCGCGTCGAGCCAGTTGCGGTGCTGCTCCGGGGTTTCGAGGAGGTGGACTTCGTTCGGCCCGATCACGCTGGTAAGGATCTTCGGATCGCTCGCGACCAGGGGATCGACCTGCGCGCTGCCCGGATCGCTGGGCGTCACCGCGCCGCTCCGCGTGACGAAGATCCAGCCCTTGTCGCCGATGAACTTCACGCCATTGGGCAGCGCGCCCGATATCGTCATCGTCACGCCGTTCGCGTAGCGGGCATAGGTGCGGAACGGGCCGTGGACGTTCCACAACCCCGATTTCGGAAATTCGGCGCTGCCCCATATCTCGACCGGGCCCGAATGCTCCATGTCCATGCCCCAATGCGCGATGTCGACATGGTGCGCGCCCCATCCGGTGATCATCCCGGCGCCGAACTGCTCCAGCCGCAGCCAGCCGGGCCGGTTCTCGAACGAATCCTGCGGATGGACGCGGGTTTCGGTATAATAGACTTCGGGCGTGGTCCCCAGCCAGGCGTCGTAGTCGAGGTTGCGCGGGATCGGCATCGCCGCCGCCTCGGGTCCGGAGGGATCGCCGGGCAGCCCGATCTCGACGCTGCGCAGCGCCCCGATCCGGCCATTGCGGACCAGCGCGCACGCGCGGCGGAATTGTGGCCAGGGATCGGAGCCGCGCTGTTGCGATCCGATCTGGAGCATTTTGCCCGACGCCTTCACAGCATCGGCCATCGTCCGTCCCTCGGCCACGGTCAGCGATGCGGGCTTTTGCAGATAGACATGCTTGCCCGCGCGCACGGCATGCACCGCCATCGGCGCATGCTGATGGTCGGGTGTCGAGATCAGCACGGCGTCGATCGCCGGATCGGCGAGCAGCGCGCGATAGTCGGTATAGCCGCGCGTCCCCGAATAGGGTTTGCCTGCCTTTGCCGCATAGCGATCGTCGACCAGCTGGATGCCCGCCCCCAGACGGCGGGTATCGACGTCGCACACCGCGACGATCTGGGCATCGTCGTGCGCGTGGATTTCCTTCATATCGTGGATGCGGCTGATCCGGCCCGCGCCGATCGCACCGACGGTGACGCGGTTCGAGGGGGCGTTTCGCCCGAACACGCTGGCCGGCACGATCATCGGCGCGACACTGGCGGCGGCAGCGCCAAGCGCTCCACGTCTGGAAATCCGCATCCTCTTCCTCCCGGTTCAGGCCGTGATCGGCCGCGTTGCGTTCTTCTGCGCCGTCAGCACCAGTTCGGCGGCGAGCAGCGCCTGTTCCTGGTCCTGTGCGATGCTGGAGCGTTCGACGATGTCGGTGACGAATTGCGCGCCGAACGGCAGGTGCACGTTCGAACAATCGATATATTCCACCCCCTTGCGATCCGCGACGATCAGGTGGTTGCCGCCGGATCGCCCGGCGACGTCGATATATTTGCGCAGCTCGATATAGCCCTCGGTCCCGAGCAGGAACAGGCGGCCGTCGCCCCAGGTCGGCAGCCCGTCCGGCGTGAACCAGTCGACGCGGACATAGCCGGTGCCGCCGTTGCCGGTGGCGACCATATCGCCGAAATCCTCGAACTTCGGCTTGTCGGGCCAGTGGAAATTGCCGGTCTGTGACGCGACGACCTTTGCGCGAGTCGATTGGGTGTAGAACAGGAACTGGTCGGCCTGGTGGCTGCCGATGTCGGTCAGGATGCCGCCATAGCGCGCCTTGTCCCAGAACCAGTCGGGGCGGCTGGCGGGGCTCACCCGGTGCGGCGCGAGGTTCACGGTCTGGATGACCTTGCCGATCCGGCCCTGCGCGACGAGCTGGCCGGCATGGACCGCGGCGCGAACCTCGAGCCGCTCGCTGTAGAGGATCGCGAACTTGCGCCCCGTCTCGCGGATCGCCCGGCGGACGTCGGCGAGCTGGCGCAGGCTGGTGATCGCGGGCTTGTCCCCCAGATAATCCTTGCCCGCGCGCATCGCACGGATGCCGAGCGGCGCGCGCAGATCGGGGATCGGCGCGCCCAGGATCAGGACGATGCTCCTGTCCTCGAGGATTTCGTCCTCGCCACGCGCGAGCTTCACGTCGCCATAGCGTTTGCGGAAGCTCGCAATCTGTGCCGGGTCGGTGGCGTGGAAGGCGGCGATGCTGCCCCCGCCACGAATCATCGCGTCGGTCATGCTGTAGATATGCGCATGGTCGAGGCCGATCACGCCGAAGCGGATGCGGTGCTTGGCGGCGGGCTCGGGACCCGCCGGCGCCCTGGATTCGGACATGGCGTTGCCCGCCGCGGTCGATTGGGCGAACACCTCGCCCGGCAGTCCCGCGGCGATCCCCGCCAGCCCGGCCCCGGTCAATATCGATCGGCGATCCATGCGATTCTCCTTGAGGGGGCAATCATTCGGCGGGGGTGGCGGCGGTCTTCCAGTTCACGACGTGATAGGTCGCCGGCGCGGCCCCGACGTTGCGCAGCGCATGCTCTGCGTTCGACGCGTTGAAGATCACCGACCCCGGCCCGAGCCGCCGCCATTTGCCGTCGAACAGCGTCTCGACCGTGCCTTCGCGGACGATGATCAGCTCTTCATTGGGATGCCGGTGCGGCGGGTGCGACGCCAGCCCCGGATTGAGCGTCGTGACGTGCATCTCGAGTTCGTCGAGCGTCGCGGTGCGCTGGCGGGTCAGGGTGCGGAGCGCGCCGACATCGGTGGTCGTTGGCGCAAGCGCGGCCCAATCCCACACCATCGGCCCCAGCGGCGCGGGCTGGGCCTGTTGCGCGACGGCGCCGGCTGCGCAAGCAAGACTGATCGCCCCGATCGCCACGGTCATGTCCCGGCGAGTGACTCGCATCGCATCCTCCTTTTCACGCGCGGTTCGCCCGCGTCGTTTCAGGAGCTTAGCCGATTCGATCGGGTTGAAAAGCCCAATTGTCTGAGAAATACGTCGCGCTAGACGCCCAACCTGCGCAGCACGGGTTCGAGCACCGCCTCCATCTTGGCATAGCCGGCCTCGGTCGGGTGCACGCCGTCGTTGGCGAGCCCCGGCAGCATCGCGCCCTCCGCGTCGCCGAGCACGGGCGTATAGTCGACCCAGGTCGCACCCGCCCCCGGCGCATAGCCGCGCAGCCACGCGTTCATGGCGCGGATCGGCGCCACGGTCTCCAGCCCCTTGCGCCACGGAAATCCCTTTGCCGGGGGAACCGACGCGAGCACCACCCGGATATTGTTCGCCTGGGCAAGCTGCGTCATCATCCGGATATTGTCGGCGCTCTGCTTGGGCGTCATCGGGCCGGTATTGCCCGCAATATCGTTGGTGCCCGCCATGATATGGACCACGCGCGGCTTGAGATCGATGACGTCGGCCATCATCCGCAGCACCATTTGCGGGGTCGTCTCGCCGCTGATCCCGCGTCCGACACGCCCGGTGCGGAAAAAGGCGGGGCGCTTGCTGCGCCAGCCTTCGGTGATCGAATCGCCCATGAATACGATCCCGGTCTTCGCGCCCGATGCGAGCAGCGCCGCATTGTCGTCGCGGTAGCGACCGAGGCCGGCAAAGTCCTCGCGCAGCATCCGCGCCCAGCGTTCGTCCCATGTTTCCTGCTGCGGCGCCTGTTGCGCGCGGGCGGCGAGCGGAAGCATCAGGCCCCCGGCCAGGAAGCTGCGGCGAAGAATCGTGGTCATGGCGTGGTAATCCCCTCCAACATTATGCCGGGCATGTTGCGCGCGGCGATCGCGCGAGGCCAGTCCGAAAATGCGCCGCGCCCCACCGGGCGAAGGACAATCGCGCTCGCACTTTCGTTCACACTTCGCCTATTAGGGGGCGATTCAGTCCGCGGAGGCGTGCGGACCAGTGGGAGTGACGGTGTGACGGTGCAACGCAATCTGGGCTCGACGATCCGCCGGGGTGCCGCCTGGGCAGCGATGGCCGGGCTGGTCGCGACGCCGGGTCTCGCGCAACAGGTGCCCGCGCCGACGATCCAGGCGGTTCCGTTGGCGCCGCCGGTGCAGGTCGTCCCCTTCCCCGTGCTGAGCGCCGCGCAGGCGGCGACGCTGGGGCAGATGATCGCCGATGCCGGCTATGCCCATGGCCTGCGCCACGATGCCGATCGTCCGGTGATCCCGCAGAATAACGACGCGCTGGTCCGCGCTGCGCTCGATTTCGCGCGCGCGGTGCATTCGGGGCGGCTCGACATCAGCGACTTCCAGCAGGATTGGGGGCTGCGTCCCGCGCCCTATGACCCGCTCCCCGGCTTTGCCGACGCCGTGAAGCGCGATCGGATCGCGGCATGGATCCGCGCGCTGCCCCCACCCTATGCCGGCTATGACACGCTGCAAAAGGGGCTGGCGCGTTATCGGGCGATCGAGGCGGACGGCGGCTGGAGCAGCGTTCCGGCTGGGCCCGACCTGACGATCGGCGCGACCGGCGCGCGCGTCGCGGCGCTGCGCAAGCGGCTCGCGGTCGAGGATGATGCGGTGTCCGAGGGGACCAAGTTCGACGCCGACCTCCTGGCGGCTGTGAAGCGCGCGCAGGGGCGCTATGGCCTCAACCCGACGGGCGTGGTGTCCACCCAGACGCTGGGCGCGCTCAACGTGCCCGCCGCCGACCGCGTTCGCCAGATCATGGCCAACATGGAGCGCTGGCGCTGGCTGCCGCAGGAACTCCCCGCCAAGCGTATCCAGGTCAACATCGCCGATGCGCGGCTCGCGGTGTTCGAAGGCGACGCGCCGATCGCGTCGATGAAGGCGGTTACCGGGCGTCCCGGCAACGAAACCCCGATGCTCCAGTCGAAAATCCATTCGATCGTGCTCAATCCGCCCTGGAACGTGCCCACCAGCATCGCCACCAAGGAGCTGTGGCCCAAGGGCGCGGCGTATCTCGCGCGCAACAATTACAAGGTGATCGGCACCGGCGCTAACAAACGCTTGCAACAACAGCCGGGGCCGCGCAGCGCGCTGGGGCTGTACAAGTTCGACTTCGACAATCCCTATGCGGTGTATCTGCACGACACCCCGTCGCAATCGACCTTCGCGAGCTTCAGCCGGCTGGCGAGCCATGGCTGCGTCCGGCTGGAAAAGCCCGCCGCGCTTGCCCAGTTGCTGTTGCGCAACGATCCCGCATGGCAACCCGAGCAGATCCAGGCGGCATTGGCGGCGGGAAAGACGCTGCGCGTGCCGTTGCAGGAACAGGATAAGGTCTCGGTGTATTTGCTCTACTGGACGGCGTTCGCAAACCGCGACGGCGTGGTGAGCTTCCGCGCAGACCCCTATGGCTGGGACAAGACGCTCGCCGCCAAGATCGAGAACCGTTCGGCGATCACCGCCGTCGCCGCCCGTTGACAGGAGAACCAATGAATACTCGCCGCATCACCCTGACGCTCGCCTCCGCCGCTGCTGCACTCGCGCTCGCCGCCTGTTCAGGGGGCAATAGCGAGGAGACGCCGCCGACCGAGACCAATGTCGAGGTCACCGAGCCGATGAACATGACCGAGCTTCCCGCCGAGGCCCCGGCCCCCGCCCCCATGGACAACACGGTGAGCGAGAGCCAGCCTGCGACCGGCGTGGAACTGACAGCCGACGAGCAGACCCAGGACGACGCCGACGCAGCGGGCATGACCGCGCGCGTCTCCCGCGACGAGGGTGGCAACGAAGGCGGCCAGCCCGCGCAGTAATCGCGTGCGCGGGCGAGGCGCGTCAGCCCTCGCCCGCCCCGCAATAGCGGTCGACGAACTGCGCATGCGCCGGCATCTTCGCCACACGCCCGGCGATGTCGGCCTTGAGCGAGTCCAGCGCCCCGCGAAGCTGTTCCTTGGGCATCAGCCGTGCGAGTTCGTGATGCCGCTGGGGCGCCATGCCCTGTCCCATCAGCACCTGCACCCAGGAATCGACGCGGAACAGCTCGTCGCCGGCCTGGTAGGCCTGCCCGCTCTCCGCAAACAGCGCCATGCGCTCCGCCAGCGTATCGGGGATCGTCATGTCGCGGCACTGACGCCAGAAGGCCGAATCCTCGCGCTCGGTCAGGTGGTAATGGAGGATGATGAAGTCGCGCACCCGCTCGACCTCCTGCACCGACATCGCGTTGAAGCGATCGACCTGCGCGTCGCTGATCCCGGCAAAGGGGAATGCCTGGATCAGCCGCATCACGGCGATCTTCACGAAATGGATGCTGGTCGATTCGAGCGGCTCGATAAAACCGCTGGCGAGCCCGAGCGACACGACATTCTTGTTCCACGCCTTGCGCCGCCGCCCGGTGCGATAGCGGATCAGCCGGGGCTCGGTGAGCACGTCGCCCTCGACTGCGCCAAGCAATTGCGCGCGGGCGGCGTCGTCCGACAGATGCGCGCTGGCATAGACGATCCCGTTGCCGACGCGGTGCTGGAGCGGGATCTTCCACCGCCAGCCCGCCTGATGCGCAATGGCGCGGGTATAGGGGACCGCCGGCTCGGTCGCCCGGGTCTGGACCGCGATCGCGGTGTCGGTGGCGAGCCAGTGCGTCCAGTCTTCATAGCCCGTCTTAAGTGTCTGTTCGATCAGCAGCCCGCGGAACCCGGTGCAGTCGACGAACAGATCGCCTTCGATCCGCTCTCCCGATTCGAGCACCAGCGCGGTCACGAACCCGCTCTCGCCATCCTGTTCGACCTGCGCGATCTTGCCCTCGACGCGGCGGACGCCGGCGGGCTCGCTCAGCGTGCGGAGGAAGCGGGCATAGCGCGTCGCGTCGAGGTGATAGGCATAGTTGATCGGGGCGTCCTCACCATTGGTGAAGCGTCGCTCCGACGCGGCCTGAAGCTCGAAGCAATAGTCGGCAAGGTCGCCGCCAAAGCCCTGGGCGCGCGCTTCCAGCCAGAAATGGTGGAAATCGGCCATCCAGGTCGAGCGGCGGCCATTCTCGCCAAACGCGTGGAAATAGCGATCGCCCTCCTGGCGCCAGTTCTCGAACGAAATCGCGAGCTTGAAAGTCGCTTGCGTGGCGCGCATCACCGCAGCTTCGTCGATCCCCAGCAGCTGGTGAAAGCTGCGCGACGTCGGGATCGTGGATTCGCCCACCCCCACGGTGCCGATCTCGTCGGATTCGACCAGCGTGATGTCGAGCAACGGCCCGAGTTGCTTGACCAGCGCCGCCGCGGCGACCCAGCCGGCAGTGCCGCCGCCCGCTACCACGACACGTTGCACCCGGGGACGGTTCATCGATTGAGCCTTTGCAAGAGCCGCGCGCGCAGTCGCCGCGCACCCATTTCGTCGAGGGGGCCAAGCGGGCCGCGCGCATGTTCCGGCAGATGCTCGCCCGCGAGCGTCGGCGGGCCGAACACATAATAATCGAACAGCGCGCGCCACGCCTGCTTCTCCGGATCGGGCCGATCGCGCAGGCTGAGCAGCGCGTGGAGCAGCGTGTTCTGGGGCGTGTCCATAAAGGCGGGCGAGGTGTTCCACCAATAGTTGATCATTGCGTTGAACCCCTCCAGCGCGTCGACCTGGTGCCACCACATTGCGGGATAGAACAGGATGTCGCCGGGCTCCAGCACTGCCACCTGCGCGGCGGCCAGCGCGTCGCGGGCGCGGGGGTAACAATCGAAATCGGGGTCGGCGAGGTCGACCATCGTCACGACCTGCCCCCCCGGGGTCGGCTCGAGCGGGCCGGGATAGAGGTTCGCGACCTGATCGGGCGGGAACAGCGTGAAGCGGCGCCGGCCGACCATGCAGCAGGCGATGTTGTTCGACATGTCGTAATGCGCCGCAGCCGTGGTGCGGTTGCCCAGCCAGATGCTGACGAGCGGCGGATTGGCCGCGAACATCGGATCGTTCAGCACCAGATCGTTGGTGGCCCTGAGCCCCGGAAGATAGATGTCGAGATCGGTCGAGCCGACATAGAGGCTGGGCGCGTCGGGATCGTCGAGATGGGCGCGGACACGCTCGAAAAACGGCGCCAATGCAGTGTGCTCGGGGACGAAGTTGAGTCCCCGCACCTCGGCATCATAGCCGAAGCGCCCGCGGATCTCGGGATCGCCGGTGAACCCGGCGACCTGGCGCCCGACATCGAAGGTCGAGAGATAGGCCATCGCCGCCTCCGCCCCCTCCAGCCCGGCGCGGACGAGCGGCCAGTCGCGCGCGACGCCTTTCAGGATCACGGGCTGCTGCGCGGCGAGCAGATCGGCATAGGGGATGGCATCGGGGGCGATCCCGGTGATTTCCAGCGTAGCGCGCGGCATCGGTATCGTCATGCTGCGGCGAGCCGGGCGTTCTTGCGCTCGATCAATCCGTTGACGTTGCCCAGCGACGCGACGACGAGGAAGGCCGGGTACAGAAACCCCTGCGCATGCAGCGCGGCGAGCGCGGCGCCGTCGAGCGCATCGAGCCGCTCCGCACTGATCGTGCTATAGTCCGGCAGCGAATAGCTTTCGGTCTCGCTCAGTTCGATCTCGACCGCGACCGGCTCGATCAGCCCCGCCGCTTCGAACGCAGCGAACATCGGCGCGGCGAGGTCGATCCCCGAATAGATTGTATCCAGCACGTCGGCGACATGGTCCAGATAAGGTGCGTTGCCGCCCTCCGGCAGGAACAGCGGGTGCCCGGCGTCGCGGCTGATGCGGGGATGGTCCAGGTCGACATGGATCATCGGCGCGCTGCCGCTGTCGTCGTGGGAGACGCCGATCGAGAACGGCCCCCGGCGCTGGACCGCGGGAATATAGCGCGCGTCCCAGCCGCTATCGTCGAGATAGAGGTTTTCGTCGCGGTCGAACCCGAGCAGCGCGACCGACTGGTAAACACCATCGTCCCCGGGCGTGAAGAAGATCGCATATTCGCGCTGTATGTCTTCGAATTCGGTCGGGAAAATCAACACCTGGTTGACGTTGTCGCCAAATTCGGGGCCGTGCCGCGTCACCACGCGCAAGTCGCGGTGATCGATATCGTTGAGCAATACCGCGTTGGTCATCAACCTGCTTTCCGGACGCCGGGCCCGAGGGATGGCGCAAAGCCGCGCGCAACTCAACCGCTCCAAGAGAAAAAGGCCGGTTGCGCACCGCCGTCCTTGCCCTGTCCTGCGCTAGCGGGACATTGGCCTGGATCAACGTTTCGGCAGGCCCAGCAGCCAGGGCTTCGGACGTCCGGTGGGGCGCGGGGTGCCGTCGATCCGCTGTGCGCGGAGCAGCTTTACCGGCGGCTGGATCATCTGCCCGCGCATCGGCCCCCGCCCGCCCCCGGTCGGCTTGGCAAGGATACGGCGGACGACGTCCATTCCCGACACGACATGCCCGAACGCGGCATAGCCCCCGGTCGGCCCGCGCGCGTCGAGCGAGGGATTGTCGCCGACCATGATCGAGAAATTGCCATTGCCCGAATCGGGGTTGGCGCCATGCGCCAGCGATATCGTGCCGTCGGTGTGGCGGATGCCGGTGCGCGTCGTCGGCTCCAGCCGTACCGGGTCGAGCATGCGGCGCGCATCGGTGCCGATCCCGCCCTGGACGAAGCCCAGCTTCGGATTGCCGGTGCGGCGCGACGCGCGATAGAATTCGGTGTCGTCGAGCCGTCCGTCATCGACATAGGCGAGGAAATTCGCGGTCGTCGCGGGCGCACGGCGGGCATCGAGCGCAACGACGATCGTCCCCTCCGAGGTCACCAGCCGCACGCGGACCTGGCCGGGCTGCGGTGCGGACTGGGCGGTAACCAGGGCGGAGGGGACGAGCAGCGACAGCGCGGCGGCGCACAACATCAGGAAACGCATGGCGTCCTCCTAGCCGAGCCGCGCGGGATTCGCGAGTGCGGCTTAGCGCCAGCCGCCGCCCAGCGCCTTGTACAGCGCGACCGCCGCCTGGCCCTTTGCCGCACGCGCCTGCTGGTCACGGCGTTCTGCGGCGAGCAGCGACTGGCGCGCGCGCTGAAGCGTGAGGCGGTCGTCCTCGCCCGCGGTTGCGCGGCGATCGGCGAGCGCGAAGGCGGCGCGTTCGCGGGTGAGTGCGGCTTCGGCCTCGGTGGCGGCGGTGCGGGCGTTGACGAAGCGGTTGATCGCCGCCTCGCTGTCCGACAGCGCGCCGATCACTGCCTTTTCATAGCGCGCGGCGGCGCCGTCGACGCGGGCGTCGGCGCTGCGGATCTGGGCGCGGACAGTGCCGCCCGAGAAGATCGGCCACGATATGCTCGGCCCGATCTGGAGCCGGGTGCTGTTCGACGAGGTCATATCGCCAATGTCGCGCGCCTGCTGCCCGACGCTGCCGATCAGGCTGAAGCGTGGGAACAGATCGGCGGTCGCGACGCCGACATCGGCGGTGGCGGCGGCAAGCTCGCGCTCGGCCCGGCGGATATCAGGGCGGCGTTCGAGCAGGTCGGAGCGGACGCCGGCGAGGATCGTGTCCGGGCTGGCGGGCAGCGGGGCGGGCACGAGCAGGCCGGGCGCGACCTGTTCGGGCGGCGCGCCGAGCAGCGCGGCGATCCGATAGGCGGCGGCGGCAGCGCGGGCGCGGGCGTCGGGGATTGCGGCGGCGCTGGTCCGGGCCGCGCCCTCGGCACGCTCCAGTTCGAGCTGCGACGCCTCCCCCGCATCGGCGCGCAGCCGGGTGAGCCGCGCAAGTTCGGCATCGGAGGCGGCCAATGCCTCGGCAATCGCGCCATCGGCCTGGGCTAGGCGGAGGTCGAGATAGCTGCGCACGGTCTCGCCGATCAGCGTCAGCATCACGTCACGCCGCGCGAAGGTCGCCGCCTCGACGCGCGCGGTCGCCGCCTGTGCCTGGCGCGTGCGGCGGCCCCACAGGTCGATTTCCCAGCTCGCGTCGAAGCCGAGGTCGAACAGCGGAAACTCGCGCGCCACGCCTGGGAAGCGCGAGATCGGGAGCTGGCCGTTCTCGCTCAGGACATTCTCGGTCGCCGATCCGGTCGCCTGGAGCGTGGGCCGGCGCCCGCCGAGCACTGCGTCGCGATTGGCGCGTGCCTCGGCGATGCGGGCCTCGGCTTCGGCGAGGTCGGGGGTGCCGGCGATCGCGCGGGCAACGAGCGCGGAGAGCTGGGGGTCGCCGAACCGCTCCCACCAGCTCTGGTCGACTTCGCCGGGCGCGGCGGGTTCAACCCAGTCGGGGCCGGCCTTGGGCGCGGGGCGTGCATAATCGGGGCCGACCGTGGTGCAGCCGGCGAGCGCCGCGGTGGCGAGCAGCAGGGGCAAGGTCCGGATCATCGCTCTACTCCATCCGCGCGCGGAACAGCCAGGCCGCAGCCGCCAGCGTCGCGCACGCGATCAGGCCCATCGGCCAAAGTTGGTGGAACACCGCGCCCGCCGGGATCGCCTTGAGGAACAGCCCCTGGACGATCACCAGGAAATAGCGCGCAGGATCGAGATAAGTGATCGGCTGAAGCCAACTCGGCATGTTGTCGATCGGGCTGGCATAGCCCGACAACAGGATCAGCGGCGTGGTGACGAGGAACACCCCCAGAAACGCCTGTTGCTGGGTCTGCGCCGCCGCCGACACCACCATCCCCATCCCGATCAGCGCGAGCAGGTACATCGCCAGCGACAGGAAGAAGAGCAGCAGCGACCCGGTGAACGGTACCCCGAATACCAGCGGGGCGATGACCAGATAGGCGCTGCCGTTGATCATCCCGATCAGGAAGGGCGGCACCATCTTGCCGATCAATATCTCGTGGACGCGCAGCGGCGACACCATGAGCTGGTCGAACGTCCCCAGCTCGCGTTCGCGTGCGACGCTTTGCGACGTGATCGCCAGCCCCGCGACCGAGGTGATGATCGCCACCAGCGACGGCAGCGTGAACCAGATGAAGTCAAGCGACGGGTTGTACCAGTTGGTGACGACGCTGCCCCCGCCCCCCGCTGCCACGCGCGGGGCGAGATCGGCGCCGAGCGTGCCGACGATCTGGGTAAGATAGCCGGTCACGATCTGCGCCGCGTTCGAGCGCCGCCCGTCGAGGACCACGCCGATCGTCGCGGGCTCGCCGCGCGCGATCTTGCGGTCGAAGTCCTGGTCGATCACCAGCGCGGCGATGACCTTCTGGTCGTCGACGGCCTCGCGGAGCTGTGCGGTGCTGGCCAGCGGCACGATCCTGCGGAAATTCGGACTGCCCGCGATCCGCTGGACCAACTCCGCCGAATGCGCGCCGCTGCTGCGGTCGAGCAGGCCGATGTCGACATTCTTGACGTCGAGCGTGGTCGCGAAGGTGAAGATGAAGAGCTGCATCAGCGGCGGCACGAACAGCACGATCCGCGACTTGGGATCGCGCAGCACCGCCCATAGCTCCTTGACGATCATCGCTGCCAACCGGCGCAAGCCGAGGGATTTGAGGAGCCCGCCCATCTAGTCGAGGCTCCGCCGCGTCACGCGGAACGACAGGAGGAAGAACAGCGCGCCGAACCCCAGCATGATGCCGATATTGGGCAGGATCAGCCTCCATTGGTCGCCGGCGAGGAATACCGATTCGAGGCAGGGGATAAGGTAGCGCGCAGGCACCAGATAGGTCAGCGCCTGGATCGGCCAGGGCATCGACGAAATCTCGTAGATGAACCCCGATAGCAGGAAGGTGGGCAGGAAGGCCGAGAGCAGTGCGATCTGGCTCGCGACGAACTGGTTCTTGGTCGCCGCCGAGATGAAAAGCCCCAGCCCGAGCGCGGGCATCAGGAATGCCGAGGATATCGCGAACAAGGTCAGCACCGATCCCCGGAACGGCACCCCGAACACCCACACCCCGATCACCGCGCACAGCGCCATCGATGCCTGTGCCAGGAAGAAATAGGGGATGACCTTGCTCGCGATGAATTCGGCCATGCTGATCGGCGTCGCCATCATCGCCTCCATCGTCCCCCGCTCCCATTCGCGCGCGACGACCAAAGCGGTCAGCAGCGTGCCGACCATCGTCATGACGTTGGCGATCGATCCGGGGACGAGGAAATAGCGGCTCTTCAGCTCGGGATTATACCAATAGCGTGCAGAGATGCTGACCGGCGGCCCGGCGGCGCGTGGGTTGCGCTCCAGCCCCTCTGCCTGCGCCCAGGTCGCGCGGACGCCCTCGCCATAGGCGGCGGCGAAGCTCGCGGTATTGGGCTGGGATCCGTCGGTGATGATCTGGATCGGCGGCACGCGCCCGCGCTTCACGCCCGCGCCGAAATCCTGCGGGATGACGATGATCGCGCGCAATTCGCCATCCACCATCCGCCCGCGCACCTCCGCCAGCGACCGCACCGTCGTCACCTCGAAATAGCGCGAGGTGCGATAGGCCTCTGCCAACCGCAGCGCGGGGCCGCTGCTGTCCTGCACGACCAGCCCGATCCGCGTCCGGCTGGTGTCGAGCGACACCGCATAGCCGAACAGGAAGAGCAGGATCATCGGCAGCACGAACGCGATGAGGAAGGTCGAGGGATCGCGCAGGATCTGCGCGGTTTCCTTGCGCACCAGCGCGGCGACGCGGCGAAGGTCGAAGCGGAAACTGGCAGAGCGGGTCACTGTCCACACTCCCGGTCATCCTGACGAAAGTCAGGATCCATTCGCTTCAACCGGCCTTCTTGCGCCACCAACGGAGCAACGAATGGATCCCAGCTTGCGCTGGGATGACGATGCTGGCGGGCGCGAGGCGGGCACTTCAGAATCTGCATCATGCCGCCTCGCGCCCGGTGCCGCGCTCGCGGTCGAACGCCTCGATCAGCGCGATAAAGGCGTCCTCCATCGTCGGATCGTCGATCCCGGCGAGTTCCCCCGCCTTGGCCTTCAGCTCGTCGGGGGTGCCCGTCGCGATCTGCTCGGCGCGGTAGATCAGCGTCACCCGGTCGCAATATTCGGCTTCGTCCATGAAGTGCGTGGTGACCAGCACGGTCACGCCCTTCTCGACCAGCCCGTTGATATGTGTCCAGAATTCGCGCCGCGTCACCGGATCGACGCCCGAAGTGGGCTCGTCGAGAAACAGCACCGGCGGCTCGTGCATCACCGCGCAGGCAAGCGCCAGCCGCTGCTTGAAGCCGAGCGGGAGGGTGCCTGCATTGCTATCCATCTTGTCGCGCAGCTCGAAAATCTCGGCCATCGCGTCGATTGCGCGGCGCGCCTGTTCGCGGTCGAGGTCATAGGCGCCGGCGAAGAAATCGAGGTTCTGGCGGACGCTCAGATCGCCATAGAGCGAGAATTTCTGCGCCATATAGCCGAGCGACGCCCGCGCGTCGGCGCGCGCCGAACGCAGCGACTTGCCCGCCACCGCGCCCTTGCCCGCGGTCGGCGTGAGCAGCCCGCACAGCATCTTGAACGTCGTCGATTTGCCCGCGCCGTTCGGCCCCAACAGCCCGAAAATCTGGCCGCGCGGGATCTGGAAATCCATGTCCTTCGCCGCGACGAAATCGCCGAAGCGCTTGGTCAGTCCCTTGGCCTCGATCGCGTTCTCGCTGCTTTCGGGGATGGTACGATAGCGTTCGGCGAGCTTGCTCGTCCCCGAAGGCCCGCCGCCCAACCGTTCGATAAAGCCATCCTCGAAGCGCGGCTCGGCGGGCGTGACGTTCGTCCCCGCGCCCGCGTTCAGCGCCGCAGCTTCGGGAATCGGCTTGCCGTCCGCGATCAGCAGCCGCACCGAGCGGCCCTGGATCGTGCCGTCGATCACGTCGTCGCGATCCAGCGCCTGTGTCAGAAACCGGCGGCGCCGCGCCTCGAAGCCCGAGACCCGGATCACCCGATCGGAGACGCGATCGGTCAGGTCGCGCGGAGGGCCGTCGAACAGCAGCTTGCCTTCGTTGAGCAGATAGACGGTGTCGCACTTCTCCGCTTCGTCGAGATAGGCGGTGGACCATAGCACGCCGATCCCCTGGTCGGTCAGGTCGCCGACCATCGCCCAAAGCTCGCGCCGCGAAATCGGATCGACCCCCACCCCCGGCTCGTCGAGCAGCAGCACCTTGGGCGTCTTGACCAGCGCGCAGGCCAGCCCGAGCTTCTGCTTCATGCCCCCCGACAGCTTGCCCGCGAGCCGATCCTGGAAGCGCGCGAGATCGGTGAAGTCGAGCAGCCGCTTGAAACTGTCCGGCTGTTCGGCGCGCGGCAGCCCGCGGACCTCGGCATAGAGGCGCAGATTCTCGACCACCGACAGGTCTTCGTAGAGGCCGAAGCGCTGGGGCATATAGCCCAGGTCGTCGAGCCGATCGCCCGGCAAACCGCCCAGCATCGCGACGCTGCCCGATGTCGGCGCCATCAGCCCCGCCAGGATACGGATCAGCGTGGTCTTGCCCGCCCCGTCCGGCCCGACCAGTCCGGTGATCTTCCCCGGAGCGATCGCCATCGACACGCCGTCCAGCGCGCAGACGGCGTCGAAGCGCTTCACCAGAGCATCGGTATGGGCGAGCGGTTCGGCCACGCTCAGTTCTTGTGCGGCGGGCGGGCGCCGGGGACCGCGACGGTCACCGGCTGGCCCTGGCGCAGTGCGTCGTCGGGGTCGGAGACGATCACGCGGAGCTGATAGACCAGATCGGTGCGCAGGTTCGCGGTCTCGACCGACTTGGGGGTGAACTCGGCGCGCGGCGAGATATAGCCGATCGTCCCCTGATAGCGTTTCGGATTGCCGTCCGCGGTCACGACCACGCGCATGCCGGGGCTGATCCGCGCCAGATCGCTTTCGGCGACATAGGCACGCACCCGCATCGGTCGGTCGATCGCCAGCGTCAGCACGGTCTCGCCCGGCTGGACGATCGCGCCGGGTTCGCGGGCGCGGGTGACGACCACGCCATCGGTCGCAGCGTGCAATTTGGTGTCCGACAGGTCGGTCGACGAGCCCGTACGCGCCGCCTCCGCCGCGCGCAGATCGGCCTCGGCGGCGGCGATGTCTTCGGGCCGGCTCCCGGCGTTGAGCAGCGACAGGCCCTGCTGCGCCTCGAGCAGTTGCGCGCGGGCACGGTCGCGCTGCGCCAGCGTCTGTTCCCAGATATCGCGGCTGATCGCGCCGGGCTCGACCAGTGGCTGGCGGCGCGCATAATCCGCCTCGGCATCGCGGGCGAGCGCGGCGGCGGCGGTGACGCGCGCGCGCGCCTGGGCGATGTCCTGGCGCCGGTTGCCGTTGCGCAGCTTGGCGAGCTGCGCCCGGGCCTGGGCAACGCGGGCGTCGGCCTGCGCGCTGCGGCTGTCCAGCGTGTCGGTTTCGAGCGTGGCGAGCAATTGCCCTGTTTTGACCCGCGCGCCCTCCTCCACCCCGATCGCGGCGATGCGCCCGTTGACGCGGAAGCCGAGGTCGACTTCGCGGATGTCGACATTGCCGTTGAGCGTGAGGCCGGGCTGCACCCGCGGCTGCAACAGGCCGAAGCCGCCGGTGGCGACGGCGGTCACGACCAGCACGACGGCTATGACTATCAACGCGATACGGCGGCGGTCCATCACGGCGTCTCCGAAAGAATGCAAAGGGCGTTGGCGCGCAAGCGGGCGCGCAACAGCGTCTGGGTGGATTCGTCCAGCGTGTCGGTACCGAGCACCCTGCACACCGTCGCCCGGCACACGCGCAGCACCAGCGCCTGGCCGAACAGCAACAGCCCGGTCGCCAACGCCTCCCGGCGCGGAAGATCGGGGCGGATACGCGTGATCAGCGCGATGAACACGTCGACGACGCGCTGGATCACCCCGGCGTAGAGCCGGTCAAAGGCTTCGGTGGGGTTTTGCTGCTCGCGCACGACGAAAGCCGACCAGGTCGCCGATTCGGGGAGCATCATCACCGCCGCCACATTGTCGAGCAGTTGAAGCAAGGCTTCGGTCGCGTCTTCGTGCGTCCCCTCGCACGCGGTGCGGGCCATAGTCAGCGCGGGCGTAAGCCGGTCCGCCATCGCCGCAGCGATATAGTCGGCGGCCGCCAGGTAAAGCCCCTGCTTCCCACCGAAATGATACGTGATCGACGACATCGCGGTCCCCGACGCGTGCGCGATGTCGCGCGTGCTGGCGCCTTCGAACCCAACCCGGCCAAACCGGTCGATCGCCGTTTCAAGAAGCGCATGCTGGACCAAGCCAAACTCCGGTTCGTTCGAACGAACGTGGCCTTACGCCTTGTCTTGCTGCAGCGCAATAGAACCCCGCTAGACCTTTTCCGGATGATCCGAGAGCGCCGCCGAGAACAACGCGCGCAGCCTGGTCCGCAAAACGCCAGGGTCGGCAGTGTGCAACGCATCGTTGGCCACCGCATTGCGCATGATGCCGGCACCCATGAGCACCGCCATGCACAGTGTCGCGCGGAGCCGGGCGTCCTCGCCATCGAGGAGGCGTTCGATCGGCACCAGAATATCTTCGTCGATCGTGTCACGAATGATCCGGGAGGCCTTTGGCGACGATGCCGAGTGGAGCAGGATCAGGATGCGATCGATTTCCACGTCGGCGGCATCGCGGTCGACATTGTCGTCGAGGAACAACGACGTGAAATGCTCGACGAGCCCGTCGCGGCTCACCTCTTTCATCAGCGCCCGGCCACCGCGCACGGATTCGATGAACAATTGTTCCTTGCTGCCGAAATACCGCCCGACAAGCGCAGGGTCGACGCCGACCGCGCGCGCGATATCGCGGAGGCCGACATTGTCGTAGCTGTCGCGAGCGAAATGCCGGCGGGCCGCCACGAGCATCGCCTCGCGCGTCGCCGCCGCATTGCGCGTACGCGGCGCGCGTTGGCGGGTTTGGACCATGCCCTCTCCTAACAGCACCCGGGCGTCCGTCAAACTTTCACATGATTGTAAGTCAACAGTCGTTGACAAAATTTTCGGGGGGTCCTAGCGCCGCGGCTACAGGCGGACCGTCTATATAAGATCGGCCCCTCGGAGGATGCCGGCGAGCCGGATCAGGAACGTAAAAATCATGGTTTCGAAGCAAACTCAGTCGCTTACCCTAGTGGCGCTTGCTGGCGCGCTTCTGCTCGCCGGGTGCGGGGGCCCGTCCGACTCGGGACCGCCACAGGGTAATCCGCCGGTTACGGTCGCGACTCCGCTGGTCGAGAATGTCGTCGATTGGGACGAATTCGCCGGCCGCTTCGAGGCGATCCAGAATGTCGAGGTGCGTCCGCGCGCCACCGGCTATGTCTCGGGCATCCATTTCCGCGACGGCGCCTTTGTCCAAAAGGGGCAGTTGCTCTTCACGATCGACGCGCGCCAGGCGCAGGCCGCGCTCGCCCAGGCACAGGCGCAGCTCGTCCAGGCACAGGCCACGGCGGCTAATGCGCAGACCGAACTCGCCCGGTCGCAGACGCTGGTCAGCCAGCGCGCGGCCAGCCAGGAAGAAGTCGAGACCCGTCTCGCCGCAGTGCGCACCAGCAATGCCCAGGTCGCCTCGGCTGCCGCCACCGTGCGTGCGCGCCAGCTCGATCTGGGCTTCACGCGCGTCACCGCGCCGATCAGCGGCCGCATTTCCGAACGCCAGGTCGATGCCGGCAATACGGTGACGGCCGACACCACGATCCTGACGACGATCGTCTCGGTCGACCCGCTGCACTTCGTGTTCCAGGGTTCGGAGGCGCTGCTGCTCAAATATCAGCGCAACGATTCGGGCGTGCAGCCGGGCGCGCCGGTGCGCGTCAAGCTGAGCGACGAGTCCGATTTCGCCCATCCCGGCAAGCTCGATTTCATCGACAATGCGCTCGATTCGGGCGCGGGCACGATCCGCGCCCGCGCGATCATCGACAATCCCGGCGGTTTCCTGAAGCCGGGCATGTTCGGCACGCTGCGGCTTGAGGCGTCGCGCCCCTATGCCGCGATGCTGGTGCCCGACACTGCGGTGATGGCCGACGCCGCCCGCCAGCTGGTCTATGTCGTCGACAAGGGCGGCACGCTCGTCGCCAAGCCGGTGCAGACCGGCGCGATGCGTGGAGACCTGCGCGTGATCCGCAGCGGCCTCGACCGCGCCGACCGCGTGGTCATCGGCGGTGCGCAGCGCGCGCGTCCGGGCCAGAAGGTGACCGCACAGCCGGGCAAGATCGTCCAGGGTGCCGGCGCGCCGGTTGCCCCGCCTTCCAGCGGCGCCCCGCCGTCCAGCACCGCTCTCCCCGCGGCCGGCCGCTGAGGACCGCATCATGAACATTTCCGGCTTCTTCATCGAGCGCCCGATCTTCGCGGGCGTGATCGCGGTGTTCATCACGCTCATCGGCGCATTCTGCTACCCGATGCTCCCGCTGTCGCAATATCCCGACATCGCGCCCCCGACGATCTCGGTGCAGGCGTCCTATGCCGGCGCTTCGGCTGAGACCATCGCCGAGACCGTGTCCGCGCCGATTGAGCAGGAGATCAACGGCGTCGAGGGCATGCTCTATATGAGCTCGTCGTCGACCCAGGGCATCGCGACGGTAACTGTGTCCTTCGCGCCCGGCACCAATCTGGATTCGGCGCAGGTGCTGGTCCAGAACCGCGTGCGGCTCGCGGAGCCGCGGCTGCCCGAACAGGTGCGCCAGATCGGCGTGACGGTGAGCAAGCAGGAATCGGGCTTCCTGATGATTGTGGCGCTGACGTCGCCCGATGGCAGCCTGGATACCGATTATATCGGCAACTACGCGAACACCGCGATCCGCGATCGGCTGCTGCGGCTCGAGGGCGTGGGCAATATCAGCGTGTTCGGCGGCGGCAATTATTCGATGCGCGTCTGGATCGATCCGGACAAGGCTGCCGCGCGCAACCTGACGTCGTCCGAAATCGTCACGGCACTCCAGGGGCAGAACCAGCAGGTCGCGGGCGGCGCGCTCGGCCAGTCGCCGACGGGGTCGAGCCAGCCTTCGTTCGAAATGGCGGTCGACGTCGAGGGGCGACTCAAGACCGCGGACCAGTTCAAGAACATCACGATCAAGTCCGATCCGACCAGCGGCGCAATCACCCGGCTGGGCGATGTCGCGCGGGTCGAACTGGGCAGCCAGGATTATTCGATCCGCGGTTCCATTGGAGGCGCGCGCGGCATCGCGCTGGCGATCGTCCAGCAGCCGGGGGCGAACTCGCTGTCGGCCGCGGCCGGTGTGCTCAAGGAAATGGAAACCCTGGCGAAGGATTTCCCGCAGGGCCTCAAATATTCGGTCCCGTACAACCCCACCGAATATGTCTCGGCGTCGGTCGAGGCGGTGCAGCATTCGCTGATCGAAGCGGTCTTCCTGGTGATGATCGTCGTCCTCGTCTTCCTCCAGACCTGGCGTGCTGCGGTCATCCCGATCCTCGCGATCCCGATCGCGCTGGTCGGCACCTTTGCGGTGCAGCTGGCGCTCGGCTATTCGATCAACTCGCTGTCGCTGTTCGCGCTGGTGTTGGCGGTGGGGATCGTCGTCGACGACGCGATCGTCGTGGTAGAGGCCGTGGAGAAGCATATCCGCGAGGGGCTGTCCCCGCGCGAGGCTGCGCATCGCACGATGAAGGAAGTGTCGGGCGCGCTGATCGCGATCAGCCTGGTGCTGGTCGCGGTGTTCGTGCCGACGGCAATGGTCTCGGGCATTCCGGGCATCTTCTATCGCCAGTTCGCCGTCACGATCGCGGCATCGACGGTGATTTCGCTCATCGTGTCGCTGACGCTGTCGCCGGCAATGGCGGCATTGCTGCTCAAGCCGCATGTCGAGCACAGCGTCGACGAGGGCCCGCGCTGGCTGCGCCCGGTGCGCATCGCCGGGCATAAGTTCAACCAGGGCTTCGACTGGCTCTCGGATCGCTACGGCAAGTTCACCGCCCGGGTGATCCGGATGGGCCTGATCATGATGATCCTCTATGCGGGTCTTCTGGCGCTCACCGGATGGCGGCTGACGGCCACGCCAACGGGCTTTATCCCGGAGCAGGATCAGGGCTTCCTGATCGGGGTGATCCAGCTGCCGCCGGGCGCGTCGCTGGACCGCACCAGCGCCATCGTCGACAAGGCATGGGCGATCGCGAGCAAGAACGAGAATGTCGTCGATGGCGTGGCCTTCGCCGGTCTCGACGGCGCGAGCTTCAGCCAGGCGTCCAATTCGGGCGTGGTGTTCCTGAAGTTGCGCGACTGGTCCGAACGCGGCGCGAAGGCGAGCGCAACCGCGCTGGCCGGGCAGCTTACCGGCGCACTGGCCGGGCAGATCAACGGCGCGAGCATCTTCATGATCTCGCCCCCGGCGGTCCAGGGGCTGGGCAATGGCAGCGGCTTCGTGATGATGCTCCAGGATCGCTCGGCCAATGCCGGCTATCGCGGGCTGGAGGGCGTGACCGGCGCGATGATGGGTGCGGCGATGCAGCAGCCCAAGGTCAACCAGGTCTTCTCGCTGTTCAACACCTCGGTTCCGCGCATCCGCGCCGACATCGACCGCGACAAGGCGCAGCTTCTGGGCGTCCAGCCCAGCCAGGTGTTCGACGCGATCGGCACCTATATCGGCTCGACCTATGTCAATGACTTCAACCTGCTCGGGCGCACCTTCCGGGTAACGGCGCAGGCCGAACCCAATGCGCGCAACGACGTCGCCGATGTCGGCAGGCTGCAGGTGCGCTCCAGCAGCGGGCAGATGGTGCCGATCTCGTCGGTGGCGACCTTCCACCGCGATTCGGGCGCGGCGCGCGTCGTCCGCTACAATTTGCTGCCCGCAGTCGAGCTGCAGGGACAGGCGGCGCCCGGCGTATCCTCGGGCGAAGCGCTGGCGACGATGGAGCAGATGGCGGGCCAGGTGCTGCCCCCCGGCTACACCTTCGAATGGACCGGCCTTGCCTATGAGCAAAAGGCCGCGGGAAGCAGCACGATCATCTTCGTCCTCGCGGTGGTGTTCGTCTTCCTCGTGCTCGCTGCGCAATATGAATCGGTGACGCTGCCGCTGGCAGTGATCCTGATCGTGCCGATGTGCATCCTGGCCGCGATGCTGGGGGTCAATCTGCGGGGGATGGACAACAACATCCTGACCCAGGTCGGCCTGATCGTGCTGATCGCACTGGCTGCGAAGAACGCGATCCTGATCGTCGAATTCGCCAAACAGGCGGAGAATGACGGCATGGACCGGTTCGAGGCGGCGGCCCATGCCGCGCGCTCGCGACTGCGCCCGATCCTGATGACCAGCTTCGCCTTCCTGTTCGGCGTGATCCCGCTGGCGATCGCCACCGGGCCGGGCCAGGAAATGCGCCAGTCGCTGGGCACCGCAGTGTCGTTCGGCATGGTGGGGGTCACGGTGTTCGGCCTGATCTTCACGCCGATCTTCTACGTCCTGATGCGCAAGTTCAGCGTCAAGCGGGTACCGCGCGAGGCGCCGTACGACGCCCCTGACGCCATTTCGGGAGACGCGCAGTGAAGCGCACGCTGAGCCTTGTATCCGCCTTCGCGCTTTCGGGCTGCGTCGTCGGCCCTGACTACGTCTCGCCGGCCCCCAATCAGCCGGCGCAGACTCCCTTTGCGAGCGCCGCGGCCCCAGGCTTCGTCGCCCAGGAGCCGCCTGCAGAATGGTGGCACCTGTACCGCGAGCCGGTGGTCGACCGGCTGGTGCGCGAAGCGCTGGCCGCGAATACCGATCTGCGCGTTGCTGCGGCGAACCTGCGCCAGACGCTGGCGGTGCTGCGCGAGACCCGCACGCAGCGGCTGCCCTCCACCACGGTGAGCGCGCAGGGCACCTATGCCCGCACCCCGGGCGCATCGCTCGGCATGCCCGACCTGAGTTTCGAGAACGAGACGTACACCGTCGGGCTCGACCTCAGCTATCAGGTTGACCTGTTCGGCGGGATCACCCGTGCGATCCAGGCCGGTCGTGCCGATGTCGCGGCGTCGCAGGCAACCTATGACCTCACCCGCGTGACCATCGTCGCCGAGACGATCCGCGCCTATGCCGACGCCTGTTCCGCCGGGTTGCAGCTCAAGGCGGCGCGCGAGAGCCTCCGCGTGCAGTCGGAGACCTTCGACCTCACCCGCCGGCTGGAACTGGGCGGCAGCGGCACCGGGCTGGACACCAGCCAGGCGGCATCGACGCTGGAGCAGACCCGCGCCAACATCCCGACCTATGAGGCGTCGCGCAAGTCCGCGCTGTTCCGCCTCGCGGTGATGACGGGCAAGCCGCCCGCCGATTTCCCCGAGGACGTCGCGCAGTGCGAAACGCCGCCAACGGTCGCACAGGCGATCCCGGTGGGCGATGGCGCATCGCTGCTGGCGCGCCGCGCCGATGTCCGCAACGCCGAGCGCAAGCTGGCGGCGGCGAGCGCGCGCGTCGGAGTCGCGGTCGCCGATCTCTATCCCAACATCACGTTCGGCGCGTCCGTGGGATCGACGGCGCTTGCTCTGGGCGATCTGGGCAAGAGTTCGGCGTTCAAGTTCAGCCTCGGACCGGCGCTGTCGTTCAGCTTCCCCAATGTCGCGGCCGCACGCGCGCGCGTCGCCCAGGCCGAAGCCGGCGCGGAATCGGCGCTCGCCACCTTTGACGGGACGTGGCTGACCGCGCTCCAGGATACCGAAACCGCGCTGAGCAATTATAGCTTGCGGGGACAGCGGATAGAGACGCTGCGCCGTGCGCGCGACGAGGGCCAGGAAGCGGCGCGGATCGCACGGCTGCGCTATCGCGCCGGTGCCGAGAGTTTCCAGGTCGTGCTGGATGCCGAACGCAACCTCGCGACGGTCGAGGCGACACTTGCCTCGGCGCAGGCGGACTTCTCGGATGCGACGGTGACGCTGTTCCTCGCGCTCGGCGGAGGCTGGCAGACGCCGGCCCCGACGCCCGCGGCGGCAGGCTGAACCGCGATGGACCTCGACGCGCTGCTCGACCATTATTTCGACGGCGCGGACCCCGATGCGATCGACCCCGCGACGCTTGCCGCGGGCAAGGAGAAGCTGGCGATCGACTTCGGGGTCGAGCGTGAGCCCGGGCGCCGCTTCGCGCTTTGGGCGCTGATGGAGGCGCTGGGCTTTGCCCCCGTCCCTGCGCTGGCGTTCCCCAAGGACGCCGCACTCCGGCGCGCGGCGGAGGAGTATCTGACGGTGGCCTGGCGCATCGATCGCTGAGCGGCACCGCCGCCGCGATTTCGCGGGAACCAATCGCGTCCAGGAACGATATCGCTGCTGCTCCCATCTGGCCCCAGCCAGCGCGCTGGAGTTATGGTTTGTTCAGCGATATCGTCCCCGACATGGTCCCCATCCCGCCCTTCACCGTCGCTCCTCGCGCGTCGTGCGATGCGGCCTCGCTGCTGCCCCGGCGACCCACAGGAGTAATTACGCAATGCCCAAGCCCGATGATCTCGAACTCACGCGCCGGCATGTCCTGGTCGCAGGCGCGGCGTCGGCGGCAGTGGTAGCCGTCCCCGGTGCCGAGGCGCGCGCCCCTCGCCCCCAGCCAAGCCCCGCGACGATGCCGGTGACCTTCACGGTCAACGGCACCCGCCAGTCGCTGGACCTCGATACCCGCACCACACTGCTCGACGCGCTGCGCGAGCATCTGCACCTGACCGGCACCAAAAAGGGGTGCGACCATGGCCAGTGCGGTGCCTGTACCGTGATCGTCGACGGCCAGCGGATCAACAGCTGCCTTAGCCTTGCCGTGATGCACGAGGGCGACGCGATCACCACGATCGAGGGACTGGGCACGCCCGAGAAGCTGCACCCGATGCAGGCGGCGTTCGTCAAGCATGACGGCTATCAATGCGGCTATTGCACGCCGGGGCAGATCTGCTCGGCGGTGTCGGTGCTGGCGGAGATCAAGGCGGGGATACCCAGCCATGTCACCGCCGACCTGACCGGCAAGCCCAAGCCGACCAGCGACGAAATCCGCGAGCGGATGAGCGGCAATATCTGCCGCTGCGGCGCCTATTCGAACATCCTCGATGCGATGACCGAAGTCGCCGGAGTACGCGCATGAAGCCCTTCACTTATGAGCGCGCCACGTCGCCTGCGGGCGCGGCAGCGGCGCTGGCGCAAGTCCAGGGGGCGAAGGCCATCGCCGGGGGCACCAATCTTCTCGACCTGATGAAGCTCCAGATCGAAACGCCGGCGCATCTGGTCGACGTCAACGGGCTGGGCCTCGACACGATCGAGGCCACGTCGGAGGGCGGGCTGCGGATCGGGGCATTGGCGCGCAATACCGCGCTGGCCGCCGACCGTCGCGTGCGCCGCGACTATGCCGTGCTGTCGCGCGCGTTGCTCGCCGGCGCCAGCGGACAGCTGCGCAACAAGGCGACGACGGCGGGCAATCTGCTCCAGCGGACGCGCTGCCCCTATTTCTACGACACCAACCAGCCGTGCAACAAACGCAAGCCGGGCACCGGCTGCGCCGCGATCGGCGGGTATAGCCGCCAGTTGGGCGTGATCGGTACCAGCGATGCGTGCATCGCGACGCACCCGAGCGACATGGCGGTCGCGATGCGGCTGCTCGACGCGACGGTCGAGACGGTAGCCCCATCGGGCGCGACGCGCGCGATCCCGATCGCCGACTTCCACCGGCTGCCGGGTGATACGCCGCATATCGAGACGGTGCTCCAGCCGGGCGAACTCATCACGGCGGTCACCTTGCCCAAGCCGCTGGGCGGGCAGCATTTCTACCATAAGGTGCGCGACCGTGCCTCCTATGCCTTCGCGCTCGTCTCGGTCGCCGCGGTGATCCAGCGCGACGGGTCGGGCCGTGTCGCGGCGGGGGCGTCGCGCACAAGCCGTGGCGCGTCGAGGCCGCCGATGCGGAGATGCCGCGTGGTGCCAAGGCCGTCACCGCCCGCCTGCTCGACGGCGCCAAGCCGACTCCTGAAAATGCCTTCAAGGTGCCGCTGGTCGAGCGTTCGCTCGCCGCAGTCATGGCCGAAGCGAGGACCGCATGAAGTTCGATTCGCCCGCGGGCACCAATCCGATCGACCAGCTGAAAGTCATCGGCAAGCCCGTCGACCGGATCGACGGCAAGCGCAAGACGACGGGCACCGCGCCCTATGCCTATGAACGGCACGACAAGGCGCCCAATGCCGCCTATGGCGTGATCGTCGGTGCGGGCGTGGCGAAGGGGCGGATCAACGCGATCGATCTGGTCGATGCGCGCGGTGCCCCCGGCGTGCTCGGCATCGTCACTGCCGAGAATGCGGGCAAGCTCGGCAAGGGCAATATGAACACCGCCAAGCTGCTCGGCGGGCCCGAGATCGAGCATTATCATCAGGCAATCGCGATCGTCGTGGCCGAAAGCTTCGAACAGGCGCGGGCCGCCGCCGCATTGGTGCGAGTCGACTATGCCCGCGCGCCGGGCCGGTTCGATCTCGCCGCCGAAAAGGGCAAGGCGACCAAGCCCGAGGGCGACGATGCCGACAGCGCCGTCGGCGATTTCGCCGCAGCGTTCGCGAGCGCGCCGGTCACGCTCGACGCGACCTACACCACGCCCGACCAGAGCCATGCGATGATGGAACCGCATGCGACGATCGCCGCATGGGACGGCGATTCGCTGACGGTATGGACCTCGAACCAGATGATCGCGTGGAGCAAGCGCGAGCTGGCGACCACGCTTGGCATTCCGCGCGAGAAGGTACGGCTCGATTCGCCATTCATCGGCGGCGGGTTCGGCGGCAAGCTGTTCCTCCGCGCCGATGTCGTGATGGCGGCGCTGGCGGCGAAGGAAGTGAAGCGCCCGGTCAAGGTCGCGCTGGCCCGGCCGATGATCGCCAACAACACCACGCACCGCCCCGCCACGATCCAGCGCATCCGCATCGGCGCGACGCGCGAGGGCAAGATCACGGCGATCGGGCATGAGAGCTGGTCGGGCGACCTGCCCGGGGGCGGTCCGGAAACCGCGGTGCAGCAGACCCGCCTGCTCTACGCCGGCGCCGATCGGATGACACGGACGCGGCTTGCGGTGCTCGATCTGCCCGAGGGCAATGCGATGCGCGCGCCGGGCGAGGCGCCGGGGATGATGGCGCTCGAGATCGCGATCGACGAGATGGCCGAGAAGCTCGGGATGGACCCGGTCGCTTTCCGCATCGCCAACGATACCCAGGTCGACCCTGAAAAGCCGTCGCGGCCTTTCTCGCAGCGCCAGCTGGTCGAGTGCCTGCAACAGGGCGCCGAACGCTTCGGCTGGAACCGCCGCTCGGCTCGTCCCGCATCGGTGCGCGACGGGCGCTGGCTGGTCGGGATGGGCGTCGCCGCCGGGTTCCGCAACAGCATGCTGATGAAATCCGCGGCGCGCGTCCGGCTCGACGCGCGCGGCATCGTGACGGTCGAGACCGACATGACCGATATCGGCACGGGCAGCTACACGATCCTGGCGCAGACCGCGGCGGAGATGATGGGCGTGGACCTCGATCGCGTCGTGGTCACGCTGGGCGATTCCGATCTGCCGGCCGCTGCCGGTTCGGGTGGGCAATGGGGTGCCGCCAATTCGACCGCGGGCGTCTATGCCGCCTGCGTCAAGCTGCGCGAGGCGGTTGCGGTCAAGCTCGACCTGGACCCCGCCACCGCCGAGTTCGCCGATGGCCGGGTCCGCGCGGGCAATCGCAGCGCCAAGCTGGCCAATGCGGCCAAGGACGGCCCGCTGACGGCGGAGGATGCGATCGAATATGGCGATATCGGCAAGCGCTTCCAGCAATCGACCTTTGCCGGGCATTTCGTCGAGGCGGCGGTCGATTCCTACACCGGCGTGATCCGCGTCCGGCGGATGCTGGCCGTCTGTGCCGCAGGGCGCATCCTCAACCCCAAATCGGCGCGCAGCCAGGTGATCGGCGCGATGACGATGGGCGTCGGCGCGGCGCTGATGGAGGAGCTGGCGGTCGACAAGCGCTTCGGATTCTTCGTCAATCACGACCTGGCCGGATATGAAGTGCCGGTCCATGCCGACATCCCGCACCAGGAAGTCGTGTTCCTCGATGAAGTCGATCCGACCTCGACCCCGATGAAGGCCAAGGGCGTCGGCGAACTGGGGCTCTGCGGGGTCGGCGCGGCGGTTGCCAATGCCGTGTACAACGCGACCGGGGTCCGTGTCCGCGACTATCCGGTCACGCTCGAAAAGCATCTCGATCGGCTTCCCGCCGTCGCATAAACCGCGCGGCGCACCGGCGGTTTCGTCGGTGCGCCGGAGCGCAGCGCGACGTTGTGCGTTCATCCCCGCGAGGCGCGCATGCCTGCCGCCGACACGTATCTGACAAGGGATATCGACATGGATGACGCAACCGTTCCGACGGCGACCGCCCCGACGACCAGCACGGACAGCGGCAATCGCAAGACCGCATTGACCGACGCCTTCCGCACGCATTTCTCGGGCGACGCGCCGATCACCGAAAAGGCCGCGAACTTCGCCAAGGCACGCCCCTGGACCAGCGCCGCCTTTGTCGGCGTCGCCGCGCTCGCCGTGCTCAACACGCTTCGCGGGCGCTGAACGGCCTGATCGTTGGATCGCGCGGACGCTGCGTGCCCATGGCCGCAGCGTCCGCGCTTCCACGCTCAGCTCACGCCATATCCTGCGCGAGCAATTGCAGGATCGCTGAATAATAATCGTCGGCAAGCGCACCCGGCTGGGCGCTGCCCGTCGCCCGGCCGACAACGGCCATCCCCCCGGCAGACAGCGGATAGGGTGCGGTTTCGCCCGTCACCACGTCGATCCACGCCGGGATCGGCTTGTTACCCTCGCCCACCGTCTTCCACCACGCGATCGCGGTCTCCGCCACCGAGAGCCGACGTCCGGCAGCGGCATAGAGCGGGACCCGCACGGCATCGAACCCGAAGCGCGGGGGCTTGTCGTGGGCCGGGGCCAGCTTGCCCGCGGCGTCGATCTCGAACCAGTCCACCGGCAGCGCGAGCGGTCCGAAGCGGGCGGCGGTAAGCAGCTTCACGCCGTCGTCGATGACCGGCCCCCACACCTCCTCGCCATCCAGCGCGGCAAAGGCATCGAGCGCCGACCAGATGTAATAGGACGGATTGACGACCGTCCGCCCGGCGTCCGAAAAGCCGACCAGACCCGGGAGGAGCACATTCCCCCCCGCCCGCTTGACCACCAACTGGCTGCGGATCGCCTGCCGGATGTCGCGCGAGCGGCGGGCATAGTCCGGCACCTTCCACCGCGCGTCCGCCCGCGCCAGCGCCCATGCGATCAGGATGTCGCCGTCGGTCGCATTATTGGGGTCCGCGACCGGCTTCGGCTCGCGCGGGTCGTATTTCCACGCGTGCAGCGCAACGTCAGGCCGCAGCAGCGTCTCCGCAGTCCAGCGCGCCAGCGAGTCGAAGGTTTCGCGGTCGTTGTTGAACGATGCCAGCAACATGCCATAGCCCTGGCTTTCGCTATGGCTGATGTTCCCGTTGCCATTGTCGATGACCCGGCCCACCGGCAGCACGAAGCGTTCGCGGAACTGCGGCCAGAGTCCATTGGGCACCTTGGCGCTGCCCTTGGGCACCTTGCCACAAGCGGCGGTCAGCATCGCGATGCAGCCCAGCGCGAAATGCCGGCGATCGATACCAGGCAGATCAATGGCCATGACGCACTTCGATGATCCGATCCTGCCACGTCGCCGAAGTATGGATCGCGGCCGCACTGCCCAGCGCGCGAAAGCATGCGTCGAACGTCCCGCGCACCAGCTCGAGCAGGAATGGGCGCGCGGCGGGCGACAGCGTGTCGGGCGGGAGCAGGCCGGGGTCATGCTCGACGACCAGCGCGGTGTCATCCGCGTGCAGGCGGCACCGGCCCAGGTCGAGATCGCTCCAGAGGCGATTCAGTTGCGATTCCAGGTCGTCGAGGCCGTTCACCTGGTCCAGACGCACCCGCGACGCCAGACGCTGCCCGAGTGCAAAGCCGAAGCCCGCGATCTGCTGCGCCGAGGCCGCGTCCGCCAGTTCCGCTACGACTTCGGAAAGGAGGAGCGGGACACCCGGCGAGCGGGTGCCGCCAAAGGCTTCGTGCAAGGGCGCCTGGATCAACGTCTTCCTCCAATTGCCTGCCGAATTCCAATCAGCGAGCGGAATTCCTCGTATTGTCCGAAGCTTGTGAACGAAGCATTGCCACCGACCTGGGTATTTGGCGAGACCCGGTAATAAGCCTCGCCGCCGGCCGAGACGGCGAATCCGGTGCGGCTCAGGCTGT
Organism: Sphingomonas hengshuiensis; assembly: GCF_000935025.1. Taxonomy (NCBI): domain Bacteria; kingdom Pseudomonadati; phylum Pseudomonadota; class Alphaproteobacteria; order Sphingomonadales; family Sphingomonadaceae; genus Sphingomonas; species Sphingomonas hengshuiensis. Next base: position 1,835,579 of record NZ_CP010836.1, read on the forward strand.
CATAATGCGCCCGGACGTCCGCGTTGGCCGCCTTCATCGCGTCGAGATCGGCCTGAAGCGCCAGGTCGATCGGGTAGATCGCCGTCTCCTCCTGGCTGAAGCTCTGGAACCCGGGCGTGAAATTCGCCTTGATGTCGAACTTGTCGGTCTGCAGCGTATAGTTGATCGGGAAGCCGATGCTCAGGAAGCTTTGCGGGCTGAAATAGCCGCCCTGCCCGAAAGTGAAGAAGTTCTGACTGTTTTCGTAGCTCTGATAATTGGCATTCAACCCGCCGGTCAGTTGCGAATGTTCCCCCTTCATCAGGCGCAGATAGCCGCCGATATTGGCCTCGATTCCACGATTTTTTCGCACGTTGGTGCCGGTGAACTGGTTGTATGCGACTTCGCCGTACACGCCGCTCCCGTCGCGGTCATAGGACAGCCCTGCCCCGCCGCCGGTCCGCATGACCTGACCCCAGCGCTCGCCCGACACCGGATCGCGCGTGCCGGCATAGGAGACGACCGAGTCGGTCACTGCTTTACGCTCGGCCCAGGCCTTGGCGCGCACCCCGGGGGAGAGTTCGGGCGTCACGCTGGCGCGGAACGTCGCCCTGGTCTCGCCCATCCCCACTGGCGTGGTGCCGCCTTCGACCTGCACATTCTGATCGGCATAGCCGACGGTGAACGCGACTCCGGAAGCCTGCTGGGTCTTTGCCTGCGCCAGCACGGCGCGTTCCTCGTCGACAATGGCTCGCGCCTCGATCGTCGCGTTGCGGCCGAAACGGGCGAGGCCTGAGCCGGTCGGGCGCCCCGAATCGATCACCACCGCCTCGGCGCGGGCACGCACGCGCCCCCCGGCCAGCCCGGTCGACAGCTCTGCCGCGCCGGTGATTTCGTTCATCGCGCTCAGCCCGGTTTCGCCCTTGCGGCTGCGGTAGCCGGTCTGGAGATCGGCCCGCGTACGCGAATCCGCGCTGAGCGTCTCGATGTCCGAAGCGATCGCGGCAAGCACCGGGTCGACCGGGCCGCTCGGGATGCCGGCGCCGAAGCCGCCGCTCCCTGACGCTGCCGACGGCGACGCCACGCCCCAGCCCGAAGCCGAGGCCGCTTGCGCGCCTCCAGGCTGCACCGGGGATGCCGGCGCATAGGCCTGATACCCAAGGCCGCCGCTCATCGCCGGGGCCGGCGATGCCGAAGGCAACCGGGTGCCATTGCCCAGCGCGAACGGGTTCACCGCCGCCGGAGCAGCGGCGGCAAAGGCGGGCGCGCGGAACGGATTGCCGTCGCTCGCACCCGGCGCCGCCGCAAAGGGATTAGCGCCCGGCATGATCGCGGTCCCCGCGCCGTTCTGGCGTTCGTACAACTCGCGCGCCCGCTTGAGCAGGCGCGTCGCCGCCCCCTTGTCGCCGCGATCCTGCGCCACGCGGGCCAGCGCCAGCGGGACCTGATAATCATTCGGGTATGCGCTCAGCGCGCGTTCCGCGGCGTCCTTGGACAGCCCGCGATCGCCCGCCGCCTGCGCCGACTGGGCGAGCCCGAGCAGCGCATCGCGGTTGCGCGGGTCGCGCGCCAGGACAAGCTGGAACGATTGCGCCGCACGCGCGGGCATGCCGCCGCTCTGGTACAGCCCGGCAAGCGCGGTCAGGATTTCCGGATCGCCCGGTGCGGCGTTCCACGCGCCCTGCAGCACATCGAACGCCGGGGCGAACTGGCCGGCAAGGCGCATCTTGTCCGCCTGCGCGATCGCGAGCCCCGCCGACATGCGTGCCACTGCGCGCTGCGAGTCCGGAGCGGCGCCCCCCAGCGCGGATGCCTGTTGCAGCGCGGTTCGGGCGAGGTCCTCGCGCCCCGTCTTGGCGAAGACGCGCACCAATGCGTCATATCCGCCCAGATCGGTGATCTCCCCGTCGAGCGCCGAGCGCGCGAGGCTGGCGGCGGTCGCCTCGTCGCCCAGATCGTACAGGGCGCCCGCCACTTCGGCGCGGCGCGCGGCCGGGAGCGAAGGCTGGCTCGCGATCTGGCGCAGGGCCGATACCGCCGCCGCGCGCTGCCCGGAGTCCGCGAGCGTCTTCGCCCGGGCAATCGCCACTTCGATCTTGATGCCGATCGAGAAGTTGCGGATCGCGGGGCTGCGGCGGCTTTCGGGCACGCGCTCGACCAGCGCTGAGGCGGCGAGCAGATTGCCGAGGTCCTTGTTGATCAACGCCGCAGCATAGAGCGCGTCGGGGTCGTTCGACTGGGCGAGCGAGGCGATCAGCGATTCCGCGTCGCCCCGCCGCCCGCGTGCCAGCATGAAGCGCGCAAATTCGTAGCGAATCCAGGGATCGTCGCGGTCGAGCAGCAATCCGCCCTGGAACTCGCGCTCGGCGCCATAGTCGTCGCCGCGCGCCATCGCGTCCAGCGCCCGGCCGCGGGCGGCGCGGCTGGCGAGACGGGCTTCGTCGCTGCCGCCGCCCGCGCTCGCCTGGCGGTACAGATCGGCGGAATCGGCAAACCGGCCCTGCTTCTCATAGATTTGCGCGAGCAATTCGAGCGCAGCCTGCGGCTTGGGGTTGCCGAGACGGACAGTGTCCTCGGCAATCGCCTGCGCCTTGTCGAGCAGCCCCTTGTCCAGCGCGTCGCGCGCATCCTCTATCCCGCCGAAGAAGCGCGCGGAGGCGAGCGCATCGGCCCAGCGATCGGCGCCCGGCAGGCGCGAGGCGCGTTCCAGCAGGTCGCGCGCCTGTGCGAAGCGGCTCTGGCGCAGGCGCACGATACCAAGCCCGCCCAGCGCCGCGCTATCGTTGCGATCGACGGCAAGCGCGCGTTCGAAGCGGCTGGCGGCGGTCGCAAGATCGCCGGATTCGAGCGCGGAGAAGCCGGCGACGCGGGCGGTGCCGGCAGTCGACGCCGGGCGCGCAGGCGCGGCCTGTGCCCTGCTCGGGGCCGGCGCGGCGGCAGCGGGTGCGGCCCGCGCCGATGCAGGCCGGGGTGCCGGGGTTGGCTTTGCCGTTGTCTTTGGGCGAACCGGCGCCGCCTCTGCCGCACTAGGATCGATCGCCCGCGCGCGACGCAGCGCCTGGTCGGCGAGATCGTTGCGGCCCTTGGCGCGCCAATAAGCGGCCTGATCCAGCAGGGTCTTCACCACGGGGGTCTGCGCCGCTGCCATCGACGGCACGGCAACCCCCACCAGCGCTGCTGCGATCAGGCCGAACGGCACAATCCGGTGCTTGCGGCTCATGTCATGCGCCCTTTTCATCGATGGCAGCAAGCCGGGCCTTGGCTTGTCGGGTGAAGAACAGATAGACCGGGCCGGTCAGCGCCAGCGCCAGCAACAGCGTGGAAAGCGCCATCAGCAGCGGCCGCTGGCTGAACCAGTACGCAACCTTCATCCACACCGGCAGCGATCCGACCCAATAGGTCGGCCCGACGGCAAAGCTCACCATGCCGTCGCCCGAGGTCACCGACAGGTCGCCCTGGATCTGGGCATTGATCTTGGGATCGGCCATGCCGTCGACGAGGAGCGGCAACTGGCGGACATCATCGGCCAGCAGCGCCACGACGGTGCGATCGGCGGAATAGGGCGAGCGGAAGCTGGCGATGCCGGTGAAGCCGCGCGAGCCCTGGACGATGGCGGCGACATCCTCGGGATTGGACTGGTCGCGATTGCTGAACCACGAATAGGCATGTTGGAGCGGCGAGCTCTGCGTGACCCTGAGCCCATCGCCTTCATAATGGACCGGCGCGTTCGCGAAGAAATTCTCGGCGCTCGCAAGCGACGAACTGCCGATGACGAGGATGTCCTGATCCGCCAGCCGCGACGAATCGATCCGGTCTGCCACGGTCACGCCAGTGGTGGCAGCCCCCGTGACATCGCCGAAACGCCCCATCAGCCCCAGAAACGCCTCGACCGACGCCGGCGAGGGATTGCCCGCCATGATCACCGTCGTCTCGGACAAATCGGGGCGTACCGTGAACGGATAGCCCGCGCCCGCGAACGGCGCGAGATCGGGCATTTCGATGCCGTGATAGGCGCTGGTCAGGTCGATCAGCGATTCGGGCAGGACCGACACGCGGACATTGTCGGGCAGCATGCCGGTGCATTTCTGCTTGTTCGCCACGATCAGATTATAGTCGAACACGACTTCATTCTGGCCGAACAGCGCATAGCGCGGCAGCACGACCCGCTGGTGCCCATCCTCGCTGGTCGCGCCCTTGTTTCCGAACAGCCCCGACCACCAGCTTCCGGCGAGCGGGAGCGTCTTGAGATACTGGCCGTTCATCGAGACATCGAGGCGCGACGCATCGCGATCGAGCCAGTTGGCCACCGGATAGCGATAGCGCAGGCCAAGCTCGCCGCCCTGATGCGGCCAGAAGAACAAGTCGGGCGCGACGCGGAAGCGCGCCGCGAGCGGCCCCGGGGGCAGCCCCATGCCCTGCAACGCATAGGGTTCGACCAGCTCGCCCAGCCGAATCGTGCGATCGGTGGGCAGCCAGCGCGGCGCGCCATAGCGCGGCCAGGTCGGGATGCGCGCGCCATCGAAGCTCATGCGCGTGCCGCCGAACACGCCCGTGCCCGTCGCGACGGCGCCCGCGGCAAGGCGCAGCTCGGCACTGTCGCGGCCCATGATGACGAGCAGCGTACCGTTGGCGTCGCGAGGATTGGGAATGACGGCGGCGGACGGGCCGGTCACGGCAAGGCCCAGTTCGGGCATAGCGCCGTCGCGATTGAGGAAGACGACGGCATTGCCGGTGGGAATCTGCCCGAAGGACGGCGTGAACGCGAACCCGCGATAGCTGGCAAGGCTGCCCAGCCACGCCGCGATCGGCGCGGCGGCTTCCAATTCTCCGGCGCGGGGTTGCCCGGCGAAGACGAACGGCACCTTGAGCGTGGTATTGATGCCCTTGTCGAAGAACGGCGCCGGCAGGCGGGACAAATCGGGGCGGCTGGGGAGCGCTTGGGTCGAGAGATCGAGCCACGAGCGGGTGTTGCTGATATTGGCCCAGAGCAGGCTGCTGAACGGGTCCTCGCAGTCGCGCGCGTAATGGCCGATCAGCCGCAGGTTGAGCTGATTGTCGCCGGGCAGGAACATCGCCGGGTTGACCTGGACGGTGATCACCTGCCCGCCCGAATTCTCGGGCCGCAGCGCTATGATCTGCGCGACTTCGCCGTTGACGATCACGACGAGCTGGCTGCGGTCGCCGAGCAGCGCCGGCGACCATGCCGCCTGGAGCGTGATCGTCGCGGCGCTGACCACCTGGTCCTGACGCAGCCCGAACGGGATGCTGATCTCGCCGCGCGTCCCCTGAAGCCGGATCGCATCGCGAACGCGCAGGTCCTTGAACGTCAGCCGCTCGGTGCCGGGGCTCGTCGCAACGGGGACGGCCGCGCGTGGTGCCGCGGGCGCGGCCTGTGCCGCGCGCGCCATTTGCGGCGAAACGGCATAGCCCGCAGCCGCGAGCGCCAGCGCCACGCCCGCGGCTTTCGCCACCGATGCCGGGCCGAAGCCCGATTTGTCCTTGGCCGGGGCCTCGGCGGTCTTGGCCAGTGCGGCTTCCTCCGCCTTCATCATGCGCCGCTCGGCGAAGTTGAGGCCCAGCGCGCGCTTAACGGTCATGAAGTCGATCACGATGATATCCTGAAGCGAGCGCAGTCCTGCGACGCGCTCCGGCGGGGCCGTGCGCTGCCAGGCATCGGCACGGCCCATGATGGCGCGCACCAGCTGGCGCGCCGCGTTGTTCGCAAGCGGCGAGAACTTGACCGAGACGAAACCGTCGCGGCGGCGCACCTGATCGACCTCGACCGACAGGTTTTCGGCTCCAGTCGCGAAGACGACATGCGTGGCCGGCGCATCCAGCGGGGCGACGCCCGCAGGCAGTTCGATCGCCGCGCCGCCCATCGAGATATCGTTGGTCAGGCCCTTTGCGACATGGCCCGACGCGAAATGGACGGTCACCGGCAACCGCGCGGGCAGCCGGATTTCCTGCCGCGCCTGCCGCGTCTCGCGCGCCACCGAAACCGCGGCGAGCAGCAGGACCAGGCTGAACCCGCCCCAGGCGAGGTTGAGCGTCAGCGTATCGAGCTGGACGTTGAAATATTGCGGGAAGAACAGATATTTCGCGATCGCCAGCAGCATCCCCCCGACCATCAGCGCGATCGTGAACAGATGCGGACGCACCGTCGCCCAGTCGAAATAGGTGCGGTCGAGCACGCCGCCCTTGTCGGTCACGTTGAACTTGCCCTTGCGCGGCTGGAACCAGGTGACGACCGTCGGCGCGACGAGGTGGAAGGCGAGGATCGTCTCGTAGATCTCGCCCCAGAAGGGTCGCCGCCATCCGCCCTGCTGCCGCGCCGACGCGACCTGCGCGCAGAACAGATGTGGTAGCGCATAGGCGAAGATCAGCGAGGCCGAGGCCTGGATGATGTTCTGGCCAAAGATCAGATAGGCGAGCGGGCTGGTCAGGAATACGATGCGCGGCAGCGGAAACTGGAAATGCAGCATCGCATTGAGGTAGCAAAGCCGCTGCTGCCACTTCAGGCCCTTGCCCAGCAGCGGGTTGTCGATGCGCATGATCTGCGTCATCCCGCGCGCCCAGCGGATGCGCTGGCCGATATGGACGACGAGCCGCTCGGTCGCGAGCCCCGCCGACAGCCGCGCGGAGATGTACGCGGTGTTCCAGCCCATGCGCTGCAGCTTCAGCGCGGTATGCGCGTCCTCGGTCACCGTCTCGCCGGCGAAGCCGTTGGTCTGCATCAGTGCTTCGCGGCGGATCACGGCGCAGGAACCGCAGAAGAAGGTGGCGTTCCACAGGTCGTTGCCGTCCTGCACCGGGTTGTAGAACAGGTCGCCCTCGCCCGGCATGTCGCGCACCGGGGCAAGGTTGCGCTGCACCGGATCGGGCGAATAGAAAAAGTGCGGCGTCTGCATCAGCGCCAGCTTGGCATCCCTCTGGAACCAGCCGAGCGTGAGTTGCAGGAACGAGCGATTGGGAACGTGATCGCAGTCGAAAATCGCGATCAGTTCGCCATCGGTCTTCTTCATCGCGGCGTTGAGGTTGCCGGCCTTGGCGTGAAGATTATTGTCGCGCGTGATATAGCCACAGCCCGCCTCGCGCGCGAACGCCCGGAATTCGGGGCGCCGGCCATCGTCGAGGATGAACACCCGGAAACGATCCTCCGGGTAGTCCATGTCCATCGCCGCATAGACCGTGTTGCGCACGATATCGAGGCTCTCGTTATAGGTCGGGACATACACGTCGACCGTCGGCCAGCGGTCCGGCTCCCCCTTGATCTCGACCGGAGGGCGCTCGAGCGGCCAGCTCGTCTGGAGAAAGCCCAGGAGCAACAGGATCCAGGCATAGAGCTCGGCGAGATACAGCCCGCCGCCGAACAGGAATTCGGGCAGCGTGTTGAATTGCAGCGTCTGGGTGGTGCGCCAGAACATGTAGCGCGTCGAGGTCAGGATCGCGAGGATGCCCAGCGTCAGCGCCGCCTTGCGCGACATCCGGCGCGACAGCACCATCGTACCGATCACGGTGCCGCCGGCCATCATCCATTGCTGGTTGCGATCCAGCGGCACGCCGATGACGACCGCGGCGGCGAACAGCAGGGGTGCGATGGCGAGCCATCGCAGCAGATGTTCCGAATGGCGGGTCATGCGGCGTTGCTTCGCCAGGCCCGGTCGACCGTCTGCACGCTGTCTTCCCGGCTCCGTGGAAGCGTCGCGAGGCGCTCGCCCAGCGCGGCGATATCGGCGAGCGCGGCGCTCGCGGGTGCATGGCGCATCAGCGGCTGCATCATCGCCGCCGCTTCGGCGACTGCCTCATCGGCCTGGATCGTCGCGATCAAGCGGTCGCCCAGCAACTCGCGTACGAAGCTTGCGGTGTGCCGCGCCAGCCGGCGCGTATCGTCGTTGCGGTTCAGCAGGAACAGGGCGTTGTCCGGAAGCGTCTCGAGCGCCGCCGGGAGCGCGTAGACGCACTCCGCCGAAGGAACGAGCACGCAGAGTTCGACATCGGCATGCGCGCGCAACTGCGCGGCAACGCGCGCGTCGGTCCCGGAGAGGTCGGCGATGTGGATCGCATCCCCCGCGAAGCTATAGTCCCCACTCGAAAGCCCGTCGCCGAGATCGCCGCTGGCCGCCTGCCCCGACGCATCGAGCAACCGCACGCCATGGATGGCGCCAGAGTCCGAGGAGGACGCGGCGAAGCCCGGTAGCGCCTGGTGCGGGTCCAGCCCGAAATGGAGGCCGAGCGTGCTGTGCGGCGCCAGGGCCAGCGCGACCGACGACCGGCCCATTGCGCCAACGGTGATGGCAAGGTTGGCGGCGAGCATCGTCGTGCCGACGCCGCCGCGGAGCCCGGAGATCAAGACAAGCGCCATCAGACGGCCCCCCTCTCGACTGCGGCAGAGATCCGCGCAAGCAACGTCCGGACATCGTCGGTGGGCTTGGCCGCGCCGACGGCGGGGTCGCCGTGATATTTGCGCGAAAGCACCGATCCGATCGATGGCGCCTCGGGCTGCGATGTAGGGACCGCCTTTACCGAATGCGCGGCAGCGCGGTCGAATATCCGGGCGTCGCGAATGACCGCCTCGAACACCGGCCAGGTCTCGAGATCAGAGAAGCGATCGGCAAATTCCTTGTACCGGAACTGGCTTTTGCCCAATCTCTCAAGAAAGGTCTTCACATCGGACCGCATTCGACTGTCCCCACGCCCTTTTTGCGTCAGACCCTTTTTCCCCGCACGTGTGGGACGGAGGTCATCGGCGATATCCACGGAAATCCGCGCAACTCTGTGCGCGCAATGGTTATCAAACCGATAACACGTTGAATTTCGTGCCATAAATTCAGTACACTGAGGCCGCAAGACGAAAATGGGATGACCAGAATCCGCGTGTCAACCGCCCGATCTTACGCGACGCTGGACAGACACGATCAAGGCGCGCCCGACGCTGCTAAGGTCTCATAGGACAACGGACCCGTAGAAGTTTCCGCGATATAGTACCGCAGGACTTTGGCGGGGCGCACGATGGGCATGCCGCATAGGCTTAATACGGTCCGATCTGGAGGCGAAACGACCCGGACCTTTCGCATTCGTCGATTTTTAGCCGGCACGACCGTTTTACTGTCGGCCCGCGCCGCCGCATTGGCTATGTGTCTCACTTCGGCACGGTTCGGGCAGCGCGTCCGGAGCCCTTGCGCTGTCCCCCGGCGTCGAAGCGGCGCGCTGACGCCTGACAGCGCCTCGATCGGGGACCGTGTTGGGGGGAGTGCGCCGACGATCCCCTGCCCGGCCCTTTAAGGCGTTGTGATTCCGCGCTACTGGCCGAAATTCACACTTCGGGGTTGCGCGCCGTGGCTTGGCATGGAACCGGAATGCGAGGTCGCCGTAACCAGAGGTTCGCAAGAAAACGATGCCGCAAACGTCCGCGCGTACCGCCGCCAATTCCCGTTCGCGATTCGGGGTCACCATGGCCTTTGGCGTCGCCGCCGCGCTCCTCTTCTTCCTGCTCAGCGCCGCGCTCGCCTATTCGAACATCCAGGCGCTGCGTGCCGACACGAGCAAGGTGGTTCACACGCACGAGGTCATTACCGAGCTGGGCACTTTGCTCTCGGCGGTGCAGGACGCCGAGACCGGCCAGCGCGGCTTCCTGCTGACGGGCAATGATCGCTATCTGGAGCCCTATCAGGACGCGATCGCACGCGCCGGGACCAGCCTGAGCAGTATCGAGACGCTGACCCGCGACAACGACCTGCAACAGGCCAATCTCCGGCGGCTCAAGCCGCATGTCGACGCCAAGTTCGCCGAGCTGAAGGAAACGATCGAGCTGCGCCGCACGCAGGGCGTCGCGGCAGCGCTTGCAATAGTCAACGCCGATCGCGGCAAGGTCGAGATGGACGCGATCCGCGCGCAACTGGGGACGATGCGAACCGAGGAGCGGCGCCTCCGCGAATCGCGGCTCGCGCAGATGGAGGCAGCCTATGGCACCACCACCCTGACCGGCGTCATCACGGCGCTGATCGGCATGGCGCTGTCGCTCGCGGTCGCGGTCCTGATCCAGCGCAACGCGCTTGCCCGCCAGCGTCAGGCATGGCTCCAGGCGGGCGAAGTCGGCTTGGCGCAGGCAATGCTCGGCGACAAGACCGTGCGCGAGCTGGGCGAATGCATCCTCGATTACCTGACGCCCTATCTCGGCGCGCAGGCGAGCGTGTTGTTCAAGGGCGAGGAAGGCGCGTTCAAGCGGATGGCTTCGCTCGGCGTCCCGGGCGATGCCAGCGTGCCCAATAGCTTCGGCTTGCGCGAAGGGCTGCTCGGGCGGGTTGCCGCCGATGGCGCGCCGATGGTGCTCGATGACGTACCCGAGGGCTATCTGACGCTCGGCTCGGCGCTCGGGCGCGATACGCCGCGCCAGCTCGTCATCGCGCCGTTCAGCGCCGATGGCGTGGTCAACGCAGTGATCGAGTTCGGTTTCCTGCACAAGGCCGACGAGCGCGCGCTGACCTTCCTCGATCAGATCGGCAAGCCGGTCGGCGTCGCGCTCCGCTCCGCCCGCTATCGCACCGAGCTGCAGGCGTTGCTGGAGGCGACCCAGCGCCAGTCCGAGGAATTGCAGGTCCAGAGCGAGGAACTGCGCGTCTCGAACGAGGAACTGGAGGAACAGGGCCGCGCGCTCAAGGAATCGGCGGTGCGGCTCGAACAGCAGCAGGTCGAGCTGGAGCAGACCAACTCGCAGCTCGAGGAACAGGCGCAACTGCTCGAAACCCAGCGCGACGATCTCGCCCGCACCGGCGCGGCGGTCGAACTGAAGGCGCGCGAGCTGGAGCAGGCGAGCCAGTACAAGTCCGACTTCCTCGCCAATATGAGCCACGAGCTGCGCACCCCGCTCAATTCGCTGCTCATCCTGTCGAAACTGCTCGGCGATAATCCGACCGGCAACCTGACCGACGAGCAGGCGCAATATGCCCGCACGATCCAGGCGTCGGGCAACGATTTGCTCAACCTGATCAACGACATCCTCGACCTGTCGAAGATCGAGGCCGGGCATATCGATATCCGGGCCGAGGCGGTGGCGCTCAAGCGGCTCGCGTCGGACCTGCGCCAGACCTTCGATCCGGTCGCGCAGCAGCGCGGGCTCGCGTTCGACATCGCGATCGCCGAAGACGCGCCCGCGCAGATCGCCACCGACCGCCAGCGACTGGCGCAGATCCTCAAGAACCTGCTCGCCAATGCCTTCAAGTTCACCTCCGAAGGCACGATCGCGCTGCGGATCGAGCCGGTCGCCGAGGGGCGCATCGCGCTGACCGTCAGCGATACCGGCATCGGCATCTCGCCCGAGCAGCACCAGGCGATCTTCGATGCCTTTCGCCAGGCCGATGGCGCGATCAACCGCAAATATGGCGGCACCGGACTGGGCCTGTCGATCTCGCGCGAACTGGCCCGGTTGCTCGGCGGGTCGATCTCGCTCACCAGCGAGGCCGGGGTCGGCAGCAGCTTCACCGTGACGATCCCGGTCGATTACGACCCCGGTCAGGTCGAGGCGCGGATCGAACCGACGCCCGCGCCTGCGGCACCCGCGACGGCCACGAAAAAGCCGATGGCCCGGCGCGTCGTCAGCCTGCCGGCAGTCGATGACGACCGCGATCGGCTGGAGGGTGCGCGCCGCATGCTGCTGATCGTCGAGGATGACCCGGTCTTCGCCGGCATCGTCCGCGACCTGTCGCGCGAGGCGGGGTTCCAATGCGTCGTCGCCGGCACCGCGCAGGAGGCGCTCGACCTCGCCCGGCGGTTCAAGCCCAGCGCGATCGTGCTCGATCTCGGCCTGCCCGACCAGTCCGGCCTGTCGGTGCTCGACCGGCTGAAGCGCGAGGATGCGACGCGGCATATCCCGATCCACGTCATCTCGGGCAGCGACCACCAGCAGACTGCATTCTCGCTCGGCGCGATGGGCTATATGGTGAAGCCGGTGAAGCGCGACGATCTGGCGCACGCGCTCGATGCACTGGAGGCGCAGCTCACCCGGACGATGCGCCGCGTGCTCATCGTCGAGGACGATCCGGTCCAGCGCGACGCGGTGGGCAAGCTGCTCGCCGGGCCCGAGGTCGAGACGGTCGGCGCCGGCACCGCCGCCGAATGCCTCAAGCTGCTGGGCGAGCAGACCTTCGATTGCATGGTCCTCGACCTGACGCTCCCCGATGCGTCTGGCTTCTCGCTGCTGGAAACGCTCAGCGCCGATGGCGCGCACAGCTTCCCGCCGGTGATCGTTTATACCGGGCACGACCTGTCGAGCGGCGACGAGCAGCAGCTGCGGCGCTATTCGTCGTCGATCATCATCAAGGGCGCGAAATCGCCCGAGCGGCTGCTCGACGAAGTCACGCTGTTCCTGCACCAGGTCGTGTCGGAACTCCCGCCAGAGCAGCAGAAGATGATCCAGCAGTCGCGCAATCGCGATGCCGTGCTGGAGGGGCGCCGAATCCTGATCGTCGAGGACGACGTCCGCAACGTCTATTCGCTGACCAACATCCTCGAGCCGCGCGGGGCGAAGGTCTCGATCGCGCGCAACGGCCAGGAGGCGCTCGACGCGCTGGCCGACACCGCCGGAACCGCGGGCGAAGTCGACCTCGTGCTGATGGACGTGATGATGCCTGTGATGGACGGGCTCGACGCCACGCGCCGCATCCGGCGCGATTCGCGCTGGGCCAAGCTGCCGGTGATCATGCTGACGGCGAAAGCAATGCCCGATGATCAGGAACGATGTCTCGCGGCAGGCGCTAACGACTATATGGCCAAGCCCCTCGACGTCGACAAACTCCTCTCCCTGGTGCGCGTATGGATGCCGCGCTGAACCTCGCGGCCGGGGAGCCGGTCGAGGATATCGAGATCCACTTGCTGCTGGAGGCGCTCTACCGGCGCTATCACTATGATTTCCGCCATTATGCGCGCGCGTCGATCAAGCGGCGGCTGCGGCAGGCACGCACGCAATTGGGGTTCGTCAGCCTCTCCGCGCTTCAGGATGCGCTGTTGCGCGACGAGGCCGTGGTGACGCGGCTGCTCGACTATCTGACGGTGCAGGTCAGCGAGATGTTTCGCGACCCCGGCTATTTCCGCGCGATCCGCGAAAAAGTGGTGCCGCATCTGCGCACCTATCCCTCGCTCAAGATCTGGATCGCCGGGTGCAGCGGCGGCGAGGAGCTGTATTCCTTCGCCATCCTGCTGCACGAAGAGGGGTTGCTCGACCGCACCCTGCTCTACGCGACCGACATCAATCCCGCGGCGCTGGAGATCGCGCAGAGCGGCGTCTATGCGCTCGATCGGATCGCGGCGTTCACCCAGAACCATCAGCGCTCGGGCGGAAAATCCTCGCTGTCCGACTATTATGCCACCGCCTATGGCCGCGCCGTGTTCGACAAAAGGCTGCGCGACAAAGTGGTGTTCTCCGACCACAGTCTCGTCACCGACGCGGTGTTCGCCGAATGCCAGTTCGTGTCGTGCCGCAACGTGATGATCTATTTCGATCGCCCGCTCCAGGATCGCGCCATCGGGCTGTTCCGCGATTCGCTCAGCAGGCGCGGCTTTCTCGGCCTCGGCTCGAAAGAGACGCTCCGCTTCTCCGAACATGCCAACGCCTTCACCGAGTTCGTCCGCGAGGAGAAAATCTATCAGCGGCGCGAGGCATGACGGTGGCGCGCGCACAGGCGGTGGTGATCGGCGCCTCGGCGGGCGCCGTGCAGGCGCTGTCGCACATACTGCCGCAATTGCCGGCGAGCTATCCGCTGCCGGTGCTGGTGGTGGTCCATGTCCCGGCGGCGCCATCGGGGCTGGTCGCGTTGTTCAGCGCCAAATGCGCGATCCGCGTCCGCGAGCCCGAGGACAAGGAACCGATCGTGCCCGGCACCGTCTATTTCGCGCCGCCAAGCTATCACATGCTGGTCGAAAGCGATCGCAGCATCGCGCTGTCGATGGATGAGCCCGTGCTGTTCTCGCGCCCGTCGATCGATATTCTCTTCGAAAGCGCGGCGGACAGCTATGGCGCCGGGCTGGTCGGCGTGGTGCTGACCGGCGCCAATGAGGATGGCGCGGCGGGCGCGGCCATGGTCGCCGCGGCGGGCGGCACGGTGTTGGTCCAGGACCCGCAACACGCCTTTGCAACTGCGATGCCCCGCGCCGCGCGCGAGCGGTGTCCGGCGGCGCAAACGCTACCACTGAACACGATTGCGGACTATCTGGTGCGCCTGGGAGCGATATGAGCGGCACATCGGATCCGATCCATTTCCTGATCGTCGACGACCTCGAGGAAAACCTCGTGGCGCTCGAGGCGCTGTTGCGGCGCGACGGGCTCGGCTTCCTCCGCGCGCGATCGGGCGAGGAGGCGCTTGAGCTTCTGCTGCAGCACGAGATCGCGCTCGCGCTGCTCGACGTCCAGATGCCGGGCATGGACGGGTTCGAGCTGGCCGAGTTCATGCGCGGCAATGCGCGGACCCGGCATGTCCCGATCATCTTCCTGACCGCGGGCAGCGCCGACACCCAGCGGCGGTTTCGCGGCTATGAAGCCGGCGCAGTCGACTTCATCCAGAAGCCGATCGAAGGCGATATCCTGCGCAGCAAGGCCAATATCTTCTTCGACCTGCACCACCAGCGCCGCGAGATCCTGCGCCAGAGCGATGCGCTTGCCGATGCCGCGGGCCGGCTCGAAATGCAGGTGCGCGAGCGGACTGCGGAACTCGAACATGCGCTGGAGCGGCTGCGTGCCGAGACCGCCGAGCGCGAGCGCGCCGAGGCATCGCTGCGCCAGAGCCAGAAGATGGAAGCGGTCGGGCAGCTGACCGGCGGAATCGCGCATGACTTCAACAACATGCTGACCGGAATCATCGGTTCGCTCGACCTGATGCGCCGCCGCATCGCGATGAACCGCGTCGACGAGCTCGACCGCTATATGGACGCCGCGACCAGCTCGGCCGAGCGCGCGGCATCGCTGACCCAGCGGCTGCTCGCCTTCTCCCGCCGCCAGTCGTTGGACCCCCAGCCGCTGGCGATGAACGCGCTCATCCACTCGATGACGCAACTCGTCGAGCGCGCCCTGCCCGAGAAGATCGAGCTGGCGCTGGTGCTGGGGACCGACCTTCCCACCGCGCTGGCCGATTCGAACCAGCTCGAGAACGCGATCCTGAACCTCGCGCTCAATGCGCGCGACGCGATGCCCGATGGCGGTCGGCTCACGATCGAAACCGGCGTGGCGGATATCGATTCGGCGGATGCGGCAGCGCCTCCGGGCGTGGCCGACAATCGCTTCGTGGTCGTATCGATCTCCGACACCGGCACCGGCATCCCGCCCGATCTGCTCGACAAGGTGTTCGATCCGTTCTTCACGACCAAGCCGATCGGCAAGGGCACCGGGCTCGGGCTGTCGATGGTCTATGGCTTTGCCCAGCAGAGCGGCGGCTTTGTCCGCATCCAGAGCGCAGCGGACGTCGGCACCTCGGTCCGCCTCTACCTCCCGATCACCGAGCATTCCCCCAGCGACACGACCGTGGCGCCGGGCAGCGCGCCGCGCGGCGACGGCGAGCGGGTGCTGCTCGTCGAGGACGACCCCGCGGTGCGGATGCTCGTCCGCGAAGTGCTCGAAGAGCTGCACTATGAGGCGATCGAGATCGCCGACCCGTCCGACGCGGTGCCGCTGCTCGCGACCGACACGCGGATCGACCTGATGATCTCCGACGTCGGGCTGCCGGGCATGAACGGCCGCGAACTGGCCGATATCGCGCGCACCCACCGCCCCGACCTGCCGATCCTGTTCATCACCGGCTATGCCGAAAATGCGACGCTGCGCGCGGGGTTCCTCGGCACCAACATGACGATGATCACCAAGCCGTTCACGCTCGACAGCCTCGCGACCCGGATCAGCGAACTGATCGGAAGCCCGGTTTCGATCGACTGAGCGGGGCGGAATCCTCGCCTCACATCCCGTGAGAAAAGACTCCGTCGCGTCCCCTACCCCGCGATCGGCAGCTCGTGCGTGGACTTGATCTCCGACAGCGCCACGGTCGAGTTGATTTCCTGAATCCCGGGCAATTTGCTCAGCTTGTCGAAGAAGAACCGCTCATAGGCGTCGATATCGGTCGCGACGATCCGCAGCATGAAGTCGGTCTGGCCCATCAGCACATAGGCATCCAGCACTTCGGGGAAGGAGCGGATCGCGGCGCTGAACTCGTCGAGGTTCGAGCGGCCGTGCGCGTTGAGCCGGACCTGCGCGAAGATATGCGCATTGAGCCCGATCTTGCGGCGGTCGATCACCGCGACCCGCGCGCGGATCACGCCTTCGCGCTCCAGCCGGTCGATCCGCCGCCAGCAGGGCGATGCCGAGAGCCCGACCTTGGCTGCAATCTCCGCAGTCGTCTGCGCAGCGTCGCGTTGCAACTCGCGGATGATTCTGCGCTCATACCGGTCGAGTTCGATCATCTAAACCTCGATATGCGTATAATGAGGTCAATCTTACCGCGGATAGCCCATTTGGTCCACAGCTTAGGTCACATCTTTCCCGACGCACGCCGCATAAGCATCGCGAACCGCACACAGGAACGATCATGGCCTTTCAGACCGACCACGCGCTCGCCCCGGCCAGCGTCCACCTCCTCCACGACGCAGCGAGCGGGCTCGACGGCGTGATCGTCCTCCACTCGACCGCGCTCGGGCCCGCTGCCGGGGGCTGCCGGTTCTGGAGCTATCCCGATCGCGAGGCGATGATCGCCGATGGCTGCCGACTTGCCGAGGGGATGAGCTACAAGAATGCGCTCGCCGATCTGCCGCTGGGCGGGGGCAAGGCAGTGCTGCGCCGTCCCGAGGGCGATTTCGATCGCACCGCGCTGTTCCGCGCCTTTGGCCGCGCCGTCGAGTCGCTGCGCGGCAGCTATGTCACTGCCGAGGATGTCGGCACGCATGTCGAGGACATGACGGTGGTGCGCGACCATAGCCGGCACGTCGCGGGGCTTCCGCTGCGCGGCGACCGGCCCGGCGGCGATCCCTCGCCCTGGACCGCGCGCGGCGTATTCCTGTCGATGCGCTATGCCGCCGAGCGCAGCCTGGGGCGGCCGCTCTCCGACTGCACGGTCGCGGTGCAGGGCGTCGGCGCAGTCGGTGCCGCGCTGGCCGGGATGCTGCATCGCGCCGGGTCGCGGCTGATCGTCTCGGACGTCGACGCCCGTGCAGCAGCGCGCGTCGCGATCGAAACCGGGGCACAGGTGGCGAGCGTTTCCTCGATCCTGTCGGCGCGCGCGGACATCTTCGCGCCGTGCGCGCTGGGCGGCGTCCTCCGGCACGACACCGTGGGCAAGCTCAAGGCCAAATTGGTGTGCGGCGCGGCCAACAACCAGCTCGCCGAGCCCGCCGATGGCGACCGGCTGGCCGACCGCGGCATCCTCTATGCCCCCGATTATGTCGTCAACGCCGGCGGGATCATCAACGTCGCCGCCGAATATCTGAGCTGGTCGAGCGAAGAGGCGGCGCAGCGCGTCGAAGCGACGCCGCAACGGCTGGCGCAGGTGCTCGACTATGCCGCCGCCACGGGCACCGCGCCGCACGACGCCGCCGACCGGCTCGCGCGCGAGCGCATCGCTGCGGGCCATGCCGCGCGCCGCGCCGCCTGATCGCAGTGAAACTCTCGGTCCACGGCGCGGGTTCGCCCGAGCTGCCGCTGCGCGTGCTGGGCCTGCTCGCGCAGCAGGACGCAGTCGTCGAGCGTGCGGCGCTCGAATTGCGCGACGGATGCTACCGCATCGCGCTCGACACCGCGCCGGTCGCGGCGGACCGCAGCGCGCTGATCCTCGCCAAGATCCGCGCGATGGTGCTGGTCAGCGCGGCGGAGATGCAGGATTAGTTCGCTGAAATTGTCAGCTGGCCCAACTAAAGCTACCGTCATGCTGAACTTGTTTCAGCATCCATCGTGCAACAAGCTGCGAAAAAGCAAGTTGTGGGTTGGATGCTGAAACAAGTTCAGCATGACGGGGACTAAAGCAACGTCACGCCGCAGCGTCTCCGTGCAGGCTCATCAGCGAGTCCATCAGCCCTTCGTCCGCGCTCGAACACACGCCGAGCACCAGCGCCTCCTCGCATCCTTCGGCCACGACATAGGCGTGCCCCATCGACGAATCGATATAAATGGTCTCGCCCGGGCCCAGCACCACCGGATCGTAGAATTCGGTGTGGACCTCGATCCGCCCCTCGATGACGTAGATGAATTCCTCGCCCTGATGCCGGACGAGATCGCCGAACTCGCGGGCGCTGTGCGCGCGGATGCGCGTGACCAGCGGGATCATCCGCTTCCGGCGCAAATCGGTGCAGAGGTAATGATAATCGTAATTGGGCGTGGTGACGCGCACCGCCTGCTCCATCGTGCCCAGGCTGCGACGACCCGTCACGCGGACGACATTATCCTCGGACCCTTCGGCAAACAGGTCCGACATGCGGATGTTGAGCCGCTGGGCCAGTTGCTGGAGCTTGTCATAGGTCAGCGTCAGCCGGTCATGCTCGACCTTGGACAGCGTCGAGACCGGAATGCCCGACTTGGCGCTCATCTCCTTGAGCGTCCAGTCGTGACGCGCACGGATACCGCGCAGCACCGCACCCAGCGTCGGCTTGGAGGCGCTATTTGCCATCACTGCCCATCCGCGTTTGACAATTTTCTAATCAGGATCATTATGTCCCTATCGGGCTAATAGATGTAGCTCATTGATAGGGATTCGCGCAGGTCGCTGCAACCGTCCGCGCGGACAATGCAAAAGGGGATCGCGATGCGTTCGTTTCGCAGGCTGATAATCGCGCTGATGGCGGTGCTCGTGCTACCGTTCACCACCCAATTGTTCGCACAGGGGCCGGTGCCACAGGGGCCCGCCCCCAAAGCCTCGGCGCCCGCTGCGGCCTCCGCGCCCCCCGCGGGCCAGGCGACCCGGAACCCGCCGCCGCTCGACGCCATAGATCTGGAGACATGGCTCGACGGCTTCATGCCCTATGCGCTCGAGCGCGGAAGCATCGCGGGCGCCGTCGTGGTCGTCGTGCGGGGCAACGGCACCGTGCTGCAAAAGGGCTATGGCTATGCCGACTATGCCACGCGCAAGCCGGTGTCGCCCGACGCCACGCTGTTCCGCCCGGGCTCGATCTCGAAGCTGTTAACCTGGACCGCAGTGATGCAGCAGGTCGAGGCGGGCAGGATCGACCTCGACAAGGACGTGAATTCCTATCTCGATTTCACGATCCCGGCGTTCGACGGCAAGCCGGTCACGATGCGCAATATCATGACGCACACCGCCGGGTTCGAGGAGTCGGTGCGCCATCTGATCACCAGCGATCCCAAGGCGGCGCTGCCGCTGGGCCGGCTGGTGAAGGTCACGCTGCCCCAGCGTGTCTTTGCGCCGGGCACGACGCCGGCCTATTCCAACTATGCCACCGGCCTCGCCGGCTATATCGTCGAGCGCGTCAGCGGCATGTCGTTCGACGCCTATGTCGAGCAGCGCATCTTCGCCCCGCTGGGCATGACCCGGTCGAGCTTCCGCCAGCCGTTGCCCGATGCGCTCAAGCCGCTGATGTCGAGCGGCTATCCCGATGTGAACGATAAGGCCAAGCCGTTCGAGATTGTCGCCCCCGCGCCCGCCGGCAGCCTCTCCTCGACCGGCGCCGACATGGGCAAGTTCATGATGGCGCATCTTACCAACAACGGCGTGCTGATGAAGCCCGAGACGATGCGGATGATGCATGATTTCCGCGCGCCGGGGATCGGCCCGCTCAACACCATGGCGCTGGGCTTTTACGAACAATGGGTCAACGGCCAGCGTTCGATCTCGCATGGCGGCGACACCCAATGGTTTCACAGCGACCTGTGGCTGTTCCCGGAATCGGATGTCGGCCTGTACATCTCGATGAACAGCAGCGGCACAGAAGGCGCGGCGCATGCCGTACGCAGCGCGCTGTTCCACAAATTCGCCGACCGCTATCTGCCCGGCACCGATCCGATCGGCAAAGTCGATGACGCCACCGCGCGTCAGCACGCCGCGCTTCTCGCCGGCAATTATGTCAGCAGCCGCGGCTCGTTCACCAATTTCCTGAGCGTGCTCAACCTGCTGGGCCAGTCAACCGTAACCGTTGGCGAGGATGGCAAGATCGCCTTCCCCGCGCTCGATGGGCTGAGCGCCGGCGCGCGCGACTGGGTCGAAGTCGCGCCATTCGTGTGGCGCGACACCAACACCGGCGAACGCCTCGCCGCAGTCGTGAAGGACGGCAAGGTCGTGCGCTTCAGCGTCGATGTCGGCTCGCCGTTCATGGTGTTCGAACCCGCGCCCGCGGGTCTCAACACCGTATGGCTGGTGCCGGCACTGCTGCTCGCGCTCGGCATCATCCTGCTCGCTGCGCTGGCATGGCCGGTGCGCGCGCTGGTCCGCCGCAGCTATGGCCAGAAGCTCGCGCTCCAGGGGCGTTCGCGGCTCGCCTATCGCCTGTCGCGCGGCTTCGCCTGGCTGGTGCTGGCGGCAGTGGCGGGATGGATGGGCCTCATCGCCGCCTTCTCGGCCGATCTCGGATCGATCGGCGGCCCGCTCGACTGGCTCATTATCCTGCTGCGGGTCATCAGCCCGATCGCAGCGATCGGGCTCGTCGCATCGAGCGGCTGGCTGTTGTGGCTCGCCTTTGCGAGCAAGCGCCGCTGGACCGCCAGGCTCGGCGCGCTCCTGCTGCTGCTCGCGGGGCTGGTGGTGCTGTGGGTGGTGGTCTCCAGCCACCTCTACGGCTTCAACATGGTCTATTGATGCCTGCGCCGGACACGCAGGGACCGACGCTCGACCTTCGGGTCGAGCGTTTTCCCTATCACAAGCCGTTCCGCATCTCGGGCCATGTCTTTGCCGAAACTGCGGTGCTCGTCGCCACGCTGTCGCAGGGCGCACATCGCGGTCGCGGCGAAGGCGCCGGGGTCTATTATCTGGGCGACGACGCAGGCCATATGCTGGCCGAGGCAGAGCGGGTGCGCGGCGCGGTCGAAGCCGGGGCGACGCGCGACGATCTCCAGCACCTGCTCCCGCCCGGCGGCGCGCGCAACGCGCTCGACTGCGCCTTTTGGGAGTTGGAGGCGCAGCAGGCGGGCACGCCCGTATGGAGGCTCGCCGGGCTCGATCGGCCGCGACCGCTGCGCTCGACGCTGACTTTGGGGGCGGACACGCCCGAGGCGATGGCGGCAGGCGCGCTGGCGATCGACCGGCAAGCCCCGGTGAAGCTCAAGCTGACCGGCGACCTTGCCGACGATATCGCGCGGCTGGCGGCGGTGCGCGCGGCGCGACCCGAGGCGTGGATCGGCGTCGACGCGAACCAGGGCTATGCGATCGAGACGCTGCGCGCGCTGTTGCCGGTGCTGGTCGAACACCGCATCGCGCTGCTCGAACAGCCGCTGGCGCGCGGTCGCGAGGCCGATCTCGACGGCCTCAAACGCCCCCTGCCCTTTGCCGCCGACGAAAGCGCGGTGACGTTCGCCGACACCGCCGGGCTGGTCGGGCGGTTCGACGTCGTCAATATCAAGCTCGATAAATGCGGCGGCCTGACCGAGGGGCTGGCGATCGCGCGGCAGGCGCGGCGGCTCGGGCTCGAGGTGATGGTGGGCAACATGATGGGGACCAGCCTGTCGATGGCGCCTGCCTATCTGCTCGGCCAGCTTTGCGACGTCGTCGATCTCGACGGCCCGACCTTCCTCGCGCGGGATCGCACCCCCGGTGTCCGCTATGCCAATGGCCAGATTCACTGCGCCAGTGACATTTGGGGCGCATAATCAATTCATTTTCTATAAGGGTTGACAGTTCTCTGATTAGGACAATAGTCTCACATCAGAGACGAGAGCGATATAGGCGTCTATGGGCGATGTTCGCCACTTTCGCCGCCGCTCGCCGGCCAGCACCTTGGGGGAACAAGTCATGAAGCAGGCACTTTGGATCGCATCCAGCGCACTCGCCCTCGCCGCCTCCCAACCCGCGCTCGCCCAGGACGTGGTGGCGCGCGATCCCGACACCATCGTCGTGACGGCCCAGAAGCGCGAACAGGACCTGCTCGACGTGCCGCAATCGGTGTCGGTCGTATCGGGCGCCACGCTGGAACGGCAACAGGCAGTGACGTTCCAGGACTATGCCAAGCTCATCCCCGGCCTCCAGCTCGAACAGAGCAACCCCGGCGAGGCCCGCATCGTCCTGCGCGGGATCAACACCGGCGGCGTCGCCTCGACGGTATCGACCTATATCGACGAAACCCCGTTTGGATCGTCGAGCGGCCAGAATAACGGCGCGATCCTCGCGGGCGAGTTCGACACGTTCGACGTGACCCGGATCGAAGTCCTGCGCGGCCCGCAGGGCACGCTATACGGCGCCAGTTCGCTCGGCGGCGTGGTGAAGTTCGTGACGAACCTTCCCGACACCGCCGCAACCGAGGGCCGCGCCCGCGCCACCATCGAAACCACCGAGGGCGGCGACCTGTCCTATATGGGCCAGGCGATGCTCAACCTGCCAGTGTCCGAGAAGCTCGCGATCCGGGGGTCGGGTTTCTATCGCTCCTATGGCGGCTATATCGACTCGATCGGCACCGGCGGCTCGGACGTGGCGGAGAATATCAACGGCTCCAAAAGCTATGGCGGCCGGCTCTCGGCGCTGTTCGTGCCCACCGAGACGCTGTCGGTTCGGCTCAGCGCGGTGCTCCAGGATTTCGACAGCAAGGGCGGCAGCGTCGTCGACGCCGATCCGGCGACCTTGGCGCCGCTTTACGGCCTGACCCAGTCGCAGTTCGTTCCCGAATTCACCAAGGTCAAGTATCGGCTGTACAACGGCACGCTCAACCTCGACCTGGGCGGGGCCGAGCTGCTGTCCTCGACCAGCTATGCGGTGCAGGACGTGACGCTGCGCGACGACCTGACCACGCCCTATGGCGCCGCGCTGGGGGTGCCGAGCGACATCGGCATGGCCCAGATGACCAACCTGACCAAATGGACCCAGGAAGTGCGCCTGCAATCCCCGACGAGCAGCAGCGTCGAATGGCTGGTCGGCGGCTATTACACGCATGAAAAGGGCGGCATCTTCCAGCGGATCGACTTGCTGACTCCGGGCACGCTGTCGGTGGACCCGGCGATGCCGCAGGTCGCCGATATCTTCACGACCTCGACCTATCAGGAGGTCGCCGGCTTCGGGAACGCAACCGTCCATCTCGGGCCGCGCTTCGATCTCACGCTGGGCGGGCGGTACAGCCACAACAAGCAGTTCGCGGATCAGGGCGGCACCGGTCTCCTCGCCCCCGAGGCGCTCGATTCGCGCTCGTCGGAGAATGTCTTCACCTGGTCGGGCGCCGCCAAATATTCGGTCTCCGACACGGCGTCGCTCTATGCCCGCGTCGCCAAGGGTTTCCGCCCCGGCGGCCCCAACCTCCTGCCACCCGGAGTGCCCGCGGGCACCCCGCGCACCTATGGCTCGGACTCGCTGATCAGCTATGAAGTCGGCGTGAAGGCCCAGACCGCCGACAACAGTTTCTCGATCGATGCGGCAGCGTTCCATATCGACTGGACCGACATCCAGCTCTTCACCGTGATCAATGGCTTCGGCCTCAACGCGAACGGAGGCAAGGCCAAGAGCGAAGGGTTCGAATTCACCGCGACGCTCCGGCCCACGCGCGGCTTCGTGGTGGCGTTCAACGGCGCCTATACCCGTGCGCGGCTCACCAGCGACACCGATCCCAATGTCGGCGGGCTGGCGGGAGATCCCCTGCCGTTCACCCCGGAGTTCAACTGGAACGTCAACGCCGATTATAGCTGGACGCTGGCGGGCGAGACCGAGGCGTTTGTCGGCGCCTCGCTCCGCGCGCTATCGAAACAGCGCGCCAATTTCGACGCCGGCTTCGGCGCCGCGTTCGCGCTCGATCGCCCGACGCTGCCTGCCTATGAAGTGATCGACCTGCGCGCAGGCGTCGACTTCGGGCGCTTCACCCTCGACGTCTATGCCAAGAACGTCGCGAACAGCCGCGGCGTGACCGATGTGACGACCGGCGGCGGTCTCCCGGTGGCGCCCAACGGCGCCATCACCACCGGCATCGTCCGTCCCCGCACCTTCGGCCTTTCCCTCGGCGCGGGGTTCTGAAAGTCATGAGTATGCGCGTATCCCTGTCTGCACCCGTCGTCGCCGATGACGGTTTGACCCTGCCACAGCCCTATCTGCTATTCCTCGGCGACACGACCGAAGCGGGCTTCGCCAAGACCGCGCTCGGCCTGGTCGACTGGGCGGGGGACCGCTGCGTCGGCGAACTGGCGGTGGACGGCTGCACGGTCACGACCGGGCTGCCGCTTATGTCCCCGGCAGAGGCGCGGGCGGCGGGTGCGCGGTCGCTAGTGATCGGTGTTGCCAACCAGGGCGGGGTGATCGGCGATCGCTGGATCGCCCCGCTGGTCGAAGCGATGGAGGCCGGGCTCGACCTGATCAGCGGGCTTCACCAGCGGCTGGGGAGCGTGCCCGCGCTGGCCGATGCGGCGCGGCGCACCGGGCGGCGGCTGATCGATATCCGCACGCCCCCGTCCGCGATCCCGATCGCCACCGGGCGCAAGCGCGGCGGCAAGAGGCTGCTGACCGTCGGCACCGACTGCGCATTGGGTAAGAAATACACCGCGCTCGCGCTGCATCGCGCCTTCGTCGCGCGCGGAGCCGACGCCGATTTCCGCGCGACCGGCCAGACCGGGATCATGATCGCGGGTGGCGGCATCCCGATGGATGCAGTGGTCTCCGATTTCGAAGCGGGCGCCGCCGAGATGCTGAGCCCCGATGCGGCGCCCGGCCATTGGGACGTGATCGAGGGTCAGGGATCGATCTATCACCCCGCCTATGCCGCGGTGTCGCTGGGCCTGCTCCACGGCAGCCAGCCCGATGTCTTCGTGGTCTGCCACGACCCGGGCAGGACGATGGTGCTGGGCCTTAGCGGCTATGCCCTCCCCTCGGTCGAGGACGTCATCGACCTCACCATCCGCCTGGGGGGCCGCACCAACCCCGCGATCCGCTGCGGCGGGGTCAGCTTCAACACCGGCCGCTATGCCGAGGATGAAGCCGAGGCGCTGATGGCTGCCGAGCGCGATAGGCTGGGTCTGCCCGTCGCCGATCCGATCCGTGGTGGCGCGGCGTTCGACGCTCTCGTCGCGAACTGCCTCGCATGACCATTGCCGGGCCGGGCCGCGCGTCGACCCGGTTCCAGCGCTTCCTGCTGCCCGGCTTCGCGCTCAAGGCGGTGATCATCGGCGGCGGCTATGCGACGGGGCGCGAGCTTGCCGAATATTTCGCGCCCGCCGGCCCCTGGGGCGGGCTGGCGGCGATGCTGCTGGCCACTGCGATCTGGAGCGTCGTCGCGGCGCTGACCTTCGCGCTGGCGCGGGCGATGCACGCCTATGACTATCGCAGCTTTTTCCAGGGGCTGCTCGGCCCTTTCTGGATCGCGTTCGAGATTGCCTATTTGATCTTCGTCATCCTGATCCTCGCGGTGTTCGGCGCGGCGGCGGGGGCGATCGGCGCGGCGACCTTTGGCTGGCCGGAGGCGCTGGGTTCGGTCCTGCTCGCGCTCGGCATCATCGTCACGACGGCGCTGGGCACCGGCGCGGTCGAGCAGCTGTTCAAATATGTCTCGATCCTGCTCTACGCCGTCTATGCGCTGTTCCTGGTGCTGGCGCTGGCCAGCTTCGGCGGGCTGATCGGCCAGGGTTTTGCCGCGGCGCCGCCGCCCGCGGGCGACTGGGTGGCGGGCGGGCTGACCTATGCCGCCTATAACATCGTCGGCGCAGTCGTGATCCTGCCGGTGCTCCGCCACCTGACCAGCCGCCGCGACGCAGTGGTGGCGGGACTGATCGCCGGCCCGCTGGCGATGCTGCCCGCGATCCTGTTCTTCGTGGTGATGATGGCCTTCTACCCGGCGATCGCCGCCGAGGCGCTGCCGTCCGACTTCCTGCTTCGGCAGATGCGCCTTCCCGGCTTCCACCTCCTGTTCCAGCTCATGATCTTCGCGGCGCTGCTCGAAAGCGGCGCGGGCGCGGTGCATGCCGTCAACGAGCGCATTTCGGGCGCCATGGAGGCGCGGGGGCGCCCGCCGCTCGGCACCCGCGCCCGCGCCGCGATCGCCGCGGTGATCCTGGCCGGTTGCATGTTCGTCGCCGCTCGGGTCGGGCTGATCGCGCTGATCGCCAGCGGCTATCGCTTCCTCGCCTGGATGTTCCTGCTCGTCTATCTCGCGCCGCTGCTGACGATCGGCGTCTGGCGGCTGTTTCGCACGCCCCCCACCGCCCCGGAGTCCCCGCAATGAACCCGCTGCACCTGCTCGCCCTCGGGCTGGCGCTCGCCGTCGCGACGCCCGCCGCAGCCGATCCCCCCGCCGATCTCGCCGCCCGGGTCGAGGCGCTGCGCAAGCGGGTCGGCGCCGCCGGGGTGTCGATCGCGATCGTCGAGGGCGGCAAGACGACGCTGTCGCACGGCTGGGGCACGCGCAAGCTCGGCGATGCGGCGAAAGTGGACCAGCACACGCTGTTCCAGACCGGCTCGACCGGCAAGGCGATGACCGCCGCCGCGCTCGCGATCCTGGTCGATGAGGGCAGGATCGGGTGGGATGACCCGGTGATCAACCATATCCCGTGGTTCCGGATGTACGATCCGTGGGTGACGCGCGAGATCACCGTGCGCGACTTGCTAGTCCACCGCAGCGGGCTGGGGCTGGGTCAGGGCGACCTGATGTTCGTGCCGCGCACCAACCTCACGCGCAAACAGACGGTGGAGCGGGTGGCGTTCCTGAAACCCCGGACCAGCTTCCGCTCGGCCTATGCCTATGACAATATCCTCTATGCCGTCGCCGGCCAGCTGATCGAGGAAGTCACCGGCAAGAGCTGGGAAGTCTTCATCCGCGACCGGCTGCTCCGCCCCGGCGGCATGATGGACGCGACCAGCGACAGCGAGGACCGTTTCCGCATCGCCAACCGGTCCTGGCCGCACGCACGCCTGTCGGGCCCCTTGCGCGGTCTCGGCCCGCAACAGGTGCTCGACGAGCGCGACGAGCTGGGCCGCAACGGCGCCCCCGCCGGCGGCCTCGCGCTCAGCGCCGACGACATGGCGGCATGGCTCAAGATCCAGCTCGCGCACGGCGGCCTGCCCAATGGCAAGCGGCTGTTCAGCGAGAAGCAGGCGCTGGAGATGTGGAACCCGGTGGTGACGATGCCGATCACCCCGCTACCCGCATCGCTCGCCCCGGCCATGCCCAATTACCAGGCCTATGCGCTCGGCTGGCAGGTCCAGGACTATCGCGGCCACCGCATTATCGCGCATAGCGGCGGGGTGTTCGGATCGATCACCCGCGTCGTGGTGGTCCCGGACAAGAATATCGCCTTCGCAATCATGCTCAATTCCGAGGATAGCGGCATGCTTCTCGGGCTCTATTACCTGCTGCTCGACCATTATCTGGGCGCGTCGGACCGCGACTGGGTGAAGAACTGGCAGGATTGGTATGAATCCCGGCTCGAAGGCGGGCGTGCGTTCCTCAGCGAGGCGAAGGCTGCGCCCGTCAAGGTCGGCCCGTCGCTCGACCTCGCGCGCTACGCCGGGCGCTATCGCGATCCCTGGTATGGCGATGTGGTGGTGGCATCGACCCCGCAAGGGCTGACGATCGACTTCACCTCCACCCCGCGCATGAAGGGGCGGCTCGCGCACTGGCAATATGACAGCTTCGTCATGGCATTCGACGACAAGGCAGTCGAGCCTGCCTATGTTACCTTCGCGCTCGATCCGGACGGCAAGGTCACCGGCGTCAGGCTGAAGGCGGTCAGCCCGATCGCCGATTTCAGCTGGGACTATCACGACCTCGATCTCAAGCCCGTGGAGGACGCGAAGTGAAAGCGATTACCCTCACGCTCGGTGCGCTCGCCTTATCCGGCTGTGTCGCCACACGCCCCGCCGAGGACCCGGTCGCGCTCCATGCGCGGATGCTGACCCTCGACACGCATCTCGACACCGCGCTCCATTTCGGGCGCGCGGGCTGGCGGTTTGACGCGCGCCACAGCCTTGCCGACGACATGTCGCAGGTCGATTTGGGCCGCATGAAGCAAGGCGCGCTGGATGGCGGCTTCTTCGCGATCTACACCGATCAGGGCCCGCTGACGCCGAGGGGCTATGCCGATGCGCTCGCCTTCGCCCGTGCGCGATCGGACCTGATCGACCGGACGATCGCTGCCTATCCCACGCGGATCGCCCCAGCACTGACCGCCGCCGATGCGCAGCGGCTGGGCCGCGAGGGCCGGTTGATCGCCTTCAAGTCGATCGAGAACAGCTACCCGCTTGGCGAGGACCTGTCGCTGCTCGCCGAATTCCGGGCGCGGGGCGTGCGGCTGGCGGGGCCGGTCCACGGCAAGAACAACCAGTTCGCCGATTCGGCCACCGACACGCCGCGCTGGGGCGGGCTCAGCCCGCTGGGGCGGCAATGGGTCGCCGAGATGAACCGGCTCGGCATGGTGATCGACGCGAGCCATTCCTCCGATGCCGCCTTCGACCAGATGCTTGCGCTGTCGAAACACCCGATCCTGTTGTCGCATTCGAGCCTGCGCTCGGCGCATGACCACCCGCGCAACCTCGACGAAGGCCGGCTACGCGCGCTCGCGGCCAAGGGCGGGGCGATGTGCATTTCGACCATCTATCTGTCCGAAATGAACCTGACGCCGGAGCGCGCCGAACTCTTCACCGCCTATGAGACGATCGCCAGCCTCGACCCCGCCGGACAGGCCGATCTCACCCGCCGCTGGAACGCGCTCAACGCCCGGGAAAAGATGTGGGACGCCAATTTCGAGACGTTCATGGCGATGCTCCTGCGCGCGATCGAGGTCGGCGGGGTCGACCATATCTGCATCGGCGCCGACTGGGACGGCGGCGGCGGCATCGACGGGATCGACGACATCACCGCCTTGCCCAAGGTCACCGCACGGCTGAAGGCCGCGGGTTATAGCGATGCCGATCTCGAGAAGATCTGGAGCGGCAACGTGCTGCGAATACTCGACGCCCAGACGCACTGAGCGCCGCCCTTCAAAGCGCCCAGTCGAACTGCACCCACAGCTTGCGCGTGTCGGTAAACAGCCGGTCGGCGGAATAGCGGGCATAGCGCAGCGCGAACCCCGTCCGCCCCAGCTTCCCCCCGGCAAGCAGGTTCACTTCGTCGCCATAATGGCGCACCAGCCGGTCGCTGTCGAAACGGTGATAGGCCGCCT
Source organism: Sphingomonas hengshuiensis (assembly GCF_000935025.1). Taxonomy (NCBI): domain Bacteria; kingdom Pseudomonadati; phylum Pseudomonadota; class Alphaproteobacteria; order Sphingomonadales; family Sphingomonadaceae; genus Sphingomonas; species Sphingomonas hengshuiensis. The sequence continues at coordinate 1,864,797 of NZ_CP010836.1, forward strand.
GCACCGTCACGCCCTTCACCGGCCCGAGCGCCTTGGCCGTATAGCCGATCGTGGCATAGCGATCGCGCAGCCCGTCGGGCGGCGTGGTCGTCAGCTTGTCGGCCCATCCCTGGAATTTGAACACGCTCCCCAGCGGCGTCTGGAACGAGGTCAGCGCCCCGCCCTTGTCGGCGCCCAGCACTTCCTGCCCCGCGCCGATCGTGAAGCCGCGCGCCTCGATCCCGACATCGGCCAGCCAATATCCGGCGCGATAGCGACTGGGGTTGCGATGATAGTCCGACTGCGTTGCCCAACTCGCCTGATAGTGAAGCCGCACGCCGTCCCCCAGCGGGCGCACCCCCGCAAGCCGCACGCCATAGCTCTGGCTCGACAGGCGGAACCCCTGCACCTCCGCCTCGTCCTGGTCGACCAGATAGGCAAAGCCGGTCAGCGTGCCGATCGGCGTCGCATAGCCCAGATTGGCGAACACGCTGTCGCCCCCCACCCCCGGCTGGCGCGCGCCATTGCCGTCTATGCCCCAGATCGTGCGGACAGCGCGGACATAGCTCAGATCGGCCTTGAGCCCCTCGATCGGCGCTGCCTCGACGCGCACCGCGTCGAAGGTCTGGGCGTTGTCGCGAAAGGCGGCGTTGCCGATGAAGCGCTCATCGTCGAGCGCGATCCGCTGGCGCCCCGCCGTCACCGCAAAGCCCGTGCCCTGATAGCGAAGCTGCGCGCGGTACAGCGCGATATTCTGCGGATCGGCGATCGTCGGTCGGGTCGCCGCGCCGTGGAGGCCGTCGTCGTACCGATCGACCACCGCCATCGTCCCCTGCGTCTCGACCAGCGCCGACCAGGGCCCCGCCGCTGCCTGCACGCCGGCGCGGACACGCACCGTGACAGCGGTCGAATCTTCGGGCAGCCCCTCCTGCGCGACGTCCTCCAGCCGCAGCCGCGCCTCGGCCAGCGGCGTGACGGCCACATCCTGCGCAAAGGCAGGCCCGGTCGCGGCCAGCGCGGCCAGGGTCACGATCAGCGCTTTCATCGATAGTCCTTCCATAGCGTTGAGCAATGCAGCCCGTCGCCCGCCTTCGTGTTCAAGATCAGATATGTGCCGGCAAAACCCGGGGAAAAACCTTCCTGTCAACTGCTTTGCGGCGCCCGGAGACGAAGCCGGGAAGAAGCTGCCAATTCGATCTCGCCGACGAAACTGCTACCGGCTGGACAATCGGGGCGGCCCGCCCCTATCGGCTGCGCGATGGGAATCATCGCAACGATCATGAACAGCACCACCGGCCAACCGATTCAGAAGATGCAGTTCGGCCGCATGCCCAAGCCCTGGGCCTCGTTCACTCTCGAAACCGGCGAACTGGTAAAGGCCGATCGCGTCGAGGTAGGTAAGCCCGCGCCCGGCAAATTCGTGGTGCCCGTCTCGGTATGGGTGACGCCCAAGGCCTGAGGCGGATCGCGCCGCGTCAGCGCAGATAATCGAGCGCGGTACAGATATGGTAGAGCGAGCTGGCGGGAATGTGATCGACCAGCGGCGCGCCCCGTGGGTCGACGCGATCGATCCATCCGCCTGCGATCGCGGGGGTTATGAACGACTGCCACGCCGCTGCCAGCACGTCGGACGTCCCTGAGGCACGCACTGCGCGGCCCTGGGGCAGATCGAACGCCTTTGCCGCCTCCGTCGCGGGCCAGAGCCGGTAATCCGCCGCGACGGGCTCGCCCGGCCCCATCTGATCGACCACCCCGCCGCGTGCGTCCACCCCGCGCTGCGCGGTTCGCAGCAGCCGCTCGATCCTGCCCGCCATGTCGATCCCGGTGATAGCCGCGGTGCGCGCCAGCAGCCAGGCCCATTCGAAATGATGCCCCGGCTCGAACGCACGGCCATCGTCGACGGGCGTCCAGTCCTCGCCATAATATTCGGAAAGCACATCGTCCTCGGCGGACAGGAAGCGCCGGTCGAACAGGTCGATCATCGCGGCGATACGCGGACGGAAATCGCCGCAGTTCCCGGTTTCGTGCAAGGCCAGAAAAGCCTCGAGCAGGTGCATGTGCGGATTCTGCCGGCGCGGCAGCACGCCGGGACATTGTTCGGCATAGCCCCCGGCCGGATGCGCCATCGCGCGATCGAGAAAGGCCAAAGTGCGGTGGACCAGCGCGACATGGCGCGGCTGCGCATCGAGCGTCACCAGCCCGGCCAATGCCAGCAGGACGAAGCCATGCGCATAGAGATCGCGTCGCGCGTCGACGATCGCGCCCTGTCGCGTACAGGAAAATGCCCAGCCATTCCCGGCATCCGCATCCCAATAGCGCGCGACCATCGCATCGCCCGCGCGCATCGCCAGTTCGTCGGCCCCCGAGAACCAGCCATTCGCCGCCGCGGTCGCGAAAACATGGATCTGCCGCGCCTGGACCATCACGCGCCGGGGCACCTCCCATTGCGGGCGCCCGTCGAGCGCCAGCCGCTCGACAAAGCTCCCGCTCTCGGCATCATAGCCCGCCTCGCTCCACAGCGGCAGCGCCCGCCGGCACAGCCAGTCGATCCAGACTTGAGGCGAGCCCTGCGTCACGAGCGCGCCAGCAAGTCGCAAACGAAGCGATCGAGATCGCCGCCGGGGAACAGGAACCCCGCAATCCCGGCGCGGGCCGCCGCCTCGACGTCGGTCGCCTTGTCGCCGACCAGGAAACTGCGGGCACGGTCGATGCGATGCGTCTCGATAAGCCCGTTGATCATCCCCGGCGCGGGCTTGCGACAGTCGCATGCGCGCGCATAGGCCAGGACGCTGCCCTCGGGGTGATGCGGGCAATAGGCAAATGCGTCGATCCGCGCTGCCTCCGGCAGTGCCGCCTGCATCGCGGCATGGACGCGGTCGATGGCCGCTTCGTCGAAATAGCCGCGCGCGACGCCCGACTGGTTGGTCACGACGAACAGCCGGTATCCCAGCGCCGCAAGCCGCGCCAACGCCTCGCGCGCGCCCTCTATCCAGCGGATCGCGCCGGGGTCCGACAAATAGCCGGTGTCGACGATGAGCACGCCATCCCTGTCGAAAAACGCAGCGGGAGCCGCGCGGGAAGTGGGATCCAAGATCACGCTCACATTCGCTATATACGTCTTTTCACTGAATAGGATGGTATCGTCTCGTTAGACAATAGTGCTAAGCTGCAAATCGGGAGAGGGACCGAAATGTTTGTGCGGCCGGCGTTTGCTGCCTGATGCGTATCGTGGCATTTATCGCCTTTATGCTTTCGCTGCGTTGCAGCGATATTGCTTTGGCGCGAACGTCAGCTAATGCTCTCGTGCAACGGGCGGGGTGGCAATGGGCCGCGATTGCTGCCGACCGCTTCGACCTGGCGAGCGCGCGGCGGCCCATCACGACGCGATCCGCGGTGCTAACAGTATATATCGAAGGCGACGGCTTCGCCTATGCGCGGCCCGGTCGCCGGTCGATGGACCCGACGCCCACCGATCCGGTCGCGCTGCGGCTGGCGTTGCAGCATCCCGGGAACGGCGCGGTCGCCTGGCTCGCCCGCCCCTGCCAATATGCCCCCCGCACGCGCAATTGCCGCAGCGACTATTGGACCGTCGCGCGCTACGCACCCGAGGTGATCGACAGCGCGGGCGCCGCGCTGGACCGGCTGAAGCGCGATACTGCGGGCGCATCGCGGCTGATCCTGGTGGGTTATTCGGGGGGCGGGGCGTTGGCGGCGCTGCTGGCGGAGCGGCGGGACGATGTCGCGGCGCTGGTCACGGTGGCCGCCAATCTCGACCTCGCTGCATGGGTTCGGGCGCACGACCTGACCCCGCTTTCGGCCTCGGTCGATCCGGCGACCGAGGCGGCGAGGCTTTCGCGCACGCCGCAAGTGCATTTCGTCGGTGCCGACGATCGCGTGGTCGATGCGCGGATCGCCCGCGCCTTCGTCGCCCGCATGGCGCCCGACGCGCCCGCCAGCATCACCGTCCTGCCCGCCCAGGATCATGGCTGTTGCTGGGCACGCCGCTGGCCGCTGCTCGCGTCGCGCCCCGAACTTACACGGATCGAGGGCTGGCGGTGAGCCCGGCGACCGACGCACTCGCCGGCGCGCAGGACGCCCGTCCGCACATCCTCGTCGTCGGGGATGCGATGCTCGATCGCTACATTATCGGCGAGACGAGCCGGATTTCGCCCGAAGCGCCCGTGCCCGTAGTTCAGGCGGGGCGCGAGGAAATGCGCGCGGGCGGCGCCGCGAACGTCGCGGCGAACGTGCGGGCGCTGGGGCCCAGGAGCAGCCTGCTGACGGTCGTCGGGGACGACAGCGGCGGCCGCGACCTGATCGACCTGATGGCGGCGCAGGGTGTCGCGCTGGACTGCGTGATCGACAAGGGCCAGCGCACCACGCAGAAGACGCGCCTGATCTCGGGCGCGCAGCAGATCGCCCGCATCGACCATGACGGCAGCGTGAGCGACAGCGCCAGGGCCGAACTCGCCCGCCGCTTCGAGGCACGGCTCGACGGCGTTTCCGCGGTGATCTTCTCCGATTACGACAAGGGTGCGCTGACCGACCTGCCCGCGCTGCTCGCCATCGCGCGGCGGCGTGGCGTGCCGAGTTTCGTCGACCCGAAGGTCGCGGACCCGGCGCGCTATGCCGGGGCGTTCCTGCTCAAGCCCAATGCCCGCGAGTTCCATGCGCTGTTTGGCCAATGCCCGGACGAGACCCTCGCGGCGCGCGCGCGGGCCGTGCTGGCCGAGATGGACCTCGACTATCTGGTGGTCACGCGCGGCGCGAAGGGCATTTTGATGGTGTCGCGCACCGGCGAGGTCGTCGATCACCCGACCGAGGCGCTGGAGGTCTTCGACGTCACCGGCGCCGGCGACACGATCATCGCGGCGCTGGTCGTTGGAATCGCCGAGGGGCTGCCGATCGCTGCCGCCATCGATCAGGCGAATATCGCCGCCAGCATCGCCGTGTCGCGCCCGGGGACGCATGTCGTGACGCGCAGCGAACTGGAGGAGCGGCTGTACCGGCGCAGCCACGCGATGACCAAGCTCCTCCCGCTCCCGCTGCTCGCGGGCAAGCTGGACCATGCCCGCGCGGGCGGTGCGCGGATCGTGTTCACCAATGGCTGTTTCGACGTGCTCCATGCCGGGCATGTCCGGTTGCTCGATCTCGCGCGGCGACAGGGCGATGTCCTCGTCGTCGGGCTCAATTCGGACGATTCGGTCCGCCGGCTGAAAGGGGCGCCGCGCCCGGTAAACACGCTCGCCGATCGCGCCGAGGTGTTGAGCGGGCTTGCTTCGGTCGATCATGTCGTCCTGTTCGAAGAGGATACGCCGCTGGACCTGATCCGCGCGGTGCGGCCCGACGTGCTGGTCAAGGGCGGCGACTATTCCGCCGACACCGTCGTCGGGGCGGACCTCGTTCGCGAAGGCGGAGGGCAGGTCATGATCGCGCCGCTGCTGGCGGGCCGCTCGACCACCGCGATCCTAGGCGCGCTCGCGCGATGAACAGAGGAGCCCGAACCCAGCATGCAGCTAGTCTGCAAACATCCCGCCCTCACAGTGCACGCACCCCTGCCCCTCTTTCGGACTGATCAGCTATCATGACCAATCAGCAGCAGAACCTCACGATCGAACAGGCGCTGGCGCAGGCCAATGCGCATTGGAACGCCGGCCAGGCGGATCAGGCCGAGCGGCTGTGCCAGCAAGTGCTCGCGCTCTGGCCGGGGCAGACCGACGCGCTGCACCTGATGGGGCTGATGGCGCATGCCTATGGCAATCTCGACCTCGCGATCGACCATCTGCGCCGCGCCAGCCTCGCCCCGCGCGCGCCCGCAATCTATCTGAGCAACCTCGCCGAGATGTGTCGCCAGGCCGGCCAGCTCGCCGATGCCGAGGTGGCGGGTCGCCGGGCGGTGGCGATGGACAATGCGCTCGTCGCGGGGTGGAACAATCTGGGTATCGTCCTCCAGGAAGCCGGCAAGCTCGAGGAGAGCCTGACCTGCCTGCAACGCGTGGTCGCGCTGCAACCCGATTATGCCGAGGCGCATAACAATCTTGGCAACACGTTGAAGCGGCTGGGACGGCTGGATCAGGCGCGGGCCTGCTATGAGCGTGCGCTCGAACTCGCCCCGACCTATGCCGAGGCGCTCAGCAACCTTTCGAACCTGCTCAACGATCTCGGCCTGCCCGATGAGGCGCTCGCGCTGGCCCGTCGCGCGATCGACGCCAATCCGCGGCTGTCCGATGCGTATATCAACGCCGCGGCGGTCGAAGTGGCTCGTGATCGCTATCCGGACGCGCTCCGCTGGGTCGACGGCCTGCTCATGCACGCCCCCCTGCATGTCGGCGCGCTGGGCGTCCGGGCGACGATATTGCGCCGGCTCGGGCGGCTCGACGAAGCGCTGGCCGACGCCCGCCGCGCCGTCGCGACCGCACCCGACAATGGCGAGGCGCAGAACATCCTCGGCGAAGTGCTCCAGGCGCAGGACAAGCCGGAGGAGGCGCTCGCGGCATTCGACCGCGCGGCGCAGTCGCTCGGCTTCGCCCCCGAAAAGGCGCTGGTCAATCGCGGTATTCTGCTGATGGAACGCGGCGACCGCGATGCGGCGAAGGCCGTGTTCGATCAGGTCCTCGCGCAATTCCCGCGATCGGCCTCCGCATGGTTCAACCTCGCCGACCTGCATCGCTTCGCGCCCGGCGACCCCGCCATCGCGACGATGGAGGCGCTGGTCACGTCCGGCGGGGTACAGGGCCAGTCCGATCGCGCCGCGCTGCACTTTGCGCTGGGCAAGGCCTTGCTCGACGCGGGCGAACCGGCCCGCGCCTTCGCCTATCTCGACGAGGGCAATCGCCAGAAGCGCGCGACCTTCGCCTATGACGCCGACAGCATCGACGCCTGGGTCTCGGCGATCATCGAGGCCTTTCCCGCCGAATTGATCCAACGCCCCGCCGCCGCGGTGCCGGACAGCGCTCTGGCAGTTTTCGTCGTCGGCATGCCGCGATCGGGGACGACGTTGATCGAACAGATCCTCGCCTCGCATCCCGATATTGCCGGGGCGGGCGAACTCGCGACGCTCCAGAACATGGTGCATCAGGCGGGCGGCTATCCGGCGCTGGCATCGGCGCTCACCCCCGAGAACGAAGCCACGCTGGGCCGGCACTATCTCGACGCCGTCAAGCCGCTGGCGGGCAGCCGCCACCGGCTGGTCGACAAGATGCCCTCGAACTTCCTGTTCGCGGGGCTGATCCACCGGATGCTGCCCGAGGCGCGCATCATCCATGTCCGCCGCGATCCCGCCGACACCTGCCTGTCCTGCTACACCAAGCTGTTCACGCGCGAACAATTGTTCAGTTATGATCAGGTGGAGTTGGCGCGCTTCTACAAGGGCTATGAGCGGCTCATGGCGCATTGGCGGGCGATACTGCCCGCGGATCGATTTATCGAAGTCCGGTACGAGGATGTCGTTGCCGGTATCGAGCCCGAAGCGCGGCGCCTGATCGATTTCTGCGGGCTCGACTGGAACCCCGCCTGCCTCGATTTCCACGCAACGCCGCGCACGATCCGCACCGCGAGCGTCAACCAGGTCCGGAGCCCGCTCTACGCCAGCAGCATCGGACGCTGGCGCGCCTATGCGCCGCATCTCGGCCCGCTACTCGAAGGGCTCGGCATTGTCCCCGAAGCGGCCCCCGTCGAGGCAAAGAGCGCGGCCAAACCAGCCGGGAAGCGCAGCAAGAAGCCGGAGGTCGCCCTTTGAGCGATGTTGGGGGGACGCTGAAAGCGCTGGAGACCCAGGCTCAGGCGCTGCTCGTTGCAGGGCGCGGCGCCGAGGTCGAGGCGATGGTCCGGCCGTTGCTGGCGAGTGGCAGCGGCGCGGTGAGCCTATGGGCGCTGCTGGCGCAGGCGCTCCGTGTCCAGGGGCGCGTGGCCGAGGCGCGGCCGATCCAGGAAATGCTGGTCGATGCGCTGCCCGGGCATCTTCCGACGCGGTTCGACTTGTCCGAGACGCTGCTGTTGCTTGGCGATTTCGACCGCGGCTGGCGCGAATATGGCTATCGCTACAGCCTTGCGCACACGACCCGGATCGAACGCAAGGTGCAGCGCCCGCGCTGGGACGGGCGCCCCATCCCCGGCCAGACGCTGCTGATCCATGACGAACAGGGCTATGGCGACACCTTCCAGTTCCTCCGCATGGTCGCCTGGGCCAGGGAGCGCAGCCAGGCGAAGGTGGTGCTCGAGATCAATCACGAAATGGCGAGCATCGCACGCCGTATGTCGGGGTTCGACGCGATCACGCTGCGTGGCGAACTGCCCCCGCCCTTTGACGTGCATTGCGAGATGATGAGCCTGCCGATGGCGATGGGGCTCAAGCTCGGCGATCTGCCCGGCGATCCGATGCCGTATCTGACCGCCCTGCCCGACCGGCGCGAGACGTGGCGCCGGCGGCTAGCCCCTCATGCCGGGCTGAAAGTCGCGTGCCTCTGGGCCGGGCGACCGACGCACATGAACGACGCCAATCGCTCGGTGTCGCTCGCGACGCTGGCGCCGCTGGCGCAGGACGGCGTCACCTTCTTCTCGATCCAGAAGGGACCGAGCGAGGGCGACGCATTGGCCCCGCCGCCCGGAATGAACCTTGTCAGCCTCAGTCCTGAAATCCGCGATTTCGAGGATACTGCTGCGATTCTGTGCGAAGTCGACCTCCTGATCTCGATCGACAGTTCGCCGGTCCATCTTGCCGGTGCGCTTGGCCGCCCGGCCTGGGTGATGCTACCGCTCCTTCCCGACTGGCGTTGGTTGCAGGGTCGCGACGACACCCCCTGGTATCCATCGGTACGGCTGTTCCGACAGACCGAATGGGGCCGCTGGGACCAGGTGGTCGACCGGGTTGCCGCGGCGCTGACCGAGCACAAACGCGCGGGTTAAGCGGCGCTGAGCAGGATCGCTAACTTCGCGGGCGTCTCGTCCGATCGCCTCCGCGCGGGTATTTTCTCCCCAGAATCCAAGACTACGTAATAGTACAGTGGCATCTTGACTGAATAGATTGAGAGTAGCAGACGATATTACCGAAGGCCGGTAAAAATACGGCCTATGTGGAGAGTTTGCGGCGCAACATTGAGGTTTGAAGGGCATTTTACGGAAAATCGAGCGCGACTCCGAACGTTGTTAACGTTTGTTAGTTATTTCTATTTTCCCGTAGGAACCTTTCACAAAATCCGTGTGCCGCTTGTTTTTTTGGGGGAAGTATGGCGCGCACGAGCTATAACAGGGCAATTCTGGCCGGTTCCTCGCTAATCGTGATCGGGATGGGGCTGGCCGCAACGCCAGTGCTCGCCCAGGACACGACCATTGCCAGCTCGATAACGACGGGCACCGTTTGGAGCGGCAGTTCGTCGCCCGGTACAAATTTCACGATCACCCCTACCGGGACGATCAGCGTTACTAGCACAACTGCCCTCACCATCACCGGCGGGCCGGGTGCGGCGTTGGGCACGCTGGAGAACAGCGGCCTGATCAACGATACGTCCGGCGGCAACATGGCGATTTTCATCGGCGCGACGAGCACCGACACGATCAGCCTCGCCGCGCTGAACAACCTCGCTGGCGGTACGATCTCGGCGGTAGCGACGGGTATCGTTCTCAATACTCGCGGTACGATCGGTACACTGACCAACTCGGGGCGGATCAGCGGCTTTACCGCCGTGGGCAATTACGGATCGATCGGATCGATCAGCAACACCGGGGTGATTGCGGGTACCAGGCGCGGTATCTCCAACTTCTTCGGCGGCACAATCGGCACCATCAGCAATTCCGGCACGATTAGCGTGGGCGCCGGGGCTTCCCAGGCCGCGGGCGGCGTCGCCAACTATGCCGGTTCTATCCTGGCGCTGATCAATACCGGGACGATCATCAGCAGTTCCAGCAGCGGCGTGGGCAACAACACGCTCAGTTCTTCGATCGGCCAGATCACCAATAGCGGCCTGATCAGCGGCGCCACCGGCGGCCTGTGGAATTCGGGGACGATGTCCCAGGTAACCAATACCGGTCGGATCATCGGCGCCCAGGCCGGCGTTTTCCATTCAAGCGGCACGATCGGTACGATCAACAACAGCGGCACGATCAGCGGCGGCAGCTACGGTATTTCGATCGGGACCGGCGCGTTCAATTCGCTGATCAACAGCGGAACGGTGCGCGGCGCCATTGCGCTGGATTTTGGATCGGGCGTGTCCGTGCCCAACATCACCAACAGCGGCGTGATCGCGGGTAGTATCGTCAATCGAAGCGCCAACGTGCTGACGATCAACGGCGGCACCGGTGCCACGTTCGGCACCCTGACCGGCAGCACGCTGACCAACAAGGGCAGCATCATCAGCACCATGGCGAACCTGGAGTTCGCATCGGGCAATCTGGTGCTGAACAGCAATATCAACGCCACGGGCCGAACTGTCGTCAATGACGGTGCGACCTTGTTGCTCAACAGCGGCATCAACCTTGCCGGCGCCTTTAACCAGATCACCGGCACGCTCGTCGTGGACCCGCTGGGCGGCCTGATCGCCACCGGCGTGGCGACCGCCAGCGGCGGCACGATCCAGTCGAACTTCGTCAGCACGAGCAACTATCTGGCGGGCACCTATACGCTGCTCGGTGGTTCCAGCCTGAACATCTTCGGCTTGACGGTCGATATCGGCACACTCGCCAATCTGGACCGGTCGGTCAACGCGACCGGCACGGCGCTGCAGTTGCTGGTCAACAACAGCTATGTCGGCGGCACGCTGGCGACCGGGAGCAACGCTGCGGCGCTGACCAGCAGCGACACCGGCCTGTTTGTCGCAACGACGGGCAGCATCGGCACCTTTTCGAACACCGGCACACTCGGCGGCGCGCAGTTCGGCGTGAACAACCGCGGCACGATCGGCCTGCTCAGCAATTCGGGCCGGATCACCAACAACAACTTCACTGCACTGTGGAACCAGGGCAGCATCGGGCAGCTCGTCAACACCGGCACGATCACCAACAGCAGCTGGGCGATCCTGAACAGCGGCACGATCGGCACGCTGACCAACAGCGGCGTCATCGCGGGTGCGGGCAACGCGGTTCAGAACAACGCGGTCATGACGCTGATCGACAATAGCGGCACGATGTCGGGCGGGAGCGGCGGAAACGCCATTGCCGGCGTATTCGGCACGGTGCGCAACAGCGGCCTCTTCCTGGGCAACGTCAACGGCAATGGTGGCACGATCGGCACCATCATCGGCGGGTCGGGTGGCACCGTCGGCACTTTTACCGGCTTTAATGGCACGTCGCAGGGAACGCTCGGCGTCGATGCCAACCTGACCTTCGCGTCGGGCGCGCTGCTCCTCAACGACACGATCACCGTGAAGACCGCCGCCGCCAGCGCGGTCACCGTCAGCAATACTGGCGCCGACATCACGCTTTCGACGATCGTCAACGTCAACGCCAATTTCAGCCAGAGCGCGGGTTCGCTCAACCTGGGCACTGCCGGCAAGTTGGCGGTCACACAGGCGGCCAGCATCACCGGCGGCACGATCACCACCGGCGCCAACGGTTTTTCGACCAACGCGACCTATCTGAAGGGGGCGGCCGGCGGTACGCTGGTCAGCGGCGGTGTCGGATCGAGCTATTCGGGCGTCAGCATCGTGTCGAGCGGCGGCTTTACCGGCCTGGCCTTTGGCAGCTCGACCAGCGGCACCAACCTGCTGCTGTCGGCCAACAACATCTATGTCGGCGATACGCAGGCTTCGATCAACAATAGCGACTCGATCAGCGGCACGACCTGGGCGCTCTACGTCGCCAACACCGGCGCGATCGGCACGCTTATCAACAGCGGCACGCTGACCGGCCTGAATGATGGCCTCAGCAGCAATGGCAGCATCGGCAGCCTGTCCAACAGCGGTTTGATCAGCGGCGGGCAAAAGGGCCTGGGCAACCAGAACACGATCACGAACCTGACCAACACATCGACCGGCACGATCCTGGGCGGCACTGCGGCGGGCCTGCAGAACGACACGTCGATGGGTACGCTCACCAATGCCGGCCTGATTTCCTCGGGCTCGGCGGGCTTTGCCAATTACGGCACGCTGGGCTTGCTCAGCAACAGCGGCAGCATCAACGGCGGGCCGCAGGGTATCTATCTCGACGGCAACAGCAACGCCGGCACGATCAACAACAGCGGCACGATCACCTCGGGGCAGAGCGCCGTCCAGGTCAGCGGCACGCTGGGGTCGCTGGTCAACAGCGGCTATATCGGCAACGCCACGAACGCGCTGAACGTCGCCGGCACACTGGGCACGCTGGTCAACGCCAATGGTGGCACGCTCAGCGGCAACAACGTGATCTACGTGTCGGGCAGCCTGGGCGGGCTTTCCAACAGTGGCGTCATCAAGGGCCGGATCGACAACCAGACCGCCAACAACCTGACGATCACCGGCGGCGCGGCGGGCACGATCGGTACGCTGACCGGCACGTCGGGCATCGGCACGATCAACAACACGCTGAGCAACGTGGTGTTCGCATCGGGTAATCTGCTGCTGAACGACCGGATCATCGCCACCGGCCGCACCGTCAGCAACACCGGCGCCAGCCTGTCGCTGACCAGCAATATCAGCATCACCGGCAATTACAGCCAATCGGCAGGCACGCTCAGCGTCACGCCCGGCACCAGCAGCCTGATCGTCAGCGGCGCGGCGAACCTCAGCGGCGGAACCGTCGCCGCCAGCCTGTCCAGCACGGGGAATTACCTGGCGAGCAGCTATACGCTGGTCTCCGGCGGCGCGAGCTCGTCGCTTTCCGGCGCGACCGTGTCGACCGGCACCATCACCGGCCTGGCGAGTTCTTCGAGCATCAGCGGGAACAACCTGTTGCTGGCGATTACCAACGACTATGTCGGCGGATCGCTCACGACGCTCGCCAATGCGGCATCGCTCACCAGCGCGTCCACCGGGCTGTACGTGGCAACGACCGGCACCATCGGCACGGTGTCGAACACCGGGACGCTGGGTGGCGCGCAATTCGGCGTCAACAACCGCGGCACGATCGGCACGTTCGGCAACTCCGGGCGGATCACCAACGCCAATTTCACCGCGCTGTGGAACCAGGGCAGCATCGGCCAGCTGGTCAATAGCGGTACGATCACCAACAGCAGTTGGGCGATCCTGAACAGCGGCACGATCGGCACGGTGACCAACAGCGGCGTCATCAACGGCGCGGGCGTGGCGATCCAGAACAACGCCGTCATCACCGCGGTCAACAATAGCGGCACGCTGGCGGGCCAAAACGCGCTTGCCGGCACGTTCGGCACGGTCATCAACAGCGGCCTGATCCGCGGCAATATCAACCCATCCGGCGGCGTGATCGGCACCATCATCGGTGGCAGCGGCGGCGCGATCGGTACGTTTACCGGCTCCACCGGCACGACCCAGGGCACGATCGGTGCCACCGGCAACCTCACCTTCGCCGCGGGTGCGCTGCTGCTCAACGATACGATCAAAGCCGTCAACATAGCTGCCAGCGCGCTGACCGTCAGCAACACCGGCGCCGACATCACGCTGGCGACGATCGTCAACGTCGACGGCAATTTCACCCAGAGCGCAGGCACGCTCAACCTGGGCACCACCGGCAAGCTGGTCGTGACGCAGGCGGCGAACTTCACGGGCGGCATCGTCGCGGTGGGCGGCTTCTCGGCGACCGGCAACTATCTTTTCGGCGGCACTGCCGGAACGCTGGTGTCGGGCGGCGCGGGCTCCAGCTATAGCGGCGCCACCGTCAATGCGGGGGGCATCACCGGCCTGGCGGCGGGAGCGGTCACCAGCGGCAACGACCTCGTGATGGGTGTCAGCAACTACTATGTCGGCGGTACGCTGTCGTCGCTGAACAACACGGGCACCGTCAGCGGCGTTTCCGACGGCGTCTATGTCGCCGCGACCGGCAGCCTGGGCACGCTGGACAACAGCGGCACCCTGTCCGGCACGTCCACCGGCGTCACCAACCTCGGCCTGACGACGCTTCTGAGCAATTCGGGGCTGATCCAGGGCGGTGACAAGGGCGTCTACAACGCGGGCCAGATCGGCGCGTTGATCAACACCGGCACGATCACGACGGCGACCACCGCATCGGGCACCGGGCTGCAGAATAGCGGCAGCATCGGTACGCTGAGCAACAGCGGGCTGATCTCGATCGGGATTTACAACAATGGCGGCACGATAGGGCTGATCGACAACAGCGGCACGCTTCAGGGCGGTGCGCAGGCATTGTACATCACGTCCGGCGCCTCGCTCGCCGGTATCGCCAACAGCGGCCTGATCCAGGGCTCGATCATCAACGACTCGGCACAGGACTTCACCATCTCGGGCGGCACCGGCGCGGCGATCGGCACGCTGACCGGCATGAGCGGCCGCGGCAGCATCGTGAATACGGCCAGCAACCTGGTGTTCAGCAGCGGCAACCTGTTGCTCAACGACGACATCGACGCGACCGGCCACAGCGTGGTCAACAGCGGCGCGGTGATCACCCTGCCCGGCATGACGAGCATCACGGGCAATTACAGCCAGTCGGCGGGTTCGCTGCTGGTCGATGCCGGCGTGAGTGGGCTTGCGGTGAGCGGAACCGCCACCGTCACGGGCGGCACCATCGCCGCCGCGCTGGCCAGCACCGGAAATTACCTGGCAGGCGATTCCTACACGCTGATCCAGGCGGCGTCGGGCTCCTCCTATGGCGGTGTCAGCGTCACTTCGGGCGTGACCGGCCTCAGCGTAACGGACGCGACCGCCACCATCGGCGGCAATACGAACCTGCTGCTCTCGGTCGCGAACAACTATGTCGGCGGCACGCTCGGCACCATCGCCAACACCGGCACGCTTAGCGGCACGACGCCGGTCTATGTCGCGAGCACCGGCAATCTCGGCCTGCTGTCGAACAGCGGGACGCTGTCGGGCAGTGTGGCTGCAATCAACGGGCTCGGCACGATCGGGACGATCGCGAATAGCGGCCTGATCCAGGGGCCGAACGCGATCGTCGATGCGGGCGGCATCGGCCTCGTCGCGAACAGCGGCACCGTGATGGGCGATGTGCTCAACACGTCGGGCACCAACCTGACGCTGACCGGCGGCACCGGCGTCAATGGTGTCTTCACCGGGATGGCGGGCGCGCAGGGCACGATCACCAGCAACGCCGACATCGTGCTGGCGTCCGGCAATATCCTGCTCGACGACAGCGTCGCAGTGGCCGGGCATACGCTGGTCAACAGCGGCGCCTCGGTCCAGCTCGACCGGACGGTCAATGTCACCGGCGACTACAGCCAGACCGGTGGTACGCTGGGCATGAGCCTGGGCACGAGCAGCCTCGCGGTCAGCGGGACCGCAAACATCAGCGGCGGGACCATCGCCGTCGACGGCTTCTCGGCGACGGGCAACTATCTCTCCGGCACCAGCGCGGGCACGCTGGTCCAGGGCGGCACGGGGTCGTCCTATAGCGGCCTCGCGGTGAACGCGAATATCGGCGTTCTGGAGATCACCGGCGGGACTCAGGGCACCAACCTGGTCGCCAATGTCTCGAACAACTATGTCGGCGGCACGCTCGCGACGCTCGACAATACGACCAGCCTCGACGCGGGCACCGCCTTCTATATCGCCGGGACCGGCTCGGTCGGCACGCTGGGGAACACCAGCACCGTCAGCGGCACTTTCGGTGTGGCCAATCAGGGCGCTATCGCTGCGCTCAACAACAGCGGGACGTTCAACGTCGGCGGCACCGCGATCTCCAACAATGGCAGCATCGGCCAGCTCAGCAACACCGGCAGCCTGGTCGCGGCGGCATCGGCGGGCGTCTATAACGGCGGCACGATCACTGCGCTCAACAACAGCGGCGCGATCGTCAACAGCCAGCTTTCGGCGGGCTCGGGCCAGATTGGCGCGGTCTTAAGCACCGGCACGCTCGGCGCGCTCACCAACAGCGGCACCATCGCCGGCGCGGTCGCGCTCTATAACAGCGGCGCGCTGGGGACGATCGTCAACAGCGGCACCTTCGCCGGCAATATCGTGAACGATGCGGCGCAAGCGCTGGTATTCGTAGGCGGCAGCGCCGGAACCTTCGGCACGCTGACCGGCACTGGCTCGGGCCAGGGCACGATCACCAATACCCAGGGCAATGTGGTCTTCGCATCGGGCGGCATGGTGCTGAACGACGCCATCAATGTCGGCTCGGGCACCGTGGTGAACAACGGGGCGACGGTGCAGCTCACCAGCATCGTCAACATCACCGGCAATTACAGCCAGGCGTCGGGCACGCTCGCGCTCGGGCTCTCGTCGCTCCAGGTCAGCGGCGTGGCGAACCTCAGCGGCGGCCGCATCACGACCGACCAGTTCGATACCTCGGCAAATTACATCGTCGGCAACAGCGCCGGGACCTTGGTCTCCGGTGGCGCGGGCTCCAGCTATTCGGGCGTCAGCATCTCCTCCGGCATCACCGGGCTGGCCGTGACCACCGCGACCGGCACCATCGGCAGCACGGTAAGCCTGCTGCTCTCGGCGCGGAATGACTATATCGGCGGTTCGCTCGCCAATCTGGTGAACAGCGGCGCGATCACCGCCGTGACCACCGCCGCCTATGTCGCTGCCTCGGGCAGCATCGGGACGCTGTCGAACACCGGCGTGCTCGACGGCACCCTCTATGGGCTGAACAACAACGGCACGATCGGCCTGATCGACAATAACGGCGCGATTGCTGGGGTTGTCGGCGTGTACAACACGGGCGAAATCGGCACGATCCTGAACAGCGGGAGCATGATCGACACGCCTGCGGTACTGGCCGCCGGGCTGAACAATGCGGGCACGATCGGCTCGGTCGTCAATCTTGGCACGATCAGCGGCGAATCGCGTGGGCTCTACAATAGCGGTACGATCGCAAGCGTCGCCAACAGCGGCACGATCGCCGGCGCGCTGGCCGTCTACAATGGCGGCAGCATCGGCAGCTTCACCAATAGCGGGCTGGTGCTGGATACCGCCGCCCCGACCAGCGCGGCGCTCAACAATGCGGGAACGCTGGACGTCGTGACGAACAGCGGCACGCTCTCGGGCGCGACCTATGGCGTCCTCAACAGCGGCACGATCGGCCAGTTCAGCAACAGCGGGCTGATCCAGGCGACGATCGCGATCTCTAACCAGTCGACGGGCGCGCTGCCAGTAATCGCCAACACCGGCGTGATCGCGGGCAATATCGAGAACGCCGCGGCACAGGCGCTGACCTTCACCGGCGGGAGCGGGTCGAGCGCCGGTACGCTGACCGGGCTCGCGGGCGGACGCGGCACGATCACCAGCGCGGGTGGGGTGGCGTTCACCTCGGGCAACATGCTGCTCAACGACGATATCGTCGCATCCGCCGTGACGAACAGCGGCGCGGTACTGGGCCTCGCCGAGAGCGCAGCAATCACCGGCGATTACAGCCAGACCGCAGGATCGCTCTTGCTGGCGACGGGCAAACAGCTCAATGTCAGCGGCGCGGCCAGCCTCACCGGCGGCAGCGTGGCGACCACCCTGCCCGATGCGGCCAACTATCTGGCGGGGACGTCGGCGGGCACTTTGGTCACCGGCGGAGCTGGCTCCAACTATACCGGGGTCTCGGTCACCACCGGCCCGATCACTGGCCTTGCCCTCAGCGCAGGCGCGAGCGGCAACAACCTAGTCGTTACGGCGCAGAACAACTATATCGGCGCCGGGCTCGCGAGCCTGACCAACAGCGGCAGCCTGGTCGCCGACTACCCGGTGTATGTGGCGGCTAGCGGCAGCCTGGGCGCGCTCAGCAACAGTGGCACGCTCAGCGGTTCGATCGCGGCGATCTACAATGCCGGCACGCTGGGTCCGATCACCAATAGCGGCCTGATCGAGGGCAATATCGAGAATATCTCGGCACAGGCGCTGACCTTCACCGGCGGCACCGGCTCCACGATCGGCACGCTCACCGGGCTCGCAGGCGGACGCGGCACGATCAGCAACAGCGCGGGCGCTGTCGTGTTCGCCTCGGGCAACATGCTGCTCAATGACGATGTCGTGGCGAGCGCCGTCACCAACAGCGGCGCGGTGCTGAGCCTCGACAACAGCGCAGCGATCACCGGCGACTTCGCCCAGACCGCTGGCTCGCTGGTCCTCGCAACCGGCAAGCAGCTCAACGTCAGCGGCGCGGCGACCCTTTCCGGCGGCACCGTCTCGACCAGCCTGATCAGCGCGGCCAATTACTTCGCGGGCAGCGCGGCGGGCACGCTGGTCACCGGCGGCGCCGGATCGAGCTACACCGGGGTGTCGGTCGTCACCGCACCGATCACCGGGCTCGCGCTCACCTCGGGCGCCAGCGGCAACGACCTCGTCGTGACCGCGAACAACAATTATATCGGTGCGAACCTCGCGAGCCTTGCCAATAGCGGCAGCCTCGCCGTCGATTATCCGGTCTATGTCGCCGCCAGCGGCAGCCTCGGCGCACTGGCCAACAGCGGCACGCTCAGTGGTTCGATCGCCGCGATCTACAATGCCGGCACGCTGGGCCCGATCGCCAACACCGGCGTGATCGCGGGCAATATCGAGAATGTCGCTACACAGGCGCTGACCTTCACCGGCGGCACCGGGTCGACGATCGGCACGCTGACCGGCTTGGCTGGTGGACGGGGTACGATCACCAACAGCGCGGGCGCTGTCGTGTTCGCTTCGGGCAATCTGCTGCTCAACGACGATGTCGTGGCGAGCGCCGTCACCAACAGCGGAGCGGTGCTGAGCCTCGACAGCAGCGCAGCGATCACCGGCGACTTCGCCCAGACCGCAGGCTCGCTGGTCCTGGCGACCGGCAAGCAGCTCAACGTCAGCGGCGCGGCGACCTTCTCCGGCGGCACCGTCTCGACCAGCCTGGTCGGCGCGGCCAATTACTTGGCGGGCAGCACGGCGGGCACGCTGGTCACCGGCGGGGCCGGGTCGAGCTACACCGGCGTGTCGGTCGCAACCGCGCCGATCAACGGGCTCGCACTCACTTCGGGCGCCAGCGGCAACAACCTCGTCGTGACCGCGAACAACAATTATATCGGTGAAAACCTCGCGAGCCTGGCCAACAGCGGCAGCCTCGCCGTCGATTATCCGGTCTATGTCGCCGCTAGCGGCAGCCTGGGTGCGCTCAGCAACAGCGGCACGCTCAGCGGGTCGATCGCGGCTATCTACAATGCCGGCACGCTGGGCCCGATCGCCAACACCGGCGTGATCGCGGGCAATATCGAGAATGTCGCTACACAGGCGCTGACCTTCACCGGCGGCACGGGGTCCACGATCGGCACCCTGACCGGGCTCGGCGGCGCGCGCGGCACGATCAGCAACAGCGCGGGCGCTGTGGTGTTCGCCTCGGGCAACATGCTGCTCAATGACGATGTGGTGGCATCCGCCGTCACTAACAGCGGCGCAGTGCTGAGCCTCGACAACAGCGCAGCGATCACCGGCGATTTCGGCCAGACCGCAGGCTCGCTGGTCCTCGCAACCGGCAAGCAGATCAACGTCAGCGGCGCCGCGACCCTCTCCGGCGGCACCATCTCGACCAGCCTGGTCAGCGCGGCCAATTACCTCGCGGGCAGCGCGGCGGGCACGCTGGTCACCGGCGGCGCCGGATCGAGCTATGCCGGGGTGTCGGTCATCACCGCACCCATCACCGGGCTCGCGCTCAGCGCAGGCGCCAGCGGCAACAACCTCGTCCTGACCCCGATCAACAATTATATCGGCGCGAGCCTCGCCAGCCTGACCAACAGCGGTAGCGTCGTCGCCGACTATCCGGTCTATATCGCCAGCGCCGGCAGCCTCGGCACGCTCAGCAACAGCGGCACGCTAAGCGGATCGATTGCGGCGATCTATAATGCCGGCACGCTGGGTCCGATCGCCAATACCGGCGTGATCGCAGGCAATATCGAGAACCTGTCGACCGCGGACCTGCGCATCGCGGGCGGGTCCGGCACGGTGTTCGGCACGCTCACCGGCTATGCGTCGGGGAGCCAGGGCACGATCAAGAACCTGCTGAGCAACATGGTGGTGACCGGCAACCTCCTGCTCAACGATGCGGTCAATGTCGGTACGCATAGCCTGATCAACAATGGCGGCACGCTGCGCATCAACGGCGTCGTTCCGGTCACCGGCAATTATAGCCAGACCGGGGGAACGCTGCTGGTCGGCGTGACTTCGACCGCGGCCTATGGCCAGTTGCAGGTCAGCGGCACTGCCAGCCTGACCAATGCGACGGTCAAGCTGGTCGCGCTGGGTACGGGCACCATCGCAGCCGGCGATTCCTATACGGTGGTCAAGGCGACCGGCGGGCTTACCTATAGCAACCTCACCGCCTCCGCCGGGGCATTTGGCGGCACCTTCTTCTCCGTCGCCAGCGGCGGTGCCACGGGACTGGTGCTGACCGTCAGCGAATCGGTCCAGCCGACCAGCTTCACCGCGACGGGCGTAGTGGCAGGGGGTTCCGGCGTCGGGACCGGCGCGGCGCTCGACGCGATCGCGGATCAGGGCGGCACCGCGGGTACTCCGATCATCACCAACATCCTGATCCCGCTGGCTGCGCTGACTCCGAACGAGCAGGAGCGGGGCATCATCCAGCTCTCGCCCACGCAGTTGACGCCGCAGGTGGTCGCGATCGCGGTGTCGCCGGCGGTCAATGCGATCGTCCAGCACCAGGAAGTGCTGGCGGCCAATGCCAGCGGGCGCGAGGAGCGCGGCCTCGCCGCCGGGTCACAGGGCCAGCGCGGCGCCGTGTGGGGGCAAATGCTCTTCAACACGGCGAAACGCGGCGTCGACACCGGGGCCTCGCCCTATAAGGCGAGCAGCTATGGCGTAATGGTCGGCGCCGACCTGTTCGCCACGTCCAACCTCGTCGCGGGCGGCGCACTAAGCTGGGTCAACAGCACCGCCGACGGTCGCGCCGACCTGACGGGCAGCAGGACCCGGCTGGACAGTGTCCAGGCTACCGGATATTTCACCTGGCAGCCGGGCGATCCAGAGACGGCGGGCCTCGCGATCGACGGCCAACTCGGCTTCGGCTATAATTTCTATCGCCAGCAGCGCCGGATCGATTTCCTCGGAAAGACGGCGAAGGCCTCGTTCGACGGTCAGCAATATCTGGGCAATCTGCGGGTCAGCTACACCGTCCCGCTCAGCGACACTGCATCGGTCACGCCGTTCGCGGGGGTCCGCGAGGTGCATCTCAAGAACGCGGGTTATGCCGAGACCGGCGGCGGGTTGAGCAATCTTCAGGTCCGCTCGCTGAATGTCGACTCTTTCGGGCATGAGGCAGGCATCCAGGCATCGGGCATCTTTGACAGCGCTTCGGGCCGGTTCCTGCCGTCGCTGAAGGTCGGTTGGGTGCATAATTACACCAACGGCCCGATCCCGCTGACCGCGGTCCTGGGTGGCGTGGCATTCACCAGCACCTCATCGCGGGGCGCACGCGATGGTGCGAGCCTCGGCGCCGGGCTGTCCTTCCTGAAGGACGACCGCCTCCAGATTGGGGTGCAATATGATGGCGAGGTGCGTCGCGCCTTCCAGAGCCATTCCGCCACGATCCGGGTGAAGCTGAACTTCTGACCCCGAAGTGCGCGGAAGATCAGTAACGGTCGTACGATACGGCGCCTGACCCCGGTCAGGCGCCGCGCCGGCCCGTGATCGCTCGCAGCGCTTTCAATCCCAGCGTGCTGTACGCGCGCGGATCGGCCTTTGCGGGATCCTGTTCGGCTTCGACCACGATCCACCCATTATAGCCCGCCGTCTCCAACGCGCTGAATAGCGGAGCGAAATCGAGGTCGCCGTCCCCCGGCACGGTGAACATGCCCGCGATCACCCCGTCAAGAAAACTGCCGCCCGCCGCCGCGGTGGCGGCATGCCGCGCGGCGCGAACGTCCTTGCAGTGGACATGCGCGATCCTGTGCGGATGGTCGCGCACCACTGCGACGGGATCGATGCCCCCATAGTGCGCATGGCCGGTGTCCAGCGTGATCCCCACGCCCTGCCCCGTTACCGCCAAAAGCCGCTCCAGGTCGTCGCCATTCTCGACGACCGTGCCGAGGTGATGGTGATAGGCCAGCCGCAGCCCCCGTCGGGCGACATGAGCGGCGACCCGGTCGAGCTTGCCACCAAAGCTCGCCCAGTCCGACGCCGCCAGCCGCGGCGGCCCGTCGAGCCGGCTCGTCCTGTCGCCATGGACGGCGTTGCTCGTCTCGGCGAGCACGACCACGCCGGCGCCGGTCCGGGCGAGGAGGTCCAGATGCGGGGCCATCGCCGCAATCTCCGCATCGGCGTCGCGCGTCAGGAGGCTCGCGCCATACCATCCGCCCACCAGTGCGAGCTCGTAACGCGCCAGCAGCGGCGCCAGCACCGCCAGATCGCGGGGAAAGAGATGCCCCAGTTCGACCCCCTCGAACCCGATCGCCTGCGCATCCGCCAGAATCGTCTCGAGCGTGGTGCCGCCGCCCAGTTCGGGCAGGTCGTCATTCGCCCAGGCGATCGGGCTGACGCCCCAGCGGAGCGTCATGCGCCCTGCCCGTCGCGCGCGCGGTCATAGGCGCTGCGGGCGGCCTGTACCTCGGGCTGGCGCGAGACTTCTGCCACCGCCACGTCCCACCAATGGCCACCAATGTGCGTGACGCGCGCAGGATCGGCGCGGATCACCAGCACGCTGCTACGCCCCGCCGCCCGCGCCCGCGCCATTGCCGCGCCGAGCGCCCCCACATCGGGCACCGCCTCCGCCAACGCGCCCAGGCTTCGGGCATGGGCGACGAAATCGATCACCGGCGCCTCTAGCGTGTTGTTGAACGCACGCCCCGCAGTCGCGCGCTGGAGCCGGTCGATACAGCCAAAACCGCGATTGTCGACCAGCACTACGATCAGCGGGAGCCCGAGCGCCACCGACGTCGCCAGTTCGGCGTTGAGCATCATATAGCTGCCGTCGCCGACCATCACGATCACCTCGCGATCGGGCATCGCCATACGCACGCCCAGCCCGCCCGCAATCTCATAGCCCATGCAGGAGAGGCCATATTCGGCATGGTAGCCGCCGGCGCGGCGTGTGCGCCACAGCTTGTGCAACTCGCCCGGCAGCCCGCCGGCGGCGCAGACCACCACTGCGTCCGGATCGGCGGCGGCGAGCACCGCGCCGACGACCTGCGCGTCGGACGGCATCGCCGCGTCGGGCGCCGTCGCCGCGTCCAACGCCCGGTTCCAGGCCGCCACCTCGCCGAGATACGTGGAACGCCAAGCCGCCGGAACGTGCCACCCGTCCAGCGCCGCCGTCAGTGCCTCGATCACGACCCGGGCGTCGGCGAGCACGGGTATCGCGTCGTGCTTGGCCGCGTCGTGCAACGCGATATTGACCTGGCAAAGTCGGGCTCCGGGCGCGAACAGCGTGCGCGATCCCGTGGTGAAGTCCTGAAGCCGCGTGCCGATACCGATGACCAGATCGGCACCCCGCGCCGCGCCGTTGGCGGGATCGGTCCCGGTGACTCCGATACCGCCCAGCGCCTGTGGATGGTCCCAGGGCAGCGCCCCCTTTCCCGCCTGTGTCTCAGCGACCGGAATGCCGGTAGCCGCAGCGAACGCCGCCAGCGCAGCTTCCGCGCGGGAATAGAGCACGCCCCCGCCCCCCACGATCAGTGGCGCGCGCGCCTCGCGGATCGCGGCGACCAGCCGCGCAAGCTCGCCTGCGTCGGGCGCCGGCCGGCGGCGGTGCCAGATGCGGGTGCGGAACAGATGCTCGGGATAGTCGAACGCCTCGGCCTGCACGTCCTGGCACAGCGCCAGCGTCACCGGGCCGCATGCCGCTGCGTCGGTCAGCACCGCCATTGCACGCGGCAGGGCGTCGATCAGCTGCTCGGGCCGGGTGATGCGATCGAACAGCCGCGAGACGGGGCGGAAACAATCGTTCGCCGATACCGTCGCGTCGCCGAAATCCTCGAGCTGCTGAAGCACCGGATCGGGGCGGCGGCTGGCGAAGACGTCGCCGGGCAGGAACAGCACCGGCAAACGGTTGAGATGCGCCACCGCCGCCGCCGTCACCATGTTGGTCGCGCCCGGCCCGATCGAACTGGTACAGGCCATTGCGCGCTCGCGGCGGTGGGCCTTGGCATAGGCGATGGCGGCATGCGCCATGCCCTGCTCGCTATGCGCGCGAAACACCGGCAGCGTGTCTGGCGCGCCCGCCAGCGCCTCGCCCAGCCCGGCGACATTGCCATGGCCGAAGATCGCCCAGACGCCTCCGAAAAAGGGCAGGATCGCCCCGTCCACTTCGCTGTGCTGTGCCGCCATCCAGCGGACCAATGCCTGCCCGGCCGTAAGCCGGACGGTAGCGGGCGCGATCAAAGCGCCGCGCGCGCCTGGCGCCATGCCTCCACCAGCGCGCGGAAGTTCGCCGCGATCCGCTCTATCGCCTCCGAGTCGTCGATCGTGCCGGTCAGCCATTGCTGCGCGCTATCGTGCCAGATCGTCCGACCAACGGCAAAGCCCTTCACGATGGTGAAGGGCGCCGCCGCCGCGAATCGCTCGACCAGCACCTGCGGCGTTGCCGAAAGCCCGAGCAGCAATACCCCCTGGCAGAGCGGGTCGTGTCGCGCGATCACGGCGTCGATCGCCGCCCAGGTGGCGGGATCGCCGTCGGGCTCGAGCTTCCACCAATCGGGATAGACGCCGAGCGTGTAGAAATGCTCCAGCACCTGCGCCGTGGTGTCGACCGCAACCAGGCCGTGCGCCGACACGATCACTTCGACGAGCAATTCGTGGCGTGTGCCGCGACAGGCATCGAACAGCCGCAGCAACTGGCGATCCTGCATCGCGCGCAGTTCCGGGGGATCGTCGAGACGATAATAGACGAGGCACTTCACCACCTGCTGCACCGGCCATTCGCGCAGCGTGATGCCGACATCCGCACCGCCCTCGAACTGGAGCGGCCGCGACCCCGGCACTTCGATCGGGCTCCCAACCCAATAGGGCAAATCCGCCGCCGCCTCCAACGCGCGGGCGCCGTCGCGACCGTCGAGCAAGGTGCCGAAGCGGGTGTCCCCCTGCGCCAGCCGGTGCGTGGCGCGCAGAACCAACGATTTGAAACCCGCGATCCGGTCACGCGGAACGCCAAGGTCGACGACCATCTCGTCGAACTGGCTGCGATGATCGACCGCCAGCACCGTCAGCGCGTCATAGCGGCGCGCGCGGTGCGCCGCCCAGTGATGCTGCGCCAGTCCGACGTCCGAGCGCAGGCGGAACGGCCAGTCGGTGCGGGCAAGGAACGCCTGAAGCTCATCCCAGCCCGGCATCGCCGGCGCGCAACCATGCCGCGACACGACCAGCGCTCCGCAGGCATTGCCCCATCGGCAAGCGACCGCCAGCGGCTCGCCGCGCAGCCAACCGCGGAGCAACCCGGCCATGAAAGCGTCGCCCGCGCCGAGCACATTGAACACCTCGATCGGGAAGCCGGGTACGGCCAGCCCCTGTTCGATTGCATCGGGGATCGCGCCTTCGAACGCGACGCATCCCTGCGCGCCGCGTTTCATCACGATCGGCGCCCGGCTCTGGGTGCGGATCGTCTGCAGCGCAGTGATCGTGTCGGTCGCGCCGCCAAGGATGTGGATCTCCTCCTCGGTACCGACGATCAGGTCGACCAGCGGCAGCACCTGCTGGAGTGTCGCGGTGACATGCGCATCGGGTACGAAACGCTGCTCGCCCATCGCCGGTTGAGCGACACCCCAAAGCACCGGGCGATAGTCCACGTCGAACACCACGCGCCCGCCCTGTGCCCGCATCGCCCGTGCCGCCGCCACGCTGGCAGCGAACACGCCCGGGCGCGACAAATGCGTGCCGTTGATCAGCACCGCCCCCGTCGAGGCGAGCAGCGCGGGATCCACGTCCGCCGCGCACAGCGCCATGTCGGCGCAATCCTCGCGATAAAAGAGCAGCGGGAAGGTCTCGGCGTCGCGGATACCGAGCACCGCCAGCGCCGTCAGCCGATCGGGATCGGTCCGCACGCCGCGCGTGTCGACGCCCTCGCGATCGAGCTGCTCGCGGATGAAGCGGCCCATATGATCGTCGCCGACCCGTGTCACGAGGCCCGCGCGAAGCCCCAGCCGTGCCGCGCCAACCGCCGTGTTGGTCGGGCTGCCGCCGAGATATTTGGCGAAGCTCGCCATGTCCTCCAGCCGCCCGCCGACCTGTTCGCCGTACAGGTCCACGCTGGAACGCCCTATGGTGAGCAGGTCCAGTGATGTCGGGCTATCAATCCTGCCGCTCGTCATGTCCGCCCATCGATTGCTCCTGACGAAATTCGTATTTCATACGGAGAGACATCGCAACTCCCGTTCCATATTGCGCCGCGCTGTTGCGTAGGTGGGCCAAGCTGTGGAATGGGCAAGGCCGAAAGGAACGCGGCATGCACGCAATTGCGCTGATCGGCGCTGGGCGGATCGGGCGTATCCATGCGGCCAATATCGCCGCGCATTCACGGTTGCGGCTGCTGCATGTCGTGGACCGGGATGTCGACGCCGCAGCCTCGCTCGCGGAGCGCCATGGCGCGCGAAGCGCAGACGCCGATGCCGCAATCAACGACCCGGAGGTGGCCGGGATCATCGTCGCGAGCGCCACCGACACCCACATCGCCTATACGATCGCCGCCGCCGAAGCGGGCAAGCCCGTCCTATGCGAAAAGCCGCTCGACCAGAGCCTTGCCGCCGCGGTTGCTGCCGCCGACCGGCTGGATGCTCTTGGCGCGCGCGTGTTGCTGGGGTTCAACCGGCGCTTCGACCCGCATTTCGCAGCGCTGCGCGCGCGGCTGGCGGGCGGTGCAGTGGGGGCGCTGGAGTCGCTGCATATCGTCAGCCACGATCCCGCCCCGCCGCCGCCTGCCTATGTCGCGGGATCGGGCGGCATGTTCACCGACATGGTGATCCATGATTTCGACATGGCGCGATGGCTGCTGGACGAGGAGCCAGTGGGGGTGTTCGCCAGCGCATCGTGCCTGATCGATCCGGCGATCGGCGCGGCGGGGGATGTCGACACCGCGCGCACCGTGTTGCGCACCGCCAGCGGGCGGCTGTGCAGCATCAGTTCCAGCCGTCGCAGCGGCTATGGCTATGACCAGCGGATCGAGGCGTTCGGCGCACGCGGCATGCTGCGCGTCGGCAATGTCGCCGAGACGATGGTGGAAACCTGGCACGAGGAGGGCGCGACGCGCGACCGGCTCCAGAATTTCTTCCTCGATCGCTATGCCGCGGCCTATCGTGCCGAGCTGGACCATTTCGCCGAGGTGATCGCCGGCGCGGCGCCCGCGATCACCCACCGCGACGGCGTGGCCGCGCTGGCGCTGGCCGCGGCGGCAACGCGGTCGCTCCACATCGGTCGGATGGAAACGCCCTGACGCCCTACGCCAGCAGCGCCGGGCGTCGCGCTGCAAGGTCGACGATCAATTCGCCGAACATCGCATTGGCCCAGGCGAACCAGCTTCGGGTGAACTTCGCCGGATCGGCGGCGGCGAACGCCTCGTGCATGAAGCCGGTGTCGGCATGGGTGGTCTTCAGCACCTGCAGGCACCGGCGGATCACGGCGTCGTCGTCGCTGCTCAGCCCGCGAACGATCAGCGACATCGGCCAGATCATGTCCAACCCGACATGCGGCCCGCCAATCCCCTCACCCGCCGGCCCGCGGAAGAAATAGGGGTTGGCGTCGCTCCAGCACCGCGCCTCGGTCCGCCGGAACAGCGCGTCGTCCCGGGGCACGCAGCCGAGATAGGCGAGCGACGACAGGCTGGGCGCATTGGCATCGTCCATGAACAGCGTGTTGCCATAGCCATCGACTTCATAGGCCCAGACCGCATCGGGGCCCGCCCCGATCCGGCCATGCGCGCGCAGCGCCACCGTGACCTGATCGGCCAGCGCGACCGCCTCCGCCGCCAGCGCCGCGTCGCCGCACGCCTGGTGCGCGATCTCGGCCAGCCAGCGCAGCGCCGTCACTGCGAACAGGTTTGCCGGGATGAGGAACGGATAAGTACAGGCGTCGTCGGACGGGCGGAACATCGAATGGATCAGCCCGATTTTGCGCGTCGGGGCGCCCTGCCCCTCGAGGATCAGCGTATCGGTGGCGCTCTCTGCCGCGCGCTGGAAGCGATAGGGGCCCGGGCCGTCCAGCCTTTGCTGAGCGCGGAAGGTATCGACGATCGTCCGCGCAGCCTTTGCCCATAGCGCATCGAACGGCGCGGGATCGCGCGTCGCGCGCCAATAGCCATGCGCCAGCCGCAGGACATGGCATAGCGAATCGACTTCCCATTTCCGCTCGGCGACGCCGGGCAGCATCGTCGTCATGTCGTCCTTCGCCCAGGATAGCGGCGTCGCCGCGCCGGGGTCCCGCGTAAAGGCATTGGCATAGGGATCGATCAGGATGCAGCGGGCATGCCGCGCGATCAGCCCGTGGAACAGCCTGCGCAGCGCCGGGTCGCGCCGCGCGAGCGGGAGATAGCCGTGAACCTGCGCGGCGCTGTCGCGCAGCCACAGGCACGGGATGTCGCCGGTGATCAGGAAGGTGTCGGGCCGCCCCTCGACAATGCCTGTCTCCACGGTCGTATCGAGCGTGTTGGGATAGCAATTGGCGAACAGCCAGGCGAGTTCGGGGTCGCCGATCCGCGCCGATACCCGCGCAATCTCCGCCTCCACCGCGGCGCTGGTGAAGCGCCGTTCCGCCGGAACCGGGCGCTGCGAGACCCGTGCATCGCGCGCCAGCGAGGGGAGCGGGGCCAGCATTCCGATCATGCCGCCCAGCACCGCACGGCGATCAGTCTTGTTGGAGCAAATATGAGTCATGCCGGGCATCCCATCACAGGAATAGAAAGAAATCTAGCAAATATGCTCATCTTGGAATATTTGAACCGGTGTACTCTGGAAATGCGAGGCACGGCACATGATCGATCGGGCGGAAGACACAAGTTTGATGTTCGCCGAGGCTGGCGAGGCCGCCGCCGCCGTGGCCCGGTTGCTCGACCATAACCAGTTCGCGATCACCGCGCTGGCGGAACGGCTGCGGGCCACCCCGCCCCGGCTGGTCGTCACCTGCGCCCGCGGCTCGTCGGATCATGCCGCGACCTATGGCAAATATCTGTTCGAGGCGATGCTGGGAATTCCGGTGGTCTCCGCTGCGCCATCGATCGCGTCGGTGTTCGATGCGCCCGCCGGGGGGGCGCCGGACACGCTGTGCATCGCCATCTCGCAATCGGGCCGCAGCCCCGATCTGCTCGCCACGGTCGAAGCGCATCGGCGCACGGGCACGCACATCGTCGCGCTGGTCAACGACGAGGAGTCGCCGCTGGCGGATGCCGCCGACACGATCATCGCGTTGCGCGCCGGGCCGGAAAGGTCGGTCGCGGCGACCAAATCCTGCCTCGCGGCGATGGCCGCGCTCGCGGCAATCGTGGCCGAGACGGCACAGGACGCGGCGCTGCACGCGGCGGTGCGCACCCTTCCCGCTACGCTGCGCACGGCGTTCGCACAGGATTGGTCGCCGATGGTCCAGTCGCTGACCGGGGCACGCAACCTGTTCGTGATCGGGCGTGGCTATGGGCTGGGGATCGCGCAGGAAATGGCGCTGAAGCTCAAGGAAACCTGCGCGCTCCACGCCGAGGCGTATAGCGCCGCCGAGGTGCGTCATGGCCCGATGACGATCGTGGGCGCGGATTTCCCGATCCTTGCCGTCGCCGGCTCGGATCGCGCCGGGGACAGCGTCCGCGCGGTTGCCGCCGAGTTCGCCGCTCGCGGCGCGCGGATATTGCTGGCCGATGCGGGCGACGCCGGGGGCATTCTCCCCACAGCGGCGGCGCATCCGGCGATCGAGCCGCTGCTGGCGCTCCAGAGCTTTTACCGCGCCGCCAATGCGCTGTCGCTGGCGCGCGGGCTCGACCCCGACGCGCCGCCGCATCTGGCCAAGGTCACGCGGACGGTCTGACCGCCCCGAACGATGGCGGACGATCGGCCGGATCGCGCCCGAAGGCGGGGTTCGGCCGATTGCCCATCTGGAACACCAGCCGACCGCCCTTCGCGAGCTCGGCATGGTCGATCCAGCTCTTGCGCCACGGCGTGCCGTTCCAGGTAACGCGCTGGACATAGACCGTATCGGGCCCCACGCCCGGCGCCTCGACCACCAGCGTCTTCCCCTCACCCACGTTCAGCGTCGCGCGACGATGCACCGGCGACCCGAACACATACACGCCGCTGACCGGATCGACGGGATACAGGCCCAGCGCGCTCATGATGTACCACGCGCTCATCTGGCCGCAGTCCTCATTGCCCGAAAGCCCGTCGGGCGCCGCGCGATACTGGCCCTGCAACAGCATCCGCACGCGCGCCTGCGTCTTCCATGGCGCGCCGCAATAGGCATAGAGATAGGCGACGTGGTGGCTCGGCTCGTTGCCATGCGCATATTGCCCCACCAGCCCGCTGACATCGGGAGGCGCGTCGACAGGGAGCGTGCTGTCCGCCGCGAACAGCGCGTCGAGCTTCGCCTCGAACGCGGCATCGCCGCCGAACAGGTCGATCAGGCCGTACACGTCATGCTGGTTCAGGAACGTCGCCTGCCACGCATTGCACTCGGTGAAGTCGCGCCAGTGGTTGGTGTCATGCCCCAGCGAACGCGGATCGAACGGCTCGGCCCAGCTGCTATCGGCCAGTCGGGGCCGGATGAACCCGGTTCCGGCATCGAACAGGTTGCGATAGTTGCGCGAACGCGCCCGCAGCGCCGCCGCATCCGCCATCGCCCCCGCCGCCTCGGCCAGTCGCGCCATCGCCCAGTCATCATAGGCATATTCCAGCGTCTTGCTCGCAGCCTCGGCCACCTTGTCGCTGGGGATGAAGCCCAGGCGGCGATAGGGGTCGAGCCCCTTCACATCCTCGTCGAACGCCAGCTTGCGGAAGCGCGGCCACACGCCAGCATAGTCGATGCCGGGCACCCCCTTCGCCGCAGCCTCCGCGATCACCACCGCCGAATGCCAGCCGATCATGCAATGCGTCTCGATCCCCTGGAGCGGCCAGATCGGCGGGCCATGCGGGCTTTCCAGCGTCATGCGGGCAAGCCCGCGCACGAGATCGGCGTTGCGCTGCGGCTGCACCAGCGTCAGCAGCGGGTGGAGCGTGCGATAGGTGTCCCACAGCGAATAGGTGCTGTAGTTATGGCTCCCCGCAGGCACTTGGTGGACCGCGGTGTCCATGCCCCGATACCGCCCGTCGACATCCGAAAACAGCGTCGGCGCCAGCAGCGCGTGATAGGCGGCGGTGTAAAATATGCGCGCCTCGTCGGCGCTGGCGGGCTCGACCTGCATCCGCGCCAGTTCGGCTTCCCACGCGGCGCGCGCCTCGCGGTGGACGCGCTCGAAATCCCAGTCCGCCGCCTCTGCATCGAGGTTGCGGATCGCGCCCTCGATATCGACGCCCGACAACGCGACCTTCGCCAGCAGCGGCGCGGCACCGGCGTCGGGAAACATCAGAGCGACCTTGAGCGCGGCGCCGTCGATCGCGGCGGTGCCCGCCGCCGCTTCGGAATCACTGCTGAAGAAGCGCGCTTCGGCAAAGGGCCGCGACAGCCGCATCGCGAAATGGATCACGCGGCCACCGGCCCATTGCTGGACCCGGCGGCTGCCCACCAGCATGTCGCGCCCGACCAGCCGCAGATGCGCGTCGGTGACGGGGGTGGGCTTGGGCGGATCGAAGCCGATGCTCGCCGCATCGGGCTCGTCGCGCGATCCATGCGCAAGGTCGACCAGCAGATGCCCGGCGCCCGGAAAGCGATAGCGGTGCAGCCCGACGCGATCGGTGACGGTCAGTTCCGCGCCGATGCCGCTATCGGGAAAGGCGACGGCGTAATAGCCCGGAGAGGCGCGCTCGTCGGCGTGCGAGAAGCGCTGGCGATAGCTGCCCTCGGGCTTTTGCAGCGATCCGGGCTCCAGCACCACCGGGCCGGTGCGCGGCACCACCAGCACGTCGAGCAGGTCGCCAACGCCGGTGCCGCTCAGGTGCGTATGCGAAAACCCCAGGATCGAGCCATCGTCATGATGATAGCCCGAACAGGCATCCCATCGGGCATTGTCGGTATCGGGGCCAAGCTGGACCATGCCGAAGGGCCGGGTCGCACCGGGATAGGTGTGGCCGTGCCCGCCGGTGCCGATGAACGGATCGACATGGCGGCACAGGTCCGCCCCGGGGCCGGCGGGTGCCGCAAGGGCAGCCCGACCGGTCGTCGTGGCGGCGGCCGCGATTGCCAGCCCTCCGGTCAGCAGATCACGGCGCGTCGATTTCATGGGTATCGTCCTCAGAACTTGTAGGTGCCGGTCAGCAGCGTCGTCGTGCCCGAATTCACGATGTCGGATACGGCGAGACTGTCCTTACCGATATGCGCCCAATAGCTGTAGTTGTTGAAGACGTTCGCCACCGACAGGTCGAGCTTGAACGCCCGCGTCACTTCCAGCCCGGCATGCAGGTCGACCCGGTTGGTCGGGCGGACCCAGGTATCGTCCCAGGTCGAACCCTTGCCCAGCGTGTCATACACCGAGACATAGGCGCCGCTGTGGGTGTAGTTCACGTCGAAGCTGACCGGCCCGGCCTCGTAGAAGAGCTGGACGTTCGCCATCAGGTCGGGCGCGTTCTGGATGCGGTCCATGCGGGTGCTGTCGCCGAGCACGTCGACCTTGGTCCATTGGCGCGTCACGTTCGCCCCGATGCCCAGGCCGCTCAGCAACCCCGGAAGCGCCGACAGCTTCTGCCGTGCGCTCGCCTCGATGCCGTACACGTCGCCCGACCCGCCATTTTGCGGCTTGTAGGTGATCGTGCCCGTCGTCACGCCCAAATTGCTGCCGGTGACGATGCCCGCGCTGCTGCCATTGTCGTAGATGTAGTTGCGCAGCCGCTTGTAGAAGCCGGCGAGCATCAGGTGGCCGCCCTGGCCGAAATCCCATTCGCCCGACGCATCGACGTTCAGCGCGCGGATCGCCTTCAGGTCGGGATTGCCCTGCGTCACCGTCGTCACGCCGCCCGAGACATTGGTGCTCGAACCGCCGCCCAGCTGGAGGAAGGGCGGGCGGACATAGCTGGTCCACACCGATGCGCGGTACACCGCGTTGCCGCTCGGGCGGTAGTTCACCGCGACGCTGGGCAGCAGCGCGTCGAACTTCGCGGTGTTGCTGGCGAATGCGCCGGTGCCGGTCACGCCGTTGACCGTGGGCGTGACCCAGAAGGTGTTGTCGATATCGGTATGCTCATAGCGCACGCCGGGGATCACTTCGACATCGCCGAACTTGAACTGCGCCATCGCATAGGTGGCATAGACCTGTTCGGTCGCCTTTTGCGTGTTGCAGTTATAGCTGTTGATCGGATTGCTGCCGCAGGTGTCGATCGTCGCATCGGTCGCGCCGCCCAGCCGGTTGAACAGGTCGAACAGCTTGCTCTGGTCGATTTCCGGCACGTCCCACCCATAGCGGCCCGGCCATACGCTGGAATAGGTGTCCGAGATGATACCCAGCTGGCCAAAGGTCGACGCGCCGCCATAGCCCGACACGGTATAGTCGCGGTTGGTGATCTCGCGCTTGCTCTTTTCGTAGCGAACCCCGCCCTTGACGAACTGGAGTGCGCTGTCGTCGAAGTCATAGCGCAGGTCGAGCTTGGCACCGCCCTTCTTCTGCTCGCTGGTCTGCGGGGTGTATTCGGGGGCGCCGCCATTGGCGGGCATTCCCGCGATGTTGTTGAGCGCGGCGTACATCTCCGACGACAGCAGCGGCGTCGGATAGCCGTTCTGGTAGCCGAACAACGTCGACCCGCCATAGGCGATGCCGTTGCCCGCAGTACGCGCCGCGACTTCGATATGGTTGGGACGCTCGTTGCTGCCCCAGCTGTAGAAGACGTTCGGCGCGACGGTCAGATTGCCCGAACGGAACTCGCCGCCCAGCTGCGCGGTGCCCAGCGTCGCGAGCGCGGGGTTGGTCTCGTACCAGAAGCGCGTCGAGACATTGCTCAGGATCGGCGCATACAGGCCGTTGCCGAGCGGCGTACCGTTGGACCCGGTCTTCTTGTCCATCGCGATGACCTGAGTCAGCGCGCTGTTCTGCTCGGTGTTCGCCTTGGCATAGGTGACGCGGGCGTAGAGCGACGTGGTATCGGTGGGGCGCCAGTCGAATGCCGCGTTGCCGCCATAGCGTTCGGTATAGCCCGACGACATGCCGAAATTGGCGCCGGTCATGATCAGGTTCGACGCGGGATCGATGTTGCTCGGGTTCGAGCCATCGGCGTTCTGGACCGCGAAATCATAGCCGAAATCGCAGCAGCCCGATGCCTGGATCCCGCCGACAAGGCTGTTGGCGTAATGGCGGATGTCATAGAAGCCGCTGACATACAGGCCGAATTGCTGGTCGGCGCCGAATTTGCCCGACAGGTCGCCGGCGACGTTATAGCCCAGGCCGTTCTTGCCATAGGCGCGCGCGCGGCTTTCCATCCGCCCGCCGACCGTCACCGACCCGCGCAGATCGTCGCTATAGTCAAAGGCAGAGGGAGTGCGGAAATCGATCGTGCCGCCGATCGCATCGCCGAGCATGTCTGCCTGCGACGTCTTGTTGAGCACGATCGTCTGAAGGCCCGACGGCGGCAACAGGCTGAGCTGGACGCCGCGGCTGTACGGATTGCCCTGCGCCACCGAGACGCCGTTGATCAGGTTGAGGTTGTATTCGGCGTTCAGCCCGCGGACCGACACGAACATGCCCTCGCCGCGCGAGGCACCGTCGACACCGCCGGCAAAGGCCGAGCCGGTGTTCATCACGTTGATGCCGGGCAACAGCCCCAGCGCCTCGGCAACGTTGTGGACCGCAGTGTGCGACAGATCGTCGGCGGAAAGCACGCTGGTCGTGTTCGACGAGCGCATCTGGAGATCGGTGGCCTCGTAGCGATTGCCGACCACGACAATTTCACCGATCGTGCTGCCGGCATCGTCGGCCTGCGCAGGCGCGGACTGCGCCACCGTCGAATCCTGTGCCGGTGCGGTATCCTGCGCCGCGGCGATCCCCGGTGCGAACACCATGCCGGCCATCAACATCGTGCCACAGAGTAGCCGGACGCGCGTCTCGAACCCGTACATAGAAACCTCCCTGTGCGCCGGCATCGTGCCCGCGCTTTCGTTACGCAGAGGGAATGCGATTGTCATTTCCATGTCAATATGCATTTTCCGTTTGATCTGTATTTGATTTGTAATTTCTATATTTTAATCGGGGGCTGCGGCTTATCGATCACAGGGGGCTCCAGCGGCGCGTGCCCGACGCACCAATCCGCTGCCCGAATCGGGCATTCGAAAGGGAACGCGATGCCGCGATGGACCGCGTTCAGCGCAGGTAGATCGGGTTGCCGACGAGCCAGATACTGCCGTCGCCACGGCGGACATTCGCGCGGAACCAGCGCCGCGCGGCGGGGAGCGTCGTTTCGATGACGCCGTCCTGCGTTATCGCGCCGTTCGCAAGCGGCACAATGCGCCCGTCGACCACCAGTTCGACTCGACCGCCGACGACCCCCGCGACTTGAATCCGGACGGCAATCGGCTTTCGTCCCTGCGCCGGCAGGGTCCCGCCCATCACTGCGCCCGCGGTTCCGCGCCGGGCGGACAGATCGAGCAGCCGCCCCCTGCCCTCGCCCAGATCGATAAACACGCGCCCGCTGCGCAGCCCGGCCAGTACCGCGCCCTGTGAAAGCGCATCGGCATGGACAACGGTGGCGAGACTGCCGATCGGCGCCTGGGGGCCGATCGGCGAGTTGCCGCGATATTGGAGGGCATCATGGTTGTCGCTGCCAGCGACGCCGACGAGCCGGTAACCGCGATCGAGCAGCGCCTCCCACCAGTGGATCTGCTTCTCGATCGCCGCCTCGCGATCGCCGGGGGTTTCGAGCGTCGATCCGCCGTTCACGGCCTCGATCGCGTCGACCTGGGTGTAATCGGTGTCTTTCGGCGCCCATCCGCAGCCCAGGCAATCCTCCCCCGTCGGGCGCGAGGGATGGTTGATCGTCAGAAAGCCGCCGGTTGCGTGCGCGCTGGCTATAAGCTGGGCATCGGTTTCCGCCCCCGGGCGCCCGATATCGGTTTCCACGAACCCCATATAGCCGAGCAGATTGGCATGCCCGTCGCGCGTCGTGAGCTCGCGGCCGGGCAACAGCAGCAGCGTGTCGAAATGCGGCTGGAGATAGCCCATGTCGATGAAGTGCGAGGTGACGTTGTGATCGGTGAGCGCGACGAAATCGAGCCCGTGCGCCGCCGCTTCCTGAAAGGTGTAGAAAGGCGGGCACCCGGCCTCGCGCCCCGCCAGGCTGCGGCACCGCGCATCGCTCTGGCCGCTATGCGAGTGGAGGTCGCCGCGATACCAGCCCGCGTTGGGGCGGATCGGGCGCGGGGAGAAGGACACTTCGTCGAGGTTGCTCTCCCGCGAGAACCAGATGCGCGCATGCCATGCGGAGCGCTCTCCGTCGCGGATGCTGGGCACGGTCATCATCAGCCGCCAGCGGCCCGCCGGGATGGGACCCGGCAGGAACGACGGCGTCGCATAGGCGTCCGCGATCGAGAATTCATATTTGGTGCCGCCGCCCCAGCCGCGAAACCGCTGGGGATCGGCAACGCCGAGCGTGATCGTGGTGCCGCGATCACGCCCCTCGAACGTGAAGGCGACATGGACCTGCGCGGTGCCCATGGGAACGTCGAACGGCAGGTCGCGGGTGGTGGCCCGGTCCCTGCCCTCGATCATCCCGTCGAGCGCGACATCGGCGGCGCGCCCGAATGCGTCGGCGGGCGCACCGGGGTCCGCTGCGGCGAAGTCTGGTGCGGCGGTGGCCGGCGAGGCCATCAGCATCGCCACCGCAAGAAAGCATCGCCGCACCATGACCCCCGTTCCTTACATCTTCAACGTCAGGCTGAGCTGGAAGACGCTGCCGGTCTTCATATAGCCGCCGTTGCGGTCGTTGGAGATATAGGTCTTTCCCTTGCCGACCGTCGCCCAATAGGTGTGCTGGTCCAGGATGTTGCGACCGGAGATGCCGACTTCGAGGTTTGGCGTCACTTCATAGGCAACACCGAAATTGAGCTCGCCGACCGGCTGGACATAGATGTCGGGCTGGCTGTCCTGCACCGTCGCCAGGATGCGGCCGGTGTAATTGTACCACAGGTTCGCCCGGATGCCGCCGCCGCCGTAGAAAATCTCGGCATTGTAGATCAGGTCCGGCGCCTGGGGCAGGCTGGTGGTGCGAACGTCGGTGTTGGTGATGGCATAGGTCGCGCGCGTCTTCTGGTAGGTGACGTTGCCGCCGACACCCAGATTGCCGAGCACGCCGCCGCCGACCAGATCGCCCAGCGTGAAGCGCCCCGAGGCCTCGACACCCTTGGCATTGCCGGTGCGGCCATTGGTCGGGCGGATATAGACGATGCCGTCGATCGTCTCACCGATCGAGCGGGTGCCCGTGGGGACGACGATGTTCTTCAGGTCCTTGTAATAGACCGCGAGCTGGAAATAGCGTCCGACCCCGCCGTAATAATCGAAGCCCGCGTCATAGCTCCATGCCTCGACCGGCTTGAGATCAGGGTTGGGCTGGGTGATCGAGACGATCGCGTTGCTTTCGGCGTCGCGCGAAATCTTGGTCGTGCCCGCAATCTGGTCGAACGAGGGACGCGAATAGCTGGAGCGCACCGCACCGCGGACGACGAAGCGGTTGTCGGGACGCCATGCGACCAGCAGGCTGGGATCGACATGGTCGTAATCGCGTCCGGCGTTGACGAACCGCGCGCCGTCCGAATCCGACAGCCAATACTGCGCCGAGAAGCTGTTATCCTCATACCGGATGCCGGGCATCACTTCGACCAGGCCCGACTTGAGCGTCGCGGTGGCATACAGCGCCTTGCGGTCCTCGGTACCCTTGGTCAGCCCCTGGTTCAGGATCTCCTGCGAAATGACCTTGGGCGCGACATAGGTTGCGACCTGTTCGTCGAGCGTGCTGCGCGACAGCACCTTGATCGGGCGCGGCGGATAATAATCGAGGAAGCCGTTGATCACCGCGCCGCCATATTGCGCGATGCTCGGCCCCTGGACGGTCCCCGCCTGAAGCGGGGTCAGGAAGCGATAGCGGGTATTGTCGGGCGCGAGGCTGCGGCCATCGCGGTCCGAATCCTCGTACAGTCCGCCGACCGACACGCTCGAGAGCAGCCCCTCGCCTTCCCAGCCGAGGCTGGCCTTCACGGTCTTCTTGGTCTCCGACAGATAGTCATAGCCCTGCTGGACGTAGAGCTGGGTCGGGCGGTCGAGCGACGAGATATAGGCGGTGGCACCCGACGACAGCACCGGGCGCGGCGATTTGACGTTCGACAGGTCGACGACGACGCCCTCGGTCGCGGCGCCGGTATTGCCGGCCGCGCCGTTATAGGCGACGCCGCGGAACGCCGCCTCGATCCGGTTGGGCTGATCGAAGCGGCCATCGGCATAGGCGCCCTCGATCGACGCAGTGAAGCCGTTCCAATGCGCCTTCGCCCCGATCTGCGCCGAGAACAGCTCCTGCTCGACATCCTCGGTGCGGAAATAGCTGGCGGGGTTGATGCCGAGCGGGGTGTAGACACCCGCGGCGTTATAGGCGCCGCCATTGGGGTTGGTCTGGCCGCTGGTCAGCTCGTTGCGCAGCCCGGTCTGGTTCATCGTGTTGGTATTGTTGTAGGTCGCGTAATTGACCCGCGCGAACAGATCGACCGCATCGCTCTTGAAATCAAGCGCGCCGCTGGCGCCGTAGCGCTTGATTTCGTTGTTGTAGAAATTCCACTGCACGCCGTCGGCCGAGAGCGACCCGCCGGCCTCATAGACCTGGCGCACGGTCTGGGTGGTCTTGTTGGTCGCCTTATAGTCGTTCTGCACCGCAGTCGATTCGGCGGCGTTGGCGCGGTTTTCGTAATAGGCGGCGACATAGAGGCCGAACTGATGGTCCGACCCGAAGCGGCGGGCCGCGTCGACGCCGACCGCTGCGCCGGTGCCTTCCTGCTTGCGCGAGCGCGCGAGGCTGGCGAGCTGGCCGAGCGCACGGGCGCGGACGAAATTGCCGCTGAAGTCGAACGCCGTGGGCGTGCGCAGGTCGATGATGCCCGCGATCGAATCCGAATCCTTGGCGGCGCCCGGCGTCTTGTCCGCCGCGATCCCGCCGACCGCGAAGGGCGAGAACAGGTTGAGCGAGATCGCGCGCGACGAGCCCGCAATCTGCGGCAGGCGCATGCCGTCGAGCGTGTAGGCGTTATAGCTGGTATCGAAGCCGCGGATCGAGACGAACTGGGCCTCGCCGGTCGCGCTCTGGTTGCGGCCCTGGTCGCGGCTGACCGAGATGCCGGGAAGCTGCTTGGCGAGGTCGGCGACGCTGGTCTGCGAGCGGATCGCGATGTCGCCGGTGGTGACGATGTCCACGGTGCCGGTGGCATCGCGCTCGTCGTTGAGCGCAGTGCGCTCGCGCTTGCCGTTGACGACGATGTCCGAGGTGAGGCTGTCGTCGACATCGGCGGGCGATGCCTGGGTGGCGTCCTGCGCGCTGCTGTCCTGTGCCCATGCCGGCGCCGCCGCACCCAGCGTCACGATCGCGACGACCCCCGACAGCAGCCGCGCCTTGCTCATTCCCGTTTTCATTATCGTCCCCGATGGCGATTGCGACGCCCCCACCGAGCATCGTCCACGGGCCATTAGAGAACAGATTGGTCAGGTTTGTGTCAATATAAAATATTCATATTATTCCGTCGCAGAATTTATATTTCATTGGATATCAGTCACCTAGGATGCGTCGGCGGGTTCGGGCTGGCGCTTGGTCGCGGCGCCAATCTCCTTTTCATAGGCCAGGCCGACCACCAGCGCCTGGGCCACACACAGCGACGCGGATAGCGAACGGAAGCCGCGCACCTCCGATTCGCGGACCAGCAAAGTGTGGTCGGCGAGCTTGGCGATCGGGCTCAGCAGGCTGTCCGAAATCGCGAGCACCCGCGCACCGGCGGCAACCGCCGCCTCCGCCGCGCTGACGGTCTCCATGGCATAGGAGTGGTAGCTGATCGCGATCAGCAGGTCGCCGGGCCGCATCGCGCGGAACTGCTGGAAGGCGAGCCCGCCGACGCCGTCGATCAGCATCGTCGGCTTACCCGCCTGCGGGATGGCATAGGCCAGATAGGCCGCCACCGGAAACGCGCGCCGCATCCCCGCCAGATGGACGACATTCGCCTCGCGGATCATCGCGACGGCATCCGCCAGCCCGGCATGGCCGATCACTTCGCGCGCATTCTGGAGCGCGAGGATGTCGCCCTCGGTAAACTCGTCGATCAGCGCGCCGACGCCCTTCTCCGACACCGACTGGCTGACCGAGGCGTTGAACTGGTGGACACGCTCGCCATAGCCGAGCGCCGCATTGCGGGCGAGCAGGCTCTCGCGCAACAGCTTCTGCATCGGCCCGGCGCCGGTGAACCCCAGCGACTTGGCGAAGCGCACCACCGCCGAGGGCTGTGCGCCCGAGCGTTCGGCGATCACCATCAGCGTCTGCAGCGCCATATCCTCGGGATGGTCGAGCACATAGCGTGCGACATGCTGGAGCCGCTTGCTGAGCGAGTCGTAGCGCGCGAGAATCGCATCGCGCAATTCCTCTCCGGTCGCCGGCACCGCCGCGTCAATATCGTTCATCCTCGTCTCCCTCGCGTGGAGAATAGGAAAAGCGCGAAACTTTGCAACGATCGTGTTTGGAATAGAAATTTCATATTGACTTGCGGCTGACATGAATTGTCTAATGCCGGTGTCGGTGGGCTGGGGAAGCAAAGGAATGCGGAGTAAACGGGCAGTGCCCAACGGACCCGCGGCATGGTGACCGCACCAGGCGACGCGCTCGCGCCGCGCCGGGGCATCGGCCTTGTCGGCGGGCTTTCGGCCAATCTCCTCAACATGATCGGCATCGGGCCGTTCATCACGATCCCGCTCGCGCTCGCGGCGATGGGCGGGCCGCAGGCGCTGCTCGGCTGGCTGCTGGGCGCGGTGCTGTGCCTGTTCGACGGCTTTGTCTGGGCGGAGCTGGGCTCGACGCTGCCGCGTTCGGGCGGCCCTTTCCACTATCTGCGCGAGGCATTCGGCCCGTCCAAGCTGGGCCGCCTGTTCGGGTTTCTATACCTGTGGCAGACGCTGCTGATCGGCCCGATGTCGATCGCATCGGGCACGGTCGGGCTAGCGCAATATGCGACCTATCTCGTCCCCTCGCTGACCGGCTGGGGCATCGCCGCGCTGGCCGCGGGCGTCTGCCTGCTCAACACCGGGCTGCTCTGGCGCGACGTGCGCTCGATCCAGCGGCTGTCGATCACGGTCAGCGTGATCGTGATCGGCGCATGCCTGTGGATCATCCTGAGCGGCGCGCTCCATTTCAACGCCGCCCGCGCCTTCGACTTTCCCGCCAACGCCTTCTCCCCCACCCATGGCTTCTGGATGGGGCTGGGCGCCGCGACGCTGATCGGCGTCTATGATTATGGCGGCTACAATAATGTCTGCATGCTGGGCGGCGAAGTCCGCGACGCCCAGCGCACCATCCCGCGCGCCGTGCTGCTGTCGATCCCGATCGTCGCGGCGCTGTATATCGGGTTGAACCTCGCG
Source organism: Sphingomonas hengshuiensis (assembly GCF_000935025.1). Lineage (NCBI taxonomy): Bacteria > Pseudomonadati > Pseudomonadota > Alphaproteobacteria > Sphingomonadales > Sphingomonadaceae > Sphingomonas > Sphingomonas hengshuiensis. The sequence continues at coordinate 1,906,431 of NZ_CP010836.1, forward strand.
ATCCTGGGCGTGCTGCCGTGGCGCGAGGCGATGCAGTCCAAGGCGGTGGTCGCCGAGTTCATGCAGGCGCTCTACGGCCCGATCGGCGGCATCACCGTGGCGATCCTGATCCTGATCGCGAGCTGGGGATCGGCGCTGGTCGTGCTGCTCGGCTATTCGCGCGTGCCCTATGCCGCCGCGGTCGAAGGCGAGTTCTTCGCGCCCTTTGCCCGGTTGCACAAAAAGGGCGGCTTCCCGGCGATTTCGCTGCTGTTCATGGGCATCGCCTCCGCCGTCGCGTGCCTGGTGTCGCTCGACAACCTCATCGCGGTGCTGATCGTCATCCAGACGCTGTTCCAATATACCGCGCAATGCTTCGCGGTGGTGATGCTGCGGCGGCGCAATCCAGTCGCGCAGCCGGGGCAGTTCCGCATGCCGCTCTACCCGCTGCCGGTGATCGTCACGCTGGCGGGGTGGCTGTACATCGTCGCGACGGGCAAGCCGGTGCATATCCTTGCGGGCATTGTGATGATGCTGCTCGGCACCGGGCTGTTCCTGCTGCTGTCCAAGCGGCGCGCAAGCTGGCCGTTCGAACGATGAGCGGCCCGCTCGACGTCGCGGTGGTCGGCGAAATCTATATCGACCATGTCTTCAGTGGTTTCCACGCCTGGCCGCAGCCGGGCGAGGAAGTGACCACCGACGCCTATACCCGCGAGATGGGCGGCGGCGCCGCGGCGACGGCCTGCGGGCTCGCGCGGCTGGGCCGTTCGGTGGCGCTGGTCGGGCTGGTCGGCGCCGACGACCTGCCGTGGTTCAGCGCGCGCCTCGCCGCCTATGGCATTTCGCCGAGCGGGCTGCGCGTCGGCGCGGGCGCGAGCGGGACGACGATCAGCGTCTCCACCGCCGAGGACCGCTCGTTCTTCACCCATATCGGCGTCAACCGCCAGATCGGCGCGCTGGCCGCCGGCGATGGGCTCGCGGTGCTGACCAACGCCCGGCACGTCCATTTCGCGATGCCGCTGGCGCGCGACGTGGCCGATGCGGTGCTGCCGGTGCTGGCGGCGGCGGGGATCACGACGTCGCTCGACATGGGGTATCAGCCCGAATGGCTGGCCGATCCCGCCAACGCCGCGACGATGGCCGCGATCGACCATCTCATCCCGAACGAGAAAGAAGCCGAGCTGCTGTGCGGCAGCACCGAGGTCGATGCCTATTTCGAGCGTGCCGCCGCACTGGGCATCGCGCATCCGATGCTCAAGCTGGGCGCACGCGGCGCCGCGGCGCGGGAGAATAGCGAGACCGTCATCGTGACCCCGCCCCCGGTCGTCGCCGTCGACGCCACCGGCGCGGGCGATGCGTTCGACGCCGGCTTTATCGACGCACTGCTCGACGGCACCGATGCGCGGGGCCGCTTGCAGCGCGGCTGCATCACCGGCGCGCTTTCCACTCGCAAACCCGGCGCGCTGGCCGCCATTCCCGACCGAACGGAACTCTGGAGCATTCATGACCGCATCTACTGACCGCAAGCTGACCCTGATCGGTGGCGGCGGGGTTCGCACGCCCCTCGTCACATTCGGCGTCAACGATGCCGCCGAGGCGCTGGGCGCCCGCGAGCTGGTGCTGTGGGACCCCGATGCCGACCGGCTGGCGATCATGGCGGCGCTGGGCCGCGCGATCGTCAAGGCCGAGGGCGGCAGCCTGATCGTGCGCGAGGCGGCATCGATCGAAGACGCCGTCGAGGGCGCAGCGTTCGTGATGAATTCGATCCGCATCGGCGGCATCGCAGGTCGCGCCGCCGACGAGCGCACGACGATCGACCATGGCTTTCCGGGTCAGGAGACCACCGGCCCCGCCGGCGCCGCGATGGCGCTGCGCACCGTCCCCGTCGCCATTCAGCAGGCCAGGCTGGTCGAGACGCTGAGCCCCGATGGCTGGATCGTCAACTTCACCAACCCGGCGGGCCTGATCACCCAGGCGATCGCCAACCACACCAACGCCAAGATCGTCGGCATCTGCGACACGCCGACCGAGCTGTTCCACAATATCGCGCATGCGCTGGGCGCGACGCTGGCCGATGTCGAGTGCGACTATGTCGGGCTCAACCATCTCGGCTGGGTTCGCGGCATCCGGCTGCACGGCGAGGATGTGTTCGATCGCGTGCTGGGCGACGATGCGGTGCTCGACAAGCTCTATTCGGCGCCGGTGTTCGACAAGGCGATGATCCGCGCGCTGCGGCTGATCCCCACCGAATATCTGTTCTTCTATTACGAGCGCCGCCGCGCACTGGCCAACCAGTGCAAGCACGGATCGAGCCGCGGCACCGAAGTCGAGGCGCTCAACATCGAGCTGATCAAGACGCTGCGCGACCGGCTGGGCGCCGATGACGGGCCGGGCGCGATTGCCGCCTATGCCGCCTATCTCAATCGCCGTTCGGGTTCGTACATGAAGCTGGAGGCCGAAGGCGGATCGGCATTCGATCCCGAATCGACCTTTGACATCGATCCGTTCCGCGTCGCCAGCGGCTATCACCGCATCGCCATCGACGTGATGAGCGCGCTAACCGGCGCGCGTCCGGCGACGATCGTGGTCAACACGCGCAATCGCGGCGCCCTGCCCGACCTGACCGATCGCGACATCGTCGAGACCTCGTCGCGGATCGAGCGTGACAGCATCACCCCGCTGCCGATCGCCCCCTTGCCCGACCCGGCGATCGGGCTGGTCCACGGGATCAAGGCGTATGAGCGCGCGGCGATCGACGCGGCGCTGACGGGTGAGCGGCCGACGGCGCGCAAGGCGTTGCTGATCCATCCCGCGATCGGCGAATGGGACCCGACCGGCGCGCTGCTCAACGACCTGCTCGACCCGACCTGCGCGCATTGCTGACCGAGCGATGATCGTCCGCCCGTCGCCCGAACCGTGCCCCGCCCCTGTGCCCGCCCTGGCGTGCGCAGCGGGGCGGGTCGATGCGGCGGCGTTGAATATCCTGTTCGCGCTGGCGGCGCCGCCGGCCCCCACCGGCGGCAACGCCCGCGCGACCCTGCGGTGGATCGAGTGAAGCGCAAACCCCTCGCGCTAGCTCTTCTGCCGCTGATCGGCGCCGCACCCAGACCGGATGCGGCGCCGATCCTGATCGCAGTCGACGCACGCGATGTCGCGCACGGCATCGTCACGGTCACCGAGACGCTGCCCGCACGGCCCCCCGGAGCGCTGACGCTGCGCTATCCCCGTTGGATACCGGGCACGCACCACGCATCCGGGCCGATCGCGCGGCTGGCCGGATTGCGGTTCACGCAGAATGGCAGGCCGGTGGCGTGGGTGCGCGACGCCGTCGATCCGTATAGCTTTCACCTGACCTTGCCCGCGCGGGGGCCGCTGGTGGCGCAGTTCGCCTATTTGTCGCCGACCGACGGCGCGCAGGGCGACGTGACGATGACCCCGGCGATGCAGATCCTGTCGTGGCACACCGTCTCGCTCTATCCTGCCGGCGTGCCGGTGGCGGCGCTTCGGGTGCAGGCGCGCGCGACCTTCCCGCAGGGCTGGCGTTCGGCAAGCGCATTGGGGCCGGAGGATGCCGGGGACGACGTCGCCTATCCCGAGACCGACTATGCCACGCTGGTCGATTCGCCCGTGCTCGCGGCGCGCGCGATGCGCCGCGAGACGCTGGCACCGGGGGTGCGGCTGAACATTGCCGCGGACACGCCGGAACAGCTTGCCGCCACCCCCGATCAGATCGCCGCGCATCGCGCGATGGTGCGCCAGGCGCTCGCGGTTTTCGGGGCGCGTCCCTTCCGCCGCTACGACTTCCTGTTCTGGCTGTCGGACACGATGGACGGCCAGGGGCTGGAGCATCGCGCATCGTCCGAGAATGGCGTCCCTGCGGGCTATTTCACCGACTGGGCGCATATGGCGGCGCGGCGGAACCTGCTCGCGCATGAATTCACCCATAGCTGGAACGGCAAGTTCCGCCGCCCCGCCGGGCTGCTCACCCCCGATTTCGCGACGCCGATGCGCGGCGAGCTGTTGTGGATGTATGAGGGGCAGACGCGGTTCTGGGATTATGTCCTGCAAAGCCGCAGCGGGCTGGTCGACCGGCAGGATACGCTGGACGGGCTCGCGCGGATCGCCGCCTATTACCAGTCCGCCCCCGCCTTTGACTGGCGCAGCATCGCCGATACCGCGAACGACGTGCTGATGCCCGGCGACCAGGGTCGGGGATGGGCCGATTATCAGGGCTCGTCGGATTATTACGAGGCGGGCAAGCTGGTGTGGCTCGACATCGACCAGCTGATCCGCGCGCGCACCGGCAATGCCCGCTCGCTCGACGATTTCGCCGCGATCTTCTTTGCGGGGGGGAGTGCGGGGGCGCCGGTCTCGCCCTATGGGCTGCCGGACATCGTCGCGGCGCTGAACCGCGTGATGCCCTATGACTGGATGCGCTATCTGCGCAGCCATCTCTACACGCCCGCGCGGCCGCCGCTCGACTGGATCGCGCGCGGTGGCTACCGCCTCGCCTTTGTCGACACGCCGCCGCCCTATTGGCAGTCGATCGAGCTGCGCGCGGGCGCCAGCGACCTGCGCCACGCGATCGGGCTGTCGGTCGGCGCGGATGGCGGGGTGCGCGACGTCGCGTGGGAGGGGCCGGCGTATCGCGCCGGGATGGCGCCGGGCGCCACGATCCTCCAGGTCGCGGGCCAGCCCTTCACCACCGCCGCGCTGCTGCGCGCGATCCGCGAGGCCAAGGGCGGCACCCGACCGATCGACTTGACCGTGCGCCAGTCGGGGGAGGTGCGCGCGGTGTCCATCCCGTGGTTCGGCGGGCTGCGCTATCCGACATTGGAGCGGGTCGGCACTGGCCCCGCCGGGCTCGACCAGATGCTGGCGCCGCGATGACGGGCCCCGCTTCCACACGGCGCGGGTTCCTGGGCGGATCGGCGGCGGCGGGCGGGATGGCGGCGACTGGGCTGCCGATGCCGCTGGCGGCCACCCCGGCGATTGCGAAAAGCCCGCGCGAGACGCTGTCGCTCGACGGCGGGTGGCGGTTCCACGAGGGCGATATCCCCTTCCCCCCGATCCTCGACCACGAAGCCGCCTATGCCCATGCCAAGGCGGGCAATGCCGAGGGCGCGGCGGCGAGCGATTATGACGATGGCGACTGGCGCCGGGTGGCGCTGCCGCACGACTGGGCGCTGGGGCAGCCGTTCGACGCGGCGGCGAATATCGATCAGGGCTATCGGCGGCGCGGGATCGGCTGGTATCGCCGCACCTTCGCGCTGGCGCCCGAGGATCGCGACCGCGCGCTCGAACTGCGCTTCGACGGGATCGCCACGCATGCGACGCTGTGGATCAACGGCACGCTGGCGCATCGCCAGTTTGGCGGCTTCACCGGCTTCACGATCGATCTGTCGCCGTTCGCGCTCTATGGCGACGACCTCAACACGCTGGCAATCCGCGTCGATGCCGATGCCACCGAGGGTTGGTGGTACGAAGGCGCAGGGATCTATCGCCACGTCTGGCTGATCAAGCGCGCGCCGGTGCATATCGTCAGCGACGGCGTCCATGCCGATCCGCGCCGCGACCCCGCCGGGCAGTGGCGCGTGCCGGTGACGGTGGCGCTTCGCAACAGCGGCGATGCCGCCGCCGGGGTGACGGCTTCGGTTCGGCTGACCGGCCCCGATGGCGAGCCCGCGGGCGGCGCGACGACAACGCTGACGATCCCCCCGGCGGGAAGCGCAACCGCCAGCGTGTCGCTCGCGGTCGCATCGCCCCAGCTCTGGTCGCCGGACGGCCCCGCGCTCTACCGTGTCGAGACCCGGTTGGTGCAGGACGGCGCCGTGGTGGATGCGACCGAGACCCGAATCGGCTTCCGCACCCTCCGCTTCGACGCCGACCATGGCTTTTTCCTCAACGACCAGCCGCTCAAGATCCGCGGCGCCTGCGCGCATCAGGACCATGCCGGGGTCGGCGTCGCGGTGCCCGACAGCCTGTGGGATTTCCGGCTGCGGCGGTTGAAGGCGATGGGCGCGAATGCGCTGCGCTGTGCGCATAATCCCCCGGCGCCCGAATTGCTCGACGCCGCTGACCGGCTGGGGGTGATGATCCTGAACGAGCATCGCGAGTTGAGCGCCGCCGCGGACATACTCGAGCGGCTGGCATTCCTCGTGCGGCGCGACCGCAACCACCCCAGCGTGATCCTGTGGTCGCTGTGCAACGAGGAATCGCTGCAATCGAGCGGGATCGGCGTGGCGATGGTCCGGCGGATGAAGGCCGTGGTCCGCGCGCTCGACGACAGCCGCCCGATCACCGCCGCGCTGAACGGCGCGATGTTCGCGAGCCCGAACATCGCGGGCGAACTGGACGTGGTGGGGTTCAACTATGGCACCGCGCAGTTCGACCGCTTCCATGCCGCATTCCCCGACATGCCGCTGCTGAGTTCGGAGGACACCTCCGCCTATATGACGCGCGGCGCCGCGACCACCGACCGGGCGGCGCATGTCCTGGCCGATGACGACAGCGAACATGCCGGGTGGGGCCTCACCCACCGCGCGGCATGGGCGGCGGTGGCGGATCGGCCCTTCCTCGCGGGCGGGTTCTTCTGGACCGGGTTCGACTATCGCGGCGAGCCGACGCCGTTCGAATGGCCGAGCGTGGGGTCGTTCTTCGGCGCAATGGACCTTTGCGGGTTCGCCAAGAGCGGGTTTCACATCCGTCGCGCACTGTGGAGCGACGCGCCGGTGCTCGAGCTGTGGCCGCATTGGAACTGGGCGGGGCGCGAGGGGCAGCCTGTGCCGCTGCTCGCGATCACCAATGCCGAGCGCGTGGTGCTCCGGCTGAACGGGCGCGTGGTTGCCGACCTTCTCCTGGCGGGCGATGTGCTCGCGCGCGCGACGCTCGCTTATGCCCCCGGCGTGCTGGAGGCGATTGGCTATCGCGACGGCAGGCCGGTTGCGCATCGGCGGATCGAGACGGCGGGGCCGCCGGTGGCGCTGCGGCTGACGCCCGACCGCGCGACGCTGGCCGGCGATGGGCGCGACACCGTGCCGGTGACCGTCGAGGCGATCGACGCCCGAGGGCGCGCAGTGCCGGTCGCGCAGGACGCGATCGGCTTCCATATCACCGGCGGTACGATCCTCGGCGTGGGCAATGGCGACCCGAACAGCCATGAAAGCGACCTGCCCGAAGCAGACGGCACCCGCGCGCGCCGCCGCCTGTTCAACGGGCTCGCGCAGATCCTCGTCCAGGCGCCCGGCGCCGGGCCGGTCCTGCTCACGGCACAGGCCGACGGACTGCGCCCCGCTACGCTAAAGCTCACGGCATCCGCCGGAGCGCAGCCGACGGTGCCGCCGCTGGACGGCCGCCAGCAGCTCACCGAGTGGCGCGTCGCCCCCGCCAGCGCGACTCCCCCCGAGCCGAACCGCGCTCTTGCGGCGGGCGACATGAACAGCTGGGCGTGGCTGAAGCCCGGAACGGTCGAGCCGGGGAACCCGGAGGCCCGCTTTGTCGTTTTCCGGCTGACGTTTACGTCTCGCGCCGCTGTCTCGGCACGCGGGGGGCAGCTGCTCTTCGCCAGCCTTGCAGGCGCGGCGCGCGTGTCGCTGGACGGCCAACAGGTCGCCGCCAAAACCGATCCTTCACCCGCGCGCCTCTCGATCCCGCTGCCCGCGGGGAGCGGCGCGCATGTGCTGGAAATCCTGTTCGACAGCGGCGGGACGACCACGCCCTTCGGGCTGGCCGGCAGCGTTTCCGTCCTGCCCGCCCGCTAAGCCCCCGCCCTTTCACCGAAAGCCGTTCCTTGTCCTCTCTCTCTGTCTCGCATCCCCACGCCGCTCCGCGCCGCACTGCCCCCGTCGCGCTCGTCCATCTGGCGCTGGCGATGGGCGGCTTCGCGATCGGCACGACCGAATATGCGACGATGAGCCTGTTGCCCTTTTTCTCGACGGGGCTCGGCATCGACGAGCCGACCGCGGGCCATGTCATCAGCGCCTATGCACTCGGCGTCGTCGTCGGTGCGCCGCTGCTCGCGGTCGTCGCGGCGCGGCTCAGCCGGCGAGTCGTGCTGATCGCGCTGATGCTGCTGTTCGGCCTTGCCAACGGGCTGAGCGCGCTGGCACCCGATTATGGCTGGATGCTGTTCTTCCGCTTCCTCAGCGGACTGCCGCATGGCGCCTATTTCGGCATGGCGTCGCTGGTCGCGGCGTCGCTGGTGCCGACCGAGATGCGCACCCGCGCGGTGGCGCGGGTGATGCTGGGGCTGACCGTCGCGACGATCGTCGGGGTGCCCTTCGCCAATTGGGTGGGGCAATTGCTCGGATGGCGCTGGGGGTTCGGCGTGGTCGCGCTGATCGCCCTGGCGACCGCGGCGATGATCGCATGGGTCGCCCCGCGCGACGTGCCCGACGCAGGCGCCAATCCGCTGTCCGAGCTGCGCGTGCTGCGGCGGGGGCAATTGTGGCTGACGCTGGGGATCGGTGCTATTGGCTATGGCGGGCTGTTCTGCGTCTATACCTATCTCGCCTCGACTTTGCTTGAGGTTACGCAGGTATCGGCGGCGATGGTGCCCGTCGCGCTCGCGGTGTTCGGCGCAGGAATGACGCTGGGCAATCTGATCGCGCCGCGCTTTGCCGACCGTGCGGTGATGCCGACTGCGGGCGCGCTGCTGATCTGGAGCATCGTGGCGCTCGCAATCTATCCGTTTGCGATCGGGCAGCTCTGGTCGATCCTGCTCGTCGTGCTGGCGATCGGCATCGGCGGCGCGCTGGGCACCGTGCTCCAGACCCGGCTGATGGACATTGCGCGCGAGGGCCAGGGGCTGGCGGCGGCGCTCAACCATTCGGCGTTCAACGTCGCCAACGCCATAGGGCCCTGGGCCGGCGGGATCGCGATCGCGGCGGGGCTGGGCTGGCGCTCGGTCGGCTGGGTCGGCGCGGGGCTGGCGCTGGGCGGGTTGCTGCTCTGGGCAATCGCGATGGTAACGGCGCGTCCGGCGCGCAGCTGAGCGGCGCTACCGCGTCTTCGCGGCGGGGCCGAGCAGCAGCGCGATGCACCAATCGCAATGATAGCGCATGATCGCGTCCCCGGCGGCGCCGTCCCCCGCAAGCACCGCGTCGGTCATCCGCTGATAATTGCTTACATATTTGGGAGCATGCACCGACAGGTCGATCGTCTTCACGAGGAAGCGGTTCCAATATTCGATGTTCACGGCGCGGAGCACGAAATCGACATAGGGCCGCTCGCCGATCGCGTTGAGCAGGTAATGATAGTCGTTGAGGACGAGATAAAAGCCGACATGCGGCGCCATCTCCTCACCGGCGCGGCGGATGCGCGCCATTGCCGCCTCGACCCGCGCGGCATTGTTCCCCTCGCGGATGCGCCGCGCGGCGGCGCGCACGCCCACCGCCGCCACCGGCCCGGTAATCTCATAAATCCCCGCAAGGTCGTGCGGGCTGAGCGGGCGGAGGATCGCGCCGCGATCGGGATGCAGTTCGACGAGCCCCTGCCCCGCCAGCACGGCCAGCGCCTCGCGCACCGGCGCGCGGCTCAGCCCCATGCGATGCGCCAGCTCGGAGGCGACGATGCGGTCGCCCGGCTGGAGCACGCCGCTGTCCAGCGTTTCCATGATCGCGGCATAGACATTCTGGACAAGCGAAGTCTTCAGCCCGCCACCGGCCAACAGCTTGGGCGTTCCGAAAGGAGTCGCCGAGGGCGTCGGCGCCTTTGTCCTCGGCGTTCTCGCAACGCGCGCCATGATCCGTCTCTCCCGTCCGTCCGCATTGGCCGGGCGCCGGGTTTCCGGTCGCCCGTCGTGCCGCAGGACATGATCCCCTTGCACGGATATATTGGCCGAGGATCACCGCAATTGACAGTCATCGCCCCGCGATTTTGACGATATTTATAGCGTGCGGGCCGGCGCCGCGAAATGCGCCTCAGCGCATTTTCAAACGGCCTCTCAGCGCCCGCTGGCCGCCACGCCCCCCTGCCCCGCGGTCTGCCAGCCGCCGCCCAGCGCCCGGAACAGGTCGACCTGTGTCCCCGCAATCTGCGCATCCGCCGCCGCCAGACCGGCCTCGGCATCGGCGAAGGTGCGTTCGGCATCAAGCAGCGCCAGCGAGTCGATATCGCCCTCGCGTTGCCGGGCCCGCGCGATATTGACCGCTACTGCCGCCTCGGTCTGCGCCGCCTGGAGCGCGGTGCGGCGTTCGAGCGCATGCGCATAGGCGGACAGCGCGGTCTCGGTCTCCTCGATCGCGCGCAGCACGGTGCCGTCGAACCCGGCAAGCGCCTCCTGGCTATCGGCTTCGGCGGCGGCGATCCGCGCGCGCGCCGGCTCCGGATTGGCGGTCCAGCTGATCAACCCGCCCAGCAGCCAGCGCAGCGGCCCCGCGCCGAAAATGTCGCCAAACCCCGTGCCGGTCGACCCGCCCGACCCACCCAGCGTGATCCGCGGATAGAGCGCGGCGGTGGCGACTCCGATCCGCGCCGTCGATGCCGCGAGCCGGCGCTCGGCAGCGCGGACATCGGGCCGCCGCGCGAGCAGCGCCGCGCCGTCGCCGACCGGGATCGGCTGGTCGAGCCGCAGCGTCGTGGTGCGTGCACGTACTGCCTCCGGAAGCTCGGCCGGAGTGCGCCCGGTGAGAGTCGCCAGCCGGAACAGCGCGGCATCCCGCGCGGCGGCAAAGGCCGGCACTTCGGCCTGACGCTGGTTGCGCAGTGCGCCGATCCGCGCCGTATCGAGCCGAGTCGCGAGCCCGACGCCGCGACGCCGCTCGGTCAGCGTGATCGACTGGTCGAGCAGCGCGACGATGCGCTCGGCCACGCCCAGCCGTTCGGCGGCGGAGACCGCATCGGCATAGGCGCGCGCCGTATCGGCGGCGACGATGACGCGGACCGCATCGGCATCGCCCTGCGCCGCGGCGAGATCGCCGCGGGCCGCTTCGACGCCGCGCGACACGCGCCCGAACAGGTCGACTTCATAGCTGACGTCGAGCCCGGCATCGACCTGCCAGTTTTCGCGGTCCATCCCCGGCACGCGCTGGATCGCCGGCGTGCGCCCGTAATTGGCGCTGCTGCTCGCCTCGGCCTGGGGGAGCCGGTCGGCGCGGGCGCCGCGCAGCCCCGCCCGCGCGCGCTCGATCCGGGCGACGGCACCGCGAACATCGGTGTTCGCCGCCAGCGCGTCGGTGACGAGCCCGTCGAGCACGGGGTCGTTATAGAGCCGCCACCAGTCGCCCTGAACCGGCTGGGGCGTGACTGCCGCGCTGGTCGCGACAAAGGCGCCGGCTGCGGTCTGGGGGTGGGCCGGCGCGGTATAGTCCGGCCCTGCAGCGCAGGCGGCGAGCGCCAGCGCCGAGGCGGTGATCAAAAGGCTGCGCATCGAGAGGGTCCTTATTCGGCAGGTTGCAGGTGCGCCGAGGGCGGCACGGCGCGGCGCGTGCGCGCCAGCCGATCGCCCAGCGCGCGGCACACGACATAGAAGGTCGGCGTGAAGAGCAGCCCGAAGCCGGTGACGCCGAGCATTCCGAAGAACACCGCGGTCCCCAGCGCCTGGCGAAGCTCCGCCCCCGCGCCGGTGGCGATCAGCAGCGGCACGGTGCCGAGGATGAACGCGAACGACGTCATCAGGATCGGGCGGAGGCGATCGCGCGCCGCGCGCACCGCCGCATCGATCGGCGACAATCCGTCCTCATCCTCGGCCTGTTTGGCGAACTCGACGACCAGGATCGCATTTTTCGCCGCCAGGGCGATCAGCACCACCAGCCCGATCTGAGTCAGGACATTATTGTCCATCCCCCGCAGGTTGATCCCCGCCATCGCCGCCAACAGGCACATCGGCACGATGAGGATGATCGCGAGCGGCAGAGTGAGCGATTCATATTGCGCCGCCAGCACCAGGAAGACGAACACCACCGCCAGCGCGAAGACCAGCCCGGCGGTGCTGCCCGCCATCTTCTGCTGGAACGCGATGCCGGTCCATTCGGCCTTGTACCCGGCGGGTAGTTCGGCTGCGAGGCTCTCCATCGTCGCCAGCGACCGGCCCGAACTATACCCCGGCGCGGTATCGCCATCGACTTCGACCGCGGGGAACAGATTGTAGCGCGTGACGCGATACGGCCCGGTCTTGCTCTCGAAGGTCGAAACCGATCCGATCGGGACCATCGCCCCCGAATTCGACCGGGTCTTGAGGTTGGCGATGTCCGCCTCGGTCGCGCGGAACGGCGCATCGGCCTGGGCAGTCACGCGATAGGTGCGGCCCAGCATGTTGAAGTCGTTGACGAAGGTCGAGCCGAGATAGACGTTCAGCGCCTCGAACACCCGCTCCGGCGGCACCCCGAGCATATTGGCCTTGCGCCGATCGATATCGGCGAAGATGCGCGGCGTCGCGGTGTTGAAGAAGGTGTAGATCTGCTGGAGGCCGGGGGTCTGGTTGGCCTTGCCGATCAGGCCATAGGCAGTCTTGCCGAGCTCCGCATAGCCATGCTCGCCACGGTCCTGGATCATCATCCGATAGCCACCGGCGGACCCGATCCCCTGGATGACGGGCGGTGGCACGACCAGCAGCATCGCTTCGTTGATGTCCGCGGTGCGCTTGCGCGCCTCGTCCATGATCCCGGCATAGGTTACGCCCAGCTTGGCGCGCTCCTCGAACGATTGCAGCGGCACATAGGCGGCGGCGCTGTTCGGGGCGAGCGTCTGCGACGGGCCGTCGAAGCCGGCGAGCATCACCGACCCCTTGACCCCGGGGATCGGCAGGATGCGCGCGACGACCTTGCGCAGCACTTCATCGGTGCGTTCGAGCGAGGAGCCCGGCGGTAGCTGGACGACGGTCAGGAAATAGCCTTGATCCTGCGCGGGGACGAAGCCCACCGGCGTGACCCAGAACATCGCGATCGTCGCCGCGATCAGCCCGACATAGCCGAGCATCATCCGCCGCGGCCGCGTGACCAGCGCCATTGTCAGCCGCGAATAGCCGTTGCTCAGCCGTTCGAAGCCGCGGTTGAACGCATCGGCACCGCGCTGGGTAACGCGGGCGATCCGGCCCTTGGGCGGGCCCTCATGCCCGCGCAGCAGCATCGCGGCCAGCGCCGGCGACAGCGTGAGCGAGACGAACAGCGAAATCGCGGTCGCCGCCGAGATCGTCACCGCGAACTGCTTGTAGAAGGCGCCCGACAGCCCGTTGAGGAACAGCGTCGGCAGGAACACCGCGAGCAGCACCAGCACGATCGCGACCAGCGCGCCCGACACTTCGTCCATCGAAGTCCGCGCCGCCTCCAGCGGAGACATGCCGCGCGCGAGGTTGCGCTCGACATTCTCGACCACGACGATCGCATCGTCGACGACGATCCCGATCGCGAGCACCAGCCCGAACAGCGAAAGGTTGTTGAGCGAATAGCCGAGCGGCAGCAGCACCGCCATCGTGCCGATCAGCGATACGGGGATCGCCACCACCGGGATGATCGCCGCGCGCCATTTCTGGAGGAACACGATCACGACGAGCACGACGAGCAGGATCGCCTCGCCCAGCGTGTGGTAGACGGCGTCGATCGACTGGGCGATGAACTCGGTCGGGTTGTAGATGACGCGATATTCCAGCCCCTTGGGGAAGTCCTTCGACATCGTCTCCAGTTCGTGCTCGATCGCCTGTGCGGCGGCGAGCGCGTTCGATCCCGGGCGCTGGAACACCGCGAGGATCACCGTCGGCTGGTTCGAGAGATAGGTGTTCGAGGAATAATCGGCGGCGCCCAGCTCGACGCGCGCGACGTCGCTGACGCGCACCTGATGCCCGTCGGGATCGGTGCGGATCACGACCTGGCCGAACTCGCCGGGCTCCTTGAGCCGGCCCTGCGTCTCGACATTGAGCTGGAACGCATTGCCTCCGGGGGTTGCGCCGGGCTGGCCGAGCGAGCCGGCGGCGACCTGGATATTCTGCGACCGCAGCGCCTGGACGATATCGCCCGCAGTCAGGTCGAGCGCGGCGGCGCGGCCCGGATCGATCCACACGCGCATCGCATAGTCGCGCGCGCCGAACATCCGCACATCGCCCACGCCCTCGACGCGGGCGAGCCGGTCCTTGACCTGAGTCAGCGCGTAGTTGGAGATATAGCTGCGATCGACCGAATTGTCGGGCGAGATCAGGTTGACCACCATCAGGAAGTCCGGCGTCGTCTTGCGCGTCACGACGCCGAGCCGCTGCACTTCCTCGGGAAGGCGCGGCACCGCGACTGCGACGCGGTTCTGGACCAGCACCTGCGCGGCGTCGAGATTGGTGCCCGACTTGAACGTCACGGTGATCGTGACATTGCCGTCGCCGGTCGATTGCGACGACTGGTACAGCATGTCGTCGACGCCGTTGATTTCCTGCTCGATCGGCGCGGCCACCGTCTCCGCGACGGTTTCCGCCGAGGCGCCGGGATAGCCGGCGGTGACCGTCACCGTCGGCGGGACGATGTCGGGATATTGCGAGATCGGAAGCGCGAAATAGGCAATCGCGCCCATGATGGTGATGATCACCGAGAGGACGGCCGCGAAGATCGGGCGCGTGATGAAGAAACGCGAGAGGCGCATGGCCGTCTCCTCGTTGGAGGGATTTAGCGAAACTGCGAAATGGGTCCTGCCGCCGGGCCTGTTTGGGGACCGCCCGGCGGCAGGTCGGTCAGCGGGCGAAGGTCGCTTCGCCCGTGACCGGAGCCGAGATCTTGGGCGCGGGCGCGGCGGCGGTCGGCGCGATCTGCCCCGCCTTGGCCTGCACCGGGGTGCCGGGCGGGATCATCGCCGCGCCCGCCAGGATCACACGATCCTGCGGCGTCAGGCCAGACCGAACCACGCGGAGCCCGTCGACCACCGGCCCGGTTTCCACCGGGCGCGGCTGGACGGTGCCGTCCTTGCCGAGCACCATCACAATCTTGCGCGCCTGATCGGTCGAGATCGCGGCATCGGGCACCAGCAGCGCCTGGGCGGTGCCGCCCGCGGACAGCCGCATGTTGCCGAACATCCCCGGCGTCAGGAACATCCCCGGATTGGCGAGCACCGCGCGCCCGCGGATCGTGCCCGAGCGGGCGTCGAGCCGGTTGTCGGTAAAGTCGAGCTTGCCCTTCCAGCGATAATCCGCCTCGTCCTGAAGCTGGATCTCAACCGGGGACTCGCTCGCCCCCGCCGCCTTTGCGCGCTTGGTCTTGAGGAACAGCGCCTCCGACCCGTCGAACGTGAAGTAGATCGGATCGAGCGCGTTGATCGTGGTCAGCAGCGAACCGCCCTGCCCCTCGCCCGCGGCGACCAGATTGCCGGCATCGACCTTGCGATCCGAAATCCGGCCACCAATGGGCGCGCGAACCTGGGTGAACTCGACGTCCAGCGCCCGCGCACGGACGCGGGCCTGCGCCGCAGCGACCGATGCATTGGCGGCGCGCACGCGCGCCTGGAGCCGCTCGACATCGCTTTTGGACACGGCCTCGACATCCACCAGCCGCTGGGCGCGGCCAAGATCCGACTGGGCGAGCGCGAGTTCGCTCTGCGAACTGGCGAGTCCCGCGCGCGCCTCGGCCAGCGCCGCGGCGAACGGGCGTGCGTCGAGCGTGAAGAGCAATTGCCCCTTCTGGACGATCGCGCCGTCGGTGAAATGGACGCCGACGACCGCGCCCGAGACGCGCGGACGTACCTCGACCGTGCGGCTCGGCTCGAACCGGCCGACATAATCGTCCCATTCGTTGATCTGGCGCAGCAGCGGGGTCGCAACCGTGACGGTGGGCGGCGGCGGTGCGGCGACCGCGGGGGCCGAACGATTGGCCAGCCCGACGCCGCCCGCGACCAGCGCCACCGGCAGCACCAGCAATGCGCCGCGCTGCCAGCCGGGCATCCGCTTCAACCGGGCAGCAGCGCCCTTGTCGTCCTGCGCCGGGTCGGCGGGATCAATGCGTGCGATCATGTTCATGTCGTGTCCCCTGATTCAGTGCCGCGCGACCGCGGCTGATGCTGGCGAGCAGCGTCTCATATTGTTCGGTGGTGAAGCCGGCGTCGTGAAAGGCGCGAACCTCCGACGGCGGCAGCGTGTAACCCTTGTGCCAGGCGAGCACCGCGAGCCGGCGCAGCGCCTCCAGCCGGGGGTCCGCCAGCCGCGGATTGGCGCGCTCGCCCCCGAAGATCATGCCCAGTGCGACCGCCAGCCGGCCCGGCTCGGACAGCGTCGACAGCCGATCGCGCTGTGCGATCGCCACGACCTGCCACTCCAGCGCCGAAAGACCGGTGCGTGCGGGTGCGGGTACGGGCTCGACATCGCTGGACGCGACGATCGGGTTGCCCTGCAGCGACGCGAATTCAAGATAACCCATTGCTGTTCCCCTGTTCGACCGGCGAGCACGCACGCTCCCCACCGCCCGGGCGAATGCCCCGGCGACCGGCGGTTTTCCTTCCACTATGGTCTGCCCACGGCGCGTTCGCGGCCAGATGTCCGCGCGCCCGTTTCCGCTACACTTGCGTATAGTCC
Source organism: Sphingomonas hengshuiensis (assembly GCF_000935025.1). Lineage (NCBI taxonomy): Bacteria > Pseudomonadati > Pseudomonadota > Alphaproteobacteria > Sphingomonadales > Sphingomonadaceae > Sphingomonas > Sphingomonas hengshuiensis. The sequence goes on from NZ_CP010836.1 coordinate 1,922,881, forward strand.
ATCGATCCGAACCGGTGGAGGCTCGAAGGCGAGGTTGAACGCTGTGCAGCAATCAGGCGAGGCTTACGGCCCCGCGTTGTAATCGGTGTGTGAAGACTGGCGCATCGCAGCGACCTTTCCATTGGCGAACCGGAGCCGAGTCGTTCGGCTCCCGTTCCATACCAATCGGTATATAAAGCGTGCTGCGCTGCGTCAATGCCCTTTTTATACCGGGCGGTATTTTTTGTCTAGCGCTTTGGCCACATGGCCAGGCTGACGGCGATCAAGCCCTCCAGTTCGGCGCGCGTGGCGCCGGCGCCGGCCTGCATCGCGAGCCCCTGGAGGATCGCGATAAGGTAGCTGGTCAGCGCCACCGTATCGGTACCCTCAGGCAAATCCCCTTCCTCGATCGCGCGTTCGAACCGGGCGACCAGCGCGCGCTTCGCCACTGCGCCGCGTTCGAGCACCTCGGCGCGGATCGACGTGGCCTCGCTGCCGCAGGCGACGGAGCTGATGACGCCCAGGCATCCCTTCGGATCGCAATTGCTCAGCTGGTTTTCGAGCGCGCCCTGCAACAGCCGCTCTGCGACACCGCGCGCCGACGGCGCATCGAGCGCCGTGTGCATATATTCGAGCTTCTCGCGCTCATAGAGGTCGAGCGCCTTGCGGAACAGCGCCTCCTTGTTGCCGAACGCAGCGTAAAGGCTGGGGCGCGTGATGCCCATCGCCTCGGTAAGGTCGCTCAGCGAGGCGCCTTCATAGCCCTTGGTCCAGAACACGCGCAGCGCGGAGGTGAGCGCCGCATCGACGCAGAACTCGCGCGGGCGACCTTTCGGGGGGGAGATCACGGCATCTTTCATAACGATCGGTATATATGAAGCCCGCGGCCAAAGGTCCAGTGCAATCGATTTGTGTAACATACTGATACAAAGAGATAACTCCGGAGCCTACCGGCGCCGTCGCCCGGCAACTGCACGAAGGTGCAGATTTCCGAGCCTCCGCCGACGCCGCGACTCGGCACAACCTGCGCCCGTCGCTTCGCGCGCTACTCGATCGATACCCATTCGAAATGCCCGTCGGCAGCGCGGACTCCGCCGATCCCCGGATAGGCGATATGCGCGGCGGCGATCCAATAGCCCTTGGCGGCGGCGTCCTGGAACAGCGCCAGCCGCGCGGCCTGCGCAGAGGCGGGATCGCTGTCGAAGCGGATCGCGATCGCCGGGTCGGTGAACTGGACATCGGCGGCGTGGACGATGTCGCCCCAGGCGAGGAGCACCTGCCCGCCGCCCTCGATCCGATAGCCGGCATGCCCCGGCGTGTGCCCGGCCAGCGCCACCGACGTCACCCCCGCCACAACCTCTTGCCCCGGTGCGAAGGTCGAGACCTTGCCCGCAGCGATATAGGGCGCGAGCGCGGCGGCAACGGCGTCGAACGTCCCCTTGGCGGCGTCATCGGCCTTTTCGCGGTTCGCCGGGTCGGTCCAATAGGCGCGCTCGGCGGTCTCGATCCACACCGTCGCGTCGGGGAACGCCGCCTTGCCCTCGGGCGTCACCAGCCCGCCGACATGATCGGGGTGGAGATGGGTGATCAACACCGCCTCGATACTGTCGGGCGCGATGTTCGCCGCCTCCAGCGCCGCACCGACCTTGCCCAGCGCAGGCCCCAAATTGGTCCCGCTGCCGGTGTCGATCAGCACGCGATGCCCATCGCGCTCGACCAGAAAGGCGTTGACCGCCGTGGGGAGCGTGGCGGGCTTTCCGGCCTTGGCCAGCAGTTCGGCGACTTCGCCGGGGCGCGGCTCGATCAGCAGCGCCTCGGTCGACAGGTCGAAAGTCCCGTCGCTCAGCGCAATCACTGCGGTGTCGCCGAGTTGCAGCCGATAGGGTGCCGTCTGCGCCGCTGCGGGCGTCGCGGCCATCGCCAGGGCGAGAAGCAATGTACGGGAGAGCATCATCGAGCGTCCTCTTCTCAGAATCGATAGGCGGTTTCGAACGCCGCCATGTGGATCGGTCGCGCCGGCCCAGTCTCGCGAAGGAAGCGACCCGCGCGAAACAGCGAGGCGGATGCGGAGAAGGACAAAGCGCGGTTCGCCTGCCATTCGATCAGAACCTCCGCCTGCTCCCCTATGTCGCGCGAGCGGGAGCCCTTGCCGCTGCGTATCAAATTGCCCGGCACGCCGTACAGCCCGTCGCCGCGGCTTTCGCGCCAGTAACGCACCGCCGCCAGCCCAAGGTCGACGCCGTGGCCCAGCGTGAATGTAACGCCGGGGTGAAGGTTCACGATGTTATACGGCCCGAGCGGGGACAGCTCGCCGAAATATTTGCCCTTGGGATAGAGCGGGTCGAAGGTCTGGAGCACCCGGTCCGCGGGATCGCGATCGCCGCTCACCACATTGGCGCGCAGCCGCACCAGCGGGGTGAGCGGGGCATGGGCGAAGCGATAGCCGGTCTCGCTCGCCACCGACCATGCCCGGATCGGCGCGCCGGCAAAGCGCCCGCGCTGGACCATCGCCTCCCAGTTCCAGCGCAGTCCGCCCGCCGCGCCGAACAGCCGCAGCCCGAAGCTCTGGCGATGCTCGCGCCCGCTGCCCTGGTCGAAATGCGCGGCGCGGTTGATGGCGTCGAGATAATAAAGGTCGCCGCTCCCGATCGGCAGCCGGGTGGTGGCATAGGCACCCGACAGCCGCTTGGTGGTGGAGGTGCGGTCGTCGAAATCCCCCGGCCCGATCTGGACGGGTCGCAGGCGGAGCAACTGGACGCGGGTCGCCCCGGCATCGAGGATCGCGCGGAGCCCGTCAAACGCCTGCGGAATGTTCGGTCCCCAGCGTGCGCCGACCAGCCGCTCCGAGCCGAGCGCGACAAGTTCGCGCCCCCCACGCACCGTCAGCGTGGCGCTGCCGAGCGACAGGCGGAGGTCGGCGAACCCCTGCAACAGGTCGACGCCGGTGCGGTCGACCGGCCCGCTGATCGGCCGCACGCCGCGCGCATAGCCCGCGATCGGCTGGACAAAGGCGCGCAGGCTGCCGACGTGGAGATCGGCATAGGGCAGCGCCCGCAGCCAGAGATAGCCATCGTCGGGCGCCGCACCCGATCCCCATTCGTTGCCGGTAAACCCCTCATAGCGCACCCGCGCGTCGATGCCGGTGGTTAGCGTGACGCGCCCAGCGGCATCGAGCGGTACATATTTCGCCGGGAGCCACCAGGGGGCGCCGGGCCGCTGCGCCCGGTCGCGCAGACCCGACCAGTCCTCGTCATAGCGCCAGTTGACGGTCTCGGGCAGCGCCTGTGCCCGCGCCGCTGGGACCCCCAGCAGCATCAGCGCCAGCGCGTGCCTCACCGGCGCACCGCGACCATCGCCGCCGCCGCGGCGATCAGCGCGGTAGCGAGGAACAGCGGCGGCGCGAGGCTCCACTGCGTCACCATCCACGCCCCCGCCCCCGCCCCGACCAGGATCGCGACGACGCTGGCCAGCCGCCGCTGCCAATTGGGATTACTGCCCCCCGCGAGCGAGGAGTCGGCGGCGAGCCCGGTCAGCGTGAGCGTGAGCACCGTCGTCGTCATGTCGACGACCTTCAGGTGGCGCACCGTCGCATTGCGGAACCCCATCGCCACCGCGGTCAGCGCGATGATCGCGTATAGCCGCACCTCGGGCTGGAGCGTCGCGCTGTCATAGCCGATCGCGAGCAGGGCAGCGGCGAACAGCAGCAGCGCCTCGACTGCGAAGTGACGGACGACCCAATGCCGCATCGTCAGATGCTCCAGTGCGCGGGCGCTATACCCGGCCACCAGCGCGCCGAACAGGAACAGCAGCAGGGCGACGAGCAGCGGCTTGAAGTGGAACCCCGGGGTGCCCGTCGCGGCAAAGCCGAGGAACACGACATTGCCCGTCATGTTCGCAGTGAACACTCGCCCCAGCCCCAGCACGCTGACCGCATCGATCAGCCCGGTGACTGCCGACATCAGCAGCAGCGGCGAAACCAGTTCGGGCGGACGCGCGCCGATCGACGCCATCAGCGCGCCTCCCGCCGCTGCGCCAGGATCGCGCCGAGCATCAGCCCGCCGATCAGCCCGACATGCTCCAGGAACGTGTTGCGCTCGTGAAACCGCGCGACCGGGTCGGCCAGCGTCCAATAGGGATGCGCGATCAGCGTCGCCAGCGCCGTGAACACCCCCAGCGCCCCCGCGCCCAGCCACGCCGCGCGCCCTGCGATCAGCAGCGCGGAGCCGCCGATCTGCACCAGGATCGTCGCCGCCACGGTCAGCATCGCCGGCTGCAACCCGAAATGCGCCGCCTCGCCCAGCGCGCCGGGCAGGTCGAACAGCTTGGCGATTCCGCTCGTCGAGAACGGCAGCGTAAGCAGCGCGCGCGCCGCGACGCCGAACCAGCGCGCATCGAGCAGCGCCGCGATGGGGGGCGGCGTCGTCATACCGCCCAGCAACTGCAACCGAACGCACCCCAGAACCCGGCATTGTCGCGGGCGGGCACGCTCGCGGCCAGCGCGCGGGCATGGTCATGGCCGTGCACCCCGCATCCGCTGGCGCAACCGCATGCGCTGGCGAGCTGGCGGCGCTCGGCGACATGGTATCCGCCAAAGGTCGCGACCGGCGACCAGTCGGGCATCGGCGCAGGCAGTGGCGGCGCCAGCCCGCGATAATCGCCGCTGCCGCTGACCACCTTGCCGCCGAGCATCGTCAGCACCGACCGGATATGGACGATCTCGCTTTCGGGGACGCTGAAATAATCGTCGGAGAGCAGCACCAGGTCGGCGAGCTGCCCCGCCTTGATCTGCCCCTTCTTGCCCTGTTCGGTCGAGAACCAGGTGTTCGCCTCGGTCCACAGCCGCAGCGCGGTCTCGCGGTCCAGCCGGTTGGCGGCGGGGTACAAGGTCGTGCCGCCGACGGTCTTGCCCGTCACCATCCACGAGAGCGAGACCCAGGGATTATAGCTCGCCACCCGCGTCGCATCGGTGCCGCCGCCCACCGGCAGCCCGGCGCGCAGCATCTTGGCGATCGGCGGCGTCGCCTCGGCGGCGCGGGCGCCATAGCGCTCGATATAATATTCGCCCTGATAGGCCATGCGGTGCTGCACCGCGATCCCGCCGCCCAGCGCGGCGATGCGATCGATGCTGCGGTCGCTGATCGTCTCGCAATGGTCGAAGAACCAGTTGAGCCCGGCCAGCGGCACGTCGCGATTGACCTTCTCGAATACGTCGAGCGCCCGGCTGATCGTCTGGTCATAGGTGGCGTGGAGCCGCCACGGCCAGCGCCGCTCGGCGAGCAGCCGGACGACCGGCTCGAGATCGCCTTCCATGTTCGCGGGCATTTCGGGGCGCTCGACACGGAAATCCTCGAAATCCGCCGCCGAATAGACGAGCATCTCACCCGCGCCGTTATGGCGATACAAATCGTCGCCCTGCCCCGGCTTGACCTGGGTAGACCAGCTCGCAAAGTCCTTCAGCTCTTCCTTGGGCTTCTGCGTGAACAGGTTGTAGGCGATGCGCAGCGTGAGCTGGCCGTCGCGGTGCAGCTCCTCGATGATCGCATAATCGTCGGGGTAGTTCTGGAACCCGCCCCCGGCGTCGATCACGCTCGTCACGCCCAGCCCGTTCAGCTCACGCAGGAAATGACGCGTGGAGTTCTTCTGATAGTCGGCGGGCAGCTTCGGCCCCTTCGCCAGCGTCGCGTAGAGGATCATCGCATTGGGCTTTGCCAGCAACAGGCCCGTCGGGTTGCCCGCCGCATCGCGCACGATCTCGCCTCCCGGCGGGTTGGGCGTGTCCCTGGTATAGCCGACCTGGCGCAGCGCGGCGGCGTTGAGCAGCGCGCGGTCGTAGAGGTGGAGGATGAACACCGGCGTATCGGGCGCGGCGGCGTTGAGTTCGTCGAGCGTCGGCAGGCGCTTCTCGGCGAACTGGTTCTCGGTAAAGCCGCCGACGACGCGCACCCATTGCGGGCTGGGCGTGCGCGCGACCTGTGCGCGCAGCATCGCCATCGCGTCGGACAGGCTGGGCACGCCGTCCCAGCGGAGTTCCATATTATAGTTCAACCCGCCGCGGATGACATGGATATGGCTGTCGATCAGTCCCGGGATCAGCCGCCGCCCGCCCGCGTCCAGTATCTCGGCATCCGGGGCGGCGGCAGCGCGCACTTCGGCTTCGCGGCCCACCGCGAGGATGCGCCCGTCGCGCACCGCGACGGCGTCCGCGACCGGATTGGCGCGGTCGAGCGTCGTCACCTTGGCATTGACGAGGATCAGGTCGGTCATCGTGGTTCCTGTGGCAAAGGAGGGCGCGCGGGCGAGAAGGGCGGCGGCACCGGCTGCGGTGATCGCCGAACGGCGGGTGAAGCTCATCCGCTCTGCTCGGGATCGCAGCCGCGCCGCGCCTGCGGCCCCAGGATATGCTCGGCGCATTCGGTGCGGACATAGGGCAGCACCGGCTCGCGCGCGATCAGCCGGCGCACGACCGGCACCGCCTGTTCGCCGACGAGCATCCCGAGCAGCCCCATCAGCGCGATGACCGGCGGCGCGGGCGAACGGACGCCCATCATGCCGTACAGCACGCCGACCAACAGGCCGATGCCGAGTGAGAAGAGATACGGCTTCATCGATGCTCCCCGCCCCCGCAGGGGCCGTGCAGTGCAAAGGGCGCGCCGCCACCCGCCGGATGGCGGCGCCGGTCGGGCTCAGGCCGCCTGGGCGTGGCCACCTTCGTGCGCGTCGAACATCGACCGGGCATAGGCGATGCCGAGGCCATAGCTGCCCGCATATTTGCGCGCGATCCCGGTGGTCATCGCATAGGTCTCGCCACGGCCCCAGTCGCGTTGGAGTTCGAGCAGATACTGGACCGCCGTCATCGGCTTGGCCCCGGCCTGGACCATCCGGTCCATCGCGCGGTCATGCGCCTCGCTCGATACATCGCCGCACGCATCGGCGATGACATAGACGTCGAAGCCCTGGTCGATCGCCGAGACCGCCGGGCCGACGATGCACACCCCGGTCCATAGCCCGGCGAGCACCACGCGCGGCTTGCCGATCGCGTTGACCGCCGCGATCACGTTCGCGTCTTCCCAGCAGTTCATCGTGGTCCGGTCGATCTGCGCTGCGTCGGGAAAGGCCTCCAGCACTTCGTCGAATACCGGCCCCGAAAAGCTCGTCGCGGCAACGGTGGTGACGATCGTGTCCACGCCGAAGCCCGCAGCCGCCTGCGCCACCAGTGCGGTGTTGGTGCGCAATGTCGCGCCGTCGATCGATTTGGTCGCGAACGCCATCTGCGACTGATGGTCGATCAGGATCAGCGTGTGGTCGGCGGGAGTCAGCAGCGATTTGCCGGGGGTCGGCGTGGCAGTGATGGACATGGCAGATGCTCCATTTGGGTAGGTCTGCCCAGACCCTAGCGGGCGTGCCCCGTCCTGCCCTTCGCACCTTGGTATGCCGTCGCGGACGGATGGCGTGCCTTGGTCATACGATGGTATGTGCGCCCAATATGCGCCGCGCTTGATAGGGTGCGCCCGCACGGAGGACGCTTTGCACGCAGAGAGCCTGGTCTACATCGTCGACGACGATGAATCGCTTCGACTGACGCTGGACAGCCTGTTCCGCTCGGTCGGCATGGCGACGCGGCTGTTCGCCTCGGCTGCCGAAGTGCTCGCCGCGCCGCGCCCGGACGGCCCGTCGTGCATGGTCCTCGACGTGCGCCTGCCCGGCATCAGCGGGCTGGATTTCCAGGAACAGCTCGCCGCCGCCGGGATCAGCATTCCGGTGGTGCTGATGACCGGGCATGGCGACATCCCGATGAGCGTGCGCGCGATGAAGGCGGGCGCGGTCGATTTCCTGCCCAAGCCGTTTCGCGACCAGGACATGCTCGACGCCGTCACTGCCGGCATCCAGCGCGACCGCGAACGCCGCGATGCCGAGCACAAGATCGCCGAGCTGCGGTCGACCTTCGCCACGCTCACCCCGCGCGAGCGTCAGGTGATGGCGCTGGTCACGGCGGGTCAGCTCAACAAGCAGGTCGCCTATACGCTGGGGCTGAGCGAGATCACGGTGAAGATCCATCGCGGATCGGCGATGCGCAAGATGAGCGCGCGCACCCTGCCCGAACTGGTCCGCATGGCGGAGGCGCTGGAAATCTCGCCGCTTACCGAAGTGCCCGCCTCGGCGGCCTAAGGCCGTTTGGAAATGCGCTGCGGCGCATTTCGCGGTGCCGGCCCGCTCCCCGCCCGGCCACCCGACGACAGTACTCTATGGGTGGCCGGGCGGGGGAGCGGGCCGGCACCGACTTGAAATTCGCTCTTTCGCGAATTTTCAAACGGTCGCTCAATCGCCCGAATAGCGCTCCTCGGCCCAGGGATCACCGCGCAGATGATAGCCACTGGCTTCCCAGAAGCCGGGCCGATCGCGCCCGATCACTTCGATCCGCGATATCCATTTGGCGCTTTTCCAGAAATAGAGGTGCGGCACCATCGCGCGCACCGGGCCGCCATGCGATCGCGTCAGCGGCTTGCCCTCCCATTGATGGACGAGCAGCGCATCCTCGGCGGCGAAATCGGCGAGCAGCAGGTTGGTGGTATAGCCGTCATAGCTGTGCAGCATCACCGCCACCGCTTCGTCGCGCGGCTGGACCAGGTCGAGCACCGCGCGCGTCGCTACGCCCCGCCAGCGATTGTCGTAGCGCGACCAGGTCGTGACGCAGTGGATGTCGCTCACCCGATCGACCTGCTCCAGCGCCTGGAACCCCGCCCAGTCGAGCATCACCGGGCGCTCGACCATCCCGTCGACTTGCAACCGCCAGCGGTCGAGCGCGACCTCGGGCTGGCGGCCCAGATCGAGCACCGGCCAGTCCTTCACCAGATGCTGCCCCGGCGGCAGTCGCTCGGCCTCGGCCCGCGACACCCGCCCGGTGAGGAACTTGCCCTGCTCGGCCCAGGCGCGCTTCGATCGAGTGAGCTTGCTGTCCTCGGGGGGAAGGTCGTCGGCCATTGCGGGTCTCCTTCAGGCGCGTCCGGCGCCCAGCGTCGCATCCAGATGCGCGATCAGCGCGGCGGCGGGAAACGGCTTGCGCAACAGTCCGCGCGCGCCGCACTCCAGCGCCCGCCCCTCGAGGTCGGGGCTGGTCCCTGCGCTCACCATCACGACCGGCGTATGACACCCGCGCTCGCCCAGCCGCCGCACCAGCGCGAACCCGTCCATCCCCGGCATCTCGACATCGGTGATCAGGCATCCGGTACGCTCGGGCGCATCGGCGGCGAGATAGGCCTCGCCGGATTCGAACGCCTCGGCAGTGAAGCCATAGGACCGCACCAGCCCACGCATCGCGATCCGCACCGATTCGTCATCCTCGACGATCGCGACGATCTGGGCAGCAATCCTCGTCACGCGATGTTCTCCGACAGGCAGCGATCCGCTGTGCGTTCCGTCGCACAACCACGGCATGGGCAATAGTATACCCTGGTGTTACGTATAACACACGGATCGCGCCAAGCGGTTCACTGCGTCTTCGTGGAGGATTGCGTGCCATTGTCGGACCCCCTGCGATGACGACGGCCGGCCATGATGCCGATCTGTTCGATATGGCCCATGACAGCATCGTGATCTGCGACGCGGCGGGGCGGATCGTCGCGTGGAACGCGGCCTCCGCACTGCTGTACGGCTGGCAGGGGACCGAGGCGATCGGGCGCGTGGCCGACGAGATGCTTCGCACCCAAGGTCCCGAAGATACTGCGCGGCGCCGCAGGTCGCTTCTCGAAAGCGGTCGATGGGAAGGCCAGTTGCGCCGCGCCGCCGCCGACGACCGCCCGCTGGTCGTCGAAGTCCGCCAGCGCGTGCGGCGCGACGCGGGCGGCGCCCCGGTCGCGATCGTCGAGACCGCGCGCGAAGTCACCGACCGCCTCAAGCTGGCCGAGAGCGAGCGGAAATACCGGCTGTCGTTCAACGAAATGCCGATCGCGCTGTGGGAACTCGACGCCAAGCGGTTCGGCGAGATGTATTTCGGGCTGCACGAACGCGGCATCGCCGATTTCCGCGCGCATGCCGCCGCGCATCCCGAATTCCTGGCGGAAGCGCTGGCGACGTTGCGCGTGCCCGCAGCGAACGGCCAGGCGCTGCGGCTGTTCGGAGTGCGCGATCTTGCCGCGCTGCTTGCGCACATGCCCGCGCTCTGGGCGGACGATGCGACGCTGCTCGATGCCTTTGCCGCGCATATCGCCGGTGCGCCGACCTACAGCGCCGAGACGCGCATCCACACGCTGAGCGGCGAGGTGCGGCATGTGCTGTTCAGCGTGTCCTTTGCCGACCAGAGCCGGCCCGAGAGCCTGAACATGGTCGGCGCGATCGACATTACCGAGCGTGTCCGCGCCGAGGAAGCGCTGGAGCGCATCCGCGAGGATTTCACCCATGCCGCGCGGATCGCGATGCTGGGCGAACTGACAGCGTCGATCGCGCACGAAGTCAACCAGCCGCTCGCCGCGATCAGCGCCGGCGCCGAGGCCAGCCTGCGCTGGCTCGCCGCGGCCCAGCCCGACCTCGACGAAGTCCGCGCGCTGGCGACGCGGATCGTGAGCGATGCCCGCCGCGCCGCCGACATCATCGACCGCGTCCGCGCGATGGCGCAGCGCCGCGTCGGCCAGCGCGAGCCGATCGGGATCAACCGCATCGTCGAGGACGTGCTGTTGATCCTGCGCCCCGAACTGCGCGCCCGCGGCGTGGCGGTCGAGCTCGACCTCGCGCCGGCCGATCCGCCGATCGAGGCGGATCGCACCCAGATGCAGCAGGTGCTGGTCAACCTCGCGCTCAACGCGGCGCAGGCGATGGACGCCTGCCCCCAGCCTTTGCTGACGCTGCGCACCGCGCGCGAAGGCGACCGCGCGCTGCTGCGCGTCGAGGACAACGGCCCCGGGATCGACGAAGCGGCGATGCCACGGCTGTTCGACAGCTTCTTCACCACGCGCGCCGCCGGGCTGGGCATGGGGCTGCGCATCTGCCGCTCGATCGTCGAGGCGCATGGCGGGCATATCCGCGCGGGCAACCTCCCCGGCGGCGGCGCATGCTTCGAGATCGCGCTGCCGATCGCGGGATAAGTCTGTCGACAACGGGTTGGCGACGCGTTTGCAACCTCTTGACGGTGTGCGCAAAGGCCTACTGACAATGCGTGGGCAAGCTGTGGATAAGCTGTGGACAGGCGGTGGACCACGGCCATGCCGGGGCGCCGGCGGCGTGCGCCGGAAGCCCCGCCCGGCATCGTAGCTCTACGTATTTCGAGCGCACCCGCCCACCCCCTAGGTCGGGCGCAGGGATGGGGCATAGCGTCCGGCGCGGTTTGACTTTGGTCAACACGTCCGGCGCCGCGCCCGCCCAAGAGCGGGGCCGATCCGGCGCATCTAGGGGCTGAGAAACATGGACGAAGTCGTCACCAGGTCGATTGCCTGGTTCTTACTCGCGGTGCTGGCGCTGCTAGCGCTCGCGACTACCGCCGATCCCGGATTCGGGGTGCATATGGCGTTGTTCGCGGGCGCGGCGCTGCTCGCCGCATTTTATGCGATGAAGGGCGCGGGAAAGCCCGCGCCGATCCCGACCCCGGGCGAGTATGACGACGACGTCATCCGCTGGGGCACGATCGCGACCGTCTTCTGGGGCGTGGTCGGGTTCCTCGCGGGGCTCTATATCGCGCTCCAGCTCGCCTTTCCGGCGCTGAACCTGGGCCTCGAATATACCAGCTTCGGGCGCCTCAGACCGCTGCACACTTCGGCGGTGATCTTCGCGTTCGGCGGCAATGCGCTGATCGCGACCAGCTTCTACGTCGTCCAGCGCACCTGCCGCGCGCGGCTGGCCTTTCCCGGCCTCGCGAAGTTCGTGTTCTGGGGCTACCAGCTCTTCATCGTGCTGGCCGCAACCGGCTATCTGATGGGGATCACCGAGGGCAAGGAATATGCCGAGCCCGAATGGTATGTCGACATCTGGCTGACGATCGTCTGGGTCTCGTATCTCGCGGTGTTCGTCGGCACGCTGGTCAAGCGGCATGAGCCGCATATCTATGTCGCCAACTGGTTCTATCTCGCCTTCATCGTCACCGTGGCGATGCTCCACCTCGTCAACAATCTGTCGATGCCGGTGCATCTGCTGGGCGCCAAGAGCTACTCCGCCTTTGCGGGCGTGCAGGATGCGCTGACGCAATGGTGGTATGGTCATAACGCGGTCGGCTTCTTCCTGACCGCCGGCTTCCTCGGCATGATGTATTATTTCGTGCCGAAACAGGCGCAGCGCCCGGTTTATAGCTACCGGCTGTCGATCGTCCATTTCTGGTCGCTGATCTTCCTCTACATCTGGGCGGGTCCGCACCATCTTCACTACACCGCGCTGCCTGACTGGGCGCAGACTTTGGGCATGGTCTTCTCGGTCATGCTGTGGATGCCGAGCTGGGGCGGGATGATCAACGGCCTGATGACGCTCCAGGGCGCATGGGACAAGATCCGCACCGATCCGATCATCCGCATGCAGGTCCTGGCGCTCGCCTTTTACGGGATGAGCACCTTCGAAGGGCCGATGATGTCGATCAAGAGCGTCAATTCGCTCAGCCACTATACCGACTGGACGATCGGGCACGTGCATTCGGGTGCGCTCGGCTGGGTCGGGATGATCAGCTTTGCGGCGGTGTATTTCATGACCCCGCGGCTGTGGAAGCGCGAGCGGCTCTATTCGCTGCGCATGATCAACTGGCACTTCTGGTGCGCGACCGCAGGCATCGTCGTCTACGCATCGTCGATGTGGGTTGCGGGCATCATGCAGGGGCTGATGTGGCGTGAATATGGGCCCGACGGCTATCTCGTCTACAGCTTCGCCGAGGTCGTGGGTGCGATGAAGCCCTATTACCTGATCCGCGCATTCGGCGGCGGGCTGTACCTTCTGGGTGCGCTGTTCATGGTCTGGAACGTCTGGATGACGATCGCCGGCAAGCTGCGCGTCGAGAAGCCGCTCCACGACGCCGATTATGATCCCGCCGCCGACAAGCCGCTCCCCAAGGGGGTCGTCGGCCATGCCGATCCCGCCCTGCTGCCCGCCGAATAAGGACAGAGCAAATGGCTAGCAAAATCTTCGACCATGGCCGTATCGAGCGCAACGTCACGCTGCTGCTCGTGCTGGGCCTCCTCACCGTGGCGATCGGCGGTATCGTCGAGATCGCACCGCTGTTCTGGATCGACTCGACGATCGAGAAGGTGGAGGGGATGCGCCCCTACACCCCGCTCGAGCAGGCCGGGCGCAACATCTATATCCGCGAGGGCTGCTACAACTGCCACTCGCAGATGATCCGCCCGTTCCGCGACGAGACCGAACGCTATGGCCATTACAGCCTGGCGGCGGAGAGCATGTACGACCATCCGTTCCAATGGGGATCGAAGCGCACCGGGCCGGACCTGGCGCGCGTCGGGGGCCGCTATTCGGACGAGTGGCAGGTCCAGCACCTTAAGGACCCGCGCTCGGTCGTGCCCGAATCGATCATGCCGACCTACACCTTCCTCGCCTCGCGCGAACTGAAGGCGGAGACGATCGGCGACGATCTCACCGCGCTGCGCCGCGTCGGCGTTCCCTATACCGACGAGGACGTGAAGAAGGCCTATGACGACCTCCGGCTCCAGGGCACGGCAGGCGGCGACCAGGCCGACCTCCAGAAGCGCTATCCCAAGGCACAGGTGCGCGATTACGACGGCGACCCCGCCAAGCTGACCGAGATGGATGCGCTGGTCGCCTATCTCCAGATGCTCGGCACGCTCGTCGACGTGAACAAGGCCGAAGCCAAGGAGCAGTTCAAATGAGCCGCTACGAAACCCTCCGCCATTTCGCCGACAGCTGGGCGCTGGCCGTCATGGTCGGATTCTTCCTGCTCGTCGTGTGGCGCGCGCTGCGGCCCTCGGCCCGGCAGCACATGGAAGAAGCCAGCACCATCATCTTGCGTGACGAGGAGCCCGCGGAATGAGCGAGCAGGACAAAAAGCAGATCGATGCCGCCACCGGCGTCGAGGTCAACGCCCATGAATGGGATGGCATCCAGGAACTGAACACCCCGCTGCCGCGCTGGTGGCTGTGGAGCTTCTATGCCTGCATCGTCTTCGCGCTTGGCTATGTCGTGGTCTATCCCGCCATCCCGTTCCGCCATAGCGCGAGCGCGGGGACGCTGGGCTGGACCAGCCGCGGCGAGCTGAAGAAGGAACTGGCCAGCGCGGAGATTGCGCGCGCCGCCACCGTGAAGGCGCTGGCCGACACCCCGATCGAGGCGATCGATCCCAAATCGCCGCTGATGCGCGCAGCGGTCGAAGGCGGAAAGGCCGCGTTCAAGGTCAATTGCGTCCAGTGCCATGGCTCGGGCGCGGCGGGGAGCAAGGGCTATCCCAACCTCAACGACGACGACTGGCTGTGGGGCGGAAACCTCAAAGAGATCCACGCCACGCTCGAACATGGCATCCGCCAGCCCGGCGACGACGCGACGCGCATCTCGCAAATGCCCGCCTTCGGGCGCGACCAGCTGCTGACCGCGGCGCAGATCCAGGACGTCGTGTCCTATGTCCGCCTCGTCTCGCGCCAGGACCCCGCGACCGCGTCCGCGCAACAGGGTGCAAAGCTGTTCGCCGACAATTGCGCGGTCTGTCACGGCACCGATGCGAAGGGGAACCGCACGCTCGGCGCGCCGAACCTGACCGATCCGATCTGGCTGTACGGCGGCGACCGCGCGTCGCTGACCGCCACCGTCACCAATGCGCGGGCGGGCGTGATGCCGGCCTGGGGCCAGCGGCTCGACCCGGTCACGGTCAAGATGCTCGCCGCCTACGTGCATTCACTAGGCGGCGGCGAGTAAGCTTTGGAGTAGCGGATCGGCCATGTCCAACCACGCCAACCGCACCGGAAAGGCCGGCGGGCTCTATGCCCGCCGGCCCGACATTTTCCCCCGCGCCGTCGACGGTTTCTACCGCCGGCTGAAATGGGCGGTGATGGCCGCGACGCTGGCGGTCTATTACGTCACCCCGTGGATTCGCTGGGATCGCGGCCCCTATGCCCCCAACCAGGCGGTGCTGGTCGATCTGGCGAATCGCCGCTTCTATTTCTTTGCGATCGAGATCTGGCCGCACGAATTCTATTATGTCGCCGGGCTGCTGGTGATGGCCGGGATCGGGCTGTTCCTGCTCACCGCCACCGTGGGTCGCGCCTGGTGCGGCTATGCCTGCCCGCAGACGGTGTGGACCGACCTGTTCCTGCATATCGAGCGGATGATCGACGGCGATCGCAATGCCCAGATGCGGCTGCGCAACGCGCCGCTCAGCGTGACGAAGGTCGCCAAGCGCGTATCCAAACATTCCGCCTGGCTCGCGGTCGGGGTGCTGACCGGCGGTGCGTGGATTTTCTACTTCGCCGACGCGCCGACGCTGCTGCGCGCCTTCGTCACCGGCACCGCCGCGCCGGTCGCCTACAGCACGGTCGCGCTGCTCACCGCCACCACCTATGTCTTTGGCGGGTGGATGCGCGAGCAGGTGTGCATCTATATGTGCCCCTGGCCGCGCATCCAGTCGGCGATGCTCGACGAGCGCTCGCTGATCGTCACCTATAAGGACTGGCGCGGCGAGCCCCGCAGCCATGGCATCAAGCGCACCGAGGGCGTGCCCACCGGCGACTGCATCGATTGCAACGCCTGCGTCCAGGTATGCCCGACCGGCATCGACATCCGCAACGGGCCGCAGCTCGCCTGCATCACCTGCGCGCTGTGCATCGATGCGTGCGACGACATGATGGCCCGGATCGGCCGCCCGCGCGGGCTGATCGACTATGCGACGTTCGAGGATTGCGAGGAGGAGCGCAAGGGCGCGCCCCCCGTCCCCATCCGCCGCACGATCCTGCGCTCGCGCACCTTCCTCTATTTCGGCGGCTGGGCGGCGATCGGCATTGCGATGGCGATCATGCTGGGCGCGCGCACGCGGCTCGACCTGTCGGTCGGGCAGGAGCGCAATCCGCTCTATGTCCAGCTCTCGGACGGCAGCGTCCGCAACGCCTATACGGTCAAGGTCCGCAACATGGAGACCCGCCCGCGCCCGGTGCGGATCAGCATAGAGGGGCTGCCCGGCGCGTTGGTGTGGGATTCGCTTTCAGAAGAAAGCACTGCGGCACAATCGCTTACGCTCACCGTCGCGCCTGACCAGGTCGAGCGCCGCCGCCTCTATGTCCGCGCCCCCCGCACCGGACCCCAACCCGCCGACTTCCGCTTCCGCGTCACCGCGCTCGACCCGCAGGGCGGCGGCGATGACGATGCGGCCCGTTTCGATCGCCCGGAGACCCTTCGATGACCCGCAGCTTCCGCTTCACCGGCTGGCACATGTTCGCCACGATCGCCCTGTTCTTCGGCGTCGTCATCGGCGTGAACATGACGATGGCGACGCTGGCCACGCGCACCTTTGGCGGCGTGGTGGTCGCGAACAGCTATGTCGCCAGCCAGGAATTCAACGGCTGGCTGAAGGCGGCGGAAGCGCAGAAGCGGCTCGGGTGGGAGCCGAAGCTCGAAAGCATCGACCAGCGGCTCGTGGTCGCGACGAGCGCCCGGCACGCCGTCGCCACCGCCGTCGCGCGGCATCCGCTCGGGCGGCTGCCTGATGTGGCGATCCGCTTCACCGAAACCGCACCGGGCCGGTTTGTCGCCGACACCCGCCTGCCCGCCGGGCGCTGGCGGGTCCACCTGACCTTCGTCCGCGGCGCCGACCGCGCCGATTTC
Source organism: Sphingomonas hengshuiensis (assembly GCF_000935025.1). Lineage (NCBI taxonomy): Bacteria > Pseudomonadati > Pseudomonadota > Alphaproteobacteria > Sphingomonadales > Sphingomonadaceae > Sphingomonas > Sphingomonas hengshuiensis. Next base: position 1,939,600 of record NZ_CP010836.1, read on the forward strand.
GTCCGGGACGTGGCGGCGTGAGCACCGAGCATAGCGTCCTCAGCGTCCCCGGCATCCGCTGCGCAAGCTGCATCGCGCGGATCGAGCGCGAGCTGGCGCCGATCCCCGGCATCCACAGCGCGCGGGTGAACTTCACGACCAAGCGCGTGACGATCGACCACGAACCCGCGCTGACCCCCGAAAACCTCCGCGATGCGCTCGGCAGGATCGGGTTCGACGCCGAACCGATCGCCGCGGGCCCGTTCGCCGCGCAGGGCGATGAGAGCAAGGCGCTGCTCCGCGCCGTGGCCGTCGCGGGCTTCGCGTCGATGAACATCATGCTGCTGTCGGTCTCGGTCTGGTCGGGCGCGACCGGGGTGACGCGCGAGATGTTCCACTGGCTGTCGGCGCTGATCGCGCTGCCGACGATCGCCTATGCTGGGCGTCCCTTCTACAAATCGGCTTGGGCGGCGCTGCGGCGCGGGCGGACCAACATGGACGTGCCGATCTCGATCGGCGTCACGCTGGCCACCGGCCTCAGCCTGTTCGAGACGATCACCGGCGGCGAGCACGCCTATTTCGACGGCGCCGTGATGCTGGTGTTCTTCCTGCTGATCGGGCGCTTCCTCGACAGCGTGATGCGCGACCGCGCGCGCCAGGGCGTCGAGGCGCTGCTGCGCCAGACCGCACCCGGCGGCACCGTGCTGCTGCCCGACGGCACCACCAGCTGGATCAAGTCCGATGCGCTCGAGCCCGGAATGCGGCTCATCGTCGGCGCCGGCGAACGCATCGCCGCCGACGGGCTGGTCGAGCAGGGCGCAAGCAGCATCGACCTGTCGCTGATCACCGGCGAGAGCCGCCCCGAGCCGATCGCCACGGGCGGCAAGGCGATCGCCGGCACGCTCAACCGCGATGCCCCGCTCACCATCCGCATCACTGCGGCGGGCGACCGCACCACCATCGCCGAAATCGCGCGGATGATGGACGCCGCGTCGCAGAGCCGATCGCGCTATGTCCGCATCGCCGATCGCGCCGCGCGCTTCTACGCGCCCGCGGTCCACACGCTGGCGCTGACCAGCTTCGTCGGATGGATGCTCGCGGGCGCGGGCTGGCACCAGTCGCTGATGATCGCCGTGGCGGTGCTCATCATCACCTGCCCCTGCGCGCTGGGCCTCGCGGTCCCGGCGGCGCAGGTGGTCGCGGCGGGGGCGCTGATGCGGCGCGGGATATTGGTCAAGGACGGTTCCGCACTCGAACGGCTGGCCGAAGCCGACACCGCGTGTTTCGACAAGACCGGCACGCTGACGCTGGGCCGCCCGGTGCCGGTGGGCACGCTTCCGCTGACCGGCGAGGATGCCGCCATCGCACTGGGGCTGGCGCGCGCAAGCCGCCATCCCGTGTCGCGCGCGCTGGCGCAAGCGCTCGAATGCAGCGGCGTCCGTGCCGCCGAACTGACCGACCTGCGCGAAACGCCCGGAATGGGGATCGAGGGGCGTTCGGGCACGCGCCACGCCCGGCTGGGCCGCCCGAGCTGGATCGGCGTCACGGCGTCGCATCCGGGGCTGGTCACGGCCTTTGCAGTCGACGGCGCCGAGCCCAGCATCCTGTGCTTCGCCGACGCGCTGCGCCCCGATGCAGCCGCCACGATCGCGGGGCTCAAGGCATTGGGGCTGCCCGCGACGATCCTGTCGGGCGACCGCCCCGAGGCCGTTGGGCCGATCGCCGACACGCTCGGCATCCCGGCGCTGCCCCGGCTGACCCCCGACGCCAAGCTGGCGGAGATCGAGCGGCTCCACGACACGGGCAAGCGCGTGCTGATGATCGGCGACGGCCTCAACGACGGGCCCGCGCTCGCCGCCGGGCACGTCTCGATCGCCCCCGCCTCGGCAAGCGATGTCGGACAGACCGCCGCCGACTTCATCTTCATGGGCGACAGCCTCGCCCCCGTGGCGATCGCGGTGCGCGCGGCGCGGCGGACATTGGCGATCGTGCGACAGAATTTCGCGCTGGCGATCGGGTACAACCTGCTCGCCGTGCCGCTGGCGATCCTCGGCTATGTCACTCCGCTGATCGCCGCGCTGGCGATGTCGAGTTCGTCGCTGATCGTCGTGGGCAATGCCCTGCGCCTGCGCCGGTGCGCGCGGTGAACGGGCTGGCAATCCTGATCCCGGTGGCGTTGCTGCTGGGGCTGAGCGGGCTGGCGGCGTTCCTGTGGTCGCTCAACGCCGGCCAGTTTGAGGATATGGACGGCGCCGCGCTGCGCATCCTGATCGACGAGGACGCCGAATGAGACTGCGCCTGCTGCTCCTGCTTCCGCCGCTCGCGCTGGCGGTGCCAGCGCCGGCCGCGCCGATGAAGCCGGCCTATGGGCGGCTGTGCGGCGGCGGCGCTGGGGGCCGCGAGGATATGCCGGGCAAACAGCCCTGCCCCGTCGCCTGCCACGCCGCGCTGTGCGAGCGGCAGCGCAAGGGGCGCTGACCTTCTGCGCCTCGGCGGCTCAGCTCCCGATCGCGCCGAAATCGCGCATCCGCACCAGCCATAGCGCGCGGCCCTTCTCGCCGCCCTCGACCATCCCGATCACGCTGTCGGTGACCGGGCCGATCCCGGCGAGCTTCAGCACGTTGCGCCGGAGGCTCTTCAGGCTGTGCGCGCGGTAATAGAGCCGATAGACGAAGCCCGGCATCCCCATCGTCACGACGATATGCGCGGTTCGCCCCTTGAGCAGCCCTTTGGGCCCGGTCGGGCCATCGGCAATCGCGAAACCCGGTCGCGCGACCTGTTCGAGAAACGCCTTGAGCAACGCGGGCACGTCGCCCAGCCATAGCGGATACAGGATCACCAGATGCTCGGCCCAGACGATCGTCTCCAGCGCCGCGGCAATCGCGGGGGGCGGCGCCGCGCGCCATTCGCGCTGCGAGCGCAGGATCGGAAAGTCGAGCGTGCTCAGCTCGATGCGGCGCACCGCATGCCCGGCCTCCGCCGCGCCCTGGGCATAAGCATCGGCAAGCGCATGGACATAGCGCGCGCGATCCGGATCGGGGTGGCCATCGAGGATGGCAATGCGTCTGGTCATGCCGCCAGCTTCGCGCACCCTGCCGCCGCGCTCCATCCGTAGCTTACCCAAGTGCGCCTGCGCCCCCGCTGCCGTCCAACGACGGCGACGCCCGGACACACGCTGCGGGCGAAGGAGAATGCACATGATACGGGACCTGCTCGCCATCGTCGACTGCCCCGACCAGTCGATGCCCTTTCTCGACGGAGTATTGGCCTTCGCCGAACATCAACAGGCCGAGGCGGAGGTCACGCTCCTGACGCCCGGCCCGCTGGCCAGTCCGGCGCTCGCGCCGTTCGGCGCGCTCTATGTCCCCGAACCGACGCTGGAGGCGGAGGAAGCCGCGCGGCTCGCGGTGTTGCGCGGGCGCTGCGGGTCGGCGCCGGTCACGACGATCGTCCATGGGCTGCGCGACGATGTGGCATGGCTCGCGGGCGACCTGCGCCATCGGCGGCAGATCGTCGACCTGATCCTGATCGGCGGTGCCGAGGGCTGGGCGCTGCCCTGGTTGCGCCGGCGCGTGATCGAGACGCTGCTGCTGGCGGCGGGAACGCCGGTGGTGCTGGTGCCGCGCGATCGCCACCTGACGCGCATACGCCGCGCCGTGATCGGCTGGACCCCTTCGCCCGAGGCGGCGCGCGCGGTCCATGATCTGGTCCGCCTCGCCGAGCCGGGTGCGGAAATCGATATCGTCACGATCACCGGCCACCACCCCGCCGATGAGCCGAGCGCCGCGGAGGTCCAGCGCCATCTGGCACGGCACGGCTTCGTCGCGCACGTCCATGCCTTCGCAAACGAGGACCGGCTCGAAGCCGATCTCCTCCAGAAATATGCGCTCGACGCGCATGCCGACCTGCTCGCGCTGGGCGGCTTCGCGCATTCGCGGGTGCGCGAAATCGCGCTGGGCGGCGTCACCCGCACGCTGATCGCGGAGACCCGCCTGCCCGTGCTGCTGTCGCATTAAACTCTGTTTCAGCGAAGCTGAAACAGGCCGGTGCCGATTCAGCGAAGCTGAAAACGAGTCTAACAAAAATGCCTCCCCGAGCCGTCGCCCGGGGAGGCAGTTCAAGACCGGCGCGCGGCGAAAGGGGAGGATCGCCGCTGCCTTCTTGCCCTAGAACCGGAAGCCGACGCCCACGCCCGCGACGATCGGGTTGACCTCGACATTGACCGAACGCTTGGTCGCGCCGGTGGTCAGCCGCGCGGTCGTGTCCATGTCGATATATTTGATGTCGGCGTTGACGAAGAACTTCGGCGTCACGTCGATGTCGATCCCGGCCTGCAGCGCATAGCCGAAGCTGTCGTCCAGCTTGACCTTGGTCGCGCCCAATGCCGTGTTGAGCGACTGAGTCGCATCCGCCGAGTAGAAGATCGTGTAGTTCACGCCCGCGCCGACATAGGGATGCACCTTGCCCTCGGGCAGGAAGTGATATTGCAGCGTCAGCGTCGGCGGCAGCACCCAGGTATCGGCGATCTTGCCCAGCGCGGAAATCGTGCCGCGACCGCTGACGTCATGCTTGGTCGTCGCCAGGATCAGCTCGGCGCCGATATTCTTGGTGACGAAATAGGTGAAGTCGACTTCGGGCATCACGCTGTTGCCCACGCCCACTTCGCTCCCGGCGATGCCGGTGACGGCGCCCGAGCTCTCGGTGGGCGAGACCATGATCGCGCGCGCGCGGAACAGCCAGTCGCCGGCCTCGCGGCTGGTATCGGCGGTGGGGGTCGGCGTGGCGTCCTGCGCCAGGGCCGGGCTCGCTACCAGCGCGCCCGCCGCCAGCATCGCGCATTTGAGAGCGGTGTTCATTTCGAATTTCCTCCTCGTTTCGAGGAGTTCGGGCTAGGCGGCGCGCGGCCCCGAAATGTTGATCCAGCGCAACAATCGGGTCCGCAATGTCCCCAATGGGGATGTCACGTACCCGCGACAACCAACGGTTTTCATTCGAATTCCAGGATCGCCGCATCCACCGCCAGGCTGTCGCCCGCCGCGAAGTTCGCCGCCTTCACCACCCCCGCCCGCTCGGCGCGCAGGATGTTCTCCATCTTCATCGCCTCGACCACCGCCAGCGGCTGGCCAGCCGAAACCGCATCCCCCGGCGCGACGTGGAGCCGGGTGAGCAGCCCCGGCATCGGCGCGAGCAGGAAGCGGCTCATGTCGGGCGGCATCTTCTCGATCATGTGCACCGCCAACTCCCCGGTGCGCGTATCATAGGTCTTGGCAACATGGGTGGCGCCATGCGTGGTCAGGTGCCAATTCACCCCTGCGCGCTTAACGCCGACGGTCAGCGGCTCGTCATCAATCATCGTTTCAACCAATGCCGCGCCCGGTTCCCAACGAATGGTGATTTCGACGCTTTCCAGGGCATCTCGCACGTTGTGGAGAACGTGATAGCTGCCTCTGTCGTAATTCCAATGGCCCGAGACGACGAGTTCGAATGGCTCACCGTCGATCGACACCGTCCAGTTGCCATGCGCCACCGGCGCCCCGGCAAGCTGACCGGAGATCTTGTGGGCACGCCCGCGACGGATATCCGCGATCACGCCCGCCACCGCGGCGAGCTTGCGTACGAGCGCCGGCGAGGCGGGAGCTCCGGCAAACCCGTCGGGGTACTCCTCGGCAATGAAGCCGGTCGTCAGTCGCCCTTCGCGGAAGCGGGCATCCTGCATGATAGCGGAAAGGAAATCGATGTTATGACCAATGCCCTCGATCCGGAACCGATCGAGCGCGGCGATCTGGCGATCAATCGCCTCTTCGCGCGTTGCGCCCCAGGTGACCAGTTTGGCGATCATCGGATCATAGAACATCGAGATTTCGCTGCCCTCGGTCACGCCATCGTCGATGCGAACCCCTTCCGACAGCGCTTCCGGCGCCAGCAATTCCCCGTGTGTGCGCAGGTCATCCGGATAGCCTTCGCTGTAAGCGACCAAAAACGTCGTTGGGCCACCGTCATTGCCGGCGCGCGGAGGGGAATACCGCACCAGCCGCCCGGTGCTCGGCAGGAACCCGCGATACGGGTCCTCGGCGTACACCCGGTTCTCCACCGCCCAGCCGTTGATCTGCACCTCGTCCTGCGTCAGCGGCAGCGCCTCGCCCGCAGCGACGCGGATCATCAGCTCGACCAGATCGAGCCCGGTAATCTCCTCGGTCACCGGATGCTCGACCTGGAGCCGGGTGTTCATCTCGAGGAAGTAGAAGCTCTCGCCCGTCGTATCCGCGCCCGATACGATCAGCTCGACCGTGCCCGCGCTGTAATAGCCCACCGCCCGCGCCAGCGCGACCGCCTGCTCGCCCATCTTCCGGCGCATCTCTGGCGTGACGAAGGGCGATGGCGCTTCCTCGACCACTTTCTGGTGGCGCCGCTGGATCGAGCATTCGCGCTCGTTCAGGTAGAGGATGTTGCCATGCTGGTCGCCCATCACCTGGATTTCGATGTGGCGCGGGCTCTCGATGAACTTCTCGATAAAGACGCGGTCGTCGCCGAAGCTTGCCAGCCCCTCGCGCTTGGTCGCCTCAAAGCCCTCGCGGACGTCCTGCTCGCTATAGGCCAGCCGCATCCCCTTGCCGCCGCCGCCCGCGCTCGCCTTCATCATCACCGGATAGCCGATCTCGCTGGCGATACGCACCGCATGTTCGGTATCGTCGATCTCGCCGACAAAGCCGGGGACGACGTTCACCCCCGCCGCTTTGGCCAGCTTCTTGGACTCGATCTTGTCCCCCATCGCCGCGATGGCTGCGGGCGGCGGGCCGACGAACGCGATCCCCGCCTCGGCGCACGCCCTGGCAAAGCTCTCGCGCTCGGAGAGGAAGCCATAGCCGGGATGGATGCAATCCGCCCCGGTCTCCTTGGCCGCGAGCAGGATCAGCTCGGCCTTGAGGTAGGACTCGCTCGCGGGCGCCGGCCCAAGCCGCACGCTCTCATCCGCCATCAACACATGCGGCGCGCGGGCATCGGCGTCGGAATAGACCGCGACGGTGGCGATGCCCATCTTCCTGGCGGTGCGCATGACCCGACACGCGATTTCGCCGCGATTGGCGACGAGGATTTTCTTGAACATCAGGCCCTCTCGGTTCTCACTTTTCGTCACCCCGGCCTTGCGCCGGGGCCCCGCTTGCTACGCGGGCAAGGTAGCGGGATCCCGGCGCAAGGCCGGGAAGACGAAGAGAGGAGGCCCCGCCGTCTTGCATTACTCCGCCGCTTCCAATTCCGCCCGCACCTCAACCGCCATCGGCATCACCCCCAATCGAGCAAACAGCGCCGCGTCCTTGTCGTCGCCCGCATTGCCCGTGGTGAGCAGCTTGTCGCCGGTGAAGATCGAGTTCGCCCCCGCCAAAAAGCAAAGCGCCTGCGTCTCGTCGCTCATGCTCTCACGCCCCGCGCTCAGCCGCACCATGCTCAGCGGCATCAGGATGCGCGCCACCGCCACGGTGCGGACGAATTCGATCGCGTCGATCTTCGCCAGCGGCGTGTCGGCCAGCATGTCGCCCAGCACGGTGCCCTTGACCGGCACCAGCGCGTTGATCGGCACGCTTTCGGGATGCTCCATCGTCGCCAGCGCGTGGAGGAAGCCGACGCGGTCCTCGCGCTTTTCGCCCATGCCGATGATGCCGCCCGAACAGACGTTGATCCCCGCCCCGCGCACATTTTCCAGCGTCTCGATCCGATCCTCGAACGTCCGCGTCGTGATGACGTTGGCGTAGTTCTCGGGCGAGGTATCGATATTGTGGTTGTAGTAATCGAGCCCCGCCTCGGCGAGCATCGCCGCCTGACGCTCGCTCAGCATGCCCAAAGTCATGCAGGTTTCCAGCCCCATCTGGCGCACGCCCTGCACCATCTCGACGATGGCGGGCATGTCCTTGTCCTTGGGGCTGCGCCACGCGGCGCCCATGCAGAAGCGCGACGAGCCATTGTCCTTGGCCTGCGCCGCCGCCTGGAGCACGGCGCGCACGTCCATCATCTTGGTCGCCTTCAGGCCCGTCTCGGCATGGGCGGACTGATTGCAGTATCCGCAATCCTCGACACAGCCGCCGGTCTTGATCGACAGCAGGGTCGAGAGCTGGACCTGGTTGCGCGGATGGTGCGCGCGGTGGATCGATGCGGCCTCGTACACCAGATCGAGGAACGGCAGGTCGAACAGCGCGGCGATCTCGTCGCGGGTCCAGTCGGTACGCAGCGTTACATCGGGCATCAGTGGTTCCAGTCCAGCGCGGCGAGCTGCCGCGTCCGCTCTTTGGTCAATCGGGTCAGGCATTGCGCGCGCACCATCGGCTGCATCGATCCGCCGGCATATTGCCCGGCCTCGATCACGCATTGCGCGTCGCGAAAGCGCAGCCAGGCGCGCTGGCTCTCCAGCGTCGCCGCGGCATAGCCGAAGCCACCCCCGCGTCCGCGCGTCGCCGCATCGCGCCGCTTCATCGCGGCATAGACGCGCTGCCACTGCGCGGTCATCGCCGCATCCGCCGCCTTATACTCGCGGCCGGCGTCGGTCGTCATCTGGGTCTGGCTCTGCGCCGCGGCGGGCGCGGTGGCCAGCATCGCGGCGAACAAGATTGAAATCATTCGGCGGCTTCCTCCATCGGGGGCATGTTGTGCCCCAGCAGACGGAGCACTTCCTCCGCCGCCTTAACGAGGTTCGTGCCGGGACCAAAGATCGCCTGGACCCCCGCTTCGCGCAGGAATTCATAATCCTGCGCGGGGATCACTCCGCCCGCGATCACCTTGATATCGGCGCGGCCCGCATCCTTCAGCGCGGCGATCAGCTCGGGGATCAGCGTCTTGTGCCCCGCCGCCAGGCTGGAGGCACCGACCACGTCGACTTGCCTTTCCAGCGCCAGCGCGGCGGCTTCGGACGGAGTCTGGAACAAGGGGCCGGGCACGACTTCGAAGCCGAGATCGCCGAACGCCGACGACACCAGATTGGCGCCGCGATCATGCCCGTCCTGCCCCATCTTGGCGACGAGCATCCGCGGCTTGCGCCCCAGCCGCCGCTCGGTCGCGGCAACGCCATCCTTGAGCCGGTCCCAGCGCCGGTCGAATTCATACGCGCCGCCATAAATGCCCTGCACCGGCGTCGGCTGGGTGCCATAGCGCCCGAAGCCGACCTCCATCGCCGCGCTGATTTCGCCCAGCGTGGCGCGCGCGCGGGCGGCGGTGACGGCGAGCGCGAGGAGGTTCGATCCTCCTGTACCCTGTGGCCGTTCCGCCTGCGCCTCTTGCGCTCCCCTTCCGCTTGCGAGTTTCAGGTCGGTCAGGCCCCCGGCCTGACCTAAACGATCCGGTGCATCGTTTACCTGAAACTGGGTCGGGGGAGGGACAGACATGGACGATGCAGCGAGAGGCATCGGCCCCTCCCCTAGCCCCTCCCGCAAGCGGGAGGGGGACGCTTGAACGGAAACTGCCGCCCCCCGAAGCGCCTCCAGCGCCGCCTGGCACGCCGCCTCGTCGCGCGTCGCCTTCACCCGCCGGATGCGCGCGATCTGTGCCTCGCGGACCGCGACGTTATCGACGTCGAGGATGTCGATCGGGTCCTCGCCGTCCTTGCGATATTTGTTGACCCCGACGATCACCTGCTCGCCGCGATCGACGCGCGCGGCCTGGGCGGCGGCGGCTTGCTCGATCATCGCCTTGGGCCAGCCGGCCGCGACCGCCTTGGCCATCCCGCCTTCGGCCTCGACGCGCTCGATAATCTCCCACGCCTTGTCGACCAGCTCCTGCGTCAGCGCCTCGACATAATAGGAGCCGCCCAGCGGATCGACGACCTTGGTCATCCCCGTCTCTTCCTGGATCACGATCTGGGTATTGCGCGCGATCCGGGCGGAGAAATCGGTGGGCAGCGCGATGGCTTCGTCGAGCGCATTGGTGTGCAGGCTCTGCGTGCCCCCCAGCATCGCGGCCATTGCCTCGATCGTGGTGCGCATCACATTGTTATACGGGTCCTGCTCGGTGAGCGAGACGCCGCTGGTCTGGCAATGCGTCCGCAGCATCTTGCTGCGCTCGTCCTTGGCGCCCAACTGCGTCATCACCCGATGCCACAGCACGCGGGCGGCGCGTAGCTTGGCGATCTCCATGAAGAAATTCATGCCGATCGCGAAGAAGAAGCTCAGCCGCCCGGCGAACTTGTCGATGTCCAGCCCCGATGCGACCCCGTATTTCACATATTCCATGCCGTCGGCGATGGTGAAGGCCAGCTCCTGCACCTGCGTCGCCCCGGCTTCCTGCATGTGATAGCCGGAAATCGAGATGCTGTTGAACTTCGGCATATGCGCCGAGGTATAGGCGAAGATGTCCGAGATGATCCGCATGCTCGGCTCGGGCGGGTAGATATAGGTGTTGCGGACCATGAACTCCTTCAGGATGTCGTTCTGGATCGTGCCTTCCAGCTTGTCCTGCGAGACGCCCTGCTCCTCGCCCGCGACGATGAAGAACGCCAGGATCGGGATCACCGCGCCGTTCATCGTCATGCTGACCGACATCTGGTCGAGCGGGATGCCGTCGAACAGGATCTTCATGTCCTCGACGCTGTCGATCGCGACCCCGGCCTTGCCGACATCGCCCGTCACGCGCGGATGATCGCTGTCATAGCCGCGATGCGTGGCGAGATCGAACGCGACGCTCAGCCCCTTCTGCCCGGCGGCGAGGTTGCGGCGGTAAAAGGCGTTCGATTCCTCGGCGGTGGAGAAGCCCGCATATTGCCGGATCGTCCAGGGCCGCCCGGCATACATCGACGCCCGCACCCCGCGCGTGAACGGCGCGAAACCGGGCAGGCCGGGGTCGATCCCCGCCACATCCTCGGCGGTGTAGAGCGGCTTGACCGCAATCCCCTCGGGCGTGTGCCAGGTCAGGTCGCGGCCCTTCACTTCCTTCGCGGCGGCGGCGGACCAGTGATCGAGCGTGGGTTTGCTCAAATTCCCTCTCCCATCGGGAGAGGGAGGGAGCGCCAAAGGCGCGGAAGGGTGAGGGCGACAGGCGGGACACCCTCACCCTCCCGGCGCTCCGCGCCTCCTTCCCTCTCCCAAAGGGAGAGGGACAGTCGCTCAATGTTCACGCGGCGTCTCCATGATCTCGGTAAGCACTCCGCCCATATCCTTGGGATGGACGAAGAAGATCAGCGTCCCATGCGCCCCGATACGCGGCTCGCCGAGCACCTTGGCGCCCTTCGCCTCGAACCAGGCCTTGGCCTCGTGGATGTCGGGCACTTCGTAGCAAAGGTGATGCTGCCCCCCCGCCGGGTTCTTGGCGAGAAAGCCATGGATCGGCGAGGCCTCGCCCAGCGGCTCGATCAGTTCGATCTGCGCGTTAGGGGTATCAACGAAGCACACCTTCACGCCCTGCGCGGGCAGGTCGAAGGGCGCGCGGATCACTTCCGCGCCCAGCGTGTCGCGATAGAGGACGATCGACGCTTCGATCGAAGGCGTCGCGATCCCGACATGGTTGAGACGGCCGAGTTTCATCCTCCAAATCCTCCCCTGCAAGGGGAGGTGGACCATTCGCGCAGCGAATGGTGGAGGGGTATCGCGCTATCGAGAGGGGAATACCCCTCCACCACGCCCTGCAGGCGCGGTCCTCCTCCCCCTGCGGGGGAGGAATGGTTGAAAAGGCCGAACCTCATTTGCCCGGCGTCACCGACGGCATCGCATAGGGAAGCCCGCACGCCGCATAGACCTTGCGGAACATCGCGTCGCTGCCCGGGCCGGGAAAGCTGCCCTCGATCATCACTTCGCCTTCGGGGACGCCGACGCGGACCGTTTTCGACTTGGCGACCTGGTCGACCAGGATGAACACCTCGACGGCCTCGCCATTATAGGCGCCCGCGCCCGGAAACTGCCACTGGCTCATCTCCGCCTGAGCCTCGTTGTACGTCATCGTCACGGTGCGCGAATCCCCGGCGGGGATCGGCGGCTTCGGGATGAACTGCACCGACACGATCGGCTGGACTGCCGTGTCGCAGCGCACCACCAGCCGCGAATTGCCGTCGGCGGCGCGGATCGAGGCGCTGGCGTTCTTCGGCTGCGCCGGATCGGTGCTTTCCTTGTACGTCCAGGCGGGCGCCGCCTGTGCAGGCGCCGTCTGGACGCCGAGCAGCGTGAGAGCGAGAGTCAGGATGGGCATGGCAATCCTCGGATGATGTCGGCAGCCACGGCGGCCCCGCTCACAGCGGGATGTTGTCGTGCTTCTTCCACGGGTTCTCAAGCTGTTTCCCCCGCAACTTGCGCAGTCCCAGCGCGATCCGCCGCCGCGTCGAATGCGGCTGGATCACTTCGTCGATAAACCCCTTGCTCGCCGCGACGAACGGGTTGGCGAAGCGCGCCTCATATTCCGCGGTGCGCTCGGCGATTTCCTCGGGCGTACGCCCACGGAAGATGATCTCCACCGCCCCCTTCGCCCCCATCACCGCGATCTCCGCAGTCGGCCAGGCATAGTTGAGGTCGCCGCGCAGATGCTTCGACGCCATCACGTCATAGGCGCCGCCATAAGCCTTGCGGGTGATCACCGTGATCTTCGGCACCGTCGCCTCGGCATAGGCGAAGAGCAGTTTCGCGCCGTGCTTGATGATCCCCGAATGCTCCTGCCCGACGCCCGGCAGGAAGCCCGGCACGTCGACAAAGGTCACGATCGGAATGTCGAACGCATCGCAGAAGCGCACGAACCGCGCCGCCTTCTTCGACGAATTAATGTCGAGGCACCCCGCCAGGACCATCGGCTGGTTCGCGACCACGCCCACCGTGCGCCCCTCGATCCGGCCAAAGCCGATCAGGATGTTGCCCGCATGGCTCGGTTGCAGCTCGAAGAATTCGCCCTCGTCGAGCGTCTTTCGCACCAGTTCGTGCATGTCATAGGGCTGGTTCGCGCTGGGCGGGATCAGCGTGTCGAGGCTCTCCTCGACTCGGTCCCACGGATCGTCGCAGGGCCGTTCGGGCACGGATTCCCGGTTCGATCCGGGCAGGAAGTCCACGAAGTCGCGGGCCGCGAGCAGCGCCTCGATGTCGTTATCGAAGGCCACGTCAGCGACCCCCGACTTCGTGGTATGCGTCACCGCTCCACCCAGTTCCTCCTGCGTGACGATCTCGTTTGTAACGGTCTTCACTACATCCGGGCCGGTGACGAACATGTACGACGAATCCTTCACCATGAAGATGAAGTCGGTCATTGCGGGAGAATAGACGGCGCCGCCTGCGCACGGCCCCATGATGAGGCTGAGCTGGGGCACCACGCCGCTGGCCAGCACGTTGCGCTGGAACACCTCGGCATAGCCGCCGAGCGACGCGACGCCCTCCTGGATGCGCGCGCCGCCGCTGTCGTTGAGCCCGATCACGGGCGCGCCGACCTTCAGCGCGGTGTCCATGACCTTGCAGATCTTTTGCGCATGGCGTTCGGACAGCGATCCGCCGAACACCGTGAAATCCTGGCTGAACACATAGACCAGCCGCCCGTTGATCGTGCCGCTGCCGGTCACCACGCCGTCGCCGGGGACGATCTGGTCCTGCATCCCGAAATCGGTGCAATTATGCTCGACATACATGTCCAGCTCTTCGAACGAGCCGGGATCGAGCAGCACTTCCAACCGCTCGCGCGCGGTCAGCTTGCCCTTGGCATGCTGCGCGTCGATCCGCTTCTGACCCCCGCCCAGTCGGGCAGCGGCTCGGCGGCGCTCAAGCTCCTGGATCGTCGAGGACATGCGTTTCTCCTGGGCGGGCTCATGCACAGGGCCAGCAGCCCCATGCAAATGCAATGTTGCAAAGTTGCAGCGCCGACGTTTGCAGAATATACTGCGCCGATGGCCGCCCCCCGTCGCCGCCTGTTCGAAGGCTTTCGCCTGAGGGACCTTCGCCGCCGCCTGTCGCTCAGCCAGGCGAGCATGGCCGCGCGGCTGGGCATTTCGGTGCCCTATCTGTCGCAGATCGAGAATAACGACCGCCCGATCACTGACATCGTCCTGCTCGCGCTCGCCCGCGAATTCCCGCTCGAAGCGAGCGAGATCGGCGCGCAGAGCGAGACCAGCGCGCTGCTCCGGACGATCGACGCCGCGACCGACAGCAGCATCCCCGCCGACCGCATCGACGAAGCCGATGTCCGCCGCGGCCTCGAGCAACAGCCGCTGCTCGCCCGGCGGCTGGTCGCGCTCCACGAAGCCTATCGCCGCAGCCAGGCGCAGCTTCGCGTGCTCGACGACCGGTTCGACAGCGGATCGGGCGACGCCGCGCCTTTGCCCTGGGAGGAAGTGCGCGACTGGTTCCAGGCCGAGGGCAATTATATCGACGCGATCGATCGCTCGGCCGAAGTGCTGGCGGAGGCAGTCGACGAGGGGATTGGCGGGCTCGAGTCGCGGTTGCTGCGCTGGCATGGCATCGCGGTGCTGGCCGGCGACGGCGGCGGCAGCCAGCTCAGCCATTTCGATCCCGCCGCTCGCACGCTTACGATCGCCGGCGGCCTGCCCCCCGAAAGCCGCGCCTTCCTGCTCGCGCACCGGCTGGTCCGCCACGAATTCGCGAACGAGATGCGGCTGGTGATCGATCGATCGGGGCTCGCCGCGCCCGCCTCGCGCGAATTGCTGTCGGTGGGCCTCGCCAATTATGCCGCGGGCGCGCTGCTGATGCCCTATGCCCGCTTCCGCAGCGCCGCGCGCGACGTCCGCCACGATATCGACCGGCTGCGCCAGCGCTTCGGGGTGAGCTTCGAACAAGCGTGCCACCGCCTGTCGACGCTCCAGCGCCCCGGCGAGGCGGGGCTGCCCTTCTTCTTCTGCCGCGTCGACATGGCGGGCAACATCACGAAGCGGCATTCGGCGACGCGGCTGCAATTCGCGGCGCTGGGCGGCGCCTGCCCGCTCTGGGTGGTGCATGAAGCGGTGGCGATCCCCGATCGCATCCTCGTCCAGCTTGCCGAGATGCCCGACGGCACGCGCTATGTGTCGATGGCGAAGGGGCTGGTGAAGCCCTCGGGCAGCTATACGCGCTCACCGCGCCGCTATGCCGTCGCTTTGGGCTGCGAAGAGGCGCATGCCGCCGACTTCGTCTATGCCGACGCGCTGCGCCCCGGCGGCGCCGCGACGCCGATCGGCGCCTCCTGCCGCATCTGCCCGCGCCTCGACTGCGACCAGCGCGCCTTCCCGCCGGCGGGATCGGTGATCGAGATCGATGCCGACCGGCGCACGATCGTTCCGTATCTATTGCGTTAGAGTAACGATCAGTTATTGTACAAGCATCCCAACGAAAAAAGCGGGAGGCTGTTATGAGGGCGGGCAATCTTTCCTTAGGCGCTAAAGATTTCCTCGCGGTGCTAATGCCTGGCGTCGTCCTGTTATATGCGGCGATGGAACTCCACAGTATCAAGGACTTGATCGCAACCGACGATGGTGGCGTAACGACGTTGGTATTCGCTGCTGCCGCTTACGGCGTTGGCAGTTTGGCGTACGCTATCGGAGCGACTCTTGACTGGCTTCACGAGCCTACAGTGGCGCTCTTCGTCCGGCCGAAACATGCGAAACGCGTCGAACTGCTCGAAGGCTCCATGGATAATGTCAAACAGCAGATGATTAAGGCACACCCAGCGTATGTTAGTTCAGCGGCACCGGAGTTCTCAAACAAGAGTTTCTTTTACGACTATTTACGTCTCAATAGCCCGTCTGCGGCGTCACTGCTCGAAGCGCTCGAAAGCAGGCAGAAGCTATTCAGAACATTCTACGTAGTTCTGGTGATAATATCGCTCGATGCTGCCCTGACAGGCAAGTTCTCACTCAGCCTCTGGACGATCATTGGGGCGATTGCCTGCTTCGGTTTCTACAACCATGCGCGCGCAGATTGGCGGTACCGCCTTTGCAAGCTTACGCTCCTCGCAGCGCTTCCAAAAATGCTACCGGGTGGCCCAGCGTCGTCGGTCGCTGCCATCGGCGGGTCACCGGGCACCCTACCCTGAATGCGGAGGGCGAACTGAAGGTTGTCAAATAGGGGGCCGTCGTGCCATACCCGACCCTCTAAAAACAGTTTCGGAGAGGGTTCATGGCCACCGCGCTCGCAACCAAACCGCAGGTCAGCGCAGCCGAATGGGAGGCGCGCCAGCAGCTTGCCGCCTGCTACCGCATCTTCGACATGCTCGGCTGGTCGGAGATGATCTACAACCATATCACGGTGAAGGTCCCGGACCAGGAAGGTGCCTTCCTGATCAACCCGTTCGGGCTGCATTTCAGCGAAATCAACGCGTCGAACCTCGTCAAGATCGATATCGACGGCAATACGCTCGACGGATCGCCCCATCCGGTCAACCGCGCCGGCTTCGTCCAGCACGCGCTGTTCCACCGCCATCTGCCCGACGCGCATTGCATCATGCACAGCCATACCACGGCGGGGATGGCGGTGAGTTCGGTCGAGGGCGGGCTGCAGCCGACCAATTTCTATGCGTGCAATTTCGCGGGCCAGATCGCCTACCATGATTTCGAAGGCGTCACGGTGCGCGACGAGGAAGGCGCCCGGCTGCTCGCCAATCTGGGCGACAAGCGCGTGATGCTGCTGCGCAATCACGGCATATTGGTGATGGGGCAAACCCTGCCCGAGGCGTTCATCAAGCATTGGGCGCTGCAGCGCGCATGCGAGATCCAGGTGGCGACGGCATCGATGGGCACGCCGCTGCTCGTCCCCGATGCCGTGGTCGCGGTCCACCAGCGCGACGTGCACATGGCGCAGGTGCCGGGCGGGCCGGGATCGGCCGATTTTGCGGCGATGGTGCGGCTGGTCGACCGGATCGATACGAGCTGGCGCGAATAGCGACCCGACCGCTCCGCGCGTTCAGTCACCCATCATGATCGGCGGACCGGCGATCGCCTTGATCACCTGTGCGACGGTCGAGCCCACGACGACTTCGTGATCCTTGTCGAACACGATCACCCCCATCTCCGCGCCCGCCAGATTGATCGCCGACACCGACCGGACCGAGGCAAGATTCACCAGCATCGGCTCGCCATTGATCGCCATCAATTCGATGAACCGCGGTTTTTCGCTCAGCATCTATGTCCGCTCCGTTTGCGTACTCCAACCCTCCTTATAGGCAGATCGGCGCCGCAACGGCGCGAAGCTAGCCGAAACGATATCCGCTGACGGTCCAGCCCATGACGTGATCGCGATAGTCGCACCGCGCCGGGTCCGCCCCACCCGCTCCCAGCGCGACCATCAGCGGCAGCAGATGCTCGGCGCGCGGATGGGCGAAGCGGGCTTGTGCCAGGTCCTCCCACGCGGTGAGGCGCTCGGCGCGGCGCACGGGATCGGGATCGGTGACGGCCTCGCTCAGCGCTGCGTCCCACGCATCGGCGACCGGCGTCACCTGCGGCCCGAACGCCCGCATATTGTGAAAGCTCATTCCCGACCCGACGATCAGCACCCCCTCGTCGCGCAGCGGCGCCAGCGCGCGCCCGATCGCGATATGCGCGGCAGGATCCAGATCGCGGCGGAGCGACAGCTGCGCCAGCGGGATGTCCGCGCCCGGCACCGCAACCATCATCGGGATGAACACGCCGTGGTCCCATCCGCGCGCCGTCTCGACGCCCACGGGGAAGCCTGCCCCCTCGATCAATGCCCTGGCCCGCATCGCGACGTCGGGCGCACCCGGCGCGTCCCAGCGCAGGCGATAGGTGTGCTCGGGGAAGCCGCCATAATCATAGAGCAGCGGGTGCCCGTCGCCGGCATGGATCGTGACCTGCGCCGCTTCCCAATGCCCCGAGACGAGCAGGATCGCGCGCGGCCGCTCGGCCAGCGATCCGATCAGCCCGGCGAGATAGGCCTGCATCGGCTGCCACATCGGGTCGGGCGGACCGCCCTCAGGGTCCATGAAGAAACAGGGGCCGCCGCCATGCGGGATGAAGAGAGTGGGGAGCGTCATCGCACTGATGTCGCGCGCCGGCGATGCGGGTACAATGCCGGTTTCGGAAACGGCATGTTTCCCGCTACACACAGGCCATGACTCGCTTCACCGTCAACAACCAGCCGGTCGAGTACAGGATGGACCCGCGCACGCCGCTGCTCTGGGCGCTGCGCGATGCGTCGAACCTGACGGGCACCAAATATGGCTGCGGCACCGGCGATTGCGGCGCGTGCGCGGTCGATGTCGACGGCACGCTGCGGCTGGCGTGCCAGGAGACGATCGGCGCGCTCGAAGGCAATTTCGTCACCACGATCGAGGGGCTGTCAAAGGATCGCAGCCATCCGGTGCAACAGGCGCTGATCGCCGCCAATGTTCCGCAATGCGGCTATTGCATCCCCGGAATCGTGATGGCCGCGTCGATATTGTTGCGAAACAATCGCAACCCGTCCGAAGAAGATATCAAGGCGGGCATCCCCAATATCTGTCGCTGCGGCATTTATCCGCGGCTCATCGGCGCAATAACCGATGCCGCGCGGATCGCGCGCGGGGATGCTCCGGTCAGTCTCGACGCGCCGAGCCAAGTCGTCGAGCCGAGCGATTGATCCTTTTCTTTCAATCGGCTTTCACCGCAATTCAGCAACCGCTCATCCGGCGGGGCCTAATCGGAATGCAGGTGGCCCGGCCATTGCCGGTCCCGCGGAGACGCATCAGATGAAGAAAGCATTGCTCGCGGCGATCATCGCCGCAACGGCCCTGGTCCCGCCTGCACTGGCGCAGGATCGCGGCGAGCGTGGGCGCGGCAACCGCGCCGACTCCGGTGCGTCGAGCGGCCAGCAGTCGCGCCCCGATCGCGGCCAGTGGCGCCAGAGCGCGCCGCAGCGCGACCGCGCCCCGCAACCGCAGCGCCAGTGGAACGGTGGCGATCGCGGCCCGCAGCGCCAGCCCCAGGCCCAGCCGCAGCAACAGCCCCAGGCGGCGCCGCAACAGCGCCAGTGGAACGGTGGCGACCGCGCCGCGCGCCCGGATCGCGGTGCGCGCCCTGACCGCGGCCAGTGGAATGGCGGCGATCGTGGGCGTCCGGACGGCGGCCAGTTCAACGGCGGCAATCGCGGCCCGCGCCCCGATGGCCAGTGGAACGGCAACCGCGACGGGCGCGGCGATCGCAACCAGTGGAATGGCGGCAATCGCGGCCAATATGATCGCGGCAATCCCGGCTGGAACGGCGGGCGCGGCCAATATGACCGCAACAACCGCAGCTGGAACGATCGCAACGGCGGCCGCTGGAACAACAGCTGGCGCAACGACCGCCGCTATGACTGGCGCGGCTATCGCACCAGCAACCGCAGCCTCTATCGCCTGCCGCGCTACTATGCCCCCAATGGCTGGGGCTATGGCTATCGCCGCTTCTCGATCGGGTTCACGCTCAATTCGATCCTGTTCTCGCAGCAATATTGGATCAACGATCCCTATTATTACCGGCTTCCCGAAGTCGACGGCCCGTATCGCTGGGTGCGCTATTACAATGACGCGCTGCTCGTCGATATCTACACCGGCCAGGTGGTCGACACGATCTACGACATCTTCTGGTAAGCGCACTCGCGCTGTTGCCGGCAAGACCTGGGGGCCTGGCGGAAACGCCGGGCCCTTTTGCCGTGCCCTCTTGCAATCCGCGCGGCGCCGCGCGAATTCGCTTTCGTGAGCAATATCATCATCGGCAAGGTATCGGGCAGCGCCTCCCCCGCCCGCGCGAAGATCGGTCGCGACGTCGCCGCGCGGCTCGATGCCGACCCCGCGGTCCGCCGCGCCAAGGTCGAGACGGCGCAGATGTACACCGTCCCCGGCTTTTTCGACGATGCCGAATGCGACATGCTGATCCAGATGATCGACAGCAATTCGCGCCCGTCGACGCTGCTCGCCTCCAGCGAGGACCCCGAATACCGCACTTCCCACAGTTCGGACCTGTATCGCTGGGACGAATCGATCTGGGCGATCGACCAGCGCATCGCCGCGTTGCTCGGCATACCCGGCGACCATGGCGAGACGCTCCAGGGCCAGCGCTATGCCGTGAACCAGCAGTTCCGCGCGCATTGCGACTATTTCCACGAAACCAGCGATTACTGGCCAAAGATGCAGGAGACCGGCGGCCAGCGCACCTGGACCGCGATGGCCTATCTCAACGACGTGCCCGAAGGCGGCGCAACCTGGTTCCCCCGCGCCGGCATCCGCTTCAAGCCGAAGCGTGGGCTGCTCGTCGTGTGGAACAACATGGCGGCGGACGGCGCCCCCAATTACGATACGCTCCACGAAGGGATGCGCGTGCTGGAGGGCATGAAGTACATCGTAACAAAATGGTTCCGCGAAGAGCCATGGATCCGCGACATCATCCCCACCTACACCTCGCCGGGGATCGAGAACGCGAACTGAGGCGCCCTGCCCCGCGCACGCTCCACCTACTGAGCGCTTGCGTCGCCGCACCGAACCGGCACAAGCGCCGGCGATGACTCCGCTCCTCCCCGTCGCCGAAGCCCAGTCGCGGCTGCTCGCGCTCGCCACGCCGTTGCCGCCCGAGGCCACCCCGCTCGCCCGTGCGCTAGGCCATTGGGCGGGACAGCCGGTCACGGCCCGCCGCACCCAGCCCGACGCCGATCTCTCGGCGATGGACGGCTATGCGATCCGCTTCGCCGACCTGCCCGGCCCCTGGACCGTGATCGGCGAGAGCGCCGCGGGGCGCCCCTTCGCGGGCACCGCGAGCCCCGGCGAGGCAGTGCGCATCTTCACCGGCGCGATGCTCCCCGCCGGCACCGACACGGTGCTCGTCCAGGAGGAAGCGCAGCGCGAAGGCACCGCACTGGCGCTTGCCGGCGAGGGGCCGCAATATCTCCGCCGCAATGTCCGCGCGCGCGGGCTCGATTTCCACGAAGGCGATGTGCTCATCGCGGCAGGCGAGCGCATCACCCCCGCCCGGCTCGCACTCGCCGGGGTGGCGGGGCATGCGACGCTTCCGGTGGCGCGGCGCGTCCGCGTGGCGGTCGCCGCGACGGGGGACGAACTCGTCCCACCCGGCACGCCGCTATCCCCCGGCCAGTTGCCCGAGACCAACCGGCTGATGCTCATGGCGCAACTCGCCGATCTGCCGGTCGACCTGATCGACCTCGGCATCCTTCCCGACGACATGGCGACGCTGACCGCAGCTTTCGCAGGCGTCGATGCCGATCTGCTGGTCACCAGCGGCGGCGCGTCGGTGGGCGATCACGACCTCGTCCGCCCGGCGCTCGCGGCGGCGGGGGCGGCGCTCGATTTCTGGCGCGTCGCGCTGCGCCCCGGCAAGCCGGTGATGGCGGGCCGGATGCGCAACACCGTGGTGCTCGGGCTGCCCGGCAACCCCGTCTCGGCGTTCGTCACCGCCATGCTCTTCGTCCGCCCGCTGGTCGCGCGGATGGCCGGAGCCGGCAACCCCCTCCCCGTCCCGCGCCCGATCCTGCTCGGCGCGCCCCTCCCCGCCAACGGCCCCCGCGCCGATTATCTGCGCGGGGCCATCGTCGACGGGCGGGCCGTCGCACCGCCGCTTCAGGACAGCGCGATGCTGCGCACGCTCGCCGCCGCCGACTGCCTGATCCTCCGCGCGCCGGGCGCGCCGGCGGCAAATCCGGGCGACTCGGTGGAAATCCTCAGCATCGCTTGACAAGCGGGAGGAACATTGCATAAACGTTCCCAGTCTGTTCTAGACGGAGGAACCCCGATGCTCACGCGCAAGCAGCACGAGCTGATCTGCTTCATTTCCGATCGCCTCAATGAAACCGGCGTATCGCCCTCTTTCGAGGAAATGAAGGAAGCGCTCGACCTGAAATCCAAGTCGGGGGTCCACCGGCTGATCAGCGCGCTCGAGGAACGCGAGTTCATCCGGCGCCTGCCCAACCGCGCTCGCGCGCTCGAAGTGTTGCGTATGCCCGAACGCGGCGAAACCAGGAAGCCGGCACCGCGGAAAGAGCCTGCGCTACTATCAACTTCATCAACTTCGGCCCCGCCGCGCGCCGCGAACGACGTCGTCGAGATCCCGCTCCACGGGCGGATCGCCGCGGGTACCCCGATCGAGGCGCTCGAAGGATCGACGATGCTGCCGGTGCCCGCCGCGCTGCTGGGCGCAGGCGAGCATTATGCGCTCGAAGTCGCGGGCGATTCGATGGTCGAGGCGGGCATATTGGACGGCGATTACGCGCTGATCCGCCGCACCGAGATTGCGCGCGACGGCGAGATCGTCGTGGCGCTGATCGACGATACCGAAGCGACGCTCAAATATTTCCGCAAGGAAGGCGCGATGGTCCGGCTCGATCCGGCCAACCGCGCCTATGACGCGCAGCGCTATCGCCCCGATCAGGTGCGGGTGCAGGGCAAGCTGGCGGGGCTGCTCCGCCGCTATTGAGGCGGGGCGTCCGGGCGGCGGCGCGTCATCGCTCTGCGGGGCCGATCGTGCCGCGCCGCTCCGGGTGCAGCTTCGAACGGTGGCTGGACCGTCGGCGGGTCGATCCACGGATGGTGCCCGCCCGACCGCACCGTAACCACGCGCGGCCCGGCGAAGCTAATCGCGACCCCACCGCTATGCGCCAGCGTGACACGGTCGAGCGCCGTCCAGCGGGGGTGGCACCCCGGCGGCAAGCGGCGTTCGCTCACGACGAGGTCCGATGCGGCACAGGTCGCGATCATCGCCTTCCACGGCACCAGATAGCCGCTGCGCGTGGCGGCGACTCGCCACCGCCGCCCGCCGCGGGTCACGTCGATCAGGCACAGATCGGCGCTGCACCGCGCCTCGGGCTGGTCGGCAAGGAGCGCGAGCGCATCGTCCTCGACCCCGCCATTCTCGCCGAGCATCGCCCGCGTATAGTCCCCGGCCCGATCGCGCAGCAGAGCGAGTCCGCCATTCGCGGTACGGATCGCCAGATGCCGCCCGTCGCCGGTGACGAGCAGGTCGGGCGCCGGGGTGAGCAGCGCCCAGCCCGCCCCGATCGCCAGCGGCACCAGCCCGCCGATCCGCACCCGCGTCCGCCACAGCGCAAGCCACAGCCCACCCGCGACCATCAGCGCATAGGCCCCGCCGGGCATCGCCGGCAGCGCGGCGACCGCGCCGGGCGCCGATGCCGTGACATGCGCCAGCCCCAGCAACAGGTCGAGCGCCCGCGCCGTCAGCCACCACGCCGGCGCCCCGATCCCGACCAGGTCCAGCGCGAGCGCCAATGCCTCGAGCGGCATGATCACGAACGTCGTCAGCGGAATCGCGACGATGTTCGCCAGCGCGCCGTACAGCCCCGATTTGTGGAAATGGAACAGCGCGATGGGCATCAGCGCCGCCTCGACCGCGACGCCGGTGAGCAGGAGCGAGCAGAGCCCGCGTCCGATCCCGCGCCACCGCGCCTCGTCGCGGGCCAGGAACCATGCCCGCACCCGCGGATGCTCGTGGATCGTGACGATTGCAGTGACCGCGGCAAAGCTGAGCTGAAAGCTCGGCCCCGCCAGCGACTCGGGCCAGAGCAGCAGCACGATCGTCGCCCCGGCCGCGACCAGCCGCAGCGTGAGTGCCTCGCGCCCCAGGCTGAGCGCCAGCAGCACGAGCAGCGCGGCAACGCACGACCGGATCGTCGGCACTTCCGCACCGGTGAGCAGCGTATAGCCGATCGCCGCCAGCGCCCCGCCCCCCGCCGCAACGAGCGGAAGCCGCCAGCGCAGTGCCAGCGTCGGGCTGAGCGAGAGCAGCCGCAGCACCACCAGCATCGCCGCCGCGGTCACGGCGGTGACGTGCAGCCCGCTGACCGACAGCAAATGGCTGAGCCCGGCGCGTTGCATCGCCTCCGAATCGTCCTGGGTGATCGCGCCACGGTCGCCGGTGGCGAGCGCGCTGGCGATTCCCCCCGCGCTGCCCGCGATCCGCGACTCGATATGCGCCGACAGCCGGGCGCGCAGGTCGGCACCCGGCGCAGCGCCGGGGCGCAGCACCTGCACCGGCGCAAAGCCCTTGCCCGTCGCGCCGAGCCCGGCGAACCACGCCGCGCGCGCAAAATCATAGGCGCCGGGGACCGAGGGCGGCGCGGGCGGCATCAGCCGCGCCCTGAGGCGGACCAGCGCGCCAGTGGCGATGCCAGCCGGCGCATCGCCCTCCGCCAAATTCACCCGCAGCTTGCGCGGCAGGTCGCTTCGCCCGACCGGCGCCAGCGTCAGCCGCACCATCTCGCGCGCCGGCAGCGCCTCGACTCGCACCACGGTCCCGTCGAGCGTCACCATTGCGGGCCGCGCCAATACGGGCGCCGCCACGCGCTCCGCCCGCCACCAGATCAGCGCGCAACCCAGCGCGACCGCCAGCGCCGCCACCGCCAGCACGCGCGGTGCCCGCCCCCGCCCCGCCGTCGCCACGCCGATCAGCGCGAGCGCCGCCGCAGCCGCGATCAGCGCACTCCATCGCGCCGCATCGGGCAGCCCGAACCACGCCGCGATCCCCAGCCCCAGCATCACCGGCAGCCACAGCACAAGCTGATCGCGTTCGGCCTCCAGCCAGCATTCGACTGCGTCCGACGCCTGGCGCAATGCCGCCCCCGCCCCCATTTGAAGGGCGGACACCCCCGTGCTAGGGGCCTCGGCGGCTGAATGGGCCATCGATCTTATTGTCTGGGAGCAAGCGCGGTTGAGCGCAACATCTGATACCGGCACCGTAACGGATGTCGTCACGCGCTTCGCGCCTTCGCCTACCGGCTTCCTGCATATCGGAGGGGCACGGACGGCGCTGTTCAACCTTCTCTATGCGCGGCATCACGGGGGCAAGTTCCTGCTGCGGATCGAGGACACCGATCGCGCCCGCTCGACCGAGCCCGCCATCGCCGCGATTCTCGACGGGATGCGCTGGCTGGGGCTCGACTGGGACGGCGAAGAGGTCTTCCAGTTCGCCCGCGCCGAGCGCCATGCCGAGGTTGCGCACCAGTTGCTGGCCAAGGGCCATGCCTATAAATGCTTCGCCACCGCCGAGGAGCTGGAGGCGATGCGCGCCGAGCAGCGCGCGAACAAGCTGCCGCTGCGCTATGACGGACGCTGGCGCGACCGGCCGGAGAGCGATGCCCCGGCAGGTGCCCCCTTCGTCATCCGGCTGAAGGCGCCACGCGAAGGCGCGGTCACGATCGACGATCGCGTCCAGGGCGCAGTGACGGTCAACAACGCCGAGCTGGACGACATGGTCCTGCTCCGCTCGGACGGCACGCCCACCTATATGCTCGCGGTCGTCGTCGACGATTATGACATGGGCGTCACCCACGTCATCCGCGGCGACGATCACCTCAACAACGCCTTCCGCCAGCTCGCGCTGATCCGCGCGATGGATTGGCGCGAGCCGATCTATGCGCATATCCCGCTGATCCACGGATCGGACGGAGCGAAGCTGTCGAAGCGCCACGGCGCGCTGGGGGTCGACGCCTATCGCGACGATATGGGCATTTTGCCCGAAGCGCTGTCCAATTACCTCCTCCGACTCGGCTGGGGACATGGCGATGATGAGGTCATCAGCCGCGACCAGGCGATCGAATGGTTCGATCTGGGCGGGGTCGGCAAGTCGCCGTCGCGCTTCGACCTGAAGAAGCTCGAGAACCTCAACGGCCTCTATATCCGCGCCGCCGACGATGCCCGGCTCGCCGATCTGGTGGCGCCGCGCTTGGGCGTCGCGCTGTCCGAGTCGCAGCACGACCTTCTGCGCCGCAGCATGGCCTCGCTGAAGCCAAGGGCCGCGAATCTGGGCGAATTGGCCGATGGCGCGGGCTTCCTGTTTCGCAGCCGCCCACTGGAATTGGACGAAGGCGCGGCGGCTCTGCTAGAGGGCGAGGCGCGGACGTTTCTGGCTCAGTTGCACACCGCGCTTGACGGCGTGGAAGCCTGGGATACGGAGGCGCTCGAAGCGGCGGTTCGCGCCGTCGCGGAAGATGCGGGGGTCAAGCTCGGCGCCGCTGCGCAACCGTTGCGCGCAGCACTCGTTGGGCGGCGTACCTCGCCTGGTATCTTCGACGTCCTGGCATTGCTCGGACGCGAGGAGAGCCTGGCCCGTATCGCAGACCAGATGACCGTTCCCGCCTGACCGCGGGACTAGCAAGGACGACACTATGAGCGACACCGCGAAGCTGCAGGTTCCGGGGAAGGACGTCGAATATTCGATCCTGACGGGCAGCACCGGCCCCGATGTCGTCGATATTCGCAAGCTCTATGCCCAGACGGGCATGTTCACCTACGACCCCGGCTTCACGTCGACGGCATCGTGCGAATCGGGGCTGACGTTCATCGACGGCGATGAGGGCGTATTGCTCCATCGCGGCTATCCGATCGGCCAGCTCGCCGAAGAGTCGAGCTTCATGGAAGTCAGCTACCTCCTGCTGAACGGCGAACTGCCGAACCAGGGCGAGCTGAACAAGTTCACGCATACGATCAGCCGCCACACCATGCTCCATGAGCAGCTGGCGACCTTCTATCGCGGCTTCCGTCGCGACGCGCATCCGATGGCGATCATGTGCGGCGTGGTCGGCGCGCTGTCGGCTTTCTATCACGATTCGACCGACATCACCGATCCGACCCAGCGCATGATCGCGAGCCACCGGCTGATCGCGAAGATGCCGACGATCGCGGCGATGGCGTACAAGTACAGCGTCGGCCAGCCGTTCCTCTATCCGCAGAACGATCTGAGCTACACCGGCAATTTCCTGCGCATGACCTTCGGCGTCCCTGCCGAGCCGTATGAAGTCAATCCGGTGGTGGAGAAGGCGCTCGACCGCATCTTCATCCTCCATGCCGATCACGAGCAGAACGCCTCGACCTCGACGGTGCGGCTGGCCGGTTCGTCGGGCGCGAATCCGTTCGCGTGCATCGCGGCCGGCATCGCCTGCCTGTGGGGCCCCGCGCATGGCGGCGCCAACGAAGCCGCGCTCAACATGCTCCACGAGATCGGCCGCCCCGAGCGCATTCCCGAGTTCATCGCGCGCGCCAAGGACAAGAACGATCCGTTCCGTCTGATGGGCTTCGGCCACCGCGTGTACAAGAATTACGATCCCCGCGCGACCGTGATGCAGAAGACCGTGCGCGAAGTGTTCGCTGCGCTGAACGTCAGCAACCCGGTGTTCGAAGTCGCGCTTCAGCTCGAGGAAATGGCACTCAAGGACGATTATTTCGTCGAGAAGAAGCTGTTCCCGAACGTCGACTTCTATTCGGGCGTGATCCTGTCGGCGATCGGCTTCCCGACGACGATGTTCACCGCGCTGTTCGCGCTGGCCCGCACCGTCGGCTGGGTCGCGCAGTGGAACGAGATGATCTCGGACCCCGAGCAGAAGATCGGCCGCCCGCGCCAGCTCTACACCGGCCCGACCGAGCGCGATTACGTGCCGATCACGAGCCGCTGAACGCCCTCACCCGCGTAGAGTCCCGCCCCGTCGCCCCTTCAGGGCGGCGGGGCGGAGTTGTTTCGGGGCATTTCTCCGCGACATGTGGTACCCGGCTGTATCGATCCACGAGCGGAGCCCGCGATGCGCCAGACGATCCTGATCCTTGCCGGCCTGCTAGCGATTCCTTTCGGGGCGCTGTTCGTGCTCCAGGGGCTCGGTATGGTCCGCTGGCCGAGTTCCAGCTTCATGATCGACAGCCGGACCTGGGTGCTGCGCGGCGCGATCCTCGCCGTGCTGGGCGCGGTGCTGGTCGGCGGCGCGCGCTTGGTGCCGACCCGCGCCGAACGCAAGCGAAGCCGCCGGCGCGACTAGCCGCGCCTCCTTAACCTCAGCCGACAAGTCGGTTCAGCAAGCGCACCGACGGCCTCTGCTATTCCCGTCTCCACCATAGACGAGAGAGGGAAGCAGAGATGAAGATCGCCCAGCTTATCGCAGTCGCCGGCCTTGCCTTTGCCGGGATTGCCAGCGCCGCCACCCCCGCGGCCGCAGCGCCGACCCATGCCGGCGCCAGCACCTTGGTCGCCAGCGTGCAGAGCCACGGCTATCAGCGCGGCGACCGCTATGACCGCCAGCGCTATGACCGCCATCGCCGGGGCTGGGATCGTGGCCGCCATCATGCGGGGAACCGGCGCTACAGCCGCTCGCGCAAGGCGTGCTGGAACGAATGGCGCCGCGGCCATCGCGTGACGGTCTGCCGCCGCCGCTAGTCTGGCAACCAAGGGCGTCCGCGGTGCGGGCGCCCTTTTCGCTCACGCATCGCGCCAGGGAAGCGTGAACACGAAGCGCGCGCCCATTCCGAGCGCGCTGTCGACCGTGAGGTCGCCGCCCATCGCCCGCGCCAGCCGCCGCGCGATGTAGAGCCCCAGCCCGCTGCCGCCGGGCTCGTTCGGGTCGACACGCCCGAACTTCTCGAAGATGCGCTGCTGGTCTTCGGGCGCGATCCCCTTGCCCTGGTCGGCGACGATCACGCAGCCCATGTCGCCGTCGCGCTCCAGCCGGATCCACACCATCCCGCCCTGCGGCGAATAGCGCACGGCATTGCCGATCAGATTGACCAGCACCTGGAGCGCGCGACGGAACTCGCCCGTCACCGGCACGGTCTCGTCCATCGCCGGCTTGTCGATCCGCACTTCGCCCTGCGCCGCCCGCACCGCGAGCAGACCGCCCGCGCGGCGGGCCACATCGGCCAGGTCGATTGGCTCGGCACTCGTAGTGAAATCGTCGCGCTCGATCGCCTGCAAATCGACCAGATCGTCGACCAGCCCGAGCAGATGGCGCCCCGCATTGGCGATGTCGCCGGCATATTCGGCATAGTCCGGCTTGAGCGGCCCTTCGGTCTGCGCATTGATCGAATCGGCGTTGGCGATGATCTTGCCCAGGGGCCCACGCAGCGCGCGGTCGAGCCGCTGGCTGAACGAATTGGGAAAGCCGCCAAAGGGCGCGGCGGGTGCGGGCACCGGCGCATCGATCTTGGGCGGCGGCGGCGTGGGATCGAGCATGTGCGCCGCGCCGACGAACCCGGCGAAGCGCCCGCCCGCATCGGTACGCGGCGTAGCGCCCAGCCGCACCATCCGCCCGGTGCCGCGCAACTCGGCCTGCTGACGATCGAAACGCGTCTGCGCGGCGACGGCGGTCAGGATCGGCAGGTTGCCGGCGTCATCATGCGCCAGGCTGAACAGCCGGGTCAGCGGCTGGCCAAGCATCGCACTCGAATCGAAACCATAGCGTGCGCCCGCCTCGATCGAGAGGAAGGTGATGCGCAGCGATGCGTCGGTTTCCCACAGCCAGTCGGCGGAGGAGCGGAAGAAATCGCCGTCGCGGTCCGATTCGGTCCCCGGCGCGCGCCACACCGGGCGCGGACGCCAGCCGCTGACCTCCAGCCGGACGCCGCCGCGATCGGGCTCGGCACGGACCCAAAGCTCGAGATCGTCTTCGCCATCGGCGGCGATCACGTTGCGCGAAATCGCGATCCCCAACCGCTGCGAGAGCCGTGCCAGCGTCGCGATCTGCGGCACCGCCAACGGGCCGCCGATCAGGCCCCCGGCGCGATCGTTGAGTTCGTACAGCCGCGTCTCGGCCTCGACCAGCCGCCCGTCGGGGTCGAGTCGCCCGATCGCCAGCGGCAGCGCGGGGCCGATCGCGTTCATCGCGGAGACCCGGCCTGTGCCAGCGCGAGCAGGGCCGCGCGATAATCGGGATCGAGCTTGAGCGGCGCAAACGCCTCACGCGCTTCGTGACCGCCGATCTCGGCGATCGCGTCGAGCGTATCGGCAAAGCGCTCGACATCGCGGCGCGGATCAGCCTCGCACAGGGCATAGCCGATCTGGGCAATCGCCTCGCGCGGGAGTTCGA
Organism: Sphingomonas hengshuiensis; assembly: GCF_000935025.1. Classification (NCBI taxonomy): domain Bacteria; kingdom Pseudomonadati; phylum Pseudomonadota; class Alphaproteobacteria; order Sphingomonadales; family Sphingomonadaceae; genus Sphingomonas; species Sphingomonas hengshuiensis. The sequence goes on from NZ_CP010836.1 coordinate 1,969,275, forward strand.
GCGCCCGAAGCGCGAGCCACAGCCGGTCGGCGCCGGGATCGAGCACCATGTCGCGGGCAAGCGCATAGTCCGAGCCCAGCGCGTGGGCGAGCAACGCGACGAACAGCACTACGCGCCGGTCGCCGAGCGATTCGACCAGAAGCTGGGGCAGTTCGTCGGCCTGTGCGTCGATCACCGCGGCGAAGCGCATCGCGGTCGCCTCCAGCCGATCGCCCTCGTCATACGCGGCGAGGCTGCGTTGCGCGGCCTCGGACAGCGCGCGGTCGACGACTGCCAGCGCCGCGCCCTCGGCTTCCTCGACGCGCTCGCGCAGCGCGGCGGCGACCCACCAGACGAGCTTGTGGTGCAGTTCGGCGGGCAATCCCGTCTCGGCCAGCTGTCCCGCATCGGGACTGCCCCGGCGACGACTTTCGGCGATCAGCACGGCCATCGCACCGCTCGCGAGCACGCGATCGGGATGCTGAACGAATCGGTTGATCAGGCTCGGGCGCTCGGGATCGTCGGGGGCGTGCATCGGCAGCGCGGCGCCGATCGCATCCTGCCGCACCCGCGCAGTGAGTTCGGCCATCAGCGCGGTGTCGCGGAGCAGCCCAGACCGGGCCAGCCGGGGGAATACCGAGGCGCCGCCTTCGGTAAGCGCCTGCGCCAGCGCGGATTCGCCGCGGCTGATCAGCAAACGTGCCCCATATTCGCGGATTTGCGCCTCTACGGTCTCCACCAGCGCGCGGAGGAGCGTCGCGAGCGCCGATCGGGTCCGTTCGTCAAGCCGCTGATCTTCGGGCAGAAAGAAATCGTCGACGGCAACCATCAGGCCGCGATAGGCGCACGCCTCCGCAGCTGCCGCGCGCGCGAGCAGCGCCTTTGCGCCGATGGAAGCGCCACCGCGCAGGTCGACGGGGTTGTCCGACATCGTGCTCAATCTACGGGAGTGTCCTTAAGACGAGCCTAAGCTTTTTCCCGCGTCCCCTCAACCGCCGCTGCAAGGGTAGCGAATGCGTATATCGCAACTGCAGCAAGGCCGGCCGTGACAAAACCTGCCAGCGAAAAGGGCGTGATGAGGAGCAAAAGCGCCGACGGACTCGCCCACCAGCGCCTGTGTCGCGATGGGACACGTTCGACCAGGAATTGGGCGACGACCGCGACGAGCGCAAGCACCAGCGGCGTGGCTGATTGCGTGGCATCCTGAACCCCGCGCGCAGCAAGCATCGCCACAGCGGCGAACAGCGCCAATATCGCCCATTCGAATCCGCGCGTGCGCGCTTCCTCGCCGCGCAGCGCCGCCATCGCCGCGCCGGTGGCGAGCGTCGCGGTCGCCAGCAGCGCGCCGAGCGCGCCCGATCCGACCCATCCAAAAGCGATCGCGGTCAGCGCCAGCGCCGCTACGACGCCCGCGCCGGCCATCAGCCCCCAGCCAGGAACGGTGCGCGCCACGAGTTCGGGCAGCGCCAGCCGCGCGATCGGCGTGAACACCCAGCGATCGGCCCAGTCGGTGCGCCGCTCGGTAAGCGCCGCCAGCACGCCGGTATTGCGCGAGGCCAGCCCGTCCGCGCTACGCTCGACGGCATGGCCGCTGCGCAGCCACGCGGCGCTCAGCGTGATATGTTCGGCGCCCGATTGCGCCGCGACGCGCAACAGCGCCGATTGAAAATCATAATCCTCGGGCATCTGCGCGATCTGCCCGAGCTGGGGGACCGAGATGCGGGCGATTCCGGCCCAGCAATCGCGCATGTCGAGCCGCTCGATCGCCGCGGGCGAGGTCGCATCGTCGGTGACGAGCAGCGCCTCCGCCCCCTCGCCCGCCATCCGGTCCATCACCGGATCGGTGGTGACCAGCCCATCGGCGATCACCAGCACGCGTGCGTTCGGCTCCATCTTCTCCGAGGCTTCCTCGGCGGAGCGGACGATCTCGACGGCGACGTCGCGCTTCGACGCGCGGTTGACCGCCGCGAGCAGCGCGGGCGTCATCCGCCCGACCGCGATCAGCACCTGCTCCGCACCCGCGCCGGCCAGCAGCCGCACCTGATATTCGAGCAAAGTCATGCCGCCGAACGGCAACGTCGCGACGAGCGTCCCCGGCCGGTCGCTCGCCTCCTCGACTGCAAAGATCAGCCCTGCCAGCATGGTCGCCGGGTTAGGCGGTTCGGCGCCCACAATCAAATCGTCGATCGGCAGGATCGGGAAGCGCTCGCGCGGCGGGAGCTTGCACGACCAGGACGGCAGGTCGATCTCGTCCGAAGCCATCGCCTTCAGCCCGCCAGATACGCCGCGCGCACCTGTTCCCAGGCGGTCTCGTCAGGAAGCGTGGCTGCGTCCAGATCCCCCGGCTGCGCGGCAGGATCGTCGACCCATAGCCGCAGCCCCGGCCCGCCGTTGATCACGTCGATCGCGAGCTTGTCGAACACATATTCATACGGAAAATCGCGCCACAGATTGTAATCGGGGTAAAGCGTGCGGATCGCCTTGAACCCCAGCGCCTGCACCCGCCACGGGCGGAAGGCGGCATGGTCGTATCCCGGCCCCTCGGCATGGAGGAACACACCGTTGCAGAGCTGGCCGACATGCTTGTGGAAGGTCGGCTGGAACCAGAAATCGCGCAAGCGCACCCCGCCCAGCCAGTGCGGCGCGAGTCTGTGCATCTCGGCAATCACCGCCTTGGCATCGATGTCGGGCGCGCCGAACAGCTCGAGCGGGCGGGTGGTGCCGCGCCCCTCGGACAACGTCGTGCCCTCCAGCATCACCGTGCCGGCATAGGCGCGCGCCATGTTGACGTTGGCGGCATTGGGGCTGGGGTTGATCCACGGACGCTCGGGCGGCCAGCCAAAGCCGGGCGCGGCATCGGGCGCCCAGCCCTCCATTTCGATCACGCGATAGTCGACGTCGAGGCCGTAGTGATCGACGAACCACCGCCCCATCTCGCCCAGCGTCATCCCGTGCCGCATCGGCATCGGCCCCGCGCCGACAAAGCTCTCCCAGCCGGGCAACAGCGTCTGCCCCTCGACCGGGCGCCCGGCGGGATTGGGGCGATCGAGCACCCATACGCTCTTGCGGTGCGCGGCGGCGGCCTCGAGGATGTAGAGCAGGGTCGTGACGAAGGTGTAGATCCTGCAACCGACATCCTGGAGATCGACCAGCATCGTGTCGAACGTGCCCATCGACTGGCCGGTCGGGCGGCGGACCTCGCCATAGAGGCTGAACACGGGCACGCGATAGGTCGGGTCGGTAAAGTCCGGCGACTCCATCATGTTATCCTGAAGGTCGCCGCGCACGCCATGCTGCGGCCCGAACACCGCCGAGATATTCACCCCCGCCGCGACCAGCGCATCCAGCGAATGGGTAAGGTCCGCCGTGACGGAGGCAGGGTGCGCGAGCAGCGCGACACGCTGGCCCTCAAGCGGTTTGCGCAGCGCGGGGTCGGCGAGCAGCCGGTCGATACCGAATTTCATGCCGTGCCTGCTGCCGGGAGTTCCAGCACGAAGCAAGCCGGATCGTGGAAATCGGGCTTTCCGGGCGGATGGGCAAGCGCCCAATAGGATTTGGTACCGTCGGTCTCCTCGATGACGGCGGTGAGGCTGACGTGTTTGCCGTAAATCCCGCGGAAAGGCCGAACATCCAGCCACGCGGTCAATGCAAAGCGGGTTGGGTCGGTCTCGAGGTAAATGTCGACCCCTGTCACGGCGCTCGGGGCCATCCCCTCCCGATAGCTATCGAAGCGGTATGCCGCCCAATGCCGCGACGGCGCAAAGTTAAATTCGTGGTAGGCACCGCTGGCGCCTTCGCGGAAAAACAATTCGAAACACGTGTGCCGCCAAAGCTCGTCACGCCGTTCAGGAATCGCCGGCGCTGGTATCAGCACGCGGCCGATGTCACCTATCGCGACAAATTCGGCCTTGAGCACATCGGTACCAACCAGCGAAAGCTTGGTTCCGAGCCGGACGGGAGCCGCAGCGCTCGCAGGGTGCGGCACTAACGCGCTTTTGCTCAACACCTGCGCCATCATTCCTCCACGGACCATTTCGTCCCCGTGATCGTTAGGTCAGAAGCACCACCTTCCGAAAGTCCCCCATGCTTCGCGCCCTCCTGATCGGCCTCGTCGCCGGTGCCCGTTCGATGACTCCCCTCGCCATGGTCGCCAATGCCGCGCGCACCGGCACGCTGCCCACCGACAATGGCGCCCCGCGCTGGCTGGGGCATCCGCTGGTGTCGCTCGGTACGATGGCGCTCGCGACCTATGAGCTGGCGGGCGACAAGCAGAAGAGTGCGCCCGACCGGATCATTCCGCCCGCCATCTTCGTGCGCAGCCTGAACGCCGCATTCGCCGGCATGGCGCTGTCCCCGCGCTGCGATCGCATCGCCGGGGCAGCAGTGGCGGGGGCGGCGGCGGTGCTCGCCTCCTACGCCAGCTTCGCGCTGCGGATGCGGGCGATGCGCGACCATGGCCAGACGTCCACCGGCTTCGTCGAGGACGCGATCGTGCTGGCGGCAGCGACTGCGGCAGTCCGCGCGCCTCTGCCGGCCGTCCCCGCGCCGACGCGGGCACTTTCCGAGCCGCAGTAAGCACGCAGCTTCCGGGATGACGCGCGGCCCGCCAGCGGCTATGCGCGCGGCATGACCGAATACCAGTCCGACCTCCTCCGCCTGCTGTCCTCGCGCGGCTATATCCACCAGGTCACCGACGCGAGCGCGCTCGATACGCTTGCGAGCAAGCAGGTCGTGCCCGGCTATATCGGCTTCGATCCGACCGCGCCGTCGCTTCATGTCGGCAGCCTGGTGCAGATCATGCTGCTGCGGCGGCTGCAACAGGCGGGGCACAAGCCGATCGTGCTGATGGGCGGCGGCACCGGCAAGGTCGGCGACCCCAGCTTCAAGGACGATGCGCGCAAGCTGCTGACGCTCGACACGATCGGCAGCAACATCGCGTCGATCAAGACGGTGTTCGAACGCTTCCTGACGTTCGGCGACGGGCCGACCGACGCGGTGATGGTCGATAACGCCGAATGGCTCGACGCGCTGGAGTACATCCCGTTCCTGCGCGACATCGGCCAGCATTTCTCAGTCAACCGGATGCTGAGCTTCGATTCGGTCAAGCTGCGGCTGGATCGCGAGCAATCGCTGAGCTTCCTGGAATTCAACTACATGATCCTCCAGGCCTATGATTTCCTGGAGCTTTCCCGTCGCGCCGGGTGCCGGCTCCAGATGGGCGGCTCGGACCAATGGGGCAATATCGTCAACGGCATCGAACTGTCGCGCCGCGTCGACGGGACCGAGGTGTTCGGCGTCACCACCCCGCTGATCACCACGGCGGACGGCGGCAAGATGGGCAAGACCATGTCCGGCGCGGTGTGGCTCAACGAGGACCAGTTGCCACATTTCGATTACTGGCAGTTCTGGCGGAACACCGATGATCGCGACGTGGGCCGGTTCCTGCGGCTGTTCACCGACCTGCCGCTCGACGAGATCGCCCGGCTGGAGGCGCTGGAGGGCGCCGAAATCAACGAGGCGAAGAAGCTGCTCGCGACCGAGGCGACTGCGATGTGCCGCGGCCGCGACGCCGCCGAGCAGGCAGCCGAGACCGCACGCCGCACGTTCGAAGAGGGCGCTGCTGGCGACTCGCTCCCGCGCTACACCGTAGAGGGCGGTAGCATCGCGGTGGTCGATGCGCTGATCGCACTCGGGCTGTGCGCGTCGAAGGGCGAGGCGCGGCGCAAGATCGCCGAGGGCGCGATCCGGGTCGACGATGCGGTTGTGTCCGACGCGGCGGCGAGCGTGACGGTGGCGGGGCAGGTCAAGCTGAGCTTCGGGAAGAAGAAGCACGGGCTGCTCGTTACCGGGTGAGCTTTGGCGGGGAGCCGCCGCGATCGGTGGTGCGCGCGGCGCGCATTGTTTTTTTATCGCGCAAAGACGCAAAGACGCAAAGGCGCAAAGCTGGCTGGATATGTGGCGCGCGAGCACCCGATCACGGCTCTCGTTCAAGCACCCGAAAAGCGCGACGCCCTCTTAGCGCCTTTGCGTCTTTGCGCGAAAAATGTCGCGGGCCGCGCGCTGAACGCTTGAGAAAGATTCTCACACAAAGCCACTAAGACACTAAGAACGAATTCTTTTTCTCTTTGTGCCTTCGTGGCTTTGTGTGAAATCCAAACACCTTCACCCAGACCGCAACAACCCCACCGCCGCATCCCGCTCGAACAAATACAGCGCCGTCCGCGCCGCCTGCCCGCGATCGCCCTTCAGCCCGCCGTCGCGATCGATCAGCAGCCGCGCGTCGCTGTTCGCCGCCGGAATAAGCTGGGTCAGCATCTCAGGCGTCGCCAGCCGGAACTGCATCTCGCCAGACTGGCGCGTGCCGAGCAGTTCGCCCGCGCCGCGCAGCCGCAGATCCTCCTCGGCGATGCGGAAACCGTCATTGGTCTCGCGCATCAGCGCTAGCCGCGCGCGCGACGTCTCGCTCAGCCCCTTGCCGCGCAGCAACAGGCAGATCGAGCGCCCCCCGCCCCGTCCCACGCGCCCGCGAAGCTGGTGGAGCTGGGCCAGTCCGAAGCGGTCGGCATGTTCGATCACGATCAGCGTGGCGTTGGGCACGTCGACGCCGACTTCGATCACCGTCGTCGCCACCAGCACGCCCAGTTCGCCGCCCGCGAAGCGCGCCATCACCGCGTCCTTCTCGACCGGCTTCATCCGGCCATGAACCAGCCCCACGGCATCGCCGAACCGCGCCGCAAGCTGCCCTGCGCGTTCCTCGGCCGCGGCAAGGTCGATCTTCTCGCTCTCCTCGACCAGCGGGCACACCCAATAGGCCTGCTTCCCCGACGCCAGATGCCGCCCCAGCGCCTCGACGATCTCGGCCAGCCGGTCCTCGGCGATCACGCTGGTCTCCACCGGCTCGCGCCCGGGGGGCATTTCGTCGAGGCGGCTGACGTCCATCTCGCCATGGCTGGCGAGCTGGAGCGTGCGCGGGATCGGGGTGGCGGTCATCACCAGCAGATGCGGCGGCACCTGTGCCTTGGACTGGAGCATCAGCCGCTCGGCGACGCCGAAGCGATGCTGCTCGTCGACCACCACCAGCCCGAGGTCGCGATACGCGACTCCCTGCTGGAAGATCGCATGCGTGCCGATCAGCACATCGATCTCGCCCGACGCCAGCCCCATCAGCGTCGCCTCGCGCACCCGGCCCTTGTCGCGCCCGGTGAGGATCGCGACGCGGACGCCCAGCGGCTCGAACAGGCGCGACAGCGTGTCGAAATGCTGGCGCGCGAGGATTTCGGTCGGCGCCAGCAGCGCGCCCTGCGCCCCCGCCTCCGCCGCGATCAGCAGCGCCATTGCCGCCACCAGCGTCTTGCCCGACCCGACATCGCCCTGGAGCAGCCTTAGCATCGGCTGGACCTGCGCCATGTCGCCTTCGATCTCGCGGATCGTCCGCGCCTGCGCGCCGGTGGGGCTATAGGGCAGCCGCAGCGCGTCGCGCAGCCGCCCGTCGCCCTTCAGCGCGCGCCCGCGCCGCGCCCGCGCCTCGCCGCGCACCAGCATCAGCGCGAGTTGGTTGGCGAAAATCTCGTCATAAGCGAGCCGCGCCCGCGCCTTCGCGTCCGCCGGATCGGCATGGATGCGCGCCAGCGCCTCGCGCCAGCCGGGCCACTCCTGTTGCGCCTTCAGGCTCGGCTCAATCCATTCGGGCAAATCGGGCGCGCGCTCGATCGCCTGCACCGCCAGCGCCGCCAGCCGCCGCGAGGTGATCCCTTCCGAACAGGGATAGACCGCCTCGCGCCCCGGCAGCGCGGCTTCGTCGGGCGGGAGGACATGGTCGGGGTGGACCATCTGGAGGTCCTGGCCATATTGCTCCAGCTTGCCCGAAACCCAGCGCGGCTCGCCGATCGGCAGCAGTTTCTTCGCCCAGCCCGAATTGCCGCCGAAGAAAACGAGTGTGACGTGGTTCCCCGCCGCGTCCACCGCCTGAACGCGCGCCGGAGCCCGCGCGCTGCCGCCCATGCGATAGCTGACCGGGGTCAAAATGATCGCGATCACGCGCCCCGCATCGGCCATATCGAGTTCGTCGCGCGGCTCGCGATCGATGAAGCCGGTGGGCAGATGGAACGCGACATCGACCGCGCGCGCCAGCCCAAGCCGCTCCAGCGGCTTGGCCAGCCCGGGGCCGATGCCTTTCAGCGCGGTGACTTCCGCGAACAGTGGATTGAGAATTTCGGGCCGCATGACTATCTGCCGACCCCTATAGCCCAGCCGGCAGCGCGTTCCAGCGCCGCCGGCCAATTGCCGTTTAGGAATGTGCCATGGACCGCGAACATCGTCTCAAGCGCCTGCGCTTTCGTGCGTGGCATCGCGGCGTGAAAGAGGCCGACCTGCTGATCGGGGGCTTTTTCGACGCGCACCATGCGGGCTGGAACGATGCCGAGATCGAGTTGTTCGAAGCGCTTCTGGAAGAACAGGATGTCGACATCATGGCATGGGCGATGGGAACCGCCGGCGTTCCCATGCACTATCAGGGGTCCATCCTATCTGTTCTGAAAACCCTCAATTATGTGCCGATTGCGAAATAGCCGCTGATGCCTGATCTCAAGACGATCCTCAAAGCCGCGAAGCCGCTGACGCTGGCGGGTGCGCCCACCGGCTTCCTGCCGTGGATGCTCGCCGATCTGGCGCGGGCGAGCGGTGTCGCGGTGTTCATCGCGCCCGACGAGGCGGAGATGCGCGCGATCGCATCGACGGCGCCCTATTTCGCGCCCGACCTCGACGTGCTCGCCTATCCGGCATGGGATTGCCTGCCCTATGACCGCGCCAGCCCGACGCTGCGCGTCATGGCCGAGCGCCTCGCGACGCTCCACGCGCTCCAGGCCAAGGCAAAGGGGCCGCGGCTGCTCGTCACCACCGTCAACGCGGCGACTCAGCGCACGCTGACCCCGTTCCGCATCCGCCAGTTGATCGCACGCCTCGCGCCCGGCGAGCGCATCTCGCTCGATCGGCTGGCGACTTTGCTCCAGGCGAACGGATACCACCGAGTCGACACCGTCGCCGATGCGGGCGAGTTCGCGGTGCGCGGCGGGCTGGTCGATCTGTTTCCTTCGGGCGCCGAACAGGCGTTGCGGCTCGATTTCTTCGGCGACGAGATCGAGACCGTCCGCACCTTCGATCCGCAGGACCAGCGCACCACGGGCCGCGTCGACGGCTTCGCGCTGCTGCCCGCCAGCGAGGCGTTGCTCGACGAGGAAAGCGTCAAGCGCTTCCGCGCGCGCTATCGCGAGAAATTCGGCGCCAACGCCACCGCCGATCCGCTGTACCAGGCGATCAGCGACGGGCGGCGGCTGGCCGGGATGGAGCATTGGCTGCCGCTGTTCGAGGATCGGCTGGCGACGCTGTTCGACCATCTGCCCGATGGCTGCGTGGTGCTGCGCGACACGGGGACGCAGGGTGCGGGCACCCAGCGTTTCGAGGCGATCGCCGATTACCAGCAGAACCGCGCCCGCGCTGAATCGACCGCACCGGGCAGCTATCGCCCGCTCGACACCACCGCCTTGTACCTGAGCCCCGACGAATGGGCGACGGCGCAGGATGCGGTGCCCGTGCATGTGACGACCAGCTTCCACGAGCCGGAAAGCGCCACCGTCCTCGACTTCGCCGTCGACGGCCCGCGCGACTTCGCGCCCGAGCGCGCGGCGAGCGCCAATGTCTACGATGCGGTCGTAGACCATCTCGGCAAGCTGCGGAAAGCGGGGCAGAAACCGATCCTCGCCAGCTATTCGAACGGCGCGCGCGAGCGGCTTTCGGGGCTGCTCAAGGATCACGGCCTGAAATCGCTCGTCGCGGTCGAAAGCTGGCAGGAGGCGCTGGGCGCTGCCGACAAGAGCGTCGCCCTGATCGTCCTGCCGCTCGACCATGGCTTCAGTGCCCCCGGCGTCGCGGTGCTGACCGAACAGGACATGCTGGGCGACCGGCTGGTTCGCCGGGCCAAGCGGCGCAAGAATACCGATGCGTTCCTCCAGGAACTCGCCACCCTCTCCCCCGGCGATCTGGTCGTCCATGTCGATCACGGCATCGGCCGCTATGAGGGGCTGACGCAGATTCCGGTGCAGAAAGCGCCGCACGATTGCGTCGCGCTGAGCTATGCCGGGGGCGACAAGCTGTTCGTGCCGGTCGAGAATCTCGAGGTGCTCAGCCGCTATGGCGCGGGCGAGGAAGGCGCGACGCTCGACAAGCTGGGCGGCGAGGCGTGGCAGCGGCGCAAATCGAAGATGAAGGAGCGCATCCGCGAAATCGCGGGCGAACTCATCGCGACCGCCGCCAAGCGCGCGACGCGCCCCGCCGATGTCGCCGAGCCCGATCATGGCGGCTACCCCGCCTTTGTCGATCGCTTCCCCTATGAGGAGACCGACGACCAGGATCGCGCGATCAACGACGTGCTGGAGGATCTCGCCGCGGGGCGCCCGATGGACCGGCTGATCGTCGGCGATGTCGGCTTCGGCAAGACCGAGGTCGCGTTGCGCGCCGCGTTCGTCGCGGCGATGGCGGGGATGCAGGTCGCGGTGGTATGCCCCACCACCCTCCTCGCCCGCCAGCACCACCGCAATTTCGTCGAGCGATTCCAGGGCTTCCCGCTCGAAGTCGGCCGCCTCTCGCGCCTCGTCCCCGCTGCCGAGGCAAAGGCGGTGCGCGACGGGCTGACCGCGGGCACGATCGACATCGTGATCGGCACCCACGCGATCCTGTCCAAGACCGTCGATTTCAAGCGGCTCGGCCTCGTCATCGTCGATGAGGAGCAGCGGTTCGGCGTGACGCACAAGGAACGGCTCAAGGCGATGAAGGCCGATGTCCACGTCCTGACGCTCACCGCCACGCCGATCCCGCGCACGCTCCAGATGGCGATGTCGGGCCTGCGCGAATTGTCGGTGATCCAGACCCCACCGGTCGATCGGCTCGCGGTGCGCACCTATGTCATGCCGTGGGACCCGGTGGTGCTGCGCGAGGCGTTGCTGCGCGAGCATTATCGCGGCGGCCAGGCCTATTTCGTCACCCCCCGCATCTCCGACCTGCCCGATATCGAGAAATTCCTGCGCGAGGACGTGCCCGAGATCAGCTATGTCGTCGCACACGGCCAGATGGCGCCGACCGAAGTCGAGGAGCGGATGTCCGCCTTCTACGATCGCCGCTACGACCTGCTGATCTCGACGACGATCATCGAGAGCGGGCTCGACATCCCCAGCGCCAACACGCTGATCGTCAACCGCGCCGACAAGTTCGGCCTCGCGCAGCTCTACCAGATTCGCGGGCGCGTGGGCCGGGCGAAGACCCGCGCCTATGCCTATATGACCACCCCGCCCGAGCGCCAGATGAGCGAGGCGGCGGCCAAGCGGCTCAAGGTGCTGTCCGACCTCGAATCGCTCGGCGCCGGGTTCCAGCTTGCCAGCCACGACCTCGACATTCGCGGCGCGGGCAATCTGCTCGGCGACGAGCAATCGGGGCATATCAAGGAAGTCGGCTACGAACTCTACCAGTCGATGCTGGAAGAGGCGATCATGGACGCCAAGGCTGGCGGCATCCGCGACGAACGCCCCAAGGACCTGTCGCCGTCGATCACCGTCGACGCGCCGATCCTGATCCCCGAGGACTATGTCCCCGATCTCGACCTGCGCATGGGGCTGTACCGCCGCCTGAACGAGATCGAGGACAGCGACGGCATCGAAGGGTTCGCCGCGGAAATGATCGACCGTTTCGGCAAGCTGCCCGAGGCGACCGAGAATTTGCTGCAACTGATCGAGGCCAAGCTGAACGCGAAAAAGGCGTGCATCGCCAAGATCGACGTGGGGCCAAAGGGTGCGCTGGTCACCTTCCACGAGGATAAATTCCCCAATGTCGCGGGGCTGATGGCCTATGTCGATCGGCTGAACGGCACTGCGCGGCTGCGTCCGGACATGCGGCTGGTGGTGACGCGCGAGTGGAACAACCCGCGGTCGCGGCTCAACGCGGCGCTCCAGATTTCGCGCGGGCTGGCCAAGGCGGCGGGCTGAAATCGCTGCCAGTCGTTGGAAAATCTGAACAAAAGCGGGACCCTCGCACCTCCGACCCCTCTATAAAGGCTGCACAGTATCGTCAGCCTTCTGGGGGATGTAGTTTGAGTAATTCGCTGAGTTCGCGGCTCTCTTTCATGGAGATGGATCAGCCCCAGCTCGACCAGCTGCGCGCCGCGAAGCCGATCGTGGAACGGGCGATCGGTCCCGCGCTGGACCGCTTCTACGCCCGTGCGAGCGCGACCCCCGAGACTGCACAATTCTTCCGCGACACCGCGCATATGGCGCGTGCGAAGGGCGCGCAGGAGCGCCATTGGGCGCGGATCAGCGACGCGACGTTCGACGACGAGTATCTGGACGGCGCCCGCCGCATCGGCGCGGTCCACGCCCGGATCGGGCTGGAGCCGCGCTGGTATATCGGCAGCTATGCGCTGGTGATCGAGGGGCTGATCGAGAGCGCGCATCGCCGCATGCCGTGGTGGCGCCGGGCGCTGTCGCTGTTTCGCGGCCCCAGTGCGGTCGCGACCTCGATCGCGCTGACCAAGGCGGCGCTGCTCGACATGGAAGTCTCGCTGTCGGTCTATTTCGAAATGGCGCAGGCCGATCGCGAAGCCGCGGTGACGAAGCTGCAGGGCGCGCTGGGCGCGATGGCGGACGGCGACCTCACGCGCGACTTGGATGGCATGCCCGAAAGCTTCGCCGCGCTCGAACGCGCGTTCAACGAAACGATGGGCAAGATGCGCGTGATGATCGGCGCCGTCAGCGAAGGCACCGGGCGGCTCGCATCGGGCATCGGCGAGATCAGCACCGCGTCGGAGGACCTCGCGCGCCGTACCGAAAGCAACGCCGCCAGCCTGGAACAAACCACGGCGGCAATCTCGCAGATGGATACGCGGCTCAAGGCCACCGCCACCGCCGCCGGCGAAACCGTGAGCCGCGCCGACAAGGCGCTGGCCACCGTGGGCAGCGGTCGCTCGATCACCGACGACGCGGTGCAGGCGATGACTCGCGTCGCCGACAGCGCCAAGGGGATCGACAGCGTGATCGAGGGGCTCGACAAGATCGCGTTCCAGACGCGCGTTCTCGCGATGAACGCGGCAGTAGAGGCCGGGCGCGCCGGCGAGGCCGGGCGCGGCTTCGCGGTCGTCGCCGACCTCGTCTCCGCGCTGGCGATGCGCGCCGAGGAAGAAGCGGGCCGCGCGCGCGACCAGCTCACCGCGACCCAGACCGATATCGTCGCGGCAGTGCAGATGGTGGAAAAGGTCGACGGCGCGCTCGCCGATATCTCGACCGATGTCGGCCAGGTCCACGAACTGCTCGCCTGCATGGCCACCGACAATAATGCCCAGGCGGGCGCGATCACCGAAATCTCGACCGCGATCACCACGATGGACCGCGCCACGCAGCAAAATGCCGCAATGGTCGAGCAGACCTCGGCGGCGGCGCGGACGCTGAGCGAGGAAGTGCGGACGCTGAACGCGCAGGCGTCACTGTTCACCGTCGCCGGCGGCGCGCGCTCCGGCGGTGCGCGCACGGTGCGCCACGGTGCCGACGCCCGCAGCTACGCACTCAATTGATGCGGCGGCGGGCGGGACACCCCCGCCCGCCCGCTCATGCGGCTACCAGCCGCGCCAGTGCCGGCACGTCGAGCGGCGGCGCGCACAGAAAGCCCTGGAAATACTGGCACCCCTCCTTGGCGAGCAGATCGAGCTGCGCCTCGGTCTCGACGCCCTCGGCCACCACCGACAGCCCCAGCGAGCGCGCCATGTCGATCACGCCGCGGACCACGACGCGATCGCGGTGCGATCCGGTGATGTCCTGGCTGAGCTTCTTGTCGATCTTGAGATAGTCGAGCGGCAGCGCCTTGAGATAGGCGAGGCTGGAATAGCCCGTTCCGAAATCGTCGATCGCGACGCGGCACCCGGCGGTGCGCAGCTCCGACAACAGCCGCGCCGCCTCACCCAGCTCGGCCATGATGCCGCCCTCGGTGATCTCGACCGTCAGCCGCGACCGTGGAAACCCGCTCGAATCGACTCGCCCGAGCAGGCTGTCGGCGAACCCTGCGCGCGCGACATCGGCGGCGGTGACGTTGATCGACAGCCGCAGCTTGCCGAGCGACGCGGGCCACACTGCGGCGCCGGACAAAGCGCGTCGCTGGACATGGTCGCTGAGTGCAAGCTCGAGCCCGGCGCGCTGCGCGGCGGCGAACAGCGTCTCGGCACCGATTTCGCCGAACTGCGGATGCTGCCAGCGTGCCAGTGCCTCGACGCCGATTACCCTGCCCGTCGCGATGGCGATTTGCGGCTGGTACAGCACGCCGATCTCGCTGCGTTCGAGCGCGCGGTGGAGATCGTTGACCAGCGCATCGATCGGCGGCGCATTGGCATCCGCCGGACGCGGATCGCCGAGCAACGCCTCGCTCGCGCGGCGCAGCAAAGCCGCTGCCGAATCGCCGGGTGCGCTGATCGCATTGGCCAGCTTGGCGCCCAGCGGCGCGATTTCGCCCCCCGCGACGAACGGGCGGCTCAGCGCCTCGTCGAGCCGCGCGGTTGCCGTGGCGAGCAGCGCCGAATCGATGCCGTCGCTGGCGGCCAGAAACTCCGAACCCCCGATCCGCGCGACGATCGCATTCGTCCCCAGCGCCTCGCGCACCACCTCGGTCACGCGCTTGGATACTGCGCGGAGCAGGTCGTCGCCCGCCGCGCGGCCATAGACGGTGTTGACGGTTTCGAACCGCGACAGCCCGATCAGCACCACGCCGACGCACGCGCCCTCGCCCAGCCGTCGATCGATCCAGCGGCGCGCGCTCGGCCCGTCGCGCGCACCGGTCAGCGCGTCGCGCACCGCGGCGCTCGCATCGGGCGCCACGCCCAATACCTCGACCAGCGCATGCAGCCCGCCGGTCTGCGCGTCATATTGCAGATGCTGGACGACGCGCCCCACCCCGGCCAGGTCATGCGCGAACGCCGTCGATCCGGGCGCGCCGGCCAGCCGGCGGAGCGCGGCATGGGCCAGCTTGCGGTCGCCGGGATCGAGCCGGCGGAGCAACGCGCGCACCCCCGGCGCCTCGACCAGTCCGAGCAGCTTGGCGAGCCCCGGGGTGAGCTGGAGCGAGCCAAGCTCGGGGTCATAGCGCCATCCCATCGGCTCGGAGGGGCCGGCGGACTGGCCATTCCACGCGGTCAGCCGCTCGACATGGCGCAACGCGAAGCGGATCGCATGCGCCATCGCCGCCGACGACATCGGGCTGCCCAGGAAATGCGTCGCGCCGGCGTCGTAGAAATGGCGCATATGGACGGTGTCGCTCTGCGAGACGAGGATCAGCATCGCCGCCCCGTGCGCCGCGATCGTCGGCCCCAATGCCTTGGCCGCGGCCAGCCCGTCGCTCATCGCGCCGCGCGCGTCGATCACTGCAACCGAGGCGCCGCTTGCAAGGAATCGTTGCTCGACGCCTTCGGGCCGCCGCGCCGCGACGACGCGCCACCCGCCTCCCGCCGCCGCCGCCGCGACCTCGTCGCGCTGGCGAAAGGAAAGCACGAACACGGGCGCGTCGGGCGCATTCGCAGTCGCATCGATTACCGAGAAATCTTCGTCCATCCATCCTGCGATAGCCGCAACCGCGCCGCACCGCCATCGCAAGGGTTGTTTGGGGACTGCGGAGTGCTTACCCCAGTAACATGGCCAGTATTTCCGATGCCCGACCCGATACTCTGGTGGACCGGCATGGCCGTGCGATCACCTATTTGCGGATTTCCGTCACCGATCGCTGCGACCTGCGCTGTCGCTATTGCATGTCGGAAAAGATGGCGTTCCTCCCCCGATCGGCGCTGCTGACGCTCGAGGAGATCGCGCTGATCGCCGATCGCTTCATCGCGCGCGGGGTGCGCAAGATCCGGCTGACCGGCGGCGAGCCGCTGGTGCGCCGCGACGTGATGGACCTCACGCGGCGACTGGGTCGGCATATCGGCACCGGGCTCGACGAACTGACGCTTACCACCAACGGTGTGCGGCTCGCCGACCATGCCGAGGCACTGGCCGATGCCGGAGTGCGGCGTATCAATGTCAGCCTCGACAGCCTCGACGCCGATCGTTTCCGCCACATCACCCGCCAGGGCGACCTGTCAAAGGTGCTGGGCGGGATCAGGGCCGCGCAGGCAGCAGGGCTCGCCGTCAAGATCAACATGGTCGCGCTCAAGGGGCTGAACGACGACGAGATCGCGCCGATGCTCGGCTGGTGCGTCGAACAGGGGCTGGACCTCACCCTGATCGAGACGATGCCGCTGGGCGTCGTCGACGAGGACCGCGCCGACCGCTTCCTGCCGCTGACCGATGTGCTGGCCGATCTCAAGACGCGATTCGCGCTGGTCGGCGACGGGCACCGCAGCGGCGGCCCGGCGCGCTATTGGCGCGTCGAGGGGACGGATACGCGGCTGGGCCTCATCTCGCCGCTCACGGCCAATTTCTGCGACGGGTGTAATCGCGTCCGGCTGACCACCGAGGGCAAGCTGTACATGTGCCTGGGCCATGACGACCAGGTCGACCTGAAGACCGCCTTTCGCGAAGGCGGGCTGGCGGCGGTCGACACCGCGATCGGCGAGGCGCTGGCGCTCAAGCCCGCGCGGCATGATTTCAGCGTCGCGCGCGGCGCCGCGCCTGCCGTGGGTCGCCATATGAGCGTCACCGGCGGATGACGCTGCGCGCGCTGGTTGCATCGCCGACTCCGCCCGCACAGGCCGCCGCGGAGGAACTGCGCGCCGCCTATGACTGGGTGCCGCTGGCAGAGGCCGAGCAGGTCGTCGCGCTGGGCGGCGACGGCTTCATGCTCCAGACGCTCCATGCGATGCTGGAGACCCGGCGGATGGTGCCGGTGTTCGGGATGAACCTGGGCACGATCGGGTTCCTGATGAACGATTGGCGACTCGAGGGGCTCGACGCCCGGCTGGCGCGCGCCAAGCCGTTCCGCGTGTCGCCGCTGACGATGACTGCGACGACGGTCGACGGCGAACATTGCGTGCTGCCCGCGATCAACGAAGTCTCGCTGCTGCGCGAGACCCGCCAGACCGCCAAGCTGGAAGTGATGATCAACGACCGAATCGTCCTGCCCGAGCTGGTCGCGGACGGGATGCTGGTGGCAACCCCGGCGGGGTCGACGGCGTATAACCTCTCCGCCAACGGCCCGATCCTGCCGCTGGGTTCCGCGCTGCTCGCGCTCACCCCGATCAGCCCCTTCCGCCCCCGCCGCTGGCGCGGCGCGATTCTCCCCGAAAAGACTCGCATAGCGATTCGCGTCCTCGAAGCCGACAAACGCCCGGTAAGCGCGGTCGCCGATCAGCGCGAGGTTCGAGAAGTTGCGCAGGTCGAGGTGGCGATCGACCATGTCCGCGACCTGACTTTGCTCTTCGATCCGGAGCACGCGCTGGACGATCGCATAACGATGGAACAGTTCATTGCGTGACCCCCTTGCCATGTCCGAAAACCCGCTGCTATAGGCGCGCCTCCCGCAGCGGCCTCGGTCGCTAGAAGACGGCATTCCCCGGTAGCTCAGCGGTAGAGCGTTCGACTGTTAATCGAATGGTCGCCTGTTCGAATCAGGCCCGGGGAGCCACTTCTTTTTGAGTGAGAGTTGGGCCGAGCGCACTGCCGATGGTGGACGAAGCCCGTACCGACTTTCCGCTACACGACAGCGCGGCATCGATCGCCGACGGGTGTCTGGGCGTCGTAGGCAACCTGCTCGTCCGACCACGCCGCGATTGCCCGCGGGTGCTCGTACTGTTCAACGGCGCGATCAACGAGCACAAGATCCTGCCCATGAATTTCCAGCGTTGGACATGGGCGGAGGATTTCGACGCAACGATCGTGTCGGCGTCCGATACTCTGGTCTCGCCCGAGACCGGGCTGTCGCTCGGCTGGTATCACGGCGGCGCACAGGATTTCGCGACCACGACGCTGCGCCCGATCGCCGATGCGCTCGATGCGCTCGGGCTGGGCGATGCACAGCGGATATGCTTCGGGTCGTCGGCGGGGGGATTCGCTGCGGTGATGGCGTCGATTCTCGGCTGGTCCGACCTTTCGATCGCGATCAACCCACAGACCGATATCACGCGCTACCACGATGCCGGCCGCCTGCCCTTCCTCGCGCAGATCGGTGTCGATCCCGAGGCGGTTTCGCCCGAGGCGGCGAAGCGGCTGTCGCTTTGTGCGGCGCTGGAGGGAAACACGGCGGGCGGCAAGGTCGTGATCTTCCAGAACCGCTTCGACAATCACCATTTCACGCGGCATTTCCTGCCGCTGGTCGACGCCGTCGCCGACCTGCCCGAAGCGCGGCGCCGCGATTTTTCGCTGCGTCTGACCGCCGATCGCGAGGCCGGACATTCGCCACCCAACCGTGCCGCGACGCTGGCGATGATCCGAGAGGCGGCACCCGAGCTGCTGGCGTAGCGCGGCTACCCCTCGACAAAGGCGTAGCGGTCGCGGATGCGGCGGTTGAAGTAGATACCCTTGGACGGCGCCTCGGCGAGCCCCTGTGCGACTTCGGGCGGCACCTCCCGATAGCGATAGCGCCGGCCGCTGACGAACCGCATGTCGAGCGTCCGTGTCGTCGCGTCATAGTGCCAGCCGCGGATCACGCTCGAGGGCATGGCGCCCCAACGCACGACCACGCGCACCGCTCCGCCTTGCAACGCTAGGCCGGCCCTGCGATGCTCCGGTAGATGACCGATACCGACACCTTCATCACCGGGCTGCCCAAGGCCGAGCTGCATCTGCATATCGAAGGCAGCCTGGAGCCCGAGCAGATGTTCGAATTCGCCCGGCGCAACCGTGTCTCGATCCCCTTCGCGACGGTCGAGGACGTGCGCGCCGCGTATCAATTCTCGAACCTCCAGGACTTTCTCGACATTTATTATGCCGGTGCCGACGTGCTGCGCACCGAGGAGGATTTTCGCGACCTGGCGATCGCCTATTTCGATCGCGCCGCGGCCGATGGCGTGGTGCATGCCGAAATCTTCTTCGACCCGCAGACGCACACGCATCGCGGCGTGCCGTTCGGAGTCGTCGCCAACGGGCTGCTCGCGGGCATGGCGGATGCCGAGGCGCGGCACGGGCTGACGTCGAAGCTCATCCTCTCGTTCCTGCGCCACCTGGACGAAGAGGACGCGTTCAAGACGCTGACCCAGGCGCAGCCCTGGCTCGACCGGATCGAGGCCGTGGGGCTCGATTCGTCCGAGCTGGGGCATCCGCCGTCGAAATTCGCCCGCGTCTTCGCCGCCGCCGCTGCAATGGGGCTGAAACGCGTCGCCCATGCCGGCGAAGAGGGGCCGCCCGCTTATGTCCATGAGGCGCTCGACCTGCTCGGCATCGACCGGCTCGATCACGGCAATCGCAGCCTGGAGGACCCAGCGCTGGTCGCGCGGCTGGCGCGCAGCGGGATGACGCTGACGGTGTGCCCCCTCTCGAACGTCAAACTGTGCAACGTCGCCTCGATCGACCTCCATCCGATCGACACGATGCTGCGCAAGGGGCTGCGCGCAACGATCAATTCGGACGATCCTGCCTATTTCGGAGGCTATGTCGCCGATAATTTCCGCGCGGTCGCAGGCGGGCGCGGGCTGCGCCGCGACGATCTGGTGACGCTGGCGCGCAACAGCTTCCTGGGTGCGTTCCTGCCCGATGCAGCGATCGAGGCGCATCTGGAGCGGCTGGACGTCTATGTCGACGCCGATAAAGGGGCGATATGAGCATTACCTTCACGCCCTTTACCCATGACGCGATGGTCGCCGGGATCCATGCCATCGCCGAAGCCGCTGCGGACTGGGGCCCTTCGCTGCTCGTGGGCGTCGGTCGCGGCGGGCTGACCCCTGCTGTGTTCCTGTCGCATCGCATGGGCGTGCCGCTGGTCTCGATCGACCATTCGACTCGCATCGCGCAGTTTGGCGAGGAACTGGTCGCCGTGCTCGCCCAGCGCACCCGCGACGGCGACCGGCTGTTGTTCGTCGAGGATATCAACGACAGCGGTCGCACGATTGGCGAGATTCGTACCGCACTCCAAGCCGAGGGCGCGGTGGCCGCGAACATCCGCTTCGCCGTGCTGCTTGACAATATTCGCTCGGCGCAACGCATCGATTACGCCGCGCGGACGATCGACCGCAGCGTCGACAAGGACTGGTTCGTCTTCCCCTGGGAAGCGATGGCGCCGCGCGCGACGATCGAGGAAGATGCGATGGAGGTGCCCGATCGGATCGCCTGAACCGCGATCCGTTCAGGCGCCGTCAATCGCGCCTGCTGCACTGTTGGCCGCACTTCGGCCCGGAGCCAAACCGTCCCGGCGCGCGTTCGTTTGCGACAGGCATCCCGCCTTCGCATAACTATCGGAGGAATAATGATTAAAGGCACCCTGATGCGCCCCGCCCTGGCGGCGCTGGTTGCCGCGACGGCCCTTAGCGGCTGTATGACGGCAACGCCCTATCAGCCCGCCACGGGCGCCGGCCAATCGCGCACCGGCTATTCGGACGAGCAGATCGAAAGCAACCGGTTCCGCGTGAGCTTCGCGGGCAACAGCCTGACCGCGCGCGAGACGGTCGAGCGCTACCTTCTGTACCGGGCAGCGGAACTGACGCTCCAGCAGGGCTTCGACCATTTCGTGCTGGTGACGCGCGATACCGAGAAGCGCACCGATACCGTTCGCACCGGCGGCGCCTGGGCGGGCGGCGGCGCCTGGGGTCCGGGCGGCGGTTTCGGCTATTGGAGCCCCTATTGGCGCTATTATCGCCCGCAATGGGGCTGGCGCAGCTGGGACCCGTTCTTCGACGATCCCTTCTGGAACGACCGCGGCTTCGATTATCGCACGATCAATCGCTATGAGGCGATGGCCGAGATCGTGATGGGCAAGGGCCCGAAGCCCGCCGACAATGTCCGCGCCTTCGACGCGCACGAAGTCGTCGACCGGCTGGGCAAGGCGATCCAGATGCCGCAGCCGCGCTGAGGCCCGCCCGGCCTCCAAGCCCTCGCCTATGAAAAGGGGCAGCTACCAGGATGGTAGCTGCCCCTTTTTCATGCGCCTTCTGGGCCTGCGTTCAGGAGGTCAGCGCGCCATGGCAATGCTTGTACTTGCGGCCCGACCCACAGGGGCACGGCGCGTTGCGGCTCACGACTCCGACCCATTCGGACGGATCGGTACCGAATTCGCCGCCGCTCGGCTGGGGAATGCCGAGCTGCGGGAGCCGCGTCGTCACCAGCCCGGCCGAACCGCCGTCATAGTCATAGGTATCGTCCTCGCCGGTCAGCGGGTCGATATGCGTCGTCAGGAAATCGGGCAGCTCGGGGAGCGCGGGCGCCTCCTGCATGCGGAACTGGGCGAAGGCAAGCGTGCGGGTCACGTCCTCGCGGATGTTCGACAGCATCCGCTCGAACAGCGCGAACGCTTCGTGCTTATATTCGTTGAGCGGGGTCTTCTGCGCATAGGCGCGCAGGTGGATGACCTGGCGCAGCGCGTCGAGCATCGCGAGATGCTCCTTCCAGTGATGGTCGAGATTCTGGAGGAGGATCGACTTCTCGATCTGGGTCCAGGTCTCCGGCTCCAGCTCGGCGGCCTTTTCCTCGATCAGCGCGTCGGCGGCGGCGCGGATGCGCTCCTCCACCATTTCGGGCTCGATCGCTTCCTCGGCCTTGATCCACTCGTCGACCGGCGCATCGACGTTGAGCGTCGCGGCGACCTTTTCCTTGAGCTCGGTGACGTTCCACTGCTCGGGATAGCTGTTGGGCGGGCATGCCTCGCCGACGATCGCATTGACCGTCTCGAGCCGCATGTCGACCACGACTTCGCCCACCGTCTCGGCATCCATGATGTCGGCGCGCTGCTCGTAGATCACCTTGCGCTGATCGTTCATCACGTCGTCATATTCGACGACCTGCTTGCGGATGTCGTAGTTGCGCGCCTCGACCTTCTTCTGCGCGGTCTCGATCGCCTTGGTCAGCCACTTGCTGCCGATCGCCTCGCCATCCTCGATATTGTTGCGCATCATCTTGGCGAACAGCGTGTTCGATCCGAAGATGCGCAGCAGGTCGTCGTCGAGGCTGAGGTAGAAGCGGCTGAGCCCCGGATCGCCCTGGCGGCCCGAACGGCCGCGCAGCTGGTTGTCGATGCGGCGGCTTTCGTGGCGCTCGGTGCCGAGCACGAACAACCCGCCGGCTTCCTGCACGCGCGCCTTCTCGGCGGCGATCTCGCGCTTGATCTGCTCGACCGCGGCGTCGCGCTCCGGCCCCTCGGGCATCTCGCCCAGCTCTTCCTCGACGCGGAATTCCAGATTGCCGCCCAGCTGGATGTCGGTGCCGCGCCCCGCCATGTTGGTGGCGATCGTCACCGCGCCCAGCCGGCCCGCCTGCGCGACGATCCCGGCCTCCAGTTCATGGTGCCGCGCGTTCAGCACGGCATGCTCGACGCCTTCCTTGGTGAGAAACGCCGACAGCAGCTCGGATTTCTCGATCGACACGGTGCCGACCAGTACCGGCTGGCCCTTGGCCGAATGCTCGCGGATCTTCTTGGCGATCGCGCCGAACTTTTCCTCGGTAGTCTTGTAGAACTCGTCTTCCTCGTCGACGCGCTTGACCGGCAGGTTGGTCGGGATCGTCACGACGTTCATCTTGTAGATGTCGTAGAATTCCGCCGCCTCGGTCGCCGCGGTGCCGGTCATGCCCGACAGCTTGGGGTACATGCGGAAATAATTCTGGAAGGTGATCGACGCGAGCGTCTGGTTCTCGGGCTCGATCTGGACGCCTTCCTTGGCCTCGACGGCCTGGTGCAGCCCCTCGGACCAGCGGCGCCCGTCCATCATGCGGCCGGTGAATTCGTCGATGATGACGACCTTGTCGTCCTTCACGATATAATCGATGTCGCGCTTGAACATCACGTTCGCGCGCAGCGCCTGGTTCAGGTGGTGGACGACCTGGGTATTCTCGAAATCATACAGGTTGGCGCCGACCAGGATGCCGGCATCCTCCAGCATCCGCTCGACCTTCTCGGTGCCATCCTCGGTCAGCACGACGGTGCGCTGCTTCTCGTCCTTGTCGTAATCGGTGGGGACGAGCCGCTTCACGACCAGGTCGACGCTCTTGTACAGCTCGCTGCGGTCGTCGGTCGGGCCAGAGATGATCAGCGGCGTGCGCGCCTCGTCGATCAGGATCGAGTCGACCTCGTCGACGATCGCGAAATTGAACGGGCGCTGGGTCATCGACGCGCGGTCGTACTTCATGTTGTCGCGCAGATAGTCGAAGCCGAACTCGTTGTTCGTGCCATAGGTGATGTCGGCGGCATAGGCGTCGCGGCGCTGCTGGTCGCTCAGGTTCGGGATGATCGTGCCCGTGGTCAGCCCCAGGAAGCGATAGACGCGGCCCATCCACTCCGCGTCGCGCGCGGCCAGATAGTCGTTGACGGTGACGACATGGACGCCCTCGCCCGGCAGCGCGTTGAGATAGGTGGCGAGCGTCGCTACCAGCGTCTTGCCCTCGCCCGTGCGCATCTCCGCAATCTCGCCGCGGTGGAGGACGATGCCGCCGATCATCTGGACGTCATAATGCCGCTGGCCGAGCACGCGCTTCGCCGCCTCGCGCACCGTGGCGAAGGCTTCGGGAAGCAGCGTGTCGAGCTTCTCGCCATTCGCCAGCGCCTCGCGGAACTTGATCGTCTGCGCGGCGAGTTGGTCGTCGCTCATCACCGAGATTGCGGGTTCGAACGCATTGATCTTCTGCACGATCGCGCCGAGCGACTTGACATAGCGTTCGTTCGAGGAACCGAAAAAGGTCTTGGCCAGGCCGCCGAGCATGGGGAATTCCTGTCGTATCTTGAATGGGTTTCGGGCAGGCGCGCCTTCACGGCCGGCGCCCGCAGCGTGCGGTATGCGAAGAAGGGCGCGACCGGAGTTCAGGCCGCGCGGGGGCTCACTCGAGCCGACGCTCGAACGGCAGGCGCTGCGCGACCAGCGCCGCGAAATCGCGTACCAGCGGGAGGTTTGCATCGGGCCGGAACGCCGCAGCCGCGATCGCCGCAGGCAGCGCGCGGCGCGCGGGCAACACCGCCGCCTGCGCCCGTTCCGCCGCACGGACCACCGCCACGCCCTGAACCTGACGCACCCCGCCCTCGCCCGCACCGACACCGGTGAGGCTGGCGAAAAACGCAGTCAGGAGGAGCAGCAGTTCCAATTCAGTCCCTAAGCGACGTCACACCCCGGGCGCCGACAAAGCGCGCGGAAACTGCGACATAGGGATTGCGGGGCGTTTCGTCGACTCAGAAAGCGGCAATCGAGGCGCCTACAACCCGTCACGACCGGCGCGACATCGCGATCACCAACCTGCCGCCGCTGCGTCGGCGTTCCCCACCTTCGGTGACCGGGGGGGCGAATTTGTCGGTGAGCATGCCGCACGGGCTCGGCAGCCCTGCCAGATTGCCCTCCGCGCCCGTGACCACGGGCTTGCAATTCTCTACCTCTCCGCTCTCCGAAATCTCGAACGCGGCATCGAGGCGGCCAATCGCGATCTGCCCCGGCGCGGCCAGCGCCAGCGCAGGGACCGGACGGCCTTCCATTGCGAACACCACTTCCATGGTCAGCGTCTGCGGCTTGCCCTGCTGCCCGATCCGATCCAGCAATTGCTGCGACACGCCCGCTGCCATCGAATCGCACGGATCGCCAGCAAAGGGCGGCGCCTGCCCGGTAGAGCGATCTTCGCAACCCGCTACTTCGCCCTGCGCATCAAGTTTCACGACCGCGATTCCATGCCAATCGTCGATCGCAGCACGCGGAACGTCCGGCAATTTCCACTTCACGCGGGTCTTATAAAGCGAAGCGATTGGCTTGCCCGCCGCGTTCTTCGCGGGCTCGAACTTCGCCCTCTCGCGCACCAGCGCGCAGGTCGCTTCGTCCAGCTCGTCGCTCCCCGAAGGTTCGGTCACGTTGCAGTCGTAAATCATCCCATCGGCAGTCATCAGCAGCTCGAAGCCGACGGTGCCTTCAGCCCCGGCGCGAATCGCCGCCGGCGGATAATCGTCCGAGCCGATCCACTCGCGCATGTTCAGCGGCTTGGCGGGCACGGCGACCTTTTCCTGCGCCAGCGCGGCTGCCGGGAACATGGCGATCATCGCCCACAGCGCACCGATCGCACCCACGCCCCGCACGCAATGTCGCATACCCGCTCCCCCAAGCGAGCGCCGACACTGCCGCGCTACCGCCCGCCTGTCGAGGGGCCTCAGTGGCGAAAGCGCTGGACGATCCACGTCGCCCCGCCGGCGGCAAGGCTGATCCCGAAGATCAGCATCGCTGGATTCCGCAGCCCCCACACCGGCGCGGCCAGCATCACCAGCACCGTGGCGAACAGGCTGGTAAAGCCCATCGCCGCCGCGGCATGGATCGCGCGGCGGCGTTCCAGTTCGTCGGTCTGGCGCCACAGCACCAGTCCGCCGATGAGGATCGCCACGGCATAGCCGAGCGAGAGCAGGAATTTGACCAGCGCGGCGTCCGGCCCCGGCGGCACCAGCCGGGGTGCAAACACCCCAAAACCGATCGCGCCCACCACCATCGCGGCGCGGATCGCCCGCCGCCGCCGGTCGCGCGCGCTCAGCCGGCGCTCGCCCCAATTCGCGTCATCCATTCTGGTGCTCGTCATCGAAAATCTCCTCGATCGGCAGCGCGAAGAGTCGCGCGATACGGAACGCCAGCGGCAGCGACGGATCGAACTTCCCCGTCTCGACCGCATTGATCGCCTGGCGCGAGACGTCGAGCCGGCCCGCCAGTTCGGCCTGGCTCCAGTTATGCTCGGCACGCAGGACCTTGAGCCGATTCTTCATCGCGAAAGTCGCTCCACACTGGTCAGGTAAACGCGACTCGATGTCATGTTTACCTGACCAACATGCCGATCCTGGCACAGGCTGTCAATAACACCTGACAAAAGGTCATGCAGACCTGTCTGCCGCACCCCCTTCCCCCCGGCGTCGTGCGCGCCTATTCGGGCGGCCATGTCGACCGATCGCTCCCCGCTCGCCCTTCCTTTCCCCGCGCTGCCCGCCATTGCCGGCGTCACGCCGCATGTCGCGCGCGCGCACTACAAGAGCTGGGACCGCTGCGACCTGACCTTCATCACGCTCGATCCCGGCACCGCCGTCGCGGGCGTGCTGACCCAGAGCAAATGCCCGTCGCCCGAAGTCGAATGGTGCCGCAAGGCGCTGGTGCTGGGGCAGGCGCGCGCGCTGGTGGTGAATGCGGGCAACAGCAACGCCTTTACCGGCAACCGGGGCCGCGCCGCCGTCGAGGCCATCGCCGCGCGCATCGCCGGGAGGATCGGCTGTTCGCCATCGGACGTGTTCGTCGCCTCGACCGGGGTGATCGGCGTGCCGCTGCCGATCGACAAGGCCGAGGCCGGGCTCGACGCCGCCTTCGCCGCCGCGCCGTGCAGGTGGGAAGACGCCGCCGCGACGATCATGACCACCGACACCTTTGCCAAGGGTGCAACGACGCAGGCGGTGGTCGGCGGGCGCACGGTCAACCTGGTCGGGATCATCAAGGGTTCGGGGATGATCGCGCCCGACATGGCGACGATGCTGGGCTTCATCTTCACCGACGCGGCGGTGGACTCCGCGTTCCTCCAGAGCGCGCTGGCGCATGCGAACAACCGCAGCTTCTCGTGCATCACCGTCGATGGCGACACGTCGACCAGCGACACGGTGCTGGCGTTCGCGACCGGCGCTGCGGGCAATGCCCCGATCGTCAGCGCCGAGGACGACGGTGCCGACGCCTTCTTCGCGGCGCTGGCGGATCTGTGCCGCCAGCTCGCGCTGCTGGTCGTGCGCGACGGCGAGGGCGCGCAGAAGCTGATCGAAATCACCGTCGAGGGCGCGACAAGCGACCGCAGCGCCCACCGCATCGCAATGTCGATCGCCAATTCGCCGCTGGTCAAGACCGCCATCGCGGGCGAGGACGCCAATTGGGGCCGCGTCGTGATGGCGGTGGGCAAGGCCGGCGAACCCGCCGAGCGCGATCAGCTAGCGATCCGCTTCGGCACGACGCAGGTCGCGCGCGACGGGCTGGCGGTGGAAGGCTATGACGAAGCGCCGGTGGCGGCGCATCTCAAGGGCCACGAGATCGAGATCGGCGTCGAACTGGGGCTGGGCGAGGGCCGCGCGACGGTGTGGACGTGCGATCTGACGCACGGCTATATCTCGATCAACGCGGATTATCGGAGCTAAGGGTATCGCTAGCCGGCACGGAAACTGCCGGTCAGCCCAGCCCACAAAGATGCTTGAACTCCGCCCGTTTCATGGCAGATACGCGCACCGCCTGTATTGGGCGGCAACTAAAGGAGGCTCACATGGCTAACCTTACGCATCGCGACGACCTCCCCTGCTTTCGAGACGACAAGTAAGCGTCGTAGGGGATACCCCTCTGAAACCAGAGTAAAGCGCGGCCTGCGCTTCGTGCATGGCGACGTGGAGCTGGTGGAAAAACTCGGTCGCAATGACCCGTGTCCGTGCGGGTCAGGAAAGAGCTTTCAAGCGCTGCTGCCTAAAATCCGGCCGGTTTCGACGGGCGGGAGCGGCATGACTATTGGCGCGAATAATGGACAAACCGGCCCGGACATGTTGCCCGGGCCGGTCAAACCGCATCAAAGCTCGCGTTCGATCCACTGCTTGATCGCGTTCTTCGGCATCGCGCCGACCTGGGTCGCCGCCTGCTGGCCGTTCTTGAACAGGATCATCGTCGGAATGCCGCGCACGCCATAGCGCGTCGGCGCATCGGGGTTCGCGTCAATGTCGAGCTTCACGATCTGGATCTTGTCGCCAAGCTCTTCGGCGATTTCTTCCAGCGCAGGCGCGATCATCCGGCACGGGCCGCACCATTCGGCCCAGAAGTCGACCAGAACGGGGGTGTTCGCCTGGAGGACGTCGGTTTCGAAGCTGGCATCGGTGGTCGCCTGGGTGGCCATGCAATTTCTCCTGAGAAGGTCTTGGGCTCTTATCTATGTGCGCAGCGCGCCCGGCTCAAGCGCGCAGGGCCAAGCTTTGCTCCGAAGGGGCCAAGCCGGGCTTGTGCGCCGCCAGCAGCGCCGGCGGCAGGATGTGGAGCACCGGCCCCGCGCTGTAGAGCAACGCTGCCTCCACCACCCGCCCCGGAAAGATCACCTCCAGCGCGGCGGCATAGGCCGCCATCTGGCGCAGATGATAGGCTGGGATCGCCTCGGGGCTCGCGGGGGCGCGGCGGCCGGTCTTGAAATCGACCACGCGCACCCGGTCCGCCTCGACCACCAGCCGGTCGACCGTTCCCGCCACCACCAGCCCGCCGACCACCGCTGCGATCGGTGCCTCGGCCAGCGACTCCGGCCCGAACAGCGCGGCGAAGCGCGCATCCTCGGTCACCGCCAGCGCCGCCGCGACCAGCGCGGCGCGCGCGCCCGCATCCGCCACGCCCGCCGATCCAGCGAGCCAGCGCTCCGCCGCCGCCGCGCGCTCCGCTGGCGCCACGGCGGGCAGCCGCTCGAACAGCCCGTGGAGCAGCCGCCCCCGCTCCGCCGCCGCGCGCATCGCCGGGTTGGGCGGCGGATCGGCGACGCTGTCGTCACCCAGCGACGACGGCGCGAGCGGACGCGGCGGGCGGGCCTCGAGCGGGGCGGGTCGGCGCGCCCAATCGGGCAGCGCGGCAACCGGCGCCGCCGCCTTCGCATCGCGCGCCTTCGCCGCGACCGGGGCCAGCATCATGCTGCCCCGAAACTCCCGCGCGCCTTCCTCCTGCGGCACGCCCAACGCATCGAGCGCCCGCGCGCAGGCGGCGTACCAGCTCTTCTCCGGCGGCACGCCCTTGGCCATCGGCCCCAGCGCACCCGCGACCACCAGCCGCTCCTCGGCGCGCGTGGCGGCGACGTAGAAGAGCCGCCAATGTTCCTGCAATTCGCGCGCGTCGACCGCCTCGACCACCGGATCGAGCGCCCCGCCCCGCTCGCTGGCGCGCGGGCGGAAGATCGGGAAGGCCGGGCCGTCATGCCCCGCGGGCGCCCAGAGCAGGAAATCGCGCGGGCTCCGCGTCGGGTCCACGGTCGCATCGGCAAGGATCACCAGCGGCGCCTGCAGCCCCTTCGCCCCATGCGCGGTCATCACCCGCACCGCGCCCTGCGGCTGCGCGGCGTCGCGCACGATCTCCACATCGCCGCGATCGAACCAGTCGAGAAAGCGCTGGAGCGACGGCGTCGCGACGCTTTCGAAATTGAGCGCGGCGTTGACCAGTTCCTCGATCGGGTCGCGCGCCTCTTCGCCCAGCCGGTGGAGCAGCTTGCGCCGCCCCTGCATCGGCCCCGACAGGATTTCCTCGAGGAAACGATGCGGCGTCGCGACATCCGCCCGGCGGAGCAGCTCGTACAGTGGCGCCAGCCGTTCCTCAGGCTGGGTCGCGCGCAGATGCCGCCACAACCCGCCGCGATCGCGCACCGCCGCCGCCATCAATTCGTCCTGGCTCCACCCGATCAGCGGCGATACCAGCAGCGACGCGAGCGACAGATCATCCTCGGGTTGCAACGCAAAGCGCATCGCCGCCAGCAGATCCTGCACCGCCAGCGGCGCGTTGAGCCGCAGCCGGTCGACCCCCGCCACCGGCACCCCCTCGGCATAGAGCCGCGCGACGATCAGCGAGGCCAGTTCGCCGCGCCGCTTGACGAGGATCATCACATCCTCGGGCGCGAGCGGGCGGCCCTTGCTCTCGAGCATCAGCCCCTGGTCGAGCCAGCCACGGATCGCGCGGGCAATGTCGCCCGCCAGCTTCCGCGTGGCGTCGCCGACCCATTCCTCTTCCTCGGCCTCGCTCCCGCCCTCGACCGTGACCGGCCACAGCGTGACGCTCCCCGGTCCCGGCACTTCGCTGGCGTGCGGCTCGAGGTCGGTCAGCGCGCCCATGCCGGGATCGGGCAGCGCCCCCAGCGCGGCGTCGACGAATTCGAGCACGGGCCGAGTCGAGCGGAAACTATGCGTGAGCGACAGCGGCTCCAGTTCGCCCATCTCGACATCGAACTCGGGCCGGATGCGCGACTTGGCGAGGAACCGCTCGAACGCCGCGCGGAAATAGATCGGGTCGGTGCCCTGGAAGCCGAAGATCGCCTGTTTGTAATCGCCCACGGTGAACAGCGTGCGGACCCGGTCGCCGCGTGCGCCCTGCCCGGCGAAGAATTCGTCGGCGATGGCGCTGACGATCGCCCATTGCTGGGGGTTGGTATCCTGCGCCTCGTCGATCAGGACATGCTCGGTCACCTGGTCGAGCTTGAAGCGCACCCATTCGCCCATGCCGGGCTGGCCGAGCAATTCGACGGTGCGGCGAATCAGGTCGTTGAAATCGACGGCGCCCACCCGCCTCTTGGCCTGGGCATAGGTCCGCGCATAGGTCCGCCCCGCCTCCAGCCCACGCGCCAGCAGGTCCGCGAACGCCGCCTGCACGCGCAGATTGACCAGCGCGGCGCAGTGCCCGTGGAGCCGCATCGCCAGCTCGGCATAATCGGGGTCCTTCGGCGCCTGCCCCTTGCCGAACGAGCGGGGTTCGCCCTTGGCGGTGGACCATACGCTGTGCAGTTCGCCCAGACGAAGCGCACGCTTCGCGGGCGACAGCGTCAGCCACATCGCGATTTCCTCGGCGCGCGCCAGCCCCGATTTGGTCCCCCAATCGGCGTTCATCCGCGCAATCTGTCGCAGCGTTGCGATGTCAAACGCATCGTCGCAGCACGCCGCCTCGACGGCCTCGCCAATGTCGCCGCTGGGCAGCCCCATTTCGCGGCGCAGGAACGGCTGGATGCCGATCGGCAGCGCATCCATCGCCTCCGCCGCGTGCGCGCAGGCCTTCAGGAACGCCTCCGCCTTGCCCTCGCCCAGCCTCAGGCTCAGCGCGCCGACCGCATCGATCAGCCCGCTGCGCCCCTCGCGCTCGGCATCGACCAGCATCTCGGCCAGCGCCTCGCGCGCCAGCACCGCCTCTTCGCGCTGGTCGAGCGGGCGGAAGCCGGGCACCAGCCCCGCCTCGACCGGGAAGGCGGCGAGCAGCGACTGGCAGAAGCTGTGGATCGTCTGGATACGGATGCCGCCGCCGGGCGCGTCGAGCACCTTGGCGAACAAGGTCCGCGCCCGCGACCGGCCCTCGGGCGAAATGCTTTCCCCCAGCGCGGTGAGGTCGGCGACCAGTTCGGCGTCGCTCGCACGCACCCAGCGCGCCAGCCGCCCGGTAATCCGCTCGGACATTTCCGCCGCGCCCGCCTTGGTAAAGGTCAGGCACAGGATCGCGCCGGGATCGGTCCCCGCGAGCAACAGCCGCCATACCCGCGCGGCCAGCACCTGCGTCTTGCCCGTCCCCGCCGATGCGGAGAGCCAGACATGGCGCGTGGGATCGCTGGCGCGCTTCTGGTTGCCCTTCAGCGCATGGAGCGCGCGGACTTCAGTCACGGCCATACCATTCGTCGCGGCGCATCAGCTGGTCATACTCGGCATAGGGCGCATAATCGGGGTGGAGCTTGGCGGTGAAGGGTTCGTCCCCCGTCAGCCACATCCGCGCCGCACCCTCGAACTGCGCGACCGCCGCATCGACGAAATCGTCGGCGGGCAGGTAATCGCGCCGCCGCGTGTCGCACGGACTCTCGACATAGCCAAATCCGCCGCGCGGGTTGCGCGACAGCGACCAATATTCGAACGCGCTCGCCCGCCCTTCGACCCCCTCGAACCCGCCGCGCTCGGCGATCAGCCCGAGCAGCCCGAGCTGGAGGCTGAACCCCTCGCGCACCGCTGCCAGGCTCGGCGGCTTGCCGGTCTTGTAGTCGACGATCGCCAGGCTGCCGTCCGCCAGCCGGTCGATACGGTCGAACGTCCCGCTCAGCTCGACCCCTGCAAACGGGATCACCCCGCGCGTCTCGACCGCAATAACCTTGCGCGAAGGATCGGCGGCGATCTGCGCGGCGATCCAGTCGATCGCCTCCATCAATCGCGGCTGCCACAGCGCGCGCATCATCGGGTGGGTGGGCTCATCGACCAGCATCGCCTCGGCACGGGCACGCAGCTTTTCGGGCGCGCAGCCGTCCAGCTCGAACCAGCGCTGGAGCACCGCATGGACCGCCGTCCCGCGCCACGCCGCGCTGGGATCGGCGTCCACGGGGTCGAGCGGCATCAGCCGCAGCATCCGGCGGGCGTAAAAGGCGTAAGGATCGGCCTTGAGCCGGTCGACCTCTGTCACCGACAGCGCCTTGGGCCGCGCCGCCACCGGGGGCGCGGGCGCGGGGCGCGGGGCAGGTTCAGCGACGCCGCCATCGTCGATCGCGCGCAGCCATGCGGCCAGTTCGCCCGCGCGCTCCAGCCCCCCCGACAATGCCTCCAGCCGCAGCCAGAAGCGCGAGGCAATCGTCGGCGCGCTCGCGTCGCGTCGGGCGCGGGTCAGCAGCACCTGCTTCGCACCCAGCGCACTCGCCAGATCATGCGCCGAAAGCCCGATCCGCCGCTCCAGCCCCGGCAGCCCCAGTTCGGCGCGGATGCGCGGCGCGAGCCACGGATCGGGCGCGGGCAGCCCCGGCCATACGCCTTCGTTGAGCCCGCCCAGGATCATCAGGTCGGCGGTCTGCAACCGCGCCTCGAGCAGCCCCAATATCGCCAGCCGGGGGTGCCCCCCCTGTGGCGGGCGCACCGCCGTCTCGGCCATCAGCGTGCGCAGCAGCGGCGCCAGCGCCTCGGGCTCGGCCAGCGCCGGGCCATGCACCGCCTCGCGCTCCAGCGCGTCGAGCAGGTCCGCCGCCGCGCGGCCATCGGCCCGGCTCCACAGCGCATCGCCGCCCAATGCCTGCGCCGCCTCGCGCAGCGCCGCCACCAGCGCGGGCAGCGGTGCGGGCCCACCCGCGAACAGCGCCTCCAGCGGCGCCAGCAGCGCGCGCGCGGTCGGCCACCAGCGCTCGGCGGCGGCGCGCAAATGCCCCTCGCGCCCGTCCTGCTCGGCCAGATGACGGTCGACTCCGGCCAACCCCGGCGCGGGGCGCGGCCCACGCAGCGCGCGGTCGAGCGTGCGCGCACCCTCCAGCCACGCGAGCCGAGCGTCGGGCATCACCAGCGGATGCTTGAGCAACGTCAGCAGCGGCAGCGGCGCAAAGCCCTGCGCGGCGGCATCGGCGATGGCGAGCAGCAGCGTGCCCGGCGGCAGCATCGATAGCGGCTGCCCCGCCGAATCGTCGATCACCAGCCCCCAGCGCGCGCAATGCGCCGCCACCCGCCGCGCGAGCACGCGGTCTGGAGTCACCAGCGCCGCAGTCCGCCCCGGCGTCTCCAGCGCCTCGCGCAGCGCCAGCGCAATCGCCTGCGCCTCCTCCGCCGGGGTCGCGACTTCGAGCGCGCGCACCCCGTCCAGCCGCCGCTCGGCGGCGGGCAGCGCGGTCCAGCCATGCGTCAGCTCGGGCGGCGCCATCGCGGAGGCAATCGCCTTGCTGCGCGCAGGCGGGGCGTCATGGTCGCTGGCGACGCGCCACGGGTCGAACTCGCTGCGGTGGACGCCCATCCGCTCCAGCAGCAGCTTGAGGTGGAATTGCGGATGGCTCTCGATATTGCGCCGCCGCCGACCGCTGACCGGATCGGGGGCGTGCGGGCCGAGCAAATCCCATTCGGCATCGCTGATCGCGGTCGACAGCCCGGGGAGCACGACCATCCCCTGCGGCAGCTCCGCCACCGCGCGCAGCAGCCGCGCAATCGCGGGCGCCGATCCGGTGACCCCCGCCGCGCAGACGAACCCGCCAGGTGGGGTGGCGCGCCAGCGTCGCTCGAGCCGGTCGATCAGGCGGATACGCCGCTCGACCATGTCGATCCGCCCCAGCCGCTCCAGCTCGGCGGGCCATGCGTCGAGCACCGCATCGAACAGCGCCAGCGACCGCTCCCAATGCGCGGATAATTCTTGTGCAATTTCAATGGTATGAAGGGTGTGCGGGGCAACCTCCTCGACCAGCAACTGGTCGAACGTCGTCGCCAGTTCGCCCGCCAGCCGCACCGCCTCCGCCGCATCCACCGGCGCCCCCGCCGCCTGGATCAGCCGCGCGAGGATCATCCGTCGCTGGAGCGGATCGATCGCGGGCGGCACCGGCGCCTCGCTCGCGGCATCGAACACCGCCTCGTCCAATTCGGGATCGCCCACCGCGACCAGCCGGGGCAGTAACAGCCCGCCGCCGCTGGCCCGCACGAACGCCTCCTGAATCGCCCGCTTGGCGCGATTATTGGGCACCAGCACCAACCCGCGCGCCAGCTTCAGCGGATCGCCCCCGAACCGCCGGATCAACCCGATCGCCAGCGCGTCGGCAAAGGCGCGATGCGGGGGGATGGTGTAGAGGTGGAGCGACCTGGGCACTATCGACATGCCCTGGCGAGCAGGCGTTCATAGTCCTGCACCGCCACTGCCAGTTCTCCGCGACGGCGGCGTAGGGCAGAAGCCAGGAACTCGTTCCGCAGCAGCAAAAGTGCGGCCAGGGCTCCAAGGATCAGGGACTGGCGCGCGCGATCTCCACTGTCACTGGTCGTGATCATGAAGCAGCCGATGAAGAACAGGGTCGCCGTCACCCGGGTGGTCCAAATCTCGAGCGAGAGGTTTCTCCAACTGTCGGGAGCCATTGGCTTTCCGCTCCGGGGATCGTGGGTATGGGGCGGGGGGAGGCCGAACACGTGACGAGCTTGCCACACTAGCGACGCGGCAAGCAACCGCCCCTGGCACCTCGGTCAGCATCGGGCGGGGCATTTAGCCGGCCTCGACTCTCTCTGCGTTTGGGAGAAGGCGTTGGGTAAGCGGCATCGTAAATAATCCTCACCCGCCAGGGAGGGGGGAAACCCATCGCCCGGCGGGCGCTTCCGCCCCCTTGTGCCCACATCGCCCGCGCGGCATCACGCCCGCGATGATGGGGGAAATCATGGAGCGTCGCCGCTGGTGGCTGTGGCTCGGCGTGATCGCCGCGGTCGGGTTCGGGTTGCGGCTGGCGGGGGCGCTGGGCGGGCTGTGGCTGGACGAGGCCGCATCGGCGATCCAGGCGCGCGACGCCGGGACCGCAATGGGCGTGTTCCTTCAGATCAACCACGACAATAACCATCACCTGAACTCGCTCTGGATGCAGGCAGTCGGCTTTGGCGCTGCCCCGCCGCTCGCGCGTGCGCTCTCGATCGCCACCGGTACCGCGATGATCCTCGTCGCCGGAGTGCTTGGCGCCCGGCGCGCGCCGCTGCTGGGCCTGATCACTGCGATTGCCTTCGCCCTCTCGCCGATCCTCGTCACGCTGGGCAGCGAGGCGCGCGGCTATGCGCCGATGGCGTTCGCAATGCTGGTCGCGATCCTCCTTACCGATCGCTGGCTTGCAGGCGATGCCGAACGCAGCCCCGCGACGGCGCTGGCGCTGTGCTTCTTCCTCGGCGCCTTCTCGCAACTCATCATGGTCTTCGGCTTCTGCGCGCTGGCGGGTTGGGTGTTCCTGGCACTTTGGCAACGCAAGGGACTGCGCGGCGCGCTCGCGGGATCGGCAAAGCTGCTCGCGCCCAGCGTCGTCGCCCTCCTGCTGGTCGCCGCGATTATCTGGGGCGCGGCGATGGGCACCCCCAGGGGGTTTACCTTCGGCGCCTGGTCCCCCTTCACCTGGACCCAGTATCTGCAAGGGTTGTCGGACATGGCGGGCTACACGCTCGGCGTTCCGGCTCTCGGAATCGCCTGGCTCGCCATCGTCCCGGCGCTGGTGATCGTGGCGCGGTGCATGGGTGCCTCGCGCTTTTGGTTCTCGGCGCTCGCGATCCTCGCCTTCCCCGCCGCGATCGCGCTGCTCCATCCGGGCAATGTCGTCTTTGCCCGCTATTATCTGCTCGTATCGCTGGCGCTGCTGCTGCTCGTACCCGAAATCGCGTGGATCGGGCTCATCGCGGGCGGATGGAAGCGCTGGGCGGCGGCATCTGGGCTGGCGGCCTTCGCCGTCGGCAGCCTCGCGTGCGACATCGACCTGATCCGCAACCAGCGCGGCGATCCCGGCGCGGCGATCCGCGCGCTGCAGGCGCGGGCACCCGCAGGCGCACGGGTGTTCATCGAACGCGAACAGGGGTTGCCGATCCTCGTCTATGCGGCGGCGGCGGCGCGGTTCCCGCTGGCCATCGCCAAGGCGGACTGCCCCGCGCCGCGCTTCCTGTTCATCGATCGCTTCGAGGGCCAAGACTTTCCCGCGACCCCCGTGCGCTGCGGCAGCCGCTATGTCCCGATCGCCCAGGCCCGCGCACGCGGCCTCTCCGGCAGCCACTGGACGCTGTATGAGGTACGGCCCTAGACTGGCGCGATGTTCCTGTCCTTCATCGACGCGCTTCGCGCCGCCGGCATCCCCGCCAGCCTGAAGGAGCATCTCGTCCTGCTCGAAGCGCTCGACCGCGACGTGATCGAGCGCACGCCCGAGGCATTCTACTACCTCGCCCGCGCGACCTTCGTGAAGGACGAAGGGCTGCTCGACCGCTTCGACCAGGTGTTCGCCAAGGTATTTCGCGGCGTCGCGACCAGCTATGGCACCGCCCCCGCCGACATCCCCGAGGACTGGCTGAAGGCGGTGGCAGAGAAATTCCTGACCCCCGAGGAAATGGCGCGGATCGAATCGCTGGGGTCGTGGGATGAGATCATGGCGACTCTCAAGCAGCGGCTGGAGGAGCAGCACGCCCGGCATGAGGGCGGCAGCAAATGGATCGGCACCGGCGGCACCTCCCCCTTCGGCAATGGCGGCTATAACCCTGAGGGCGTCCGGATCGGCGGCGAAGGCAAGCACGGCCGCGCGCTGAAAGTGTGGGAAGGCCGCGAGTTCCGCAACCTCGACAACAGCCGCGAACTCGGCACCCGCAACATCAAGGTCGCGCTACGCCGCCTGCGCCGCTTCGCGCGCGAAGGCGCGGCGGACGAGCTCGACATCGACGCCACGATCGCCGGCACCGCGCGCCAGGGCTGGCTCGACGTCCAGATGCGTCCCGAGCGCCACAACGCCGTCAAGCTGCTGCTCTTCCTCGACGTTGGCGGGTCGATGGACCCCTTCGTCAAGCTGTGCGAGGAGCTGTTCTCCGCGGCGACGGCAGAGTTCAAGAACCTGGAGTTCTTCTACTTCCACAACTGCGTCTACGAAGGCGTGTGGAAGGATAATCGCCGGCGCCATGCCGAACTCACCCCGACCTGGGACATCCTCCACAAATATGGCCATGACTATAAGCTGATCTTCGTCGGCGATGCGTCGATGAGCGCCTATGAGATCAGCCACCCCGGCGGATCGGTCGAGCATTTCAACGACGAGCCCGGCGCGGCGTGGATGCAGCGGCTGGTGAACACCTATCCCGCCGCCGTCTGGCTCAACGTGCTGCCCGAGGCGCATTGGAGCTATACCCAGTCGGTCCGGCTGATCCGCGAACTGATGCAGGACCGGATGTACCCGCTGACGCTGGCCGGGCTGGACGCGGCGATGCGCGAGCTTAGCCGGAAGCGTTAATTGTCGGCCAGCAGGACCGGCGCTTACAGCCTCTCGAAAGCGCGGTGCAATCGTCGCAAGACGGCGCTGTCATGCGGCTGCCCGGTCGCCGCCTCCGACGCCGCCGACATCAGCCGGATCGCGCCGAAGCTCGCCGCGAGGCCTTTCAGCCGAAGCGCGGACGTCGTCCAGGCATCGGCGTTGTCCGCAGACTTCATCGTTTCGAGACAGCGCCGCACGCCGTCCAGAAACGCCTCGCGCAACTCCGCGATCAGCGCAGGCTCGTCGCCGACTGCCGCGGCCAGTGTCGCATCGATAGCACCGGGATCATAAGCCATGCGACTCGGATAGCCGATTAGCCTTAATCCTTCGTTTCCATCGAGCGCCCCCCTGTTGGTGCGGCTGCAAACTGTGGTAAATGCATCCCATGATTGGGGGACAACCGGCGATATCCATTCGCGAAGCCACGCACGACGACGTGCCGCAGCTCC
This sequence comes from Sphingomonas hengshuiensis, assembly GCF_000935025.1. NCBI lineage: Bacteria > Pseudomonadati > Pseudomonadota > Alphaproteobacteria > Sphingomonadales > Sphingomonadaceae > Sphingomonas > Sphingomonas hengshuiensis. The sequence continues at coordinate 2,007,244 of NZ_CP010836.1, forward strand.
TTTCGGAGGCGGAAGCCTTTGGCGGCGCAGAGCCGTTGGATTTCACCTTCGACGAAGCGGAAGCGACTGCGGGCACGCTGCGCTGGATATTCCCGGCCCTCGCGTTGCTGGTCGCGATCGCGTGCATCGGCGGGATGCTCGCACTGGCCTGGCCCTCGCTCCAGGCGGGGCTTCCCCCCGTGGCGACGGTGCAACTGATCGGCGCGCTCTGCGTCCCGCCTGCGCTGATCGCGCTGCTCTACCTGATCGCGCTCCGAACCAGCCGCGCCGAAGCCCGCCGCTTCGGCGCCAGCGCCCGCGCGATGCGCGAAGAGGCGGCGATGCTCGAGCGCGTCGTCGGCACGCTGGCGCGCCGCATCGACGCAAACCGCGCGGCGCTGTCCGAACAGACCAACATCCTGATCGCAATGGGCGATCGTGCTGCCGAGCGGATCGAGGCGGTAACGCACAGCATCAGCGCGCAGTCGCGGGCCATCGACGCAAGCACCCGGGCGCTGGGCGACGCCACGACCGACGCCGAACGCCGCGTGGACGTCGTGCTGTCGTCGCTGCCCAAAGCGCAGGACGAGATGCGCGGGCTGGCCGAGCGCGTCGATACCGCCGGGCTGCTCGCCAGCCAGCACGCCTCGGCGCTCGACGCGCAATTGACGGCGCTGGCCGAGCGCGGGCGCGAGGCCGATGCAGTCGCTGGCGGCGCTGCCGAGCGGCTGGCCGCGCACATCGCGCGCATGGAAGCGACCAGCGAGACCGCGAGCGCGCGGCTGGAGCGCGTGACCGAGCAAATGTCCGCCGAGGTGGATATCGTGCTGGATCGCGCCGCCCATGCCGTCGACGAGGCGCGGCGGGGCATCGCCGCGCAGGGCGAGGCGATCCTGGCGATGCTCGGCGCCAACCAGGCCGCGCTCGATCGCGCGGGGCGCGACACCGCCGATGCGCTGGCCGAGCGGCTGCGCACGATCGAGGACGCGATCGGTCGCGTCGGCACCCGCCTCGCCGAGGAGCAGGGCCGCGGCGATACGCTGTTCGCCGGTCTGTCCTCGGGCGTCGACCGCCTCGACCGCGAGCTTCAGGCGCTCCACACTGCGGGCACGGGCCGCACCCGGGACCTTGCCGCCTCGATCAGCGCGCTCCACGGCTCGGTCGACGCCATGTCCGAAGCGATGGTGACGGGCGACACCCTGGCGCGGCAGGTGATCGGCACCGCCGACCATCTGCTGACCGCGCTCGACGCATCGGCGCGCGAGATCGACGAAACCCTGCCCGAGGCGCTGGCCCGGCTCGACGACCGGATCGCGGCGAGCCGCAAGGTGGTGGCGGGCGCCAAGCCCGAACTGCTCGCGCTCGTCACCGCCGCCGAGAGCACGCATGACGCGATCGAGGCGATTGCCGATGTCGTCGCCCAGCAACGCGATACCCTCGCCAAGACCCAGGCTTCGCTGCTCGATACGCTCGCGACCGGCGGCGAGCAGGCCGAGATGCTGGGCCAGATCGTCGACGAGACGATCGCGACGACGCGCAGCTTCGCCGACACTGCGGCACCGCAACTGGCGGAGGCGCTGCTCCGCGTGCGCGAGACCGCAACCGCCGCCGCCGAACATAGCCGACAGGCGTTGGTGGGCATCGTCCCCGGCGTCGCGCGCGCATTGGAAGAGGCGAGCGGGACCGCGCTCCAGCGCGCGATCGACAATTCGATCCGCCGCCAGCTCACCGAACTGGCCGACACGACCGAGGCAGCCGTCCACGCCGCCGCGCGCGCCTCCGAAAAGCTGGCCCAGCAGATGCGGTCGCTCGCCGAATCGACCGCGCAGGTCGAGGCGCAGATCGCAGCGGGGCGCGCCGAACGCGAAGCCGCCGACAGCGACCAGTTCGCGCGGCGCGTATCGCTGTTGATCGAAGCGATGAACTCGGCGTCGATCGACATCGCCAAGGCATTCTCGGTCGACGTCACCGACAGCGCCTGGTCGGCCTATCTCAAGGGCGATCGCGGCGTCTTCACCCGCCGCGCGGTGCGCCTGCTTGACCCCGGCGACACGCGCGAGATCGTCCGGCTATATGACGAGGACAGCGATTTCCGCGACAACGTCAATCGCTACATCCACGATTTCGAAGCGATGCTGCGCCAGATACTGACGCTGCGCGACGGCTCGCCGCTCGGCGTCACGTTGCTGTCGTCCGACATGGGCAAGCTCTATGTCGCGCTGGCCCAGGCGATCGAGCGGCTGCGGGGATAGGTCACGGCAGGGCCGTATCGCAGAAGAAGGAGTCTTTCGACGATGATCCAGCGGCACCGCTGAGGCGGAATCGGTAAACGCAGCCAACGGGTCGCGCCCCCGCACATCCTCTGAAAGACCAACATGCAAAGACTACAAGACAAGACCTGCGTCGTCACCGGCGCAGCGCGCGGCATCGGCCACGCCATCGCCGCCCGCTTCCATGCCGAAGGCGCGGAGGTGATCCTCACCGATAGGGACCAAGAAACCGGACACGCTGCCGCCGCGGCGATCGGCTGCTGCTTCGTCGCGCTCGACGTTGCCGAGGAACGCGACTGGGAGCAACTCGCCCGCCTCGTCCCCACTGCCGACGTCGTGGTGAACAATGCCGGGATCACCGGCTTCGAGGACGGCCCGGTGCCGCACGATCCCGAACATGCCTCGCTCGAACAGTGGCGCGCGGTGCATCGCGTCAACCTGGATGGCACCTTCCTGGGCTGCCGCTATGCGATCGGCGCGATGAAGGCCCGGCGGGCGGGCTCGATCATCAACATCTCGTCGCGCTCGGGGCTCGTCGGGATACCGATGGCCGCAGCCTATGCCGCGTCGAAGGCGGCGGTGCGCAACCACAGCAAGAGCGTCGCGCTCTATTGCGCGCAGCAGCGATGGCAGATTCGCTGCAACTCGATCCACCCCGCCGCGATCCTGACGCCGATGTGGGAGCCGATGCTGGGCACCGGGCCGGACCGCGAAGCGCGCATGGCGGCGCTGGTGGCCGATACGCCCTTGCGCCGCTTCGGACTGCCCGAAGAGGTGGCCGCGGTCGCCGCAATGCTGGCTGCGGACGAGTCCGCCTATGTCACCGGCGCCGAATTCACCATCGATGGCGGCCTGCTGGCGGGGTCGAGCGCGACGCCCGGCGGGTGAGGCAACGCCCTGGGCTGCGCGGAAGCGGAACCGCATATGGCGTTGGGCAACCCATAGACGCCGTCATCCCAGCGAAGGCTGGGATCCATTCAGCCGCTCCGCTCCTTGAAAAAGCGCAGACGGAGCCCCGAATGGATCCTGACTTTCGTCAGGATGACAATCTGTTCTCCCTATGCGATTGCCCCGCCCCTACGCGGCGAGGCGCACCCTATCCTCAATGCACCCAGTCGAGCATGTCCGCCGTCACCCAGCCAAACACATAATTGCAGTAGAAGATCAGGAACAGCACCGTCGCGACGATCGTGGTGCGCAGAAAAATCTTGCGCGCATTGAAACTGACCGGCGCGCTTTCGGCCTGGCCGGGGACCAGATCGGCCCCCGCTTCCTGCGCGGTGCGAACGCCGAACGGCAGCACCAGGAACACCGAAAACGCCCAGAACAGGATATAGATCGCCAGGATCGACTGCCACCGCACGCTTACACCTCCACGATCAGCACATCGACCACCGGCTTCTTGCCCGTATAGCGCGTGGCGACCCGGCGCACCGCGAGCCGCAACGTCTCGCGCAGCTTCTCGATGCTCTTGCCGTCCTTCGCCACGGCTTCTGCGGCAGCGCGCGCGGCTTCTTCGAGAAAGACTTCGCGATCCTCCTCGACCGGCACGCCCTGCACCCGCACCTGCGGCCGCCCGGCCAGCTTGCCGTTCCGAACCGCCACTGCGACCGAAAGCTGGCCATACAGCGCCAGCTTGCGCCGCTCGTTGATCGTCGAACCGTCGGCGGGCAGGATCACGTCGCCATCGAGGACAAGCCGGCCCACGGTCGCGTCGCCCAGCTTTTTGGGCTTGCCGGGGGCGAGGCGATAGATTTCGCCGTTCACCTGCGTAATCGCCTGCGGCACGCCCTGCGACAGCGCGAACCGCGCCTGTTCGTGCATGTGACGGATCTCGCCATGCACCGGCAGGATGATCTCGGGCCGGATCCATTTGTACATCTCGGCCAGCTCCGGGCGACCCGGATGCCCGGAGACATGGACGAACGCCTGGCGATCGGTGATCAGGATCACGCCCTTGTCGGCCAGCGTGTTCATGATCTTGCCGATCGCGATCTCGTTGCCGGGAATCTGGCGCGACGAGAAGACGACGGTATCGCCCTCATGCACCTTCAGGACATGGCTGCCCTCGGCAATGCGGTTCAGCGCGGCGCGCGGCTCGCCCTGCCCGCCCGTCGCGACGATCAGCACGCGCGACGGCGGCAGCCGCATCGCGGTGTCGAAATCGACCGTCTCGGGGAAATCGCGCAGATAGCCGGTCGCCTTGGCCACGCGGATGATCCGGTCGAGCGAGCGCCCGGCGACGCACAGCTCGCGCCCGGTATCGCGCGCGACGTCGCCCAGCGTCTGGAGCCGCGCCGCGTTCGACGCGAAGGTCGTGACCAGCACCCGCCCGGTGGCGGCGCCGATCACTTCGTCCAGCCCGACGCGCACGTCCGCCTCCGACCCCGAAGCCTCGGGATTGAACACGTTGGTCGAATCGCACACCAGCGCCAGCACGCCCTTGTCACCGATCGCGGTCAGTTCCGCCGCGGTCGATGCGCCGCCCAGCGACGGCGCCTCGTCCAGCTTCCAGTCGCCGGTGTGGAACACACGGCCATAGGGCGTGTCGATCACCAGCGCATTGCCCTCGGGAATCGAATGCGCGAGCGGGGCATAGGTGATCGTGAACGGCCCGATCTTGAACGGCCCTTCCTCGTCGACGACGTTCAGCGTGATGCGGTCGTCATTGCCCTCTTCCTCGAGCTTCCCCCGGATCAGCCCGGCGGTGAACGGCGTGGCATAGAGCGGCACGCCCAAATCGGCGGCGAGATAGGGCAGCGCGCCGATATGATCCTCATGCCCGTGCGTCAGCACGATGCCGAGCAGGTCGTCGAGCCGATCCTCGATGAACTGGAGGTCGGGCAGGATCACGTCGATGCCGGGATAGTTCGAGTCGCCGAAGGTGATCCCGCAATCGACCATCAGCCATTTGCCCTGGGTGCCATAGAGATTGACGTTCATGCCGATCTCGCCCGAGCCGCCAAGCGCGAGGAAAAGAAGTTCTTTTGCCGGAGTCACTGCATTCCAATCTTTGTTTCGCTTCCCCGTTCGAGCGGGGTCTCATCGCATCGCCGCCGCACGGATTGCGGGTAGGCGGTCAGTCCCCACTCGGGGGGTAATCTCGTGGTGGGCGTCAATTGCCGATTTGGGTCCGTTCCCACAGCATCGCCAACCCCTGAATCGTCAAGTCCGGTTCGATCACATCGAACGTATCGGTATGCTTCTCGAACAACACCGCAAGCCCGCCGGTCGCGATCACTTTCGATGGCCGTCCCACTTCGGCCTTCATCCGCGCGACCAATCCCTCGATCATCGCGACATAGCCCCAATAGATGCCGATATGCATCTGGTCGACGGTGTTGCGCCCGATGACGCTGGTACTGTCCGGCGCGGTGATCGCGATGCGCGGAAGCTTCGCCGCCGCGGTGACCAGCGCATCGAGCGACAAATTGATCCCCGGCGCGATGATCCCGCCCTTATAGGCGCCGCGATAATCGATCACGTCGAACGTCGCGGCGGTGCCGAAATCGACGATGATCAGGTCACCGGGATGCCGCGCATGCCCGGCGATCGCATTGAGCGCGCGGTCCGCGCCCAGATTGCCCGGCTCCTCGACATCGAGCGCAAAGCCCCATTCGGCGCCCTCCTGCCCCGCGATCACCGCCTCGGTACCGAAATATTTGCTGCTCAGCACCTGGAGGTTGTGCAGCGCGCGCGGGACGACGGTCCCAACGATCACTGCGCTGACGTCCGATCTGGAAAACCCTTCCAACACAAGGAGTTGGTTGAGCCACACCGCATATTCGTCGGCCGTCCGGCGCGGATCGGTGGCGATGCGCCAGCGCGCACGGATCTTCCCCCCCGCGGCGCCGCCGGTCTCGACCAGCGCAAAGACGATATTGGTGTTGCCGGCATCGATCGCGAGCAGCATGTGCGGACCCTTCAGAGCAGGAACACGTCGGCCGCGTGAATGACACGCTGCGCGCCATCGGCCAAGCGCAGGATGAGCGCGCCGCTCGCGTCGAGCCCGTGGAAAAGCCCGTCAATGGCCTCGCCATCGGCCAACCGGGCAGTCAGCGCAGTGCCGCGCGGATGGGCGCGGGCGAGCCAGCGATCGCGGACCGGAGCGATCCCCTCACCCCGCCACCGCCCCAGCCAGCGGTCAAAGCATTCGGCCAGCGTCTGGGCAACGATCGCCACGTTCGGCGCCGGAGCATGCGCGCCGACGCTGGTCGCGGGGCGCTCGAGGGACTCGGGATGATGCGCCAGATTGACTCCGAACCCGATCACCACGGCATCGCCGCTGCGTTCGAGCAGGATGCCGGAGAGCTTGGCGCCCTCCACCAACAGGTCATTGGGCCATTTGATCGTCACGCCCGCGCCGGGCAGGAACACCGCCACCGCCTCCTCCAGCGCGACCGCCGCGACCAGCGCCAGCGTGGCGGCGGGCGGGTCGCTGGGCCGCAGCCGGACGAGGGTGCTGATGAACAGATTGCCCGGCGGCGAGACCCATTCGCGCCCCTGCCGCCCGCGCCCGCCGGTCTGGCGATCGGCCCGCAGCCACAGCCCCTCGCCCGCGCCGTTCAGCGCGAGCGCGGCCATGTCCGCGTTGGTCGACCCTGTCTCGGCAACTGTACGGATCGTCGGCGTCAGAACAGCGCCTTCGCCGCGAGCATCGCCCAGCCGCCCAGGAACGGGATCAGCAAATAGCCGAGCGGCGACACAAACACCGCCGCCGCCGCGATCAGCCCGCCCTCGACCGCATCGGTACGCCCTTCGAACGCCGCTGCCGGCTCGTCAAAGTACATGGTCTTGACGATCCGCAGGTAATAATAGGCGCCGATCGTCGATGCCGCGATACCGACGACGGCGAGCGGGAACAGCCCGGCCTCGACCGCCGCTTCGAACACCGCGAACTTGGCATAGAAGCCGAACAGCGGCGGGATGCCCGCGAGGCTGAACATGAACATCGCCAGCGCCAGCGCCAGCAACGGCCGCGTCCGCGACATGCCCGCCAGGCTCGCGATGCTCTCGACCGGCTGGCCATCGGCACCGCGCATCTGGAGCACCACCAGGAAGCTGCCGAGCGTCATCACGACATAGATCGCGAGGTAGACCAGCACGCCCGCCACGCCCTGCGCCGTGCCGGCGGCGAGGCCGACCAGCGCGAAGCCGACATTGTTGATCGACGAATAGGCGAGCAGCCGCTTGACGTTCGACTGGCCGATCGCCGCGACCGCACCGAGCAGGATCGACGCGAGCGCCGCGAAGATCACGATCTGGCGCCAGTCGTGGATCGCCGGGCCCATCGCCTCGACCGCGGCGCGCACCGCGAGCGCAAGCGCCGCAACCTTGGGCGCCGATGCGAAGAAGGTGGTCACCGGAGTCGGCGCGCCTTCGTACACGTCGGGCGTCCACATATGGAACGGCACCGCGCTGATCTTGAACGCGATCCCGGCGAACACGAACACCAGCCCGACGAGCAACCCGATCGAGCGCGGCCCCGCATAGGCCTCGGCAATGCCGCCGAACAGCGTCGTGCCGCTGAACCCGTAGACCAGGCTGATGCCGTACAGCAGGATGCCCGAGGCGAGCGCGCCGAGGACGAAATATTTGAGACCCGCCTCCGCCGAGCGCGTGTCGCGGCGCATGAAGCTGGCGAGGACATAGGCCGCGAGGCTCTGGAGCTCGAGCCCGACATAGAGCGACATCATGTCGCCCGCCGACACCATCATCCCCATGCCCGTCGCGGACAGAAGGATCAGCACCGGATATTCGGGCCGCAGATCATCGCCCGAAGTGCGCTGGAAGAAGCGCGGTGCAATCAGGATCGCCACTGCCGAGGCGCCGAAGATCAGCACCTTGGCGAATGCGGCAAACATATCCGCGCGGTACAGCCCGTCAAACGCGGTGCCCCCCGCCGATGCCGGCCCGGCCAGCGCGATTCCCGCGCCCAGCAGCACCGCGACCGCAGCCCAGCTCACCAGCTTGGTCGATGCCTGCCCGCCCCATGCGGAGACGAGCATCAGGACGATGGCTCCCGCTGCGAGCACCAGCTCGGGCAGCGCCATCAGCAATTGCGTCGAATAATCCATCAGTGCGCCCCCTCGTGCGCGACAGGCGCTTCCCCATGGCCTTCGCCGTGCGCGGGCGCAGCCGGGTGGCCCGGGGTCGGTTGTGAATCGCCGGTCGGTGCGGCGCGCTCAAGGCGCTCGACCAGCCGGACGACGTCGGACCGCATCGGTGCCATGAAGCTTTCCGGGTAAACCCCCATCCACAGCGTGACTGCGGCGATCGGCGCGAGCAGCCACAGCTCGCGCGCCGACAGATCCGGCATCGCGCGGACATCGTCCTTGGTCAGCTCGCCGAACACCACGCGACGGTACAGGTACAGCATATACGCGGCGCCGAGGATGATGCCCGTGGTGCCGATCAGCGCCGTGACCGTCGAAATCCGGTAGACGCCCGCCAGCCCCAGGAACTCACCGATGAAGTTGCTCGTGCCCGGCAGGCCGATCGACGCCATCGTGAAGAACAGGAACAGCAGCGCATAGCGCGGCATGTTGATCGCCAGTCCGCCGTAACGGTCGATCTCGCGGGTATGCAGGCGATCATAGATCACGCCGACGCAGAGGAACAGCGCGCCGGACACCAGGCCATGGCCCAGCATGACCATCATCGCGCCTTCGATACCCTGCTGGTTGAACGCGAACAGCGCCATCGTGACGATCGCCATATGCGCGACCGACGAATAGGCGATCAGCTTCTTCATATCGCTCTGCACCAGCGCGACGAGGCTGGTGTACACCACCGCGACGCAGGACAGCGCCATGATCAGCCACATGAACTGCGCCGACGCTTCCGGGAACATCGGCAGCGAGAAGCGCAGGAAGCCATAGCCGCCGAGCTTCAGCAGCACGCCCGCCAGAATGACCGAACCCGCGGTCGGCGCCTGCACGTGCGCATCGGGAAGCCAGGTGTGGAACGGCCACATCGGCATCTTGACCGCGAACGACGCGAAGAACGCCAGCCACAGCCAGGTCTGCACCTGCGGCGGGAAGTCGTGCGCCATCAGCACCGGGATGCTCGACGTGCCCGCATCGACCACCATGTACAGCATCGCGATGAGCATCACGAGGCTGCCCAGCAGCGTGTACAGGAAGAACTTATACGACGCGTAGATGCGGTTCACCCCGCCCCAGATCCCGATGATCAGGAACATCGGGATCAGCCCGGCTTCGAAGAACATGTAGAACAGGAACAAATCCTGTGCCGCGAAGGTGCCGATCATCAGCACTTCGGTCGCCAGGAACGCGGCCATATACTCCGGCACGCGCTTCTCGATCGCGCGCCAGCTGGCGCCGATGCAGATCGGCATCAGGAAGACCGAAAGCAGGATCAGCAACAGCGCAAACCCGTCGATGCCCAGCGCCCAGGCAAAGCTGACGCCGTCGGGCTTGCCGAAGAGCGGTGCGAACTCAGTGAACTGCCATTGCGGGGCGGCGGGGCCGGACTGGAACTTCGTCCAGAGCAGGATGCCCAGCGCAAAATCGACCAGCGTCGCCGCCAGCGCGATCCAGCGCGCGCCCTGCGCCTTGGCGAAGAGGCAGGCCACTGCGGCGATCGCGGGGACCGCCAGCATGATCGAAAGGATCGGGAAACCGTTCATCGCGCCATTACCTCGCAATGATCCAGGTGAGCGCGGCGGTGAGCCCGATCAGCATGATGAAGGCATAGGTGTATAGATACCCGGATTGGAGCTTGCCGGCAGCGACGCTGCCCAGCCGGACCACCGCTGCCGAGCCATTCGGCCCGAAGCGATCGATAAGCCTCTCGTCGCCCGCCTTCCAGAACAGTCGGCCGATCGCGAATGCCGGCTTGACGAACAGGAAGTTGTAGAGCTCGTCGAAATACCATTTGTTGAGCAGGAACACGTAGATGACGTGGAACTGCGCGGCGAACTTGGCCGGGAATTCCGGCGCCTTGATATAGGCCAGCCAACCGATCGCCAGCCCGCTGAGCATCGCGATCGTGGCGCTCAGCTTCACCCACACCGGCACTTCATGCATCGCGTGCATCAGATGCTCGTTGAAGGCGACCGCGCCATGCCAGTAATGCTCGCCCGCTTCCGGCTCGATGAACGCACCGTGGAAGACGAAGCCCGCGAAGATCGCGCCCAGCGTCAGCAGGACCAGCGGGATCAGCATCACGACCGGGCTTTCATGCGGGTGATAGCCCGCCGTGCCTTCATGGACATCGTCGTGCCCTGCAGTGTGCGACGAGGGCTCGTGCCCGGCATGTTCCTGCGCGGGTGCATTCTCTTCCGCATGGCCGTGGCCGTGGGTGTCGTGTGCGTCATGGCCATGGCCGTGCGCGTCGTGCACCGCGTGCTGGATATGCTCGGAGCCCGCCCAGCGCGGCTTGCCGTAGAAGGTCAGGAACACCAGCCGCCACGAATAGAAGCTCGTCAGCAGCGCGACGAACACCCCGACCCAGAACGCGCTCGGCACGCCCGCGGCCCAGCTCGCCTCGATGATCGCATCCTTCGAGTGGAAGCCCGCGAAACCGAATGCCGTGTTGCCGAAAATGCCGGGGATACCGACGCCGGTGATCGCCAGCGTACCCGCCATCATCGTCCAGAAGGTCACCGGGATACGCTTACGCAGGCCGCCATAATAGCGCATGTCCTGCTCATGGTGCATTGCATGGATCACCGAGCCCGCACCCAGGAACAGCAGCGCCTTGAAGAAGGCGTGCGTGAACAGGTGGAACATCGCCGCGCCATAGGCGCCGACGCCCGCCGCGAAGAACATATAGCCGAGCTGCGAACAGGTCGAATAGGCGATCACGCGCTTGATGTCGGTCTGCACGGTGCCGACCGTCGCCGCGAACAGACAGGTTGCCGCCCCGACAAAGGTGATGACGCCCAGCGCGACCTGGCTCGTTTCGAACATCGGCGACAGGCGGCACACCATGAACACGCCCGCCGTGACCATCGTCGCCGCATGGATCAGCGCGGAGACCGGGGTCGGCCCCTCCATCGCGTCGGGCAACCAGGTGTGGAGCCCGAGCTGCGCCGACTTGCCCATCGCGCCGACGAACAGCAGCAGGCACAGCACGGTCATCGTATCGAAGCGCGCGCCGAGGAAGCCGATCGTCGACCCTGCCATGTTCGGCGCCGCGGCCAGGATCTCGGGGATCGAGACCGTGCCGAATACCAGGAAGGTGCCGAAAATGCCGAGCATGAAGCCGAGATCGCCGACGCGGTTGACGACGAACGCCTTGATCGCCGCAGCATTGGCGCTCGGCTTGCGGAACCAGAAGCCGATCAGGAGGTACGAGGCGAGCCCCACGCCTTCCCAACCGAAGAACATCTGCACCAGATTGTCCGCGGTCACGAGCATCAGCATCGCGAAGGTGAACAGCGAGAGATAGGCGAAGAAGCGCGGCTGATCCGGCTCCTCGCTCATATAGCCCCAGCTATAGAGGTGGACGAGGAACGACACGCTGGTGACCACGACCAGCATCACCGCCGTCAGCGAATCGACCCGCAGCGCCCATTCGACGTGCAGGTCGCCGCTGGTCATCCAGTTGAGCACCGGCACCACGGTCGCCTCGGCGCCGCCGCTGAGATAGCTCAGGAAGATCGGCCAGGACAGCGCGCACGCAGCGAACAGCGCGCCCGTGGTCACGACCTTGGGCAGCGTGCTTCCGAACGACTTGTTCGCAAAGCCGGCGATCACCGCCGCGAGCAGCGGCAGGAATACGATGAGGAGAATGGACGACATCAGCCCTTCATCCGATTGACGTCGTCGACCGAGATCGTGCCGCGACCGCGGAAATAGATGACGAGGATCGCGAGTCCGATCGCACTCTCGCCGGCGGCTACCGTCAGCACGATCATCGCGAACACCTGGCCCACAAGGTCACCCAGCGCCGCCGAGAAGGCGACGAGGTTGAGGTTCACCGCGAGCAGGATCAGCTCGATCGCCATCAGGATGACGATCAGGTTCTTCCGGTTCATGAAGATGCCGAGCACCCCCAGCGTGAACAGGATCGCGGAGACGACGAGATAATGGGCGATGCCGATCACAGCTCGACCCCCTGCCCGACTGGCGGATTCATGTTGCGCGTCGCGTCCTTCGAACGGCGGTTGATCTGGCGGCTGATATTCTGCGGACGAACCCCGCTGCGTTCGCGGTGCGTCAGGACGATCGCGCCGATCATCGCGACCAACAGCACCAGTCCGGCGGCTTCGAACACGAACAGGTAGCGCGTGTAAAGCAGCTCCCCGACCGCCTCGATATTGGGCACGGCCGGGTCGACCGGCGCGATGCGGCGACCGAGCTGGAGCCCGCCCGCGCTGTAGGCGCCGACCGCGATGATGATTTCCGCCGCCAGCGCCACGGCCAGCGCCAGCCCGACGGCGGCATAGCGCATCACCCCGGCGCGCAGCTCGGCGAAGTCGATGTTGAGCATCATCACGACGAACAGGAACAGCACCGCGACGGCACCGACATAGACGATCACGAGCAGCATCGCGATGAACTCGGCGCCGACGATCACCATCAGCCCCGCCGCGTTGAAGAACGCGAGGATGAGCCAGAGCACCGAATGCACCGGATTACGCGAGAGGATCGTCAGCGCACCGGAGGCGAGGACGACGATCGCGAACAGATAAAAGGCGAGAAGCTGGATCATCACTTCCCCGTCACCCCGGCGCGAGCCGGAGCCTCAGGCGATGGAGCCGCGCGCTTGCGGCACGAGATCCCGGCGCGCGCCGGGATGGCGGAGTAGCTGTGAATCATCATGCGTCCCACTGTTGGCGCGCGCTTAACGGTACGGTGCATCGGCGGCAAGGTTCGCGGCGATTGCGCGTTCCCAGCGATCGCCGTTCGCGAGCAGCTTTTCCTTCTGGTAGATCAGCTCTTCGCGCGTTTCGGTCGAAAATTCGAAATTCGGCCCCTCGACGATCGCATCGACGGGGCACGCCTCCTGGCAAAGCCCGCAATAGATGCACTTGGTCATGTCGATGTCATAGCGCGTCGTACGGCGGCTGCCGTCCTCGCGCGGCTCGGCCTCGATCGTGATCGCCAGCGCCGGGCACACCGCTTCGCACAGCTTGCACGCGATGCAGCGCTCTTCGCCATTGGCATAGCGACGCAGCGCGTGCTCACCGCGGAAGCGGGGCGAGATCGGGTTCTTCTCATACGGGTAGTTGATCGTCGCCTTGGGCTTGAAGAAATACTGCAAGGTCAGCCAATGCGCCTTGAGGAATTCCCACAAGGTGTAGGAGCGGATGATCTGGGCGACGCTCATGCGGGAACTCCAACGCGGGTCAGCATCAGGAACCCGGAGACGAGGAAGACGAAGACCAGCGACAACGGCAGGAAAATCTTCCAGCCCAGCCGCATCAGCTGGTCATAGCGGTAGCGCGGGACCGTCGCCTTCACCCAGCTGAACAGGAAGAAGAAGAACAGGATCTTGGCGAACAGCCACAGGATGCCGGGGACCATGTACAGCGGCGCCCAGTCGAACGGCGGCAGATACCCGCCCCAGAACAAGGTGGCGTTGAGCGTGCACATCAGCAGGACGTTGGCATATTCGCCGAGCCAGTAGAGCGCGAAGGCCATCGACGAATATTCGGTCTGGTAGCCCGCGACCAGCTCGCTCTCGGCCTCGGTCAAGTCGAACGGGGCGCGCTGCGTTTCGGCGAGCGACGAGATGAAGAACACCACCGCCATCGGGAAGAGCAGCGGGTTGAAGCCATAGCCGTTGATGAAGCCGTAAAGCCCCTTTTGCCCCTCGACGATGCCGCCCAGATTGAAGGTGCCGGCCCACAGCACGACCGAGATCAGCACGAAGCCGATCGACACTTCATAACTCACCATCTGCGCCGCCGCGCGGATCGCCGAGTAGAACGGGTATTTCGAGTTCGACGCCCAGCCCGCCAGGATGATCCCGTACACGCCCAGCGACGATGCCGCGAGCACGTAGAGCAGCCCGACATTGATGTTCGCCAGCGTCACCCCCGCCTGGAACGGCACCACCGCCCATACGATCAGCGCCACCGTGAAGGTGATGATCGGCGCGAGCAGGAACAGCACCTTGTTCGCGCCAGAGGGAATGATCGTCTCTTGCAGGAAGACCTTCAGACCGTCGGCGAACGACTGGAGCAGCCCCAGCGGCCCGACCACGTTCGGCCCGCGCCGCAGCGCCATCGCCGCCCAGATCTTGCGGTCGGCATAGATGATCATCGCCACCGCGAGCATCAGCGGCAGCGCGATGACGAGGATGTCAATCAGCGTCGCGACGAACCACGCAAAGCCATAGGGCAGGAAACCAGTGAACCAGGAGGTCATGCGGCCATTCCCGTCATCCCGGCGAAAGCCGGGATCTCGCAATTGTTGAGCGTGCCCTCGCGGCACGAGATCCCGGCTTTCGACGGGAGGACGACCTTATCCATCATTCCGCCGCCTCCGCGAAATCCTCGCCATGGACCAGTTCGGCCGAACAGCGCTGCATCGTCGGCGATGCGCGGCAGATGGCGTTGGTGAGATAGAAGTCAGCGATCGGATAGGTCACCCCGCCCGATGCCGCGCTATCCAGGCTGGGCGGTGCCCAGTCGTAGCGGACCAGCCCTTCCTCGCCCAACGCCGGAACGTCGCTCGCCATCGCGGCGCGCAGTTCGTCGAAACTGTCGAACGGCAGCGTCGCACCCAGCGTGTCGGACAGCGCGCGCAGGATCGTCCAGTCCTCACGCGCGTCGCCGGGGGCGAACACCGCGCGCTCGGCCCGCTGCACGCGGCCCTCCAGATTGACATAGGTCCCGTGCTTCTCGGCATAGGTCGCGGCGGGCAGGATCACATCGGCATGATGCGCGCCCTTGTCGCCGTGATGGCCGATGAACACCTTGAAGCTGCCTGCGAACGCCGAGAAATCGACTTCGTCGGCGCCGAGGAAGAATGCCAGCTTCGGCGATGCCGCGACGATATCGGCGATCCCGCCGGGCTGCGCGAAGCCGAGCATCAGCGCGCCCATCCGGGCTGCGGCGGTGTGGACGACATTGAAGCCGTTCCACGTCGGCGCATCTTCGGTCGCGGCGCGCAGGAAGCTGCCCGCAACCGCCAGCGCCGCGCCATGGCCGCCCTTGAGCGCGCCTGGTCCGAGGATGAGCAGCGGCTTCTTCGCCGCCTCGATCGTCTCTGCGACCTCGCCGGGCAGCTTGCCCAGCAGGCCAAGATCGTCGCCCAGCCACTGGACCTTGTAGGTCAGGTCGGTCTCGGGCCCGATCGCATAGACCTTGGCGCCCTTCTTGATCGCCTTGCGGATGCGCGTGTTGATCAGCGGCGCTTCCCAGCGCAGGTTCGTGCCCACCAGCAGGATCGCGTCGGCATCCTCGACCGCGGCAATCGTGCTGTTGAACGCGACGGCGCCCAGATTGGTCACGTCATAGGCCATGCCGGTCTGGCGGCTTTCGATCAGCGACGATCCCAGCCCCGCGAGCAGCGCCTTGGCCGCATACATCGTCTCGCAATCGAGCAGGTCACCCGCGATCGCCGCGACGCTCGATCCGGCGTTGACCGCTGCGATCGCGGCGAAAGCCTCGTCCCAGCTCGCCTCGACCAGCTTGCCGTCCTTGCGGACGAACGGGCGGTCGAGCCGGCGGCGGACCAGCGCGTCGACATGGTAGCGCGTCTTGTCGTGCGCCCATTCCTCGTTGACGTCCTCGTTGATCCGCGGAAGCACGCGCATCACCTGACGACCCCGGCTGTCGAGGCGGATGTTGGTGCCCACGGCATCCATCACGTCGATCGACAGGTTCCGCTTCAGCTCCCAGGGGCGGTATTCGAACGCTACCGGCTTGTGCGTCAACGCGCCGACCGGGCAGAGATCGACGACATTCCCCGACAATTCGCTGTGGAACGCCTTTTCCAGATAGGTCGTGATCTGCATGTTCTCGCCGCGATAAATCGCGCCGATGTCCTCGACGCCCGCCACTTCCTCGCCGAAGCGGACGCAGCGGGTGCACTGGATGCAGCGAGTCATCACCGTCTTGACGATGGGACCCATATATTTCTCGGTCACCGCGCGCTTGTGCTCGGTGTAGCGGCTATGGCCCTTGCCATAGGCGACCGACTGGTCCTGCAGGTCGCACTCGCCGCCCTGATCGCAGATCGGGCAGTCGAGCGGATGGTTGATCAGCAGGAACTCCATCACGCCCTCGCGCGCGGCCTTCACCATCGCGCTGTCGGTGCGGATCTCCTGCCCCTCGGCAGCCGGAAGCGCGCACGACGCCTGTGGCTTGGGCGGCCCCGGCTTCACTTCGACCAGGCACATGCGACAATTGCCCGCGATGCTCAGCCGTTCGTGGTAGCAGAAACGCGGAATTTCCTTGCCCGCGGCCTCACAGGCCTGGAGCACAGTGGCGCCCTGCGGCACCTCCACTTCGATTCCGTCTACTTTGACCTTGGGCATTACTCTGCCGCCTCTTGCATCGGTGCGTTGCCGCCGCGTTCGTTGATCCGCCGCTCCATCTCGGGGCGGAAATGCTTGATCAGGCCCTGGATCGGCCATGCCGCCGCGTCGCCGAGCGCGCAGATCGTGTGGCCTTCGACCTGCTTGGTGACCTGATACAGCGTGTCGATCTCGGAAATGTCGGCGTCGCCGGTGCGCATCCGCTCCATCACGCGCCACATCCAGCCGGTGCCCTCGCGGCACGGGGTGCACTGGCCGCAGCTCTCATGCTTGTAGAAGTACGAAAGCCGCGAAATCGCGCGCACGATGTCGGTGGACTTGTCCATCACGATCACCGCCGCGGTGCCGAGACCCGAGCCGAGCGCCTTGAGCCCGTCGAAGTCCATCGGCGCGTCCATGATCTCCTTGGCGGGGACCAGAGGCACCGAGGAACCGCCGGGGATTACCGCAAGCAGATTGTCCCACCCGCCGCGAATGCCGCCGCAATGCTTTTCGATCAGTTCGCGGAACGGGATGCTCATCGCTTCCTCGACCACGCAGGGCCGGTTCACATGGCCGCTGATCTGGAATAGCTTGGTGCCCTTGTTGTTCTCGCGCCCGAAGCTGGCGAACCATTCGGGGCTGCGGCGCAGGATCGTCGGGGCGACTGCGATCGACTCGACGTTGTTCACCGTCGTCGGGCAGCCATAGAGGCCCGCACCCGCCGGGAATGGCGGCTTGAGCCGGGGCTGGCCCTTCTTGCCCTCCAGGCTCTCCAGCATCGCGGTTTCTTCGCCGCAGATATAGGCGCCGGCGCCACGATGGACGAACACGTCGAAATCATAACCCGACCCGCAGGCATTCCTGCCCACCAGCCCGGCGGCATAGGCTTCCGCCACCGCCGCGAACAAAGTCTCGGCCTCACGGATATATTCGCCGCGAATATAGATATAGGCCGCCCGCGCGCGCATCGCGAAGCCCGCGACCAGCGCGCCTTCGATCAGCAGATGCGGGTCGTGGCGGATGATCTCGCGGTCCTTGCACGAGCCAGGCTCGGACTCGTCGGCGTTGATGACCAGGAAGTTCGGGCGGTCCGCGCGCGGCTCCTTGGGCATGAAGCTCCACTTCATGCCGGTGGGGAACCCTGCCCCGCCGCGACCCCGCAGGCCCGATGCCTTGATGCGATCGATGATCGTGTCCTGGCCGAGCGCCAGCAGCGCCTTGGTATTGTCCCACGCGCCGCGCGCCTGCGCCGCCGCCAGGTTCCATGGCTGGTAGCCATAGACGTTGGTGAAGATGCGATCCTTGTCGTCGAGCATCTTAGCGGCCCTGCTCCACAAGCTTCTTGATAACCAGATAGCCGCCGACCGCGATCGCCAGCACGATGAACAGCCCGATCAGCTTGAATGCGATCTTCAGCACCCAGCCCAGCACGACGAACCCGCCGACCACCGCGAGGATGATGAAGAGCAGGTTCTTGGTATCGGCGTTCATGCCCATTCCCCGCGATAATCGTGGTTCTCGGCCTTCATCGCCGCGAGGTTGGTCGGTTCGCCGACCGGCTCGACGGTGTGGCGACCGGGCTCCTGCGTGCCCGCCTTGGGGCTCTCGCCCTTGGCCAGCGCGTCGAGGATCGCGACGGTGCGATCATAGGTCAGGTCTTCGAAATTATCGTCGTTGATCTGCACCATCGGCGCCGACGCGCAACTGCCCAAGCATTCCACCTCGGTGAGCGTGAACAGCCCGTCCGCGGTGGTGTGGCCCTTCTTCAGGCCACGGCTCTTGCACGCCGCCAGCACGTCGTCGGACCCGCGCAGCATGCACGGCGTCGTGCCGCAGACCTGCACATGGTAACGGCCGACCGGCACCAGATTGAACATCGTGTAGAAAGTCGCGACTTCGAACACGCGGATATAGGGCATGGCCAGTTCGCGCGCGATGAACTCGATCACCGGAACCGGCAGCCAGCCTTGGGTGTTGGTCTCCGCGCCCACCTGGCGCTGCGCCAGGTCGAGGAAGGGGATGGTGCACGACATCTGCCGGCCCGCCGGATAGCGGCCCATAATCTCGCGCGCCTTTTCGGCATTTGCCTCGGTCCAGGCGAAATTGCCCCAGCGTACGCGGGTTTCGGTGTCGTCTGGGAGTTGGGGTGCGTCAGCCATCAGCGGATAAACTCCACCCGATCGACCTTGTCGTCGGAGAACGTATAAATGGACATCACTTCAAAAGGCTCGGCGTCGGGCGAGCGCGAGACCTTCTCGTGGAGCACGACCGTCTCGCCCAGCGCATAGCTGGTCAGGATGTCGGCGCGATTTTCGGGAAACTCGGCGAACATCGCCTTAAGCCCCGAACGCACGCCTTCGCGCCCCTCGCGCAGCACGGCGCCGCGATAGGTCGCCTCGCACGCGCCCTCGGTCATCAGTTCAACATAAGCATCGGCATCCTGCGCGTTGTAGCGCGCGATCATTTCGTGCGTCGTGGCAATCCGATCGGCGCTCACCGGTCACACTCCCCGAACACGATGTCCATCGCACCCAAGATAGCGGTGATGTCCGCCAGCATGTGCCCGCGCGTCATGAAATCCATTGCCTGAAGATGGCTGAACGCCGTCGGGCGGACCTTGCAGCGATACGGCTTGTTGGTGCCGTCGGCGACCAGATACACGCCGAACTCGCCCTTGGGGCTCTCGGTCGCCACGTACACTTCGCCGGCAGGCACGTGATAGCCTTCGGTGAACAGCTTGAAGTGATGGATCAGCGCTTCCATCGAATGCTTCATCTCGCCGCGCTTCGGCGGCGCGACCTTGCGGTCGAGCGTCAACACCGGGCCTTCGGGCATTTCGTTGAGGCACTGCTTCATGATCCGCGCCGACTGGCGGACCTCCTCGACGCGCACCATGAACCGGTCATAGCAATCGCCGCGCGTGCCCACCGGAATGTCGAATTCCATGCGGTCATACACGTCATAGGGCTGCGACCGGCGCAGGTCCCATGGGATGCCGGCAGCGCGGATCATCGGGCCGGAAAAGCCCCATTTGATCGCGTCGTCGCGGCTGACCACGGCGATGTCGACGTTGCGCTGCTTGAAGATGCGGTTCTCGGCCACCAGGCTGATCGCATCCTCGAACAGGCGCGGGAGCCGCGTGTCGAGCCAGTCTGCAATGTCGGTCAGCAGCTTGAGCGGCACATCCTGCCGCACGCCACCGACGCGGAAATAATTGGAGTGCATCCGCGCACCCGAGGCGCGCTCGAAGAAATTGAGGCAATCCTCGCGGATTTCGAACAGCCACAGGTTCGGCGTCATCGCGCCGACGTCCATCACGTGCGAACCCAGGTTCAGCATGTGATTGCAGATGCGCGTCAGCTCGGCGAAGAACACGCGCAGATACTGGCCCCGCAGCGGCACTTCGAGGTCGAGCAGCTTTTCGACCGCGAGCACATAGCTGTGCTCCATCGCCAGCGGCGAGCAATAATCGAAGCGATCGAAATAGGGCAGCGCCTGGGTATAGGTCTTGTATTCGATCAGCTTTTCGGTGCCGCGATGGAGCAGGCCGACATGCGGATCGATCCGCTCGACGATCTCGCCGTCGAGTTCGGTGACGAGACGCAGCACGCCGTGCGCCGCAGGATGCTGCGGGCCGAAATTGATCGTGTAGTTCGCGATCTGGGTATCGCCCGACTCCAGCTTGTCGCCGTCGGTGCGCCCCGCGATCTCGTCGAGATACTCGCTCATTGGTTCTGCCCCTTGCCCGGGCCGACATCGGGGTCGGCGGGCTTTTCATCGGCCTTGTTGCCGGGGTGCGGCTGGCCGGAGCCGGTGGTCGCGGTGCTTTCGCTGGTCTTGGGGACGTCGGCCTTCGGCTCTACCTTCTGCGCGGGCGCAGGGGCTGCGGGCGCCGGCGTCGGAGCGCCAGCCGCTTGCGGCGCGGCCTTTTCGTCGCCGGGGAGCACATATTGCGCGCCCTCCCACGGGCTCATGAAGTCGAAGGTACGGAAGTCCTGCGCCAGGCTGACCGGCTCATAGACCACGCGCTTGGCTTCTTCGGAATAGCGCAGCTCGACATAGCCGGTCTGCGGGAAGTCCTTGCGCAGCGGATGCCCCTGGAACCCGTAATCGGTCAGGATGCGGCGCAGGTCGGTGTTGCCGTCGAAAAGCACGCCGTACATGTCGTAGACTTCGCGCTCCAGCCAGCCTGCGACCGGCCAGATGCCCGTCACCGACGGCACCGGCTTTTCCTCATCGGTGGTCACGCGCACGCGGATGCGATGGTTCCGGGTGAACGACAGGAGCTGGTACACGACGTCGAACCGCTCGGCCCGCTCGGGATAATCGGCGCCAGCAATCTCGCTGAGCTGCTGATATTCGAGGCCGGGCGTATCGCGCAGCGCGATCATCGCGGCGACCAGCGAGTCGCGCGAAACCGTCAGCGAAACCTCGCCCACGGCGTCCTTGCTCTCGATCAGCAGATCGCCGAGCGCGGCCTGCGCCGCCTCGATCACGCCGTCGTTCAGCGCATAACGGGGAGCAGGCGCCCTCACCGTTCCATCGTCCCGATGCGGCGGATCTTCCGCTGGAGCTGCATCACGCCATAGAGCAGAGCCTCGGCAGTTGGCGGGCAGCCGGGGACATAGATGTCCACGGGCACGATCCGGTCGCAACCGCGCACGACGCTGTAGCTATAGTGATAATAGCCGCCGCCATTGGCGCAGCTGCCCATCGAAATCACGTATTTCGGCTCGGACATCTGGTCGTACACGCGGCGGAGCGCCGGTGCCATCTTGTTGCACAGCGTACCCGCCACGATCATCACGTCCGACTGGCGCGGAGAGGCGCGCGGCGCGGCGCCGAAACGCTCCATGTCATAGCGCGGCATGTTGACGTGGATCATCTCGACCGCGCAGCACGCCAGGCCGAAGGTCATCCACCACAGCGAGCCGGTGCGTGCCCACTGGAACAGCTCCTCGGTCGAGGTGACCAGGAAACCCTTGTCCCCCAGCTCGGCATTGATGTCGTCGAGGAACGCAACGTTTGGCAGCGTTCCCGGAGGCGGAGGACTCAGCTCTACTCCCACTCCAGCGCACCTTTCTTCCATGCGTAAACCAGACCGAGCGCAAGCTCGGCAATGAAGATCATCATCGAGAACCAGGCGGTCCAGCCGAGTTTGAACACCGACACCGCCCAGGGAAACAGGAAGGCAGCTTCGAGATCGAAGATGATGAACAGGATCGCGACCAGGTAGAAGCGAACGTCGAACTGGCTGCGCGAATCCTCGAACGCGGGGAAGCCGCATTCATATTCGGACAGTTTCTCCGGAGTCGGCTGGTGCGTACCGGTCAGGCGCCCGACGGCCATCGGCAGGAACACGAAGGCGCTCGAGAGCACCAGCGCGACGCCGAGGAACAGCAGGATCGCCAGATATTGGGAAAGATCGATCAAGATGCCTTCTCGCAGATGCGGAATCTGAGGCGGCTTCTAGGACTATGCCCCCTGTGCGGCAAGGCCCGGAGGCTGTGAGAATCACTCGCAATAAGTGGGTCGTTCTTTGGCCAAGGCGCGGGCCCACAGCGCGACAGGGAGCTACGCCCCGCGAGCAAGAAAAAATCACCTTTCTCGACCGCGGGAACGGGCCACCGCTCCCCTGGCGTGCTGCCGATCAGCGCAGCGCGTTGGCGACGAGCTTGTGCAGCTTCGAGTGGATCGAATCGTTCGCCGCGAGGAACTGGTTGCGCTCGCGCGCCATGTCCTGCCCGCGGAAATCGGTGACATAGCCACCGGCTTCCTTGACCAGCAACAGCCCCGCCGCGACGTCCCACGGCTTCAGGTGCGATTCCCAATAGCCATCGAACCGCCCCGCCGCGACCCAGGCGAGATCGAGCGCCGCCGCGCCCAGCCGGCGGATGCCCGCAACCTCGGGCGCGACTGCGCCGAAGATGCGGCTCCATTCGACAAAATCGCCATGCCCCATGAAGGGTATGCCCGTGGCGATGAGCGACTCGAACAGATCGCGCCGCGCCGACACGCGCAGGCGCTGGTCCTGCAACCAGGCACCCCGACCCTTTTCGGCCCAGAAGCTCTCATCGGTCAGCGGCTGATAGACCAGCCCGCTGGTGATCTCCGTCCGCCCGCCCGCGCCCATCGGCTCCTCGACAGCGATCGAGATCGCGAAATGCGGGATACCGTGCAGGAAGTTGCTGGTGCCGTCGAGCGGATCGATGATCCAGCGCGGCTTGTTCGGATCGCCCGCAATCTCGCCGCCCTCTTCGAGCAGGAAGCCCCAGTCGGGCCGCGCCTTGCGCAGTTCCTCGACCAGGGTGTCCTCGGCGCGCTTGTCGGCCATCGAGACGAAGTCCGCCGGCCCCTTGCGGCTGACCTGGAGGTGCTGGACTTCGTTGAAGTCACGCCGGAGCCGCGGCGCGGCCTTGCGCGCGGCGCGGTCCATGACGGTGAGAAGGCCGGAGTGGGAAACCATTATACAGAGCCTTTGCGCTCGAAAACCAGGATGCGGGCTTCGCCCACGGGGTGTGCGACATGCGCGTCGCCGACATCGGCCACGAAGATGTCGCTGGGACGCAACCGAACGACATGCTCTGCGTCGCCGATGCGATACCGCATATCGACTTCGCCATCGAGCACGCAGAACAGCTCGGCGCCGTCGTTGACGTGCCAGCGATAGGGCTGGTCGGTCCAGTGCAGCCGCGCAGTCGCGCCCTCGATCTCAACCAGGTCGCGCGCGCCCCATGCCGCATCGGCGCGGAAGCTGCGCACGTCCTGGACGATACGCGCCATCAGTCGGCGCGCTTGACGTAGGTCTGTTCGTAGACGTCCACCACGATCCGCGTGCCGGCGGCGATATGCGGCGGGACCATGATGCGCACGCCATTGTCGAGCACGGCGGGCTTGTAGCTGGACGAAGCGGTCTGGCCCTTCACCACGGCATCGGCCTCGACGATCGTCGCTTCGATCGTATCGGGCAGCTGGACGCTGATCGGACGCTCGTCATACAGTTCCATCACCACGTCCATGCCGTCCTGAAGGAACGCCGCGGCGTCGCCCAGGATGCCCGCGTCGAGCGTGATCTGGTCGTAGGTCACCTTGTCCATGAAGGTCAGCGCATCGCCGTCGCGGAACAGGAACTGGAAATCGGTGGTGTCGAGGCGAACGCGCTCGACCGTTTCCGCCGAGCGGAAGCGGACGTTGTTCTTGCGGCCGTCGATGAGGTTCTTCATCTCGACCTGCATGTACGCGCCGCCCTTGCCGGGCTGGGTGTGCTGAATCTTGACGGCTTTCCAGATGCCGCCTTCATATTCGATGATGTTGCCGGGACGAATGTCCACGCCGCTGATCTTCATGGATCGAGACCTGTTTGCCTGAGAAAGAGCGAAGGCAGCGCCTTTAGCTGCGGTCGCCGATCCTAGCAAGCAGCGGATAGGGGTTAACGTTGACGCCCTGCCACCAGCGTTCGCCGGGCTGCATCGTCTTGATCTCGAAATGGAGGTGCGGCGCGCCGCCCGATGCGCTGCCGGTGCTGCCCACGGTGGCGATCCGGTCGCCCGCACGCACCGCCTGCCCTTCGTTCACGCCATAGGTGGCCAGATGCGCATAATAGTGCACCGTGCGACCGTCGCCGGTGCGGATATAAAACGTGTTCCCGCCCGCCTCGCTCTCAAACCGCTTCTCCACAATGCCCGCTGCGGCGGCCCGTACCGGCGTGCCTTCCGGAGCGAGAATGTCGATCGCGCGGTGCGATCGCATCCCCCCGCCCCGTTCGTCGCCCCAGCTGTCCGCCAGTTGCGACGCGCGCACGCCCTCGACCGGTATGATGAGCGGGCCCGAGGGCGAGCGTGCGCCGACGGTCTCCGCCCGATCAACGGGCGCCGCTGGTTGCGGCGCCGGATCATTGAAGGTGATCCGCACCATCGAAGCAAACGCCACCGCGAGCAGCACCAGCAACGCCGCCACTCCCCAGCCGAGACGCTTCACCCACAGCATCGCCTATTCCTGGAACACGGCCTTGGTGCCGGGCTTGACCATCAGCGCCAGCCGCGCGGCGTCCCAGTTGGTCAGCCGGATACAGCCATGGCTCTCGCTGCGCCCGATCGTCTGCGGCTCGGGCGTGCCGTGGATGCCGTAATGCTCCTTGGACAGGTCGAGCCACACCACGCCCACCGGCCCGTTCGGCCCCGGCGGCAGCATCGCCTTTTCGTCACCCGGCTTGGCATCCCAGAACAGGTCCGGGTTGAAATGAAATTTGGGGTTGGTGTCCGCCCCGTTGATCTTCCAGGTGCCGATCGGCAGCGGGTCGTGCTGGCTTCCCATCGTCGCGCTGAACTGCGCGACCAATTTGTCGTTCTTGTCGAGGACGCGCAGCACCTTGTCCGACTTGTCCACGACGATATGGTCCGCCTCGGGCTGCGTCGCGTCGACATTGAGTTCGGCCAGGGTCTTGCGCCATTCAGGCTTCAGGTCGGCGGCATAATCGCGCGACACCGGAATGGCGTTCGGGAAGACGAACTCGGCGCCCGAGGCGATCGCCGCGCCGCCGGGATTGAGTTCGACCAACACCTCGGGAGTCGTGTGGAACATCTCGGCCAGCTTCTCGAGCGGGCGGGTATAGCCCAGCGTCGACAGCTTTGCCTGTTCGGCGGGGTCCTTGGGCATCGGGTTGATGAAGGGCCCCTCCAGCGCCTCGAGCGGGACCGCCATCCGCTTCACCGGGCGCCAGTCGCGATACTGGCGCAGCGCACTCAGTGTCGGCGCGTCGAGCGTCCCGGAACGCTTCAACCCGCGCGCCTCCTGAAACCCTTTCAGCGCGGCGACGAGCGACTGGCCCTCGCGCCCATCGAGGATGCCGGGCGAAAAGCCGAGATGGTCCAGAATGACCTGCGCGTGGAGGATCGAGAAATCGATCGGCGGCTTTGCGTCCACGCGCGGTTGAGCCTGCGAAATACCCGCGCCAAGCATAAGAAAACAGGCTGCAATTCCGGTACGCATAAGCTCTTCTCCGTCCACTCCGCCAGATAACGAGCCGCGCCGGGATTGTTTCCTTACGGAAACGATATGGACAGGTGCCGCGCCGCGCTGCACCATCCGCGGCCATGCGGGGGATGTTCGGAAACTCGGATGGGGTGCTGGGGTCGCCGACGCGCAACCTCGTGTCGATCCTGCTGTTCGTCGGCGCGGTCATCCTGGGCGCGACGACCGCCTATATGGCGGCGGGCTGGAGCCTGATCGACGCATCGTACATGGTTGTCCTCACGGTGTTTTCGGTCGGCTATGGCGAGGTCCATCCGATCGATACGACCTATCTCCACACGGTCACGATGCTCACGATGGTGCTCGGCTGCACGGGCATGATCCTGTTCACCGGCGCGCTCGTCCAGTTCCTAACGGTCATGCAGATTCGCCAGATTTTCGGAGCCACGCGCATGCACAGTCGGATCGAGAAGCTGTCCAACCACGTCATCGTCTGCGGCTATGGGCGGATCGGGGTGATGCTGGCGGAGGAACTGGGCCGCGCCGGCGTGCCGCTGGTCGTGCTGGACCGCAACCCCGCGCGGTTGGCGGAGGCCGAGGCCATGGGCTATCTGTGCGAGCCCGGCGACGCGACCGAGGAAGAGGCGCTGGTCAACGCCGGGATCGCGCGGGCGCGGGTGCTGGCCACGGTGCTGCCCAACGACGCGGCGAATGTTTTCATCACGCTATCCGCCCGCAACCTCAACGCCGGGCTGGAGATCATCGCGCGCGGCGAGGCGCCCGCAACCGAGCGCAAGCTGCGCCAGGCGGGCGCCAACCATGTCGTGCTGCCAACCCATATCGGCGCGGAGCGGATCGCGCGGATGATCCTGTTCCCGGCCAGCGCCGACCTGATCGACGATGCGCGGATGACCCGCGCGCGCGGCGAACTGAGCGAACTGGGACTCGATCTGGAGAAGATCGCGGTGCTCAAGGGGGCGGCGATGTGCGGGATCACCGTTGCGGATGCCGAGCGCCGCGCGGCGGGGGCGCTGCTGATCGTCCAGATCAACCGCGGCCAGGACGGCCGCATGGTCCGCCCCGCCCCCGACGAACGGATCGAAGCCGGCGACGAAGTGGTGGTCGTGCTGCGCGACACCTCGCGCGCGGCAAAGGCATTGTTCACCGCCCGCGAGGAAATCCGCGCGGGACGGAACCGGTTTTAGCGCGCCATCAGCGCATTGAAGGCCCGCACCGCCGCCACTTCGTCGCCGCCCCACACCCCGTTGCTCACCGCGAGAAAATCGGCGCCCGCAGCGATCAGCGGTGCCGCATTGTCCGGCGTAATCCCGCCGATCGCGACGCACGGAATCTCGAACAGCGCGCTCCACCAGCTCAACAGCACCGGCTCGGGGCGATGTTCGGTCGCCTTGGTCGTGGTCGGATAAAAGGCGCCGAATGCGACATAATCCGCTCCCGCCTCACCCGCTTCCATCGCGAGATGGCGGCTGGCGTGGCAGGTCACGCCGATCTGGGTCGTCGGGCCGAGCGCGGCGCGGGCATCGCGGGCATCGCCATCGTCCTGCCCCAGATGGACGCCATCGGCGCCGAGCCGCTTGGCCAGCCCGACGCTGTCGTTGACGATAAACGCGACATCGGCATCGGCGCAGATGCGCTGAAGCGGTTCGGCGAGGCGCGCGGCCTCATGCTGATCGACGTCCTTGACGCGAAACTGGAACGCCGCGACCGGCCCAGCATCAAGCGCGCTGCGCAGCCGATCGGCGAATCCGCCGGTCACGTCGAGCGGCGACACGAGGTAGAGCTGGCACGGCGGCCGGCGGTCATCGCGGCGGAACTGCTCGGCGAAATTGGGGTCGAGCGGCGGCAGGCCGTCATCTTCGAGTTCGATCATACCTGGCCTTTAGCGAAAGCGTCTAGCATTCACCACCATCCGCAGTCGGGTAGTGTCGCAGTTTCAGTTTCCCGGCGATTAGGAATTCAAATCCCCGGTGGTTTCGCGGCTCTCCTCCCTATATGATTGGTGGAAAGCATGAGGGCCGACATGTCCAAGCGACCAACCAAGAAGGAAGACCTCGCTCTAATTCGTGCCGCGCTCCAAAAGGAAACGGCGGCGGGCGCATCACCGGAACAGGCGTTTGCGAAGGTTTGGGAAGACCTTCCTGACGTCGCCGGACGCGTAACCAAGGGCAGAAGGAATGCCTAGGAGCCCTTAGCATCTGGCAGAATTCCAGCCTCATCGTGGGAAGCACCGCATTGCGCAAGGCTCCGGCGAGCCAGCCTGATCAGGCGCCTATCATGCGCCGAGCCTCGTGCGATCACCGACGAAGCTCGCGCCCGCCACGGGCCGGGTCTCGGCGCTGAGTTCGAACCCGGCGATCATCGGGCGGCCCTTGGCGATCGCCGCGCGCACCGCGGGCAGCGCGAGCGACGCGGCGTGGCTTGCCTGAGTGTCCCAGATTTCGGTGATCCAGATCGCGTCGGCATCCTTGGCATCCTCGGCGATCAGATAGGCCAGGCACCCCGGCATCGCGCCAGTGCCCTCGCCCAGTATTGCGATCAGCTCGGCGCGCTTTCCCGGCTGCGCCTTGATCTTGCCGATCATCCCGAAGGACGCAGCCGCATCGTCCCCTGCCGAGCGCGTGGCAAAAGCCGGGCCGCCCAGCATCGCGAGCGCAAGACCCGCGAGTGCCGGGCGGCGCGCGATCATGCTTCTTCGCCCTTGTAGATGGCGACGATCTTGTCGAGCATCGCGAGCGCTTCGGCGCGGGGACGCTGGAAGGTGTTGCGGCCGATGATCGAGCCGTTGCCGCCGCCGTCGCGGATGTCGCGCGCGTCCTGATAGACCGCGTCCGCCCCCTTGGCCGCGCCGCCCGAGAACACCACGATGCGGCGCCCGTTGAAGCAGCTCTTCACGACGTGCCCGACTCGCGTCGACTGCGCCGACCAATCGGTGCCCTCATAGGCCTTTACTGCGTCCTTCTGCTCGATATGCGCGGTCGGGAGCTTCACCTTGATGATGTGCGCGCCGAGCAGCGCCGCCATGTGCGCGGCATAGGCACCAACGTCGAGCGCCAGTTCGCCTTCCTTGGTCAGCAACCCGCCGCGCGGATAGGACCAGAGCACAGTCGCGATGCCGACGGCCTTGGCCTCGGCGGACAGTTCCTTGATCTCCTCCATCATGTCGAACACGTCATCGGCGCCCGGATAGATGGTGAAGCCGATCGCCGAGCAGCCGAGCCGCAGCGCGTCGTCGACGCCGCCGGTCACGGCCTGGTTGATGCCGGTCGCCCAGCTGTTCGAGCTGTTGACCTTCAGGATCGTCGGAATCTGGCCGGCAAAAGTGTCTGCCCCGGCCTCGATCATGCCCAGCGGCGCGGCATAGGCGCTGAGCCCCGCGTCGATCGCGAGCTGATAGTGATAATGGGGATCATACGCATCGGGATTGACTGCGAAGCTGCGCGCCGGGCCATGTTCGAAGCCCTGGTCGACCGGCAGGATCACGAGCTTGCCGGTGCCGCCCAGGCGGCCCTGCATCAGGATACGGGCAAGATTGGCCTTCACGCCCGGGTTATCGGACTCATAGTTCGCAAGAATAGCCTTGACGGCGGGCGTGATGCTCATGGTGTCCCCTGATTCGATGGCTGCTTCGAGGCCTCTACCGCAGCGCGGCAAGGGTAGAAACCGCTGACAACGCTTACCGGGTGCAAAGCTGCTTCTGCTTGCGCTTGACCCCGGAACGTCATTGGCACACCCTCGGTGCAGGGGGGAATATTTGCATGGCCAGCAGGATCGCGCGAATTATCCGCATCGCGTTACTCGCGCTCTTGCCGATGGTCCTTCTCGGCGCGGCTCCCGGCAAGAAGCCTGTTATCGGGCAACCCGCGCCACCCGCCGAACTGACGCTGCTGGACGGAACCAAAATCTCGCTCGATCAGCTTCGCGGCGAAGTCGTGGTGCTCAATTTCTGGGCGACCTGGTGCGGGCCCTGCCGCACCGAAATGCCGCTGCTCGACACCTATTACCGCATCCAGAAGCGCGCGGGTCTTCGCGTATTCGCCATAGCCACCGAAGATTCGGTGCCGATCTCCAAGCTCAGGCCGTTTCTGGACAAGCTGGCGATCGACTCGGCGCGGCGGATCAAAGGCCCCTATGGTCCGATCGAGCGCGCCGTTCCCACGTCGTTCATCATCGATCGGGCAGGAACGCTGCGCTATGCCAAGGCGAGCGCGCTCGACCTTGACGACCTGAACCGCGAGCTTGTTCCGCTGTTGCGCGAGCCGAGGCCGACGCTGCCCTAACGCGGCAACGCCTGCGCTTTCTCGACAGGGATGGGCTCAGTGCAACGTCACGCCGGCGCTCTGCCGCGCCGGCACGCCGCCCACGCTACCCTCCAGCCGGAACCGCGCGGCTTGACCGGCCAGCACCTCCACTTCGGTATTGAGCGCGCGCGCGGCGGCCGACGTCTCCTCGACCATCGCGGCATTCTGCTGGGTCGCCTGGTCCATCACGCCGATTGCCTGGCTCACCTGGCTGACTGCCATCGCCTGCGCGCCATTTTCCTGGGCAATATCGCCGATCAGGCCATGAACCTGCTCCACCCCGCCGCGGATCGAGGCGAGAGCGCCGTCCACCTTCTGCACGGCGCCTACCGCGACGCTGATGTCGGCCTGCGTTGCGCTCAACTGGTCACGCGCGCGCTTCGCCTCTTCCTCGGCGCGCATCGCCAGCGCGGAGACGAGGTCGGCGACGACGGCGAAGCCCCGCCCCGCCTCACCGGCGCGCCCTGCCTCGACCGCCGCGTTCATTGCCAGCACGCGCGTCTGGAACGCGATCTTGTCGAGCCCCTCGATGACGCCGTCGATGCCCTTGGCGCTTTCCGCGACCCGGCACATGGCCTGGACCGCGTCGTCGGTGATCGTACGCCCGTCCCGCACGACTTCGATCGCGTCGTCGGCGCTGCCCGAAGTGGTGACGGCGGTCTGCGCGGTGGCGCGGACCCTTTGGTCGATCTGCGTGATGGCCGCGGTCGTTTCCTCGAGACTGGCGGCGTTGCTCTGCGTGCGTAGCGCAAGCGTTTCGGATGCGGAGGCGATCTCTGCCGATCCGCTGCGAATCGTTTCCGCGCTGTCGCGCACGGCGCCGATGAGCATGCGGAGCCGGTCGATCGCGTCGTTGAAGTTCTGGCGGATGCGCGCATAGCTTCCGGGAAAGTCCGGCCCGATTTCGGTGGTGAGGTCGCCTTCGGCCAGCGCGCCCAATCCCGCGGCAAGCGTATCCACAACCTGCGCCTGTTCGGCATCGGACTGCGCCTTGGCGCGATCGGCGGCCTCCTTGGCGACGGCGGTATCGCGAAACACGATCACCGCCCGCGCCATATCGCCGATTTCGTCCCCGCGCTCGGCATCGGGCACCTCGATCCGGTTCTCCCCGCTCGCCAGCCGCCGCATCAGCGCAGTAATCGCGACGATCGGGCGCGCCAGCAACTGCCGCAACGCCGCCCAGAGCAGCAGCGAGACGATTGCGATCACGACGCCGCCCGCCACCACCGCAAACTCCTGCTCGTGCGCGGCCAAATCGATCGCCTCGAGGTTTCGTTCGACTTGCTCATGCTTGCTGATCCGAAGCTGCTCGGCGCCTTCCTGCAGGAGGAGGAGGTCATCGCCCGCATTGGTCGACTCGGCGAGCGCGCGGGCGCGCTCGCGATCGTTGGCGGACATGCCGGCAAGGACCGGATCGACCGTGCGCCGGCGCCAGTCGCGGAAGCGCACCAGCGTCGACTCCAGTTCGGCCTTGTCCTCCGGCGAGTCGAGCATTGGGCGCAATTTGGCCACGGCGGCATCGAACCGGTCGATATTGCGCGTGAAGGCCGCCATATCGGTGGGCGCATCGCTGACCGTCTGCCCGCGCACTGCCGCGACTGCTGCGAGCAGTGCATTCTCAAGCTCGGCAGCCAGCGCCTGCTCGGTATCCGCGATTTCGTTGATTTCACTCATTCGCGAAACCTCGACGGACTCGTAATAGACGAAGCCCATCGTCAGCGTCGCCACCAGCATCACGATCCCGAAAGACCCCGCGAGCTTTCGAGAGATCGTTATCGACTTGAGCATGGTGCGCGGGTGCTCCTGAACAGGTAGGCACCGTTCCGGGCGCTACCTGTTCTTTATAGAGCCACTACGGGCGGACCATGCATGCGGGTGTGCGGTTTTTCGGAACAGAGGCAAGCATTAACGACGATCACGGCGCCCCTGCGGCACGAGCAATCAGCGGGTCAGCGCGGCGACCCCCGGCAGTTCCTTGCCTTCCATCCACTCCAGGAAGGCGCCGCCCGCGGTCGAGACGAAGCTGAAGTCGTCCGCCACGCCCGCCTGATTGAGCGCGGCCACCGTGTCACCGCCGCCGGCGACCGACACGAGCGAGCCTTCCTTGGTCAGCGCCGCCGCGGTGCGCGCCAGCGATACCGTCGCCACGTCGAACGGCGGAGTCTCGAACGCGCCCATCGGCCCGTTCCAGACCAGCGTGCGGCACGTCTTGAGCACATCGGCCAGCGCCTCGGTCGCGGCGGGGCCGACGTCGAGGATCATTTCGTCCGCCGCGACTTCGTGGACGTTGACAGTGCGGGTGTCCGTGTTCGGCTTGAATTCCTTCGCGACCACCACGTCATAGGGCAGATGGACGGTGCAGTTGGCGCGATCGGCGGCGTCGAGGATTTCCTCGGCGGTGCCGGTCAGGTCATGCTCGCACAGCGACTTGCCGACATCGACTCCGCGCGCGGCGAGGAAGGTGTTGGCCATGCCGCCGCCGATGATCAGGTGATCGACCTTCTCGACCAGGTGGCGCAGCACGTCGAGCTTCGACGACACCTTTGCGCCGCCGACCACGGCAGCCACCGGATGCTCGGGATTGCCCAGCGCCTTGTCGAGCGCGTCGAGCTCCGCCTCCATCTGCCGCCCGGCAAAGGCGGGGAGCCGGTGGGCCAGCCCCTCGGTGCTGGCATGGGCGCGGTGCGCCGCCGAGAAGGCGTCGTTGACGTAGAGATCGCCGAGCGACGCGAAGCGCTCGATCGTCTCGGGCGCGTTCTTTTCCTCGCCCGGATCGAAGCGGGTATTCTCCAGGATGCCGATTTCGCCGTTCGCCATCTGGGCAATGGCATCAACGGCCTGGCTATCGTCGATGAAACGCACGGGGCGACCGATCACCAGTTCGAACGGCTTGGTAACGAGCGCGAGGCTCATTTCGGGGTTACGCTGCCCCTTGGGGCGCCCGAAATGCGCGAGGATGACAACCTTGGCGCCGCGATCGGACAGCTCAGCGACGGTGTCCACGGCGGCGCGCAGCCGGGTGTCGTCGGTGACGGCGCCATCGGCCATCGGCACGTTGAGGTCCTCGCGGACCAGCACGCGCTTGCCCGCGATATCGCCCATGTCGTCGAGTGTCTTGAAATTGCGCGCCATCCGGTCCTCGCTCGAAAATATGTCCGTCGCTAGCGACGTGCGCTCCCCTCCCGCTTGCGGGAGGGGTCGGGGGAGGGCCTGCTCGTGCGCAAAAACGCACCGCGGCCAACTCCCCTCCCAGTATCAGGTCGGCCATGCCCCCGGCATGGCCTGAACAGCGCGGGGCGCTGTTCACCTGCTACTCCCCTCCCGCAAGCGGGAGGGGAATTTAGCTGGGCTCCTGCTTTCGCAGGAGCACAACAGATCAGCCGAACTTCGCCATCACGCCGGCGGTGTCGACCATGCGGTTCGAGAAGCCCCATTCATTGTCGTACCAGCTCACGACGCGCACCAGCTTGCCGTCGAGCACTGCCGTCTCCAGGCTGTCGACGGTCGACGAGGCCGGGGTATGGACGATGTCGATCGAGACCAGCGGCTCGTCCGAATAATAGAGCACGCCCTTGAGCGGGCCTTCTTCCGACGCGGCCTTGAGGATCGCATTCACTTCGTCGCGCGTCGTGTCGCGCTTCGGGGTGAAGGTCAGGTCGACCAGGCTGCCGTCGGGCACGGGGACGCGGATCGCCGAGCCGTCGAGCTTGCCCTTCAGTTCGGGAAGCACCTCGCCCACGGCGCGCGCGGCGCCGGTGGTGGTGGGGATGATCGACATCGCGGCGGCGCGGGCGCGGCGCAGATCCGGGTGGATCTGGTCGAGGATCTTCTGGTCGTTGGTATAGGCGTGGACCGTGGTCATCAGCCCGCGTTCGATCCCGATCGAATCGTTCAGCACCTTGGCGACCGGCGCCAGGCAGTTGGTGGTGCACGATGCGTTCGAAACGATCGTGTGCCCGGCTTCCAGCTTGTCGTGGTTGACGCCGTAC
The DNA here is from genome assembly GCF_000935025.1 of Sphingomonas hengshuiensis. Classification (NCBI taxonomy): domain Bacteria; kingdom Pseudomonadati; phylum Pseudomonadota; class Alphaproteobacteria; order Sphingomonadales; family Sphingomonadaceae; genus Sphingomonas; species Sphingomonas hengshuiensis. Next base: position 2,041,213 of record NZ_CP010836.1, read on the forward strand.
ACGACGGTCAGGTCGACATTCTTGCCCGGCGCCGAGATCAGCACCTTCTTCGCGCCGGCATCGATATGCTTTTGCGCGCTGGCGCGGTCGGTGAAGAAGCCGGTGCATTCGAGCACCAATTCCACGCCGTTCTCGGCATGCGGCAGGTTCGCCGGATCACGCTCAGCGGTCACTTTGATGCGCTTGCCGTCGATGACGAGGTCATTGCCCTCGGCAGTGACGGTGCCGGGATATTTGCCGTGGACGCTGTCGCGCGAAAAGAGCCAGGCGTTGGACTTGGCGTCGGCGAGATCGTTGATCGTCACCAGTTCGAGCCCGCTGTCCGGACGCTCGAGAATCGCGCGCGCCACCAGACGACCGATGCGCCCGAATCCGTTGATCGCAACCTTCGTCATATGCCTGGTTCTCCTGTCGTTACTTGAGCTTTTCAAGGATTTGCGGGGCAATCGCCGCAGCGGTCAGCCCGAACTGATCGTACAGCCCCAGATAGGGGCCCGACGCGCCGAATACATCGACGCCGAAGTTCAATCCGTCGCCGGTATAGCGCTCCCAGCCGGTCGTCACGCCCGCCTCGATCGAGACGCGCAGCGCATCCTTGGGCAGCAGCTCGGCCTTGTACGCGGCAGGCTGCGCATCGAAGCGCGACCAGCACGGCATCGACACGACATCGGCGCCGATCCCCTGTTCCTCGAGCGCGGCGCGGACCGCGACGGCGACTTCGACTTCGGAGCCGCTGGCGAGCAGCACGACCTTGCGCGGCGCCTCTGCCGAGGCGAGGCGATAGCCGCCCTTGGCCGCGCCACCGGGGCTGAGCTGCGGCAGGTTCTGGCGCGAGAGCGCGAGCAGCGCCGGGCCGTCCTTGCGCGCGACGGCAGCGCCCCAGGCCTCGGCGGTCTCTACCGCGTCGCACGGGCGCCAGACTTCGAGATTGGGGATCAGCCGCAGCGACATGACATGCTCGATCGGCTGGTGCGTCGGGCCGTCCTCGCCCAGCCCGATCGAATCATGCGTCATCACATAGACGACGCGCGCGCGCTGGAGCGCCGAGAGACGAATTGCTGGCCGCGCATAGTCGGAAAAGACCAGGAAGGTGCCGCCATAGGGCAGCACGCCGCCGTGCAGCGCCATGCCGTTCATCGCCGCCGCCATGCCGAATTCGCGGATGCCGTAGCGGATATAGCGGCCACCGTAATTGTCGGCGGTCAGGTCTTCCAGACCTTTGGTCAGCGTGTTGTTCGAGGGCGTGAGGTCGGCGGAACCGCCCACCGTCTCGGGCAGGCCGGCGTTGATCGCGACCAGCGCCATTTCGGAGGCCTTGCGCGTCGCGACCTTTTGCGGCGCGGCAAGCAGATCGGCGATGTGTGCGTCGAGCGAGAAGCCCTCGGGCAGGTCGCCCGCCATGCGGCGTGCCAGCTCGGCGCCCTGCGGCGCGGCGGCGAGCCGTTCCTTCCACGCAGCGTGCGGGGCGGCGCCGCGCGTACCGGCCTTCAGCCATGCCTCGCGAATGCCCTCGGGCACTTCGAACGGGGGATAGTGCCAACCCAGCGTCTCGCGCGCGGCGGCGACTTCGGCGGCGCCCAGCGGCGAGCCGTGGGTCTTGGACGTGCCCTGAAAATTGGGTGCGCCCTTGCCGATGATCGTGCGGCAGCGGACCAGTGAGGGGCGCTCGTCGGCAATCGCGGCATCGAGCGCGGCAGCGATGCTGGCGGGATCATGCCCGTCGCATTCGACGACATGCCAGCCGGTCGCGGCATAGCGCGCGGGGATGTCCTCGCTCGACGACAGCGACACCGCGCCGTCGATCGTGATCCTGTTGTCATCCCACAGCACGACCAGCCGCCCGAGCTTTAGATGCCCGGCGATCCCGATCGCCTCATGGTTGATGCCCTCCATCAGGCAGCCGTCGCCGGCAATGGCCCAGGTGCGGTGATCGACCAGCGCGTCGCCGAATTCGGCGTTCAGGTGACGCTCGGCAAGCGCCATGCCCACCGCCATCGCAACGCCCTGCCCCAGCGGGCCAGTGGTCGCCTCGACTCCGGGGAGCTCGAAATTCTCGGGGTGGCCGGCGCAGGGGCTGCCGACCTGGCGAAACGCCTTGATGTCGTCGAGCGTCGGACGGGCATAGCCGGTAAGGTGGAGCAGGCCATAGAGCAGCATCGAGCCATGGCCGGCGGACAGGACGAAACGGTCGCGATCGGCCCAATAGGGTGCCGCGGGGTCGAACTTCAGATAGTCCTGAAAGAGCACCGTCGCGACATCGGCCATGCCCATCGGCATGCCGGGATGGCCCGAATTGGCGGCCTCCACTGCGTCCATGGCCAGCGCGCGGATCGCATTGGCGCAGTCGGTGAAGGTTACGGTCACTGGTAGTCCCCTGTGCGGTGCGGCCTGCCCCTCGGCATGACCGGTTCGTGCGGGCACGCCTTTGGGGCGCATGCGCCCGCACGTCAACCGGCTCACCGCAACCGGCACTGTACGGGGTTGCCGCCCGCTGCATCGAGTCCTATCCGAACTGTCACAATGTCAGACACATCGGCAGACCGTATCGAACGGGCGCTGGCGCGGATCGAAGCCGCGGCGGCGGCGCGTGCCTTCAGCACCGAGCGACTCGCGCGGCGCCATGCCACGCTGCGCGCACGGATCGAGGACGCAGTGACCACTCTGGACGCGCTGATCGCGCGCGAGCGCGCTGCGGCAGAGGAGGAAGATTGATGGCGGAGATCACGCTCACGATCGCCGGCCGCAGCTATTCGATCGCCGCGCGCGAGGGCGACGAGCCGCATCTGCGCCACCTGGAAGCGATGATCGCCCGCCATGCCGAAGCGGCGCACCGCGCGTCGGGCGGGCTCAATGCGGAGCGGACCTTGGTCTATCTGCTGCTGATTCTCGCCGACATGCTGGACGAGAGCGAACGCAATCCGCCTGCCGGGGTTTCCCCGGTGCTGCTCGACCGAATCGCCGATCGTCTCGAAGCCGTCGCCGCAGCCCTTGAGGAAGACGCCGCGAGCGCCTAGATAGGGGGTGGCGGGCACTGCCCGGTACGCGCTCTCAGATATCCCTGAGGCTATTCATCATCCAAGGGAGCTGTCCCTGTGCAGATCTTGGTCTGTCGCACATGGTTCCCACCTGACGTACCGCGCGTCAGAGGATATTCGAGCCAACGGCCATGGCGGTCCCGCCACCCCGCCCCCATCCGATGACCCAGGAAAAGCACGCGCTGCGCGCACGGCTTCGAGCCGACCGCGACAAATTCGCCGCCGAAGCGAGCGCCGCGATCTGCGCGCCCGACGCATTGCTGGCGAAGTTTCATCCCGGACGGGTGGTCACCAGCTACATGCCGGTCGGCAGCGAGGCCGATCCGTCGCTTCTGGCCGCCGCTGCGCTGGAGCGCGGGTGCAGGATCGCGTTGCCGCATGTCGTCGACCGCGCGACGCCGATGCGGTTCCTGGCGTGGCAACCGGGCGATGTGCTGGTGGCCGGCGCCTTCGGATTGCTCCAGCCGGACGCCGCGATGCCCGATTGCATTCCCGACATCATCCTCACCCCATTGCTGGGCTTCGATCGCCGACTCAACCGAATCGGTCAGGGCGCGGGCTTTTACGACCGCGCCTTTGCCCGATTCGAAAACGCGCTGCGCATCGGCGTGGCATGGTCGGTGCAGGAGGCGCCCGCTATCCCCGCCGACATCTGGGACGTGCCGCTGCACGCCGTCATCACCGAAAGGGGCATGATTTGCCACGAGGAACCGTGAACGCATCGTGGCGCAAGCCCGTGGGGATGCTGGCCATCCTGGCGCTGATCCTGGTGTGGGTCGTCATCGTGGCGAGTTTTTCGGCGTGGATCGCCGCGCTGCCCGGCGTGGTCCAGTTGCTGCTGTACGTGGTCCTGGGCGTGGTGTGGATCGCGCCGCTCAAGCCGATGCTACGCTGGATGGAAACGGGCGTCTGGCGCGACTGAGCGCGCCTGTACCGCTATGCCGGGGTGCGCACTAGCGCCCTCGGCCCCATCCCTGTTCATCGCGGAAACCCCGCTTCGGTGGCGTATCGCCACCTTCCTGATCCCACCACGCAACCCCTTCAAAATAGGGGCGCGTGGCGCGAGTGACGGGGCTCGAACCCGCGACCTCCGGCGTGACAGGCCGGCGCTCTAACCAACTGAGCTACACCCGCTTGCTCAAGCGAGGAGGCGGGCACTAGCCGCACGATTCCGGGGTGTCAACCGGATTGATCGCGACTTTCTCGCCGATGCGATCTTGCCTCGCCGGGATCGGCGACGAGGGTGCCGTGTTCGAACAGGAAACCGGCGATGTCGGGCTTGCCGGCAGCGTTCACGACGGTCTGGATGATGATCAGCAGCGGCACGGCCAGCAGCGCCCCCGTGGTGCCCCACACCCATCCCCAGAAGCTGAGCGAGATGAGAATCAGGATCGGGCTGATCGTCAGCCGGTGCCCGACCACCAGCGGCGTCACCACATTCGCCTCGATCAGATGCGCGCCGATCATCAGCGCGGCGGGCACCATCGCCCAGCCGATCTCTGCAAAGCTCATCAGCCCGCCGATCGCGAGCAGGAACGCCGCCAGCACGGGGCCGATATACGGAATGTAGTTGAGCAGCGCGACGATGCCGCCCCACATCAGCGGCGTGGGCATCCCGATCGCGTACAGCGCGCCTGCGACGATCAGGCCCAGCGTCATGTTGATCAGCGTGATCGTGCCCAGATAGGCCGAGGTGTCGTCGACCACGTCCTGGATCACGCGCGCGGTGGCCATCGCGCCGCCGAAGCTGGAGCGCGAGGTGATCGCCCGGCGCCGCAGCCGGGTCCAGCCCGAGAGGAAGAAATAGATGACGAGGATCGCGAAGAACATCTCGATCAGCGCCGATGGCGCCGACGTGGTGAACAGATCGAGCAGCGAGCGCGGCGGCGCCGCAGCGATCGTCGTGGGCTGGCGCACTGGTGCGGAGGCAAAGTTGAGCAGCGTCTTGTCGACGAACTGCTCCAGATTCGCGTAAAATTGAATCAGCGGCTCCAGATTGTGCTGGATCTGCGGCACGCTGTCCGGAAGCCGCTGTACCCATTGCCAGGCCGGGACCACGATCGAGGCGAGCGCGACGTTCGCCGCGACGAGGAACAGCAGTACGCAGATCAGCGCCGCGATCGGCGCCGGCACGCGGTGCCGCTCCAGCCATTCGAGCAACGGCACGAGCGCGATCGCGATCACCAACGCGGCGGTGAGCGGAAGGAAAAACTGCGAGCCCGCCTGTAGCGCGAACGGCACTGCCAGCAGCAGGCCGATACCCGCGATCAGCGTGAACGCCGCCAGCAACCGATCGCGCTTCTGCGATTCCGCGGGCGTCTCGTCTGGATGGGGCGCAAATCCTGCGCCGGACGCGGCAAAGGGCAGCCCACCCTCTTCCGCTGCCCCGCCGCCACTCACTCCCGAATGCTCGCTCACCCGCTGTCCCCTTATGCGCAGACACTAGCGCGCTTCGCGCTCCGTTGTAATACCGAGTGGACCGGTGCCGAGCCGCTTGTCATCACCTGTTGACTAGCATCGCCGGGAGCGCGAATGTTTCGGACACGGACCGCCAACCGGGGCACCAACGCCCGGCACGACAGGAGAATTGCACGATGGATCCAAGCGAACGCGAACTGGCGCTGCGGCGTCACGAGAGCCTGGAATATATCGGCCTCCGCGCCCAGGCGACCGTGGTCGGACTCTCGCAGCTGTGCACCGAGTTGGTAGCCGCGGGCGTGCTCAACGACGCGGCGATCGGGCGGATCAAGAAGGCGATCCAGCAGGACATTTCGGTATCGCGCCCGCGCACGCGCAACTATCTCGAGTTCGAACGGGCGATGCAGGCCCGGCTCGACGCGATCTTCCCCCAGGCGCGCGATCCCGAACGCACCGCGCCGATCGGAACCACCACCGACATGGAAGACCAGATCGGCACCCCGCCCGAGGACATCGACGCGGGTTCCTGACGCTCAGGCGGCGCCGCGTTCCTCAAACAGCGCGCGTAGTTCGGTCTTCAATATCTTGCCGTTGGCGTTGCGGGGAAGCACGGTCGGCGAGAAGTGCACGCGCACCGGCACCTTGAACCCCGCGAGCCGCTCGCGCACCCATGCCTGGATCTCGGCCTCGGTCGCCGCGCTGCCGGGAGCGAGATGGACCACCGCCGCCGGCTCCTCGCCAAGCGTCTTGTGCGGGATGCCGACCAGCGCGGCGTCGGTTACCGCAGGGTGCGCATAGAGGACGTCCTCGACTTCGATCGAATAGATATTCTCGCCGCCGCGGATGATGATATCCTTGGCCCGGTCGACGATATACAGGAAGCCCTCCTCATCGAGCCGCGCCAGGTCGCCGGTGCGCACCCATCCGTCGACGAAGGTTTCCGCCGTCGCTTCGGGCTTGTTCCAATAGCCTTTGACGATCATCGGGCCGCGCGCCCAGAGTTCGCCGACTTCGCCCAGCGGCAGTTCGCGGTCGCCCTCGATGCTCATGATCCTGAGGTCGGCGGTCGCGACCGGCGGGCCGGCGCTGTTCGGCCGGTTGAGATAATCCTCGCCCGAATGGGTGGTCACCGTCGCCGTGGTCTCGGTCATGCCCCAGCCATTGCCGGGCAGCGCGCCGAACTCCTCATAGATGCGGCGAACCAGTTCGGGCGCCGACGGGGCGCCGCCATAGGCGATGGCCTCCAGGCTCGACAGGTCATAGTCCTTGCGCGCGGGGTGTTCGAGCAATTGCCACGCGATCGTCGGCACGCCGCCGGTTCCCTGCACCTTTTCGCGCTCGATCAGCGCCATCGCCTGCTCGACGTCCCATTTGCGCATGAACACCATCGTTGATCCCGATGCGACCACGCCCATCATCGCGGCGCTGCACGCAGTGACATGGAACAGCGGGATGACGAGCAGCATGACCTTCGCATCGGGCACCGCGGGCGGCGTCTCGCCCCGGCGCAGCATCGTCCGGGCGGCGACATAGCCACTCGAGAGGATATTGGTCGCGAAGTTGCGATGCGTGCCCAGCGCGCCCTTTGGGTTGCCGGTGGTACCGCTGGTGTAGAAGATCGTGGCATCATCGTCGGGCGCGATCTCCGCATCGGGGAACGCTGCATCGGGAAGCGACTGCCAACTGCCCGGCGCCCCGATCAGCGCCTCGAGCCGGACGACATCGCCCTCCACCTCGCCCCGGGCGCGGCTGACGACGACTCGCTCCAGCGCGGGCAGCCGGTCGTAACAGCCCTTCAGCCGCTCATGCCGCTCGCCGTCGACGAACAGGATTTTCGCGCCCGAGTCGTTCATCGCATATTCGATCTCGCCGCCGGTCCACCATGCGTTGAGCGGGACCGCGATCGCCCCGATGCCGACGATCGCGAAGAAGATCGCCGGCCATTCGGGCAGGTTGCGCATCGCCATCGCGACGCGATCGCCCTTCCCCACCCCCATCTCCACCAGTTGCGCGGCGATATGCGCGGTCGCGCGGTAATTGGCGTCGAAGGTGACGCGTTCGTCCTCATAGATCGTGAAGACCCGCGGACCATAAGCGCGCACCATCTGGGCAAGGAGCCGGAGCGAGGGTGGCGCGTTCTTCCACACGCGGGTGGATACGCCGCCAATCTCAGCCGTCGCCATCTCGAACTTGGCGCCGGGCGCGGTCAGCAAATCCTGTGTCTGCGCCAGCGTCATGCGGGGCCATTGCGGATCGAGCGGAACGATGGGTTCGGGGGCCAAGCGGGGTCTCTCCATCTTCGTTCTGAATTTTGGGTTTGGCTGGTAATGCCACCTTTGTAGCAACGTTAGTGTTGATTCGCGCGCCACTCAAGGCAATAGGGGAACCGCGCCCGAAAGAAGGCGCCATTATCGGGATTCGAACACAAGGTATGCAAACCGACGTGAGAATGACTCCGCCCGAGTCGCACGGATTCGACGCGGGAAGGCTGGCCCGGATCGACGCGTTCGTGCGCGATCGCTACCTCGATACGGGCAAGCTGCCGCACGCCCAACTGCTGATCGCGCGCGACGGCGATATCGTCCATTTCTCGCACCAGGGCGCGGCGCGCGACAAGGGGGCGCCGGTCGATTCGACCACCTTGTTCCGAATCGCGTCGATGACCAAGCCAATCACCAGCCTCGCGTTCATGATGCTGGTGGAAGAGGCGAAGGTCGGCCTGGATACCCCGGTCCACCACGTCCTGCCGGAGTTCAAGGGTTTGGGCGTCTATGCCGGCGGCGGCAGCGGAGCGCCGTTCGCGACGCGCCCGACCGCCCAGCCGATGCGGATGATCGACCTGCTGCGGCACACCTCGGGGCTTACCTACAGCTTCCAGGAGCGCACGCCGGTCGACGCCGCCTATCGCGAGAGCAGGATCGAGAGCTGGCACGGCAATCTGACGCTCGACGAATTCGTCGCCGAAGTGGCGAAACTGCCGCTGGAATTCTCCCCCGGCGATGAATGGAATTATTCGGTGTCGACCGACGTGCTGGGCGCCGTCGTCCAGCGCGTGTCGGGGATGCCGCTCGAACGCTTCTTCGCCGAACGCATCTTTGCGCCGCTGGGGATGCACGACACCTTCTTCCAGGTGCCCGAGGACAAGATCGATCGCCTGGCCGATTGCTGGGCGCTCGGCCCGGACAAGACGCGCATATTGTATGACCGCGGCGCCGAATCGGCCTGGGCGAAGTTCCCGCGGCTGGTGTCCGGAGGCGGCGGGCTCGTCTCCAGCGCGCTCGACTATCACCGCTTCGCCACCTTCTGCCTGAACGGCGGCACGCTCGGCGGCACGCGGCTGGTCAGCCGCAAGACGATCGCGTTGATGACGATGAACCACCTCCCCGGCGGTTCGGACCTGGCGACGATGTCGCGCGCGTTGTTCAGCGAGACCACCAACGCGGGCACCGGCTTCGGACTCGGCTTCGCGGTCACGCTCGACGTCGCGAAAACCCTTATCCCCGGCTCGGCGGGCGAATATTATTGGGGCGGGATGTTCTCGACCGCCTTCTTCGTCGATCCGGTCGAACGCATCTCGATGGTGTTCATGACCCAATTCTCGCCGTCGATGCTCTACCCCATCCGCCGCGAACTCAAGACGCTGATCTACTCGGCGCTCAACTGATCCCCACAGGAGATACGAATGTCCGTCATCACTACCAGCCGCCAGGGCGACGTCCTGATCCTCACTTCCGACAATCCGCCGGTCAACGCGCTCGGCGCTGCGGTGCGTCAGGGGCTCCAGGCGGGGATCGAAGAGGCTGCGGGCGATGACGCAATCAAGGCGGTGGTGATCGCCTGTGCCGGCAAGACCTTCTTCGCGGGCGCCGACATTACCGAATTCGGCAAGGCGATGCAGGAGCCGTCGCTCCCGACTCTGGTCGACGCGATCGAGGCGCTGGGCAAGCCGGTGGTCGCCGCGATCCACGGCACCGCGCTGGGCGGCGGCTGCGAAGTCGCGCTGGCGTGCCATTACCGGATCGCTGTGCCGTCGGCGAAGATCGGGTTGCCCGAGGTCAAGCTGGGCCTGTTGCCGGGCGCGGGCGGCACCCAGCGGTTGCCGCGCGTCGCGGGTGTCGAGCTTGCGCTGGAAATGGCGGCCAAGGGCGATCCGATCCCGGCGAGCAAGGCGAAGGCCGCAGGGCTGGTCGATCGGCTGGCGAGCGAGGACAGCCTGCTCGCCGACGCGGTGGCCTTTGCCGGCGAGATTGCCGATGCCCGCCCCCTGCCCATCGCCAGCGAGAAGCCGGTCACCGTCGATCCCGCCGTGTTCGACGCCTTCCGCAAGGCCAATGCGAAGCGCTTCCGCGGCTTCGAGGCGCCGGCGGCGATCATCGACCTGATCGAGAAGACCGCAGGCACCCCCTATGCCGAGGGCGTCCAGGCCGAGCGGATGGGCTTTATGAAGCTTATCATGAGCGTCCAGTCGGCGGCACAACGCCACATCTTCTTCGCCGAGCGCAAGGCGTCGAAGATCGACGGCATCGCGGACGACATCGCGCTGCGCGACATCAAGCGCGTCGGCGTGATCGGCGCGGGCACGATGGGCGGCGGGATCAGCATGAACTTCCTGTCGGCGGGCGTTCCCGTGACGATCGTCGAGATGCAGCAGGAAGCGCTGGATCGCGGCACCGCGACGATCCGCAAGAATTACGAAGCGACTGCGGCAAAGGGCCGGATGACCCCCGAGCAGGTCGAACAGGCAATGGGCCTGCTCAGCCCCACGCTCGATTTCGACGCGCTGGGCGAATGCGACCTCATCATCGAGGCGGTGTATGAGAGCATGGACGTCAAGAAGGACGTGTTCGGCCGGCTCGACAAGATCGCCAAGGCCGGCGCGATCCTTGCCTCCAACACCAGCTATCTCAACATCGACGAGATCGCGGCGAGCACTTCGCGCCCGCAGGATGTGGTGGGGCTGCACTTCTTCTCGCCCGCCAACGTCATGAAGCTGCTGGAAATCGTGCGCGGCGCGAAGACCGCCGACGATGTGCTGGCGACCGCGATGGCGGTGTCGAAGAAGATCAAGAAGGTCGCGGTGGTCGCGGGCGTCTGCTACGGCTTTATCGGCAACCGGATGCTGATGCCGCGCCAGATGGAGGCGATGAAGCTGCTGCTCGAGGGCGCGACGCCCGAGCAGATCGACCGCGTCCATGTCGAGTTCGGGATGCCGATGGGGCCGTTCCAGATGTCCGACCTGGCGGGCGTCGACATTGGCTGGCACCGCGACCCGACCCGGATCGAGAACATCCGCGACGCGCTCGCCGCCGAGGGCCGCTGGGGCCAGAAGAAGAGCGCCGGCTTCTATGACTATGACGAGAAGCGGAACCCCTCCCCCAGCCCGCGCGTCGCCGAGATCATCGAAGAGTTCCGCCAGAAGACCGGCACCCCGCAGCACGCGATCACCGACGAGGAGATCGTCGAGCGCACGCTGTACACGATGGTCAACGAAGGCGCGCTGATCCTGGCCGAGGGGATGGCGCAGCGGGCGTCGGACATCGATGTGGTGTGGATCTATGGCTATGGCTGGCCGGTCTATCGCGGCGGGCCGATGTTCTGGGCCGACACCGAGGGCGCGAAGAAGATCGTCGCCGGGCTGGAGAAGCACGGCTTCGACGTCGCCCCACTGCTCCGCGAAAAGGCCGAGAAGGGCGAGCGGTTTAACAAATAACCACTCTCCCTCTCCCCTCAGGGGAGAGGGTCGGGGAGAGGGGAAGTGCGAAACGCCCTCCTCTTGCCCCTCTCCCAACCCTCTCCCCTGAAGGGGAGAGGGCTTTAAGGACAAGAAATGGCAGAGGATCCTGAAACCTTCCGCACCGAAACCCGTAGTTGGCTGGAGGCGAACTGCCCGCCGGCCATGCGCGAGCCGATGCGTAGCGACAAGGACGCCACCTGGGGCGGGCGCAACCCGAGCTTCGCGCATCCGGACCAGAAGGTCTGGATGGACCGAATGGGCGCGCGCGGCTGGACGGTGCCCGACTGGCCGAGGGAGTATGGCGGCGGCGGGCTGAGCGCGGCGGAGACCAAGATCCTGCGCGAGGAAATGGCGCGGCTGCGCTGCCGCAATCCGCTCAACAGCTTCGGCATCTCGATGCTCGGGCCGGCGCTGCTCAAATACGGGACCGAGGCGCAGAAGCTCGAGCACCTCCCCAAAATCGCACGCGGCGAAATCCGCTGGTGCCAGGGCTATTCCGAACCCAATGCCGGATCGGATCTTGCCGGGCTCCAGACCAGCGCCGAAGATATGGGCGACCATTTCCTCGTCAACGGGCAGAAGGTGTGGACCAGCTATGCCGACGAGGCCGACTGGATCTTCTGCCTCGTCCGCACCGACCGGACGACCAAGCAGGGCGGGATCAGCTTCCTGCTGTTCGACATGGCCAGCGAAGGCGTATCGACCAAGCCGATCCTGCTGATCAGCGGCTATTCGCCCTTTTGCGAGACGTTCTTCGACAATGTGAAGGTGCCCAAGGCGAATTTGCTCGGCGACCTCAACAAGGGCTGGGACGTCGCCAAATATCTGCTCGGGCATGAGCGCGAGATGATCTCGGGCATGGGCCTTGGCGGCAGCGGCGGCAATGCGCTGGTCGAGGGAGCGTTGCGGACGATCGGCGCGGACGAGGGCGGGCGGCTGGCAGACCCGCTGCTGCGCGCGCAGATCGCGCTGTTCGAGGTGCGCGCCAGGGCGTTCGCGGCGATGTCCGAACGCTTCATCGACGAGCTGAAGGCCGGTCGCGCCCACCCCGCGCAGCCGAGCATGATGAAATATTATGGCACCGAACTGAACAAGACGCGGCACGAACTGGTGATGGCGGCGGGCGGCAGCGACGCGCTGGAGTGGGAGAGCGAAGCCTCGAACCACGGCGCGACGCCGCGCGCCTGGCTGCGCACCAAGGCCAATTCGATCGAGGGCGGGACGAGCGAGATCCAGCTCAACATCATCGCCAAGCGGATATTGGAATTGCCGTCGTAAAGCCCCGCTCCCTCTCCCGTTGGGAGAGGGAGGGAGCCGCCGCAGGCGGCGGAAGGGTGAGGGCGAGCGCCACGCGCGCCGCTGGCCACCCTCACCCCAACCCTCTCCCAAAGGGAGAGGGAGCTTAGGAAGAGAATGATGCCCCTGTACCTTACCGACGAACAGGCGATGCTGCGCGATACGGCGCGCGATTTCGTCGCCGAGCATGCCCCGGTCAGCCATATGCGGGCGCTGCGCGACGCGGGCGACTCGACCGGGTTCAGCCGCGGCCTGTGGCGGCAGTTCGCCGAGCTGGGGCTGACTGGCATCCTGATCCCCGAGGCACAGGGCGGGCTCGGGCTCGGCCATGTCGAGGCGGGGGTGGTGCTGGAGGAGATCGGGCGCAACCTGTCGCCCTCCCCGTTCCTCGCCACCGCCGTCGGCGCGGTCGAGGCGCTGAAAGGGAGTGCGCACGCCGATCGCTGGTTTCCCGGCATCGTCGCGGGCGAGACCGTCGCGGCGCTGGCGATCGACGAGGGCGCCAAGCACAATGGCCGGATCGCGATGCGCGCCGAGCGTTCGGGCAACGGCTTCCGGTTGAGCGGCACCAAGCAGTTCGTGGCGCATGGCCATGTCGCCGACCTGCTGATCGTCGCGGCGCGGACCGAGGGGGGCACGACGCTGTTCGCGCTGCCCCGCGACACTGCGGGGCTGACGGTGACGCCGGAGCGGCTGGCGGATGCGGGGATCGCGGCGCGGCTGACCTTCGACGGTGTCGAGGTCGATGCCGACGCCGTGATCGGCGAGGTCGACCGGGGCGACGCACCGCTCGCCCGGATGCTCGCCGGGGGGCGCGTCGGCGCTTCGGCGGAGCTGCTGGGCGTCGGTGGCGGGGCGATGGACAGGACGGTCTCCTACCTCAAGGAACGCAAGCAGTTCGGCCAGCCGATCGGCAGCTTCCAGGCACTCCAGCACCGCGCCGCCCACCTTTACAGCGAGATGGAGGTCGCGCGTGCCGCCGTGCTCAAGGCGCAGCAACTGCTCGACGCCGGCGATCCGGGTGCCACCGACGCCGTCTCCGTCGCCAAGGCGATGACCAGCCTCGCCACCACGCTGGCGGTGCAGGAGGGCATCCAGATGCATGGCGGCATCGGGATGACCGACGAATATGACATCGGCTTCTACATGAAGCGCGCCCGGGTCCTGGCCGAGCTGTTCGGCGACGCCAATTTTCATGCCGATGCCCTCGCACGGGCGGCGGGATATTGATGGCCGAGCCGACCCCCGACCAGCTCGTCGCCCAGCTTACCGCGCTGCTCGACATCGAGGAACTCGACACCGACCTGTATCGCGGCCCGCGCCAGCCCGGCGGGGTGGGCCGGGTGTTCGGCGGACAGGTGATCGCCCAGGCGCTCCAGGCGGCGCAGCGATCGACCGATGGGGAGCGGACTGCACATTCGCTCCACGCCTATTTCATGCGGCCGGGCGACGAGAACCACCCGATCCTGTACCGTGTCGTCCGCGATTTCGACGGGCGCAGCTTCGCCAATCGCCGCGTCATCGCGATGCAGAAGGGCCAGCCGATCCTCAACATGACCGCAAGCTTCCAGCGCGCGGCGGAGGGGCTGCACCACCAGGCCGCGATGCCCGACGTGCCGATGCCCGAAGACCTCCGCTCCGAACGCGACCTGCGCGCCGAGATCGAAGACCGGGTGCCCGAGAAATTCCGCCGCTTCTTCCTGCGCGCCCGCCCCATCGAAATCCGCCCCGTATCCCCGCGCAACTGGTTCAACCCCGCGCCGCAGGAGCCCGCCCAGCATAGCTGGTTCCGCGTCGCCGGACCCCTGCCCGACGAACCGGCGCTGCACCGCGCGATGCTGGCCTATGCCAGCGACATGACGCTGCTCAGCACCTGCACGTTGCCGCACGGCGTAAGCTGGCTGACCGGCGGCGTGCAAACCGCCAGCCTGGACCATGCGATCTGGCTGCACGAGCCATTCCGCTTCGACGAATGGCTGCTCTACACCACCGACAGCCCCTGGGCCGGGCATTCGCGCGGCTTCAACCGGGGCCGCATCTATTCCCGCGACGGCCGGCTGGTGGCCAGCGTGGCGCAGGAGGGGCTGATCCGGGAGAAGACCTAATTCTTCGGGCGCACGACCATGTTGTAGGGCACGTACAGGAACACGTCGGTCAGCCCGGCCCGCGACCATTCGACCGGGCGATCCAGCCCCTTGAGTTCGACGCCATAGTCCGGCCCCATCCGCGCGGCGACCGCTTTTGCGTCGGCGGCCAGGATATCGAGTATCTCGCCCCGGAACTTGTCCGGCCCGACGACCGACAGCGTGAGATCGCCGCTCGACCCGCGAATTTCGGCGCGACCCACAGCCGGGACCGCCTTGATAAACCGCGCAATCCGATCGCGCGCCGCAGCCCCGTCCACGCCGGCGCCGAGCTTCACCTTGGCGAGGAACGTCGTGCGATTGGTGTCGGGGCGGCTGTCACTCGTGAAGCCCAGATCGCGATAATTGGCGAGCGTCAGCGCTTCGACCACTTCATCGCCGGTCGCCAGTTGCACCGTGAATTTAGGCGCGATTTCAATGGCGCTCTTCACCATCGCCAATATCTCGCTCCGACGCTTTTCGGCATCGCGCGTGTCGCCTGCGATCGTGACGTACAGGATCGCAAAATCCGCGGCACGCCGCAGCCCGACCACGGGGCGGCTTGCATCGAAACCATCGGTTTCGCGCCGCGCCCCGCTAACGATGATCTCAGCCTCGCTGAAATCCTGTGCCTGCGCGACGACAGGCGCGCCAAGCGTTGCGACGATCAGCGCGACCGGAACCCACCAGGACAATTTTCGCATCGCATCCCCCCATTTTCGTGCAACGTGCAGCAGCACCGCAACCGAGTCCATCAGAACGCCGTCTTCCCGAACATCTGCCGCGTCACCGGGTGGCTCGACGACAGCCCGCCATCGACGGCCCATGCCTGGCCGTTGACATAGCTCGCCTCGTCGCTGGCGAGGAACAGCGCGACGCTGGCGATTTCCTCCGGCACGCCCGCACGGCGCAGCGGGTTGAGCTGGCCGAGCTTGTCCTGCTTGCCGACTTCGCGGGCATAGTCGAACGCGCGCTGGGTCATGCCGGTTTCGATCAGGCCGGGGCAGATCGCGTTGACGCGGACGTTCGACGTGGCGAGTTGCTGGGCGGCGGTCTGCACGAGGTTGATCACTCCCGCCTTGCTCGCCGAATAGGCCGGGCCGCCCGCGCCGGAGCGGAGCCCGGCGACGCTGGCGGTACACAGGATCGCGCCGCCGCCGCGCTCGACGATGCGCGGGGCGGCGTGCTTGATCGCGAGGAACGGGCCGATCAGGTTCACGCGCAGCACTTCGGTCCACAATTCGACCGAGGAATCGAAGATGCCGTCGGCGCCGCCCGAGATTCCGGCATTGGCGTGGAACACGTCGAGCCCGCCGAAATGGTCGCACGCCGCCGCGACCAGCCGCTGGATATCGCCCTCGTCGCCCGCGTCGATGCGCAGCGCAATCGCGTTGTCGAGCCCGGCGACGGTTTCTTCCACGGCGTCGCTCAGATCGGCGGCGACGACCTGCCCGCCCTCCGCCGCAAAGGCGCGCGCGGTGGCGCGGCCGATTCCCGAGCCCGCGCCGGTGACGATGATCGTTTTGCCTGCGAACCGCACCTGCATTCTCCCTTGCTGTCGGACACCCCTTTCGCACCCGCCGCGCGCCGGCGAAGTTTACGAAGTTTAGGGTTCCGCAGGCGTTCGGACCGCCGCGCCGGACCACCCGAAGTTTACGAAGTCTAGGCTTCTCACGCGCGCGCGGCGGCGCTGCCGCACGCTGACGATAAGCGTGTCACGAGTCGAGGTGCAGCGATCTGGCATCAATAGAACAAAAGCAGACCAAATCCTATTTTGCAAGCCCATGCTCAGGCCCCCGCAGCCCGCGCGAAATGCCAGGCCGATGCCACCAACCCCGGCAACCGCTCGACCGTCTGCGCCGCCTGCGTGCTCGACGCATTGCCGTCGATCAGGCGCTTCTTGATACCCTGGACGATGCCCGCCAGGCGGAAGAGGTTGTACGCGAAATACCAGTCGAGATCGGGCACCCCGTCGCGCCCGGTCGCGGCACAATAGCGGGCGACGACCTGCTCCAGCGTCGGGATGCCGGTGTCGGGGCCGGTCAGCCCTTTCACGCCCGACCGACCCTCGGGATCGGTCACCCAGCTCATCAGGAAATAGCTGAAATCGGCCAGCGGATCGCCGAGCGTCGACAGTTCCCAGTCGAGCACTGCGAGGATGCGGGGCGCGGCGGGCGCGAAGATCATGTTGTCGATGCGGAAATCGCCATGGACGATCGCGGTGCGGGTCTGTTCGGGGACGGTGCGCGGGAGCCACTCGATCAGCGCCTCCATTTCGGGCAGGTCGTCGGTCTGGCTCGCGCGATATTGCTTGGTCCAGCGGGCGACCTGGCGCTCGAAATAATTGCCGGGCTTGCCGTAATCGCCCAGCCCCGCCGCCGCATAATCGACGGTGTGGAGCGCGGCGAGCGTGTCGACGATCGCCTCATAATGCGCGGTGCGATCGGCGGGGGGCATGCCGGGGAGCGATCCGTCCCAGAGCGTGCGGCCCTCGACCATCTCCATGACGTAGAAGGGCGCGCCGATCACCGCGCTGTCCTCGCACAGCCCATAGGGCCGCGCGACGGGGAAGCCGGTGGGATGGAGCGCGGCGATCAGGCGATGTTCGCGCTCGACGGCGTGCGCGGAGGGCAGGATCGGGCCGAAGGGCTTGCGGCGCAGGACATAGGATAAGGACGTCGTATCAACACGATAGGTCGGATTGCTCTGACCGCCGGGGAACTTCTCCACGGTGAAGGGCGGCGCGAACCCCGCGACATGGGCGGCGAGCCAGTCGCCGAGGCGGGCGTGGTCGAGGTCGCTCATGCGAAGACGATCACCGAACGGACGCTGTGCCCGTCGCGGAGCTTTTGCAGCGCATCATTGACGTCCTCGAGCGCGATACGCTCGGCGACCATCGTGTCGAGATCGAGCAGCCCGTCGAGATACATTCGCACCAGCCGGGGCATGTCGATCGGGAAGCGCGTGCTGCCGAGCAGCGAGCCCTGGATCTTCTTGCCCGTCAGGAAGGTCGGCCCCGGCAAAGTGACATTGTTGCCGGGGGCGATCATGCCGAGGATCGTCGCAGTGCCGCCGCGGCGCAGGATGTTCCAGGCGAGTTCGGCGGTGTCGGAGCGCCCGACTGCCTCGATCGCATAATGGACACCGCCGCCGGTGCGCTTGAGCACGTCCTTGACGATTGTCGGTGCGGACGGATCGAGCGCGTGGGTGGCGCCCAGCTTCGTCGCGAGGTCGCGCTTTTCGGGCATCGGGTCGATTGCGAGGATCTGCCCGGCGCCGGCGATCTTCGCGGCGTTGATCGCGGACAGGCCGATCCCGCCCGCGCCAATCACCGCGACGCTTTCGCCCGGGCGCACGCGGCTGTCGTTGAACACCGCCCCCGCCCCGGTGATGACCGCGCAGCCGAGCAAGGCGGCGCGATCGAGCGGCATCGCCTTGTCGATCGCGACACAGGCGTTTTCGTGGACCAGCATCTTCTCGGCAAGGGCCGAGAGATTGAGGAAGGGCGCGAGCGGGGCGCCGTCGAGGCTGAGGCGCGGCGGCGCGTCGGGCGGGCGGCGGGTGGACGGATCGATGCACAGCGACGGGCGCCCGCTGACGCACATCTCGCACGATCCGCAGAAGACGGTGAAGAAGGTGATGACATGATCGCCGGGCTTTAGATGCGCGACGTCGCTGCCGACCGCCTCGACGATGCCGGCGGCTTCGTGGCCGGGGACGGTGGGCACCGGGTGCGGGAAGGCGCCGTCGACGAAATGGAGGTCGGAGCGGCAGACCCCGACCGCGGCGGTGCGGATCAGCACTTCGCGCGGGCCGGGGGCGGCGACATCGACATCGCGGATTTCGAGCGGGGTGCCGGGGGCGAAGAGGATTGCGGCTTTCATGCGGGGGTTCCGGGGCGGTTGGTTCGCGACTGCCTTGTTGCCCTTCCGCTTGCGGGAGGGGTTAGGGGAGGGACTGAAACGCTTGCCCGATGCCCAGTGCAAGGCCCTCCCCCGACCCCTCCCGCAAGCGGAAGGGGAGCGCTGACCGCAAGCGCGTTCCGGGGAGGATTGGGTGTCCCACCCCTCACCGGCTCACCCCCAGCTCGCCTGAACTCGGCCGGTCCGCCTTTGCCGCCGCATATTTGCCGAACTCCGCCCGCGCGATGGCGCGGTTGTGGACTTCGTCGGGGCCGTCGGCGAGGCGGAGCGTGCGGATGCCCGCCCAGTCGTGCGCGAGGTGGAAATCGGCGGAGACCCCCGCGCCGCCATGCGCCTGGATCGCGTCGTCGATGATCTGGAGCGCCATCATCGGCGCCTGGACCTTGATCATCGCGATTTCGAGCTGGGCGGCCTTGTTGCCCGCCTTGTCCATCATGTCCGCCGCCTTGAGGCACAGCAGCCGCGTCATCTCGATGTCGATGCGCGCGCGGGCGATGCGCTGTTCCCACACCGAATGAGCGGAGAGGCGCTTGCCGAACGCGACGCGGCTGACGAGCCGCCGGGCCATCGCGGCGATCGCCTCCTCGGCCACGCCGATCGTGCGCATGCAGTGATGGATGCGCCCCGGCCCCAGCCGCCCCTGCGCAATCTCGAACCCCCGCCCCTCGCCGAGCAGGATGTTCGATGCGGGGACGCGGACATTCTCCAGCACCACCTCGCCATGGCCGTGCGGGGCATGGTCATACCCGAATACCGAAAGCATCCGCTCGATACGGACGCCGGGGGCGTCGAGGGGGACGAGGATCATGCTCTGCTGGGCGTGTTTGGCGGCGCCGAAATCGGTCTTGCCCATCAGGATCGCGATTTTGCAGCGCGGATCGCCGGTGCCGGAGGACCACCATTTGCGGCCGTTGATCACATAGTCATCGCCGTCGCGATCGATCCGCGTCTCGATATTGGTCGCGTCGGACGACGCGACCGCGGGCTCGGTCATCAGGAACGCCGAGCGGATTTCGCCGCGCATCAAGGGCGCGAGCCAGGCGTCCTTCTGGTCACGGGTGCCATAGCGATGGAATACTTCCATGTTGCCGGTGTCGGGCGCGCTGCAATTGAAGCATTCGGAGGCCCAGCCGATCCGCCCCATTTCCTCGGCACAGAGCGAATATTCGAGATTACTGAGCTGCGTGCCCTGAAATTCGAAGCTGTCGTCGACATGCGGGCGCCCCGATTGCGGCGGCATGAAGAAATTCCACAGCCCGGCGCCGCGCGCCTTCGCCTTGACCTCTTCGATCACAGGCAGCACTTTCCAGCGATCACCCTCAGCCTCTTGCGCGTGATACTCGGCATCGCGCGGGCGGATTTCGCTGTCGATGAACGCCTTCACCCGATCGCGGAAATGGGTCTCGCGGTCGTTCAGCGTGAAGTCCATGTCGCGTCTCTCCGTTGCTCTACAAAACCGACTTAAAGCGTACCGGATATTCGGTAAAGGGCCTTGGACCGCGATCAAGGCACGAAATCCGCAGCGTATGCCCACCATGCCCGATTCCCGAAAAACTGTTTTGGCTTCGCCACATTTTGGCTAAGCTGGCGCGATGAGTGGCAAGACCGACCCGAGCGACGACGAGATTTCCGGCACCGAGGCTCCCGCGGATCGCAGCACCAAGCGTTTCCAGGCGAAGCGCGACGCGATCCTGGCCGCCGCCGCCGATGCGATCAACGAGCAGAGCGCGAAGGGCATGACCTTTGCCGATGTCGCGCGGCGCGTGGGGCTGAACACCACGTCGGTCACCTATTATTTCAAGCGCAAGGAAGACCTGGCCGCCGCCGCGTTCGAACACACGCTGGGCCGGCTCGACGCGATGCTCGACGCCGCGCTGGAGGAGGCCACGCCCGAGGCGCGGGTGGCGCGCTACCTCAACCTCAACATGGCGCGGCTCGCGCGGATCGGGCGCGGCGAGGAGCGCGACTTCGCGATCCTGTCCGACCTGCGCGCGATGGAGGAGCCAATGAAGAGCCAGCTCATGAGCGGCTGGCGCAACATCTTCCGCAAGACGCGCAGCCTGTGGGGCAAGGACGGCACCCGCGCGCAGACCGACCTGCGCGGGGCGCGCGCGCACGTGCTGCTGGAGAACAGCTTCTGGCTGACGGCGTGGCTGCCGCGCTACGAAGTCGACGAATATCCGCGCGTCGAGGCGCGGCTGATGGACGTGTTCCGCCATGGCATCGCCGCGCCGGGCCAGGGCTGGGCGCCCGACATCTTCGCGCTCGAGCATGACGAGCCCGAGCCGGGGCGCGAGGCGTTCCTGCTGGCGGCGACGCGGCTGATCAACGAGCTGGGCTATCGCGGCGCATCGGTGCAGCGGATCGCGTCCGAGCTGAACGTCACCAAGGGCAGCTTCTACCACCATCTCGACGCCAAGGACGATCTCGTCGCGGCATGCTACCGGCGCAGCTTCGACATTTTGGCGGACGCACAGCGGCTGGCGGAGAGCCATGAAGGCACGCATTGGGACCGGCTGGCGAGCACGATCGCGACGTTGCTCGACGTGCAGTTTTCGGAGCGCGGGCCGTTGCTGCGCACCACCGCGCTGTCGGGGCTGCCGATCCAGGTGCGCACGACGATGATCGACCGGTCGAACCGCATCGCGCGGCGCTTTGCGGGGATGCTGTCGGACGGGATCGCGGAAGGATCGATCCGCCCGATCGACCCGCTGGTCGCCAGCCAGGCGCTGATGTCGATCCAGAACGCCGCGTTCGACATGCGCAAATGGGCCAGCACGATGCCGCGCGAGCGGGCGGTGGCCTTCTATGCCTCGACCCTCGCATTCGGGCTGTTCGACGATCGCCCGCTGGCGGGGTGAGCTTGCGGACCTTAACATAGATCGCTAAACGCAGCCCCAGTTGGGGAGTAGCTTCCGGCGGATGCCGGGGTAGCGTCAACATACTCGCGCTTCGGCGCGTGGCGCACCGGCGGTTCGTCCGCTTTGCAAGACCAGCGCATTCGGGGCCGTGCCGGCCGACCCGAACGCGCTGATTCTTGCCCGGTGGAGTTCGCCCATGACCCCGCTCTCGATCGCCGTCATCGCCTTCAGCATGTCCGCCGACGCCTGTGCCGCCGCGATCGCGCGCGGCGCAGTGCGGCGGCCGACGCTGTCGCAGGCAGTGCGCGCGGGGCTGGTGTTCGGCGCGGTCGAGACGGTGACGCCGCTGATTGGATGGGCGCTGGGGCTGACCGCGGCGTCGTTCGTGACGGCGATCGACCATTGGATTGCGTTCGTCCTGCTCGGCGTGGTCGGCGGCAAGATGCTCTTTGAAGCCGCACGGCGCGATCCCGACGCGGTGGTCGAGGAACCCGCCGGGCGCGGGCTGATGACGCTGATCGCGACTGCGGTGGGAACCAGCATCGACGCGGCGGCGGTGGGCGTCACCCTCGCCTTTCTCGACGCCAATATCGTCGTGATCGCGCTGGCGATCGGGATGGCGACGTTCACGATGGCGACGATCGGGATGCTGATCGGGCGCGCGGTGGGGGTGCGCTTCGGATCGGCAGTCGAATTCGTCGGCGGGCTGGGGCTGATCGCGATCGGGACCAGCATCCTGGCCGAGCATACCGGGTTTCTGGGATAAGTGGACGGCGGGCGGCGGGGCAGATAGCCTGGCGCGATGCTGACCTGCCTCGCCGTTTCCGGCTATCGATCGCTGCGCGACGTCAAGATCGCGCTGGGACCGCTCAACGTGATCGTGGGCGCGAACGGAAGCGGCAAATCGAGCCTGTATCGCGCGCTGCGGCTGCTTTCCGACGTCGCGCAGGACCGCGTCGTCGCATCGCTGGCGGCGGAGGGGGGACTTACGTCTACGCTCTGGGCGGGCCCCGAGACGCTGAGCCGCGAGATGCGCAGCGGCGCGCAGCCGGTGCAGGGCACGGTGCGGTCGGGGCCCGTCAGCCTCAAGCTGGGCTTCGCATCCGGGGATTATGGCTATGCCATCGACCTCGGCCTGCCCATCCCGTCGCGGACTCGGTTTACCCATGACCCCGAGATCAAGGTCGAGGCGGTATGGACCGGCCCGGTGCTGGGCCGCGCCAACCTGTTAGCCGAGCGCCGCGGCGGGCTTGTCCGGCTGCGCGACGAACAGACCGGGGAATGGGCCGACACAGTGCGCGATTTGCCCCCGGTCGACAGCATGATGTCGCGGTGCGCGGATTTGCACGACGGGTTCGAGCTGTTGCGCCTGCGC
This sequence comes from Sphingomonas hengshuiensis, assembly GCF_000935025.1. NCBI lineage: Bacteria > Pseudomonadati > Pseudomonadota > Alphaproteobacteria > Sphingomonadales > Sphingomonadaceae > Sphingomonas > Sphingomonas hengshuiensis. The sequence continues at coordinate 2,063,978 of NZ_CP010836.1, forward strand.
GAGCGGATGCGCGACTGGCGTTTCTACGACGACCTGCGCACCGACCGCGATGCCCCCGCGCGGCGGGCGCAGGTGGGGACCTTCACGCCCATATTGGCCGGCGACGGATCGGACATAGGCGCGGCGATCCAGACGATCTTCGAGATCGGCGATGCCGGCACGCTGCGCGACACGATCGCCGATGCCTTTGACGGCGCGACGCTATCGGTCGGCGATCGCTTCGAAATCGAGATGCAGCAATATGGGCTGCTCCGCCCCCTCGCGGCGTCCGAATTGTCGGACGGCACGCTGCGTTATGTGCTGCTCGCCGCCGCGCTGCTGTCGCCGCGCCCGCCCGAACTGATGATCCTCAACGAGCCCGAGGCGAGCCTCCACCCCGATTTGCTCGAGCCGCTTGCGCGCCTGCTGATCAAGGCGTCCGAACAGTGCCAGATCATCGTCGTGTCGCACGCGACCCGGCTGGTCGAGGCGCTGGACGAACAGGGGGGCAGCACGCTGATCACGCTGCGCAAGGAACTGGGCGAAACGCATGTCGCCAATCCCGGCGCAAGCCGCTTTGACGGGGTGGACTGGAAATGGCCTTCGCGCTGAAGCCTTCACAAAAAAAGGCTCGCGGGGGTGTTCCCCTCGCGAGCCTCGGTGCGTCCTCTCCTGCGACGACGACGTCAGAAGCGTGACCGGAGCGTCACGCCATAAGTGCGGGGTTCGGCCAGATAGGAGGAGAAGATCTGGCGACCGCCGGGATATTGCGCGTCGGTGAAGGGCGCGCCGGTGGCCCCCTCCTGGAACGGCGAGTTGAACGCGACCTGCTGGTAATCCTGGTTGAGCAAATTCTGTGCCCAGACTTCGATCGCCCATTTCTGCTCGGGCCCGCGAATGCCGATGCGGCCGTTGACGAGCGCAAAGCTCTCCTGCCCCTTTTGCGCGAACAGGTCGGAGCCGGTGTTGAATTTGTCGGTCAGGCGGGTGTCGAAATAGACGAGCCCGCTCAGCCCCGAACTGCCAAGGTCCGGGGTCCACGACGCCGAGGCAGTCGCGACGAATTGCGGGGCGTTCGACAGTTCGTCGCCCGGCAGCTTGCGCAGCGCCTGGTCGAGCGGCGCGCCACTGGCATTGCCGACCAGATTTTCGCGATATTTGGTGTCCGAATAGGTCAGCCCCAGCCCGACGCGGAAATCGCGCGCCGGAACCAGCGATGCCTCGATCTCGACACCCTGCGCCAGCACGCCATAGGTCACGTCGCCCGATGCGCAGCGACCGGTGGTCGACGCCGCGGCGTTATAGTTGGACGCCGTGGTGAACTTGCTCTGGTCACGGTCGCCGCCCGACAGGCCGGTGCTGCACCCGTTGATGTTCTGAACCAGGAAAACGGTGCCGTTGAAGGTGTTGAGCTGGAAATTCTTGAACTGCTGGCGGAACGCCGCGACGTTGAGGCTGAACCGGCCTGTCGAATATTTGGCGCCGATTTCGAAGGCGTCGACTTCCTCGGGGTCGAACTGGAGCCCGCTTGCCAGCGCCTGCGCGCCGCCGACCGAGGCGAAGGTGGCGATCGGCGCCTTGAGCGCCGAGCGATCGAGGTTGAACCCGCCCGCCTTATAGCCGCGCGAATAGCTGCCATAGAGGAGCAGATCGTCGACCGGCTTCCACGACAGGACGCCGGTGCCGGTGAATTTATGCTCGCTGCGGCGGTCGTTGATCGAGACGCCGTTCAGCTCGGCGGTCGAGTTGCCCTGGCACGACAGCCCGACGATCGCATCGACGATTCCGGTGAGCGCCGCAGTCGAGCGGAGCGGCAGCAGCGATGCCTGGTTGGCGGTGCAGCCGGTATTGTCGTTGCCGAAGGTCGCGTTGAACTTCTTGCGCTCGTTGGTGTAGCGCACGCCGAGCGTCAGATCGACGCGGTTGGTGACGTGGAAGATGTTGTGCGTGAACAGCGCCCAGTTGCGGCTGTTCTGGAAATAGCGGTCGCGCGTCGTGCCCTTGTCGTTGATCGCATCGAGCCGGTCGAACGCCGCATAGATCAGCGGCGAGGCCGCCCCGAACGCCGCCGGGCGCGCCGCGAGGCACCCCGCCGAAGTCGGCGAATAGAGCGCCGCCAGCGCACTGCCCGAGATGATGCGGCAGGTGGCGAAGCGGCCATATTGGCTGCCGAAGCGCAGATTGTCGGTGACGGTCAGGTCTTCATCGGCGAAATAGCCGCCGACCAGCCAGTCGAGCTTATCGCCGAACGCCGTGCCCTGGAGCCGCAATTCCTGGCTGAAGGTCTTGAACTCGCGGGCATTGTTGCCGTCCGCCGCGCGATAGAGGATGTCGACATAGCTATAGTCGGTGTCGGAGCCCTGATCGCTGCGATAGTTGCGATAGCCGGTGATCGAGGTCAGCTTCGCGCCGCCCAGATCCCAGTCGACCTGCATCGACCCGCCCCAATCCTCGGTCTTGCCGCCATAGCTGCGGCCCGGCGAGACATAGATGTCGCGGTTATAGCCGTTGGTGAACGCAGCGGCCGGCTGGCCCAGCGCCTGGAGCACGCGGACGATATTGTTCTGCGCCGGATCGTTGAGCGCGCCGATCGTCGGGTTCATCTCGCGGCTGACATAGGTCGCCGCGCAGCATTCCTCGTCGCGTTTGGTATAGTCGCCGATGATGCGCACCGACAGGTCGCTCGACGGCTCGTAGAGAAGCTGGCCGCGGACGAAGCCGCGCTTGCGGTTATTGATGTCGCGGCCGCTGGTCAGGTCGGTGTAGAAGCCGTCGCGCTGGTTGTAGACGCCGTCGATGCGCGCCGCGAGCGTGTCACCGAGCGGCGCGTTGACGAAGCCGGAGAGGCGGACGTTGTTGTAATTGCCATAGGTCGCCTCGGCGCCCGCGCTGAACACGGGGGCCGGGGCCTTGCTGACGATGTTGATCAGGCCCGCCGAGGCATTGCGCCCGAACAACGTGCCCTGCGGCCCGCGCAGCACTTCGATCCGCTCGATCTCGCCCAGTTCGTTGAGCCCGATGCCCGAGCGCGAGCGATAGACGCCGTCGATGAACACCGCGACCGAGCTTTCGAGCCCGGGATTGTCGCCGACCGTGCCGATGCCGCGGATGCGCGCCGAGCCATTGGCCTCGCTGCCGGTCGACGAGACGAGCAGCGACGGCGCGATCTGGTTGAGCTGGCGGATGTCGTTGGTGCCGCTCTGCTGCAACGCCTCCGCGCTGATCGCCGACACCGCCAGCGGCACGTCCGCGAGCACCTGTGCGCGGCCCTGCGCCGTCACGACGATGTCGTTGGTGTCATAGGCATCGGGGGTCTGGTTATCCTGCGGGGCCGCAGCCCCGGTCGATGCGTCCTGCGCGTACGCAGGTGCCGCGAGCGCCATGATCAATGCCGGAACCGCAGTCGCCGACAAAAGGCGTAGCCGCATATCATTCTCCTCTCACCACGGGCTGGAACACTCGATGGGTTCCATACCCTACCCTCGAATTACACGCGGTTCTCTGAGAGGCGTCAAGCATAACAAAGGTTGCAAAGCGGGACTGGAGTGCGAGTGTTGCAGAAATGACACGCCCGTCTCCGGGAAATTACGAGGGTCGGCGCCCGGACAATGCCATCAATAGCCGGCAAGCCGCGCAAAACGTTCGCGATGCCACGCGGCATTGCCCCACATCGCCTCCAGCACGCGCGCCCGCTTGAGGTAAAATCCGGCGTCATGTTCGTCGGTCATCCCGATCCCGCCATGGAGCTGGACCATTTCGCGGCTGACGAGGTTGAGCGTTTCGCCCGCGAGCGCCTTGGCGAGGCTGACTTCCTGGCGGACGTCGGGCTTGCCGCTGTCGACTGCCTCCAGCGCCGCCTCGACCACCGATCGCATCAGTTCGAGTTCGGTGAACATCTTCGCCATGCGGTGCTGGAGCGCCTGGAACGAGGCGAGGACCTGGCCGAACTGGACGCGGGTCTTGAGGAAGGCGTTGGTCTGTTCGAACGCGCTTTCGGCCATGCCGAGCATTTCGGCGCACAAGGCGGCGGCGGCGCGATCGGTGACGCGGGTGAGGAGATCGGGGCCACCGCCCGCGAGGCGCTCGGCGGGCGCGCCGACGAAGCGGATTTCGGCATGGCTGCGCGAATCGACGAGGCTGCGGGGGGCACGCGCCACGCCCGCGCCGTCGGCGACGAGATAGAGGCCATCGACGGCGGCGACGACGAAGAGCTGGGCGCTGTCGCCCTCGGCAACGAACGCCTTGGTGCCGGTGAGCGCGCCGTCCTCGACCGTCGTCGCGATGCGATCGGGGGCGAAGCGCGGCCCCTCGTCCACCGCCAGCGTCGCGATGACGTCGCCCGCGGCGATGCGCGGCAGCCATGCCGCCTGCTGCGCCTCCGAGCCGCCGAGGAGCAGCGCGCTGGTGGCGGCCGCGGTGGCGGCGAGAGGGGTGGCGGCGAGATTGCGCCCGAGCTGTTCGAGCACCAGCCCGAGCGAGCCATAGCCCATGCCTGCGCCTCCCTGTGCCTCTGGCACGATGATCCCTGCCCAGCCCATCTCGGCCTGGGCACGCCACGCATCGGCATCGAAGCGCGCGGGCGGCGCGGCGGCACGCATCCGGCGGAATGCGGTGACGGGCGATTCATTGTCGGCCCAGTCGCGCGCCATATCGCGCAGCATCGTCTGTTCTTCGGTCAGCACGGCCATCGGGGGGTTCCTTCTGTTCCCTGCTCGCTGCGGAGGAGGGTGTCGGCTATTTCTTAGTTCCCCTTCCGCTTGCGGGGGGATGCATATGAAACGGGCAATGCTTTTTTGCTTCTCGTCACCCTGAACTCGTTTCAGGGTCCAAGGCGCCACGGGCGAAACCAGTGCTTGGGGCGCGTTGGACCCTGAAACGAGTTCAGGGTGACGAAGGAAAAATAAGGCGAGCGCTCAGCCTCCAAGGCCGGGAAGGCACTCACTGGTGATCCAGCATCCCGAGGATGCGCTTGGCGATCACGTTGTTCTGGATCTCGCTCGATCCGCCATAGATCGACACCGCCTTGCCGAAGAGCCAGGCGCGGACGTCGCGCAGTTCCTCCTCGCCAAAGCCCTCGCCTTCCCAGCCGAGCCCGGCCAGCCCGCGAATTTCGATCAGCAGCTCGGAGCGTTCCTGCATGATCCGCGCGCCGACATTCTTCATGATCGAGGTCGCGGCGGACGGCCCCTGGCTGGCCTTTGCCTCGGCGGCGGCGCGGCGGAGCGTGAGGAGAAAGGCGCGCATGTCCATGTCGTGCCGGATGATCCGCCCGCGCAGATCGGCATCGGCGATGCGGCCCTCGGCATCGACGCCGACCGCCTGCTTCGCAAGGTGCGACAACGGCGTGCCCGCGAACATCCGCCCCGCCGATCCGCCGCCGCCCGACAGGCTGCTGCGTTCGTGCTGGAGCAGACGCTTGCCGATCGTCCAGCCCTGCCCCTCTTCGCCGACGCGATTGGCCTTGGGCACCTTCACGTCGGTGAAGAAGGTCTCGCAGAACGGCGACGCGCCCGAGATCAGCCGGATCGGGCGCACCTCGATCCCCGGCGTGTCCATGTCGACGAGCAGGAAGGTAATGCCTTCATGCTTCTTCGTCTTGTCGGTGCGGACGAGCATGAAGCATTTGTCCGCCCATTGGCCGCCGCTGGTCCAGGTTTTCTGGCCGTTGACGACGTAATGGTCGCCATGATCCTCGGCAAAGGTCTGGAGCGAGGCGAGGTCGGAGCCGGCGCCGGGTTCGGAATAGCCCTGGCACCAGCGCACCGTGCCGCGCGCGATGGCGGGGATATGCTCGCGCTTCTGCGCCTCGCTGCCATATTCGAGCAGCGTCGGGCCGAACATCATCACGCCCATCCCGCCGATCGGGTTCCACGCCCCGATCCGCGCCATTTCCTCCTGAAGCACGCGCGCCTCGGCCCGGTCGAGCCCGCCGCCGCCATAGTCGCGCGGCCAGGTGGGGACGCCCCAGCCCTTCTCGCCCATCGCCGCCTGCCACGCCGCCTCGTCTGGCGAGGGCTCGTGCGGGCCCTCCAGCGCGGAGATCAGATTGTCCTTGCCCTTGAGCGACGGCGGGAAATGCGCCACCAGCCATTCGCGCGCCTCCGCGCGAAAGGCTGCGATAGAATCGGCGGGCGCGTCGCTTTCCAATAGTGTAGCCATTGCGTGTCTCCGGAACCCGGTTCGTCGTGGTTTCGAAATTGCGGTATGCCGGGCTCGGCGTCAAGCCGTGTAACCGCTCGTCCCGTCTGGCCCGACCGGCTTTGAAACTCGCGTATGGCACTGGGCGGCGATTTGGCATAGCGAGGCGCGATGACGCCGATTGCCGATCTTCTCGCCGCCGCACTGCGCACCGACCATGGTTTCACCGCGACGATCCCCCCCGACTGGATGCAGGGCCGCACGGCGTTTGGCGGGCTGTCGGCGGCGCTCGCGCTGGATGCCGCGCTGGCGCTGGAGCCCGACCTGCCGCCGCTGCGTTCGGCGCAGATCGCGTTCATCGGGCCGCTCGCGGGCGAGGTCGCCGTCACCGCCACCCGGCTGCGGCGCGGGCGCAACGCGGCGTATCTCCAGAGCGACGTGGCCTCCGATGCCGGGCTGGGGATGCGCGCGACCTTCGTGTTCATGGCGGCATTGCCCTCGGCGGTGCGGCATGACGAGAGCGTGCGGTCGCCGCATGCGCCGCCTGCAAAGGATGCGAGCCTGTATGTCGGGCCGGAGACTTTCTTCACCGGCAATTTCGAGTTCCTCGATGCGGACACAGCCACCGGCCCCGCCGACTGGCTGCGCTGGGCACGGCTGCGCGTGCGCGCGGGGCTGCACCCGATGGTCGAGCTGATGGCGATCGGCGATGCGTTGCCCCCCGCGGCGCTCAAGCTGGCGCCCAGCATGCTGACGCCGGTCAGTTCGCTCAACTGGCAGATCAATTTCGTCGATCCCGCACCCGTCACCAGCGACGGCTGGTGGCTGCTCGGCGCGCATGCCGATACCGCGTGGGATGGCTTTAGCAGCCAGCGGATGACGATCTGGAACGCCGACGGCGCGGTGGTCGCGGAGGCGATGCAGGGAGTGGCGCTGTTCGGGTGACGCTGTCGCCGCCGGTGAGACAAATTGCGACACTTTGCCGGGCGCGTGACAAACTGGCGCGACATGCCGGCTCCAGAAGGGCCATCCACCGCGAAGCGTATCGCGGGGAGCAGAGGAGTTTCGCTCGATGAACAAGATGATTGCCGCCCTGCTGCTGGGCACGACCTTGCTGGCGGGTAGCGCCAGCGCGGCGCAGCAGACCCCCGCCGCATCCGGCCCGAAGCAGGACCGGCCTGCGCCGCCCGATCCGATGCTGCTCGCCGACGCCAACAAGGACGGCGTGGTCACGCGCGACGAAGTGGCCGCGCGGCTGACCGCCGCCTTTGCCCGCGTCGATGCGAACAAGGACGGCAAGATCAGCCCCGAGGAGCGCGAGGCGGTGCTCGAAGTCGTGGGCGGGCCCGGTGGCCCTGGCCGTCCCGGCGGCCCGGGTGGTCCTGGTGGCCCCGGCGGTCCTGGTGGTCCCGAAGCCAAGGGGCCGCGCGGCGACCGGATGATGGCGCGGATGGACAAGGACGGCGACGGCATGGCCTCGCTCGAGGAGCAGAAGGCGCGCGCGCTGGCCCGTTTCGACCGAGTCGACACCAACAAGGACGGCAAGATCGACCAGAAAGAGCGCGATGCGATGCACGAGCGGATGATGGCGATGCGCGGTCGCGGCGGCCCGCGCGGCGGTGGCGACATGCCGCCCCCGCCCCCACCCCCTCCGGCCGACGCTCAGGATAGCTGAGCCGGCCGGGACTGCCGGGCGGATTCGCCTCCTCGGTCCGCCCGGCACTTCCTTCTTGCCCGTGAGTTGGTAACGTCAGCGTATGTCAGACATCCCGCACATCCTGCTCGTCGACGACGAGCGCTCGATCCGCGAGCCGCTTGCGCAATATTTGACCAAGCAGGGCTTTCGCGTGACGCAGGCCGGCGATGCCGAGGGTGCGCGGGCGCGGATGACTGCCTATGCCATCGACCTGGTGATCCTCGACATCATGATGCCGGGCGAAGACGGGTTGAGCCTGTGCCGCCATATCCGCGCGACCAGCGAGACCCCGGTGATCCTGCTGACCGCGCGCAGCGAAGAGACCGACCGGATCGTCGGGCTGGAAATGGGCGCCGACGATTATGTCGTGAAGCCCTTTTCCCCGCGCGAGCTGGCCGCGCGGATCAAGGTGGTGCTCCGCCGCATCCAGGCGGGGGGCGCCAAGCAGCATGCGCCGGAGAGCGGCAGCTTCGCCTTTTCGGGATGGGTGCTCAAGACCGGCGAACGCGCGCTGGTCGATCGCGAAGGCGTATCGGTGCCGCTGTCGACCGGCGAATATAATCTCCTCCACGCACTGGTCACCCGCCCGCGCCAGGTGCTGACGCGCGACCAGCTGCTCGACCTGACCCAGGGGCGCGAGGCCGCCGCGTTCGATCGCGCGATCGACAACCAGGTCAGCCGGCTGCGCAAGAAGCTGGAGCCCGACGCCCGGAACCCATCGATCATCAAGACGGTGTGGGGCGGCGGATACACGCTGGCCGCCGAGGTCACCCGGTTGTGAGCGCGGGCTGGCGCACGCGCCTTGCCCGCGGGAACCGCGCGATCCGTCGCTTCCTTCCGACCAGCCTGGCGGGGCAGATCGCACTGCTCGTCGCGATCGCGCTGTTCGTCGCGCAGGCGATCAATTTCGGGATGCTGCTGCGCGAACGGCACGGGATGCGCTTTGCCCAGTTCATCGTGCCCACGGTCACGCGGCTTGCCGACGCGTCCGAGCGGATGACTTCGGTCGACGAAGCGGGCAGGCCGCCGCTGCGCGCGGCGCGCGACGGCGGGCGCAGCTTCCGATCCGATCCGCGCACCCGCATCGAGATTCACGAGGCCAACCCGATCGCCGCCGATGCGCGGTCGCGCCCGGACATCGAAGAGGATGTACGCCGCGGGCTGAAGGAATCGGGGATCGATTTCGGGCGTGTCATCGCATCGGTCCAGCCGATCGAGCCCGACGCCCCGCAATTGCGCCGGATGAGCCCGATGCGCGCCGAACGGCTGCGCCGGCTGGGGGCGGAGTTGCAGATCGCGGTCGAGATTCCGGGCAAGGGCTGGCTCGCGACCAACTCGCCCTGGCCGCGCGTCGAGGGATCGCTGATGTGGCAGCTGCTGGCGCAGACGCTGATCCTCTATGTCTGCGTGCTGATTCCGGTGCTGCTCGCCGGGCGCCGCATCGCGGCCCCGCTGCGTGCGCTGGCAACGGCGGCGCGCGGCTTTCGCCCCGGCGACGGCGCGCCCCCGCTGGAGGAGCGCGGCCCCGGCGACGTGCGCGCGGTGATCGGCGCGTACAACGCGCTGGGCCTGCGCGTGAATGCGATGATCGACGAGAAGGACCGGATGCTCGGCGCGATCGGGCACGACCTGCGCACCCCGCTGGCGGCGCTGCGCGTCCGCATCGAATCGGTCGAGGACGATGACGATCGCAACCGCATGGCCGACACGATCGACGAGATGAACCGGACGCTCGACGACATCTTGTCGCTGGCCCGGCTGGGCCGCCCGAGCGAGCCCGCGACCGATGTCGACATGGCCGCGCTGATCGACGCCGTGGTCGAGGATTTCCGCGACATCGGCAACGACGTCAGCTTCGAGGAATCGCCCCGGCTGAAGATGCGGATGCGCCCGTCGCTGATGCGGCGCGCGGTGCGCAACTTGATCGAGAATGCGGTGAAATATGCGGGCGCCGCCGAGGTGCGGCTGTTGCCGGGCGAAACGACGGTCGCGATCGAAGTCGCCGATCGCGGGCCGGGCATCCCGGCGGACAAGCTGACTGCAGTGTTCGACCCGTTCACGCGGCTGGAGACGTCGCGCAACCGCGATACCGGCGGGATCGGGCTGGGGCTGGCGCTGGCGCGTGCGATCGTTTCGGATGCCGGGGGGCAGATTACATTGGCGAACCGCGCGGGGGGCGGGTTGCTGGCTACGATTACGTTGCCGCGGGGGTGATGGGGGGAAGTGGGTTTGTGCGCTTCGGAGGCTGTTTCGGGGCCTATGGAGGACTGGTTTTGGTGGAGAGCGGACATTGCCCGCTCACCTGCTAGTCCTCGTCCTCGATTAAGCCGAGCGCCTCAAGGCTTCGAAACTTAAACAAACCCAAGGCGTCGAACTCATCACCATCGCTGGTTTGCACACCGAGATCTCGTAGGGCGCTGTTGATCGGGCTGCTTGCGCTTATCGGCGCGCGATCGACAGGTGTCGACCGTTCGTAGACGGTCTGACCGTCTCTTAAAAGTGCGGCACCTTGTGAACCCGTACCGCCGAAATAGTCGGTCTCGATGTAAGCGAGGCTCGCATCACCGATGAGGGATAATATGCCGTTCTTCAGTCCGTCAGATAGATGAACAAAGCCGTCTACGTGCCGTCCCGGCTCAAGTTTGGTAAGTGCATCTATCTGATCGTGACCCAGCGGAGCGATTGCAAACCCTTGCGGCAAGGCCGTCGCGTTGGGACATCCCGCTCCACGCACAATGGCCTGCACTGCTTCGGGAAACCCGATCACGGCTCTGATATCGTGTCCCATTCACCACTCTCCCCCCGGCCGCTGAAGAGCATGCGTCAGACCTCGAATGTCCGCAACTAGGCGGTATTTGTCGTTACGTCATCCTCCCCCGCCAGGGCAGGGCTATTGCACATGAGTGATTAGGCGCAGGAGTTCTTGATCGTTCCATCGGGCCATGAGTCGTTTGTGGTTGAGGGGGATTTTTTGTGGTTCGGCGCGCAGCACATTGAGGGCGAGGCGGCGAAGAATGGCAAGAATGGCAGGGCCGTTTTGCTTTCGGTTTCGGGCCATATCCTCTGCGAGGAGGACGTCGAGTTGCCAATGGAGGTGGTTTTCGATGGACCAATGGCGGCGGACTGTTTTGAGCAGTTCTTCGGCGGGCATTTTGCGCGACAGCGCATAGCAACGGACCTGATGGGTGGTCTTGTCGCCGATGGTGCGCCATCGCTCGACGCGAGCGACCGCGACCAGATCGACGAGCGCGTTCTTGCTCGGCGTCTGGAAGAAGGGGATGACAAAGGCACGACGCACCTCGTGTCTGCCATGGGCTTGGTCTTCGGTTTGATGGAAGCGGGTCGACCTGTGCGCCGCTGCAGCATCAAGGGCGGCGTTGGCCTCGGCCACGAGCTTGGATTGATTGCCCTTGATGGAGATCACATAATCGCCGCCGCCGTCACGGACGGCCTTGGTCATGCGGCGATGACAGTGCAGCGCATCGGCGGTCACGGTACATCCCTTGAGCGAGAGCAGCTCGAGCGCCGCGATCGCGGCATCGGCTTCGTTGCCCTTGTCCGCCATCGTCTGGGCCAGGCTCATAAAGGTATCGCACGCAAAGACGCTGACCATCATCGGCGGAATATGGGCGCAGCCCTTTTCGTAAGCGCGCTTCAAGCTCTTGCCGTCGACCGCCACCTGGCCGCAGGGCTGATCGAGCCGTGCCTGCTCGCCGAACGCCGCCATGAAGCGCATGAAGGCGGCATTGAATGCATGCGGGTCGAGTGTCCGCAGGACCCGGCTGAAGGTGTCGTGGCTGGGGACGCCGCGCTCCAGCGGAATGAACTGCCGCAGCAGATCGACCCGCGCCTTGGCAAACAACACCATTTCCGTACAGTTGCCCGCGCCGCACAGCACCGCAGCGAGCGCGATGAACAAAATCTCGGTCAACGGATACTGCGACGTGAAGTCCCGCGGATCCGGAATCTCCGCAAATACCTCCACAAAATCCATCCTGGCCTCCCGCAAAAGGGGAGACCTTCAGAATCATTTTTGCGCAACCACGCAAGAGCCCCGCTTCACTCATGTGCGATTCCCCTGCCCGCCAGGGGGAGGTGGCAGGCGCAGCCTGACGGTGGGGGAGGACGCACATCGCTCGGTGCGTGCGTCCTCCCCCACCGTCGCCTTCGGCGCCACCTCCCCCTGGCGGGGGAGAATTTGAAAGCCGCGTTTGGGTCGCAATGCCGACAAGCAGAATTGCGACCAACCGCAAATCTTCGCACTGGCCCCGCAGCCCAACCCACCAGGCGCAAAAAAGGGCCAGCACTCACGCACTGGCCCCGTTTCCCGTTCAGGCGTCAGCCCGAATCAGCCGACGATTTCTTCCGGCTTGAAGAAGAACGCGATTTCGATCGCGGCGTTTTCTTCGCTGTCCGAACCATGGACCGAGTTCGCCTCGATCGATTCGGCCAGTTCCTTGCGGATCGTGCCGGGCTCGGCGTTTGCCGGGTTGGTTGCGCCCATGATGTCGCGGTTCGCCTGGACGGCGTTCTCGCCTTCGAGGACCTGCACCACGACCGGGCCGGAGATCATGAAGGTCACCAGGTCGTTGAAGAAGGGGCGTTCGCGATGCACGCCATAAAAGCCCTCGGCCTGTTCGCGGGTCATCTGGATGCGCTTGGACGCGACGACGCGGAGGCCGGCTTCCTCGAGCATCTTGGTGACCGCACCGGTGAGGTTGCGGCGGGTGGCGTCGGGCTTGATGATCGAAAAGGTCCGGGTCGCGGCCATGGCCGTGCGGCTCCTGTATCTTGAGGGTGTGGAAAGTCGCGGCTCCCTAATCCGCAAGGCCGTCCGATGCAAGCCGAAGCACTCCGCCAGGTTCAGGCGACCTGTTCCCAGCGGCCCGCTTCGTTCTGCTTCCAATAGCGGCGTTCGACGCCGTCATGCGCGGCCAGCGCCCGCCAGGCGGCGCGCGCCTCGACGATGCGGTCCTCGTCGAAGAAGTGGAACGCGCGGTCGAACTCCAGTGCTTCGTCGCGCCACAGCCCGTCCGCCAGCGCGACGTTGCGGGCGCCATTGGCCGCCACGGCATCCTCCGCGATGAGTACCGGCTGGTCCGCGTCCTGGTCGCCGCCCGCCTGGGCGTGCGGCAGGAAGCTGTCGGGGGCATAGGTCCATAGCCGCTGGTCGATCGCCGCGCGCGCCTCCGCCGCCGCTGCGACGACGAGCAGCCGCCCGCCATCGGCGAGCACGCGTTCGGCGATCCGCGGCAGGACCCGGTCCAGCGGGTGGAGCGTCAGATGGTAGAAATCGACCTTCATCGGCATGCGTCTAGCGCGTCCCGCCGTTCGGGCCAACGCACGTGGCGTTGCGGCGGAGCAAACGCTGCGATAGGGCGGGAGCCGCCGCGTGCCCGGGAGTAGATAAAAAGGTGGGAATGGTCGTTTCGCGCAAGACGCTGATGGTGTCGGCCGCGCTGGGAATGTGCCTATCGGCGCAGGCCCGGGCGCAGGTGACGGGCGACCTGCGCGAATCGCCCGCGGCACAGGATGCCGCGCCGCAAGCCGAACCGGTCCCCGCCGCCAATCTCCAGGACCGCAATGTCGAGCCGCCGCCGCCCTCGCCCACCGCGCTGCCCGACAATCCCGACGAGATCCAGTTCAACGCCGACGCGATCGAATATGGCTTCGACGCCGATATCGTGACCGCCAGCGGCGACGTGCGGCTGTACCGGCGCAGCGACCGGCTGCGCGCCGATCGCGTGGTGTGGGACCGCAAGACCGGCAAGGTCGTCGCCGAGGGCAATATCGTCATCCTCAACCCGGAGGGCGACGCCGCCTATGGCGACCGGATCGAGCTGACCGACACGCTGAAGGACGGCGTGGTCGAGAACATGCTGCTCGTGCTCGACGCGGGCGGGCGCGTCGCCGCCGAGCGCGGGCATCGCGACAACGGCATCGTGACGGTCGAGAACGCCGCCTATACGCCGTGCGAAGTCACGAGCACCGCCGGCTGCCCCAAGGAGCCGTCGTGGAAGATCACCGCGCACCGCGTGGTCTATAATCCGGACAAGGGCCGTATCCGCTATACCGGCGCGCGCATCTCGATCTTCAATTTCGCGACGATCCCCCTGCCCGCCTTTTCGCATCCGGTGGGCGGCAGGAGCGCCGACGGCTTCCTGACTCCCGATGCGCGGTACAGCCGCACCAACGGCTTCCAGATCGCGCTGCCCTATTTCTTCAGCCTGGCGCCCAATCGCGACCTGACCGTGACGCCGCGCGTGTTCACCGGCGCGCTGCCGATGCTCCAGGCCGACTATCGCGCGCTGACCGGATCGGGGGCGTATCGCGTCAACGCCTATGGCACGTACAGCCGCCGCGCCGACGACCTGAGCGTGCCGATCACCGATGAGACGTCGCGCAACGATTTCCGCGGCTATCTCGACGCCGTCAGCCGTTTCCAGCTCGACGAGAACTGGAGCGCGAGCGCGTCGTTTCGGCTGACCACCGACCGCACCTTCCTGCGCCGCTACGACATTTCGCGCGACGACCGGCTGCGCAACAATGTCCGAGTCGAGCGGATCGACCAGGACAGCTATTTCTCGATCAACGCCTGGGCGGTGCAGACGCTGCGCGTCGGCGACCGGCAGGGGCTCCAGCCGGTGGCGCTGCCCGAGATCGACTATCGCCGCCGCCTCGATGACGGGCTGGTCGGCGGTCGCGTCGAGCTTCAGCTCAACACGCTCGCGATCACGCGCAGCGCAGGGCAGGATTCGCAGCGCGCCTTTGCCAGCGCGCGCTGGGATCTGCGCCGGCTGACGCCATGGGGACAGGAAGTCACGCTGACCGCTTATGGTCGCGGCGACGTGTATAATAGCGACGATACGCTGAGCACCGACGTCGCCAGCTATCGCGGGCTGGAGGGGTTCCAGTTCCGCGGCAGCGCCGCGGTGGCGATGGACGTCAAATGGCCGCTGATCGGCGAATTCCTGGGCGGGACGCAGCGGCTGACGCCGCGGGTACAGTTCGTCGCTTCGCCCAAGACCAATAATTTCGACGTGCCGAACGAGGATGCGCGCGCCGTCGACCTTGAGGATTCGAACCTTTTCTCGCTCAATCGCTTCCCCGGATATGACCGAGTCGAGGATTCGACGCGGGTCACCTGGGGCGTCGATTATGGGCTGAACCTGCCGGGGTTCAGCATCGAGGCGAATATCGGGCAGAGCTATCGCCTGTCATCGCAGGAAACGGCATTCCCCGACGGCACCGGGCTGTCGGGCAAGATCTCCGATTTCGTCGGGCGCACGGTGGTGCGCTTCCACGACTTCATTGCGGTCACGCATCGCTATCGCATCGACAAGGACGGGCTGGCGGTGCGCCGCAACGAGATCGACACAACGATCGGATCGCGCGACACCTATTTCCAGGTCGGTTATCTGCGGCTCAACCGCAATATCACCGACGAACTGGAGGATTTGCAGGACCGCGAGGAAGCGCGCGTCGGGG
Organism: Sphingomonas hengshuiensis; assembly: GCF_000935025.1. NCBI lineage: Bacteria > Pseudomonadati > Pseudomonadota > Alphaproteobacteria > Sphingomonadales > Sphingomonadaceae > Sphingomonas > Sphingomonas hengshuiensis. Next base: position 2,079,279 of record NZ_CP010836.1, read on the forward strand.
CGCGGGTCCAGCTTGCCCGATTCTGGTCGGTGTCGGGGTCGATCCTGGTCGACCTGACCGATCGGCAGGAGGATATCCTGTCGCTTTCGGACGGGTTCGAGCCGGTGCGGCACCGGCTGGGCGTCAATTACGAGGACGACTGTCTGCGGCTCGGGGTGACCTGGAAGCGGGACTATGCGACGACCGGCGATGCGCAGCGCGGCAACAGCTTCCTTTTGTCGCTGGCGTTCAAGAACCTGGGCCGCTAGTTTCGCGGACGCAAGCGGACCGCTGCTCAGCCTTGGTTCAGGCACAATTGGCCAGTAAGCGGCTCGGTCTCCGGATGGATGAGGGTACGGGCTCACGTGAACATTGGTGTTGCAAAGGCGGCCCGCTTCGGCCGCAAAGCCGTTCTGGCACTTGGAATCGCGGCAATCGCGTCGATCGGCACTGCGCAGACGGTACAGGATCAGCAGCAGACCCCCAATGGCGGGCTCGACCTTCCGGCGAACCTCCAGATTTTCGGCAAGGCCGATCCGAACATCCGCAAGCCCACCGCGATCGTCAACAACATGGTGCTGACCGGCACCGATGTCGACCAGCGCGTGGCGTTGATCGTCGGGCTCAACAAGCTCAACGTGAAGCCCGAGGAGCGTGACCAGCTGCGGCTGACCGTGCTGCGCCAGCTCATCGACGAGACGCTCCAGATCCAGGAGGCCAAGGCCAACGAGATCACGGTCGATCCCAAGGAGATCGATTCGAGCTTCACCCGCGTCGCGAAGAATTTCAACTTCACCCCCGACCAGTTCCGCGCGGAATTGAAGAAGCTGGGCTCGTCCGAACGCTCGGTGCGGCGCCAGATCGAAGGCGATCTCGCCTGGAACCGCCTGCTCCGCCGCCGCGTGAACATCAATGTCAGCGAGCTCGAAGTGAAGGCGATGCTCGATCGCATGCTCGCGCAGAAGGGCAGCGAAGAGTTCCACGTCTACGAAATCTACATGAACGCCACCCCCGATCGCGAACAGGAAGTCGCGACGGGGATGCAGAAGCTGATCCAGCAGATGCGCGACGGCGCGCCGTTCGACTATCTGGCGCGGACCTATTCCGAAGCGACGACGCGCTCGGTCGGCGGCGATCTGGGCTGGGTGCGGCCCGGGATGCTGCCCGACGCGCTGGCCGCCGCCGCGCAGGAGATGCAGGCGGGCCAGGTCGCGGGGCCGATCAAGCTGCCCACCGGCTTTTCGATCCTGTATCTTGCCGAAAAGCGCAAGGTGCTGATGCCCGACGCGCGCGACGCCAAGCTGAGCCTTCGCCAGCTCACCGTGACCTTCCCCAAGGGGACGACCGAGGCGCAGGCGAGCATCCGTGCCGGCAAGTTCGCCGAGGCGACCAAGGCGATCAGGGGCTGTGGCGACGTCGGCAAGGTTGCAGCCGCCGAGGGCGCCGAAGTCGTCGACCGCGACGGCGTGGTGATCCGCGACCTGCCGCCCGCGCTCCAGCAGCTGATGATGCCGCTACAGGTCGGCCAGTCGACCCAGCCCTTCGGATCGGTCGAGGACGGCGTGCGCGTGCTCGTGATCTGCGGCCGCGACGATCCGAAGGACGTCAACCTGCCGTCGGTCGAGGCGATTCAGTCGCAGATCGAGGACGAGCGCGTCAATCTGCGCGCCCAGCGCATGCTGCGCGACCTGCGCCGCGACGCGCTGGTCGAATATCGCTGAGGCCGTGCGCGAGCGGGGCAGAATTCGACCGCTCGCGATCGCGATGGGCGATTCCGCCGGGATCGGCCCGGAGATAACCGCCAAGGCGTGGAAGGCGCGCGACCTCCATTCGCTCGCCTGTTTCTTCGCGGTCGGCGATCCGCGCGCGGTGCGGCAGGTATGGGACGGGCCGGTGGTGCCGATCCGATCCCCCGACGAAGCCGAAGCGGCGTTCGACGAAGGACTTCCCGTACTCTCGGTCGGCGCCGGCGGTGCGGTGACGCCCGGCACCCCCGATGTCGAGGGTGCCCGCGCGGCGCTCGAATCGCTCGAACTGGCGACCGGGCTGACGCGGTCGGGCGCGGCGAGCGGGCTGGTGACCGGGCCGGTGTCCAAGGCGCAGCTCTATGCGATCGGCTTCACCCATCCCGGCCAGACCGAATTCGTCGCCGAACGCTGCGGCGTATCGGGCGACAATGCCGTGATGATGCTCGCCGGGCCGACGCTGCGCGTGGTGCCGATCACGATCCACGTCCCGCTGGCCGAGGTGCCGGGCCTCCTCTCGCAGGAACTGATCCTCGCCAAGGCGCGCGTCACGGCGCGCGGGCTGCTGCGCAATTTCGGGATCGAGCGACCGCGGCTGGCCTTTGCCGGGCTCAACCCGCATGCCGGCGAAGGCGGCGCGCTGGGCCGCGAGGAGATCGAGATACTGGCGCCCGCCATCGCCCAGCTTCGCGCCGAGGGGATCGACGCGGTGGGGCCGTTCGCCGCCGACACGATGTTCCACGCCCGCGCCCGCGCCGGCTATGACGTGGCGCTGTGCCCCTATCACGATCAGGCGCTGGTGCCGATCAAGACACTCCATTTCGACGACGGCGTGAACACCACTTTGGGCTTGCCGATCGTCCGCACCTCGCCCGACCATGGCACCGCGTTCGGCATTGCCGGGCGTGACGAGGCCAATCCGGGGGCGATGATCGCCGCGATCCGCATGGCCGCGCAACAGGCCGCGCGCCGCGCCGACAACGCTGCCGCAGGAGCCGCGTGACCGAGCTTCCCCCGCTGCGCGATGTGATCCGCCGCTATGGTCTCAGCGCGAGCAAGGCGCTGGGGCAGAATTTCCTGTTCGACCACCAGTTGCTCGCCCGCATTGCCAAGGTGCCGGGATCGCTGGACGGCGCCGAAGTGTTCGAAGTCGGCCCCGGCCCCGGCGGGCTGACCCGCGCGCTGCTGGAGGCGGGCGCCAGCGTCGTCGCCGTCGAGCGCGACCGGCGCTGCATCCCCGCGCTGGAGGAACTGGGCGGCTTTTTCCCCGGCAAGCTGCGCGTGATCGAAGGCGACGCGCTGGAAGTCGACGCGCCGAGCCTGTTCACGGGCAAGCCGCATGTCGTCGCCAATTTGCCCTACAATGTCGGCACCGCGCTGCTCGTCGGATGGCTGTCCGCCGGATGGGCGCCCTGGTGGGCCAGCCTGACGCTGATGTTCCAGAAGGAAGTCGCCGAACGCATCGTCGCCGAGGCCGGAAGCGACGCCTATGGCCGGCTGGCGGTGCTCGCCCAGTGGCGCTCGACTCCGCGGATCGCGATGACCGTCCACCGCTCCGCCTTCACCCCGCCGCCCAAGGTGATGTCGGCAGTGGTCCATATCGCCCCCGCCGACGCGCCCGAGGGCGTGCGCCTGCCGGTGCTGGAGGGGCTGACCGGCGCCGCATTCGGCCAGCGCCGGAAAATGCTGCGCCAGAGCCTGAAGGGCGTGTCCGGCGCGCTGGCGGCGATGGAGACGCTGGGGATGGACACCAGCCGCAGGGCGGAGACGGTGTCGGTGGCGGAGTTTGTCGCGCTGGCGCGGGTGTTGGGTTAGAGGGTGGGGTTGTGGGAGGCGCCTGCTAAACCGCCCCATTTTGGCCGTTCCTTAACACCTTGACGTTCCAAAGCTGGTCGCCCGCACTGTGCCTTCTCCGACGGCATCACCAATTATGGTCTTTTGGTGAGATTTTGGCCGCGTCGAAGGCGGACATTGATCGGCACGATGCGATGTTGCTAATTTTCTCCCTCCGTCAAACCTATAATTCTGCGCAAGACCGCATTTATTTTTCTTGTAGAATATTGTAGCGGTACGGATGACTAGGAGGGCCGCAAGATGCGCGCTGCACTTACTTTTTGGCGCATAGCCACCTTAGGGGTGTCTTTCCTCGTACTTTCAGCCTTAGTCTATATGTTTGTCGGAGATTTTGGTGGCAAGAAAGCAGATGCCCGGCTTGAGGCACTAAAAGCGGTGCTTCAATTCGGTCTGGTCACCTCGGGTGGCGGCCTTTTGCTAGCATACTTAAACAAGCGCCGAGACAACGAGCTAAGACTGGCGGCGGAACGCCAGCGGCAGGTCGAGCAGGATACGGCAAACCGGCTCGCCGACCAGCAGCGTGATAATGCGCGGCGCGCTGATCTTCGGGAACTGATAATCGAATTGGGCGACGCACACCGGCGACTAAAAATTGTGAAGCGGCAGATGCGTGCGCAGCTTTTACGCACAGATTCAACAAGCGAGCGCGACTTGGCCCCTCCATTCAATGTCAGAGTTGACGCATTCGAACGGGCTATGGAGGCCCTGCTAAACGCCCAAATCGCTGCGGAGGAGGTGCGGGACCGGATCAGCGTGCGAGACGATCTTATCAAGCCTGAGCAGATACATCGGGTTCGGCGAGCTCTCAGGTACGGCGCAAGATATTTTCACGATGTATATCAGGATTATGAGCGCTGCTTGGTTATACGACGCGACGACACATACTCAATCGGCCCCTCATGCGGCAACTTGATCAACTTTCTCACCGCGAAAGGAACGCCGACAGATTTGGAAGATACTGTCGCGCTTGAACTCGAGCAGCAGTTCTTTGTTTTGAAGAACGACGATCGGGATTTGGTGCAGCGACACAATGCACTTGCAAGAATCGAGGAACTAAGAGGCAAGGATCCAGAGCGACGACGCTATAGAGTGGTGGCGACTGAATGCTTTGCCCTCGCCGCGGACGAGTTGAGATCTGCGACGAGGCAAGCTCTCGTAGCTAACTCTTAGCGTGCGTTAGCTAGCCATGCTCCTGCCTTTCCAGGAGAGCATTTAGCGCACTCAGTTCGGCTTCTGCGTCGCCGGCGCGCCTGCTGTCGGCGCGGGCTCGGCCTGTGCCGCCGTTACCGGTGGCCCCTTCGCGATGCTCGCGGCCAGCGCCGTCGCTTCCGCGCACCCCGTCTTGCACAGCGTCTGGAGGCGGGTGAGGTTTTCCTTGGCCTTCACGATCGCGCCCTTGGCGACCATCGCCTCGCCCTGCCCGCGCAGCGCGGACAGGTCGTTGGGGTCGAGCGCCAGCGCCTCATGGTAGAGCCGGATCGCCTTGCCCGGCAGGCCGCGGCCGCGCGAAATCTCTGCGAGCACGACGAACGCCGCGCGGTTGCGTGGATCGACTGCGAGCGCTGACTCCAGCGCATCCTCGGCGCCGTCAATATTGCCCGCCGCCTGCGCGGCGCGGCCCTGTGCCAACAGCGCGAGCGACTTGGGGTCGATCTGGTCGTCGGGGCGCTGCGCCATCAGCGAGGTAGACATTGAAAGCGCCAGCAGCGCGATGGCCGCCGAAACCGCAGTGAAGCGCATCATCTTCTCCGAAACCGAGGCCGACCGGGCTATCATGGCCGGACCATCTTCGCGACAAAAAAGCCGTCGGTCGAGTCCTGCCGCGGGGTCAGCCGCACGCCGACGCCGCGCGGGCTGCCAGCACCAGGGGGCACCGCCGCGACGGTCCAGCCGGGGTGGCGATCGAGGAACGCCTGCGCCTGCCCCGCCCCTTCCTCGTCGAGCAGCGAGCAAACGATATGGACGAGCGTGCCGCCGGGCCGCACCAGCTCCGCCGCCACGTCGAGCAAAGCCGCCTGCACGCCCGCGACGCGCGCCAGCCGATCGGGGCTCAGCCGCCAGCGCGCCTCCGGGTTGCGGCGCCAGGTGCCGGTGCCCGAACAGGGGGCATCGACCAGCACCAGATCGGCGCGGCCCGCGTGCGGCGCCAGCATCTCCGCCTCGCGCCCCGGATTGAGCAGCAGCGTCTCGGCGATCGTCACCCCGGCGCGCTCGGCGCGGGGCATCAGCCGCTGGAGCCGGCCCCGATCGATGTCGCACGCCAGGATGCTCCCCCGGTTCGCCATCGCCGCCGCGAGCGCCAGCGTCTTGCCGCCGCCGCCTGCGCACAGGTCCACGACCTGCATCCCCGGCGCGACGCCGGCGGCGAGCGCGACCCATTGGCTGCCCGCGTCCTGCACTTCGATCCGCCCTTCGGAAAAGGCGGGAAGGCGTTCGGCGGGGGTGTCGGCGGCGAGGCGGAGGCCGTCGGGGAGGAAGGCGATCGGCTCGGCGCCGGGCAGGTCGGCGGCGAGCGCGTCGCGATCGGCCTTCAGCCGGTTGACGCGGATGTCGAGCGGGGCGCGGTCGAGCAACGCGGCCTGTTCTGCGGCGTCGAGGCCCGAGCGGGCGAAGGCCTTGGCCAGCCAGCCGGGGAGCGGCCCGGCGGTGGCCACGGGCTCGGCGGAGTCGATCGCGGCGGGGCCATAGGGCGAACCGTCGAACGCCGCCGCCAGATCGGGCCGGGCGCGAACCAGCGCGAGCATCGCGGCGCGGCCCGTGGCGGGGCGCTCGCCGCACAGCCGGATCGCATCATAGACCAGTTCGCGGATCGCGCGGCGGTCCTTCGATCCGGCATAGCGGCGTTCGGCAAAGCCGCGCGCGATCAGCGTGTCCGCCGCTGCGCCCTGATCGCGGGCGGCGGCGATGATGCGATCGAGCAGTTCGATCGCGGTCTGCATCCGGGCGCCGGGGGTCATGCGGCGGTCCTTGCGGCGCGGGGGGCGATCGCGGAGGGGTGCGCGCGCGTTCCTTTTGCGCCGTCATGCTGAACTTGTTTCAGCATCCAACGTGCCACCGGCGAGGGCTTCGCGTGTTGCACGTTGGACCCTGAAACAAGTTCAGGGTGACGGTTTGGGTGAGGCGTAGAGCGCATCGCTACAACTACCGCCCGCCAGCCCCTACGTGGCTGCATCCCAAGCGCGAAAACCGGTTCATCGTGTGGGATAATTGGGTGCCTCGCGGGTGATCGTCACGTCGTGGACATGGCTTTCTTGCAGCCCCGCATTGGTGATGCGGACGAAGCGCGCCTTTTTCTGGAATTCGGGGATGGTGCCCGCGCCGACATAGCCCATTGCGGCCTTCACGCCGCCGACCATCTGGTGGATGACGTCGCGTGCAGGCCCCTTGAACGGCACCTGCCCCTCGATCCCCTCGGGGACGAGCTTCAACTGGTCCTTGATGTCCTGCTGGAAATAGCGGTCCGCCGATCCCTTGGCCATCGCGCCGACCGATCCCATGCCGCGATACGACTTGTACGCGCGGCCCTGATACAGGAACGTCTCGCCCGGCGCTTCCTCGGTGCCCGCGAGCAGCGATCCGACCATCACTGCCGATGCGCCCGCCGCAATCGCCTTGGCGATGTCGCCCGAGGTGCGGATGCCGCCATCGGCGATCACCGGCACGCCCGCCTTCGCCGCTTCGCTCGCGGCATCGAGCACCGCAGTAAGCTGGGGCACGCCGACGCCCGCGACGACGCGGGTGGTGCAGATCGATCCGGGGCCGATGCCGACCTTCACGCCATCCGACCCCGCGCCGATCAGCGCCTTGGCCGCCTCGGCAGTGGCGATGTTGCCCGCGAGGACCTGGACCTGGTTGGAGAGCCGCTTCACCCGCTCGACCGCGCGGCTGACTTCCTTGTTATGGCCGTGCGCGGTGTCGATCACGATCAGGTCGACTCCAGCGGCGACCAGCGCCTCGGTCCGGGCAAAGCCCTTGTCGCCCACGGTCGACGCGGCGGCGACGCACAGGCGCCCGGCGGCGTCCTTGGTCGCGTTGGGCGAGGTCACGGCCTTTTCGATGTCCTTGACGGTGATCAGCCCGACGCAGCGATACTCGGCATCGACCACGAGCAGCTTCTCGATCCGCCGCTGGTGGAGCAGCCGCCGCGCATCCTCCTTGCCGACATCGACCGAGACCGTCGCGAGGTTTTCATGCGTCATCAGCTCGGACACCGGCTGGTTCGGGTTCTCGGCGAAGCGCACGTCGCGGTTGGTGAGGATGCCGACCAGCTTGCCGCCCGCCGCGATGATCGGAATGCCGCTGATCCGGTGCTGCGCCATCAGCGCCTGCGCCTCGGCCAGCGTGCCGTCGGGGCTCATCGTGATCGGGTTGACGACCATGCCGCTTTCGAAGCGCTTGACCTGTCGGATCGCCTCGACCTGCTGATCGATCTCCAGATTGCGGTGGATCACCCCGATCCCGCCGAGCTGGGCCATGACGATCGCCATATGCGCCTCGGTCACGGTATCCATCGCCGAGGAGAGCATCGGGATGTTGAGCGCGAGGCCGCGCGTCACCTGGGTCCGGGTATCGGCCATGCTCGGCACGATTTCCGACTCGCCCGGATAAAGAAGGACGTCGTCGAAGGTGAGGCCGAGGGGAATTTCCATGGGAGCGCCAGCATGTCCTGAGTCGGAGGTTGGCGGCCCATGTAACCGCAGGGGGCGGAATGCGCTAGGGGGGCGTAGTCGTCCGGGCACGCGCGTCCCAGCAGCGGCCTTTGCCGATATGGCGTTCGAGTTTCGTTTTTCACACAAAGCCACGAAGCCACGAAGAGAAGCTATTTTGCAGCAACTGCTCGACCAATTGCCCACAGGCTGCTCTTTTCGTGCCTTTGTGGCTTTGTGTGCCGAGCATTCTTCTGGGGCGTGCGCCGGCTCATAGAAGAAGGTAGAGGTTCGCGCAGAGGCGCAGAGAAGGTTTTCTGCACGCGAAGGCGCGAAGGCGCGAAGCGCGATAAGGGCGGCTTCGCCGCCAAATTATAACGATGGCCGGTGGGTCTAAATCTTAGCGCCTTCGCGCCTTCGCGTGAAATCCCCTCCTTCTTCTCTGCTCTGCGCCTCTGCGCGAACCCCTACCCTCTTCTGTCCAAAGCCTCGCTCACAGCCGAGCCAGCAGCGCCCGTGCCTGGTCGACATGCATCGTCTCGATCATGCGATCCCGATAGCGTTCCGCACCACCGGTAGCCGCCGCGATCAGCGCTTCGGCGTCGGCGATTTCCTGCGGCGTGGGGCCGAACGCCGCCGCCGCCACGGCGATCTGGTTCGGGTGGATCAGCGTCTTGCCGTCGAAGCCCAGCGCGCGGCCCTCGCGGCATTCGGCGGCGAGGCCTTGCGCGTCGTCGAGCGCATTGAACACCCCGTCGAGCGCCCAGACCTCGGCGGCGCGCGCGGCCAGCACGATCGTCTGGAGCGCCAGCGCCATCGCCCCGCGCCCGCTCGACGGCGGCAGGCGCAGCGTTGCCGCGAGATCGTTGGTGCCGGTGAGCAGCCCGCCCACTCCCGGCGCGGCGGCGATGGCGGCGGCGGCGAGCACGCCCAGCGGCGTCTCGATCATCGCCAGCAACGGTCGCCCGCACGCCTCGGCCACCGCCGCCGCCTCGACCGCGCTCTCGACCTTGGGCAGCACTACGAAATCGGCGACCGAACCCGCGACGGCGTCGAGGTCCGCGCCATGCTCCGCCGATCCGATGCCGTTGATCCGGATCGCGGCAAGGCGCGGGCCGAACCCTTCGGCCACGGCAGCCACGGCGGCGGCGCGCGCCTCCGCCTTGGCATCGTCGCGCACCGAATCCTCCAGGTCGAGGATCACCATGTCGGCATCGAGCCCGCGCGCCTTGGCAATCGCGCGGGGATTGGACGCGGGCAGGAAAAGCGCAGTGCGCGGCGCAAGGCGGGCTGTGGTCATGGCGCTTCTCTATGCTAGCAAGGACGGCAATTCGAGAGGGAGTCGAGCGCCGTGGACATGCTGAACATCTTTCTGGCCATATTGGTCGCGGTGGTGCTGCTCTACCTCTTCTCCAGTGTGAAGATCGTCACCCAGGGCTATCAATACACGATCGAATATTTCGGGCGCTTCACCGCGGTCGCCGCGCCGGGGCTCAATTTCTACCCCGCCTTCTTCTACCGTGTCGGCCGCAAGGTGAACATGATGGAGCAGGTGATCGACATTCCGGGTCAGGAAATCATCACCAAGGACAATGCAATGATCTCCACCGACGGGGTGGTGTTCTTCCAGGTGCTCGACGCGGCCAAGGCGGCGTATGAAGTGTCGGACCTCTATCTCGCGCTACTCCAGCTCACCACGACCAATTTGCGCACCGTGATGGGGTCGATGGACCTCGACGAGACGCTGTCGAAGCGCGACGAGATCAATGCGCGGCTGCTCAACGTCGTCGATCACGCGACCACGCCCTGGGGCGTCAAGATCACCCGCGTCGAGATCAAGGATATCCGCCCGCCCGCCGACATCGTCAACGCGATGGGCCGCCAGATGAAGGCCGAGCGTGAGAAGCGCGCCAACATCCTCGAGGCAGAGGGCACCCGCGCCTCCGAAATCCTGCGCGCCGAGGGGCAGAAACAGTCGAAGATCCTCGAGGCGGAGGGCCGCCGCGAGGCCGCGTTCCGTGACGCCGAGGCGCGCGAGCGTTCGGCGGAGGCCGAGGCGACCGCGACGCGGATGGTGTCCGACGCGATCCAGGGCGGGAATACCCAGGCGATCAATTACTTCATCGCGCAGAAATATGTCGAGGCGATCGGCAAGTTCGCGACTTCGCCCAATGCGAAGACGATCCTGTTCCCGGTCGAGGCGACGCAGTTGATGGGCACGCTGGGCGGGATCGGCGAGCTGGCGCGCGACGCGATCGGCGGCGGCTGGCCCGGGGCTCCAAGCCCCCCGCCCCGCCGGCGCCGTCGCGCCCGCGCCCCAGCCCCTTCGGCCCGCAGGACGATTGAACCATGCAGAGCATCCTCGCCATGCCGGGGCTCGCCTGGCTGATCCTCGCCGCCGGGCTGGCGCTGACCGAGCTGATGGTGCCGGGGGTGTTCCTCGTGTTCATCGCGGCGGGCGCGGCGGTGACCGGGGTGGTGACGCTGATCATCCCCGGCTTCGCGCTGGCGTTTCAGGTCGCGGTGTTCATCCTCGCATCGTCGGCGGCGGTCGCGCTGGGGCGGCGCTGGTATGCACAGAACCCGGTGGCGAGCAGCGACCCGTTGCTCAACGATCGCGTCGCGCGGCTGATCGGCGAAGTCGTGACCGTAGTCGTCCCGATCGAAGCGGGCAGCGGTCGGGTGCGCGTCGGCGACGGCGAATGGCCGGCATCGGGGCCGGATACCCCGGCGGGCGCACATGTCCGCATCGTCGGCGCGCATGGCACGTCGCTGACGGTCGAGCCGATGCCGCATTGAGAATTTGGGAATGACGATGGAAACGACACGCCGCCAGCTGTTGCTGGGTACCGCTGCCACGCTCGCCGCGGGGGCGCTGCCATCGCGCGCCTGGGCCGCGACGGCATCCGATGCCGCTGCCGAGGCGCTGCTGACGCGCACTGCGGAGGGGCTGCTGGCGATCTATCCCGAGGGCGCGACGACGCTGGGGATCGACAAGGATGCGCGGGCGCGGCTCAAGCACCGGCTGGCGGATCGCTCGGTCGAGGGCCAGCGCAAGGTCGCGGCGATGCTGCGCAGGACGCTGGCCGAGATTGCCGCGCTCGACCTGAACGGCCTCAGCCCGGCGATGCGGACGCATATCGATGTGGTGCAGGCGTCGTTCGCCAATGCGCTGGACGGCTTCGGCTTCGGCTATGGCGACGTCGCGGTCGGCGGGTGGCGCAATTCGCCCTATGTCGTGGCGCAGAATGTCGGCGCATTCCTCGACGTGCCGCGGATGCTCGACAGCGATCACCGGATCGCGGGGCCGGAGGATGGCGAGGCGTATCTCGACCGGCTCGAATCCTATGGCGACCAGCTGAACGGCGAGACCGAGCGGCTCAAGATCGCGGGCGCCAAGGGCGTGATCGCGCCCGATTTCCTGCTCGACAAGGCGCTGAAGCAGATGCGGCTCGCGCGCAGCGGCAACACTGCGGGATGGGACCTCGTCACCTCGGTCGCGAACCGCACTGCGGGCATGGACGGCGATTTCGGCGAGCGCGCCTGGATGCTGTGCAACGACCGGATCGCCCCCGCGCTGGACCGCCAGATCGCCGAGCTCGAGCGCCACCGCAGGCGCGCGACGTCGGACGCGGGCGTGTGGAAATTCCCCGATGGCGACGCCTATTATGCCTGGGCGCTGCGCGCGGGCACGACGACGACGATGACCCCCGACGAGGTCCACGCCATGGGGCTGGACCAGCTCGCGCAGCTTCAGGCCGAGATGGACGTGATCCTGAAGGCGCAGGGCTATAGCCAGGGCAGCGTCGGCGCGCGGATGACGGCGCTGGGCAAGGACCCGCGCTTCGCCTTTCCCGAAACCGATGCGGGCCGGGCGGAGATCGTCGCGATCCTCCAGAACCGCATCGACGACATCCGCGCGCGGATGCCGCAGGCGTTCAACACGCTGGTAAAGGGCAATGTCGAGGTCAAGCGCCTGCCGCTGGCCGAGGAGCCGGGCGCGCCGGGTGCCTATGGCGGGCCGGGGACGATCGACGGCAGCGTGCCCGGGCGGCTATGGATCAACCTGCGCAGCACGGGCATCTGGACACGCTACAGCCTGCCCGACCTCGCCTATCACGAATCGATCCCCGGCCATGCGTGGCAGGGCGAATATACCTTCACGATGCCGCTGATCCGCTCGCTGCTCCAGTTCAACGCCTATTCCGAAGGCTGGGCGCTCTACGCCGAGCAGATCGCCGACGAGCTGGGCGTCTATGCGGCCAACCCGGTCGAGCGGCTGGGCTATCTCCAGTCGCTGGCGTTTCGTGCGTGCCGGCTGGTGGTGGATACCGGCCTCCACGCCAAGCGCTGGACGCGCGCGCAGGCGATCCAGTGGTTCGTCGAGGCGAACGGATCGAGCGAGGACGAAGTCCAGGGCGAAGTCGACCGCTATTGCTCGTGGCCGGGCCAGGCGTGCGGCTACAAGGTCGGGCATAGCGAGATTGTCCGGCTGCGCACGCGGGCGAAGGCGGCGCTGGGCGAGCGCTATGATTTCAAGGCGTTCAACGATGCGGTGGTGCTGGGCGGCAATGTGCCGATGACGGTGCTCGGGCACATCGTCGACCGGCATGTCGCGGGGCGCAGGGCGTAGCGGGGCGCGCGATCAGGGGACGGTTTCGCCCGGCTCCAGCCCCCAGATGTGCGACTGCTCGACATAGCCGCCGCGCCCGCGGACATCGAGCCAGCACCACCCTGCCGCGCAATGGCTGATCCGGCCGACCACGCCGGGTGCCGCGCGCCAGTTGATCCCGGCGTTGAAGCGCGGCGCGGCGCGCATCTCCAGCACGGTGCCGGTGACGATCGCGGTGCGCGTGTCGGAGAGGAGACCGCGGACCATCCATCCCTGGGTACCGTCGGGGTCCTCGACCTTGCGCCATTCGCGATACTCGCCGATCACGCGAACGGGCAGGTCGCGGCGGCGATACATCCAGCTTGCCGGATAGTTACGCCCCGGCCCGGTCCGCATCCGCGCCGCATCGGCGTTGATCGACGCGAAATAGGGCGGCTTGCGCTGCGCCCATGCGGGCACGCCCAGCCCGAGCGCCACTGCGCCCAGCAAGAGCCAACCCGAAACGCGCATGATACCCCCTTGTGAATGCCTTGTCACAATAGCCCGAGGGGGGTGGTCTCTTCAACCCGTTGACTGGCGGCGCGGCTGGGGCCAATCCGGCCCGGATGGCACAAGCGACCCGCCCCTCCCGTCCCCGCGTGTTCGTGACGCGGGCGCTCCCCGATCCGGTCGAGGCGCGGATGGCCGAATTGTTCGACGTCGTGACCAACGCCGACGACAGCGCGATGGACCGCGATGCGCTGGCGGCGGCGATGGCCGATTGCGACGTGCTGGTGCCGACCGTGACCGACCGGATCGACGGCGACCTGATCCGCGGCGCGCCCGAGCGGCTGCGGCTGATCGCCAATTACGGCGCCGGGTTCGGCCATATCGACCTGAAGGCCGCACGCGCACGCCGCATCGTCGTCACCAACACCCCCGGCGTGCTGACCGAGGACACCGCCGACATGGCGATGGCGCTGATCCTCGCGGTGCCGCGCCGGCTGGTCGAGGGCGACAAGCTGGTACGGTCGGGCAACTGGACCGGATGGTGCCCGACGAGCATGCGCGGCCACCGCATCGGCGGGCGCAAGCTGGGGATATTGGGGATGGGCCGGATCGGGCAGGCAGTGGCGATGCGCGCCCGCGCCTTCGGCCTGCAGATCCACTATCACAGCCGCCACCGCGTCCCCGAAGTGCTCGAGGCGCAGCTGGGTGCGACCTATCACGCCGATCTCGACGCGATGCTGGCGGCGGTGGACATCCTCACCATCCACACCCCGCATACCGAGGCGACGGCGGGGCTGATCGACGCGCGGCGGCTCGCGCTGCTCGGGCCGGGAAGCTGGCTGATCAACACCGCGCGCGGCGAGATCGTCGAGCCCGAGGCGCTGGTCGTGGCGCTGGAGCATGGGCGGCTCGCGGGTGCGGGGCTCGACGTCTATGTCGACGAGCCTGCGGTCGATCCCCGGCTGATCGGGCTGTCCAACGTCGTCCTGCTCCCCCACCTCGCCTCGGCGACCTTCGAGGCGCGCGAGGCTACGGGGATGAAGGTCATCGCCAACATCCGCACCTGGTCCGATGGGCACCGCCCGCTCGATCAGGTGCTGGAGGGATGGATTTAGCGGGCTTTTCGTTCCGTCAAGGATTTGGTTCCCCTGCGAAAGCAGGGGCCCAGAGCCCGGAGTGCGACGCCCGTAATCCTGGGCTCCTGCTTTCGCAGGAAAACGGGATTGGAGCGCGTCCAAAACACCGTCGCTTCCCTTAATCCTCCCCCGCCAGGGCAGGGCAATCGCATTTGGCAAAAACCGAGTCATCCTGACGAAAGTCAGGATCCATTCGGTGCTCGGTGGCGGCTTTTGGGTCGAGCGGAGTGGCTGAATGGATCCCCCGGACTCACGGAACAAGTGCACCACCTGCTAAGGTGATTGCGCGATGGGACGACATTACAGGCAACTCAGCCTCGACGAGCGGATCGAGATATACCGCCTTCATGAAGGCGGTATATCTTGCCGACAGATTGCCACCGCGATCGGGCGTGATCACACGACGGTCGGTCGGGAACTCAGGCGCAATAGCAAGCCGACCAAGGTCTGGCCCGGCGGCTATGCGCCCGGGCGTGCCCATAGGCTCGCGATCAGACGACGACGATGGGACTGCCGTTTCAAGCTGGCGCGCCAGCCGGACCTGCGAGATATCGTGAAGAACGGCCTTGCGATGGGATGCTCTCCCGAACAGATCGCCGGCCGACTGGCGCTTGAGCACGGTCGCACCATGGTCAGCCACGAGTCAATCTATCGATACGTCTATCATCGCTCGGCCCAGAAGGACTACTGGCACCGCCTTCTGCCCCGCTGCAAGGCAAGGCGCGGCCGCTATGGCCGCCAGGGCGGAAGCCCGGCCAGCTTCATCAAACAGCGCAGGCCGATCGGCGAACGCCCCCTCGAAGCCCGGGATCGCGCACAGCCGGGCCATTGGGAAGCCGACTATATGCTGTTCGCCCGATATGGGCACAATGTCCTCGTCCTGCACGAGCGCCACACACGCTACACCATCCTCGACAAGCCACCCCACCGCAGAGCCGAGCTGACCGCACGCCGGATCACCCGCAGACTGCGCCATATCCCCCAGGATCTGCGCAGGACCATCAGCTTCGACAACGGCACCGAGTTCGCCGAACATCACCGCCTTCACGACAGCCTCGGCATCCAGACCTTCTTCTGCGATGTCCGAGCCCCATGGCAAAAGGGCGGTGTCGAAAACACCATCGGCCGACTGCGCCGAAGCCTGCCTCGCAAAACCGACCTCGACACCGTCAGCCACAGACAACTCCGTGCCTGTGCCGACCGGCTCAACAACATCCCCAGAAAATGCCTTGGCTTCCTCACACCCGCCGAGGCATTCTCCAAAATCTCAACCGGTGCACTTCAACCGTGAGTCCACATCCCAGCCTTCGCTGGGATGACGGCGTTTATGCTTGCCCGACGCCATATGCGATAGCCCTGCCCTGGCGGGGGGAGGATTGAAGGCGGTACGCCGCCGCCCCCGCTCAATCGCCGGTCAAAATCCGGTCCACCAGCTGCTTCACCGTCGGCACGAAGCCGTTGGAATAAAACGGGTCGCGCTTGAAATTATACGCGCCGTGGCCCGCGAACATCAAATTCTGGTCCACCGGGCCGCCATGGGCGATGTCCTGCAACGTCTTCTGGATGCAGAAGCTGCGCGGGTCGGCCAGCCGCCCGGTCGAGTTGGTCTCGGTATCCGCCCAGGACGAGAATTGGCACTGGCTGAGGCAGCCCATGCAGTCAGCCTGGTCCTTGCGGATCACCTGCTGGTCCTCGGGCGTGACGAACACCAACGTATTGTCCGGGGTCTTCAGCGCCGAGGTGAAGCCCAGCCCGTGCCATTCGCGCGCGCGGAGCAGGTCGTTGCGCGTGACCCAGAAATTCTTGCCCTTCACCCCGACGTCGAGCTGGAACGTGTGGTCCCCCGCTTCCTCGGTCGAATAGGGGATCTGGCGTTCGCTGCGCGCCTCCAGATGGCGGAGGAACGGATTGCGCACCGCCGACGAGTAGAAGCCGGTCGGCGAGAAGCGGTGGAGCAGGATGTCGCCCTCCTCCAGCTTCATCAGCTCGTTCTTCCAGCCCTCGGGGATCGGGCTTTCCCTGGTCAGCAGCGGGCGCGTGCCGAACTGGAACGCGATCTTGCCCAGTTCGGGATTATCGATCCAGTCGTTCCAGTCGCGCAGATGCCACACGCCGCCCGCCATCACGATCGGCACATCGTCCGAAATCCCGCCCTCGCGCATCGTCGCGCGCAGGTCGCGGACGCGGGGGTACGGGTCCTGCGGGACCAAGGGGTCCTCGGCATTGGACAGGCCGTTATGCCCGCCCGCGAGCCAGGGGTCCTCATAGACCACCGCCGACAGCCATTCCGAAGCCTTGGAATAAGCGCGCTTCCACAGCGCGCGGAAGGCCCGGCCCGAGCTGACGATGGGCAGGTAGCTGACTTCGTAGGACGCTGCGATCTCGCTCAGCTTGTACGGCATGCCCGCGCCGCAGGTGACCCCCGCCACCATGCCGCGCGTGCGCTCCAGCACGCCGTGGAGCACGCGCTGCGCACCGCCCATTTCCCACAGCACGTTGATGTTGATCGCGCCCTTGCCGCCGGCAATCTCGAACGCCTTCTTCACTTGCTGGACGGCGCCTTCGATCGCGTATTCGACCAGTTCCTCATGCCGCTCGCGGCGCGTGAGCGCGCGATAGATCTGGGGGATGATCTTGCCCTCGGCATCATAGCTGTCGGCATTGACCGCAGACACCGTACCGATGCCGCCCGCCGCCGCCCAGGCGCCCGCGCTGGCGTGATTGGTCGCCGCCACGCCCTTGCCACCCTCGACCAGCGGCCAAACCTCGCGACCGTTATAGTTGATGGGCGAAAGACCCTTGAACAACATAGCCTCCAGACAAAAAATCCGCGCCGACCTAGCCCGATCCGGCGCAACAAGCGAGTAGCAATCGTTATTGCAGCGCGTCAGGACGCCCCATGGCGGCACCATAAAGCCGGGCATAGGCCGCAACCATCGCCGCCTCGTCGAACAACGCAGCAGCGCGGATCCGGTTCTGCGCGCCGAGATAATGGCGCGAGTCCGGGTGGCGGGCGAGCGCGTCGATCCGGTCGCGCAGGTCGACTTCGTTGTGGCGCGGAGCCAGGAACGGCACGTTTTCGGGGCATACCATCGCCGCAATGTCGCCGACCCGCGTCGACACCACGGGGAGCCCCGCCGCCATTGCCTCGATCACCGAAATCGGCGCCTGCTCACTCTTCGACGACAGCGCGAAAATGTCGAACAGCCCCATATAGCGATGCGGCTCGGGCAGGAATCCGGGGAGGATCAGCTGGTCCTCGATCGCCATCGCCTCGGCGGCGTCGAGGATGTTCTGGCGCTCGGGCCCCTCGCCCAGAATGACCAGCTTGAACCGCGCATTGACCCCCGCGCACGCGCGCACCAGCATCGGCAGGTCCTTGACCGGGCGCAGCCCCGCGACGCAGCCGATGAACACTTCGCCCTCGCGCCGCTTCGCGAGTTGCGGGATCAGCCGCGCGTCGGGCTTTTGCGCATAAAGCGCCGTCGGCACGCCGTTGGCGATGCGGTGGACGCGCTCCGCCGGCTGGCGCCAATGCTTGAGCGCGATCCGCTCGAGCACGCTGCTGGGCACCACCAGCGCATTGGCGGCGGGCAGCGCGATGCGGCGATACATGTTGCGCACGGGGTTCAGCCGCTCGGCCTCGTCGGCGTTGAACCCGTCCTCGTGATGGACGATCGGCGGCAGCCCCTTGCCGAACACCCGCGCCGCCATCACCCCGTCGATCGCGCCCCAATTATAGGTCAGCACGAGGTCGAAGCGGCGCATGAACCGCGCGATTTCCTCATAGCGCCTGGCGGAGGGCCTGCCGGAGAGCGGCGGTGGGTTCTGCGCGATCTCGTACTTGATGCCCTTGGCGATCGAATCGCGGGCGGAAAGCTGGTCGGGCATCGCCGAGACGATCGTGTGCCGCGCCCGATCGCCGAACGCATTCATCAACCGGACGGCACGCGCCTCCTTGCCGCCCAGGTTGAAGGTCGAATGGAGGTGGAGGATGTGGACGGGCATGGGTCGCGGTGTTTAGCGGGGGTTGGGCGTGCCGTCACCCCCGGGCGCGGGGCGCGTCCGGGGGAAGGAAGAAGGGTTTTCTCACACGAAGGCGCAAAGGCACGAAGGAGAAGCACGCAGAAGCGGGTTCCGTGCACTGGCACAAACACCTGCCTTCTTCGTG
The DNA here is from genome assembly GCF_000935025.1 of Sphingomonas hengshuiensis. Taxonomy (NCBI): domain Bacteria; kingdom Pseudomonadati; phylum Pseudomonadota; class Alphaproteobacteria; order Sphingomonadales; family Sphingomonadaceae; genus Sphingomonas; species Sphingomonas hengshuiensis. The sequence continues at coordinate 2,097,911 of NZ_CP010836.1, forward strand.
TCTTCGTGGCTTTGTGTGAGAAAACACCCCCAAGCCCAACGGCCTGCGGGTCAAACCCCAGCCAGCAACCGATCGATCCCCGCCACCGCCTCAGGCTCGTCGAGCGTAGGCGCGTGCCCCACGCCCGCCACCGTCACCTGCTCCGCCCCGCCGTGCCGCGCCACCATCCGATCGGCTACTTCGGCACGCAATATGTCCGATCGCTCGCCGCGCACCACCAGCAGCGGTCGCCCGCGAAGCGCGTCGATCGTCGGCCACATGTCCGGCCCCGCCTCATTTCCCGGCACGCGGAACGGTTCGGCGATCTTCATGTCGTAATCGAGCACGATCCGGCCCGAGCTGTTCACCCGGTACAGCCGCTTCGCCATGCGCAGCCAGTCCTCGATGCGATAGTCGGGATAGACGTCGCCATTGGCCTCCGCGATCGCGCGCGCGGCGTGCATCCAGGTGGGGTGGTACACCGCCTTGCCGACATAGGTGCGGATGCGCGCCAGCCCGACCGGGTCCAGCTCGGGCCCGACATCGTTGAGCACCGCCCCCGCCAGCCGCTCCGGCCCCGTCGCGGCGAGCAGCATCGTCACGATACCGCCCAGCGAGGTGCCCACCGCGACGAACCGCCCGATCCCCTGGTCGGCGAGCAGCGCGTCGACATCCTGGAGATAGGTGAGCGGGACATAGCTCATCGGGTCCTTGGCATAGGCGCTTTCGCCGCGCCCGCGAAACTCGACGCACAGCACGCGGCGCGGGCCGGCCAGGCGAGTCGCCAGCGTTTCGTAATCGCGGGCGTTGCGCGTCAGCCCCGGCAGGCAGAGCAAAGGCGGCTGGTCCGCGGCGCCCGGATAGTCGCGAAAATGGAGCCGCAGCCCGTCATTGGACCACCAATATCCATCGGTGTAGTTGCGCCGCTCAGCCATCGCCCCCCATATCGCCGCATGGCCTTCACTCCGCAACAGGCGATCCTCGAACTCGGCGACGGGTTCAGCGATCCGGTCCACCCCGCCCGCTTCCCGCAAACGATCTTGCGTTTCCGCAACGATCTCGCCGCGGCGCAGGTCGGGCTCGACGGCCTGAGCGACGCCGAGTGGATCGCGCATTTCGGGCGGTTCGAGCCGCTGCCGGGCAGCCTGCCCCAGCCGCTCGCGCTGCGCTATCACGGCCACCAGTTCCGCGTGTACAATCCCGAGATCGGCGACGGGCGCGGCTTTTTGTTCGCGCAGATGACCGACGATCGCGGGCGGCTGATGGACCTCGGCACCAAGGGATCGGGCCAGACGCCGTATAGCCGTTTCGGCGACGGGCGGCTGACGCTGAAAGGGGGCGTGCGCGAGATATTGGCGACCGAGATGCTCGAGGCGCTGGGGGTCGAGACGTCGCGGACCTTCTCGCTGATCGAGACCGGCGAGGAACTGCATCGCGGCGACGAGCCCTCGCCCACCCGATCGGCGGTGATGGTGCGGCTCAACCACGGCCATATCCGCATCGGCACGTTCCAGCGGCTGGCGCATTTCCAGGACACCGAACGGCTGGCGGTGCTGACCGACTATGTCCTGCGGCACTATTATGGCGAGACGCCCGGCGAGGATGCGCCCGCGCGACTGCTCTCGCTGGTCGCCGGGCGCACCGCGCGGCTGGCCGGGCAATTCATGGCGGCGGGGTTCGTCCATGGCGTGCTCAACAGCGACAATATCAACGTCAGCGGCGAGAGCTTCGATTACGGCCCCTGGCGGTTCGCCCCGACCTGGGACCCGCGCTTCACCGCCGCCTATTTCGACCAGAGCGGGCTCTATGCCTTCGGGCGCCAGCCCGAGGCGATTTACTGGGACGTGATGCAGTTCGCCAGCTCGCTGCGGCTGATCGCCGAGGAGGAGCCGCTGGTCGCGGCGCTTGGCGGATTTGCCGACGCCTTTCGTGCCGAGATGGCGTCGGCGATGCTGTGGCGGCTGGGGCTGGTGCCGTTTGGCGACGCGCGCGACGCCGCGCTGGTGCAGGCGGTGGAGCAGGTGCTGGCGACGACGGGGGCGCCGCTCGACCGTTTCTATTTCGATGCGTTCGGCGGCGCGCTGCCCGCGCGCTATGGCGAGCCCTTTGCCGCGCTGCGCGACCAGCTCGCCAGCTTCGCCCCGCGCAAGCCCCGCGACCATCCCTATTGGTCCGACGCCGAGCCGTGCGCGATGCTGATCGACGAAGTCGAGGCGATCTGGGCGCCGATCGCCGCCGAGGACGATTGGAGCCTGCTGGAGCGCAAGGTCGCCGCGATCCGCCGCATGGGCGCCGCGCTCGCCTGAGGGGTTGGCAAGCCTTCCCCATATCGTGCAAGAGCACACCAGTCTTCCGAGGACCCGAACACCCTAATGCCCGGACAGGAAATCATCTCCACCGAGCCCGCGACCGGCGCCATCCTGTGGCGCCAGATGTCGGGCGATGCCGATACCGAAGTCGCGATCGCCCGCGCGAGCTGGGCCGAATGGGCCGCGCGCCCGCTGTCCGAGCGGATCGAGGCGCTGCGCCGCTTCGCCAATGTCGTGCGGCAAAAGGCCGATGCCTTTACCGACCTGCTCGCGCGCGAGACCGGCAAGCCGCTTTGGGAAGCGCGGACCGAAGTCGAGACGGTGATCGGCAAGGTCGACATCTCGGTCAGCAGCTATTCGGAGCGCACCGGCCAGCGCCGGATCGACGCGCCGATGAACACCCGGCTGGCGCTGCGGCACAAGCCGCATGGCGTGCTGGCGGTGCTGGGGCCGTATAATTTCCCGGTCCATCTGCCCAACGGCCATATCGTCCCCGCGCTGCTCGCGGGCAATGCCGTGGTGTTCAAGCCGTCGGAAAAGACCCCCGCATCGGGCGCGTTCCTCGTCGATTGCTATCGCGCGGCGGGGATTCCCGAGGGGTGCATCCGGCTGCTGATCGGCGGCGCCGACGAGGGCAAGGCGCTGGCCGCGCATCCCGATATCGACGGGCTGTTGTTCACCGGATCGGCGAACACCGGCATCGCGCTCAACCGCCAGTTCGCGACCCGGCCCGAGAAGATCCTCGCGCTGGAAATGGGCGGCAACAACCCGATCGTCGTGTGGTCGAGCCCCGACCTCTATTCGGCGGCAGTGCTCGTGGTGCAGTCGGCCTTCACCACCGCGGGGCAGCGTTGCACCGCGGCGCGGCGGCTGATCGTCGACAACAAGCTGTTCGAGCCGCTGATGGTCGAGATCAACAAGCTCGTCGCGCGCCTCATCATCGGCGAGCCGCACGCCGACCCCGCCCCGTTCATGGGTCCGGTGATCGACAATGACGCCGCCGACATGCTGACCGAGAGCTTCCTCACGCTGATGACGCTCGGCGGGCGCCCGCTGCGCCATATGGAGCGCCTGATCGAGGGCCGCCCGTTCCTGAGCCCCGGCATCCTCGACATGACCGACGCGACCGAGCGCCCCGATGTCGAGCTGTTCGGCCCGATCCTCCAGGTGATCCGCTGCGACACGTTCGAACAGGCGATCGCCCACGCGAACGACACGCGGTACGGCCTCTCCGCCAGCCTGGTGAGCCAGGACCCGCGGCTGTACGACCAGTTCTGGGCCAATATCCGCGCGGGCATCGTCAACTGGAACAAGCCGACCAACGGCGCCTCCTCCTCCGCCCCCTTCGGCGGCGTCGGCTGGTCGGGCAACCATCGCCCCAGCGCCTTTTACGCGGCGGATTACTGCGCCTATCCGGTGGTCAGTTCCGAGGCGGAACAGGCGCGCGCGTCGATCGGGCTGGGGCTGCGCGACGCCTGAGCCGGCGATATTTCACCCCCCACATCCCCTCCCCTTGAACCCCGAACCACCCCGCGCTAAATAAGCACTGCGGGACCGGGCCCCTCTGGCGGCGCTTCTCAAAGCGCCGTGATGTCGGACCGCATCGAGCTAGCTCGGTGCAGGTACGGCGGCTATCCGCCAAAACTCCCACCGAAACAGCTCGATCGATGCAATATCGATTTGGAGCGCCGCATGAACCCCATCGTCCACCGGCTGATCGCCGCCCATCGCACCCTCAACCGCGAGATCCGCAGCGAGCTTTCGCGCCGCGCGCCGGACTTCTACCTGCTGAAGCGGCTGAAGAAGGAGCGGCTGGCGATCAAGGACCGGCTGTTCCGCCACATCCCCGACGCCGCAGAGATGCGCCGCGTCGCCCGCAGCGTGCTCCGCCACGCGCGCACCGTTTAACAGGAGACCCATTTCCATGGATTCGCTTTCGCAGTTCAACCGCGTCGCCGGCGCAGGCGTCCAGGCCCGTTTCGACGAGGGGCTGCGCCGCCACATGCTCGGCATCTATCGCAACATGGGGATCGGGCTGGCGCTGACCGGGCTGGTCGCGCTGGCGGTCGCCAACACCCCGGCGCTGGCCGCGCTGATCTTTGGCACGCCGCTCAAATGGGTGGCGATGCTGGCGCCGCTGGCGTTCGTGATGTTCTTCACCTTCCGCATCGAGCGGATGACGACGGCGGGCGCACGCACGGCGTTCTTCGCCTTTGCCGCCGTAATGGGCGTATCGATGGCCAGCATCTTCCTGGTCTTCACCGGCACCAGCATCGCAATGGCGTTCTTCACCGCCGCAGCGATGTTCGCGGGGCTCAGCCTGTGGGGCTATACGACGCGCAAGGACCTGACCGGCCTCGGCAGCTTCATGATGATCGGCCTGATCGCAGTGATCGTCGCGAGCCTGGTCAATCTGTTCCTCGGCTCCAGCCTGCTCCAGATGGGGCTGTCGGTGATCGGCGTGATCGTGTTCGCGGGGCTGACCGCATGGGATACGCAGCGGCTGAAGAGCGAATATATCGCCTATGCCGGCACCCAGGCCGCCGAAAAGCTGGCGATCATGGGCGCGCTGTCGCTGTACCTGAACCTGATCAACATGTTCCAGCTCCTGCTGGGGCTGATGGGCGAGCGGGAGTAAGCGGATGACCCAAGGGACCTTCACTTGCCCGGTCGACGGCGCCAAGCTGGCGCCGATGGAGCGGCAGGGGATCGAGATCGACTATTGCCCGAGCTGCCGCGGCGTGTGGCTGGACCGGGGAGAGTTGGACAAGATCATCGAGCGCAGCGCGGCACCCGTTGCCGTCGCGGCGCCCGCCCCGGCGCCTCCGTCCGGCCTCGACCCCTATCGCCAGGCGCCGCCGCAGCGCTATGACGACCCCTATCGCCCGCACGGCCACAAGAGCCACCCGCACAAGCGGCGCAAATCCTTTCTCGAGGAACTGTTCGACTAGCCCCCTCCCTCGCCATCGAACGGCACCTTGAGCGCCCGCCGCCGGTCTTGCCACTGGCGGCGGGCTCCCGTTTTTCCGGGGGCTGCTGCATTGGGTTGTTGGAAGTCGCCGGTTAAGTTCTCCCCTCCCTGCAAGGGAGGGGATCAAGGGGTGGGTTTGGCTCCGGTCGGGGCTCGATGCCCCGACCGGAGCCTTCAACTGCGCGGACAGAATCTCGGGCTGCGCCCTCGCACCCACCCCCAGCCCCTCCCTGCAAGCAGGGAGGGGAGCGCTAAATCCACATCCGACTCCCCTCCCCTTCCCCCAACCAAGGCGTCCGCTATGCTCGCGGCAACGATGCCGGGGGAGGACAAGATGGTTACGCGCAGGACGATGCTCGCAGGGACGCTCGCGACATCCGCGACGCTCGCGCTCCCCGACACGGCCAATGCCGCCCCCGCCGACCCCTTCGTTCGGCGCAAGGGCACGCAACTGACGCTGGCGGGCCGCCCCTATCGCTTTGCCGGCGCGAACCTCTGGTACGGTGCCTATCTCGGCGCAGCGAACGCGATCGGCAATCGCGATCGCCTGCACCGCGAACTCGACGCGCTCGCGCAAACCGGCGTCACCAATCTGCGCCTCCTCGCTTCCTCCGAAGCCTCCCCGCTCAAGAACGCCGTCAGCCCCAGCTTTCGCGGGCCGGGGTCGGACTGGAACCCGGCGCTGCTCACCGGGCTCGACCATTGCCTCATGGAGATGGGCAAGCGCGGGATGAAGGCCGTGCTCTACCTCACCAATTTCTGGGAATGGTCGGGAGGGATGATGACCTATCTCTCCTATGTGAACGGCGGTCGCTATATCGACATGGGCGATCCCGCGCATCCCTGGCCCGAATTTCCCGACGCGACCTCGGCCTTTTACGAGACCCCGGCGGCGGTGGCGCTGTACCGCGACTGGGTGCGCGCGCTGGTCGGGCGGACCAACGCGGCGACGGGGGTGCGCTATGCCGAGGATCCGACGATCATGGCGTGGCAACTCGCCAATGAGCCGCGCCCCGGCGGCAGCGATGCCGTCGCGGTGCCGCGCCTGCCGGCTTATTATGCGTGGATCCGTGACACGGCAAAGCTGATCAAGACGATCGATCGCAACCATCTGGTCTCGACCGGAAACGAGGGGCTGAAGGGGTCGATCATGCGCGAGGACGTGTATCGCGACGCGCATGCGGCGCCCGAGATCGATTACCTCACCGCGCATATCTGGCCGCTCAACTGGAGCTGGCTCGACGCCGCCGACATTCCCGGCACGCACGATAGCGCAATGGCGCAGGCGGGCGAATATATCGACCTCCACACCGGCTATGCCGAGGGCTATGGCAAGCCGCTGGTGATCGAGGAGTTCGGCTATCCGCGCGACGGCGGCGGCTATGACCCGGAGGCGAGCACGCACTTCCGCGATGCCTATTACGGGCTGATCCACGACGCCGTCGAAAAGAGCGCGCGCTTCGGCGGGCCGATCGTCGGATCGAATTTCTGGGCATGGAATGGCGAGGGTCGCGCGGCGCATGGCGACCATCGTTTCCGCAGCGGCGACACCGCATGGCTGGGCGATCCGCCGCACGAGCCACAGGGATGGTACGGCGTGTATGACAGCGACGCGAGCACGCGCGCGATCGTCCGCGATCACGCCGCCGCGCTGGCCGCGATCGGCGTGCAATAGTTTCGCTAAGCCTTGGCAAAGCAAGCGTCGGTTGAAGCCGCGGCGCTGCGGGCGCATCTCGGGGATCATGGCAAGCCTTCTCGATCCCAACGCGCGTGGCCGCGTGATCCTTGTCGGTGCCGGCCCGGGCGATCCGGGGCTGCTCACCGTTCGCGCCGTCGAGGCGCTGAAACAGGCCGATGTCCTCGTCCATGACGGGCTGGTCGATCCGCGCGTGCTCGACATGGCGCCCCAGGCGCACCGCATCTCGGTCGCGAAGCAACGCTCGAAGCACACGCTGCCGCAAGAGGCGATCAACGCGCTGATCATCGCGCATGTGAAGACTGGCGCGATCGTCGTGCGGCTGAAGGGCGGCGATCCGTTCATCTTCGGGCGCGGCGGCGAAGAGGTGGAGGCAGTACGCGCCGCCGGGCTGCCGGTCGAAGTCATCCCCGGCATCTCCGCCGCGCTGGGCGCCGCTGCCGAGGCGATGCTGCCGCTGACGCATCGCGACTGGTCGAGCGCGGTCAGCTTCGTCGCGGGCCAGTGCAAGGGGCTGAGCGAACAGGACTGGTCGGGCCTCGCGGGCAAGGGTCGGACGCTGGTCATCTATATGGGGGTCGCGACCTGCCCCCAGATTTCGGAAAAGCTGATGGCCGACGGCGTCGCGCCCGACATGCCCGTTGCGGTGCTCGAGCGCGGCACGCTGGACGGCCACCGCGCGCTGCGCACGCTGCTCGCCGACCTCGGCCCGATGGTCGAGCGCGAGCGCGTGCAGAGCCCGGCGGTGATCGTGGTCGGCGAGGTCGTGCAACTCGCCGATGCCGAGGATAAGCTTGCCCGCTGGGCACAGGCTGCGGAGACGCTTTCGTGAAATTGCTGACGGGTAACGACCTCGCCTCGGGCGATGTGACATGGTGGACGGGCGCGGGCTGGTCGCGTCATGTCGAGGATGCCGTCGATGTCGGCGAGCATGGCGAAGCGACCGCGCGCGAGGAAGAAGCCGCGCGCCGCGTCAACGGCCCCTATGTGATCGACGCGACCGACACGCCCGAAGGCCCCCGCCCCGCGCACATCAAGGACCGCATCCGCGCGCTGGGGCCGACAGTGCGCCCCGACCTGACGCTGAAGCCGGCGGATCCGAATGCCGGGAGTTGGGTGATATGATTTTTCCCACGCGAAGGCGCGAAGGCGCGAAGAAGGTTTTTGCGCGCAGAGGCGCAGAGGCCACAGAGAAGAAGAGTCGCGCGACAGCGCGCCTGCTCTTGTCATCGCCCTCGGCTGAAGGGCCGCTGTCGCGGCGGGGGAAAACCCCTCTGCGGCCTCTGCGCCTCTGCGCGAACCCATTCTTCTTCTTCGCGCCCTCGCGCCTTCGCGTGAACCAACTTCAGGCGGCCTGCTGATGTACAAATACGACCAATATGACCAGTCGATCGTCGACGCCCGCGTCGAGGAGTTCCGCGACCAGGTCCAGCGCCGCCTCGCGGGCCAGATCACCGAGGACCAGTTCAAGCCGCTGCGGCTGATGAACGGGCTCTATCTCCAGCTTCACGCCTATATGCTGCGCGTCGCGGTGCCCTATGGCACGCTCGACAGCCGCCAGATGCGGATGCTGGGGCATATCGCGCGCAAATATGATCGCGGTTACGGCCATTTCACCACGCGGCAGAACCTCCAGTATAACTGGATCAAGCTCGCCGACGCGCCCGACATCCTCGCCGATCTGGCGACGGTCGAGATGCACGCGATCCAGACCAGCGGCAATTGCATCCGCAACATCAGCTCGGACCAGTTCGCCGGCGCCGCCGCCGACGAAGTCACCGATCCGCGGGTGTGGGCCGAGCTGTTGCGCCAGTGGAGCACCTTCCACCCTGAATTCAGTTACTTGCCGCGCAAGTTCAAGATCGCGGTGATCGCATCGGACGAGGATCGCGCGGCGATGCGGCTGCACGACATCGGTATCCAGCTTGTGGAGCGCGACGGCGTGCTGGGCGGGCGCATCTTCGTCGGCGGCGGCATGGGCCGCACGCCGATGATTGCGCCTGAAATCAAGGACTTCGTAACCGCCGACGACCTGCTGAGCTATATCGAGGCGTGCCTGCGCGTCTATAATCGCTACGGTCGCCGCGACAATATCTACAAGGCGCGGATCAAGATCCTCATCCACGAAATCGGTACCGACGACTATCGCCGCCAGGTCGAGGAGGAGTTCGTAAAGGTCAAGGCGCTCGGCATCGATCCGCCCCAGGCCGAATTCGACCGCATCGCCGCCTATTTCGCGCCGCCGCCGTTCGACACCTCGGCGACCAGCGCGATCGACCGCAGCGACCCCGATTTCGCGGTCTGGCTCGACCAGAATGTCTCGGCGCACAAGCAGGATGGTTACGCGATCGTAACGATCAGCCTGAAGCCGCAGGGGGGCATCCCCGGCGACGCCAGCGCCGACCAAATCGACCTCATGGCCGACCTGGCGGAACGCTATAGCTTCGACGAACTGCGCGTGACCCACGCCCAGAACATCGTTCTCCCGCATGTCCGTGTGGGCGACCTTCGCCACGTTTGGACCGCCTTGGTCGAGGCGGGGCTCGCCGAGCCCAATCTCGACCTGATCAGCGACATCATCGCCTGCCCCGGCCTCGATTATTGCAGCCTCGCCAATGCCCGCTCGATTCCCGTGGCGCAGAAGATCGCGACCCGCTTCGCCGATCTGGGCCGCCAGCGCGAGCTGGGCGAACTGAAGCTCAAGATCAGCGGCTGCATCAACGCCTGCGGCCACCACCATGCCGGCCATATCGGCATATTGGGCGTCGATCGTAAGGGCACCGAGAATTACCAGCTCCTGCTGGGCGGATCGGGTGCCGAGGACGTCAGCCTCGCCAAGATCACCGGCCCCGGCTTTTCGGAGGACGGGATCGTCGACGCGGTCGAAAAGGCCACCAACGTCTATCTGGCGCAGCGCACCGACGGCGAGCGCTTCGTCGACACTTATCGCCGTATCGGCATGGAGCCGTTCAAGGAGGCGCTTTATGGCTGATTCCCTTCGGTATCGCACCGACGACGCGCATGACGAACCGGCGGTGACGCTCGACAGCTTTCTCGGCCAGTCGAACGCGACCGCGGTGCGGATCGAGGCGGGCGAGGACGCTGCCGTGCTCCTGCCGCATCTCGATCGGCTGGCGCTGGTCGAAGTCAGCTTCCCCAAATTCCGCGACGGGCGCGGCTATTCGACCGGGCGCATCCTGCGCGAGGCCGGCTATACCGGCGAGCTGCGCGCGCAGGGGGACGTGCTGGTCGACCAGATCCCGCTGATGCGCCGCTGCGGCTTCGACAGCTTCGCGCCCGAGGCGCCGGTGGACGAAACGGTGCTCGCCGCCGCGCTGGCCCGCTACGACCATGTCTATCAGGCCGCGGCGGACGACGGCGTGCCGGTGTGGAAGCTGCGGCATGGCTGAGGTCGCGCGCAGCATCGACCGGCTGGACCTCGCCCCGCGCTTTACCGAGCATGAGGCGATCCGGCTCAACAACATGTTCCGGGGCACGGGGACGCAGGACATGCTGCGCACCGTGCTGGGCGAGCATATGCTGGGCGATGTTGCGATCGTGTCCTCGTTCGGCGCGGAGTCGGCGGCGTTGCTCCATTTGATCGCCTCGGTCGATCCGTCGGTGCCGGTGCTGTTCCTCGATACCGGGCGGCATTTCCCCGAGACTTTGGCGTATCGCGACCAGATCGGCGCGCTGCTCGGCCTGCGCGACCTGCGCTCGCTCCAGCCCGACGCCGAAGTGATCGCCAAGCGCGATGCCAGCGAATTGCGCTGGTCGTTCGACCCCGATGGCTGCTGCGAAATCCGCAAGGTGGTGCCGCTGGCGAAGGGGATCGCCGGGTTCGACGCGACGATCACCGGGCGCAAGGCGTTCCAGGCGAGCACCCGCAACGCGCTGCCCCGCTTCGAGCTGGACACGTCGGACGCTATGGGGCGGATCAAGTTCAACCCGCTGGCCGACTGGACCAAGGACGACATCGCCGCCTATTTCACCGCGCACGACCTGCCCCACCACCCGCTGGAGGCGCAGGGCTATCTCTCGATCGGCTGCGCGCCCTGCACCAGCATCGTCAAACCAGGCGAAGACCCGCGCGCAGGCCGCTGGCGCGGATGGGACAAGACCGAGTGCGGGATCCATACCCCGGTGGACGACAACGACCCGAATTTGCCGGTGTTCTGACGCGCGCCTCGTCCGGGTCAACTCGGCGCGGCGACCGCATACGCGCCGGGAAGCAGCTTGATCTCGACAAATATCTCGCTGGACTGCTCGAAAAACATGTCCGGGTCGCTCCCGCCCTGCAGCCGGTCGGTGAACGCCATGTTGTAGCAGTTGGTGAGCGCCTGGAAGTCGTTGGAATAGCGATTGTACCAGGTTGGCTGTTCGGGCTGGATCGCCGCGCCATACCATTGCGAAAGGTCCGCCGTGCTCGGCTGGAGCGAGAGCAGGTAGAAGAACTGGCCCGTGCTGAGCTGCCCGATCGGCGTGTTGGCAAGCGCGCCCTCGGTCACGTCAAACACCGTGCCTGCCAGGTTCGCCGCCAGCTTGTTCACGGCAGCCTGCGCCGCCACGGTGGTGTCGCAACCGGCCCAGCCGAAATTGAACCCGGCAAGCAGATCGCCGACGATGCGCCCGGCCAGGTCGTTCTCGATCTGCCCCTCGCTGAACGGCGCGGGTCCGCTCGGGTCGCCCGTCCAGTCGACAATATAGGGTGGGTTGGCGCCATAGATGCCGGTCTGGGCGCCAAGCGCAGCATCGGTGATGTAGATGTCAAACGTGCCGACGATCGCGCCCTGGCCCGACATCTGGATTCCCGGCACGCCCTTTAACGTGGGGATCCGCAGGTTCGCCCCGTTGGGGTTGAGGTCGGCCACCGCCTGCGCGGTAAGCGTATAGCTCTGCGCCTCGCTCCACTGGAGGGCGATATTCGATGTCGTCGTGCTGCCGGCAAAGCCGAACAGCGTGCCGGACGGCACCGTCGCGGTATCGTCCACCGTCGTGTAGCTCGCGATCTGGAGCCCCGTCGGTGCAGTACGCAGTGCGGCGATCAGCGATCCGGGGCCGGTCCAGGCCGGATATGGCTCGCCACCGGTGAACTGCGTCGGATCATAGAGCGAGGGCGACAGGATGCGCGCGGTGCCGGTGATCGTCACCGAATCCGTGCCCGAGCCGGAGACATAGGTGTTGCCCGATGCCGCGACCACGGCGTTGGCGGGCACCTTCGTGTCGCTGGTCAGCGCATCGAAGATCGCGGTGCCCGCGCTGGTCGTCAGCGGATTGTTGGCCGGCGGCTGGACCACCGCGCCGGTTGCGCAGCTGCGCACCGACACCTCGAACGGGATGCCGACGAAATCGACATAGGACGCATCGATATTGCTGTTGCCGGCCGCCACCGTCGGGAAGATCGAGGGTTCGACATAGCCATAGACGGTATTGAAATCGGGATCGCTCGGCAACTGCGCGGCCGGAATCGTAATCGATGCCAGCGACGCGCCCAGGCTGAAGTAGATGCGCCCGCCGGCATAATCGTTGATCGCGAAGGTCGGAACCGACGTTGTCGTCGGCGCCCCTGCGATCGGCGCCAGCATGTCGGCCAGCGTATAGGATTGCGTAGACGTGGCCGCGCCGGTCGCCAGCGCGGTGCCGGCGCCATAGGTCTGCGTCGGGGCGCCGGTAGCCGTCCCGATCTGCGCCCCAAGAAATTTCACGAAGACGAGATCGTCGGGCACCCCGGTCTTGTTGTTCACCACGAACGTCGCGTTGCAGGGCGTGGGCGCGACATAGGTGAAGGTCGCGGCGGGGGTCACGGCGGTGGTGCCGGTCGGCACATCGACGAGCACCGAGACCTGGCCGGCCGTCAGCGCAACGGGAGTAACGACGGTAAGCTCGGTGTCACTCACCACGGTCGGTGTGGCTCCGACCTGGCCGAACTGCACCGCCGTCGCGCCGGTCAGCAGCGTGCCGTTGATGGTCACCGTCGTATTGCCCGTGGTCGGCCCGCTCGCGGGCGATATCGCAGTAACGGCAGGCGCGATGAAGTTCAGCGTACCCGCTTCCACCGACGAACCATCGGCGAAATTCACCGTGACGGAAACACTGCCCGCCTGGGAAGTCACGCCGGTGAGAGCGGTCAACTCCGTATCGCTTGTGGACGCGATGTTGACGGTGCTCGTCCCGAAGGCAATCGTCTTCGCGCTGCTGAGCAACGTGCCCGTGATCGTAACGGTCGTTCCGCCGGTGTTCGGAGCAATGTCCGGCGACATGCTCGTTACCGTCGGCCCGTCGAAGGTGAATGTGGGGCCCGGCACATTGACCCCGGACACGATGAGCGTAACCTGGGTCGTACCGGGCGCGCACGCGGGGGTGGTAACCGTCACGCTCGTATCGGTCACCTTCGTCGGAACGGCGCCCAACTGAATGCCGCCCGCATCCGTGAACAGCACGTTCTGCGTCCCGCTCAAATCGTCGCCCGTAAAGACTATGACGGTTCCGCCCGCGGAGGTGCCGGACGCTGGAGAAACGCCGGTTACGGTCGCCACATCGGTCACGTCCATGACATTCCCTCCTTGCGATGGGTCACGATACGCACCGCGCCCGATCTTACTTTGCAAGAAGCTATATTGTTATCGCCATCGATGGACAAAATTGGCGCCGAAATTGAGATACTGACGCTTCTACGGCACCATTTCCGGAAAAAAGCTGCAATTATAAGCGCCATCGATTGTCCGAAACGGACGCAGTTTCAGCATCAACTCGCCCAGGCGGCGACGTCTTCTTCCTGCGCCACCAGCGCCAGCCCATGCGCAATCGACGTCAGCTCGCCCCCCGTCGCGATGCGGTCCGCGCCGAAGCGGGCGTCGAACAGGCGGCGGACGGCGGGGATCAGCGATGTGCCGCCGGTCAGGAACACGCGGTCGATCGCCTTGCCCTCCACGCCCGATACCGCCAGCGACCGGTCGATCGTCGCTTCGATCCGCTCCAGATCGGGCGCGATCCAACTTTCGAACTCCGCGCGCGTCACGTCCGCCGCGATGTCCACGCCGCCGCCGGTAAAGGCAAACGTCGCGCTGTCCTGCGACGACAGCGCGCGCTTGAGCCGGCCCACCGCGTCATAGAGCGGGAAGCCCAGCTCATTCTCGATGATCGCGATCATCCGCCCGATCGCCTCCGGCTCGACGGCATTGTGCTGGAGCTTGTGCAGCGCCTCCAGCGTGCGGCGGTTGCGCATCAGCGCGAGCCGCGACCAGTCGCCGAAGTCCGCGAAATAGCCGCGCGGAATCTCCAGCAGCTTGTCGAACGAGCGATACTGCGTCCCCTGCCCCAGCATCGGCAGCACCAGCTTGTCGATGATCCGGTAATCGAAGCGGTCGCCCGCAATCCCGATGCCGGCATGGCCCAGCGGCACGCAACGCCGCGCATCGCCCGGCGCGCCGATGCGGACCACCGAGAAATCGCTGGTGCCGCCGCCGAAATCGGCGACCAGGATCGTCGCGGGTTCGCTCAGCCGCCGCGCATAGCTGAACGCCGCGCCGATCGGTTCATAGACATAATGGACCTCGGCGCCGAACCCCGCGAACATCGCGTCGTAGCGCGCCCGCGCCACCGCCTCGTCGGGGCGGCTACCGGCATATTCGATCGGACGGCCGACGACGATCCGGCGCGGGCGATCCTTCAGCACCCCGCCCGAATGCGCGACCATCTTGTCGAGGAACGCCTTGCCCAGCTCCTCGAACCGCAGCCGCTTGGTGAAGATCGATGCGTGCTCGAACGAGGCGCTCGCCGCGACCGACTTGAACGACTGGATGAAGCGGCTGCCCTGCGGATATTCGAGATACTCGGCGATCGCCCAGGGCCCCGCCTCGACATTCACGCCGCCGCGAACCTCGTCATCCTCCCAGAAGCAGAGCGCAGAACGGAACACCGCGCTCGCCCCGCCGGGGGCTGCGAATTCGAGCATCTCGGCGCCGCCATCGCCGCCCAGCGCGACGACGCTGTTGGTCGTGCCGAAATCGAGCCCGAGGGCATGGGTCGTCACGGTATCTGCCGCCTGTCGTGCTGAGGAATCGGGCTGGCGCCTATGGCCCGATGCGACCGCCGCCGCAACCGGGATCAATAGGCCTCCGGCGCCAGGTCGCTGAACTTGGTGAACTGGCGGTCGAACCGCATATGCACCGAGCCCGTCGCGCCGTGGCGCTGCTTGGCGATGATCACCGTTGCCTTGTTCGCGACTTCGAGCTGTTTCGCCTGCCAGTTTTCATAGGCGACGCGCTCCTCCATCGTCTCGGTGCCGTCGGGGACCTTGGTCGGCGCCTTGAAATCATGGTAATATTCGTCGCGATACACGAACAGCACGATATCGGCGTCCTGCTCGATCGATCCCGATTCGCGAAGGTCCGATAGCTGCGGGCGCTTGTCCTCGCGGCTTTCCACCGCGCGGCTGAGCTGGGAGAGCGCGAGCACAGGCACGTTCAGTTCCTTGGCCAGCGTCTTCAATCCGCGCGAAATCTCCGAGATTTCCTGCACGCGCCCGTCGCCCGACGCCTTGGCGCTGCCCGACAGGAGCTGGAGGTAATCGACGATGACCATGCCGATCTTGTGCTGGCGCTTCATCCGCCGCGCGCGGGTGCGCAGCGCCGCGATGGTCAGGCCGGGGGTGTCGTCGATGAACAGCGGCAATCGCTCCAGATCGCCCGCCGCGCGCGCGAATTTCTGGAACTCGGCGGTGCTGATCTGGCCGGTGCGCAGTTTCTCGGAAACCACCTCCGCCTGCTCGGACAGGATACGCATCGCAAGCTGGTCGGCGGACATTTCGAGGCTGAAGAACGCGACCGGCGATCCGATCGACTTTTCCTCGGGGATGCCCGCTTCAAGGTCGTCGGCCCAGCGCTTCGCCGCGTTGAACGCGATGTTGGTCGCGAGCGAGGTCTTGCCCATGCCCGGTCGCCCGGCGAGGATCAGCAGGTCGGATCGGTTGAACCCGCCGGTCGAGGCATTGAGATCGGTCAGCCCGGTGGTGACCCCCGAAATGCCGCCGCCCGAATTCATTGCCTTTTCGGCCTGGCGCACCGCCATCGTCGCGGCGCGGGTGAAGGATTTGAGGCCCGCTTCGGTATCGCCCTTCTCGGCGACTTCGTAGAGCTTCATTTCGGCCTGCTCGATCTGCTTGGCCGGGTTGATGTCCTGGCTGGTGTCGAGCGCACCGTCGACCAGATCGCGGCCCACCGTCACCAGCGCGCGCAGCATCGCCAGGTCGTAAATCTGGTCGGCGAACGAGCGCGCCCCGATCAGGCTGGCCGGGTTGCCGGTGAGCTGTGCCAGATAGGCGGGGCCGCCCAGTTCCTTCATCGCCGGATCGGCGGCGAATAGCGGGCGCAGCGTCACCGGAGTCGCGAGCTGGTTGTTGCCGACCATCGTCGCGATCGCATCATAGATGCGCCCGTGCAGCGGCTCGAAGAAATGCTCGGGACGCAGCTTTTGCAGCACATCCTCCGCGACTCGGTTGTCGATCATCATCGCGCCGAGCAGCGCGGCTTCCGCCTCGATATTGGCGGGCAGGCTGATGCCTTCGGGAATCTCGGGGGCGGGAAAGGGAATTGGTTGGGCCATCGGCGCCTTGTCGCGGATCGCAGCGGCGGCTTCAACCTCGATGGGTTGTGGAAAGCGGTGATTGGCCGCAAAGCATCGCCGCTATGGCCGATCCGCGGATCATCGATGTTACCCTGGACGAGCGCACCATCCTGTGGCGCTCGGCCGATGTCGAGCAGGAACGGCGAATCGCGATCTTCGACTTGCTCGAGGATAATCATTTCGCGCCCCAGCGGCAGCATGCGGACGGCTATGCCGGGCCGTACAAGCTGCACTTGCGCGTCGAGGAAGGGCGGCTCGCGCTGGAAATCCGCCGCGCCGACGGGGCGCCGCTGGAGACGCTGGTGCTGAGCCTGGCGCGCTTCCGCCGCCCGATCCGCGACTATTTCGCGATCTGCGACAGCTATTACCAGGCGATCCGCAACGCGACTCCGCAACAGATCGAGACGGTCGACATGGCCCGGCGCGGCATCCACAACGACGCCGCGACGCTGCTGCGCGAACGGCTGGAGGGCAAGATCGACGTGGATTTCGACACCGCACGGCGGCTGTTCACGCTGATCTGCGTGCTGCACATCAAGGGTTGAAGACGATGAGCGACGACACCGCAAAGGCACTGGTAGCCGCAGCCCGCCGCGCAGCGCGCAACGCCCATGCGCCCTATTCGAACTTCGGCGTGGGCGCCGCGGTGCTGCTGACCGATGGCAGCATCGTCACCGGCGCCAATTTCGAGAATGCGAGCTACGGCCTGTCGCTCTGCGCCGAGACGGTCGCGCTGGCGACGGTGAGCGCGCAGGGCCGTCTGCGCGACGTGGCGGCGATCGGCGTGATCGGCGGCCCGATCGGGCCGGACGGCCCCACCGGCACCGATCCGGTCAGCCCGTGCGGCCGCTGTCGCCAAGTCATCAACGAGGCGGCGCAGATGGGCGGGCGCGACCTGCCGGTGCATTGCGGCGCGGCGGAGGGCGAGGCGATCGCGACCTATCGCCTGTCCGAGCTTCTGCCGCACGCCTTTGGGCCTGCGGATTTGGGGATTGGGTGAAGGGCTCCTCACCCTCACGCTTCCCACCGCCGTTGGCGGCGGGCCCCTTCCCTCTCCCAATGGGAGAGGGAGGGAGGCGCGAAGCGCCGGAAGGGTGAGGGCGACGAAACGTCTGGGTCTCACCACCCCTGCGGCTGGCCCTTGTTCTGCGCGTCGAGCCACTTCTTGAGCGGCGCGAAATACTCCACCATCGCCTTGCCCGAAATCTCGCGGGTGCCGGTGAACGCCTCCAGCGCATCGGGCCAGGGCTTGGATGCGCCCATCTCCAGCATCGCGTTCAGCTTCGCGCCGACCTTCTTGTCGCCGAAGAACGAGCAGCGATGGAGCGGCCCCTTCCACCCCGCCTGGTCGCACGCCGCCTTGTAGAATTGGAACTGAAGCAGCCGCGCGAGGAAATAGCGGGTGTAGGGTACGCTGCCCGGGATATGGTATTTCGCGCCCGGATCGAAGCGCGTCTCGTCGCGCGCTACGGGAGCGACGATGCCCTGATATTGCCGCCGCAGCCGGTCCCATCCGGCCTGATAGCCGCTCGCGGGAATCGTGCCGTCGAACACCTGCCAGCGATATTTGTCGACCAGCAGCCCGAACGGCAGGAACGCGACCTTGTCCATCGCCTGGCGCAGCAACAGCCCGATATCCTTGTCGGCGCTGGGCACCTTCGCCGAGTCGAGCAGGCCGATCTGGACCAGATATTCGGGCGTGATCGACAGCGCGACGAAATCGCCGATTGCCTCGTGGAAGCCGTCATTGGCGCCGTTGCGGTACAGCGCGGGCTTGGCCTGATAGGCGCGCTGGTAGTAATTATGGCCCAGCTCATGGTGGATCGTGACGAAATCGTCGGCGTTGACCTTGATGCACATCTTGATCCGCACATCGTCCTTCTCGTCGAGGTCCCAGGCCGAGGCGTGGCACAGGACTTCGCGATCGGCGGGCTTCACGAACAGCGAGCGCTCCCAGAAGGTCTGCGGCAGCGGCGTGAAGCCGAGCGAGGAGTAGAAGCCCTCGCCGGTCTGGACCATCTTCTTCCAGTCATAGGATTTGGCGGTGAGCAATTGGGTCACGTCATAGCCCACGTCGCCGGCGCCTGCGGGAGCGACCACGTCATAGATGTTGCCCCATTCCTGCGCCCACATATTGCCGAGCAGGTCGGCGCGGATCGGCCCGGTCTTGGCCTGCACCGCATCGCCATATTTCTGGTTCAGCTTGGCCCGGACATAGGTGTGGAGCGCGACGTAGAGCGGCTTCACCTCGTCCCACAATTTGTCGGTCATCGCGGCGAACTCGGCCGGGGGCATGTCATAGCCCGATCGCCACATCGTGCCGACATCGAGAAAGCCCAGCTCCGCTGCGCCCTGGTTCGCGATGCCGTTCATCTTCGCATAATCGGTCCGCATCGGTGCGCCGACATTGTCGTGCCAGCTTACCCACATTTCCTTCAGCGCGGCGGGATCGCGGCTCTCGCCCATCGCCGCCTCGATATCGCTGCCGTTGATCGGCTTGCCGTTCAGCGTGCCCTTGCCCTTGGCATAAAGCGAGCCGAGCCGCGTCGAGATGTCGCTGAGCGTCGTCGCGGCGCCCGGCGTGGTCGGCGCGGGAAGCGTGATCGCGCTGCGCAGCATGGTGAGCTGGCGCTGCTGTTCCGCCGACAGCCCCTTCGCCTTCTGGAACCGCGCCGCATCGATCGCGAAGCGCACCGCCATCTCGGTCCCGCGCGCGCCATAGTCGGAGGCGAGCGCGTCGGTGTCGTCGGTGATGTAGGTGGCGTTGATCCAGGCGACACGCGACGCGACGAGGTTGAACGCGGTATATTCCTGCTGGACGCGGTCGAGAAACGCCTGCGCGTCCGCCGCCGTCGGGGCAGCCTCGGCAGGGGTCGGGGCGGTCTGGGCATGCGCAGCGACGGGCAGCATCGCCGCCAGGGCGAGCATCGAAATTCCGGTGCGGATCATGGGGGAAGTCCTTGGGGAAGCTATGGATGGCGCGACACTCGCCCGCCACCCCGCCCCCGTCAACCCGCCCACGTCAACCCGCCAGGAAGGCCGCCATCGCGTCGCCCAGCTCGGGCTTGGTCACAGCGCTCATATGGGTGCCCGGCACTTCGCGGAAAATTCCGTGCGGGAGCAGCGCCGCGACGTCCTGCGCCGATCCATTGTCATAATCCTCGTCCCCGGCGATCACCACCGTCGGCTGCGCGATCGCTGCAATCGCCTCGCGCGGGGTGTCGACAAAGGTCTGGAGGATGAGCAGCAGCGCCTCCGGATCGCCCTTGGTCGTCTTCAGGAACGCCTCGGTCAGCCATTCCGAACTGCCGCGCTCGAAGCTGCCCAGATTGGTCAGCACGCGCCGGAAATATTCGCCGCGCCCCTCGGTCTCCATCAAACCCGTAAGGCCCATCCCCGACAGGATCACCCGCCCCGGCGCAGCGCCATTGGCGAGCATCCGCACCACCGTCCGCGCCCCGAGCGAATAGCCGCCCAGCGCATAATCGGTCAGCCCCAGATGCGCGACCAGCGCCAGCCCGTCGTGCATCAGCACGTCGCGCGGATAGGCGGCGGGATCGTGCGGCTTGGCGCTGAGCCCATGCGCGCGCAGATCGGGCATGATCACGCGACACCCCTGCGCCGCCACTTTCGCGGCATGGCCGAACTTGATCCAATTGACCTCGGCGGTCGAGAAATAGCCGTGGATCAGCACCACGGGCCGCCCCTCGCCCATCTCGGTCCAGGCGAGCTCGGTGCCGTCGAAACTGGCGAAGCGATGCGTCTCAATCGGGAAGTCGGCCACGTTTTTTCCATCCAGCGTTTGACGACGTTCGGGTTATCCTCCGTCCGGTATCGGGGCAGCGCAGTCGTGTCGAGCCACTGTTCGTGGGTGCACCGGCGCATAATGATGGATCGGCGGGGCGCGTCGAGGCTCCCCATCGTCCGGTTCACGCGCCCGGTCGTGCTGCACGGCAACATTAGGTAACATTCCGTGTTGAATTTACTAAGCCTGCTTATTATCTGCGCGCTATGACCGACAGTCTTGGCTTTCTCATCTCCGATGTCGCGCGCCTGATGCGCCGTCGCTTCGACGAACGGGCCCGCAATAGCGGGTCGAGCGTGACGCAGTGGCGCACGCTCAAGGTCGTGGCGCGCAACGAAGGCATAAACCAGGGAAAGCTCGCCGAGTTGCTCGAAATCGAACCGATCACGGCCTGCCGGATGATCGATCGGCTGGAGGAAGGCGGCTTTGTCGAGCGCCGCCGCGACCCCGCCGATCGCCGGGCGTGGCGCATTCACCTCACCGACAAGGCCGGGCCGGTGCTCGACGCGTTCCACCTGCTCGCCGCCGACATGTTCGAAGAAGCGCTGCAGGGGCTCAACCAGCAGCAGCGCGAGGAACTGTCCGCATCGCTGAGCGTGGTGCGATCCAACCTGTCTACCGCGAATGAGAGCAAAGAGGCCGCCAATGGCTGATGCCGACCCCAAGGTCCCGACCGCCGGGGCGGAAGCGATCACGATGACCCCGGTCGAGCCGGAGATCGAGCCGCGCCGCAAGCGCCGGCTGCTCCGCCCGCTGCTGATGTTCGGGGTGCCCGCGCTCCTGCTCGCCATCGTCGCCATTTTCTGGCTGACTTCGGGACGCACCGTGTCGACCGACAACGCCTATGTCCAGCAGGACAAGGTATCGGTGTCCGCCGATGTCGCCGGGCGCATCGTCACTGTCGCCGTGCGCGAGAACCAGCGCGTCAAGAAGGGCGACCTGTTGTTCGAGATCGATCCCGATCCCTATCGCATCGCGCTCGCCTCCGCCGACGCCGCGATCGCCGGCGCGCAGGTCCAGTATCAGACGCTCCAGACCAGCTATGCCGGCACCGGTGCCGATATCGAGGCCGCGCGCGACACGATCCAGGCCGCGCAGGAGGATTATGCCCGCCAGGCCGAGCTGATGCGGCGCGGCTTCACCACGCGCGCCCGGCTGGAACAGTCGCAGCATGCGCTGGAGCAGGCGCGCGCGACGATGGCCAGCGCCCAGGCCGACGCCGCCGAGGCGCGGTCGAAACTCGCCACGGGATCGGCGGGCGAGAACCCCCAGCTCGCGGCGGCGCGCGTCCAGCGCGAAAAGGCGCTGCTCGATCTCAACCGCACCAAAGTCTATGCCCCCGCCGACGGCGTCGTCAGCCAGGCCAGCCGGCTCCAGGTCGGGCAGATGATGATGACCGGGCTTCCCGCCGTGACGATCGTGACCAGCGATCGTTCGTGGATCGAGGCGAATTTCAAGGAAACCGATCTCAACCAGATGCGCGTCGGCCAATGCGCAGAGGTCAGCTTCGATGCGTATAAGGGGCTCAAGCTCAAGGCGCATGTCGCGTCGATCGGCGCAGGCACCGGCTCCGAATTCGCCGTGCTTCCGGCGCAGAACGCCAATGGCAATTGGGTCAAGGTGACGCAGCGCGTGCCGGTGCGGCTGTTCATCGACGAGCCCAGCCCGCGCCCGCTGATCGCCGGGCTGTCGTCCGACGTGAGCGTCGATCTCAACGCGAAGTGCAAGTGACCCTCGCCCCTGTCCGCCGCGCGACGGGCGGCGCTTAGAAAGCCCCTAATGGCAACCGCCGCCCGCCCCTCCGCGCCCGTTGCCCCGCCGCCGGGAGTCGCGTCGCTGCCCGTGTCGCATCGCGGGCTGCTCACGCTGGGCGTGATGCTGGCGACGATCATGCAGATCCTCGACACCACGATCGCCAACGTCGCGCTGCCGCACATGCAGACAGCGCTGGGCGCGACCGCGGATACCGTGACCTGGGTGCTGACCAGCTATATCGTCGCATCGGCGATCGCGATTCCGATCACCGGATGGCTGTCCGACCGGATCGGGTCGCGCAACCTGTTCCTGGTCTCGACGATCGGCTTCATCCTCGCATCGGCATTGTGCGGCATGGCGCAGAGCCTGCCGCAAATGGTGGCGTTCCGTATCCTCCAGGGCATATCGGCGGCGTTCATGAACCCGCTGAGCCAGACGGTGCTGCTCGACATCAACCCGCCCGAACGCCAGGCCAAGGCCATGTCGATCTGGGGCATGGGGATCATGGTCGGGCCGATCATGGGCCCGGTGATCGGCGGCTGGCTGACCGATAATTTCGACTGGCGCTGGGTATTCTACGTCAATCTGCCGCTGGGCGTGATCTGCGTCGCGATCCTGTGGTGGCTCCTGCCCTCGCGCCCGATCCGCAAGCGACCGTTCGACCTTTTCGGCTTCGCGCTGCTGTCGCTCGGCATCTCCGCGCTCCAGCTCATGCTCGATCGCGGCCAGGGCGAGGATTGGCTGGGGTCGACCGAAATCTGGGTCGAGATGCTGCTCGCGGTCATCGCGCTGTGGATGTTCGCGGTGCACATGGCGACGGCGAAGAACCCGATGTTCGAGCGCGACCTGTGGCGCAATCGCAACCTCGTCACCGCGATCTTCTTCATGCTCGTCATCGGCGTGGTGATGATGGCGACGATGGCGCTGCTCCCGCCGATGCTCCAGTCGCTCTATGGCCATTCGGTGTTCGATACCGGCGTGCTGCTGATGCCGCGCGGGCTGGGCGTGGTGCTGACCATGGCGATTTCGGCGCAACTGACCCAGCGCGGCGTCGATCCGCGCTGGCTGGTCGGGCTGGGGATGACGCTGGCGGCCTATTCGCTGTGGCAGATGATGCACTGGTCGCTGGAAATGGGCAGCACGCCGATCATCATATCGGGCTTCCTCCAGGGGCTCGGCATGGGGCTGGTGTTCATGCCGCTCAACGGCATCGCCTTCGCCACGCTCCCGCCGCAGCAGCGCACCGAGGGATCGTCGCTGATGAACCTGTCGCGCAGCATCGGCGCGTCGGTGGGCATCTCGATCGTCACGACGCTGCTCGCGCGCTCGATCCAGGTGAGCCACGCCGCGCTGGTGCCCAACATCACCGCCGACAGACTGGCGACGCTGGACCCCAATCTGCTCCAGATCCTGGGCGGATCGGGCGAGGCGGTGCTGGCGATGGCGGATGCCGAGATCAATCGCCAGGCGATGATGATCGGCTATCTCAACGACTTCTGGGCGATGGCGGTCATCACCGCAGCGTCGGTGCCGCTGGTGCTGTTCCTGCGCCGCCCCAAGGGGCCGGTCGCCAAGCCCGATCCGGCGGCGGCGGGGCACTGAACCCCGCCGGCCGGTCGGTAGGAAATCGCCTTTGGATTCGGGCAACCCATAGACACCGTCATCCCAGCGCAGTCTGGGATCCATTCAGCCGCTGCGCTGGTTGAAAAAGCGCAGACGGAGCCCCGAATGGATCCTGACTTTCGTCAGGATGACGAGGTGTTGTCTGATATGCGATTCCCTTCCGCCGGGCGGCACCCTTACCCCTTCTTCAAATGCCGGCGCCCCAGCAGCTCGGCGATCTGCACGGCGTTCAGCGCCGCGCCCTTGCGCAGATTGTCGCTGACGCACCACAGGTTCAGCCCGTTCTCCAGCGTCGAATCCTCGCGGACGCGGCTGATGAAGGTCGCGAACTCGCCGACGCACTCGATCGGCGTGATATAGCCGCCATCCTCGCGCTTATCGATCAGCATGACCCCCGGCGCCTCGCGCAGAATGTCCTGCGCTTCCTCGGCGGAAATCTCGTTCTCGAACTCGATGTTGATCGATTCCGAATGGCCGACGAACACGGGGACGCGGACACAGGTCGCGGTCACCTTGATCTTGGGATCGAGGATCTTCTTGGTCTCGACCACCATCTTCCACTCTTCCTTGGTCGAGCCGTCGTCGAGGAAGCTGTCGATGTGCGGGATCACGTTGAACGCGATCTGCTTGGTGAACTTGCTCGCCACCGCCGGATCGCCGACGAAGATGTTGCGGCTCTGCTCGAACAGCTCGTCCATCCCCGCCTTGCCCGCGCCGGACACCGACTGATAGGTCGACACGACGACGCGCTTGATCTTCGCGGCGTCGTGCAGCGGCTTGAGCGCGACCACCATCTGCGCGGTCGAGCAATTGGGGTTCGCGATGATGTTGCGCTTCTTATAGCCATCGATCGCGTCGGGGTTCACTTCGGGGACGATCAGCGGAATGTCCGGGTCCATCCGGTAGAGCGAGGCATTGTCGATCACGACACAGCCCGCCGCCGCGAATTTGGGCGCATAGGTCGCCGAACCGTCCGAACCGATCGCGAACAGCGCGATGTCCCATCCGGCGGGGTCGAAATGCTCGATATTCTGGACCTTATATTGTTTCCCGGTCTCGCCGAAATCGACCATATCGCCGACCGAGCGCGACGAGGCGAGGACCGCCAGTTCGTCGATCGGGAATTCCCGCTCGGCCAGGATGTTCAGCATTTCACGCCCGACATTGCCGGTCGCGCCAGCGACCACGACACGGTAGCCCATAAGTACCTCTTTCAACCCGCCCGCCCGGAACGGGCGGCAAGGGTGCCTTTAGTTGGAGTTTGGGGTGGAATGCGAGTGCATTCCCCTGCTTCGCGCCAAAGCGCGGCTTTCGCGCCCGTCAGGGGCGCGGGCTAATTCGCGTAGCGGAGAGCCGTTTTCGAAGCATGGCGCGCCGCTAGCAGAAACAATCCTGCGTTGCGAGCCCGTTTCGCGAAAAAAATGCAAAGTATCCGGACGCGACGATGCCCCCCGCCGGGTGCGGCGGGGGGCACGTCGTTCACGAGGGAAGCGGAGCGTCGGTTAGAAGCTCGCCCATTCGTCGCTATGCTGGCCCAGCTTGACCGCGGCGACGGTGCCGGCGGACGACGCCTTGGGCATCACGCTGACCGGCGCGGCGACGCGGCGGACGGGTGCCGGGGCATCGTGGCCGGTGCGGAAGCGCCCGGCGCGTTCGGAGAGCGCGGCGACTTCGGTGTTGAGGTTGCGCGCCGCCGCCGAGGTTTCCTCGACCATCGCCGCATTCTGCTGCGTCGTCTGGTCGATCGCGCCGACCGCAGTCGAAACCTCGGTCACCGCCGCCGACTGGACCTGGTTGTCGCGCGCCATCGTCTCGAGCAGCGCATGGACTTCGTTGACGTCGCCGACGATGTCGCCCAGCGCGGTATCGACCCGGCGGACCATGTCGACTGCCGCGACGATGTCGGTCTGCGTCGCGGTAAGCTGGTCACGCGCGCGGCCCGCCTCTTCCTCGGCGCGCATTGCCAGCGCAGAGACCAGGTCGGCGACGACCGCAAACCCGCGGCCCGCCTCACCCGCGCGGCCCGCTTCGACCGCGGCGTTCATCGCGAGGACGCGAGTCTGGAACGCGATCTTGTCGAGACCCTCGATCACGCTGTCGATGCCCTTGGCGCTGTCCGACACGCGGCCCATCGCCTGCACCGCTTCGTCGGCGATCGAGCGGCCCGAATCGACCACCGCGATCGCCCCGTTGGCGCGCTCGACCGTCTGGGTCGATGCCTGCGCCGTGCTCTTCAGCCGCGTTGCCATCTGGGTCACCGCAGCGGAGGTTTCCTCCAGGCTGGCGGCGCTGCCCTCGGTCCGGCGGGCGAGATCCTCCGATGCCGATGCGATTTCGCGGGCGCCGGTGGAGATCGCCTCCGCGCTGTCCTTGACCGCGCCGATCAGGTCGCGGAGCGCAGCCACGGCCGAATTGAAGTTGGTCTTCAGCCCCGCATATTCGGGCGCCAGGTTGATGCTGATCGACGCCGAGAGATCGCCATCAGCGAGTTGCGAGAGCTGCGCCTCGAGCGTGTCGAGCGCCAGTTTCTGTTCGCCATCGGCGACGGCTTTGGCTGCCTCGACGCGCTTCAGCTCGCGCGCCGCGTCGCGGAACACCAGCACCGAATGCGCCATGCCGCCGATTTCGTCGCCGCGGTCAGTACCCGGAATGTCGAGGTCGCTATTGCCGTCGGCAAGCGTGCGCATCGAATCCTGCAGCCGGGCGATCGGCTTCGAAATCTGCGCCTGGGCGACCCACGCCGCCACGCCCATTGCCGCCGCGAGCGCGGCCAGGCTGACGCCGATCATCATCATCCCGGCCTGCGCCGACGCCGCGGAAAGCTCGCCGGACAGCTTCTTGCCTGCCGCGATCCGCTCGTCAGCATAAGCGACGCCCGCCTTGCTGAATTCCTTCATCGCCACGTCGGCTTTGGCTAGGTCCGCGCGCGCTTCGTCGTTGCGGTTCTGGCTCCCCAGCTTGACCGCCTCGCCCGTCAGCTTGTGCAGCGCATCGATCCGGGCGCGCAGGTCGTCGATCCGCGTCGCCTCCTCGGGCTCGGCCTTCCGAAGGTCAGACAGGATCGTTACTGCAGCATCATAGGCCTTGGCCTCATTCTCGACCGCTTCCTGCCCCTCGCGCGAGGCGCCGTCATAGACAAGCGCCTGATAGCCCGAATAAACCATCTCGACGGTCTTGCGATTCGCGCGGGCGATCTGGATCGTGTCGGGCAGTTTAACGTCGGTGAGCGTCGAGTAATTGTTGTCGATGCCCCCGATCGTCTTCATGCCGTAAATGCCGACACCGATCATCGCGATGCCCAGCATCGCCAGGAGCAACAATATCTTCACGGAAATCTTGAGATTCGACAGGATTTGCATCGTCAGGACGCCCTTTCGTGCGCCGCGCCAACGGAAGTCGGGCAGCAATGGGTTTCCCGTCATTTTAGGACGAACCGGGCGCCGCCTGACTTTTGCGCCCGATAATTTGGTTCGGGCTCCGTATCGTTACGGACCCCGCGCCTATTTCGCGCCTCCGTTGCGCGCGAGGAACGTCAGGATGGTGTTCCACAGATGCTGGCTCACCCCCGGCCCGCCGACGCGGTGGGTGTGGCCCGGATACAGCATCATCTCGAACGGCACCGCGCCCTGCTGGAGCGTGGCGGCCATCGCCGTCGTGTTCTCCAGCACGACATTGTCGTCGGCCATGCCGTGGACGATCAGCAGCGGATCGGCGATCTTCGCGGCATCGGCGATCGTGCCCGATGCCTTATACGCCTCCGGCACCTTGGTCGGATCGCCCATATAGCGCTCGGTATAATGGGTGTCGTACAGGTCCCATTTCGTCACCGGCGCGCCCGCCACGCCCGCCGCGAACACGCCGGGTGCCGCCTCCAGCATCTTCAGCGTCATATAGCCGCCATAGGACCAGCCATAAGTGACGATCCCCTTCGGATCGACGAAGTCCAGCGTCTTGAGATAGTTCGCACCGGCCAGCTGGTCCGCGACCTCGACCGATCCCATCGCCTGCCAGATCGCGCTTTCGAACTTCACGCCGCGATTGGCCGACCCCCGATTGTCGAGCTGGAACCAGATATAGCCGCGATCGACGAGATACTGTTGGAGCGACCCGCCCCAGGCGCGGCTGACCGTCTGCGAATGCGGGCCGCCATAATGCTGGAAGAACACCGGGTAGCGCTTGCCCGGCTCCAGCTTGGGCGTGATCATCTCCCAGTGGAGAATCGTCCCGTCCTCGGCCTTGACCGTGCCGAAGCTGCGGGTGCGATGGCTGGCGAGATAGGGGTTATAGGGGTGGTCGGCGGCGGTCACTGCATTCTCGTTGACCCAGGCGAGCCGCTTGCCCGATGCGTCGGCCAGATAGACCTGCGCCGGCTGGTCGGGGTTCGACCGCGACACGATCATCCGCCGGGCCGACGCATCCATCGTCGCGCTGTTCCACCACCCCGCCTCGGTCAGCCGCGTCACCGCGCCGGGCTTGCGATAATCGACTGCATAGACGTGGCGCTCCAGCACATCGTCCTTGTTCGCCAGGAAGAAGACGCGGCCCGTCGCCTCGTCCACGCCCGCCACGTCGGGAGTCACTTCCCAGTCGCCCTTGGTCAGCTGGGTCCATTTGCCCGCCTTGAAGCGATACAGATGCCCGTGCCCGTCGCGTTCGGACCACCAGATCAGGCTACCGTCCGCCAGCGGCGTCAGCGCCTTCGACAAATTGATCCAGCTCTTCGCCGCTGCTTTCTCGGTGAAGACGACGCTGGACTTGCCGGTCGCCGGATCGACCGCGAGCAGGTCGAGCACCGTCTGCGCACGGTTCTGGCGCTGGACATACAGCGTCTTGCCGTCCTGCGACCAATCGACGCGCGCGAGATAGATGTCGGTGTCGGTACCCAGATCGACCTTCACCCGGCCCTGCCCCGCCGCGTCCATCACATAGAGTTCGACCAGCGCATTGGGCGTCCCCGCCTTGGGATAGCGCTGCTGGAAGATGTCGGTCCGCTCGGCGCCGATCGCGGCGCGCGTGACGATCCCCACCCGCGCCTCGTCGAAGCGCTCGACGGCGACATAGCGGTCGCCGGGGGACCACCAATAGCCGGAGAAGCGATCCATTTCCTCCTGCGCGACGAATTCGGCCTCGCCCCAATGGACCGTGCCTTTGCCATCGTCGGTGATCCGCTTCGGCGCGCCGGTGCTCAGGTCCATCACGATCAGGTTCTGGTCCTGGACATAGCTGGCGAAGCGGCCTGCGGGGCTGACCGCCGCGTTGAGCTTCGGCCCCGCCCCGGCGGGGAGCTTGCGAACCGTTCCGTCCAGCGAGGCGAGGTACAACTCGCCCTCCAGCGGCACCAGGATCGTCTTGCCGTCGGGCGACCAGTCATAGGCGACGATGCCCTTGCTCCCGCCGATCCGCGCGCGCTCGCGCTGCATCTTCTCGGCTTCGGACAGTTCTGCGCCGCTGCCGACCTTCTTGGAATCGACCAGCATCCGCCATTCGCCGGTGGTCGTATCCATCGCCCACAGGTCAAACCGCTCCTTCTCGTCGGGGCGGTTGCGCAGCAGCGTGAGGTATTTGCCGTCGGGCGAGAGGCGCGCCGCGCGGGGCTGCGGGCCGTTCAGGTCGGGGCTGGCGAACACGCGCTCGAGCGGAAGGTCGCGGGTCTGGGCGATCGCGTTATCGGCCATCAACGGCGTCCCTACCATAGCCAGGCCCAGCAACCATCCGCGCATTCCAATCCTCCGACACGCCGGGGTGCCCGGCGCGTGCGTTATTGCGGCGGACGCGGCGCGGGTAAAGGGGCGCGTTAAGCCGCTAACCCTCATTCGCCCGCTACGCGCCGCAACCTTTGCACCCGGCCCCGGTTCTGGATCGCAAAGCCACGGGAGAGCGCCATGTCCACCAACACCGATATATCGAAGCTCGACGACCTGATCGTCACCACGATCGACAGCATTCGCGGCTATGAACAGGCCGCCGAGCACGCCGACGCCGCGCGCTTCGCCGAATTCTTCGCCGACATGGCCGCCGAACGCCGCCGTGTCGTCGACGCGCTCTCGGAAAAAAGCCGCGAGCTAGGCGGCACCCCCGCCGATTACGGCTCGGCAGCCGCGACGATCCACCGCCGCTGGGAGGATTTGCGCCGCGTGCTGGGCGGCGGCGACAAGGCGATGTGGACTCACGGTTGAAGTGCACCGGTTGAGATTTTGGAGAATGCCTCGGCGGGTGTGAGGAAGCCAAGGCATTTTCTGGGGATGTTGTTGAGCCGGTCGGCACAGGCACGGAGTTGTCTGTGGCTGACGGTGTCGAGGTCGGTTTTGCGAGGCAGGCTTCGGCGCAGTCGGCCGATGGTGTTTTCGACACCGCCCTTTTGCCATGGGGCTCGGACATCGCAGAAGAAGGTCTGGATGCCGAGGCTGTCGTGAAGGCGGTGATGTTCGGCGAACTCGGTGCCGTTGTCGAAGCTGATGGTCCTGCGCAGATCCTGGGGGATATGGCGCAGTCTGCGTGTGATCCGGCGTGCGGTCAGCTCGGCTCTGCGGTGGGGTGGCTTGTCGAGGATGGTGTAGCGTGTGTGGCGCTCGTGCAGGACGAGGACATTGTGCCCATATCGGGCGAACAGCATATAGTCGGCTTCCCAATGGCCCGGCTGTGCGCGATCCCGGGCTTCGAGGGGGCGTTCGCCGATCGGCCTGCGCTGTTTGATGAAGCTGGCCGGGCTTCCGCCCTGGCGGCCATAGCGGCCGCGCCTTGCCTTGCAGCGGGGCAGAAGGCGGTGCCAGTAGTCCTTCTGGGCCGAGCGATGATAGACGTATCGATAGGGCAGTGTCAGGAATTTCGTGTGCGGGCGGGCATAGTGGGTAAGAAGGAGACCCGATATGGCCCGACGCAAAGAACCAACGATACCAGATGAAGTGCTGGACCAATTGCTGGCCGGCGGGGATGCGGCAGCGGCGCTGCAACACGGCGGCTTGCTGGATGCGCTGAAGAAGGCGCTGGCCGAGCGCGCGTTGAACGCGGAGATGGATCACCACCTCGCCGGCGAGGACGGTGCCGGCAACACGCGCAACGGCTATGGCCGCAAGACCGTGATAACCGACACCGGCAGCCTTTCGATTGCGGTGCCGCGCGACCGTCAGTCGAGCTTCGATCCGCAGTTGATCGCCAAGTACCAGCGCCGGTTTCCCGGCTTCGATGAGAAGATCGTGTCGATGTATGCGCGGGGCATGAGCACGCGGGAAATCGCCGGCCATCTCCAGGAGTTGTACGGCATCGACGCTTCGCCGGACCTGATCAGCACGGTGACCGACGCGGTGCTCGACGAGGTCGCCAGCTGGCAGCAGCGGCCGCTGGATCCGGTCTATCCGCTTGTCTTTTTCGACGCGATCCGGGTGAAGATCCGCGATGAAGGCATGGTGCGCAACAAGGCGATCCACATCGCGCTGGGCGTCCGCGCCGATGGCGCGAAGGAAGTGCTCGGCCTGTGGCTGGAGCAGAATGAAGGTGCCAAATTCTGGCTGCGGGTGATGAACGAGCTCAGGAACCGCGGCACCGAAGATATCCTGCTGGCCGTGGTCGATGGGCTGAAAGGCTTTCCCGAGGCGATCACCGCCGTATTCCCCGACGCGGTCGTGCAGACGTGCATCGTCCATCTGCTGCGAAACTCGATGGATTTCGTCTCCTGGAAGGACCGCAAGGGCCTGGCGACGGCGCTCAAGGAAATCTACCGCGCCCCCAGCGCCGAGGCCGCCGAACAGGCGCTGACGGCGTTCGAGGCAGGGCCTTGGGGCACCCGCTATCCCGCCATCGGCCAAAGCTGGCGGCGCGCATGGGCCGAGGTGATCCCATTCTTCGCCTTCCCCGACGAGGTCCGCCGGATCGTCTATACGACCAATGCGATCGAGGCCTTGAACTCGAAGCTGAGACGGGCCGTCCGCGCCAGGGGGCACTTCCCCAGCGACGAGGCCGCCACCAAGCTGCTCTACCTGATCTTGAACCGGTCGGAAAAAGAGTGGAAAATGCCACCACGGGAATGGTCCATGGCCAAGGCACAGTTCGCCGTTATCTTCGGTGAGCGGTTCATCAGAGCCATGGCGGCATAATGTTCAATCCGCCCACCCGCACACGAAATTCCTGACACTGCCATCGATAGATTGACTCGTGGCTGACCATGGTGCGACCGTGCTCAAGCGCCAGTCGGCCGGCGATCTGTTCGGGAGAGCATCCCATCGCAAGGCCGTTCTTCACGATATCTCGCAGGTCCGGCTGGCGCGCCAGCTTGAAACGGCAGTCCCATCGTCGTCGTCTGATCGCGAGCCTATGGGCACGCCCGGGCGCATAGCCGCCGGGCCAGACCTTGGTCGGCTTGCTATTGCGCCTGAGTTCCCGACCGACCGTCGTGTGATCACGCCCGATCGCGGTGGCAATCTGTCGGCAAGATATACCGCCTTCATGAAGGCGGCATATCTCGATCCGCTCGTCGAGGCTGAGCTGCCTGTAATGTCGTCCCATCGCGCAATCACCTTAGCAGGTGGTGCACTTGTTCCGTGAGTCCGGGGGACCCATTCGCCCCTCCGCTCAAGGCAAACCCCCTTCCGTTGCCCCGAATGGATCCTGACCTCCGTCAGGATGACGAACGCCCGGGAAACCCCAAACGAAACGGGGCGCGGTAGCTATCGCCACCGCGCCCCGCGCTACCTCGAAAAGCGAACCGCTTACTCGGCGGCGTCAGCCTTGGCCGGACGATTGTCGCGGCGCTCGGCGATACGCGCCGACTTGCCGGTGCGGCCACGCAGATAATAGAGCTTCGCGCGACGCACGACGCCGCGGCGCACGACTTCGATCGAATCGATGTTCGGCGAATAAAGCGGGAAGACGCGCTCGACGCCTTCGCCGAACGAAATCTTGCGAACTGTGAAGTTCGAACCCATGCCCTTGTTCGAACGCGCGATGCACACGCCTTCGAAATTCTGGACGCGGGTGCGCTCGCCTTCGACGACCTTCACGCCGACCTTCAGCGTATCGCCGGGGCGGAAAACGGGGATGGTCTTGGTGCCAAGAAACTTGGCGATCTGCTCTGCTTCGAGCGTCTGGATGACGTTCATGTCATTCGTCCCTAGTTCGTCGCTGCGCGCCAGAGGGAGACTGAACCCGAGCGCCCTCATGGCGCTCCCAAAGGTCCGGCCTCCTTAGCCGTGTATCGGTCTCCGCCTGGCGTCGCCGCCATGCCTCGATCCGCGCATGATCCCCCGATCGCAGCACTTCGGGGATCGTGCGCCCCTCCCATTCGACAGGTCGGGTATATTGCGGATATTCGAGCAGCCCCGTTTCGAAGCTCTCGTCCATGCCGCTGGAAGGCGCGCCCATTACGCCGGGAACGAGCCGAATGCAAGCGTCGAGCAGCACCAGCGCGCCCATCTCGCCGCCAGACAGGATATAGTCGCCGATCGACACCTCCTCGATCTCGCGCGCCTCGAAGATGCGCTCGTCAAATCCCTCGAACCGGCCGCACAGCACCACCGCCCCCGGCCCCGCCGCCAGTGCGCGCACCCGCGCCTGGGTCAGCGGCGCCCCGCGCGGCGTCATCGCCAGCACCGGACGGCCCGGCCCCACGCTATCCAGCGCCGCCGCCAGCACATCGGCGCGCAGCACCATCCCCGCACCGCCGCCTGCGGGCGTGTCGTCGACGGTACGGTGCCTGTCGATCGCGAAGTCGCGGATCTGGACGGTATCGAGGCTCCACCGCCCCTCGCGCAGCGCGCGGCCCGCCAGCGATATGCCAAGCGGGCCGGGAAACATCTCCGGATAGAGCGTAACGATGGTGGCGGCGAAAGTCACAGCGTCCAGTTCTCGACGCGAAGGCCGGGAATGTCGGCGAAATCGCGTTCGTTGTTGGTGATGAGGGTAAGGCCCAGCGAAAGCGCGTGCGCGGCGATCAGGCTATCGTAGCGCGCGCGGCGGAACGGCACGCTTGCATAGCGCGCGCCGGCCGCTGCATCGAAAGGAAGGACGGGCACCGACTTGAACATCGCCGCAGCCGCGGCCTGCGCAGATGCGTCCGTCTGCGGCAATCCCCGCTGCACTTCCGCAAAGACGATCGCAGACGTCACCACTGTCCCTTCGGACTGTGCCGCGAGCCGTTGCGCCGCAGCGCCCGCGGAATCTGCAAGAACATAGATACAGATGTTCGAATCGAGCAGGTACAGCGGATCAGTCACGCTTCAGGCGCTTTCCATCCCAGTCAAGTTCACGCTCCTCGATCAGGCGATCTTCGGGCGGTATAGGCTTGAGCCACGGAATCTTGCCCGCGAAACCGCTGACGTCGATTTTCTTTGGCAGGGCCGGCACCACCTCGACCTTGAACCCCTGCGCTTCCTCGCGGAGCACCACGTCCTCGCCTTCCTTCACGCCCAGCCCCTTGGGCAGCCGGAGCGCCACCGAGTTGCCCGATTTGAATGTCCTGGCGCGATATTCCTTCGTCATGGTCGCCTCCGTATATACGCGATGTATATACGGCCCCTGACGCCGTCAAGGAACCTCCCCCGCCCCCGCGCGTCCCGCAACCCATGGACGATTGCATCATCATCGGCGCAGGTCCGGCGGGGCTGACCGCCGCGATCTATCTCGCGCGCTTCCATCTCTCGATCCGGCTGTTCGATTGCGGGTCGAGCCGCGCGGCGCTGATCCCCTGCACCCACAACCATGCCGGCTATCCCGAGGGGATTTCCGGCAAGGACCTGCTCGCGCGCATGCTCGAACAGGCCGAGAAATATGGCGCCGTCCGCGAACAGGCCGAAGTGACAGGCCTACGCGCCACCGACACCGGCTTTGCCGTGCTGATCGGAGAGCGCGAGCTGGAGGCGCGATCGGTGCTGCTCGCCACGGGCGTCGTCAACCACCGCCCGAACATGCCCGACGCGCTCCACGACGAGGCACTCGCACGCGGGCTGCTGCGCTATTGCCCGATCTGCGACGGCTATGAAGTCACCGACAAGCGTGTCGGCGTGATCGGCACCGGCGATCACGGGATGCGCGAGGCACTGTTCCTGCGCGGCTTCACCGCCGATGTGACGCTGATCGCACCCGATGCCGAACATGACCTCGACGATAGCTGCGCGCGGGCGCTCGACGACGCAGGGATTGCGCGAGTCGATGGCCCGTGCGACGGCTATGCGATCGAGCGCGAGACGTTGGCGCTCGACACCGCGCAGGGGCGGATGGCGTTCGACAGCATCTATCCTGCACTAGGCTCGCGCATCCGCTCGCACCTCGCGGTACAGGCGGGCGCTCGGGCCAGCGAGGACGGGTGCCTGGAGGTCGACGACCACCAGCGCACCTCGATCCCCGGGCTGTTCGCGGCGGGCGACGTCGCCAAGGGGCTCGACCAGATCAGCCACGCCATGGGCGAAGCCGGGGTGGCCGCCACCACGATCCGCAACATGCTGGCCGGGCAGCGCCCGATCCGGCGCTAACCCGCCAGGAACGCGTCGAGCTTGTCGAAGCTGCCGCTCCAGCCGCCGGTCATCGACTCCATCACGCTCGCGAACATCGCTTCCTCGTCGGGCGTGGCGTCGACCGGGGTCCAGCGCAGCGTGAGGCGCGTGCCGCCCTCGTCCTCGGCAAGATCGACCTCGGTGCGCATCACGCGCGGCCAGACGTCGAAGAACGGCGCCTTGACGATAGCGCCCTCGGCGTCGGCGAAGCTCTGGTCATAGACCAGCCGATCCGGGCGGCTGACCTCGTGATAGCGGACCAGCGTGTGCATCTCCTGCCCCTCGGCGCTGACCGAGCGCGCGTGCAGCGTCTCGCCCGCCGCGATGCCGCCGCGCAAGACGGTGACCTGCGAGCCCGTAGGGCCCGACCATTTCTCCATCTGGACGGGGTCCGCCCATGCATCGAACACGCGCTCGATCGGCGCGGCGAACCGGCGCTGGATCATGAAAACGGGCACAGTACGGGCGTCAGTCATGCGTCTCTCCCTCATTCAACGTCGAAAGATAGGCGTTGAGGCGATCAAACTTCGCGTCCCAATCGCCCCCCAGCATCTCCAGCCATTTGGCGGGGGCGGCGATCGCCTCGCGCTTCAACCGGCGCGGGCGCGACTTGGCCGCCTGCCCGGCCTCGATCAGCCCCGCGGTTTCGAGAACCTTGAGATGTTTTGAGATGGCCGGCTGGCTCATCGCAAAGGGCGCGGCCAAATCGGCAACCGACGCCTCGCCCTGCGCCAGCCGCGCCAGGATCGCGCGACGGGTGGGATCGGCCAGGGCAGCAAATTTTCGGTCGAGCGACTCATCCATAACCCGACGGTTATGATAACCATCCGGTTATGTCAAACGCCTATTCGACGAACTCGACGGAAATCACCAGCCGATCGGCATCCCATTCGGG
The DNA here is from genome assembly GCF_000935025.1 of Sphingomonas hengshuiensis. Taxonomy (NCBI): domain Bacteria; kingdom Pseudomonadati; phylum Pseudomonadota; class Alphaproteobacteria; order Sphingomonadales; family Sphingomonadaceae; genus Sphingomonas; species Sphingomonas hengshuiensis. The sequence continues at coordinate 2,134,048 of NZ_CP010836.1, forward strand.
CACCGCCTCGGGGCGCATCGGCACCATGAAGCGCTTGCCCGCCTTGCCGTCGTCGCCGCCCGGGCGTTCGATCTCCAGCACGTCCCCCGCGCCGAAATTGTCGATCGCCACGACCACCCCCAGCGCCTCGCCCTCGGACGAGACTGCGGGGAGCCCCAGCAAGTCGACATGATAATATTCGCCGTCGCCCAGCGGCGGCAGCGACGCGCGCGGCACCGTCAGCGCGGTGCCGCGCATCGCCTCTGCGGCGTTGCGGTCGGCGATCTCCGCGAACCGCGCGATCGCCCCGTTCGATCCGGGGCGCAGCGACTTGAGCGTCAACGCGCCGTCGTTGAACGACGCATAGCTCGACAGATCGTCGGCGAAGACCTTCAACCGGACTTCGCCGCCAATCCCGTGCGCGCCGATCACCGCGGCGAGCGTGACCGCGCGATCAGCCTTGCGGCGATCCGGGCTGCTCGCCGGGGGTGTCGTCGGCGCCTTCCGCGGGGGCGTCGGTGCTGACGCCGCCGGGGTTGGTGCTGGTGCTTCCCGGTTCTTCACGATCCTGGGTGTCCGGTCCGGTTTCGGGTTTGCTGGCCATCGTGCAGTCCTTTCATGGGGTTACCCCCTCGAAACGCACGATGGCCCGCAAATGGCTCAACCTTCGGTCGGCGGAGTCTGCTCGGCAGTCGCCTCGGCGACCTGCTCGGCTTCCGGGGTCGACGTCTCGGTCGCGGCTTCGACTTCGGCGGCAACCACGGCTTCGGCTTCGGCCTGCGATGCAGCGGCAGCGGCTTCCTCGGCGGCCTTCAGCTTCTCGGCGCGCTCTTCGGCACGCTCGACGGCCTTCTCGCCCGGCTTGCCCTTGTTCGGGTTGGCGCGTGCAGCACGCTCCTTCAGCCCGGCGGCATCGAGGAAGCGGGCGACGCGGTCGGTCGGCTGCGCACCGACGCTCAGCCAATGCGTGGCGCGCTCGCCGTCGAGCACGATGCGCTTCTCGTCGTCCTTGGCGAGCAGCGGGTTATAGGTGCCGATCTTTTCGATGAACTTGCCGTCGCGGGGGCTGCGGGCATCGGCGATCACGATCCGGTAATAGGGACGCTTCTTCGAACCACCGCGCGAGAGACGCATAGAGAGAGCCATTAATCTTCCTTCTGAACTATTGGTTTTTAAGAGGTTATTTCTTTTTCTTCACAAAGTTTTCGAAGCCGGGGGGCAGGTTCGGCCCGCCCAGCTTGCCCATCATGTCGCCCATGTCGGCGCCGCCCAGCGCATTGCCGAGCCCCGCCATGCCGCCCGCGGGACCGCCCTTGCCGAGCATCCCCAGCACGCCCTTCAATCCGCCCATCTTCTTCAGCCGCTTCATCGCGGTCTGCATTTCCTGGTGCATCTTGAGCAGCTTGTTGACGTCCTGCACGGTCGTTCCGCTGCCCTTGGCGACGCGGATCTTGCGCTTGGCGTTGATCAGCTCGGGCTTGGCGCGCTCCTTGGGCGTCATCGACGTGATCATCGCGTCCATGCGCAGCAGGATCTTTTCGTCCACCGCGCCGCCCGCCATCGCGGCCTGTGCCTTCTTCATGCCGGGGATCATCCCGGCCAGCGCGCCCAGCCCGCCCATGCGGCGCATCTGCTGCAACTGGCTGCGCAGGTCGTTCATGTCGAACTGGCCCTTGGCGAGCCGGCTCGCCATGCGCTCGGCGTCTTCCTCCTGGATCGCCTCGGCGGCGCGCTCGACCAGGCTGACGACGTCGCCCATGCCCAGGATGCGGCTGGCGACGCGCTTCGGGTGGAACGGCTCAATCTGGTCGAGCTTCTCGCCCATGCCCGCAAACTTGATCGGCTTGCCGGTGACCGCGCGCATCGACAGCGCAGCGCCGCCGCGTGCATCGCCGTCCATCCGCGTCAGGATCACGCCGGTCAGCGGCACCTGTTCGGAGAAGTTCGACGCGACGTTGACCGCGTCCTGGCCGGTGAGCGAGTCGACGACGAGCAGGATTTCGGCCGGGTTGGCGATGTCCGCCACCGCCTTCATCTCGTCCATCAGCGCCTGATCGACGTGCAGACGGCCCGCCGTATCGAGCATCAGCACGTCGAAACCCTGGAGCTTCGCCGATTGCATCGCGCGGCGGGCGATATCGACCGGGGTCTGGCCGGCCACGATCGGCAGCGTTATGACTTCGGTCTGGGTGCCCAGCACCGCAAGCTGTTCCTGCGCGGCGGGACGATTGACGTCGAGCGACGCCATCATCACCTTCTTGCCCTGCTTCTTCAGCAATTTGGCAAGCTTCGCGGTCGTCGTGGTCTTGCCCGAGCCCTGAAGCCCGACCAGCATGATCACCGCGGGCGGCGTGACCGCAATCTCAAGCTCGGCGGTGTCCGAGCCGAGCATCTCGACCAGCGCGTCGCTGACGATCTTGACGACCTGCTGCCCCGGCGTGATCGAGCGCAGCACCTGGTGGCCGACCGCCAGCTCGGTGACCTTCTCGACGAAATCGCGCGCCACCGGCAAGGCGACATCCGCCTCCAGCAGCGCGATCCGCACTTCGCGCATCGCGGTGCGGACATCCGCCTCGGTCAGCGCGCCACGGCCGCGCAGGCGATCGAAAACGCCGCCTAACCGATCGCTCAGACTTTCGAACATGACGTCCTGATCACTCCACTTCGCAACGCACCTCCGAAACGCAAAACGCGCCGGCGGACGAAACCTCGTCGGCCGGCGTCACCACGCGGGGCGTCGCTTTACGTCCCTTTCGGAACGGTTGGAGGCGCGCATAGCGAGATGCGGCGCAGAATGCAACCGGGCGCGCGCGCTGCGAATGTTGCCGAAATGCTTCCGCACTTAACCCGATCTACACTCTCCGGGCGCAAAAGCAGGACATGATTTCGCGGGGAGCGCTGCCGGCAATGCTGCTGGAACGGGACGAGGACGGGGACACGCACGCCATCTCGCCACGCGCGAACCTGTTGACCGGGGCGATCAGCGTCGCCGCGATCCTGCTGTTCATCGGCACGGGCAGCTCGGTGCTGTCGACGACGCTCCAGCATTATCTGCAGGGCGGTGCGCCCGCGGATCGCACGCTGGTCATCGCGCTGCTGCTCAACGTCGCGCTGATCCTGTTCGGCTGGCGTCGCCATGCCGCGCTGAGCGAGGAAATCAACATCCGCGCCGCCGCCGAGGAACGCGCGCACCAGCTCGCGTCGCGCGATCCGCTGACCGGCTTCCTCAATCGCCGCAGCCTGGCGGAGGAAGGCGCCGCGATGTTCGTCCGCGCGAACCGGCGCCGCAAGGCGATGGCGCTGTTCATGCTCGACCTCGATCATTTCAAGACGATCAACGACATGCACGGCCACGCCATCGGCGACGCGCTGCTGCGCGCGGTGGCGAGCGAGATCGCGTCGATGATGCCGCCGGTCGCGCTCACCGCGCGGCTGGGCGGGGACGAATTCTCGTGCGGCTTCCTGTTCGACGCCGCCGAGCCGGGCACCGTCGAGCGGATCGCCGAGAAGCTGGTGAACCGCATGGCACAGCCGTTCGAGGCGGAGGGGCTGCGGCTGCACATTTCCTGCTCGCTCGGCATTGCGCGCTCGGATTTCGATTGCTCGAGCATCGACGCGCTGATCCGCTCCGCCGACATCGCGATGTACGCCGCGAAGAAATCGGGGCGCAATCGCTTCGCCTGGTTCGATCACTCGATGGAGCGCGAGCTTCAGGTCCGCAACGAACTGGAAAGCGGGTTGCGGCTGGCGATCCCGCGGCACGAGATCGTGCCCTATTTCGAACAGCAGATCGATTTGTCGACCGGGCGGCTGCACGGGTTCGAAGTGCTGGCGCGGTGGGAACATCCGACGCGCGGGCTGATCAGCCCCGAATTGTTTATCCCGATCGCCGAGGAAACCGGGATGATCGCCGAGCTGTCGCTGTCGATCATGCGCCAGTCGTTCGTGGCGGCGCGCGACTGGGACCCGTCGCTGACGCTGTCGATCAACATCTCGCCCTGGCAGTTACGCGACGCATGGCTGGCGCAGAAGATCATCAAGGTGCTGACCGAAACGGGCTTTCCCCCGAACAGGCTCGAAGTCGAAATCACCGAAAGCGCGCTGTTCGACAATCTGGCGCTGGCGCAATCGATCGTCGGCAGCCTGAAGAACCAGGGCGTCCGGCTGGCGCTCGACGATTTCGGCACCGGCTATTCGAGCCTTGCGCATCTGCGCGCGCTGCCGTTCGACCGGATCAAGATCGACAAGAGCTTCATCCTGTCGCTCAACCACAGCGCCGATTCGGCGGCGATCGTCCATGCGATCATCAGCCTGGGCGAAAGCCTGAAGCTGCCGATCACCGCCGAGGGGGTCGAGGATGCCGCGATCGAGGAACGGCTGCGCGCGCTCGGTTGTGCCAAGGCGCAGGGCTGGCATTATGGCCGCCCGCTATCCGCCAACGGCGCGCGTCGGCTGCTCGCCGAACGCCGCCTGCTGCTTCAGCCCAGCCGCAGCGAAGCCGGACCGGCGACGCCTACCAGTCAACGTCTGGCCGGCTGAGATATTCCCGCTCGGCAGGTGTCGATTCGCGGCCCAGCGCGGCGTTGCGCCCGGGGAACCGGCCATGATCGGCGATCACCTCCGCATGCTGCCGGGCAAACTCGAGCGGTGAGTCGAGCCCCAGCGCCGTAAAGCACCGCACGCTCTCGGCCTGCACCGCCGGGTCCTCGGCGTGCATCAACGGCATATAGAGGAACATGCGCTGCTCCGGCGGCAGCGCCGCATCCCAATCGCGATCGATCGCGCCCTCGGCCAACTCCAGCGCCAGCGGATCGGCGGCAAACGCCTCCGCATCGTCGCGGAACAGGTTGCGTGAGAATTGGTCGAGCACGATCACCGCGGCCAACAGGCTCTGGGGATCGTCGCGCCACCCCTCCGCGCGCGTCGCGAGCAGCTCTTCGCGCAGCGCGCCGAAATGCTCGCGAATGGCCGTATCGACCGAATCCGACCGAGTGAAATGCTGTTCGGGGCTCAGCGCCTCGAACCAGAAGGACAGCACGGTGCGCGCCTTCGGTTGGACTTCCGGGCTCCCGGTCCCTAGATCGCTCGCCAATGCCATCCTTCGCTCCGCATATTGTGAATCTGGGCTGTCGCCTCAACCTCGCAGAGGGGGAGTCGATCCGCGCGCTGCTGGCCGGACGCGATACAGTGGTGGTAAATAGCTGTGCAGTGACCAACGAAGCCGTCAAGCAGACGCGCCAGGCGATCCGCCGCGCGCGCCGCGAGCGCCCCGGCGCCGAGCTGGTCGTCACCGGATGCGCCGCCCAGATCGATCCCGCCGCCTTTGCCGCGATGCCCGAAGTCGATCGCGTGATCGGCAATGCCGAAAAGCTGCTCCCCGCCGCCTGGGCCAGCGATGCGGCGGTGCTGGTGCAGGATATCGCCGCCGTCCGCGACACCGCGCCGCACCTCGCCGCCAGCTTCTCGACGCATGCCCGCGCGTTCGTCGAGGTCCAGAATGGCTGCGACCATCGCTGCACCTTCTGCGCGATTCCGTTCGGGCGCGGCAACAGCCGCTCGGTCCCCACGGGCGCCGCGATCGACCGCATCGCCGCGCTGGCCGAGCAGCATGGCGAGGTGGTGCTGACCGGGGTGGACCTGACCAGCTATGGCCCCGATTTGCCCGGCGCGCCCAGCCTGGGGCAATTGGTCGAGCGCATCCTGACGCACGTCCCGCATCTGCGCCGCCTGCGGCTGTCGTCGCTCGACGGCGTCGAGATCGACGACCGGCTGTTCGCGCTGCTGACGCAGGAGCCGCGCGTGATGCCGCATGTCCACCTCTCGCTCCAGGCGGGCGACGACCTGGTGCTCAAGCGGATGAAGCGCCGCCACGCCCGCGCCGATGCCGTGGCGCTGGTCCAGCGGCTCAAGGCGGCACGTCCCGAAATCGCGATCGGCGCAGACCTGATCGCGGGCTTCCCGACCGAGGATGAGGCGATGTTCGCCAACACGCTGGCGCTGATCGACGATTGCGACATCGTCCACGCGCACATCTTCCCCTATAGCCCCCGCACCGGCACCCCCGCCGCACGGATGCCGCAGGTCGCGCCCGACATCGTCCGCGCCCGCGCCGCCCGGCTGCGCGAGGCCGGGGCACGGCGCCGCGAACGCTGGTTGCAAAGCCTTGTCGGGACTGCGCAAACCCTGTTGGTCGAGCGACCCGGCGACCGTGGCCATGCCGCGAACTTCGCCGAGATCCGCCTCGCGCCCGTCCGAATCGGAGACATAGTGACCGTGACCATCGCCGCCGTACACGACGGAAAGCTGATCGCATGACCACCACCTGGCACGAAAAGCTGCTCGGCGGCTTTCGCAAGACCTCGGACCGGCTGCTCGGCAACCTAGCCGGGCTGTCGGGCGCGCGTCTGGATGAGGCGACGCTCGACGAGATCGAGGAGGCGCTGATCGCGTCGGACCTCGGCCCCGCCACCGCCGCGCGCATCCGCGCCCGGCTGGCCGAGGGGCAGTTCGAGCGTAATCTCGAGGAACTGGGCATCCGCCTGATCGTGGCGGAGGAGATCGAGAAGGTCCTCGCCCCCGTCGCGCGCAAGCTGGAGGTCGAGGCGTTTCCGCGGCCACAGGTGATGCTGGTGATTGGCGTCAACGGATCGGGCAAGACCACGACGATTGCCAAGCTGGCCAACCTGTTGAAAGAACAGGATTATAGCGTGATGGTCGCGGCCGGCGACACCTTCCGCGCCGCCGCCATCGGCCAGCTTCGCACCTGGGCCGAGCGGATCGGCGTGCCGATCGTGTCGGGCGCCGAGGGTGGCGACGCGGCGGGGATCGTGTTCGAGGCGGTCAAGCAGGCGACGGCGACCGGGATCGACGTGCTGATCGTCGACACCGCCGGGCGGCTCCAGAACAAGCGCGAACTGATGGACGAACTCGCCAAGATTCACCGCGTGCTGGGCCGGATCAACCCGGCGGCGCCGCACGACGTGGTGCTCGTGCTCGACGCAACAACGGGCCAGAACGCCTTGAACCAGATCGAGGTTTTCAAGGAAGTCGCCGGCGTCACGGGCCTTGTGATGACCAAGCTCGACGGCACCGCGCGCGGCGGCGTGCTGGTCGCCGCGGCGGAGAAATATGGGCTGCCGATCCACGCGATCGGCGTGGGCGAAAAGGTCGACGACCTGCGCCCGTTCGACGCAAACGAAGTGGCCCGGATCATCGCGGGCGTAGAGGAATTGACGCATGGCTAGGCAACGTTCGCCACTTTCGCCCGGTCTGCGGATGCTGATCGACTTCGGCCCGCTCGCGGTGTTCTTTCTCGTCAACAGCTATGCGCCGGGCCTCCAGATCCAGCGGATCATCACCGCCACCGCCGCCTTCATGGTCGCGATGGTCGCCGCCATGCTGCTGTCCTGGTGGAAGGCGAAGCATGTCTCGCCGATGCTGTGGATCACCGCCGCGCTGGTCCTGCCCTTCGGCGCGCTGACCATCTATTTCCACGATCAGAGCTTCATCCAGATGAAGCCGACGATTGTCTATACGATGTTCGCGGTGATCCTCGGCTATGGCCTCGCGACCGACAAGCCGCTGCTCCAGTCGCTGCTGGAGACCGCCTATCCGGGGCTGTCGGCGAGCGGCTGGCGGCTGCTGACGATCAACTGGACGCTGTTCTTCGTCGCGATGGCAGTGCTCAACGAAGCGATGCGCCACGTCCTTACCTGGGACCAGTGGGTGACGTTCAAGACCTGGGGCGTGATCCCGCTGACCCTGGTGTTCGCGATGCTCAACATCCCGATGCTGCTCAAACACGGCCTCCAGCTCGAAAAGCCCGAGGATACGCCGCTCCCGCCCGAAGGCTGAGCGGAACGCCCGCGGCACCAATTCCCATGGGGGGGACAGAATGACATCTGGCGGCGCATCTGCGCCCAGCACGGCATTGCGCGGCATCCTCGGTGCCGCGCTGGTGCTTGCCGGCTATCTCTTCGCGATGCTGGTGGTGTTTCGCGACACCCTCGCGAGCGGGTTCGACCTAGGCTTCGGCGACCGGATGGACGCGATGATCGAGATGACGATTCTCGAACATTGGCGCTCGGTATTCCTCGGCGCAGCGACGTGGAACCAGCCGCTCTATTTCCATCCCTATGCCGACACGCTCGGCTATAATGACGGCTATTTCCTGTCAGGCCTGATCTATTCGGCATGGCGTCTGGGGTTCGAGCCCTTCCTTTCCGACACGCTGACGGCCTTCACGTTCAGGACGCTGGGCTATGTCGCAACGCTGTGGCTGGTGCGCGGCGTGCTGCGCTGGAGCTGGGGGCTGACGGTCCTGATCGCGACGCTGGCGACGATTTCGAACGGCATGTTCCTCCACGCGGGGCACGCGCAGATCAACACGCTGGCATTGCTCCCGCTCGTCGCGGGCCTCGCGACCCTGACCGTGCGCGCGGAGATCGCCGGACGGCCCCGCGCCCGCCTGCTGGCGGTGGCGACGGCGGCGGTGATCGGGGTGTGGCTGGTCAGCGCCTTTTATTTCGCGTGGTTCACGCTCTATTTCAGCTTGGTGTTGCTGCTGTGCTGGCTGGGAGTGACGGGACGCTGGCGCCCCGCCGCGATCGCCGCTTTGGTCCGCGCGCATGGCCGCACGCTGGCGACCTTCGCCCTCGCCTTCACCGTCGCCGTGATCCCCTTCCTGTTCGTCTACGTTGCCAAGCGCGTCGAGAGCGGCGGGCATGGCTTCATGATCTCCTACCTCGTCCAGCCGACCGATCTGGTGAATGTGGGCGAAGCCAATTTGCTCTGGGGCTGGCTGGTGCAGGGATTGCGGATCGCAGTCCACGCCGTCGCGCCGCCCGACGGACGGCTTGCCCGCGCATTGCTCGGCGGCGAGCATGAGTCGGGCTTCCCGCTGCTGCTGTTCGCGCTCGCCTGCGCCGCGCTGGTCCGGCTGGTCGCGCGGCGGGGCGACACCGGCTTCGCCCGCGTCTTCGCGCTCGCGATCCTGATAAGCTGGGCGCTGACGCTGCGGATCTGGCAGGTCTCGCCCTGGCTGCTGGTGCATTTCCTCGTCCCCGGCGCCAGCGGGCTGCGAGTCGTGCTGCGCTATCAGCTTTTCCTGGTGCTGCCCGTGCTGCTGCTCATCGGCATCGCGTGGCGCGCGCAGCTTGCGCAATTGTGGCAGCGCCGCCCCTGGATCGCCGGCGCGATCGTCGCGCTGCTGCTGGCCGAGCAAGTCAATCTCGCGCAGCCCGCGCGGCTCAGCCGCAGCGCACAGCACGCCGCGCTCGACACGATCCCCGCGCCGCCCCCCGGCTGCTCCGCCTTCTACATCGTCTCGACCCGCCCCGGAGCCCCGCTGTACCGCGACGCCCGGCTGGATGCGCTGTATCCGCACAATGTCGATGCGATGTTCCTGGCGGAACGCTGGCGGGTGCCGACGATCAACGGCTTCTCCACCTTCACCCCGCCCGACTGGAACTTCGCCGCCCCGCTCGCCCCCGATTACGATGCGCGGGTGCGCGCCTATGCCCAGCGCCACGGGCTGACCGGCCTGTGCCGTCTCGACATGCGCGCCGCGCAGCCCTGGTCGCGGGGCTGAACGCAAAAGGGGCGCCGAGCCTGCGCCCGACGCCCCTTTTCCGCAAATCCGAGTGGATCAGCCCTGGTCGGCCCGGCTTGCGCCTTCGCCGTCGAGGTTCTGGGCGACGAATTCCCAGTTCACCAGATTGTTGAGCACCGCATCCGCGAACGCCGGACGGGCATTGCGATAATCGATGTAATAAGCGTGCTCCCACACATCGAGCGTCAGCAGCGGGGTGATGCCGTGCGCGACGGGCGAATCGCCGTCATGGAGCGAGGTCACCTTGAGCGCGCCGTCCTCCAACACAAGCCAGCCCCAGCCGCTCGCGAAATGCCCGACCGACTCGGCCTTGAGCTTCTCGATCAGCGCCTCGGTGCTGCCGAAACCTTCGGTGATCAGCTCGGCCAGCTTGCCCGACGGGGCCTGCTTCTCGGGCGACAGGCACTGCCAGAAAAAGCTGTGGTTCCAAACCTGCGAGCTGTTGTTGAACAGCCCCTTATTGCCCTTTTCCTTGGCGTATTTGATCACGTCGGTCAGCTTCGCGCCGGCCAGTTCGGGGATGTCGGCAACCATCTTGTTGGTGTTGTCGACATAGGCCTTGTGATGCTTGCCGTGGTGGAATTCCAGCGTCTCGGCCGACATCGTCGGGGCCAGTGCGTCCTTGCTGTACGGAAGCTCGGGAAGTTCGAAAGCCATGCCATCCTCCTGGTTGGGGGGTTAATCCTTGCTTGCCCCCGCCTAACGCATGGGAGCGCGGGATGCCGCAACATTTTTTCTTGGCCAGCGATCGAGTGTTGCGATCACTCCGCCCCGCCAAAGCGCGCCGCCGCCTGGCCGATCGCGGCATAGACGGCATCGAGCTGGTCCTCGTCGATGCAGTAAGGCGGCATGACATAGACGGTGTTGCCCAGCGGGCGAAGCAACAGGTCCCGCTCGCGGAAAAAGCCCAGCAGCCGCGGCCCGATGTCGGAGAGATAGGCCCCCGCCGGGTCGCCGATCTCCAGCGCCGCGATCGTCCCCAGCGCGCGCGGGTTATGCACCCCCGGCAGCCGCGCCACCGCATCCAGCCGCACCCGCTGCCGCGCCGCCAGCGTAGCGACTCGCTCCAGCACCGGCTCGTCGCGCCAGATCGCCAGATTGGCGGCAGCGGCGGCGCAGGCGATCGGATTGGCGGTGTAGCTCGACGAGTGGAAAAACATCCGCGACCGGTCGCTCGACCAATGCGCGTCGAAGATCGCCTCGGTCGCCAGCGTCACCGCCAGCGGCACTGCCCCCCCGGTCAGCCCCTTGGACAGGCATAGCAGGTCGGGCACCACCCCCGCCTGTTCGCACGCCAGCAGCGTGCCGGTGCGGCCCCATCCGGTCATCACTTCGTCGGCGATGAACAAAGTGCCGTGCGCCGCGCACACCGCGCGCATCTCCGCGAGCACCCCGGCGGAGTAGACCAGCATCCCGCCCGCCCCCAGCACCAGCGGCTCGACGATCAGCGCGGCGGCATCGGCGCACGCCGCCGCCAGCGCGTCCAGCGTCGCCTGTTCGCGCCCCGGCGCCGGAAAGGGGATGGTGGTCACATCGAACAGCAACGGTTCGTACGCGCGGTTGAACACGCCGCGCGCGCCGACCGACATCGCCCCGATCGTGTCGCCATGATAGCTGTGCTCCATCACGATCACGCGCTGCCGCGCCTCGCCGCGGTTGCGCCAATAGCCCAGCGCCATCTTCAGCGCGACTTCGACACAGGTCGATCCCGAGTCCGAGAAGAACACGCGGCTCAGCGCCGGCGGGGTGACCCGCACCAGTTCGCGCGCGACGGTCTCGGCGGGTTCGTGCGTCCAGCCCGCGAAGATGATCTGGTCGAGCCGCCCCGCCTGCTCGGCGATGGCGGCCATGATGCGCGGGTGGCTATGGCCATGCGTCGTCACCCACCAGGAGGAGATGGCGTCAATGATCCGCCGTCCGTCCTGCGTGGTCAGCACCGCGCCCTCGGCCCGCGTCACCAGCGGGATCGGCTCGCCCAGCCCGTGCTGGGTAAAGGGATGCCAGATCGGCGAGCCGCTCATGCCCCGAAGTCCGCAAGATCGAACTGCGCCGCGAAAGCAGCACGCAAAGCCTCCGGCGTCAGCGGATCGAGCCGGGGCAGCCGCCCCAGCCGCCGCACGCCCCCGATCGCCGCGATTATCGCCTCGCTGTCCTCCTGCGCCTCGCCGATAAAGGCGATGCCCACTATCGCCACGCCGCGCGCGCGCAGTGCCTCGATCGACAACAGGCTGTGGTTGATCGTCCCCAGCCCCGTGCGCGCCACCAGCACCACGGGAAGCCCCCATCGCGCCATCATATCGGCATAGAGCAGCTCGCGCGTGATCGGCACCAGCACCCCGCCCGCGCCCTCGACCACCAACGGCCCGGCGACATCGGGCAGCGCCAGCCGCGCCGGGTCGATCGTCACGCCGTCGATCTCGGCGGCGCGGTGCGGCGAACAGGGCGTGGTCAAGCGATAGGCCTCGGGCAACACCGGCACTCCGGCCAGAGCGCCTACCCGCGCACTGTCGCTGCCATCGTCCAGCCCGGCCTGCACCGGCTTCCAATAGCTCGCGCCCAGCGCGTCGGTCAGCGCGGCGGCGAAGACCGTCTTGCCGATATCGGTATCGGTGCCGGTGACGACGAAGCGCGTCATGCCGCGACGCTCCCGAGCGCGTCGGCCAGCGCGTCGACCTGCGCTTCGGTGACGTTGAGCGTCAGCGAGATGCGCAGCCGCGCGCTTCCCTGCGGCACGGTCGGCGGGCGGATGCCGCGCACGTCGAACCCGCGTGCCTGAAGCACCGCCGCGCGCGCCATGGTGGGCGCGTCCTCGCCGATCACCAGCGGCAAGATCTGGCTGCCCGTCGCCGCCACCCCATGCGGCGCCAGCACCCGCTCGGCATGCGCGACCAGCGCCGCGAGCGCCTCGCGCCGTTCAGGCTCGTCGGCCAGGATACACAGCGCCTCGCGCACCGCCGCGGCCATCAGCGGCGAAGGCGCGGTGGAGAAGATGAACGCCCGCCCGCGATTGATCAGGCTGTCGCGCACCAGCGCAGGTCCGCACACCAGCGCGCCCTCGCACCCCATCGCCTTGCCACAGGTGCGCAGCGTGATCACCGTCTCGCGCCCCTCCAGATGCGCCGCCAGCCCGCGCCCCTGCGGCCCGAACACGCCGGTCGCATGCGCCTCGTCGATCAGCAGCATCGCGTCGTGCCGTGCCGCCACCGCGACGAGATCGTCGAGCGGCGCGCGGTCGCCGTCCATGCTGTACAGGCTCTCCACCGCGATCCACGGCGTGCCGGTGCCCCCGCCGCGCCGCCATCCGCCGATCGCCTCCTCGACCGCCTGCGGGTCATTATGCCCCGCCGCCACGAAGGGCGCGCGCGCCAGCCGCATCCCCTCATGCGCGCTGGCGTGGATCAGCACGTCATGAACGATCAGGTCGCCGCGTTGCGGCAGCGTCGAGAGCAGCGCCGCATTGGCGGCATAGCCGGTGGACAGATACAGCGCCGCCGCGCACCCGAAAAACGCCGCCGCCTCAGCCTCCAGCGCTTCATGCTCGGGGTCGTTGCCGCGCAACAGTCGCGACCCGCCCGAGCCGACCGGCACCCCGCGCGCCACCGCATCCCGCACCGCCCGGCCCAGCCGCGCCGATCCGGCAAGCCCGAGATAGTCGTTCGAGGCGAAGTCGGCCCCGGCCTTGGGCTGAAGGCGCCGCAGCCGGTTCGCCTGCTCCAGCCCCAACAGGTCCTGCGCCTGCGCCGCCAGCGGAACAATGTGCGTCCGCTCGATTATGTCTGTATCCATGCGACCCCGTACCCGGTTTGCCGCAGCCTTGAGCAGATCACGGGCCAGCGATCAATGCACGCTATCCCCCCGCCCCCAGCAGCTCATGCCGCTTCAGCGCATGGCGCAACTGGTCATAGGTCAGCCCCAGCGCCTCGGCGGTCGATCGCTGGTTGTAGCGGTGCTCGGCCAGCGCCCGCGACAGCAGCTCGCGCTCGAACCGTGCCACGCGCGTCTTGAAGTCGCCCGCGCCTTCAAACACCGCCGCCGGTACTGCGTCGGGCACCACCGGCGCCGGAGCCGCTCCCTGCGGCTCGGTCGCGGCGCGGCTGGCAATAGGCCGCGGGCGATAGGGCGACTGGAACGGATCGATCTCGATCCGGTCGACCGGCCCGGCCTGTTCCCAGCGATACACCGCGCGCTCGACGACGTTGCGCAGCTCGCGGACATTGCCCGGCCAGTCATAATGGAGCAGCACATCGATTGCGTTCGGCCCCCAGCCCGGCCAGTCCGACCAGCCGATCTCCGACGCCATCCGCCGCCCGTAAAATTCGGCCAGCACTTCAACATCGCCGTCGCGATGCCGCAGCGGCGGCAGCGTCACGACTTCGAACGACAGCCGGTCGAGAAGGTCGGCGCGGAACGTGCCGCGATCGACTCGCTCGGGCAGATGCTCGTTGGTCGCCGCGACGATACGCACATCGACGCGCAGCGGGCGCGACGACCCGATCCGGGTAATCTCGCCATATTCCACTGCGCGCAGCAGCCGTTCCTGCGCGCCCATCGACAGCGTGCCGAGCTCGTCGAGGAACAGCGTGCCGCCATGCGCCTCTTCGAACCGGCCCACGCGCGCCTTGGTCGCGCCGGTGAAGGCGCCCGCCTCGTGCCCGAACAGCTCGGCCTCGATCAACGTCTCGGGCAGCGCGGCGCAGTTCATCACCACCAGCGGCTGGTCCCAGCGCGGGCTCAGCCGGTGGAGGCGTTCGGCGACCAGCTCCTTGCCCGTCCCGCGCTCGCCGATGACCAGCACCGGGCGATCGAGTGCCGCCGCGCGGCTCGCGCGCTCCAGTGCGTCGAGAAAGGCGGCCGACTGGCCGATGACATGCGTTGCGCGCTCCATGCCAAATGCTTGGCGAATTTTCCCAAACATTGGCAAGGAATTTTTTGGGAGCCGACACCGGCCAACGGCACAATAAGGCGAAAACCGCGGAAATCTGCGCCTTTCAGAAACTGGCACGCATCCTGCTATTGTATTGGCAAGCTCGACAACGAGCGAACGCAACCATCAAGGTTCAGGACACGACAATGACCTACCAAGCCGCAAATTTCCGCAACGCCTTTATCGGCATCACCTTCGCCCTTCTCGCCAGCGCCGTCTTCGTGGCAGGCGCGGTCGGGCCGGCAGTGATCGCCTGACGAGGTCTCCCCGCTCGCCTCCCTCGGCGAGCGGGAACCCGGCGGGAGGGTCTTTCCCTAGCTCCTCCCGCCGGTCCCCAATTCGAAGGAGTATCACTATGGGTATCTTTTCTCGGACCCGCGACATCATCGCCGCCAATGTCACCGATCTGCTCGACAAGGCCGAAGACCCGGCCAAGATGGTCCGCATGATCATCCTCGAAATGGAGGAGACGTTGGTCGAGGTCCGGGCTTCCGCCGCGCGCACCATCGCCGACCAGAAGGAAATGCGCCGCCACATCGGCAAGCTGGAAAAGCTCCAGGAGAGCTGGACCGAAAAGGCCGAGCTGGCGCTGTCCAAGGGCCGCGAGGACCTGGCCAAGGCTGCGCTGGTCGAGCGCCAGAAGGCTGCCGATATGTGCGAGCATCTGGGCGAGGAAATCGCGGTTCTCGACGAGGCACTCAAGGCCTCCGAGGAGGACATCAACAAGCTCCAGAACAAGCTGCGCGAGGCGCGCACCCGCCAGAATTCAATCGTCGCCCGGCTGGAAAGCGCGAACAACCGCGTCCGCCTGCGCGAAATGACCAACGGCCCGAAGATGCAGGATGCGTTCTCGCGCTTCGACATGCTCGAACGCCGGGTCGATTTCGCCGAGGGCCGCGCCGATGCCGCCGGGCTGGGCGCCGCGCCCAAGACGCTCGAGGAGGAAATCGCCGAGCTGCGTTCGTCCGAGAAGGTCGATGCCGAGCTGGAGGCCCTGAAGGCCCGCCTGAACCGGGGAGCCTGATCCATGGACGAGATCATCATTCCGATCCTGGCGATCGGGATCCTCTTCCTCGGGCTGCCGTGGCTGGTCTTCCACTATGTCACCAAGTGGAAGCAGGCCGCCACGATCACCGGCGAAGACGAAAAGCTCCTCGACGAGCTGCACTACACCGCCCGCCGCCTGGAAGAGCGGCTCATGACGATCGAGCGGATCATCGCGGCCGACAATCCGGACTTCCGTCCGAGCCAGCCGCAGAGCCCCTCGCCCTATGACATCAGCAGGAGGAACTGAAATGTCCGCCAGCCGCACCAAATTCTATCTCGACAAGCAGAATGCCAAATGGTCGGGCGTGTGCGCCGGGATCGCCGACTATACCGGGATCGACACCACCTGGGTTCGCGTCGGCGCCATCCTGCTCACGCTGGTCGGGGGCTTCCCCTGGACGCTGGTCGCGTACTTCCTCGTCGCCTGGATGGCGAACGCCAAGCCGGTCGGCCTGTACGAGACCGCCGAGGAGGAGAAGTTCTGGCAGGGCGTGCGGAGCAATCCCAAGCGCTCGACCGCCGAGGTCCGCTCGACCTTCCGCGACATCGACCGCCGGCTCGCCGACATCGAGATGTACTATACGAGCCGCAACACGCGCCTCGCCGACGAAATCGACAGCCTGCGCTGAGGCGCAGGCAGTCAACAGGGAGGGACTAAGCCATGAACGAGGACACCATGATCTTCGTGTTGATGATCGTAGCGATCTCGACCGCAGGCTGGCTCATCAACAACTGGATCCGCGCGAAGCACGGCTATGCGCTGGAGAATGAGTGGAAGGGCATGACGCCGAAGGGCAATCCCGAGGCCGATCGCAAGATCGAGTTGCTCTCAGCCGAGAATGAGCGCCTGACCGGGCAGATCTCTCGGCTGGAGGAGCGGATCGCGGTGCTCGAACGCATCGCCACCGATCCCGCCGAACGCACCGCCCGCGCGATCGACGCGCTCCGCTGAACCGCACCAACGAGGGAGTTGGACCATGATTTCTCCGCTTCTCATCCCCATCCTCGGCATCTCCTGCGGCCTGCTGGCGATCTTCGGCGGCGTAGTGGTCCGGCCGCTGCTCCGGCTCTGGGAGCGCAAGATGGAGATCGAGGCAGGGCTGGCCGCCGAAAAGGCCGCGCAATATGCGGCGCAGACCGAGCGGCTCGAACAGCGGGTCCGGGTCCTCGAAAGAATAGTAACCGATCGCGGTATCGCGGTTGCCGATGAAATCGAAAAGCTGCGCGACGCGCCGCTCAACTAAAGGATTACTTCGATGATTGTCTTTTTCGCAGTGCTGACGGCACTGTGCGGGGGAGCTGTTGCGCTCTCCGAGTCCCGCGACCGACCCCGCCGCCGCGCGGCGAAGCTGGTCCAGGCGCACGCGAACAACTGATCTCCCTGCGGGGGGACAAAGGGAGACAAGGTAATGGACCCAAGGGAAATGCTAGTCGCGATCGTCATTGTCGTGACCATCGGGAGCATCTTGCGCGCGCGCTATGGCCGCTATGATCGCCGAAGCCGCCGGGACCGGACGGAACTCCCGCAGCAGGGTAGCTCGGCTGCCGACCTGGCCGAAAATGCCCGGCTCCGCGACGAACTCCGCGCCCTGCGCGAGCGTGTCCAGGTGCTCGAGCGCGTCGTGACCGACAGCGAAACCAGCAGCGTCCGCCTCGATCGCGAGATCGAATCGCTGCGCGACCTGAAATAACCGTCTGACCAGGGAGGAATGACGTGACCTACGATCCCAACCTCTATGTCACTCTCGCCGTCGCCGGGCTTGCCGGACTCGGCATGGTCACCGCCGCGGGCCTCTCCGGCTGGCGGGGCTGGCTGGCGCTCAAGCAGCAGGAACTGCAGGGCCGCAGCACCGGCGCCACCGCCGATCCGGTGCCGAACGGCATCCCGTCCGCCGCATCGCGGATCGAAGTCGCCGACCTCAAGGAACGCATCCGCAAGCTGGAAGCGATCGCCGCCGGGGTGGACCTGTAAGGCTTCCCTTTATCCCCCTTCCGCTTGCGGGAGGGGTCAGGGGAGGGGTCAGGGGAGGGGAAATTTGGAGGGGGCCGGGTCCATGCCCTCCCCCGCCCCCTCCCGCAAGCGGAAGGGGAGCGCCTGAGGCCACGGTTGGCAATAGTCGCCGACACGCTATAGCCTGACCCCATGACCAGCCTCGCCGAACTCCAGGACGAATATGGCTTCCTCGAAGCCGATGATCGCTACCGCCTGCTGATCGATCTGGGCCGCGCGCTGGAGCCGATGCCCGATCCGCTCAAGACCGATGCGACGCTGGTGCGGGGGTGTTCGGCGTCGGTGTGGGTCTATCCGACCCGCCGCGACGACGGATCGCTCCACTTCCTCGCCGACTCCAACGCCGCGATCACCAAGGGGATCATCGCGCTCGTCCTGCTGACGGTGCAGGATCGCAGCCCCGCCGATATATTGGCGACCGACATCGACGCAGCCCTCGCGCCGTTCGACCTGAAGAACCAGCTCAGCTCGAACCGGACGCAGGGCATCCCCAACATGATCGCGCTGATCCGGGCGACCGCGGCGCGCTACGCCGCGGGCTGATCGCCGATCGTTATTTCCGGTAGGCCTTGACCCCGAACGCACAGGGCGACGCCGAGCACGAGACCATCGCGACCCGGGCAGTATAGGTGCCGCTTGCCGGGGCTTCGACGATCGGGAAATCATCCTCCTCCTCGTCCCTCGCGACTTCGGCGCCGCTCACGTCGAGCAACTGGATGTCCATGTCCTTGCAGTCGCTATCGCACACGCCGACGATGGTATAGCCGCTGCCCCCGGTCAGCTTCACCGTCAGCCGCTGTTCTGCGCCCTGCTTCAATTCGCCGGTCTGCTCCCACCCGGTCGGCGCAAAGCCCTTGCCGGCGAAGACCTCGGTCGCCTTGTTGAACAGCACGCTGATCATCGAATCCTGCGCGAGGACCGCCACCGGCGCGATCGTCAGCGTGGCCGCTACCGCGACCGAAATCTTTCTGTGCATGATACCCCCTGCGGATGCCCCGCAGCACGGTCGCGGCGAAACCCCCGCAAGTCAATCGCGCGAGCCTGATGGCGTTAACGCTATTCGGGCGTGGGGAGACCCAGTTCGGCGGCCAGTTCCGCGACATCCGCCCCCTCGGGCACGATCAGCCACTCGCGCGCCTGCGCACCGTTGACCACCGTCACCGCGCCGCGTGGGCACACGCCGAGGCACTTGACCTCGACCACGCCCGCCGCGCCCTTGCGCCCCTTTTTCAGCCCCAGCTCCTTGCGCAGCGCCTTGGCGAGCGGCGCCTTGCCCTTGGGACCGAACCCGCCGTCGAGCTTCTTCGAGCATTTGGCGCACACCAGCACGGCATTCGCCCAATTGGAGCGGACATGCTGCGTCAATCGGGCTTCCAGGTCCGGCGTTCCTCGGCGGCCTTGAGCACGTCATACGCCGCCTGGATCGCCTGAAATCGCTTCGCAGCATCGGCATCGCCGGGGCGGACATCGGGATGGTGCGACTTGGCGAGGCGGCGCCATGCGAGCCGTACCGCGTCGAAATCGGCGTCGGTCTCCAGCTCCAGCACTTCGAGCGCGCGCATCTCGTCGCGCGAACGGCTGCCGTCGCCCGGCCCTGCCCAGCCATTATACTTCGCCTCGGTATAGCCCGACGCGTCGCGCCGCTCCTCGGCCTCGCGCTGCGCGGCCTCCTCGGCAGTCAGTCCTTCGAAGTAATTCCAGTTGCGGTTATATTCGCCCGCGTGCGTCTCGCAGAAATACCAGCGTTCGGGGCTGTTGGGCGATTTGGGCGCGGGGCGGTCGCCCGGCTCCTCGCAGCCATGGCGGTCGCACAGCCGCACCTTCACCGCTTCGCGCTCGGCGCCATAAGCGCGCCAGCGTGGAAAGCCCCAGTCGGTTGATCGTGTCGAACGCGCCATGATTCCCCGCAGATAGGGTGCCCCGCGCGCAAACGCCACCCGCATGGGCGCCGCGCGCGGCGGGAAAATTGCCAGAGGGTCTGTAAGCCGGGTTCTGTCCTCGCCTTGCGGCGATGTGCGGCCATTCCTCTAGGAGACGGATTACTCCGCCCCTCAAGCAACCAACCCGGACGACGAGGCGGAACACCCCATGTGCCGTCCCTATTCGGTCTTGCTCCCGGTGGGGTTTACCATGCCGCTTCCGTTACCGGTCGCGCGGTGCGCTCTTGCCGCACCCTTTCACCCTTACCCTTAGCCCCGCCGTCCAAAAACAGCGGGTCCAGTGGGCGGTCTGCTCTCTGTGGCACTTTCCCTGGGGTCGCCCCCGCCGGGCGTTACCCGGCACCGTATTTCCGTGGAGCCCGGACTTTCCTCGCGTGCTTGCGCACCCGCGGCCGCCCGACCCTCTGGCCGGGCCGCTCTAGCGCAGCGCGCGGCGACTGCAAGCGCTCAATCGGTGCGGTGTCTGGGTTCCGGATCGGGCGCGCCGAAAATGCTGGGCTCCTGACCCTCGCCCTGGGCTGCGTCGGCCTCCGGCGCGGCGCTCTCCGCCGGCCCGACCGCGGTGCCCGATGCCTCGACATCGATCTGCCACCGCGTCTGGAGCGGGCCCGATGCGAGCGCGGCGCGCCGGTAATCGGACGAAACGTTGATCAGCCGCTCGGCGCCCTTCACTTGCGCGGCCCGGTGAAGCGCGGCGATTGCCTCGCTGTTCGTGGGCGTCGTCACCGACGGCACCTCATGGCCCTTGGCGTCAGAGGGCACGGTCGCGCTCAGTCGAACACGGACGGGGCCGAGGATCGCAGGCAGAGAAGGACGAATTCCACTGATGTTCACAGATCAGACCTCTGCTTCTCCTATATTAGTCCTTTACTTGCAGAATTGCGAAGCGACGTGGTGAACGCCGCGCGCACCATGATCATTCGTCGCCCAAGGGCTTGGGGAGCAGCAGCGCGAGGAGCAGGCACCGGCATTCGCCATCGACTTCGCCGTCGATCATCTCGGGGCGAAAGCGCCGCTGGAACGCGCGCACCGCCGCTTCGCGATCCTCGACATCATAGCCGAAGCGCTCCAGCGCGAGCATGAATCCCGCATCGGGCCAGCCGGGATCGACCAGGTTGCGCGTCGGCCGCGGCAATGCCAGCCGCAGCCGGGCGAGCGCGTGCCAGTGAAACAGCTCGCCCGGGTCCTGCTTGCGCGCCGGGGCGATATCCGAATGGCCGACGACATTGCCGCGGGTGATGCCGTGCCGCGCCTTGATCGCCGCGACGAGCGGGATCAGCGCGCCCATCTGCGCATCGGGAAAGGTCCGGTACCCGAACTCATGCCCCGGATTGACCAGCTCGATCCCCACCGAGGCGCTGTTGACATCGGTGATCCCCCGCCAGTGCGAGCGCCCGGCATGCCATGCGCGCTTTTCCTCGTCGACGAGCTTCAGGATCGTCCCGTCCTCCTCGACGACATAATGCGCGGACACCTTCGCCTCGGGATCGCGCAGCCGGGCGATCGCCGCCTCGCCGCTCTCCATGCCCGTATAGTGGAGCACGATCATGCTGATCGGCAGCGCGCGCGCGTCGAAATTGGGCGACGGCGCATCGGTCATCATGAGCCCATAATCCATCGCCGGACGGTAGAAGCACCGCCCCCCTCGCGGCAAGCGCGATCATCCCGCGGCGGCGGCGGGCGTCTCGATCCGGGGCGCGACTGCGCGATAAAAGCCGCGATACCCCTGGCTCGGCCGGAAATGCTCGGTCAGCCCGATCACCGTCTCCCCCGCGCCGAGCACCAGCAGCCCGCCGGGGCGCGCCGCCGCGGCCAGCGTATCGAACACCCGGCTCCGCGCCGGAAGCGCGAAATACAGGAGGACGTTGCGGCATAATATGATGTCGAACCGCCCCGGCGGCGGCGCGTCGGCAGTCAGGTTCTGCTGGCGAAACTGGATGCGCCGTACCAGGGCCGGGCGGGCGACCCAGTCGCCACCGACGCTGTCGAACCATTCGACCATCCGCCGCACGGCGAGTCCGCGCTGGATCTCGAACTGCGAATAGCGACCGGCGCGGGCGCGGGCGAGCGCGGTTGGCGAGATGTCGCTCGCGACGATCTCCGGCTCGCGCCCGGGCACCGCCATGCCGCGTTCGGCGAACAATATCGCCAGCGACAGCGGCTCCTGCCCCGTCGAACACCCCGCCGACCAGATGCGGATGCGCCGCTCCGGGTTCGCCTCCTGCATCGCCTGCGCCGCATCGGCGATCTGGTCGAGCACCGCGGCGTCGCGAAAGAAGCTCGTCTCCTGGTTGAGCAGCGCATCGACGACGCGATCGGCCAGCGTGCCGTCACGCGCCGAAACAAGCTGATGGACCAGGACATCGAGCGAGGCGAAGCCGCATTCGCGCAGCACCGGCTTGAGCGCGGTTTCGATCCGCCATGCGCGGTTGGCGGCGATCTGCTGCCCGGTGCGCTGTTCCAGCAGCGCCGCGATCAGGTTCATCGCCGCCGGCGACGCCGTGGGAGACGGGCGCGGTGTCACGCGCGCGCCTCGGCGATCAGCCGCCCGATCTGGTCGGGGGGCAGCACCGCCGTCGCGCGCCCCGCATTCGCCACCGCCCCCGGCATTCCCCACACGACCGAGCTTTCGCGGTCCTGAACGAAGATGCGCGCGCCGGCATCGACGAGATTCCGCGCCCCCTCACACCCGTCGCGCCCCATCCCGCTGAGCACGATGCCCAGCGCGCGCGCGCCGAACACCTCGGCCACCGATTCGAACATGGGATCGACCGACGGCATGCACCCCGACGGCGCGCGCTCGACGCTCAGCCGGATCGCGGCGCCCTCCGACGTCCGCACGACGCGGATATGCGCGTGGCCGGGTGCGACGATGATCCGGCCCGGGCGGACTCGCATGCAATCGGTGGCGACGTCGCAGGGCCGCCCGCCGAGTACCGCCAGCTGCGCTGCGAAATAGGACATGAACGACGCCGGCAGGTGCTGCGTCACCAGGATCGGCGCCTGGAACCGCGCGGGTATCGCCCGCAGCAACTGGCTGAGCGCGTGAATGCCGCCGGTCGAGGCGCCGATCGCCACGACGTCGAACGCGGCAGCCGCCGGCCCTGCGGGGAAATAGCGGCCGGGCAGCCCGCTCGTCGCCTCGGGCGCGTCGATCAGCCGCGACAGCCGCTCCTCGAGCACACAGGCAAAGCGCCCCCCGAAGGCACCAACCCCCGGCTTGACCAGCGTGTCCGCGGCGCCGAGCGCCAGCGCCTGCACGCTCACCGCCGCGCCTTCGTCGGCGGAGGAGGATACGACCAGCACCTTGGCGCCCTTCCCCGCCGCCAGGACTTGCGGCAGCGCCGTCAGGCCGTCGATCCCGGGCATCTCGACATCGAGCAGGATGACGTCGACCGGGTGGGTATCGAGGAACTGGAGCGCGCCGCGGACGTCGCCGAACGCAGCCGACACGCGAAACCGCTGCGTCCCCTCCACCATGCGGCTGAGGATCGAGCGTGCGACGATCGAATCGTCCACGATCAGGACCTGCGCGGGGCTTCGGTGCAGCCGTGCGCCCATGGGCTCGATCGGTATCATCCCCGGCGCCACCGCGCGTGCGTCAGGCGAGGCCGACGATCTGGAGCTTGCTTTGCAGCGTTTCGCGATCGAACGGCTTCATCACATATTCGTCGGCACCTGCCTCGATCGCGGCGCGGATATAGGCCATGCCGTTCTCGGTGGTGCAGAAGACCACCTTGGGTCGCTCGGGCAATTCCGATCCCTTGAGCGCGCGCAGGAAATCCAGCCCGCTCATCACCGGCATGTTCCAGTCGAGCAGGATCACGTCGGGCGGCGACGCAAGGCAGGAATCGAGCGCCTCGCGACCGTCCCCGGCCTCGCGCACGACAAAATCGAGCGTTTCCAAAATGTGCCGGGCAACCTTTCGGATCACCTTCGAATCGTCGACGACGAGACACGACTTCATTGCTGTTCCCCGGTTACCTTTTTCACGCGCCCGTGCGGACATTGTGGCGCAAAAATGTAAGCGCCGTATTAACCCGCCTTCTCAATCTGCTGCGGCGTGGTGCGGCACCAGCGTGGACAGGTCGATCGCCAGCAACGGCTCGCCGTCGCGCTCGACGATACCCCGTGCCGCGCCCTGCCACGCCCCCTCCAGCGTGATGGCGCATCCCAACGGCAACAGGTCGAACGGCGCGACATCGTCCAACGCATCGACCAGCATCGCATAATGATGCCCGTCGACATGGGTGATGACCGCGCGCCGCGCCGTGCTCGCCGCGTCCAGCCCCAGCGCCGACTGGGTATCGATCACGGTCACGACGCGGCTGCGCAGCGCGGCGAGCCCCCGGACGTGCCGCGATGCACGCGGAACCGCGGTCACTTCGCCGATATCGACGACCGACTCGACCTGGTCCGAATCGATCGCGACGGTGCGCCCGGCGACCTGTGCGATCAGATAGAGATGCGCCATCAGCGCGCCTTTCCGGCCATGCGGGCCTTGAGCGCGGAGAGCAGCCCCGCGCGATCGTAGCGATAGACGCTGTCGTCGCCTTCGCCGGCAGCGGCCCGGCGACGCCGCAGCCGCACGATGGGCGCCGCGTCGATCGTCGCCGCCGGAGCTTCGTCGGCGGACAGCACGACTGCCGCGGTCTCACCGGGGGAAAGCTGTGCCGCGACGCGATACCCCGCCGATTCGAGCAGCGGGCGGATGAACGACGCCATCCATCCGTCGCTATCCCCCGCGATCAGGCACAGCGGCGCATCCTCCTCGGCCTCGCGATCGGCATGTTCGCCGAATACCCAGAGCATATCGAGCAATTCGATCTGCTCGTCGCCGACCAGCACCACCCCGGCAACCCGTCCCGGATCGCGCGCGGGGGCGAGGGCGTCGGGCAATTCGATAATGTCGATCGCCTCCCGGATCGCGTAGCAGACTTCGGCAGAGCCATCCTTGAGCCGCAACAGGTTGAGCCGCCCCTGCGCCGGGATATCGCCATGGACCGCCAGCGACAGGATGCGCCCCTCGATCGGAACGCGGAAGCGCCCCGCCGCGAAGCGGACGCTGGCGGCGTCGACATATTCCACGCGGTCCACCGCCACGAGCGGCACGGCGCGCCGCACCCCGTCCAGGTCGCAGAACAGCAGCGCGGGAATCCCGCTGGGCACCGGCGCCGGCGCATCCTCGTCGGCGCCCTGGCCGTCAGCGGCGGCGAAGCGCAGCCCGGCCACGGTCGCCATCCCGGCGCAATCGAGCATCAGCATCGGCAGCCCCGAATCGGGCAGCGTCTGCCCCGCATATACGCCGGTCGCCATCACCGCGGGCGATGCGGGCTTGATCACCAGTTCCTCATTGTCGAGCACGGTATCGACGGCGAGCGCATAGCATCCCTCGCTCACCCCCAGGATCGCCAGCATCCGCGGCCCGGCCTGTTCGGGGCGCGGCAGCCCCAGCAGTTCGGCGAGGTCGATCAGCGGCATCCGCCGCTCGCGCACCGTCGCCACCTTTGCCCCGCCCAGCACGTCGATCCGGATCGCGGCGCTGCGATCGGTAACGATCTCCTCGATCGCCTGGCGCGGGATCGCGAACCGCTGGTCGCCCGCGCCGACGATGATCGCGGAGATGATCGACAGCGTCAGCGGGACATGGATCGCCAGCCGCAGCCCCTTGCCCGGCGCATTGTCCAGTTCGACGCGCCCGCCAATCTGCTCGATCGCGGCACGGACCACGTCCATGCCCACGCCGCGCCCCGAAACCTCGGTCGCCTCGTCCTTCGTCGACAGCCCCGGCTCGAACGCGAGCGCCAGCCGGGCCCGCTCGGGCAGCGCCCGCAACGCGCGCTCGTCGCGCCCGGCGGCGGCAAGCTTGCGGATCAGCTGCTCGGTATCGATCCCGCGGCCGTCATCGGCGATCTCGATGACGATCTGGTTGCCCGATTGCCGCGCCGATACGACCAGCCGGCCGTTTTCGCGCTTGCCCGCCAGCCGGCGCTCGCCCGGCGCCTCGATGCCGTGATCGATCGCGTTGCGCACGATATGGACCAGCGGATCGCGCATCACTTCGATCATCTCGCGGTCCAGCTCGACATCGGCGCCCTCGATCTGGAGCGTCACCGACTTGCCCAGCCCCGCCGCGGTATCGCGCACCATCCGGGGCAGCGCGGAGAACAGCGCGTCGATCCGCTGCATCCGGGTGCGCGTGACGGTGTCGCGCATCTCTCCCACGGTGAGCGACAGCCGCTCCAGCGCGGCTTCGATCCCGGGATCGACATCGCCGCCGCGCAGCCGCCGCGCCAGTTCGTTGCGCGCGAGCACCATGTCGGACATGCCGCTCATCATCCGGTCGAGCAGATCGACGTTCAGCCGCACGCTGCGCGCAGGCGCGCGCGGGCGATGCGGCGCCGCCGCCTGCGAGATTTCCTGCGCGCCCTCGGCAAGCGCGGCGATCAACAGGTCGTCGCAGCCATCCTCGAGGCTCATCCCCGAATCGATCGCCTCGACCAGTTCGCCGATCCGGTCGACCACCGCGAGCACGGCATTGACCAGCGCGCGATCGGGCGTGCGGGTGCCCGAGCGCACCTCGGCAAGCACCCCTTCCGCCGCATGGCTGAGCCGCCCGAGCCGGGGAAGGTCGAGAAAGCCGCAGCTCCCCTTTACAGTATGGACGAAGCGGAAGATCGCATCGAGCCGCGCGCCATCGTCCGGCTGCGCTTCCCACGCGACGATCTCCCCCGAAAGCGCCTCCAGCGTCTCGCGCGTCTCGGCGATGAATTCTGGCAGCAGGTCGTCCATGGGGCCCCGGGTGCATTTGACAGCGCACCTGACTATGCCGCTAGTGGTGTTAAGAGGGCGTTAGCCTTGGTACAATGAGACGGGCTGCCTCTGTGAGAGGGCTGCAATGTTCGATTGGCGTAAATTGTTGGCCGGTGTTCCGGGTGCAAATGCGGGCGTTGCGGCACCTTACCGTGTCTTCACGCGCGAGTTCGACGTGGAAGTCGGAGCGGGCAACCTTCCCGAAGCCCTCGCAAGCGCGAGCCCGGACAAGCCAAAGTGGCGCGACACCGACGGTTCGGGTTGGGGGGAAGCCCAATCTCTCACCGATCGCTTCGCCGAAAAGCAGGAGGCACCGGACGCCACCCTGCGCGCGGTCCTGGGCAGCCACGGATCAGATTTCGCCGTGACTTTGCTGGTTGACCAGTCCGGGTCAATGAAGGGCGAACCCATCGCCGCGATCGTGGCGGCGTTGGCAGCGTTCGAAGCCGCGCTTTCTGCCGCCGAGGTCCAGACGGAGGTTCTGGGTTTCTCAACGGCAGGATGGCACGGCGGGTTCGCGCGCGCGAAATGGCTGAAAGCCGGCCGCCCGCGCAGGCCCGGTCGACTCTGCGCATTGATGCATATCGTCTACAAGTCGGCCTCCGAAAACCTCTGGAGCACGTCTTCCCAGCGCGCGATGCTTCATCCGGACATTTTACGAGAGAATGTCGATGGCGAGGCTTTGGCGTGGGCCGCTGCGCGCATGACCAAAGGTGATCGCCGCTACAAACTGTTGGTCGTCCTGTCCGACGGCGCGCCGGTCGATGACTCGACGCTCCGGGAGAACAGCAACGACTACCTCGAGAGAGACGTCCGCCGGGTCATTCGCGAAATCGAGGAGGCAGGCGTGATCCAGCTCGGCGCACTCGGCATCGGGCATGAGGTTGACCGATATTACTCCTTGGCGCGAGGCGCGGAGATAGCAACGATCCTGCCAAGCCTGACGGCGCTTTTCAGCCAGCTTGTCGAACGCGCTCGCGCGGAGAGCCCGCTGATTTAGCGCTGCACCGCAGCCTCAACCCACCCGGAAACTCGCCCCGAACAGCAGCACTTCGGAATCGGGCGGGCTCACCTGGAGCATCCCCTCGCCCTGCGTCACCAGTTCGTGCGCGAGGAACGCAGCGGCCGCGCGCGGGGTGATCGGTACGTCGTCGCGGCCGCCGGCCAGCGCGCTGCGCAATTCGGGGTCGAGGACGATCCGCGGGCCGTCGGCACGGACTACGATCTCGATATTACCATCGACGATCTCGGCGCCGATATCGAGCTGCCCGCCGCGGACCAGCGCGTCGCCGCCGATCAGCGCGAGGTTGAGCAGCACCTTGATCGCCTGTTTGGGGAGCACCGGGTCCTCGACCATCCAGCCGATCGTAACGCGGTGATTGTCGCCGAACAGCCCCTCGATCGCCGCCTGCGCCTCGCGCGTGTCGACGGTCTCGCCAAAGCCGCCCGCGGCGCCGAACGCCAGGCGAAAGAATTTCAGCTTGTTGGCGCTCGCCTTCGCGCTCTCGCTCAGCAGCTCGAGGCAGCGCGCGCGCATTTCGGGGTCCTGCTCGTCGGCGAGCAGTTCCAGCCCGTTGTTGAGCGCGCCCACGGGGCTCAGCAGGTCATGGCACAGCCTGGAACAGAGCAGGCTCGCAAAGTCGGTTGGATTGATGTTCAAAGAATGGCGCTCCAGCCTCCCCGGGCGCTCTCTTTGGCGCACCCGGGGAGAAGCTGCAACCCAACTGAATCTGTTTCAGTGGAACTGAAACAGGGCGGTACCGGCCCGCTCCCCCGCCCGGCCACCCCTAGGAATACTGCCGTTGGGTGGCCGGGCGGGGGAGCGGGCCGGTACCGATTCAGCGAAGCTGAAAACGAGTCTAGAGCCGGCGACGCCCCGAGAAGAGCTGGATCAGCCCGACGACGAGCGCCACGACGAGGAGAATGTGGATCAGCCCGGCGCCGATATGGAAGGTGAATCCGAGCAGCCACAGGATCACGAGGATGACGACGATCGTCCAAAGCATTGCATTTACTCCCGAACCAAAGGAGCAACGCCAACGTGGCGCGGGGGCGAAACGTTCCCACGGTCGTGCCGCATTGCGCCCACAAAGCTGCGACGTCCCGCAATGCAGCGAAATCGACTGGTGAGATCGCCGCCACACCCTGTCCGTCCCCCCTTTTGACGGCGAGCAGATGATGTGAACGAAACAAGCTGGACGCTCCGTTCGGCGCCACGCGCCTTTTTCAATGCCGCTGGGCCCATATTGGGCGGGCGACGCGTGCTGATCGCGGACAGCGACGCCGCGAGCGTCGAGCAGCTGGCGAGGCCGCTCGAGCTTCAGGGGATGCAGGTCTGCCGATGCACCGATGTCGAGCGGTTGCGCAATCGCCTCGCGCATACCCAATGGGACATGGTGATGCTCAACCTGCGCATCGCCGGGCCGCTCGGGCTCGACCTGCTGCGCGAAGCGAGCGCGGTCGCGCATCCCGCGGCGATGGTCGTCACCGGCCACGGGATGACCGAAACCGACCGGATCGTCGCGCTGGAGCTGGGCGCGGACCATTGTGTCGACCAGCGTTGCAGCCCCGCCGAGATGCTGGCGGTGGTGCGTGCGCTGCTCGCGCGGCGGGCCGCGTCGCCCGACGCCGACGATGTCGCGGGGCGCGACAAGGATGCCCATTTTGCAGGGATGCGCTATGATCCGTTGCTCCGGCTGCTCCACACCGCCGACGGCCGATCGCGCCGCATACGCACCGCAGAGGCCGATCTGCTGATGCGGTTCCTGCGCAACCCGCGTCACGTCTTTCGCCGCGAGGAACTTCTCGGCGAAACCGAGGCGGAGGGCCTGGCTCGCAACCCGCGCGGCGCGGATGTTCTGGTCAGCCGGCTGCGCGCCGCGCTCGGTCCGGAACATTGGGAGTTGATCCGTACCAAGCGCGGACGCGGCTATTTCCTGTCATGCGACGTGCTGTGGCACTGACGCGCTTCTGAACGCAGCGGGGGAGCGGCATCGACGCCGCTCCCCCGCCCGGCATCAGAACTTCAGCGAGACCCCGGTGAAGAAGGTCCGGCCATAGGGGTCATAGGTCGAAGGATAGGTGTTCGCCTGTTGCTGATTGTCGCCCAGGATCGGGGGCTGACGGTCGAACAGGTTGTTCACACCCATCGTCCAGGTGAACGCCTTTGCGATGTCGAACGCCGCCGACAGGTCGAAATAGTCATACGCCTTGATCCGCTCGACCGTATAAGCCGTCGTATCGTCGTCGTCGTTGACGCCCGACAAGTGGCGATACGCCACCGACAGCCGCGTCGAGCCCGCATCCCAGGTCGCACGGCCCGACAGCCGCAGCTTGGCATAGGGATTGCCGCAGGTGACCCCGAACTTGCCGGCGCAATCGGTCTTCATCGCGCTCAGCCCTGCGATCGGGGTATATTCCCATGCGAGCAGCCGCGTGCCGCTGAGCCGCAGCGCCAGCGTGCTGCTGTCCGAATCCAGGCCGAATGCGAGCGGCACCGAGTAACGTGCCTCGAAATCGATCCCGCGGCTCTTCATCCCGCCGGTGTTGGTCAGATAATCGACCGCGCCGGTGATCGCATAGCTGTTGGTGTCGCGCGGCAGCAGCCCGCAATAGCTGGTGTCATAGCCCACCCAGCCATTATTCGCGTCGCCGTAACAGGCGCGGACGATGTTCGCGGTGCCGGTGCGGCGGATATAGTTGTCGACCTTGACCCGGTAATAATCGATCGTGAGCGAGAAGCGCGGCAGCACCCGCGGCTGCAACACGACACCCAGCGTATAGGTGTTCGCGGTCTCTTCGCGCAGCGACGTGCTGCCGCCGGTCACCGATTCGATCTGCGTGCTGCCGCCGTCATAGGACGTGCCCAGCGCGCTGGTGGGAACCCCGGTCGCAACGCATTGCGCGGCCAGGCTGGAGTTCGTCACTTCGTCCTTCAGCGTGCAGGGATCGGTCGCGGTCGGATAGTCCTGCGACGCGCCGCTATACAGGTTGGACACCGTCGGCGCGCGCACCGCCCGCGAGAATTTGCCGCGGAAGCTGATATCGTCGACCGGCGTCCACACCAGCCCGCCGGAGAAGGTGTTCACCGACTTGGCTGCCGTCGAATAATAGGAATAGCGATAGGAGCCGCTGAATTCGAGCATCTTGATGAACGGCTTGTCGGCGATCAGCGGAACCAGGATTTCGCTGAAAAGCTCCTTGACGTTATACCCGCCCGAGAGCCCTTCGCTGGCGTTGAAGCCGACGACATCGCCCGACGACAGCGCCGCGTCGGGATTGTAGCTGCCATATTCGTCGCGATATTCGGCACCCACCGCGATCTTCGCCGCGCCCGCGCCCAGATCGAACAGGTTATTGTTGGTGATCGCGCCGCTCACCACCTTTTCGGTGATCGTCGAGGCATTGCGCGTCGTGATCGCGACGAAGGACGCCGCCGCGTCGCTCACATTGCCCG
The DNA here is from genome assembly GCF_000935025.1 of Sphingomonas hengshuiensis. Taxonomy (NCBI): domain Bacteria; kingdom Pseudomonadati; phylum Pseudomonadota; class Alphaproteobacteria; order Sphingomonadales; family Sphingomonadaceae; genus Sphingomonas; species Sphingomonas hengshuiensis. The sequence goes on from NZ_CP010836.1 coordinate 2,164,828, forward strand.
CGCCGAAGATGTTGATTGGAACGCAGCCATTGCTGGTGTCCGAGCAGACCAGGTTGCCCGACGAATCATAGCTGGTCTTGAGCGCCTGGAGCATCCGGCTGCGCGATACGTTGCCGATCTGGTTCTCGACCTGCTCGGTGCGCGCATAGCTGAAATAGGCGTCGTAGTTCCAGTCGCCGGTGATCTGCCCGCGAACGCCGAAGACGCCGCGATAGGCCTTGCTGTCGAGGTCGGAAATGCGCGGGCCGACTTCATTCATGCGGCGATAGATCGACGCGGTCGCATAGCCGTCGCCATCGGTGTCCGCGGCCTGTAACAGCGCCTGCGAACTGGCCGACAGGAACGACGAGTCCGTGTCGAGCTGCACCGATCCGGTGAAGGGCGTCGCCGCGAGCTGGTTCTTGACCTTGTTGTGGATGAACTGGCCCTCGGCATAGAGCTCGAGGTGATCGCTCGCCTTGAAATGCGCCTGGCCGCTCAGCAGGTAGCGCTCCTGCGGCACCTGCAGGTAATTGTCAGGGGCGTAGTTATAGAGGTCGCCGGGCGACGTGTACGCCGAATAGCTGCCGTCGGTCTCGAACTTGCGCTGCACGCCGGCGATTGCGAAACGCGTGCCCGGGATCGATCCCGATCCGCCCGCGACCAGCCCGCCTTCACCGTCATCGGTCTGCGCCGACGAGGAATAGGCGCGGTCGCCCTGCACGATGCCGTTGCGCTTGGTATAGTCGCCGTACAGCGTGATGTTGCCCCGGCCATCGGCGAAGTTGGTTCCGACGAGCAAATTGGTGTTGAACGTCGCGCCGTCACCCTCGCCGGTGATGCGGTAGTTCGCATCGGCGCGGATACCCTGGAAATCCTGCTTGGTGATGAAGTTGACGACCCCGGAGACGGCGTCCGACCCATAGACCGCCGAGCTGCCGCCCGTGAGGACCTGGACCTGCTCGAGCAGCGCGGCGGGAATCGTGTTGAGATCGACGATCTGGGTCGAGTCATACGAGACGTAGCGGCGGCCATTGACCAGCACGAGCGTCCGCTCTGCGCCCAGCCCGCGCAGGTCGGCGGTGGACACGCCGCCGCCGGGGTTGTTCGACGCCGAGGTCAGGCTCGGCACCAGCTGCGGCTGTTCCTTCAGGATGTTCTCGATATTGACCTGGCCCGAAAGCAGGATTTCGTCCGCGGTGACCACCGTAACCGGCGCAGCGCCGAGATTGGGGTTCGACAGGCGGCTGCCCGTCACCAGAATCTCGCTGGATGCGTCGTCCTGGGCGCTGCTGTCCTGCGCGTGCGCGGCGAGCGGCATGCCCATCAACAGCGTCGATGCCAACAGATAGCGCGTCGTCTTACTCTTCATACTCTAAGCTCCCTGGAAGGCATGCTCGCGGCGCGCGAAGGGCGCGGCGGCATGCGCTGGGGCTAGCTTTAGGAGGGGCGACGTTTCACAAAGTCGTCACGATGTTTCCGGGCTTGTAATAAACGAAGCTGTGGCGCCCGGGCCACGTTTGTTTCATTTATGTCAGACACTTGGTTCGTCGGCCTCGACAAAAGCGACGGGCATGAACCGCCCGTGCAGGCCCTCGCCGCCCGCGCGCCAGCACAGCACCTCCCCCGCCGCCACGATCGCCCATAGCTTGCCGTCGGGCGCCGCCATTGCCCCATCGGTGATCGAGGGTTGCGCGTCGCCGCTGGGGTGCGAATGCCAATAGCCCTGGATGCGCGGGCCGCCGCGGCGCTCCGCCCGCAGCGCCGCGAACAGCGCCGCCGGGTCGATCTCGAAATGCCGATGTGGATTCGCGGCCACATTCTGTGTCACCGAAAAGTCAGCGATCGTCGCGCCCTCGCCGAACAAGAGCCCGCACGCCTCGCGCGGCGCCGCGTCGGCGGACAGGGATTTAATACCGTTCAGTACGTATCTTGAAATGCGTATCGCCATGCCCATTTACCTTAGGCAATGAGCCGGGGGGTTTCCATCATCGAAGCACGGATCGCAGACACGGCGGATGGCTGGCGTCTCGATCGTGCGCTTGCCGATGCAGTGCCGACGATGTCGCGCGAGCGGCTGAAGGCGCTGATCTCCTCGGGCCAGGTCACCGGCCCCGAGGGGCTGGCCCGCGATCCGGCGCGCAAGGCGCCCGGCGGCGCGGTGTTCAGCGTCGCGATTCCCGAGCCCGAACCCGCGCACAACATCGCGCAGGACATCGCGCTGACCGTGGTGTTCGAGGACGAGCACCTGATCGTGATCGACAAACAGGCCGGTCTGGTGGTCCACCCGGCGGCGGGCAACCTCGACGGGACGCTGGTCAACGCGCTGCTCCACCACTGCGCGGGGCAGTTGTCCGGGATCGGCGGCGTCGCCCGGCCCGGCATCGTCCACCGGATCGACAAGGACACATCGGGGCTGATGCTCGCCGCAAAAACCGATCGCGCGCACGAAGGTTTGGCGCGGCAGTTCAAGTCCCATTCAATCGATCGCCGCTATAAGGCTATTGTGTCAGGACAGCTCAAAACGTCGGAAGGGACCGTGAACGCCAATCTCGGGCGATCGTCGACCAACCGAAAGAAAATGGCGGTGGTCCGAGAGGACCAGGGCAAGCACGCGATCACCCATTGGCGTAAACTTCATCAACTTCGGGATGCATCGCTGGTCGAGTGCCGGCTCGAAACCGGGCGGACGCATCAGGTGCGGGTGCACATGGCGTCGATTGGTCATCCCTTGGTAGGGGATCCGGTGTACGGAAGTACACGTCCTCAACACCGCCAGCTTCTGGCAACCCTGGGTTTCCAGCGGCAGGCGTTGCATGCGGCCCATCTAGGGTTCATTCATCCGGTGAAAAGCCACGCTTTGGCGTTCGATAGTGAAATCCCTGCGGATATGCAGGAACTGTTCGATACTCTTGTCGTATGATTTATGTGGCGCCGTCCTTCCGGACCGGCGCCCAGTGAAGGGAGAATGTGATCATGGCTAGCGGCAGCAATGTCCCCGCGACGATCCCCGCACTCGGCGGAGAGGCGAGCCTCGACCGCTATCTGGCGGAGATCAAGAAATTCCCGATCCTGGCGCCCGAGCAGGAATATATGCTCGCCAAGCGTTTCCAGGAGCATGGCGATACCGAAGCTGCGGCACAGCTCGTGACGTCGCATCTGCGCCTCGTGGCGAAGATCGCGATGGGCTATCGCGGCTATGGCCTGCCGGTATCGGAGCTGATTTCCGAAGGGAATATCGGGCTGATGCAGGGCGTGAAGAAGTTCGAGCCCGATCGCGGCTTCCGCCTCGCCACCTATGCGATGTGGTGGATCCGCGCCTCGATCCAGGAATTCATCCTGCGCTCGTGGAGCCTCGTGAAGATGGGCACCACGGCGGCGCAGAAGAAGCTGTTCTTCAACCTGCGCCGGATGAAGGCCAAGCTCGATGCGTTCGAGGACGGCGACCTGAGCCCCGAGCACCTCGCCAAGATCGCGACCGACCTGGGCGTGACAGAGGACGAAGTGACGTCGATGAACCGGCGCATGTCGATGGGCGGCGACACGTCGCTCAACGTGCCGATGCGCGAGGATGGCGAGAGCCAGTGGCAGGATTGGCTCCAGGACGATTCGCCGCTGCAGGACACCGTCGTCGCCGACGCGCAGGAAGCCGATGTGCGGCATGAGATGCTGACCTCGGCGATGGACGACCTGAACGAGCGCGAGAAGCACATCCTGACCGAACGCCGGCTGACCGACGACCCCAAGACGCTGGAAGAGCTCAGCCAGGTCTATGGCGTGTCGCGCGAGCGGGTGCGCCAGATCGAAGTGCGCGCGTTCGAGAAGCTGCAAAAGGCGATGATGCGGCTGGCGGGCGAAAAGCGGCTGCTGGCGGCCGTTTGATCCCAACGCCACCGCCGCCCGGTCGGCCCCCATCCCCCGGCTTTGATCCGGCGGCGGGCCCGCCGCTGGGTCCGCCCCCGATGCCCGATCTCGCCCCCTTGCGGGCGGCGGAAGCATCCGCTCGCCGCCGCAAGCCGCTGTGGCGCCGCGCGCTGGTGTTCGTGCTGCGCGCGGTGGTGGTGTTCGTGGTCGGGTCGCTGCTGTGGGTGGCACTCTACAAGTTCGTCCCCCCGCCCTTCACGCTGACGATGGCGGGCGATGTGATCGGGGGCCACGGCGTCACCAAGCGCTGGATGCCGCTGTCGCGGATCGATCCCAGCATGGCCCGCGCCGCAATCGCCGCCGAGGATTCGCGCTTCTGCCAGCATCATGGCTTTGACATCGACGCGCTGGAACAGGCCTATCGCCGCAACCAGAAGGGCGGGCGCATCCGCGGCGGGTCGACGATCAGCCAGCAAACCGCCAAGAACGTCTTTCTGTGGCAGGGCGGCGGCTATTTCCGGAAAGGGATGGAGGCGTGGTTCACCGTCCTGATCGAGAATATCTGGGGCAAGCGGCGGATCATGGAAGTGTATCTGAACGTCGCCGAGACCGGGATCGGCACGTACGGCGTCAACGCCGGAGCGATGCGCTATTTCAAGCATGACGCATCCCGCCTCACCTCGCACGAGGCCGCGCAGATCGCCGCGGTGCTCCCGCTTCCGAAGAAGCGCGCCGCGATCGATCCGCGCGGGTTCACGCGCCGTTATGGCAACACGATCAGCAAGCGGATCGGCGTCGTGGCAGGCGGCGGGCTCGACGCCTGCCTGCGCTGATCAGTCGATCTTCTTCGCCGCATCCTTCGCCGCGCCGCCGACGTCCTTCGCCGCATCGCCCACGCTTTCGGCAGCGCTGGTGACGGCGTTGGTCTTGATATTCTCGCGGTTGTTCTGGTTGATCAGATACACCGCGCCGACGATCACGGCGATCAGCAGCACCAGCCCGATCAACAGGCCACCTCCACTGCTGCGGCGCTCGACGATCACCGGGCCAGTCGCCGTTTCGGTCTCGACCACACGCTCGCCGGTCACGCCGTCGGTGCGCTCCACAACGCGTTCAACCATGTCACTCTCCTCCTGATACCTGGCGGCGCAACCGGCAAGTATAGGAGATTGTTCCGCTTTCGATGCGATCAGAACGGCAGCTTGAAGCCCGGCGGAAGCGGGATGCCGCTGGTCATCTTGCTCATCGCCTCGTTCGACGCCGCATCGGCCTTGGCGCGCGCATCGTTGAGCGCGGCGGCGACCAGATCCTCGACCATGCCCTTTTCCGACGGCGACAGCAGCGATTCGTCGATCGTCACGCCGATGATCCGGCCCTTGGCGGTCGCCTTGACCTTCACCAGCCCGCCGCCCGATGCGCCCTCGACTTCGATCGTGTCGAGGTTCGCCTGTGCCTTGGTCAGTTCGGCCTGCACATTCTGCGCCATGGCCATGATGTCTTCGAGGCTCTTCATGCCTGCATACTCCGTCGGGTGGTCCAGCCGATCAGTTCGGCTTCAGGGAAGGAAACGAGCGCCGCCGCCACCAGCGGCGATTGCAACACCGCCGCGCGCTCGGCGGCTTCGTTCGCGGCCTGCTCCTCGCGCAGCGTCGGGGCGTCGCTTTCGACGAGCTGCAGCCGCCAGTTGACCCCGGTCGTGTCGCGCAGCGCCGCGGCGAGATCGCGGAGGAAATCATGCGGCAGGCTCCGCGCCGCGCCGAAGTGCACGTCGGCGCCGTCGAAGCGCACCGGGCGCAGATAATCGCGCACCTGTTGCGCAAGCTGGAGCCGGCGATTGGCCTCCAGATGCGCGGCAAGCTCGGCCATGCTGCCCGGCATCGCGGGCGCGGCAGGCTGTGCGGCACCGGGGGCGGCAGGCGCGACGGCGCCGCTGGCGATCTGCCGCGCCAGTTCGCCTGGGTCGGGGAGCTGCGAGGCGTGGATCACGCGCAGCAGCGCCATTTCGCACGCCTCGATCGGCAGCGCGGCCTTTGCCACTTCGTCGTGCCCGCGCAGCACCAATTGCCAGAGGCGATGCAGCGCGGGGAAGGACAGCCCCGACGCCCAGCGTTCGAGCGCGCCCAGTTCCTCGGCGGACTGGCCCGCAGTGGGCACGCTGCCCAGCTTGACCAGGGTGACGCCGTGGACGGTCTCGAGCAGCGTGCGCAGCACCGCCTGCGGATCGACGCCAAGGTCATATTGCCCGCGCAGCGACGCCAGCGCGCCGAGCGCGTCGCCCGCCAGCAACAGGCCGAAAAGGTCGCGGATCGCGCCGCGATCGGACAGGCCGAGCATCGCGCGCACCGCTTCGGCGCGCACCCCCTCGCCTTCGATCCCTGCATGCGCGATCGCCTGGTCGAGGATCGACAGCCCGTCGCGTGCCGACCCCTCCGCCGCGCGCGCGATCAGCGCCAGCGCCTCGGGCTCGGCCTCCACCCCTTCCGCCTCCGACACGCGGGCGAAATGCGCGGCGAGCAGCTCGGCGGGGATGCGGCGCAGGTCGAAACGCTGGCAGCGCGACAGCACCGTCACCGGCACCTTGTTCACTTCGGTCGTCGCGAACAGGAACTTCACATGCGCGGGAGGCTCCTCCAGCGTCTTGAGAAGCCCGTTGAACGCCGCCTTGGACAGCATATGGACTTCGTCGATGATGTAGATCTTGTAGCGCGCCGAGACTGCCGAATAGCGCGACGCCTCGATAATCTCGCGGATGTCGTCGATGCCGGTATGGCTGGCGGCGTCCATTTCGATCACGTCGATATGCCGCCCCTCGGCAATCGCGCGGCACGGCTCGCACACCCCGCACGGATCGATCGTCGGGCCGCCATGGCCATCGGGCCCGACGCAATTGAGCGCCTTGGCGATCAGCCGCGCGGTCGAGGTCTTGCCCACCCCGCGCACCCCGGTCAGCAGGAAGGCATGCGCCAGCCGGTCGCGCCGAATCGCATTGCCCAGCGTGGTGACCATCGCGTCCTGCCCGATCAGTTCGCTGAAGGTCTGGGGCCGGTATTTGCGCGCCAGGACGCGATAGGCCTCGGCCTTTGGCTGGGGCGGTTCGTCGAGGCTTAGGAAGGAATCGGACATGTCAGCCCACCCTAGCCGGACACGGGCCGGGTGTCGAAGGGCGAGCGGCGCCGGGGAGGCGAAGTTTACGAAGTTTAGGCGTGTGCGGGTCTGCGCCCACCCGGTTCCCTGCGCGCGGCCATACCCATGGCGGCGGCGATGCGGGAGTGCGAAGTTTACGAAGTTTAGGCTTCCGCGCGCATGCGGGCACGCGCCCCCGCGCGCGCGCGCCGACCCGCGGGGGCGGCGATGCGGGGATGGCGGGGGTGCGCGAGGTCATCCTTTGTTCCTGCCATAAGGGCCCGGTTGTAGGACAGCGGATTCGCGATCCGGCACGACGAACCTTGTGTGGCACAGGCTGTGCCGTTCGTGACGGGCGGGTGATGGAAAGGTGGGAGCCGGAACGACCCGAAGCGAAATCGTTGTGGCTGCTTCCTTCCGGACCTGACCAGGTTGGCGACGACTGCGTCCGCCCGACTCCCGCGGCGCATATGGGGGAAGCCGCCGGGCGTGGCAAGGGGTTGAGAAGCGGCGGGGGAGCGCCCCGAAGGACGCTCCCCCGCATCGGCATCAGCGGCGGACGCGCACCTGGCGGCAGGTGCGGATGCGGCGATGGTTGCGCCAGCGATTGGTGCAGACGGTGCGCGTGGCATTGCGGCGATGCCCGCGACGCACGCCCGAGCGGCGGCGATCTTCGCGGACGACGACGCGCGTCTGCTCCGCCGTCGTCGCGGCTGCGATCGCCGACGCGGTCACGAGCGGCGTGGCCGTTGCGGGTGCGACGACGCTGGCGGACGCCGGAATCGCGAAAAATCCCGCAGCGGCAACCGCTGCGATCATGAATGCCTTCATTGTAACTTCCTCCGAAGCAGGGAGAGCCCTGCTCCTGCCGAAGCTCCGACCGGGGCAATAGGTTCCCTCGCCCCGGCTCCGCTGCCCGACCGAACCCTCGCTCAGCGACTTTTTGAAAGCTCGCGAAAGAACGAACTTCAGGGCAGCGCCGTCCTCCGCCCGCATACATCGGACGGCGTTTTATCTGCTTCCGTCACCCTGAACTCGTTTCAGGGTCCAACGCGCAACACGGGAATTCGCAGCTTGTGGCGCGTTGGATGCTGAAACAAGTTCAGCATGACGAAGTAAAACTAAGTGCGCAAACTCAGCTGCGATTGCACTGGCCGGGCGGGGGGACCGGGCCGGTGCCGCGAATGCGCCATAGCGCATTTCGCTGTCCTCAGCGCCCCTGCATGTCGCGGTGTCCGGGGGGCATCCGCACCGTCAGGCCGTCAAGATCGGGAGTCAGCAGGATCTGGCACGCCAGCCGGCTGGTCCGCGTGGCACCCACCGCCAGGTCGAGCATGTCCTCCTCCTCCTCGCTCGCGCGGGGCAGGCGTTCGAAATCCTCGTCGGCGACGATGACATGGCAGGTCGAGCACGACATCTGCCCCTCGCACGTGCCCTCGAGCGGCTGGCCGTCATTCTGCGCGAGTTCGAGCAGGCGGTCGCCCTCCCCGCCCTCGACTTCGCGGAGCCGGGCGCCGTCGGCGCTGACGAAGCGGACGCGGATCATGCCGCCGCCTGCTGCGCGCGCGCCGCTGCCTCGATGCGGTCGATCGCCTCCATCACTTCCCCTTCGGTGGTGTAGCGCCCGAACCCCAGCCGGATGCTGGAGCGCGCCTGCGCATCGCTGAGGCCCAATGCACGCAGGACATGGCTGGGCCGTCCCGACCCACTGGCACAGGCCGAGCCCGCCGAAAAGGCGATGTCGCGCAGATCGGACATCAGCCGGGCGACGTCGAGCCCGTCACGGCGGAGGTTTAGGTTGCCGGGGTAGCGGGCGGAGGGGGAGCCGTTGAGGTGCCATTCCGCCTCTCCCCTCCCTGCAAGGGAGGGCAATCGCATATGGGATAACTCTTTGTCATCCTGACGAAAGTCAGGATCCATTCGGTGCTCCGTCTGCGCTTCTTCATCCAGCGGAGCGGCTAATTGGATCCCAGCCTTCGCTGGGATGACGGCGTTTATGGGCTCTTGCTGCCCTATCCGATTGTCGCTCCCTGCAAGGGAGGGGTCGGGGGTGGGTGCCGGCGCCGAAGGCGGCGGCCTGACCGCGGCGGCAGGAGGCTCGCTTTGCTCGCCACCCACCCCCAGCCCCTCCCTTGCAGGGAGGGGAGCGAGATGGGGCCCCTCCCTTGCAGGGAGGGGAGCGAGATGGAGCCGCTCGCACGCCGTCTCGAACAGCCGCGCGACGTGCGCCGCGTCGGCTTCGCGCCGCGTTGCCGCCAGCGTAGCCGCCGCGCCGAACCCGGCGCACAGCGCGGGCGAGAGCGTGCCCGAGCGTCCGCCCGGCTCCTGCCCGCCGCCATGGAGCAGCGGCGCGAGGGGCACGCCGCCTCGGACCCACAAAGCGCCGATGCCCTTTGGCCCGTGGATCTTGTGCGCCGATACCGCGACCAGATCGCATCCCTCAGGCACCGGCACGCGGCCATAGCCCTGCACTGCGTCGCACAGGAAAAGCGCACCCGCTTCATGCGCCAGCGCGGCGAGTTCGGCGATCGGCTGGATCACCCCGATCTCGTTATTGACCAGCATCGCCGCGACCAGCCCGGTGCCGGGCGTGATCGCCGCGCGGGCGGCGGCGAGGTCGACCAGCCCGTCCTCGCCGACCGGCAGCAATGTCACGGCGCGCCCCTTGCGCGCCTCTGCCGCGACGGTGTCGAGCACGGCGGCATGTTCGGTCGCCCAGGTGACGATCGGGCCGGTGCTGCCCTGGATCGCCCAGTTGAGCGCCTCGGTCGCGCCGCTGGTGAAGCTCAGCGTGCCGCCGGGCGGGAGCAACGCGGCCACGGCGTCGCGCGCCACCTCCACCGCCGCCTTTGCCGCGCGTCCGGGGCGTGGGGGGAGTGCGGGTTGGCGTGCTGGCGCTCCAGCCAGGGGAGCATCGCGGCCAGCGCCTCGGGCGCGAGCGGCGTCGTCGCCTGGTAATCGAGATAGATCACGCCGCGCGCGCCTTTGCCTCGGCGGCGATCGTGCGCCAGTGATCGAGGAACGCGCCGACTTCGCGCTCGCTCGTCCCCCGGCCGAAGCTGACGCGGACGACTTCGCGCAGCTCGGGCTCGCTCCAGCCCATTGCCGAGAGGACATGGCTGGGGCGCATGCTGCCCGACGAACAGGCGCTGCCGGCCGAGACGGCGATGCCCGCCATGTCGAAACGGATAAGCTGTGCGGCAGCGGAGACGCCCGGCATCCGGTACGCGCCGATCAGCGGCGTGCGCGGGCTGTCGGCGCCCACGACTTCGCCCCCGCCCGCGACGATTGCCGCCTCCAGCCCGGCGCGTAGCCGGACCATGCGCGGCAGATCCTCGGGCACCGCGAGCGCGGCGGCGAAGCCCAGCGCGCCGGGGAGGTTCTCGGTCCCCGCGCGATAGCCCTTTTCCTGCCCGCCCATCGGCAGCAGCATTCCGAAATCGCGAACGAGCAGCGCCCCCACCCCCGGCGGCCCGCCGCGCTTGTGCGCCGACACCACGACCAGATCGGCGTGGCGGATCACGGCATCGTCGGCGCGCGCGGGCATTTGCGCGGCATCGACCATCAGGATGGCGTCGGCGGCGTGGACGATTTCGGCGATGGCGGCGATCGGCTGGCGCACCCCGGTCTCGCTATTCGCCCATTGGACGCAGACCAAAGCGCGGCCCGGCGTGGCGAGCGCGGCGCGCAGGGCGTCGAGATCGACGATCCCGCCCGCATCGACCGGCAGCACCGCCGCGCCCTCGCCATGGCGGAGCACCGAATCATGCTCGACCGAGGTGATGATCCGCCGCGCGGCCATCGACCGGCCCAGCGCCATCTGGATCGATTCGCTTGCCCCGCCGGTCAGCAACGTCTCGTGCGGCCAGCCATAGGCGGCGGCGATGCGGCGGCGGGCATCCTCCAGCGCCGCACGCGCCGCGCGCCCCTGGGCATGGGGCGAGGAGGGGTTGGCCCAATGCTCCATCCCCTGTGCCACCGCCGCGCGCGCTTGCGCCAGAATCGGTGTGGTCGCAGCGTGATCGAGATAGAGTCTGTCGGCCAAATCCTGTTCCAATTGCGTCATGGCGTGCCGCGCCTATATAGCGCGCAACTCCCCGCGCTCCACCGCGCGCTCCAAATTCAAGGCAGAGCTATAGTGCCAGAAGTCATTTTCCCCGGTCCCGAAGGTCGCCTCGAGGGGCGTTTCAACCCCGCGCCGCGCCCGCGCGCACCCGTTGCGATGATCCTCCACCCGCATCCCAATGCCGGCGGCACGATGAACAACCGCATCACGCAGGAGCTGTACAAGACGTTCCAGCGGCGCGGTTTCGCCACGCTGCGCTTCAATTTCCGCGGCGTCGGCAAGAGCCAGGGCGTGTTCGACAACGGCATCGGCGAATTGTCCGACGCGGCGAGCGCGCTGGATTGGGTCCAGAGCTTCCACCCCGAGGCGTCGACCACCTGGGTCGCGGGCTTCGGTTTCGGCGCGTGGATCGGGATGCAGCTGCTGATGCGCCGCCCGGAGATTCGCGGCTTCATCTCGGTCGCGCCGCCGGCGAACATGTTCGACTTCACCTTCCTGGCGCCCTGCCCTTCGTCGGGCATCATCATCCAGGGCGAACAGGATGAAGTCGTCACGCCGGGCGCGGTGCAGAAGCTGGTCGACAAGCTGCGCACGCAGAAGCACATCACCATCCACCACGACACCATCCCCGGCGCGAACCATTTCTTCGAGCATGAGATGGAGCAGCTGATGGGGAGCGTGGACAGCTATCTCGACATGCGGCTGGACCCGAACTCGCCGATACGGTGAGGGGTTATGGGCGCGGGAGGTTAGCCGCGCCCCCCGCCATCATCGCGGCGGTCGCCTCGGCGGGGCCGCGATAGGCTTCCTGGTGCTCGGCACTCCAATAGAGCAGCGAGTCGATCGAGATGCGCGCGCCGCTGACCGCGCACAGGACGAAGCGCCCCGGGCGGACGACTTCATAGTCGGAGGCGCAATAGAGGATGTGAGCGGGGACGGCAGGGTCTAGCATCCCGTCTATTTAGGACGCGCAGCAACAAAACGAAATGCCCCAGACCGATTGGCGGGAGCCCGCGACACGCGCAGGCCCCCGCCTGTGGGTCATTTCGCCGGGCAGAAGCGCGGCGTGGGCTTCAGATGCGCGGCGCCGAGGGTCAGCGTCGCGGTGGCCGCCGACTCCGCCGACGAGCCGCCCAGCGTCAGGCGATAGCTTCCCGCCGCCAGCCGCCAGCACTTCGCGGCATCGTCATAATCGGCGAGGAGGCGCGGATCGATCGTGACCGACACCTGCTTCGACTGGCCGGGGCGAGATCGACCTTCTGGAAGCCGACGAGGCGGCGGGGCGCTTCCCAGCCGCTGCCCGCGGCATAGAGCTGCGCCACCGCCTTGCCGCGCACTGCGCCGGTGTTGCGCACGGTGAAGCTGGCGGTGATCGCCTTTGCCGACGCCTTGGCCGAGAGCGCGCTATAGCCGAACGTCGTGTAGGACAGGCCGTGCCCGAAGGCGTAGGCGGGCTGGATGCCCTTCAGATCGTACCATTTATAGCCGACCGCTGCGCCCTCGGTATACTGCACATCGCCCTTGGCGGGCTCGGCGGGGTGCGGGAGTTCGGCGAGCGAGGCGGGGAAGCTCAGCGGCAGATGGCCCGAGGGATTGACCTTGCCCGTCAGGACATTGGCGATCGCCTCGCCCCCCGCGGTGCCGGGGAACCAGGCCGACAGGATCGCCGCGACCTTGGGGGCCCAGGGCGTCAGCACCGCGCCGCCGCTCTGGAGCACGACCACCGTCTTGGGGTTCGCCGATGCGACCGTATCGATCAGCGCGTCCTGCCCGTCCTTGAGCGACAGCGACACGTCGAACGCCTCGCCCGCCCATTGGGTGGCGAAGACGATCGCGACGTCGGCGGCCCTGGCCGCGCTGGCCGCCGCCGCCGCGTCCTTGCCGTCGACGAAATCGATCTGCGCGCCCGGATGCGCGCGGCGCAGCGCATCGAGCGGCGACGAGGGGTAATACATGATCGGGCCGGGCCAGAATTTGGGCTCGAGACCGGGCACGGCATTGCCGCCCTTGGGATAGACCAGCGACGAGCCGCCGCCGGCGATCACACCCTTGTCGGCATAGCCGCCGATCACCACGATCCGCTTCGCGGTGCCCGCCAGCGGGAGCACGCCGCCGCTGTTCTTGAGCAGCACGATGCTGTCCTCGGCATCGGCGCGGGTGATCGCGGCGTGGCTGGCGAGCATCGCGTCGGGCAGGTCCATCGCGGCATCGGTCACGGGGCGGTCGAACAGCCCGTGGCGGAACATCGCATAGAGGATGCGCGACGCCATCGCATCGAGCTGCGCGGGCTTGACGCTGCCCTCGGCCAGCGCCTTCTTCAGCTCCTCGCCGAGATAGGGCTTCTCGTCGAACGGATAGCCCGATTGCTGGTCGAGCCCGGCGGCGACCGAAGGGACGGTGGAATGCACCGCGCCCCAATCGGACATCACATAGCCCTTATAGCCCCAGGCGCCGCGCAGCACGTCCTTGAGCAGCCACGCGCTTTCGCACGCGAACGGTCCGTTGACGCGGTTGTACGAGCACATCACCGATCCGGGATTGCCCTTCTCGATCGCCAGTTCGAACGCGAGCAGGTCCGACAGATGCGCCGCCTTGGGATCGATCACCGAATTGCCGGCGTTGCGATCGGTTTCCTGGTCGTTGATCGCGAAATGCTTGATCGTCGAGATGATGCCATTCGACTGGATGCCCGCGATCTGCGCGCCGACCATCGTCCCCGCCAGCAACGGGTCCTCGCCGCCATATTCGAAATTGCGCCCGTTGCGCGGTTCGCGCGCAAGGTTGACGCCGCCCGCAAGCATCACGTTGAACCCCGATGCGCGCGCCTCGGCGCCGATCATCGCGCCGCCCTTATACGCCAGTTCGGGGTCCCAGGTCGCGGCGGTCGCGAGGTTCGATGGCAACGCTGTCCGCTCGCGTTTGCGCGCAGCCCCGCCCTGCGTCGCGACCCCGATACCGGCATCGGTCAGCCACTGCGCGGGGATGCCCAGCCGGGGGATGGCGGGGATATAGCCCGCCGATCCGGCGCGCGCCTCTACGGGCGCCTTGAATTTCTTCGGCGGGAAATCGGTGCCGAAATAGCCGAAGACGAGGACCAGCTTCTCGTCCTGCGTCAGCCGCGGCAGCAGCAGCGCGACGCGCGCCTCGGGCGTCAGCCGGGCGTTCGCCCAGGGCCGGTCCTGCGCCACCGCCGGTGCCGGGGGCTGTCCCGCCGTCGCCAGCGACGCCAGCCCGCCCGCGCCCGCAATCGCCGCTGCGACGAGCGCACCTGCCTTCACCCTGTTCCTGCTCTTCATCGTCGTTCCTCTCCATTCGTCCGGTCGAACCGTTTTCGGGGAATAGCGCAAGCGCCGCGCCAAGACACTGTCTTCGCGGCGCTGCTCGCGGGGCGGAGACCTGACGATCCACCCGTGATCGTGCACCCCCTACCAAAGACCGACGAAACCCCCGCGGCACATTCAAGCTGCCGCAGAATGCCGCCGGGGCCGCCCGGCGCACAAAAAAATGCTCCGCCGCCAAGGGGTGGGGCGGCGGAGCAGCAGGGAGAAGGGTGCCGGGGCGGCGGGCGCCCCGGCGAAGGTCAGAAGCGCCCGCGGATGCCGACCAGCACGGTGCGGCCCGGATTATATTCGTTGAAGGTCGCGTTCTCGTACTGGAAGTAGCTGCTCTGTGCTTCCTTGGTGATGTTGATCACGTTGACCACCAGGGTCGGCAGGTATTTGTTATTGAAAATCTTGCCCAAATCGAGATTGCCCGAGAAGTCGAGCTGGGCATAGTCGCGACCGAAGATCGCCGCCTGGGTGATGCCGTTCTGGTTGGCACCCGAGCCCTGCGACCCTTCGTTGAAGGTATAGGTCAGCCGCGTCGACAGGCCGTTGCCTTCATAATAGCCGGTCAGCGTGTAGGTGGTCGGCGCGACGCCGATCGCCACCGCCGGTGCCCCTGCCCCATCGCCCTTCTGGTCGATCAGCGTCAGATTGCCCTGGAAGCCGAAGCCCCGGACCCCGGCGAAGCTGGTCAGGAAGTCCAGCGGCTGGGTGACCTGGAACTCGAGGCCGTTGACCTTGAGCTTGCCGTCCGAATTGACCTGCTGCTGGACCACGACGGGCACGTCGTTGAGCGACTGGCCCGCCGCCGCGCGCGTTGCGAGCGCGTCGCGCTGCGCCTGGGTGAGCGAATCAACCGTGATCCCGTACTGGTTGAAGAACGAGAAAGGCACGGTGCGCAGCCCGTTGACGGTGAAGCCGGTGATCGACTTACGGAACGCCGCGAACGCGATCACGCCTTCCCCGCCGGTGTAGAATTCGAACCCGACATCGATATTCGTCGAGATATACGGATCGAGCGCGCTGTTGCCGACATTGCCGACGTCCGCCGACGGCGCGACGAAGCTGGCGCCCGGAAGCATCGCGTTCGGATCGGGCCGCGTCATCGTCTTCGAGAACGAACCGCGCGCCACGGCGATGCCGTGGAAGTCGAACGCCGCGCTCACCGAGGGCAGGAAGTTCGAATAGAGCGTGTTCGTCTTCGAGAAATTGATCGTGTTGGGATAGCGACCGCCATCGGCAATCGTCGCGTTGCGCGGATCGGGAACGGAGATGCGTCCGCCGATGATCTGCTCGGTGCGGACATAGCGGAGCCCGCCGTTGAGCCGCAGCGTGTTCTCGCCGACGTCGATCGCGCCATTGCCCTCGACAAAGGTGCCGGTGACCTTTTCCTGCACCAGCCCGCCATTGGCGCCGCTGCTGCCGGTGCCGGTCTCGCCCGAGGCGGCGAGCAGCGCGTCATAGCCGGTCGCCGAGCGCACCTTGTCCCAGTCGACGGTGATGAAGCCGTTGCTGCCGGGCTTCAGATAACTGGGCACCGCCGCCGTCGGGATGAGCGACCCGGCATAGCTGATCGGCACGCCGCCCGCAGTATAGTTGGTGCCATAGCCCAGAAAGGCCGGGAACCCGGCGGGGGTCGCCGTGCCGGGCTGGTTGAGCCCGGTGCACGGCGTCGTGCCGGTATTGGGCGCGGGCAGCGAAACATTGGGACCGTTGCCGCAGATCGCATTCTGCCAGGGC
Source organism: Sphingomonas hengshuiensis (assembly GCF_000935025.1). Taxonomy (NCBI): domain Bacteria; kingdom Pseudomonadati; phylum Pseudomonadota; class Alphaproteobacteria; order Sphingomonadales; family Sphingomonadaceae; genus Sphingomonas; species Sphingomonas hengshuiensis. Next base: position 2,180,926 of record NZ_CP010836.1, read on the forward strand.
GCCGTGTTGTCGTACGGCGTGATCCGGCGCATCGTGTCGTCATAGGCCGCGCCCACGCGCACGCTGAACCGCGTCGAATCGCCGAACAACAGGCTGCCGCGCACCCCCTTGGTCTCGGTCGTGCGCTCCTCGCCGTTCAGATTGACGCGACCGCCCCCGGCCCAGCCGAAATTGGCCGGGTTGTTCAGGTCGATGTTGGTCGTGATCTGCGGAATGCCGCCATTGTTGACATAGGTCACCGTCGCGCCGCTGTTCGGCGGGGTGATCACGAGGAACGTCGGGCTTTCGCGGCGGAAAGTGCTCTTGGTGTAATTGCCCTGGATGTCGCCGGTGATCCAGTCGTTGACGACGAAATCAAGCCCGGGATTGACACCCCAATAATCCTGCCGATCCTTGTACGGGCGATATTCGAGGAAAAACTGCGCATTGGCATAGGTGCCCTTGGTGACCACGCAGCCCGCCGAGCAATCCGAGCGATCATAGGTCGTGTTGAGTGGGATCACGGCGCCGTTGCGGCCGACCCAGTTCATCGCGGCGCGGGTGAAGTCGGTGTCGCGCTTGGCGTACATGCCGTCGACATAGAAATGCAGCGCGTCGCTGGGGCGATATTCGAGCGAGACCAGGCCGTTATAGCGCGTGCGCTCGCCGATCTCGGTCCGCGGGCGGCTGAGGCGCGGGAGCAGCCCGTTGTCGATCTGGTCGATCGTCGCGCCGGGATTGCGCGCGAGCAGGAACGCCTGGTCGATCACGGTGCCTGCGACCAGTCCGTTGCCGGCATTGGCCGGGACCGTGCCGGGAATCGTGAAATTGCCGCCGCCGGTGCCGTTCAGCGTCCCGCTGGTCCGCTGCGTCGCGCTCAGATTGGGGTTGGTCCAGCCGATGGTCTCATAGCCGTCGACGCGGAAATGGTTGCGCACCGCAGCACCGCCGACGAGAATGCCGAAATCGCCGAAGGTCGCGCTGGCGAGGACATGGCCGCGATAGCCCCATTTGTCCGCGGAACTCACCTTCGAGCCCTGAAGGCCATAGCTCACATAGGGCTTGGGATTGTCGAAGGGACGCGCGGACCGCAGGTTCACGGTGCCTGCGGCGCCGCCTTCGACTTGGCTCGCCACCGGCGACTTGCTGACAGTCAGCTGCGTGAACAATTCGGTCGGGAGCAGGTCGAGATCGACTTCGCGGTTGGTGCTCTGCGCATCGAACCGCACCGAAGCGACGGCGACCGGCGCGCCGTTCAACAGCACGCGGGTAAAGTTGGTGCCGAGCCCGCGGATCGCGACGTTCGCGCCCTCGCCGGTGACTTCGCGGCTGATCGTGACGCCGGGAATGCGGTTGACCGATTCGGCGATGTTGGTGTCGGGGAACTTGCCGATATCCTCGGCGAAGATCGTGTCGGTGAAGCCGATCGAGTTCTTCTTGGCGTTGGTCTGGCTCTCCAGCGAGGCGCGGTAGCCGCTGACGACGATCTCCGCATCGGGCTCGGGAACCTGCTGGTCCGCAGCGGAGGCCGCCGGGTCGGCGGGCGCGGTCTGCGCCTGGACCAGCGACGGAAGCATCAGGCACGAGAGCGCTGCGGCACCAAGAAGCCCGCGGCGAATTCTTACCGAACGAGAAATCATTTCGTCCTCCCCAATTATGTCCCTGCTTAACAGGCGACGATTGTTGCGCAGTGGTAGCGCTAACGGGATTCCTAACTTGTATGAGTACAGCGTGTCAACACTTGTATGAGTATAGGCTCAGAGGGCGCAGACGATAAAAAGGGGGCGCCGCGGTCCGCGACGCCCCCGAGGGTCGTACCTTGAGAGGAATGGGGCTTAAGGCACGAAATTAAAACGTGGTTCGGAGCCCGAGGTAGAATTGCCGGCCGTTGAGGCGATAATTGACCCAGCGATCGGCGGTCGAGCTGGTATATTGGACATCGGCCTGGTTGGTCAGGTTGATCCCCTCCAGGCTGATCGTGAGGTTCTTGATCACCTCATAGGAGATCGAGGCATCGACATAGGTTGCGGCGCGGGTGCCGCTGACGTCCTGGTTGAACGAGGCCGGGACGCCGGTGAGGAATTTGTCGCGATAATTGGCCGACACGCGCGTCTGGAACCCGCCCTGTTCGTAATAGAGCGTGCCGTTCAGCGAGTTTTTCGAAAGGTTGAGCAGCGTCGCGGTGACCAGCGCGGTGCCCGCACGATATTTGATGCTCGAATCGACATAGGTGTAATTCGCCAGCACCCCGAAGTTCGACAGGAAGCCCGGCAGGAAGGTCAGCTGCTGCTGGACGTTGAACTCGACGCCCTTGAGCGGGCCGCCGGGGGTATTGACGACGTTGGTGATCACGAAATCGGTGTCGGGGGTGACATTGGTCCCGGCCAGCAGCTCGATCGGAAGCCCGGTCGACGAATAGGGCGCGGTGACCGTGTTCGACTGGATATAGGTGCTGATATTCTTGTAGAACGCGCCGACCGAGACGATCGCGCCGCGCGCCGGATACCATTCGACCGACAGATCGAGATTGTCCGACTTGAACGGATCGAGATAGGCGTTGCCCGTGCTGACGGTACGCGATCCGCCCGACACGCTGACCGTCGTCGCGCCGGCAAGATTTCCGAGCGGCGGACGCGCGATCACCTTTGCCGCGGCGAGGCGCACCGACAGCTTGTCGGTGGGATCGAGCACCAGATTGATCGACGGCAGGAAGTTGCGATAGGTGCGGTTGACCTCGGTCGGCACCACCCCCGAGGCGTTCACCGTCGTCGGCACCGTCGTCAGGAAGTTCGATTGCTGTTCGGTGATGACATAGCGCCCGCCGAGATTGCCGCGCAGCCGCATGTCGCCCAACTGCGTGTCGAGCATCGCCATGCCGTACAGCGCCCAATCCTTCTCGGTGATCGCACGATTGTCACCGCGCGCCGCCGAAACCGTGCTCGACAGCTCGGTGCGTCCGGTGTTGCTGAAGATCTGATACGCATCCTGGAACGCGCTGATATTGGGCGCGGTCCAGCATTTGGTGTTGCCGTCGGGCATCGTGAACGCGCCGAACCCGCAAAACTGCTCGGTCAGCGAGGCGATCGTATAGCCCGCCGGGATCGCCGGGAAATTGGCCTCGCCCTGGACATAGCGCAGCGCCTGCGACGCGAATTCATATTTCTTGAACTCGCCGCCCGCGCGCAGCTTGAGCACGTCGGTCGCCGCGAAGGTGAAGTCGAGCCGCGCGGTGGTGTTGCGGTTCTGGATATAATTGGGGCGCAGCCGGATTTCGGGGCCGGTCGCGCCGGTGCCCCCCGGCTGCGTCACGCGCGGGCCGAAATACCAGTTATTGGGGTTGGTCACGTCGACACCCCAGTTGATCTTCGGCGCATTCTGGCCGAGCGGGCGAAGATCGTACGAGAAATTGTCGACGTTGAACGAGTCGATCTGCGTCGAGATATCGACGAAATTGTCGAAATCCGACCGCGAATGCCCGACCAGCGCGCTCATCGACAGCCGGTCGCTCAGCTCCTGCTTGCCCGACAGTGTCGCCTGGAGGAACTCGGTCGTGAAATTGTCGCGGTTATGCTCCGAGCGGAGATCGACATTGTCGAACAGGCCATAGACCAGCGAATTGTTCGAATCGACGACGCCGTCGCGGATGATCGTCTCGGGCTTGCCGCCCTGTGACGCGGCGCGGCTGAAGCCGATCGGTTCGAGCGCCCAGTCGTCGCGATCGACCTTGAACTTCGAATAAAGGACGTCGAGCACGACTTCGGTGCCGTCGACGGGCTTCCACTGCGCGCTGCCGGTGACGCCCAGCCGCTCGGTCTTGCCGACGCCCTGGACATAGCGCGGGAAGCGCGGGTTGTAGACGGTGCCGTTATTGACCTGGTTGAACACCGCGACATTGGTGCCGGCGCAGGCCGCGGGCGTCGCGGTGGGGTTGCAGAACCCGCCATCGCCGGTGCCCTGGTTCCAGTCGCCCGAATTGCTCTGCTGGTAATTGCCCGATGCGCGCGAATAGGCGGCGGAGAGCAGCACGCCGAAGGTGCCGTCGCGATTCTGCGTCGCGAACACGCCGGCGATGCGCGGATCGGCCTTTTTCGCCTGATCGTTATAGCCGACCTGTGCCGACAGCGTCAGCACGGTGCCGTTGAAGCTGAGCGGGCGCGAGGTCGTCAGGTCGACGGTGGCGCCCAGCGACCCTTCGGGAAGGTCCGCCGAGGCGGTCTTGCGCACGTCGATCTGGCTGAACAGTTCGGAGGCGAAGACGTTGAAATCGAAACCGCGCGAGCGATTGGCGCCGTTATAGCCATCGGTCGTCGCCTGGCTTTCCATGCCGTTGATCCGCGTCGCGGTGAAATCGCCGCCGAGCCCGCGGACCGAGATCGAGCGGCCCTGCCCCTGATCGCGCGAGATCGCGATGCCGGGCACGCGCTGGATCGACTCGGCGAGGTTGTTGTCGGGGAATTTCGCGATGTCCTCGGCGACGATCGTGTCGACGACGCCGGTATTCTGGCGCTTGATCTCAAGCGCGCGCTCAAGGCTGCCGCGGAAGCCGGTGACGACGATTTCTTCCTGCGCGCCGGTGTCGAGCGTCTCGGCGGGTTGCGCGGGAACGTCCTGCGCGTGCGCCGCCGAGGCGATCAGTGCAGTCGATGCGAGCAACGCAAGGCGCGACGAGGCGCCGAATGTAGTGAGTGCCATGACAATTCCCTCCCCATGATGATTATGTCCGCAAATCTTCGTTTGCGTTGGCAGGGAGTTCGCACGAGGCAAAAACGAAAGCAAGCGAAAATGTTAGCGCAATCATCCAGAAGAGGTCAGCGAATCTCGACGGGTCCTATCAGGCCAGCGGGGCGCAGCGGCGAGGTTGCGTCATAGGGTGCGATCGGGGCGAAGGTCTGGGGTGCGGCGCCGGGCTGGCGGTCGCCGATCAGGCGGTTCTGCCAATAATTGCCGACGAGGATTTCGACGCGATTCCGCCCTTTTTGCAGGGATCCGGCCAGCGAGAGCCGTGCCGGGTGCCACCACACTACGCCCAGATCGCGGCCGTTGACGATCACGCGCGCCATGTCGCCCAGCACGCCGAGATCGATCTCGGCGCTGGCCGGATCGAAGCCGTCCGGAAGATCGAAGCTGCGCACATAGCGTGCACGCCCCGAATAATAGCGGATCGCCGGGTCGGCATCCTGCGCCCAGGAATGAAGCGATTCGAAAGTGGTTTGCGCAGGTGCGCCCATCCCGTCGAGGAAATGGACCTGCCACGGACCGCCGAGCGCAAGCTGCGCGCGCGCGGGCAGCGGATGGGCGACCGCCGCGCCCTGGCTTCGCACGACGACGAAACGCGAGCCATAGCCGGGGAGCGCGACGCGCAGCCGCGCGCCCTCCGCGCTCCGCACCGATGCGAGCGGCGCCCGGCTGCCATCCTCGGCATTCCAGACTTCGGCGACGGTGCCGCCCCCCTCGGCCCGCAGCGTCACTTCGCCGTCGAACGGCGTCGCTGCGGGATTGGACAGGAAATAGACATCGCCGTCCGCCAGCCGCCGATGCGTCCAGTCGAGCCGGGCGCCCGCGACATCGGGGCGCACCCCTGCCCGCGCCAGCGCGGCGCCGGGAGTCGCGTCATTCCGGATAGGCCCTGCCCGCCCCCATAATGCCGCGCGCAGCCGGGCGAATTCGCGGGCGTCATCGCCTAGCCCGACCGGCGCGACCGGCGGCGCTCCCGACAGCATTGCCCCCTGCGCCGCGAGCCGATCGAGCGCACGGAGCGTCGCTACGCTCATCCGTCGCACCCCCGGCGCAATCGCCAGCACGCGATAGCGCGCGCCGCCCGGCGTGACGATCGCGCCGCGATCGACGGTCAGCCGCGCGAGCGTCTCGGCGTCGAGGAAATCATAGTCATAGCCCTCGGGCCGGGGATAGCCGTGCGGCGGGCCGACCGGGGCCTCCTCGCCGTAGAACACCGCGAGATCGGCGGCGGGGCTGCCCTGCTGGAGCAGGAACGACGCGCGCGAGAGATAGGAGACCCAGCCATCGGCGAGATCGGCCCAAGCCTCGTTGCGGGTGAAATGCTGGCCATATTGGCGCAGCGTCATCCCCGGGCGGCGCCCGTCGGTGAAGGGCTGGTGCGCCGAGGTGTGCATCACGATGCGATTGACGCCCTCGGCAAAGAAGCGGTCGACCGGGCGGCGCCATTCGCGCGGGCCGGTGCCCCAGGGCTCGTCGCCCATCGTGGTCAGCGCCTCGGCGGCGACCAGCGGCTTGCCGTGGAGATGCGCCGCCGACGCGGCCTCGCGGATATCGGCGATATGCTCGGGCTTGGGCGCGCCGCCTTCGGGCCAGTACCAATATTCGCCCATCGGCACGTCGGCGCGCGCCTTGGCCTGGATGCCGTCGGCGACGGTGGGCAGATCGGTGCCCGGCGCCTCGGCATAATAGGTCAGCCCGCGCGCGCGGAGCACCTGGGCGAAGACGCCGTAGTGGTTGTCGGCGATCAGATCGGCGATGGTGCGGCGCCAGTCGGCGAGGAAGCGTTCGGACTGCGCACTGTCGCCGACGACGCGGCCCGCGATCGCGGGGAGCCAGGGCAGCGGGTCATAGCCGCGCAGCCGCCGGAAGGCGGCGAACAGGCCCGGGCTCCAGCTCTGCTGCCCCGCCTCCCAGCTATCGGTGATCGCGACGTCCATCCGCCCGTTCGGGCCGACCGCATCGACATACCGATCGTAGAAGCGCGTGGCATAGCCGCGGACGGCGTCGGCATCGAGCTTGTCGACTTCGAGCCCGACGCTCTCCGCCGAGGCGGGGACCGAGCGCCTGCCGGTGAGCGACCAGCCGAACCGCAGCACCGCCCAGCGCCCGGCGGGGGGGCGCCAGTCGAGCGTGCCGTCGGGGGCGAGCTTGCTGGTGAGATCCAGCACCGCGCCCGCCGGGGTGGCGCGCGCGGTGCCGGTGCGGACGGCGGTATAGTCGAGCAGCGTGCCGAACCCGGCCTGCTCCTCGACGCGGTCGAGCCGCGGGCCGACCGCGAACCGCGCCTCGCGTATGTTCAGCGGCGCGGTGAGCCCCTCGAACGCGACGCGCCATTCGCGCGAGGCGTGGCCGGGGAGCGCGAAGCTGCGCACGGGTGCGGCCTTTTGCGCGGTGCCGGGGAGCGTCGCGCGGATGCGGCCCGTAGCGTCGCGCACCGTGCCCGCGGGGATCGCGCCATCGACGGCGAGCGTGAACGCCCCCGGCGCGACGGCGCGATCGAAGCGGAACACCAGCTCGGCGCGCCCGCCGACCGGCGCGAGCGTCGTCGCCGCATCGTAGCGGCCATCGCCGAGCAGCGCGGAATCGCGCGCGCCGGAGATCGTGACGCGCGGCGCCGTCGCCTCGGCGGGGCTCAGTCGGTAGGCGAGCACCGCGACGTCGTCGCCCAGCTCGGGCTGGCGGAAGCGATCGGCGATCGCGAGGTCCTGATAGGGGCCGCTGACGCGGGGCGGCGGCGGGAGGACGATGCGCCCCTTGCCCGGCCCGACGATCGTCTCCGACCAGACGAGCTTCTTCATTGCCTGCGCGGCGGTCACGCCGGGATCGCCGCTGACGCTCCACCCGCCGCTCGACTGCGCGCCGAAGCTCAGGTCGAGCCGCTTGGCCGCCTCGGCGGCGACGCGGACGGCGTGGCGCCATTCGGGGGTGCCGAAGCCGATGCGCTTCTCGACATATTGCGGGATCGGGGGTGAGCCGAAGGCGATGTCGAACAGGAACACCCCGCCCATCCCCGAACGCCGCATCCATTCGAGGTCGAGCCGGATGCCCTCCTCGCTGACATTGCCGTTGATCCATTGCCAATACGCGAGCGGGCGGGCGTCGGGCGGCGGCGCGCGGAAGCCCTCCGCGAGCGGATCGGCCTGTTGCGCGGCGACGGGGGCGGCGCCCGCGAGCAGCAGCGCGACGAGGGCGAGCCGCTTCATGATGCGCGCACCGTGATCGCGGCGCCGCGATACTCGACCGCCTGCCCCGGCGCGGCATCGATGCCGACCCCCGTGCCGGGTGCTACGAACACTATGCGGAAGCGCCGCACGCCGGGTGCGCCCTTCCATGTGCCGACGCGCTTGCCGATCGTCAGCGTGCCGCGCGCCTCGTCCCAGCGGATCGGCACGATCGCGCGCTCGCCACGGGAATAGCCCTGCCCGTCGCCTTCATCCTCGTACAAGTCGAACGCGCCGTCCGCGCCGCGATAGACGCGCAGCTCGACCGGGCCGAACGGGTCCTGATCGGCGTGTTCGACCACCTCGCCCAGCGGCAGGATCGAACCGTCGCGGACGAACAGCGGGATGCGCTCCAGCGGGGCATCGGCGTTGATCCAGCGTCCGCCCGGCTGGCGCGCGCCGGTCCAGAAATCGGTCCAGCCTGTCTTGGGCAGGTACAGCGTGCGCGTCCGCGCGCCTTCCTTGGTGATCGGATTGACGAGGAGCGCGGGGCCGAACAGGAACTGGTCGGCGATGTTCCACACCTTCTCGTCGGTGCGCCAGTCCATCACCAGCGGGCGCATGATCGTGCCATGCGCGTCGGTCACCTGCCATGCGAGCGAATAGAGATAGGGCAGCAGCCGGTAGCGCAGCCGGTTGAACGCCAGCAGCGTCGGGGTGGCGTCGCCATAGCTGAACACGCTGTTCTCGTTGGTCGAGCGCTTGCCATGGGTGCGGAACAGCGGGTTGAACACGCCATATTGCCACCAGCGCGTGTAGAGCTCGCGAAAGGCGGGGTCGCGGGTGTCGGGTCCCTTGGGCGGGGAATCGAGCACGCCGAGATAATAGCCGCCGATATCGGTGGTCCAATAGGGCATCCCCGACAGCGCGAAGTTGAGCCCGCCCGCAATCTGTTTCTCGAAGGTCGGGAAGGCATTGGCGATATCGCCCGACCAGCTCGCCGCGCCATGCGCCTGCACCCCCGCGAACGACGAGCGCGAGAGCAGGAACACGCGCTTGTCCTGCCGCGCCTGGACCCAGCGATCATGGACATTGGCGGTGTGCGCGAAGGGGAAATAGTTCGAATAGAACGCCCCCGGCCCGATCGCGAGGCGGCGCGACTGGATCGTGCGATCGGTGCGCGCCATTGCCGACAGATGCAGTTCGGGCTCGTCACCGTCGAGCCAGAACGCGTCCCACCCCTGCGCCAGCAGCGGCCCGGCGAGCGTGTTCCAATAGCGGTCGGCGGCTTCCGTGCTCGTCGGGTCGTAGAGCTGGGTGCCGGGGACGAGCTGTCCCGCCCCCTTCGTCTGCGCATACTGGTTCGAACTGGTCGAGAGCAGCGGCCAGATCGAGATCATGGTGTGGACGTTGCGGTCGCCCAGCCGCTTGAGCATCGCGGGGACGTCGGGATATTCGGCGGTCTTGAATTCCTTGTCGCCCATGCGCTGCCACCAGCGCCAGTCCTGCACCACGACATCCATCGGCGCACCGCCCTCGCGGTTCATCGCGGCGGCCTGTTCGAGCTGCGCGCCGGTGGCATAATGGTCCATCGACTGGAACAGCCCATAGGCCCAGCGCGGGAACATCGGCGCCTGGCCGGTGAGCGCGCGATACTGGCCGACCAGATCGTCCATCTCCGGCCCATAGGCGAAATAATAGTCGATGCCGTCGGTGCTCTCCGCGGTGACCTTCAGCTCGGTCGGGAAGCGATTGTCGACGCGCGAGGCGGCGGCGGTGTTCCAGAACAGGCCATAGCCTGCGGTCGAGACCATGAAGGGAATCGCGATATCGGTGTTCGACTGGGCGAGTTCGACCACCGAACCCTGATAGTTCATCAGCCCCGACTGATGCTGGCCGAGGCCATAGAGCCCCTGGCGCAGGATCGGGTGGAACAGGATTTCGACATCATAGAGCGACGGCTCGACCGCGCCGGGCCGGTAGGCGCGCGGGCCGTTGCCGACTTCGCCGAGCAGGCGAGTGCCGTCGGGCGCCATGAACACGATAGTGCCGTTCGCCTCGGAAATGGCGAGCTTCACGCCGCCGGCATCGGCCAGCACCTGCCCCGCCGGTGCCGCGGCGGCGGCACCGCCCGGCGCCTGCGCCCCTGCCCCATCCTGTGCAGCGCTGGCGCGCTCCAGCCGCGGCTTGACCGGGGTGCAGGCGCTGCGGATCCACGGGCGCGGCAATACGGGGGGCGCCGCGCCTTCGGGGCGGGCGACGACATGGACGAGATTGGGCCCGCAAAATTCGATGCGGACGCGCTCGGTCGGGGTGCGCAGGACCAGGCCCCCCGCCTCCTCGCCGACCTGCGCCATCGCGGCCGGTGCCGCTGCACTCAGCAGCAGGGCGGCAAGTCCCTTTGCGGTTCGACGCATCTTCACTCTCCCGTCGTTTCGTTGCGCGTCGGTCGCGCGGCTATTTCGCGCGCGGGTTCACCGTCACGATTGCGCGGCGATAGGCGTAGAGCGCCGGCGTCCCGGCATCGCGCGCTTCGAGGATGATGTGGAAGCGCGTCGGCGCGCTCACCTCGGGCGCGACGAAGCGCGTGTGGAGCGGATCGCCGCGCTGGACCTCGACCGCGGGGTTGCGGTTGGTCGCCTCGGACTCGCGATACTGCCACCAGTCATAGGCGACCGTGTCGCCATCGGGGTCCTTCGATCCCTCGGCAGAGAGGCGGACGGTGTCGCCCGAGGTCGCGGTCATCTCGACTGCTTCGGTGCCGGCGATGCCGTTGAGCACGAGCTGCGGGTTATGGTTCGCGCCCTTGTAGCTGGATTGCAGCGTCCATTGGATGCGCCCGGCAAAGTCATGCTGGAACGCCTCGCGCCAGCGCCAGATCGTCGCCTTGTTGGTCTGGCGGACCTTGCCGTCGATGCCGACCACCAGGTCGCTGGTGTCGGTCCACACCCCGTCCCATTCGGAAACCTTGCCATAGCGCCCGCCCCAGCTGCCATAATCGGGATGCTCGGGGCTGCCGAGGCCGTTGGGGATCAGATAGAGGAAGCTCGGCGTGTCGCCTTCCATGATGAATTCGAAGCTGGGGTAGAGCGACCCCAGCGGCCCGCGCTGGATATTCTCGCGGATCCATTCCTTCGACACCGTGGTGAAGTCCGGCCCGTCGAAATAATACATGCGGTCGCCCGAAATCCCGCCCCAGGTCGACAGATTATAGTGGCGGTGCGCGGTGAGGCTCACGATCCAGAACAGGTCGGGGAACTGGCGCCGGACCCAGGGGCCGGCATTGTCCTGGTCGGAGATCGAATAGACGCGCAGTTTCGCGACGAACTTCGCCACCTCTGCGGGCGTGCGCGTCTGGCGGACCTTCCACATCGCCTGCGCGAGGTCGACTGCGCCGCCCCAGACGGTGATCCACACCGGGCGCGGATCGGGCTTGTCGACTGTCCGGATGATCCAGTCGGACGCCGCGCTATCCTTGCCCTCGCCCACCCCGAGCATCCCGAATTCGGGGCGGCCGGGCTTGACCACCGAACGCAGAGTGTCGGCGCTCGGCCAGCCCTTGGCATGGACCTTCAGATTGGGCAGCGCCTTTTCATAGCCGTCGATGCGCCGGGTGATCTGTTCGGGGTGGACCGAATCCATCAGGTGGCGCGACGTGGAGGGCACCAGCCCCTCGACATCCCATTCATTGGCATAGAGCAGGAAGCGGACCATCGATTCCATGTCGTCGGGGTCCGATCCGACATCGGTGAGCACGATGACGCGCGGCTTGGCCGGCGCGGGCGTCGCCTGTTGCGCCAGCGCGGGAAGCGCTGCGGCGCCGATCGCCGTCCCGACCGTCGCGGCGGCGGCGAGCAGCCGGGCCATGGCCCCGATTGTGATCCTCATATGCCTCTCCTCAGTCTTGCTTTTTTATCGTTCGTGCAGTCCCGCCGAAGCCCCAACAGCGGCGCGCCATCGCGCATGCAGCGCCGCGCGATCGGCGGGGTCGGCGCGGGGTTCGAAACGGTCCTGCTCGATCGGCGGCCAGCGCGCGGGCGCCAGCCCCGCCGCTTCCGCCGCGAGCCACGCGACGCCGCGCGCGCCCAGCTCCAGCTGACGCGGGCGCAGCACCGGGCGACCGATCGCATCGGCCAGCATCTGCATCAACAGATCATTGCCCGCCGCGCCGCCATCGACCGACAGCGACGCCAGCGGGGCGCCGAGATCGGCGTCCATCGCCATCGCGACATCGCCGATCTGGAGCGCAATCCCCTCCAGCACCGCGCGCGCGACATGCGCCGGCTCGGTGCCGAGCGACATCCCGCTCAGCAGCCCGCGCGCGTCGGACTCCCAATGCGGCGCGCCCAGCCCGGCGAGCGCGGGGACGAACACCACGCCTTCGCTCGCGGGCACCGAGGCGGCGAGCGCGGTCAGCGCCTGTTCGTCCTTGAGGTTGAGCAGCCGCGTCGCGAACGCCGCGGCATGGCCAGACACCGCGACATTGCCCTCCAGCGCATGGACCACGGCACCGCCGCGCCCCCAGGCGATCGTGCCCGACAGCCCGTGCGCCGATGCGACGCGCCCGTCGGTGACCGCCATCAGCGACGATCCGGTACCGCACGTCACCTTCGCCTCGCCCGGCCCGGCAAAGCCATGGCCGAGCAGCGCCGCGTGCGAATCGCCGAGCATCGCGTGGATCGGCAGCCCCTCCGGCGCGCCCGCGCCCGACGTGGTGCCGAACCGCGCATCGGACGAGCGCACCTGCGGGAGCAGCGATCGGGGAATGCCGAACAGCGCCAGCATCTCTTCGTCCCAATCGCCGGTATCGAGCGACAGGAGCTGGGTGCGCGAGGCGTTGCTGACATCGGTCGCGTGGACCGCGCCGCCGGTCAGGTGCCAGAGCAGCCAGCTGTCGACCGTCCCGGCGCGCAGTTCGCCCGCCTCGGCGCGGGCGCGGGCGCCGGGGACTTCGTCGAGCAGCCAGCCAAGCTTCGTGCTCGGAAACAGCGGGTCGATGCCCAGCCCGGTGCGCGCGACGATCCGCGCCGCATGCGGGCGCAGCGCGGCGCAGCGTTCGGAGGTGCGGCGGCATTGCCAGCTGATCGCGGGCGCCAGCGGTTCGCCGGTCTCGGCATCCCAAAGCAGGATCGTCTCGCGCTGGTTGGCGATGGCGATCGCCGCGACGTCGCATCCGGGCGTCGTCGCGATCAGCTCGGCGATCGCGCCCGCGACGCTGCCCCAGATCGCCTCGCCCGATTGCTCGGCCCAGCCGGGGCGCGGGTGGCGCACGCCGAGCGGGTGCGCGGCGCGCCCGAGCACCGCGCCGCTATCCGCCGCGAACAGCAGCGCCTTGGTATTCGTCGTGCCCTGATCGACCGCGAGGATCGCCGGACGCGGCATCACGCGCGCGCGGCGACGAGTTCGCGCGCCGCCTGCGCCATCCCTGCTGCGGTCAGCCCATAATGTTCGAGCAGCCATTCCGCCGATCCGGTGGTGACGAACCCCGGAAAGCCCAGGATGCGCACCGGCACCGGGCGCGACCCGACGACGCATTCGGCGACCGCGCCGCCCAGCCCGCCGCGAACGACATGCTCCTCCGCGGTGACGATCCCACCGGTTGCGGCGGCGGCGAGCACCGCTTCTTCGTCGAGCGGCGCGATCGAGCTCATGTTGAGCACCCGCGCCTCGATCCCCTCGGCGGCGAGCGTTTCGGCAGCCTCCAGCGCGCGGTGGACCAGCACGCCGCATGCGAGGATCGCGACATCGTCGCCTGCGCGGAGCAGCTCGGCCTTGCCCGGCTGGAACACCGCATCGGCGCTGCGCTCCAGCGCCGGGACGGGCATCCGGCTGATCCGGACGAACACCGGGCCGTCATGCGCCGCCGCCCATTTGATCGCCTCCGCGGTTTCCCACGGATCGGCGGGGACAATCACGGTCAGCCCCTTCATCGCGCGCAGCCAGGCCAGATCCTCGATGCTGTGATGCGTCGCGCCCAGCTCGCCATAGGCGACGCCGCTGGAGATGCCGCAGAGCTTCACATTGGCGTTGCTGTACGCGACATCGGCCTTGATCTGCTCGAGCGCGCGCCCGGTCAGGAAGCAGGAGGCGCCGCTGACAAAGGGCACCTTGCCGCCATTGGCCAGCCCTGCGCCGACGCCGACCATATTCTGTTCGGCGATGCCGACATTGATCAGCCGGGTCGGGAACTTGTCGCGGAACTTGCCGAGCTTGCTCGACCCGACCGAGTCATTGACCACCGCGACGATCCGCGAATCCGCCGCCGCGAGCGCCTCCAGCGCCTCCACATAGGCATTGCGGCAATCATGGCCGGCCGCACCCTTGTCGATCATTCCGGCTGCTCCCCGTCGAGTTCGGCCAGCGCCTGGGCGAACTGTGCGTCGGTGGGCACGCCATGGTGCCACCCCGCCTGATTTTCCATGTAGCTGACGCCGCGCCCCTTCACGGTGCGCGCGATCACGCATAGCGGCTTGCTGCGCGGGGTCGCGGGCGCAGCGAGCACGTCGAGCAGCTGCGCGGCATCATGCCCGTCGATCTCGACCACGTCCCAGCCGAAGGCGCGCCATTTGTCGGCCAGCGGCTCGAGCGAATTGGTGTCCTCGGTCGGCGCGCCCTGCTGCAAATTGTTGCGGTCGACGATCGCGGTGAGATTGCCCAGCCCGCGATGCCCGGCGAACATCGCCGCTTCCCACATGCTGCCTTCCTGCAACTCGCCGTCGCCGGTGAGCACGAAGACGCGATAGTCGGCGGCGTCGATCTGCCCCGCGACGGCAATGCCGACCGCGACCGGCAGCCCATGGCCGAGCGGCCCGGTATTGGTCTCGACCCCCGGCAGATAGGTGCGGTTGGGATGGCCGTTGAGCCGCGACTGCGGCGCGAGATAGGTCTCCAACTCGGCCTCGGAAAAATAGCCCGCCCCGGCCAGCGCGGCATAGAGCGCGCCGGTGCAATGCCCCTTGCTCATCACGAAGCGATCGCGCGACGGATCGTTCGGAACCGCAGGATCGAATCGGAGAACCCCGAAATAGATCGCAGCGAGGATATCCGCCGCGGACAGATCGCCGCCGGGATGCCCCTGGCCGGCGCGATGGATCATCGTCAGCGCCTGTCGGCGAATCCAGTTGCCGCGCACCTGGATCGTCGCAGGCAGCGCCTCGACGCCACGCAGTTTCGTTTCGTTACCCAAGCCATCCTCCTGCACTCCCGCCTACCGCCAGACTCGGCCCGCGGCAACGGGGTCATTTGCGTTTTCTTTCGTTTCTTTAGCTTTTTCCTTTCATAGCGCAACGACTCTGTTTGACATCGCTGCGTCTGCCTGACTAACCAGTGGCACGCCGCGGCCATGCAGAGCCGCGCAAATGGAGACGATGCGCGGGATGGCTCACCCCCCAAGGCCTAACAGATCGGGTTATGCGCGCACAGGCGGCGCCCTGCTCGCCTGTGCGCTGCTGGGCGGGTGCACCTTGCTGCCGATCGACGAGGCGCGGATGCTGCGCGAGCGGAGCAGCGGGTCGTTCGACGCCACGCGCTATGTCGCCGAAATCTGGGACAGCCGCGCCCGCCCGGCGCTGGCCGCGCGCACCGTCGCGATCGACGCGGTGCGGACCGCCGATCTCGACCGTTTCGGCGCCGAGCAGGGCCGCCGCGCGGGCGAGGGTTCGCCCTGGACCTTCGTCGTCGAGGGCGAGGCCGTCGTCCGCGAAGCCCGGACCGACCAGCCGCGCGGTACGCTGACGATCGACACGCCCGGCGGCGGCGCGACGATCCTGACCGGGCCGGTGATCAGCGGCAGCGCGATTCGCGACGCGCTGCCCTTTATCCGCTTCGACGGGTTCTCGGACCAGATCGCCTATGCCGAAGTCGGCGCCGAGCTGACCGAGCGCGCGCTCCGCCCGCTCCAGCCGACGCTCCGCAGCCTGCGCGTCGGCGACCGCGTGCGCTTCCGCGGCGTCGCGAGCATCGTCGCGCCGGGCGATCCGATCGCGATCACCCCCTTTGAGATCGCGCGCATCGGCGGCGGAGACGCCGCGCGATGATTCGCATCGCCGCGCGCAGCATCGTCAAGCGCTATGGCGCAGTCCACGCGCTGCGCGATGTCGACCTCGACATCCATGGCGGCGCGGTCAACGTGCTGATCGGCGAAAATGGCGCGGGCAAATCGACGCTGATGCGGATCATCGCGGGCGTCGAGACGCCGGACGACGGCAGTCTGCTGCTCGACGGGGCGCCGATCCGGCTGCGTTCGGTGCAGGACGCCGCGGCGCATGGCATCGGGATCGTCCACCAGGAACTGAGCCTCTGCCCCAATCTGAGCGTCGCGGAGAATATCTTCCTCGATCGCGGCATCGCCGGCGGACTGGCGCTGCATCCGCGCGCCGAGCGCGCGCGGGCCGCCGAACTGCTCGCGCGGCTGGGCGCGGCGATCGATCCCGCGACGCCGGTCGGCGCGCTGCGCGTCGGCGAGCAGCAGATCGTCGAGATCGCCCGCGCCCTATCGCGCGACGTATCCGTGCTGATCCTCGACGAGCCGACTTCGGCGCTGAGCGCGGCGGAGACCGAGCGGCTGTTCGCGGTGATCGGCGAGCTGCGCGCGGCGGGGGTCGCGATCGTCTATATCTCGCACCGGCTGGAAGAGATTGTGCGGATCGGCGACCATGTCACCGTGCTGCGCGACGGGCGCCGCGTCGCCTATGCCGGGCGCGGCGAATTCTCGGTCGACTGGATCGTCGGGCATATGCTGGGCGATCAGGCGATGCCCCGGCGGCGCGACGCCGTCGTGGCGGGTCCCGAAGTGCTGCGCGTCGACGACCTGTCGGTGCCGCGCGCGAGCGGCGGGCTGGCGGTCGACCGAGTCGGCTTTGCCGCGCATGCAGGCGAGATCACGGCGCTGTACGGGCTGCTTGGCGCAGGGCGTTCCGAGCTGTTCGAGGCGATTTGCGGCGCGGGCGAATCGCGCGGTTCGATCCGCGTCGAGGGGGTCGAGCTGGCATCGCTGCCGCTGCGCGCCCGGCTTGCACGCGGCGTCCAATATGTCCCCGAGGATCGCAAGACCGAGGGGCTGTTCCACAATTTCGCAGTGGGGCAGAACCTGTCGGTATCGGTGCTCGACCGGCTGCGTCGCGGGCTGTTGTCGCCCGCGCGCGAGACCGAATCGGTGATGCCGATGATGCAGCGGATGGGGGTCAAGGCGCCCTCGCCGCACGCGCCGATCGGCACGCTGTCGGGCGGCAACCAGCAAAAGGTGCTGATCGGCCGCTCGCTGCTCCCCGGCCCCCGCGTGCTGTTGCTCGACGAGCCGGGGCGCGGCGTCGATGTCGGTGCGCGCGCGGAAATCTTCGCGGCGATGCGCGACCTTGCGGCGCAGGGCATCGCGATCCTGTTTTCGACCTCCGACCTGATCGAGGCGCTGGGCGCCGCCGATCGCATCCTGGTGATGGCGGGCGGGCGGATCACCGCCGACCTGCGCGCCGCCGAGGCGACCGAGGAGGCGCTGGTCCGCGCCGCCAACCATACCCCCTCTTCCCGCATAGCCGAGGCCGCATGACGACCACCGCCGACACCCCTGCGGCGCAGAAGCGCGGCGCGCTCGATCTGCTGATCCGGCTGCGCGCGCTGATCGCGCTGTTCGTGGTGCTCGCTTTCTTCTCGGCGATGGCGCCGAATTTCCTGTCGGTCGCGAACACGCTGATCATGGCGAAGCACATCGCGGTCATCGCGATCCTGGGGATCGGGATGACCTTCGTCGTGCTGACCGGCGGAATCGACTTGTCGGTGGGGTCGATCGCCGGGCTGTCGGGGATGGTCGCGGGCGCGCTGATCCTCAACGGGGTAGAGCTGACTCCGCTCGGGCTGGTCGCCTTCCCGTCGATCCCGCTGGTGATCCTGGCCGTGGTCGCGCTGGGGGCGTGCATTGGCGTGGCCAATGGCGTGCTCGTCACGCGCTTCGGCGTGGCGCCGTTCATCGCGACTCTGGGGATGCTGTATGTCGCGCGCGGCGCCGCGCTGCTGCTGTCCGACGGCGCGACCTTCCCCAATCTGATCGGCAGCGCCGATTTCGGCAACCAGGGCTTTCCCTTTCTCGGCTCGGGGCGGCTGCTCGGCATCCCGGTGCCGGTGCTGCTGCTGGCGCTGCTGGCGGTGGCGGCGAGCTTCGCGGCGGCGCGGACGGCATTCGGGCGGCGCATCTATGCGGTCGGCGGCAATGAGCGCGCGGCGTTCCTGTCGGGCATCCGCGTCGGACGCGTCAAAATCTATGCCTATGTCATTTCGGGCGCCTGCGCCGCGCTGGTCGGGCTGATCGTCGCGTCGGACCTGGTCTCCGCGCACCCGGCATCGGGCGAGACGTTCGAGCTGAGCGCGATCGCCGCAGTCGTGCTGGGCGGCGCGTCGCTCAGCGGCGGACGCGGGACGATCGGCGGCACGCTGATCGGCGCGTGCGTGATCGGCGCGCTGGGCGACGGGATGGTGATGCTGGGGATCAGCGAGTTCTGGCAGATGGTGATCAAGGGGGCAGTGATTGTCGGTGCCGTCATGCTAGACCAGCTGCAGCTCCGCATGACGCGGGGCAGCTGGAGATGAGCATAATGGGCCGATTGGGCGGACAAGGGCTTCTCGGCGAGGCTCGCCGCATGAAGATACTCGAATGGCTTCAGGAAGAAGGCAGCGCGCGCGTGCGTTCGCTCGCCGAAGCCTTCAACGTATCCGAAGTAACGGTGCGCCAGGATCTTGAGAAGCTGGAGGCGGAGGGGCATATCGTCCGCGAACATGGCGGCGCGTTCCTGAAATCGGTGCCGCAACAGGTGCGGGCGATGGCGCTCCACCACCTCGTCAACATGGACCCGAAGCGCCGGATCGGGCGCGCAGCCGCCGCGATGATCGGCGATGGCGAGACGGTGATCCTCGATTCCGGATCGACCACCACCGAAGTCGCCGCGAACCTCACCAGCCGCGAGGGGCTGACCGTCATCACCAACGCGCTCAACATCGCGCTGATGCTGGGCGGGCTGCCCTCGTTCGAAGTCCATATGCCCGGCGGCCATTTCAAGGCGCCGACGCTGTCGCTGAGCGGCGAGCGATCGGCCGATTATTTCCAGGGACTGTTCGCGCAGAAGCTGTTCCTCGCCACCGCCGCGGTCTCGATCGAGGCGGGGCTGACCTTCCCCTCGCTGTCCGACATTTCGGTCAAGCGGGCGATGATCGACGCGGCGAGCGAAGTCATATTGGTGGCCGACAGCAGCAAGATCGGGCGCCGCTCCTTCTCTGCATTGGGCGGCATCGACCTGGTCCACACGCTCGTCACCGACGACGGCATCGGCGACGCCGACCGCAAGGGTTTCGAGGATGCAGGCGTGAAGGTGGTGATCGCGTGACCCTGCTTCGCCGTCCCGTTGCCTGGATCGCGCTTGCCCTCCTGGTGGCGGCGATCGGCGTCGCGCTGTTCGCGCTGCCCGGCAAGGCATCGAGCAAGCTGATCGTCATCATCACGCCGTCGCTCGACAATCCCTTTTTCGGGCAGGAGGCGCTGGGCGCGGAGATGCGGGCAAAGGCGCTCGGCTATCGCACGCTCAAATTCTCGCATGGCGACGATGCGTTCAAGCAGAACGAACTGATCGAGACCGCGATCGCGCAGGGCGCCGCGGCGATCATCCTCGACAATGCCGGTGCCGATGCCAGCGTCGCGGCGGTGCTCAAGGCGCGCAGCGCGGGCATCCCGACCTTCCTGATCGACCGCGAGATCACCAGCCGCGGCGCCGCCGCCGCGCAGATCGTTTCGAACAATTACCAGGGCGCGACGTTGGGCGCCGAAAGCTTCGCCGACGCGCTGGGCGGCACCGGCGCCTATGCCGAACTGGTCGGCAAGGAATCGGATACCAATGCCGGCATCCGCTCCAAGGGCTATCATTCGGTGCTCGATCGCTATCCGGGGCTGAAGATGGTGTCGCGCCAGAGCGCCAATTGGGACCAGGCACAGGCGTTCACCGTCACCCAGTCGATCCTCCAGGCGCATCCCGAAGTGAAGGGGATCATCGCCGGCAACGACACGATGGCGCTGGGCGCGATCGCCGCGCTGGACAGCGCCGGGCGCAGCGACGTGACCGTCGTCGGGTTCGACGGGTCGAACGACGCGCGCGACGCGATCCTGGCGGGCAAGATGCGCGCGACCGTGCTCCAGCCCGCCTTTCGCCAGGCGCAATATGCCGTCGAGCTGGCGGACAGCTTCCTCAAGACCGGGTCCACCGGCCAGCCCGAAAAGCAGCTGATGGAATGCTTCCTCATCACGCGCGACAATGCGCGCAAACTCAACAACTTCGCCCTTAGCGGGCGCTAATCGGAAGGAAGACGCGATGGCGAGCGAACAGAAGTTCGGCGCAGGGATCTGGCATTTCGCGACCTATGTCGATCGCTATGCGACCGATGGCTATGGCCCGCCGCGCACGCTGATCGAGATGATCGACATGGCCGGCCAGGTCGGCGACCTGTCGGTGGTCGACATCAACTATCCGTTCGCCGACCCCAAGCTCAGCCTCGACGCCGTCGATGTCGCGCTCAAGCGCAACAATCTCGAGGTCATCGGGATCACGCCGGAAATCTATACCCGCGAATTCGCCAAGGGCGCCTTCACCAATCCCGATCCGGGGGTGCGCCGCCGCGCCAACGAGCTGATCAACGACGCCGCCAATGTCGTCCGCCGCTTCGGCGCCAAATATGTGAAGCTGTGGCCGGGCCAGGATGGCTGGGACTATCCGTTCCAGGTCGATCATGGCGACCTGTGGCGCGCCAGCCTCGACGGCGTCGGCGAACTCGCGCAGCAGAACCCCGACCTGCAATTCGTGATCGAATATAAGCCGCGCGAGCCGCGCAACCATATGAGCTTCGACAGCGTCGCGCGCACCTTGCTGGGGATCGAGAAGATCGGGCTGCCCAATGTCGGCATCCTGCTCGATTTCGGCCATTCGCTGTACGGCGGCGAATCCCCCGCCGACGCGGCGCAGCTCGCGATCGACCATGGCCGGCTGTTCGGGATGGACGTGAACGACAATCTGCGCGGATGGGACGACGACATGATCGCCGGATCGGTCCACCCGATCGAGCTGTTCGAATTCTTCTACACGCTGCGCAAGAACAAGTGGGAAGGCGTGTGGCAGCTCGACCAGTTCCCGTTCCGCGAGGATTGCGTCGGCGCGGCGCAGAGCGCGATCGGTTTCCTCAAGCATATCGAAAAGGCACTCAACCGGCTCGATTTCGACGCGATGCGCGCCGCGCAGGCGAAGCAGGACGCCGTCACTGCACTGAATCTGGCGCGGTCGGCCCTGTTCGGCTGACCGGGTCGAAACGCCTTCGTCACGACTTGGGCTGGCGGCACGCTTTCTGTTAACCCTGTCGCCAAGGCGATTCGGAGCAGAGGCATGCAGGGGGCCAAGGCGGGTATCGGAACGGGCGCGCGGCGATGATCGCCGCGTTCCTGCTCCGCGCCGGGCCGGGCCCCGCCCCCGCCGCGCCGGTCGACTGGGCGAGTTGGGCGCAGGTCGGGCTGCTCGTGCTGGCGATCCTGTGCGCGGCCTGCATCGTGCGTGCGGCCACCCCGGCGCCGCCCGCGACCAGCCAAAGCAAGGCGTTTGCGCGCTTCGTCCGCACCGGAGTCGAGCGGCACAGCCAGACCATCGTGACGTTGTTCAAGGACCGGCTGCAACAGGTCCCCGCCGACTTTACCGAGGCACAGGCCTATATCCGCGGGCTGCGCAAGGAATTGCGCCTGCCGCTCGGCTTTATCGCGCAGGTCGGGAAACCGGGGTTCGACGCATGGCCCGACCTCAAGCTGTACGAGGCATTCCACGCCTGGGCCGAGCCGATCCACTATACCGACGGGCTGTTGCAGGACATGCTGGCCGACCTGATCGCGGCATCGAACAAGGCGCTGGTCGGGCCGCTGCTCGAACAGTTTCGCCGCAACGAATGGAGCATCCGCGTCGATCTGCTCGATTTCGAGACGCGGCGGGCGGCGGTGGTCAAGGCGGCGAAGGCGATCGAAGAGCCCGGGGACAAGGCGAAAGGCAGCGCGCATGCCGCACATGGCTGATCGCGCGCCGACACCGGGTTCGCGACCAATGCCCGCTGCGGCGCGACAATCCGCAATTCCCCGCCATTGCCGCGTCCCCCGCGCCCCGCTACCCCTATCGCCGGGGGAGATTTGGGGTGGGTTCGATGGCCGACGTCTTTGTATTCCTGTACGCGATGCTCGCGGGGTTCGTTCTGCTGGCGATGCAGCGCAATGCGCGCGAACACCGCCCCAATCCGCAAATGGTGACGATGGTCGGCTGGGGGCTGTTCTCGCTCTCCTCGACGCTCGCGGTGCTGCTCGGCGCTGTCGCGCTCGCGCTCGCGCTGGGGCTTCACGTCCCGCTCCCCGCAGCCTTCACGACCTCCCCCTTCTGATCGCAAGGCCCGTCCCGTCCGAGGACCGCCCCGCGACGCCACCGCACGCCGTCCACGACGCGATGCCGCAACACAGCCCTGCGATGGAGGCGACACGCAGCGGCTGACCGACCTGCGCGCGGGCGGCGTTGCGCGCGACTTTCGATTCTGGGGGGAAATTCGATGGGCTTTTTCGACTGGTTCAAACGACGCGTACAGCCGCCAGCCGAGGCCGCGCCGCCTCCCGCGCCGGAAGTCCTCGAACCCGATACGCCGTGGCGGGTGGGATGCGGCGACGACGATGTGTGGATGATCGATCCGGAGGGCGTTCGCCGATCGGTGGCGCTCGCCGACCTGTTCGCCATCGCGATCGAAGCCAGCGATACCGGGACCGCGGGGCTCGACGTCTGGTGGCTCTTCTATGGGGAGGACGAGGACCTCGCCTTTTCGGCGCCACTGGGCGCGGCGGGACAGGCAGCGATGGTCGCGCGGCTTTCGACGCTGCCGGGGTTCCGGCACGATCGGCTGGCCGAGGCGACCGAATCGTCCGACGTCGACACTTTCGTCCTGTGGCAGCGCCCGTTCGACTGAGTCGCGGGATTCCGGGTTTTGGGTACGGAGCGCAGGGGCGCGATGCCGTAGCGTCGGAAAGTCCGGTATGGACAGCCTTGCCGGTTGCGCTATCACTCCGGCATGGCTCTTCCCGCTCTCTTCGATCGCCTCCGGCTCCCCGTGATCGGGTCGCCGCTGTTCATCATCTCGGTGCCCGATCTGGTGATCGCGCAGTGCAAGGCGGGGATCGTCGGCTCGTTCCCGGCGCTCAACGCGCGGCCGCAGGGGGTGCTCGACGAATGGCTGCACCGGATTACCGAGGAGCTGGCGGCATGGGATCGCGATCACCCGGATACGCCCGCGGCGCCGTTCGCGGTCAACCAGATCGTGCATCGCTCGAACACACGGCTGGAGCAGGACGTCGCGACCTGCGCCAAGTGGAAGGTGCCGATCGTCATCACGTCGCTCGGCGCGCGGCCCGAACTCAACGACGCCGTGCATGGCTGGGGCGGGATCACGCTGCATGACGTGATCGACGACCGGTTCGCGCACAAGGCAGTTGAGAAGGGCGCCGACGGACTGATCCTGGTCGCGACGGGCGCGGGCGGCCATGCGGGCAAGCTCAACCCGTTCCCGCTCGTCCAGGAAGTGCGCGACTGGTTCGACGGCCCGGTGATCCTGTCGGGCGCGATCGCCACCGGGCGCGCGATCCTGGCGGCGCAGGTGCTGGGCGCCGACCTCGCCTATATCGGCTCACCCTTCATCGCCGCCGAGGAAGCCAATGCGACCCCCGATTACAAGCAGGGCATCGTCGAGGGCAGCGCCGAGGACATCGTCTATTCGAACCTGTTCACCGGGGTTCACGGCAATTACCTGCGCGCGTCGATCGTCCGCGCCGGGCTCGACCCCGACAATCTGCCGGTCAGCGACCCCAGCGCGATGGATTTCGGCGGGGCGAAGGCGTGGAAGGATATCTGGGGGTCGGGCCAGGGCATCGGCGCGGTCCGCCAGGTCGAGCCCGCCGCGACGATGATCGCGCGGCTGCGCGATGACTATGCGGCTGCGAAGGCGGCGATCTGCGGCTAGACTCTGTTTCAGTGAAGCGGCGCCGGGCGGCGGCTCAAAACGCCGCGGCGAGACGCTGCATCATGGTCCGCGCGGGGCTGTCGACGATCAGGTGCATGTCCGCGGTCGCGTCGATGCGGGCGACGCGGCGATACAGGTCGGTGCTGGTCGCGATGATCGTCGCGGCCTGGGGCGGCATTGTCGCCAGCGTCGCGCCGTCGGTCTCTGCGGCGAAGCCCAGCCGGCGCGAGGGCGTGCGGGCATCGCCGGGCGAAAGCTCGCCCGAATCGACGGCGCGCTGCGTCAGCAGCCATGCGATGATGTGCATCAGCCGCGTCGTCACCTTCAGCGACTCACACGAGAACGAAACGCGGTCCAGCGGAGCGAGCACGTCGCGCTCGAACCGCCCCGCCTCGTCGAAATAGGTGCGCGCCTCGTCCGCAAGCAGCATCGCCTCGACATAGAGCGAGTCGACCAGCCGGCGATGCATGCGCGAAGTGTCCGGTTGCCCCACCATGGGCAATTGGGTGCCACAGCGCCCGAAGCAACGAAATGCTTAATATAGGAGAGACTGCGTCCCGTTCCGGGAGCGTATCGAGCGCCGCCCGGTCAGGCAATGATGTCGGGAATCAGTTCGTCCTCGAGCATCGCGATCTCGTCGCGCAGCTTTAGCTTGCGCTTCTTCAGCCGCGCAGCCTGGAGCTGGTCCGCCGTCGACAGCGCGAGCAGCGCGGCGATTGCCGCGTCCAGATCCCGATGTTCGGTACGCAGCGCATCCAGCCGCCGTTCGATCTCGCCTGCGTCCATGCCTGTCCCCGTCCGCGGCGTCCTTCCTGCACGATGCAGGCGGGTTGGGCAACGGACCATCGCGGCTTTTCGGCAGGCCATCGCTACGTAATGATTCGGAGCACGACAAACGCAGCGAAAGATGTTCTATTTCGTTCCCCCGGTAGCCCTTGAAGGAGGAACGCTTCCATGCATAGCGCGCATTTGTCGGCACTTACGGCCAAGCATTCGAACTTGGACCAGCGAATCGCCACCGAGTCGCAGCGACCGTTACCGGATCAGATCCTGCTGGCCGAATTGAAGAAGCGGAAGCTTCGCGTCAAGGAGGAGCTGAGCCGCTAGGCGGCGCTTCCGACGGCTTTGTTCCGGGGTGTGGCCGTCGGGCCGCACTCCGGGCGAGGCCGTGAAGGGCGGGCGACGCCCAGGTGGGATGGTTCAGCGCCGCGTGACGATCGGCTTTGCATAGACCGGCGTATGCGCGCCCTTGCCCACCGGCTTGCGCGCGAGCAACGGGTCGATCGCGATATCGAACGCCACGCCCACCCTGCCCTCGGCAGCCCAGGCGATCTTGCCCTTCACCCAGCCCACGCCGCGAACCTCGATCTCGACGGGCGTATCGCGCGCGACGGGTGCTGCATATTCGGCCATCAACCCGCCGGGCGACAGGTTGCGGACGCGGACCTGCTCCACCGCGTCGCTGCCGTCGACGCGGAACTGCGCGCCCAGCAACAGGCTGTCGCGGGAACCGCTGCGCTGGCCGTTGAAATCATCGGCGGAAATCGCGCTCAGGGGGTCGTTCGGAAATTGATCCATCGACTGTGCTCGTACGCCCATTGCAACTCACGCACCAATAGACCCGCAATCCCTGTCAAAACCGTTAACCGCACGCAAAGGTACGCGGCTTCGAAGTCGTTTCGGACTATTCTTCGCGCGACACTTTCTCGTTACGCTCGTGGCGCTCCTGCGCCTCGACGGTCATCGTCGCGATCGGACGCGCTTCGAGCCGCGCGAGCGAAATCGGTTCGCCGGTGACTTCGCAATAGCCATATTCGCCCTCTTCGATTCGACGCAGCGCGGCGTCGATCTTCGAGATCAGCTTGCGCTGGCGATCGCGGGTGCGCAGTTCGATCGACCAGTCGGTCTCGCTCGATGCGCGGTCGGTCAGGTCGGCCTCGCGCAGCGAGTCGGTCTGTAGCTGGTTGAGCGTGCCCGCCGCCTCGCGGTAAATCGCGTCCTTCCATGCCAGCAGCTTGTCGCGGAAATACTCCGCCTGCCGCGGGTTCATGAAAGGTTCGTCGCTGCTCGGACGATATCCGTCGCCATCATTGGCAGCCGACGGAAGGGGTTTACCAGGTTCGTCGAAGCGATCCAAAACCGTTGCCATCCCACTCTCCACCCAGTCGAACCGACAGCCGAGCCGCCGGTAGGACCTTTGCCCGCCCGCGCTATACTGACGCAAGAGGCTATAAACAAGCGCGGTAATCGGCGGCCCGTCGCTTCTAAAATCCCATAAAGAGGGGGAAATTAGCCGATGCTGAACCGAAACGGCTGGAACTGCGGCGATTTACGGTTTCGAAAGGCAGCCCGCGCGCCCGCGCGAGGCAAAGCTGTGCCAGCATCGGACATTAACCATCACTCCACCGCCGGACCGTGCCGAAATGGCGAAAGATCACGGTTAATGGCGGTTAACGCGCTTGCACTTAATGCTTTGTTTTGCACTTTCGCTGCAGCAGTAGCGCAACCGCGCGGACGGTCCGACGGGGGGCGCGTGCCGGCAAAAGGAAGAATGGGGATAGCATGTCGGTTCGCATGGCCTTGGCTAAACTCTGCGCCTGCGCCTGCGGGGGCGCGGTAGTCGGCGGCAGCGGAGTCTATGTCTCCGAGCGCGTCCAGCAGCCCCGCGTCGCCAAGCATTATGTCGTCGCGAAGAAGCGGGTCGTCCGCAAGACGGTACGCCGGACCACACCCCGCGTCGTGCGCCGCACCGTCACGACGACCACCAGCCAGGGCCAGCCGCAGGTGGTCGTGCTCACGGCACAGGGCGCGCCGATCCCGCTTCCCCCCTCCAGCGGCGTGGCGGTCTCGGGCGCGAGCGGATCGGGCAGCGCGGGCGTGATCGGCGGATCGGGCGGCGGCGGCTTCATGGGCGGGTTCTTCGCCGGCGGGTTCTTCGGAAGCTCCGGCGGTTCGGGGGGCAGCAGTTCGGGGACCAGCAGCGGGATCAACATCGAAATCTCATCGACCTCCAGCTCCAGCGGCGGATCGACCAGCACGGGCGGGTCGTCGACTTCGACCGGCGGCTCCTCGACGTCCAGCGGTGCGGTCAGTTCGACCTCGTCGACGGGCGGATCGTCCTCGTCCACGTCCAGCGGCGCGGTCAGCTCGACCTCCTCTACCGGCGGGTCGTCCACCGGCGGATCGAGTTCGTCCACCTCGAGCGGCGGATCGAGTTCGTCCACGTCGAGCGGCGGCAGCAGCGGCGATGTGTCTTCCTCGACATCGAGCGGCGGATCGAGCGGCGATGTGTCGTCGTCCACGTCGAGCGGGGTTTCGTCCTCGACCTCGTCGTCCACCTCCTCCTCGACATCGAGCGGCGTTTCCTCGTCCACCTCGACCTCCAGCGGTGTCGCGTCGTCGACATCCTCCTCGTCGAGCGGGTCGAGCGGCTGGAGCAACTCGAGCGGGTGGAGCAACTCCAGCGGCTGGAATTCGAGCAGCCACGGGTCCAGCGGGCATCATGGCGGGTCGAGCGGCACCTCGTCCGGCGGTCCGGCGCCGGTCCCTGCCCCGCCGATGATCCTGTTGTTCGGGGGCGCCGCCGCCGCGCTGGTCGCGCGCAAGCGGCTGATGCGCAGGAAGGACCAGGCGGCGACCGCCTGATCCTCCGGGGCCGATTCAGTCGGCGCTGGCCACTGCTTCCTCGATCTGCGGGATGGTGTGTCCGGTCAGGTCCTTGTTGATCTCGCCGGTCAGCCGGTCGCTCACCGTCACATGATAATGTTTGCGCAGCTCGCCCAGCGTGCGCGGCGGAGCGACGACGATCAGTGACTCGAAATCATTCCCCAGCGCGCGCTTCTTGAGCATCTCGGCGGCTTCGGCGGCGAAACGGTCTTCGTCGAGCTGGTGGAAATCGGTCTGCTCATAGGCGCTGCGGCCCGGGCCGACGCTGGAGAAGGAGCGGCCCGGCGCATCGGTGCCCTGATCGCGCGTCGCATCGCTGTCCTGCTCGCGGTTTTCCTCGACCTGAAGGTTCGGGTGAGTCGCGTCGCCGGCGTTGCGCAGGAACAGCATCTTGCGGCCATCGGCCACCAGGACCACGGCGTCATGAGCAATTTGCATATCAGTCTCCTTGTTTGACAATATCTTACCAACGCCGGGCCTAGCCCCAGGGTTGCGCCGCCCTCACGCCCCCGCCATAGCCTCGCGCCATGCATGACATCCGCTCCATCCGGGATGATCCCGAGGCTTTCGACCGCGCTTTGGCGCGCCGTGGGCTCGCACCGCTCTCTGCCGACCTGCTGGCGCTCGACGAGCGCCGCCGCGCGCTGATCACCGAGGCGCAGACGGTGCAGGCGCGCCGCAACGAAGCGTCGAAGGCGATCGGCGCGGCGAAGGCGCGGCGCGACGACCCCACCGACCTGATGGCCGAAGTCGCCGCGCTCAAGGAGCGGATGCCGCAGATCGACGCCGAGGAAAAGGCAGTGGGCGAGCAGCTGAACGGCGTGCTCGCGACGATCCCCAATTTGCCGTTGTCCGACGTGCCCTTTGGTCGCGACGAGGACGACAATGCGCTGGTCGACAGCCACGGCACGCCGCGCGCCTTCGACTTCCCACCGAAGGAGCATGATGCGATCGGCCCCGCACTGGGGCTCGATTTCGAGACCGGCGCCGCGATGTCCGGTGCGCGCTTTACGGTGGTTCGCGGGGCGGCGGCACGGCTGCACCGCGCGCTGGGGCAGTTCATGCTCGACACGCTCACCGGCGAGCATGGCTATGAGGAAGTCGTGCCGCCGCTGCTGGTGCGCGACGAGGCGCTGTTCGGCACCGGGCAGCTGCCCAAATTCGCCGAAGACCTGTTCCGGACCACCGATGGCCGCTGGCTGATCCCCACCGCCGAAGTCAGCCTGACCAACATCGTCGCGGGCAAGATCCTCAGCCAGCAGGAACTGCCGCTGCGCTTCGCCGCGCTCACCGCCTGTTTCCGCTCGGAGGCGGGCGCGGCGGGGCGCGACACGCGCGGCTATATCCGCCAGCATCAGTTCGAGAAGGTCGAGATGGTGTCGATCGTCACCCCCGACGCCTCCGAGGCCGAGCATGAGCGGATGACGTTGTGCGCCGAGGGTATCCTCGACACGCTCGGCCTGCCCTTCCGCCGGATGAAGCTGTGCACCGGCGACATGGGGTTCACGGCGGCGCGCACCTATGACCTTGAAGTGTGGCTGCCCGGACAGGACCGCTATCGCGAGATTTCGAGCTGTTCGACCTGCACCGATTTCCAGGCGCGGCGGATGAACACGCGCTACCGGCCCGAGGGCGAGAAGGGCACGCGCTTCGTCCACACGCTCAACGGATCGGGGCTCGCCGTGGGTCGCACGCTCGTCGCGGTGCTGGAGAATTACCAGCAGGCCGGTGGTTCGGTCGCGGTGCCCGAGGTGCTGCGGCCCTATCTGGGCGGGCTCGAACTGCTGGAGGCACGCGGCTGATGCGCATCCTGCTCACCAATGACGATGGCTATCACGCCCGCGGGCTGGCGGTGCTGGAGCGGATCGCGCGGACGATCTCCGACGACATCACCGTGGTTGCGCCCGCCGAGGAACAATCGGGCAAGGGCCGCTCGCTGACGCTGACCGAGCCGTTCCGCGTGCGCCGCCATGCCGAGAACCGCTATGCGGTTCGCGGCACCCCGACAGACTGTGTGATGTTCGCTTTGGCCGAGGTTATGGCCGATGCGAAGCCCGATCTGATCCTGTCGGGGGTCAATCGCGGCGGAAATCTTGCAGAGGATGTGAGCTATTCCGGGACAGTTTCGGCGGCGATGGAAGGCGCGCTCGCCGGAATCCGGTCGGTCGCGCTGAGCCAGCGTTACGAGTCGACCGGCATGGGCGACCAGGTCCCGTTCGACACCGCCGAGGCCTGGGGGGCGCGCGCGCTGCTCCCGCTGCTCGACATGGAATGGGCGCCCCGAACCCTCGTAAATATCAACTTTCCCCCTGTGGCGGCGGACGCGGTGCAGGGAATCAAGCCGGTCGCGCAGGGGCTTCGCGACTATGGCCGGGTCGCGATGGACAAGCGCGTCGACCCGCGCGGATTCACCTATTACTGGCTCGCAATGGGACGTTTGCCGATGGTGCCGCTGCCCGACACCGACCTCGAGGCAATAGAAAACGGCTTCGTCACAGTCACTCCGTTGCATTTAGACCTCACGCATAGAGACTCGCTCGAGAGACTGGTTGGCGTTTATAGTTAATGGATGAGTGAGATTGGGGAGGGTCGCCGCCGGTTAGGAGCGGCGCTGGTGCTGGGGGCGATGCTGTCCGGCTGTATTCCGAGTACGGGGTATCGGGGCGAAGTCTATGACCGCCCAGCACCCGATCCGCGTGCACAGCCGCGCGCTTCGCAGCAGGAGCAGCCGGCGTTCGAGCGGCGATCGATCGACCAGGACATCCGCGCGTTGCCCGCGCCCCCGCCCGCCTGGGAAGCCCGCACCGTCGTCCCCGACGCGCGGCGGGTGGCGGCGAGCAGCTATGTCGTCCAGCGCGACGATTCGCTGCGCGGCATCGCGGTCAAGACCGGCGCGGGATCGGAGGCGATCGCACGCGCCAATGGCATCCGTCCGCCCTATATGCTCCGTCCCGGCCAGCGGCTGCTGATCCCCGGCGGGCTCTATCATCAGGTCCGCGCCGGCGACACGGGGATCGCGATCGCGCGCGCCTATGGCGTGTCCTGGTCGCGGGTGATCACCGCGAACGCACTGGAGGAGCCCTATGTCCTGCGCATGGGGCAGCGGCTGCTGATCCCCGACACGGGGCCAGAAACGCGCGAGCAGCGCGCCGCGCGCTTCCATATCGACATCGACGATATCCTGACCGGCGGCGAACCCGCCCTCGCGCGCAACACGCAGCCCACGGCGCCGACCGCCTCTTCGGCGCGCGTGCTGCCGCCGACCGCGGCGGTGAAGGCGCCGGTGCGGCTGACCGGGCAATTCGCGTGGCCCGCGCGCGGCAACCTGATCAAGCGCTTCGGTCCGGGCGCCAGCGGCGAGCGGAGCGACGGGATCAAGATCGCGGTCCCGCTCGACACGCCGGTCCTCGCCGCAGCGGACGGCGTCGTCGCCTATGTCGGCAGCGACGTCCCGGCGCTGGGCGGGCTGGTGATCCTGAAGCACGGGGCCGGCTGGACCAGCGTGTACGGCCATGCCAGCCAGCTGCTTGTCCAGCGCGGACAAGCGGTTAAGAAGGGTCAGATGATCGCGCTTTCAGGCAATTCGGGATTTGCGGACCGTCCGGAGCTCCATTTCGAGCTTCGCGAGGGCCGTACCCCCGTCGATCCGGTCCCCCGCCTGCCGCCGCGCTGATGCCGGTGCTGCCCCCGGCAACGCTCAAGCGCAAATCGGGCATGCCGGTGTGGCTGGCGATCGGCTGGCGAGTCGGGGCGGTGCTGGCGCTGCTCGCGCTGGCGATCGGCGTGCACTGGCTGGAGCGTGACGGGTTGAAGGACATGGCCGACGGGCATGTCAGCTTCCTCGACATCATCTATTTCACGTCGATTTCGATCACCACCACCGGCTATGGCGACATCGTGCCGGTGACGACCAGCGCGCGGATGTTCGACGCGCTGGTCGTCACGCCGATCCGCATCTTCGTGGT
The DNA here is from genome assembly GCF_000935025.1 of Sphingomonas hengshuiensis. Classification (NCBI taxonomy): domain Bacteria; kingdom Pseudomonadati; phylum Pseudomonadota; class Alphaproteobacteria; order Sphingomonadales; family Sphingomonadaceae; genus Sphingomonas; species Sphingomonas hengshuiensis. The sequence continues at coordinate 2,212,484 of NZ_CP010836.1, forward strand.
GCTGCTGTTCATCGGCACGGCGTATAATTTCGTGCTCAAGCGAACCTGGGAAAAATGGCGGATGGCAGCGATTCAGCGCAACCTGACCGGCCACATCATCGTGGCGGGATTCGGCAAGACCGGGTCGGAGGCGGTCGACGAGCTGGTCGCGCGCGGCACCGATCCGGCGAAGTTCGTGGTGATCGACGCCGACGCGGATTCGATCGCGCGGGCGCATGCCTGTGGCTGCACGGTGCTGCTGGGCGATGCGACGCGCGACGCGGTGCTCGCCGATGTGCGGATCGAGCGGGCGGAGGCGATGATCGTGGCGGCGGGGCGCGACGACACCTCGATCCTGATCACGCTGACCGCGCGCCACCTCGCCCCGAATCTGCCGATCAGCGTGATCGTGCGCGCGGAGGATAACGAACTGCCCGCGCGCGCGGCGGGGGCGACCACGGTGATCAACCCGGTAAGCTTTGCCGGGCTGCTGCTCGCGAGTTCGTGTACCGGGCCGCACATCGCCGATTATCTGCTGGACCTCGCCTCGATCCATGGCCGAGTCGCGCTGGCCGAGCGCACCGTCGCGCCGCACGAAGTGGGCAAGCCGCTGTCGGCGCTCGACACCGGGCTGGGGCTGCGCGTCTATCGAGACGGAAAGCCGTACAGCTTCGCCGAGCCCGAGGCGCAGGCGCTGCAAGCGGGGGACGGAATCGTGGAGATCGTCACGCGTTCGTGAGTCTGTTTCAGCTTCACTGAAACAGGGCGGCACCGGCCCGCTCCCCCACCCGGCCACCCATAGAATACACTGCCGTTGGGTGGCCGGGTGGGGGAGCGGGCCGGTGCCGCTCAGCGACGCTGAAAACGAATCTTGACGCGGCGCCGACGTAGGCGTTGAGGCGCGACATGAGCAGCGCCCTCCTTGCCCGCCTCCTCCCCGTGCTGATGCTGATCGCGTCGAACGTCTTCATGACCTTCGCCTGGTACGGGCACCTCAAGTTCAAGCACACGCCGCTGCTGATCGTGATCCTGGTGAGCTGGGGAATCGCGTTCTTCGAATATTGCCTGGCCGTGCCCGCCAACCGGATCGGCAGCGGGGTGTATTCCGCAGCCCAGCTCAAGGGGATGCAGGAAGTCATCACGCTGACCGTATTTGCGGGCTTTTCGGTGCTGTATCTGGGGCAGAAGATCACCGTGAACCACCTGATCGGCTTCGCGCTGATCGCAGCGGGGGCATGGTTCCTGTTCCGCACCCCTGCGGTCTGACTGGCAATTTCCTCAGAAATCCCTATGTGCGGCGCCAATCATGGCAACCAAACTCCCCGAGGCGCCCCGCGTGGGCATGGTGTCGCTCGGCTGTCCCAAGAACCTGGTCGACAGCGAGCGTATCCTGACAAAGCTGCGTAGCGACGGCTATGCGATGTCGCCCGACTATGCCGGGGCCGATGTCGTGCTCGTCAACACCTGCGGATTCCTCGACAGCGCGAAGGAAGAATCGCTCGAGGCGATCGGCGAGGCGATCGCCGAGAATGGCCGCGTCATCGTCACCGGATGCATGGGCAAGGAGGCGGAGGTGATCCGCGCGCGCTTCCCCAACGTCCTCGCCGTGACCGGTGCGCATCAATATGAGGAAGTCGTCGGCGCGGTCCACGAAGCGGCACCGATGCCGCCCAGCGCGTTCCTCAACCTCGTGCCCGACAGCGGGCTGAAGCTCACGCCGCGCCATTACAGCTATCTGAAGATCTCGGAGGGCTGCAACCATCGCTGCGCCTTTTGCATCATCCCGTCGATTCGCGGCGACCTTGTCTCGCGCCGCCCCGACGCGATCCTGCGCGAGGCCGAGAAGCTGGTCGAGGCGGGGACCAAGGAGCTGCTGGTCATCAGCCAGGACACCTCCGCCTATGGCATCGACATCCGCAAGCAGCCGCGGATGTGGAAGGGGCAGGAAGTCATTCCCCACATGACCGACCTTGCCCGCGAACTCGGCAAGATCGCGCCCTGGGTCCGGCTCCATTATGTCTACCCCTACCCCCATGTCGACCAGGTCATCCCGCTGATGGCCGAGGGGCTGGTGCTCCCCTATCTCGACATTCCGTTCCAGCACGCCTCCCCGCGTGTGCTCCGCGCGATGAAGCGCCCCGCCAACGAAGCCAAGGTGCTCGAACGGCTGGCGGCGTGGCGTGAGATTTGCCCGGACATCACGATCCGCAGCTCGTTCGTCGTCGGCTTTCCCGGCGAGACCGAGGAGGATTTCCAGTATCTGCTAGACTGGCTCGACGAGGCCCAGCTCGACCGCGTCGGCGCCTTCCGCTTCGAGCCCGTCGAGGGCGCGCAGGCGAATGACTTTGAGGGCCAGGTACCCGAGGCGGTCAAGGAAGAGCGCTATGCCCGCGTGATGGAGCGCACCGCCGCGATCTCCGCCGCCAAGCTCCAGGCAAAGATCGGCCGCACGCTCGAAGTGCTCATCGACGAAGTCGGTGACGAAGGCGCGACGGGCCGCAGCCAGGCCGATGCACCCGAAATCGATGGCGAGGTGTTCCTGCGCGACGCCAGCCACCTCCGCCAGGGCGATATCGTCCGGGTGGAAATCGAAGACGCCGACGAGCATGATCTGTTCGGCGTTCCCCTTCCCGCGCAAATGTGAGATTCCATGAGTTATAAAATCCCGACATTCCAGGATCGCGTCGCCAGCGCCTCGGCGGCAAAGAAGGCCGCGCTCGAAAAGCTGCGCGCCAAGCCCAAGCTCGACGAAGCCGAGCTGGCCGAGCGCAAGGCCGCGCGCCTCCAGCGCGAAGCCGAGGAAGAGGCCAAGCGCGAAGCCAAGCGCGCCGCGATCGAAGCCGAGAAGGCCGCGATCGAGCAGGCCAAGCTCGACAAGATCGCCGAGGAAGAGGCCGAGAAGGAACGCCTGGCCGCCGAGCGCAAGGCAAAGGCGCCGCCGACCTCCGCCGAGCTGAAGGCACTGCGCGACGCCCGCTACGCCGCGCGCAAGGCGCGTAAGTAAGCGGTTCGCGCCCTTAGTGCGGCAGCGACCGCACAATGGACCGTCATCCTGACGAAAGTCAGGATCCATTCGCCTCTCCGTTGGTGCTTATGCCTCATGGGTGGCGAGAATGGATCCCCCGGACTCACGGAACAAGTGCACCACCTGCTAAGGTGATTGCGCGATGGGACGACATTACAGGCAACTCAGCCTCGACGAGCGGATCGAGATATACCGCCTTCATGAAGGCGGTATATCTTGCCGACAGATTGCCACCGCGATCGGGCGTGATCACACGACGGTCGGTCGGGAACTCAGGCGCAATAGCAAGCCGACCAAGGTCTGGCCCGGCGGCTATGCGCCCGGGCGTGCCCATAGGCTCGCGATCAGACGACGACGATGGGACTGCCGTTTCAAGCTGGCGCGCCAGCCGGACCTGCGAGATATCGTGAAGAACGGCCTTGCGATGGGATGCTCTCCCGAACAGATCGCCGGCCGACTGGCGCTTGAGCACGGTCGCACCATGGTCAGCCACGAGTCAATCTATCGATACGTCTATCATCGCTCGGCCCAGAAGGACTATTGGCACCGCCTTCTGCCCCGCTGCAAGGCAAGGCGCGGCCGCTATGGCCGCCAGGGCGGAAGCCCGGCCAGCTTCATCAAACAGCGCAGGCCGATCGGCGAACGCCCCCTCGAAGCCCGGGATCGCGCACAGCCGGGCCATTGGGAAGCCGACTATATGCTGTTCGCCCGATATGGGCACAATGTCCTCGTCCTGCACGAGCGCCACACACGCTACACCATCCTCGACAAGCCACCCCACCGCAGAGCCGAGCTGACCGCACGCCGGATCACACGCAGACTGCGCCATATCCCCCAGGATCTGCGCAGGACCATCAGCTTCGACAACGGCACCGAGTTCGCCGAACATCACCGCCTTCACGACAGCCTCGGCATCCAGACCTTCTTCTGCGATGTCCGAGCCCCATGGCAAAAGGGCGGTGTCGAAAACACCATCGGCCGACTGCGCCGAAGCCTGCCTCGCAAAACCGACCTCGACACCGTCAGCCACAGACAACTCCGTGCCTGTGCCGACCGGCTCAACAACATCCCCAGAAAATGCCTTGGCTTCCTCACACCCGCCGAGGCATTCTCCAAAATCTCAACCGGTGCACTTCAACCGTGAGTCCACATCCCAGCCTGCGCTGGGATGACGAGCTTGGGGGCGACGATCGCGGCTCACTTTGCTTTTGCGCAGGGTATAACCAACGCCTAACCTCCGGGTGACGCCGCGCGCTGCGGTGCCTATGGTCGCGCCTCGACTCTCCCGGAGGCTCCATGTTCCGCACCGCGCTCGCCGCATTCCTGCTCGCCGCCACCCCGGCGGCGGCGCAACAGCTGACCCCGCAGGAAACCGCGCAGGTCGACGCAATCGTCGCCAGGGCGCTGCAATCGACGCAGGTCCCCAGCGCCTCGATCGCGATCGTCCGCGACGGCAGGATCGTCTATGCCAAGGCCTATGGCGATCAGGGGCCGGGCATCGCCAAGGGGCCCAGCACCGACGCCAAATACCCGATCGCGTCGATCTCCAAGCAGTTCACCGCCGCCGCGCTGCTGCTGCTCGAGGATGAGGGCAAGCTGCGCCTCGACGACAAGGTCGCCAAATTCTTCCCCGACATATCGGGTGCCGACAAGGTGAGCATCCGCCAACTGCTCAGCCACACGGCGGGCCTCCAGGATTACTGGCCGCAGGATTACAGTTTCGCCGCGATGGAAAAGCCGGTGACGCCGCAGGAGATCGTCGATCGCTGGGGCAAGAAGCCGCTCGATTTCGAGCCCGGCACGGCGTGGCAATATAGCAATACCGGCTATGTCGTTGCGGGGATGATCGCGGAAAAGGCGTCGGGGATGCCGCTGCTCGATTACCTCAACGCCCGCGTCTTCAAGCCATTGGGGATGAAGCCGGTCGATCAGGATTTGGCAATCGGCAAGGGCTATCCGCTGCCCACGCACCGCTTCGCGCTCGGCCCGGTGCGCCCCGCCAAGCCCGCCGCGCATGGCTGGCTATGGGCGGCGGGCGAGCTGGCGATGACCGCGAGCGACCTCGCGAAATGGGACATTGCGCGGATCGAGCGCAGCGTGCTGACGCCCGAGGATTGGAAAGAACAGGAGACCGTGGTGTCGCTGACCGGCGGCGGATCGACGCGCTACGGGCTGGGGGTATCGCTTGGCGAGCATGGCGGCACCCCCGAAGTGTCGCATGGCGGCGAGGCAGTCGGGTTCCTCTCGTCGAACGTCGTCCTGCCCGAGAAGCGCTTCGCGGTCGTCGCGCTGGTCAACGCCGATTTCGGCGGGGCGCAGGACGCGATTACCGACGGCGTGACCAACCTGTTCTTCCCGGTCGCAGCAGCAGCCCCTGCCCAGAACCTCAACCAGGTCCGCGACGCGCTGGCCCGCACGCTCTACGACCAGCTCCGCAGCGGGACGCTGGATCGCGCGATGCTGACCGCGAACGCCAATTATTATTTCGATGCGACCACGACCGGCGACTATCGCGACAGCCTGACCGCGCTCGGCGCGCCGGTGTCGATCGTGCCGCTCGGCGGCCCGCGTCTGCGCGGCGGGTTCGTCAACCGCAACTATGCGATCAATTTCGCCGACCGGCGGCTGATCGCGATCACCTATGCCGAGCCCGGCGCTGCTGGAAAGTTCGAGCAGTTCATCGTGATGCCCGGCGAATGATGCGCCCGTTGCTGGCTGCATCGGCGCTGTGGCTCGCGCTGGCGGGGGCGAGCGCGCCCGATACGCCGCGGATCGAGCGCGTCGACCCGCTGACCGTGCAGGACGATGATTTCGCCCGCCACCGCGACCCCGCCGAGTGGAAGGGGCTGCGCGTCGACCGCATCAGCTTCACCGAGGAGCGCGGCCATTGGCGGATGTGGCGGATCGCCAACCGCGCGCGCTCCGGCCCGCTATGGTTCGTGCCACACGACAATGAGAATGCAGGGTTCGAGGCGGCGCTGGTCGCGGTGCGGCGCTATGGCGGCGTGATCGTCGCCGTCGATTCGGGAGTGTCGCCCGGCGACGACGGCATCCGCTTCAATCGCGCCGTCGAGTACGGCCCGCCGATCGACCCCAACCGCAATTTCGACAGCGCCCTGCCCGGCTATGCCCGCGCGGTGCTGGCGAATTATCGGGGGCCGGGTCCGGTGATCGCGCTCCACACCAATTCGCCCGGCTTCGACCCGACCGATTCGAAGTGCAACCGCGACGATCCCAAGACCAATGGTGTGATCTCGATCCGCTTCTGCGACGACACGCTGATCCCCAGCGCGTCGCAATCGCGCGCCTATCCGTTCGACGACGACGACACCGTCGCCTTCGCCACCTTCCTCGCAAAGGGCACCCCGAGCGACGCCTATTGCCGCGACCAGATGGTCGGCGCCGATTTCAACGTGGTGCAGGAACGCGTGCTGACCAGCGACGGCTCGGCGTCCAACTACGCCGTGCTCCACGGGCTGCGCTATCTCAATTTCGAGACGCAGGAGCGTGGGCTGGAACCGGCGGCACTGGCGGGCGCGCGCGACCGGCTGCTGTGGATGATCGACCGCGCGATCGCGCTGTGTGCTCCGGAAGTGAAGGCGGCTCGGTGACGGACGCGGTCGGCCTTGTCGACCCTGCGGAATGCGCTAAATTGCACCAATAATATGATGCGATGGGGTTCGGCATGGCGACGGTACGCAAGACGATCACGCTGACCGAGCAGCAGGATGCGTGGATCGCCGCGCAGATCGACGCCGGCCACTATACCAACGACAGCGAGGCGATCCGCGACCTTATCCGGCGCGAGCAGGAGCGGAGTTTCGAGATTGAGAGCCTGCGCCATGCGTTGATCGCGGGCGAGCAGAGCGGCGAGCCCGAGCGCTTCGACTTCGCGGCGTTCAAGCGGCGAAAATCCGCGCAAAATGGCTGAATATCGGCTCAGTCCGAAGGCACAGCGCGATCTCGAATCGGTATTCGATTATACCAGGGCGCAATGGGGATTGCCCCAGGCCATGCGCTACATCGATCTGATTGAAGCCGCCTGCGCCGATCTTGCCGAAGCGCCGCATCGCGCGCAGGACTGCACGCACATCCGCCCTGGCTATCGCCGGCGGACTGTAGAGCAGCACGTCCTCTATTTTCGGCTGGCGAGCCATGGCATCGCCATCATTCGAATCCTCCATCAGCGCATGGATACGGCCCGTCACCTGTGAGCAGGCGTACCCTCTCCTCTACTCCGGCAATGCATAGGCGATGAGTTCGTCGCTCACCGGCGTCTCCATGAAATGGTGCCCGCCGGCCATGATGACCAGATATTGCTTGCCGTTGATCTCATAGGTCATCGGCGTCGCCTGCCCGCCACCGGGCAGCACGTCCTTCCACAGCGTCTTGCCGGTGCGCAGGTCGATCGCGCGGATCAGGTTGTCGGTCGCGGCGGCAATGAAGATCAGCCCGCCCGCGGTGACCACCGACCCGCCATTATTGGGCGTCCCGATCGTGATCGGCAGCATCGAGGGGATGCCGAACGGCCCGTTGGTGCGCGCCTCGCCCAGCGGGCGGTCCCAGATCGTCTTGCCCGTCGCCATGTCGATCGCGCGGATCCCGCCATAGGGCGGCTGCTTGCACAGCATCCCCGTAAAGGGCAGCCGCCAGCCGGCGTTGACGTTGACTGCATAGGGGGTGTTGGCCTGCGGATCGCCCGCGCCTTCCGCGCCGCCGATTTCGCCGCGCGCCTGGTCGCGCGGCGCCCAGCCGCGCCGATTGGCCTCGGCGCGCGGGACCAGCCGGACGTAATTGGGCATGTCGTTGTAATTGGCGACGATCACCCCGCGCTGCGGATCGACGGCGACGCCGCCCCAGTCGGTCCCGCCATTATAGCCGGGATATTGCACCGAATGCCGGTCGGCCTCGGGCGGGGTGTAGAACCCCTTGTAGCTCGCACGGCGGAACTGGATGCGGCACACCATCTGGTCGATTGGCGACATGCCCCACATGTCACGCTCGGTCAGCTCGGGCTTGCGCAGCGTATGCCATAGCGACACCGGCTGGGTCGCCGCGCGCTGCTGCGGCTCGACGCCGATCTGCGGGGCGCGAACCTCGCCCACCGGAGTCAGCGGCTGGCCGGTGCGGCGATCGAGGATGTAGATGTCGCCCTGTTTCGACGGCAGCACGATCGCCGGCACGCCCTGATAGTCGACCAGCGTCGCCTCCGCGCCGAAATCATAGTCCCACACGTCGTGGCGCACCGCCTGGAACCGCCAGCGCGGCTTGCCCGTGGTCACGTCGAGCGCAACGAGCGAGGTTGCGAACTGGTGCTCCTCCGGGCGGCGCAGGCTTGAATAATAATCGGCGGAGGCATTGCCCATCGGCAGATAGACCAGCCCGAGCTGCTCGTCGCCCGACGCCATCGTCCACATGTTCGGCGTGCCGCGCGACCATTGCTGCCCCGCCGGCGGATAGCCGTTCCATTCGGGGTGCATCATGTCCCAGCCCCAGCGGAGCTGGCCGGTCACCACGTCGAACCCCTGGATGACACCCGACGGCGCCCAGCGATCCTGTCCGTCGAGGATCTGGTGCCCGACAACGAGCACGCCGCGCACCAGCGTCGGCGGCGAGGTGATCGAGACATAGCCGTCGGGGGTGCTGCCCATCCCGATCTTGGTATCCATCTGCCCATTGGTGCCGAAATCGGCGCAGGGCTTGCCGGTGCGCGCGTCGACTGCGATCAGCCGGGCGTCGAGCGTCCCCTCGATGATCCGAGTCGCACAGGGCTGGTCGGGCATGATCCCCGGCTTGGCGTAATAGACGACGCCGCGACAGGCGGCGGTATAGGGGATCGCGGTATCCGGCACCTTGGGATCGAAGCGCCAGCGTTGCGCGCCGGTGGCGGGATCGAGCGCGATCAGGATGTTCTTGGGGGTGCAGAGATAGAGGCTGTCCCCGATCTTGAGCGGGGTAGTCTCCGCGCCATAGGTGCCCTTGGCGGCGGTCGAGGGCATGTCGCCGGTGTGGATGCCCCATGCCCGTTGCAGCTTGCCGACATTGTCCGGGTTGATCTGCGCCAGCGCCGAATAGCGCCGCGCGGCGCCGGTGCCGCCATAGGAGGGCCAGTCCGCGCCGACCTGCTGCCCCGAGGGGTCGGCCATCCCGCCCGTCCCCGCCGCGGGCAGCGCGCCCAGGATCGGATTGGGTCCGCTCGCCGCCGCCGCCCAGAAATTGGCGATGGTCAGCACTAGCGCCAGCGCCACGCCCGAAAACGCCATCCGCCAGCGATTATGCCGCGCGCTGAGCGTCGGCAATGCCAGCAGCACGGCGAACAGCAGCACGACCGGCGCGATCACGCGCGGCACCTGCGCCCAGGCATTGGCGCCGACTTCCCACCATGCCCAGGCAACGCTCGCGACGACGATTGCAACGTATAGCCACCCGCCTACGGTCTGCCCGCGGATCAACAGCACCCCCGCAGCGATCATCGCCGCGCCGGTTACCAGGTAATAGATCGACCCGCCGAGCACCGCCAGCCACGCGCCGCCGAGCAGCAGCACCAGCCCGATCGCCCCCACCAGCGCGCCGACCGCGATCGATGCCCAGCTTCCCCACCGCCGTCGCGGGCTCATGGGCTCGGCGGCAGGAGGGGCGATGGGCGCCCCGTCAAAGCTGGAATCGGCGCGATAATCGGTCACGGGCTGGCCTTCCGATGCTGGGTAATCGGGCAACAAGCCGGCAACAGTCGGGGTTCCCACATGAACGAAAATTCATGTTCGCCGCCCCCACCCCGGCAGGGGGCAGGGCAGTCGAATATGACATCGGGCAGCCATAGATGCGGTCATCCCAGCGAAGGCTGGGACCCATTCAGCCACTCCGCTCGACCTAAGAGCCGCTACCTAGCACCGAATGGATCCTGACTTTCGTCAGGATGGCTCGGTTTCTGCCAAATGCGATTTCCCTGCGGCAGGGGGGACTAGCCGTTGGCCGCCCGCCGCCCTAGGTTGTGGCCATGTCCGATCTCTCCTCGCTGATTCAGCCCGACCGCGGCCAGCCCGCGCGCACCATCCACATCATCGATGCCAAGGGCTATGACGAATGGCTGGGGGCCCAGCCGCCCCGCCATCGCGCCGCCGCCGTGGCGCAGAAGCTGTCGCCCACCGGCTATTCCAACGCGATCCTCCCCGGTGACGGGCCGGAGGATTGGTCGGTCGTCACCGTCGTCGCCAAGGCCGACAAGCTGGGAATCTGGTGCCTCGCCAAGCTCGCCGAGACGCTGCCCGAGGGCACCTATCGCGTCGAGGGCACCGAGCCCGGCAAGGCGCTGTATGGCTGGCTGACCGCGCAGTATAAGTTCGATCGCTACAAGAAGAAGGACGGCAAGGCGCAGGGCCCGCGCATCCTCCTGACCGGCGATCCGGCGAAGATGGACGAGGCGCTGCGCATGGCCGGCGTCGCGTTCAAGCTGCGCGACCGGATCAATATCGGCGCCAACGACATGGGCCCCGCCGACCTGGAAGAGGCGGCGACCGACCTGGCCAAGGCCTATGGCGCGACGCTCAGCGTCGTGAAGGGGCCGGAGGTCGAGAAGGGCTATGGCCTGCTCTGGGCAGTCGGCAAGGCTGCGGGCAAGGGTCGCGAGCCACGGCTGATCGAAATCGAATGGGGCAACCCCGATCACCCGCGCGTCGCGATCATCGGCAAGGGCGTGTGCTTCGATACCGGCGGGCTCGACATCAAGCCGGCATCGGGGATGCGGCTGATGAAGAAGGACATGGGCGGCGCCGCGCACGCGCTGGCACTCGCCGAGCTGGTGATGCAGAACCGCCTGCCGGTGCGGCTGCACATGCTGGTCCCCGCCGTGGAAAACTCGATCAATGGCGAGGCGACGCGCCCCGGCGACGTGATGATTTCGCGCAAGGGGCTCAGCGTCGAGAACAGCAATACCGATGCCGAAGGGCGGCTGATCCTGGCGGACGCGCTGACCAAGGCGGCGGAGGCCAATCCCGAGCTGGTGTTCGACTTCGCGACGCTGACCGGCGCCGCCCGCGTCGCGCTGGGCGCCGATCTCCAGGCGGTGTTCGCCAATGACGATACGCTCGCGTCGGAGCTGATGAACGCTGCCGAGACCGAGAACGACCCGATGTGGCGGATGCCGCTCTACGATCCGTACAAGGATCTGCTAAAGTCCGACGTGGCGGACATGGTCAACGCCGCCGAGGGCCCGTTCGGCGGGGCGATCACCGCCGCTTTGTTCCTCAAGGAATTCGTGCCGGACAAGGCGCAATGGGCGCATTTCGACATTTTCTGCTGGAACGGCAGCGCGAAGCCGGGCCGTCCCAAGGGTGCCGAGGCAGTCAGCCTGCGCGCGACGTGGAAAGTGCTCAAGGACCGCTACGGCGGATAAGCCTCAGCCGGGCCGCAGCGTCGTGCGCGCTGCGGCCACGGCGTCGACTGCGGCCCGCGTGAACGGCATCGGCTGCATCGCGCCCGCCGCCCAGGGGCGATATTGGTCGCGATAATGCGGCGAGCGCGGGTCGTTCGACTGGCCGGGCAGGTTGAGCATCCGCGCATTGTCCCACGCGCCGACGTCGATCACCTGCAAATAGCTCGCGCCCCCTGCCACGCGCCAGTCGAGCCCCGAACCCAGCCAGCGCGCCATCACCGTATAGCCATCGCCCCCAGACCCCTCGCCCTCGATCGGCGGGAACGCCGCGGCGATCGCCGGGATCGCCGATAGCGGGTGGCGGATACGGATTTTGTGGAGCGTGCCATAGCGCCAGCCCGCCGGGTCTGCCCCCAACAGCGTGCCCGCGGTGCTCCACGCCGCGGCGAGGGCCGCATCCAGCATCGCGTCGCGCGCCGCCGCCGGATCGCTCCCCAACCGCGCATCGGGCCGCGCGAGCAGCTCCAGCAGCACCGATGCGCCGATCGTCGTCACCAGCGCCCTGGCGCGCTCGGGCACGATCGCCGCGAGCATCCGCTTGCCTAGGTCGCGCCACACGATCTCGAACAACGCCGCCGCGCCGCTGTCCGCCGCGATCCGCGCATCCCATCCGCGCAGCATCTCGACCGCAGGCCGCGCCGCCGCCGAGGGACGCGCGGGCAACAGCGCGAGCAGCTGCTGCGCCGGAGTCGAGAACGTGTCGTATTGCAGGGCGATGCTGTCCGCGACGCTGTGCTTGTCCTGCCGCGCCAGCACGTCGGCGATCCGGTTGTAGCGATAGGGATCGCGGAACGAGAAGGCGGGAATGCGGTCGCGCGGCCAGTCGCCAGGCAGATTGTCCTGGTTGGCCGAGGCGAACCAGCCCTTGGCGGGGTTATACTCGCCCGGCATCGTGCGATAGTCGCGCCGCCCGGTCCAGTCGTAGCGCCCGTCGCCCGGCATGGGCAACAGCCCGTCACCGCGCTTGCGCACCGGCGCGAAGCCGATCACCTGCCACCCGGTATTGCCGTCGACATCGGCATAATGGAGGTTGGTCGGCGACGGATGCAGGCGGCACGCCTTGCGAAGGCTCGCCCAGTCCTTGGCCAGGTTGATCGCGATCATCGCAAAGGCGCCATGCCCGCCCGGCTGCTGCCCGATCGTCGCGAGCACGGTCGCGCGCCGCCGCGCGGGGTCGTGCGCGATCACTGCACCCTGCACCGCATAGCGCTGCGTCACGCGCTCGGGCGCAGCGTCCTTGACCGCGATCACCTCCTCGACGCGATCGAACCGCTTCCACCCCCCGTCATGGCGATAGCGCTCGGGATCGTCGGGATCGAGTTCGAGGACGAACAGGTCGGACTGGTCGATATGCGAATTGGTCCGCCCGAACGCGAAGCGATCGGTATGCCCCTGCATGATCCCCGGCAACCCCGGCGCACCGCCGCCGATCACGTCGAGCCCCGGCGCGCTCAGATGCGCGACATGGCGCGGGCCGAAGCCGCCAATGCCCAGATGCGGATCGTTCGCCAGGATCGCGCGCCCCGTCGCGGTCCGCGAGGGCGCGACCGTCCACGCATTGCTGCCGGCATTGGCGCGCTCGGTAGGCCCGGCGGGATCGGCGGCGGGACGCTCGGGCGCGAACGGCAGCCCGCCGAGCCGCAGCACGCCCAGATCGGCCTCGCTCACCGCCGCGACGTCGAGCCCCTCGGGCACGCGCAACGTCCAGGCCGGGCGCAGCGGCGCGATAATCTCGTCGAGCGCGAGCAGCCCCAGCGCCGCCAGCTGCGCGCGCCGGACTTCGTCATCGGCATTGCCGACCGCGCCGTCACGGGCGCGCACCAGGTCGACTATATCCCAATGCAGCGGCGCGACCTTGAGGATCTGATATTCGAGCGGGAGCAGCGACGGGTCAGCGAGCACCTCGTCGACTCGGGCGTTGATCCCCGCGACATAGGCGCGCGCGCAGGCCAGCACGTCGCGGGGCACGCCGCGCAACTCGGCCTCCAGATCGCCGCGATAGTGGAACAGCCGCGCGGCGGCGTCGTGCGCCGCGAACCGCGCGCCGAACACCTCGGCCAGCCGCCCCAGCTCGCGGCGATGCCCCAGGTCGATCTGGAACAGCCGGTCGCGCGCGACGACATAGCCCTGGCCGAAAAACGCGTCGGGGATCGACGCCGCGCGGATATGCGGGGTGCCGAAGCGGTCATCGACGATGTCGATCGGCGCCCTGGCACCGCGCACGCGGGTCTGGCGCGCGGGCAGCGCCTGCAGCCACGCCGGGGCCGCCGTCGCGGCGGCAGCGCCGGTCACCAGCGCCGCACTGGTGGCCAGCAGGAAGGATCGACGGTTCAGCATCGGCATTTCCCCGCATTGGTGCCATGAGGGGAAAGCTTGGGGGCGCCCCCGCCGCTTGTCCATGCGACAGGGGTTCGCCCGCAATAACCGCCAGTTATGGGGCGCCGCCGCCCCGATCGCGGCGGCTCAGCCCGCCAGCGTCGCCGCCGCCGCGATGATCGGCACGAACTTCGCCGCGGTCAGGCTCGCCCCACCGACCAGCGCGCCGTCGACATTGTCGACTGCCAGTATCTCGGCGGCGTTGGCCCCGGTCACCGATCCGCCATACAGGATGCGGATCGTCTCCGCCGCTTCGCCGACCATGTGCCGCAGCTTGGCCCGCGCGATCGCGTGGATCGCGGCGATGTCCTCCAGCGTCGGGGTGCGCCCCGTGCCGATCGCCCAGCGCGGCTCATAGGCAATCGTCAGCCAATCGCCCGATGCGCCGTCGGGCAGCGACTTTTCGATCTGCGACTGGACGATCCGCTCGGCGCGGCCCGCGTCGCGCTCGGCCTCGGTCTCGCCGCAGCACAGGATGACGCCGAGCCCGGCACGGCGCGCGGCCATCGCCTTTGCCCAGGCGTCGTGGCTGGTTTCATGCTGATCCGCACGACGCTCGGAATGGCCGACGATCGCCAGCGTCGCCCCTGCCTCGCGCAGCATCGCCCCCGATACACACCCGGTATGCGCACCGGACTCAGCCTCGTGAACGTCCTGCGCGCCGATCGGCATCGCTCCCGCGGCCGCTGCGGCGCGCGTGATCAGCGTGAAGGGCACGCACAATGCCACGTCGACCTGCGGCGTCGCGGCGGCGGCCGCGGCAATCGCCTCGACTTCGCCGAGTTGTGCGTTCAGCCCGTGCATCTTCCAGTTTCCGGCCACCAGTTTGCGCCGCATATCCCCGTCCTCCCTATTGTGTCGTGGGCGATAGCAAGCCTGACGGACTGCACAAGCTTGAAGGGCGCGTCCTACCGCCCTAAAGCACGCCCGAACCTCCTCGAACGAACGGCCCTTCATGCTCAAATTCTTCCGGAACTTCACCAAGTCGCGCTACGGCCTGATCGCGGTGTTCGTGTTCCTAGGGCTCATCGCGCTTGCCTTCGCGGCCAGCGACATCACCGGCGTCCGCACCACGAGCGGCGGCAGCACCGGCGGCGTCGTGGCCAAAGTGGGGGGGACCGACATCACCGATACCGAAGTGAAGGAGCGGATCGACCGCTTCATCCGCGGGCTTCAGCAGCAGGGCCAGAACGTCACCGTCGAGCAGTTCCTCGCCGAGGGCGGGCTCGAGCTTGCCGTGGACGAAATGATCAACAGTGCCGCGCTGGTCGAATTCGCCAAGCAATCGGGGATGCAGGTCAGCAAGAAGCTGGTCGATGGCGAAATCGCCAGCAACCCGTCCTTCGCGGGCTTTGACGGCAAGTTCAGCCAAAAGACCTATGAGGATCTGCTCGCGCAGAACCGCATCTCGCCGGTCGCCTTCCGCAACAGCCTGACCGACGAGCGCTACAGCAACTGGCTGATCAACCGCGCCACGGTCAGCGCGCAGATCCCCGACGGCGTCGTCCTCCCCTATGCGTCGCTGCTGCTCGAACGCCGCACCGGCATTGTCGGGCTGGTCTCGACGATCGCGATGGACCCCGGCGCCGACCCGGACGAAAAGACGCTGACCGCCTATTACACCAGCAATCGCGCCCGCTATTCGGTGCCGCAGCGCCGGATCGTCCGCTATGCGCTGGTCAAGCCCGACGCGCTGCGCGCCACGCTCGCCGCAACCGATGCGGAGATCGCGGCGGCGTACAAGGCCAATGCCGCGCGCTATGCCGCCAGCGAGAAGCGCAGCGTGCGCCAGCTGATCGTGCTCGACCAGGCGACCGCCAACAATGTCGCGGCGCAGGTGAAGGCGGGCAAGGCGATCACCGCCGTCGCCACCGCCGCCGGGCTGGAGCCGACCAATTTCGACGCGGTGGAAAAGGCCGCCTTGGCGCGCCAGACGACGACTGCGATCGCCGACGCCGCCTTCGCCGCACCGCAGGGCGGCGTCGTAGGCCCGGTGCGCTCGCAGCTCGGCTGGCATGTGCTCCAGGTCGAGAAGGTCGAAAAGATCGCCGCACGCACGCTGGAGCAGGTTCGCAGCGAGCTTGCCGACGAAGTCACCCAGCGCAAGACCGCAGAGGCTCTCGCCACGACTCGGCAGAGCATCGAGGACGGCATTGGCGACGACAAGAATTTCGACGAGACGATCGCCGCCGCCAAGCTCACGGCCGCGGTCACCCCGGCGCTGACCGCCGCGGGCACCAACCCCGACGATGCCGCCTATCAGCCCGATCCGGCGCTCGCCGCGATCATGCGTGCCGGCTTCGCCGCGACCGACCCGAATGACGACCCGCAGGTCGTGCCGGTCGGGCCCGATGGAAGCTTCGCCGTGGTCAAGCTCGACCGCGTCGTCGCCGCCGCCCCTCGCCCGCTCGCGCAGATCCGCGATCAGGTGAACAAGGACTATCTGGTCGAACAGGCGCTGCAAAAGGCACGTACGGCGGCCAATGCCGTCGTCGCGAAGCTCCAGAAGGGCGTGCCGATGCAACAGGCGCTGAGCGAAGCGGGCGTGACCAAGGGTCCGGCGCCGAAGCCGTTCGACTTCAAGCGCGCCGAAGTGCTTTCGCAGCAGATGGCGCCGTCGATCCAGATGGCGTTCCGCATGGCACCCAAGACCGCCAAGCTGGTCCAGGCGGAGAACCGCGCGGGCTATTATGTCGTCTATCTCGACGCCGTCGAACAGCACAGCGCCGCGGGCGACCGTGCCGCGATCGATCGCGTCCGCGCCGACATCGCGCCGCAGCTGGGCGGCGAATATGCCCGCGAATTCATCCAGTCGGTGCGCAGCCACATCAAGGTGACGCGCAACGACAAGGCGATCGCGGCGTTGCGCGCCGATCTGAGCCGCCAGGGCACGGCGGCCCGCTGAGCGTGGTACAGGGCGCCGAAGCCGCGCGCACCGCGCTCGCCGCGGGGCGCCCGGCGCTCCTCTGGCGGCGCCAGGTCGCCGATACCGAGACTCCGGTCGCCGCAGCGCTCAAGCTGATCGAGCCCGGGCGCGGCGATTTCCTGCTCGAATCGGTCGAGGGCGGCGCCACGCGCGGGCGCCACAGCCTGATCGGCCTTGCCCCCGACCTGGTGTTCCGCGCCACCGCCGGGGATGCGGCGATCAATCGCCGCTGGCTGACCGATCGCGCCGCCTTTGCCGATTGCGACGCGCCCGCGCTGGAGGCGCTACGCGCGCTGGTCGGCGCCTGCCGGATGGAGGTGCCGCCCGAACTGCCCCGCGCGCTTGCCTGCCTCGTCGGCTATTTCAGCTATGAGACGATCGGGCTGGTCGAGACGCTGCCGCGTCCGCCTGCCAATCCTCTGGGCGTGCCCGACATGATGTTCGTGCGCCCGACGGTGATCCTGATCTTCGACCGGCTGGCCGATTCGCTGTTCCTGGTCGCGCCGGTATGGCCCGACGCCGATACCGCGCCCGACGCGCTGGTCGAGGCCGCTGCCGAACGCATCGAGGCGACCGCCGCGCGGCTCGCCGGCCCCGCCCTCCCCGCGCCCGTCCGCGCCGAACCCGCCGAGATCGCGCTCAGCCCGGTGCTGGCGCCCGGTCGCTATGGCGAGATGGTGGCGCAGGCGAAGGACTATATCGCCGCGGGCGACATTTTTCAGGTGGTGCTGGCGCAGCGCTTCACCGCGCCGTTCACGCTGCCCCCGTTCGAACTCTACCGCGCGCTCCGCCGCGTGAACCCCTCGCCCTTTCTCTATCATCTCGACTTGCCCGGCTTCGCGCTGACCGGGTCGAGCCCGGAGATTCTGGTGCGCGCGCGCGACGGCGAAATCACGATCCGCCCGATCGCCGGCACCCGCCCGCGCGGCAAGACCGCCGCCGAGGACGAGGCAAACCGCACCAGCCTGCTCGCCGATCCCAAGGAGCGCGCCGAGCATCTGATGCTGCTCGATCTGGGCCGCAACGATGTCGGCCGCGCGGCGGACGCGGGCAGCGTGCGCGTGACCGACAGCTACACCGTCGAATTCTACAGCCATGTCATGCACATCGTCTCGAACGTCGTCGGCCGGCTGAAGCCGGGCAGCGACGCGCTCGACGCGCTGTTCGCGGGCTTTCCGGCGGGCACCGTCAGCGGCGCGCCAAAGGTGCGCGCGTGCCAGATCATCGCCGAGCTGGAGCCCGAAACGCGCGGGCCCTATGCGGGCGGGGTCGGCTATTTCTCGCCCGACGGCTCGATGGATTCATGCATCGTGCTGCGCACCGCGCTGGTCAAGGACGGGGTGATGCACGTCCAGTCGGGCGCGGGCATCGTCGCCGATTCGGACCCCGCCTATGAACAGCGCGAATGCGAGGCAAAGGCCGGCGCGCTGATCGCCGCCGCGCGCGAGGCCATCGCGCGGGCGGCGGAAAGCGGCTTCGGCCAGTAAAGGGTGATGACGACCCCATAAACCCGTTCGTGCTGAGCCTGTCGAAGCACGGTGAGTCTCACTGCCCCTTCGACAAGCTCAGGGCGAACGGTGGGGGGATGACTCAAGCTGATGTCATCCAACTCTAGCGGCGGGCAGCGCGCCGTCGCGCGCCGCCCCACCCCCCTCAATTATCGTCGGTCGGCTCGGCCGCAGCGCGCGCCTTGGCTTCGCGGTCGAGCTTCTCCTGCGCCCATTGCTGGATGAACTTGCGCGTGCAGCCGGTCTGGCCGCCGCTGCCGACCGGCGAGCAGCTGTTTGGCAGCCCCGCGCGATTGACTTCCTCGACCACTTCCATCCGACGCGACCAGGCCTGGCCGGTCGGGCCGTCCTTGGGCTGGTCGCGGAAACGCTTGGGAATGCGATAGGGCGAATCGCCCGCGACTGCGCACACCACGATCTCGTCGGGGTCCTGCGTCTTGGGGCATGCCTCGTCGGCGAACAGCAGCACCGAACGGACGCGCTTGGGCGGGCCGTCGGGGGTGGTCTTGTCCTGCTGCGCGGCGGACGGCTTTTCCGGCGCGTCCTGTGCGGCGGCGGGGACGGCGGCCAGCGCCGCTAGGGCGATCAGCATCTTGGCAATCATGGAAACTCCTGGAACTCGAAACCTGCACGCCCTCTGCCGCGCCACCCTTGCGCCGCACTATGGCCGTGCCAAGGCAAATATGCGCCGCACCGATTGTGGGAATCCGCGAAACCCCCTAGTTCGGCGCGCATGATCCTCGTGCTCGACAATTATGACAGCTTCACCTGGAACCTCGTCCACTACCTGATGGAGCTGGGCGCGGAGGTTCAGGTCGTCCGCAACGACGCGCTGACCGCGCGCGACGCGATCGCCAGCAATGCGCAGGCGTTCCTGATCTCGCCCGGCCCCTGCACCCCGAACGAGGCGGGGATCAGCCTCGATCTGGTCGCCGCCTGCGCCGATCTGGGCAAGCCGCTGCTCGGCGTGTGCCTGGGGCATCAGGCGATCGGCCAGCATTTCGGCGGCAGCGTGGTGCGCGGCGGGCTGATGCACGGCAAGACCTGCCCTGTCGAGCATGACGGCACCGGACTGTTCACCGACCTCCCCTCGCCCTTCACCGCGACGCGCTATCACTCGCTGATCGTCACCGACATTCCCGATACGCTGGTGGTCAACGCGACGGCGAGCGACGGATCGGTCATGGGCTTCCGCCACCGCGAGCTGCCGATCCACGGCGTCCAGTTCCACCCCGAAAGCATCGCGACCGAGCATGGCCATGCGATGCTCGCCAATTTCCTGCGCGCCGCGGGCATCGATGCGAAGGCGCTGGCGTGACGCGCATCGCGCTCCTCCCCGATCCGTCGTCGCCGCTTTCCCATGAAAGCGCCGCGCAGGCGTTCGGCGACATCCTCGACGGCGCGGTGCCGCCCGAGGCGATCGAAGCCTTCCTCATCGCGCTCGCGATCCGCGGCGAGACCAGCGTCGAGATCGCCGAGGCCGCGCGCGCATTGCGGGCGCGGATGCTCGCGGTGACGGCGCCCCCCGGCGCGATCGACGTGTGCGGCACCGGCGGCGACGGCCATCACACGCTCAACGTCTCGACCGCGGTCAGCCTCGTCGTCGCCGCCTGCGGCGTCCCCGTCGCCAAGCATGGCAACCGCGCCGCATCGTCCAAGGCAGGCGCCGCCGATACGCTCGAGGCACTCGGCCTCAACCTCGACCGCGCGACCGCCCGCGCCGAGGAATCGCTCCACGAACTCGGCATCGCCTTCCTCTTCGCACAGCACCACCATCCCGCGCTCGCCCCGATCGCGCCGATCCGCCGCCGCATCGGGCGCCGCACGATCTTCAACCTGATGGGGCCGCTCGCAAACCCCGCGCATGTCACGCGCCAGCTCATCGGCATTGCCCGCCCCGACTATGCCGGCATCTATGCCGAGGCGCTCGTCCAGCTCGGCAGCGAGTCCGCAGCGGTGATTTCGGGCGAGGACGGGCTCGACGAACTGTCGACCGAAAGCGCGAGCGTGGTCGTCAATGTCGGCAGCGCCCGCCTCCCCACACGGATCGCGCCCGAGGATGCCGGGCTGCCCCGCCACCCGCTCGCCGCGATTCGCGGCGGGGACGCCGCCCATAACGCCCTCGCGCTGCGCCGCCTGCTCCGGGGCGAGCCCGGCGCGTATCGCGACGCGGTGCTGCTCAACGCCGCCGCCGCGCTGATGGTCGCGGGGCACGCCGACACGCTGGCCGAGGGCGCGGAGGACGCCGCCGAGGCGATCGACGCCGGGCTCGCCAACACGCTGCTCGATTGCTGGATCGCCTTTTGATGCCGACTATTCTCGACCGCATCCTCGAAACCAAGCGCGCCGAAGTCGCCGAGCGCAAGGCGCAGCCCCAGCCGCGCCCCGCGCCCACTGCCCCGCGCGGGTTCAAGGCCGCGCTCGACGCAAAGGTCGCGGCGGGCGGCTATGGCCTGATCGCCGAGATCAAGAAGGCCAGCCCGTCCAAGGGGCTGATCCGCCCCGATTTCGATCCCCCCGCCCACGCCCGCGCCTATCAGGCCGGCGGCGCCGCCTGCCTGTCGGTCCTCACCGACCGCGACTATTTCCAGGGGCATGAGGACTATCTGATCGCCGCGCGCGCCGCCTGCGCGCTGCCGGTGATCCGCAAGGATTTCATGGTCGACCCGTGGCAGGTCGAGGAGTCCCGCGCGATCGGCGCCGACGCGATCCTGATCATCGTCGCCGCGCTCGACAACGGCCAGATGGCGGAGATCGAGGCTGCTGCGATCGAACAGGGCATGGACGCCCTTGTCGAAGTCCATGACGCGCACGAGCTGGAGCGCGCATTGGCGCTGCGCTCGCGGCTGATCGGCGTGAACAACCGCAATCTCAAGACCTTCGAAGTCGATCTGCAAAAAACCTACGACCTTGTCCGCCACGCCCCCGCCGGCTGTACCTTCGTCGCCGAATCGGGGCTCACGACGCGCGCCGATCTCGACGCGATGGCCGAGCATGGCATCGCCTGCTTCCTGATCGGCGAGGCGCTGATGCGGCAGGACGATGTCGCGGCGGCGACGCGGGCGTTGGTCGGGTGACCGGGCTCACGCACCTCGACGAAAGCGGCGCCGCGCGCATGGTCGATGTCGGGGCCAAGCCCGTCACCCAGCGCGTCGCGGTAGCCACGGGCCGCATCACCATGTCCGCCGAAGCCGCCGCCGCGATCGCCGCGGGCGCGGTGCAAAAGGGCGATGTCCTCGCCACCGCGCGGATTGCGGGGATCATGGCGGCGAAGAAGACCGCCGAGCTGATCCCGCTCTGCCACCCGCTGCCGCTGTCGAGCGTCACGATCGACCTCGCGACCGATGCATCCGGCGTCACCGTCACCGCGACCGCAGCCACCGCGGCGCAGACCGGGGTCGAGATGGAGGCGCTCACTGCCGCCGGCGTCGCGCTGCTCACCGTCTATGACATGGCGAAGGCGCTCGACAAGGCGATGGTGATCGGCGGCGTCCGCCTGCTGTCGAAACGCGGCGGCAAGTCAGGCGACTGGACCGCGCCCGACTGATCCTCAGCCTGCGCTGCGGACCTTCATCGTGTTCGCCGCCAGCCGCCGAACCAGCCCGCTCAGCGTCGGATAGTTCGCCTTGTGATAGGCCGAGCTTTCCTCCAGCGCACCCGCCAGCCGGCGATGCGCCTCGCTCAGCGAATGATAGGGCACGCCGGGCAGCAGATGGTGGAGCGCATGGTAGCGCAGCCCGACCGGCGCCCACAGATAGGGCAGGAAGCCCGGCGTCGGCACGTTGACGCTGTCGAGATATTGCGCGGTGACCGTCAGCGGCTCGCCCTCATTCTCCCACAGATGCGCGACCAGCGTCCGCACCTGGTTGATCACCGCGACACCCGCGACGACGCCCAGATAGATGGCGAAAGCGCGCAGCGGGACCACCCCGGTGAACACCGCGGCAAGCAGCCCGATCGCGAACAGGCTGCACGCCAGTTCCTGCCAGAACCACTGGGTCTTGAGTTCGCCCTCGGGCGCGCGGCGTTCGAACTTGGGGTTGATCTGGAGCCCCGAATAGCGCGCCACGACGATGGTGCGCAGCTTGGGCGAAAGCAGCGACAACGGGCTGAGCACCGCGAAACGGACCAGCAGCGCGATCGGCGCAAGCACGGACACGATCAGGAACACCGGCAGCGTCCATGGCTTCATCAGCGCGAGCGGCAGATATTCGGGATCCTGATCGGTGCCATAGCGCGTGCGGGCATGGTGCAGGCTATGGACGCCCTCGTACATGAACGACGGCAGCAGCAGCGGCACGCCGACCAGCGCGTTCCACCCGAAGCGGAAAAACGGCAGTTGCGCGTGCTTCACATGCGTCAGTTCGTGGATGAACAGCCCGGCGCGATACAGCGCCAGGATCGCGACGATCGCGCCCAGCACCGCGACCAGCGGCGCCGGTGCGAGGATAGCAACCGCCAGCCCGGCATAGCCGACCAGCGCGGACGCAATGAAATCGCTCCAGTAGATCAACGGCTTCGGCGTATGCAGGTCGCGGGTCAGTTCGGCCGCCGCGCGCAGCATCGCCCGGTCGTCCGGCATCCCGGAAAGACGGACGCGCGCTGCCGGGGCCGGCGCCGGAGTCACGCCCTCTGCGGCGGACAAGTCGAGAGCAACGGATTTGGTCATGATCACAGCCATTGCCTTTAGATAGTGGCTTTCTGGTGGCATTACAGGGCCGTCGGGCGCGAACGCCGCCGCTCCCGGACAGCGCTTGACAGAGACCGGCCCACGCAGGACTGCATTGCGCGTCATCAAGGACGCCCCGTTCCGGCGTCAAAAAAGGGCCGACACACCGTGACCAGCGCCGATATCCAGATCCGCCCCGTTTCGGGCAAGGCCGACACCAAGGCATTTATCGAGCTGGCCTATCGCCTCAACGGCGACGACCCGAATTGGGTCGCCCCGCTGCGCGCCGAAGTGGCGGCGACGATCAGCCCGGCGAAGAATGGCTGGTTCAGCCACGCCGAGGCGCAATTGTTCCTGGCCGAGCGCGGCGGCATCGTGGTGGGGCGGATTTCGGCGCATATCGATCGGCTGGCGCTCGAAATGCCCGCCGATCAGGGCTTTGGCCCCGGCACCGGCTTTTGGGGCATGTTCGATGCCGAGGATGCCGAGGTCGCGACGGCGCTGATCACGCGCGCCGAACAATGGCTGGCGGATAAGGGCATGACGCGCGCGCTCGGGCCGGTCAGCCTGTCGATCTGGGAAGAACCCGGCCTGCTGACCAAGGGACATGATCACTCGCCGACGGTGCTGATGGGCCACCACCCCGCCAAATACAAGGGCTGGATCGAAGCGCTGGGCTATGCGCCCGCAAAGACGCTGGTGACCTTCGAAGTGCGGATCGATGCCCCCTTCCCGCCGCTGATCCAGCGCATCGTCGCAGCGGGCGAGAAGAATGCGCGGATCAAGATCCGCAAGGTGAACAAGGCGAAATTCGCCGAGGAGGCCGCGATCATCCTCGCGATCCTCAACGACGCATGGTCGGACAATTGGGGGTTCGTGCCGCTCACGCAGCCCGAGATCGACGATGTCGGCAAGAAGCTGAAGCCGCTGGTGTTCGAGGACCTGATCATGATCGCCGAACTCGACGGCGAACCCGTCGCCTTCATGGTCACGCTTCCGGATCTCAACGAGCCGCTGAAGGGACTGAAGGGCTCGCTGCTGCCGTTCGGCTGGGCCAAGCTGCTGCTATGGCTGCGCAAGCCCAAGGCGAACACGATGCGCGTACCCTTGATGGGCGTCGTCAAGCGATTGCAGGCGTCGCGTATGGCGAGCCAGCTCGCCTTCATGATGATCGAATATATTCGCCTGGCGGCGGTCGCCGATTATGGCGCGACGCGCGGCGAGATTGGCTGGATCCTCGAGGACAACCAGGGAATGGTTGCCATTGCCCAGGCGATCGAGAGCCGCGTGAACCGCGAATATGTGATCTACCAGAAGCCGATTGCCGGCTGAGGGGCTTTTTTGAGAATTCGCGAAATAGCGAATTCAGGCGGCACCGGCCCGCTCCCCCGCCCGGCCACCCATAGAATACTGCCGTTGGGTGGCCGGGCGGGGGAGCGGGCCGGTGCCGCGAAATGCGCCACGGCGCATTTTCAAAACAGTCTCTGACACAACTGCTGTCCCGCGGCGGTCGCGTTCGATCCGCCGCGGGCTGCAGAGGTTTACTTGCGGATCGCGCGGACCGGATCGACGCCGGTGTCGGCAATCCACTGGGCGCGGGTCTTGCAGACCTTGGGCGAGCGCAGGATCGTGCCGGTCGAGACTTCCGAGGGGACGCAATAGCGCTGAACCTTGGGCGCGGGGGTTTCGGTGGGGGCAGGCTTGCCTTCTTCCCGTGCGGCGAATGCCGGGGCCGATGCGCCCGCGACGAGCGCGGCAGCGGCGAAGATCGAAGCGATGCGAGCGGTGGTGCGAATGGTGTTCATGTCCTGACTCCTCTGGATTTGGCAGACGTGGCAGGCGCTCCTTCGTGCCGTCTCCGCCTGTACCAAAGCTATTGCATCCCCCGTGCCAGTTTCATGAGTGTAATGATTTCAATAGCTTAGCCTGAACATGACAAGCGTGTTACCGCCATAATACAGCAATAGGCGCCAAGAGTTGGGAATTTTCCCGAATGGACTGTTCGGATCAGGACAGTTGGGCGTTCGGAACCGGGCAGTCGGGCCCGCAAGCGCTCTCAGGCGCGCAGGCTGACCCAGGTCGGGGCGTGATCGCTGGCCTTTTCGCGGCCGCGATACGCCTTGTCGACGCCCGCGCCGGTCAGCCGGTCGGCGGCCTGCGGGCTGAGCAGCAGATGGTCGATGCGAAACCCGGCATCGCGCTGCCACGCGCCCGCCTGATAGTCCCAGAAGGTCCACAGCCCGCCGCCGGGAAACCGGGTGCGCAGCGAATCGGTCCAGCCCTGGGCGAGCAGCGCGCGATAGCGCTGGCGCGATTCGGGCTGCATCAGCGCATCCTCGGCCATCGCACGGACCGAGAAGGTATCGTCGTCGTTCGGGATGACATTGAAATCGCCGGCGAGCACCACCGGGCGCTCCTCGGCCAGCAACGCCCGCGCGCGCTCCGCCAGCCGGTCCATCCATTTGAGCTTATAGTCGAACTTCGGCCCCGGCTGCGGATTGCCGTTGGGCAGATAGATCGATGCGACGATCAGGTCGCCGATCTCGGTCTCGATATAGCGGCTATGCGCATCCTCGGGATCGCCCGCCAGCCCGCGTTGCCGCTCGACCGGCTGCGCGCCGCGCGCGAGCACGGCGACGCCGTTGAACCCCTTCTGCCCATGCCATACCGCGCCATAGCCGGCATCCTCGATGGGGCCGGTGGGCAGCGTCTCGTCGGCGCCCTTCAGTTCCTGGAGGCAGACGATGTCGGGCTTCTGCTCGTCGAGATACTCCAGCAGGCGCTCCATGCGCGCCTTGATCCCGTTCACATTGTAGCTGACGATCTTCAAGGCGGCGTCAGACCGAGAAGCTGGTGCCGCAGCCGCAGCCCGACGCGGCATTGGGATTGCCGACTGCGAAATGCGCGCCGCCCAGCGTATCGACGAAATCGACCTGCGCGCCGCGGACCAGGTCGAGGCTGACCGAATCGACCACCAGCCGGACGCCCTCGACTTCGGCGACGCTGTCATCGCTCTCGACGCCGTCGGACAGCGCGAACTTATACTGGAACCCCGAACAGCCGCCGCCTTCGACCGAAAGCCGCAGGATCGCGGGGCGCCCCTGCTTGGCCGCGATCGCGGCGACGCGCGCCGCGGCGGCGGGAGTGAGCGCTATGTCGGGCTGGGCGAGTGTCGTCATCCGGTGAAGATAGGCGCGCGGGGATCGCGAAGCAATGCGCGGAGCGGTACCGACAGGCCCCCAAAACGATAGGGGCGGCCTCATGGACCGCCCCCTTATCCTCCCCTGCAAACCGGAAAGCTTATTTGGCGGGACCGCCCACCCCGCCCTGTGCGTGCGCCGCGGCCAGATATTCGCCGGTCTGCAGGAACGGGACCGGGTTGACCGCACGACCATCGACCCGGACTTCATAATGGAGGTGGCTGCCGGTCGAACGCCCGGTCGAGCCCATCAGCCCGATCAACTGGCCGCGATGGACGCGGGTATTGTCGGCGACGAGGATCTTCGAAAGATGGCCATAGCGCGTCTCGATGCCGCGGCCATGGTTGAGCTGGACCAGATTGCCATAGCCGCCCTGCCGACCGGCATGGCTGACGACGCCATCGGCGGTCGCGTAAATCGGCGTGCCGATCGCGCCCGGAATATCGACGCCTGCGTGCATCGCGGCGGTGCCGCGGAACGGGTCGGAGCGGACGCCGAAGCTCGACGTGAAGACGACCTTGTCGACCGGCTGCATCGACGGGACCGAGATCACCGTCTGCTCGAGCATGTCGAGCTTCTTCCAGGTCTGGAACAGCGCGCGGAACTGGGCGTCGGCGCTTTCGGCGCTGGCGGAGTCGGTGGCGTCGTCGCTGTCGACCGGCTCATAGGGGCCGCCCATGCCGCCCTGGACCATCGCGAACCGCTCGGGCGCGAGGCCCAGGCGGCGGAGATGCACGGCGGTCTGGGCATAGCGGGCCTCACCCGCGGCGCGTGCCTTGCCGGCGAGCGCGACCTGGCGCGCCTCGACCTGGCGGAGCGGTGCGAGCACTTCGTCGGCGACGGCGCTGGTGCGCGGTGCCGCGGCGGGAACTTCGCTGGTGATCGCGTTGCGGTCGCCCTTGCCCGAAAGCACGGCGGAAATCAGCGCCTGCCGCTGCTCAACCCGCGCCGCCTGAAGCTTCGCCGCCTCCTTGGCGGCGGCAATATCAGCACGCATCGCTTCAAACTGCGCCCGCATCCGAGAAACCTGCGCCTCGGGCGAAGTCGGCATGTCGGTCACGCCGCTGATCTGGATCGCGCCGACCATCGCCTGCGCGACGCCATAGCCCGAGAATGCGACGGTAATCGTGGCGACTCCGGCGAGAAACGCCTGGGTCCGGCCCGCAATGCTGAACCGGCGCAGATCGCGCCCGTCGTGAAAAATGAAATCTCGGGTGGTAAAAAAAGATCGGAACCGCTCGGTGAGGTTCGCATTATCATTGGTGTTCGACGCGTTAGCCATGTGTCCCCGGCAAGTCACGGAAGCAGCACCGAATTGCGACCCGGTGTGGTGCCTCAAGTCCCCAATGTCGCAGCAGCAGCCCCTCCGCCTCTGGACACCATGGTTTTGGTCAGACCCGCGCGTCGCCCGCAAGGGGCTGATAATATTCTCGCGTCAGACCGGCTGCGAACCGCGCCGAGTCGTTGAACGGAGGCTTAATCAATCCGCGAAAATACGTGGTCACCAGCTGTCGCCAGGTTATTTCGGGTTCGAAACTGTCGCGCTTGCAGGCCGATTCGAACCAAAATGTCCCCGCGCGGACATGCCGCACCTCATCCTTTAAAATCCGCGCGAGGATTCGCGCCGTCACCGAATCACCCGCCGCTTCGAAGCGCTCGATCGTGCCCGGCGTCACGTCGAGCCCGCGCGCCTCGAGCACCATCGGCACGATTGCCAGCCGCGCGAGCGGATCGTGCGCCGTCACCGCCGCGGCGTCCCACAGCCCGTCATGCGCGGGCATCGCGCCATAGCGACTGCCAAGCTGGCGCAGCCGCCGGTCAAGCAGCGCGAAATGCATCGCCTCATCGGCGCCGACCTTCATCCAGTCATCGGTGAAGCCGCGCCCGAACTGGCCACCGAACCGCCCGATCATGTCGAATGCGAGGTCGATCGCGACGAACTCGATATGCGCGAGCGCGTGGATCAGCGCGATCCGTCCGCGTTCGGAGCCGCCCTTGCCCCGCCGCGGCATCCGGTTGGGCGGCAGCAGTTCGGGCGCCGCGGGTCGCGCAGGCCGATCGGGCATCGCCACATCGAACCGATGCGCCAGCCGCCCCAGTCGCCATTCGCGCGCGGCGAAGCGCGCCGCCATCGTCTTCGCGCGCGGATCGTCCGCATCGAGCACCGCCCGCACGGCTTCGGCGACACTGCGTTGCGGCATCAAGGTGCTCAGGCGGGAATCGCCTTGACCGACTCCAGCACGTCCACCGCATGCCCGGGCACCTTCACCCGCCGCCATGCGCGGAACAGCCGGCCATCAGGCGCAAACAGGAAGGTCGAGCGATCGATCCCCATATAGCGCTTGCCGTATAGCTGCTTCTCCACCCACACCCCGAACGCCTCCATCGCGTCGCCATTGGTGTCGGTGGCGAGGGACACAGTCAGGTCGTATTTGGCGATGAATTTCTGGTGCTTGATCGCCGGGTCCTTCGACACGCCGACGACCTGCGCGCCCAGCGCCTCGAACTCGGGCAGCAGCGCCGAGAAATCCTGCGCCTCGCGGGTGCAGCCCGACGTGTCGTCCTTGGGATAGAAATAGAGCACGAACGGGCGCCCGGCGCAGTCGGCGAGGTTCAGCTTGCCGCCATTGGGGGTGTCGAGCTCGACCGCGGGGAGTTTGTCGCCTTCCTCGATTGCCATGTCGATGTCCTTTTCAGCCGCCGCGGATCGCGGCCCAGCATGCCTGGACGTCCTGCCGGGTCCGTTCCAGCGACGCAACCACCGCGTCCCACGACTCGAGCCCCAGGGCGCGCGCGATCAGCGCCTGGGTCTCCGCATCGGGGGGCTGCGCATCGGGCGCGACGAGGCGCAGCGTCACCAGCAGCCGCGACAACAGGTCATGCGCCGCGCGCATCGACGCGGGCATCAGCCCTGCCGCGACCAGCGCATCGATCGCATCGGTCAGCCGCGGCGCGAAGCCGGTCCGGTGGACGAGCTGGAGCGTATGCACCGCGAATTCCAGGTCGACGAGCCCGCCCGGCAGCAGCTTGGCGTCCAGCGGCCCCTTGGGCGGCTTGTGCGCGGCCATGTCGTCGCGCATCTTCGCCGCATCGGCGACGATATCGCGCTCGGGCCGCGCACCGTTCAGCACTTCGTCGATGATCGCGGTCACCGCCGCGCGCGCCTCGGGCGATCCAAACACCGGGCGGGCGCGGGTCAGCGCCATATGCTCCCACGTCCACGCCTCCTCGCGCTGGTATCGCCGGAAACCGTCGAGCGACACCGCCAGCGGCCCCTGCGTCCCCGACGGGCGAAGCCGCGTATCGACGTCGTAGAGCGGCCCCGCGGCCGTCGCGACCGACAGCGCGCCGGTCACGCGCTGGCTCAGCCGGTTATAATAGGTCACCGCCCCGATCGGCTTCGGCCCGACCGATTCCGCCGCATAATCGCCGGTGAAGACATAGACGAGGTCGAGATCGGAGGCGTGGGTAAGCGCCTGCCCGCCCATCCGGCCCAGCGCCAATATCACCAGTTCGCTGTCGGGCACCCGGCCATGGACGCGCGCGAACTCCGCCACCGTCGCGCCGGCCAGCGTCTCGATCGCAGCTTCGGCCACCCGCGCATAGCCCGCCGACACCTCCAGCGGATCGCCGGCCCCCGCGACGATCTGCGCCCCCAGCGCAAACCGCTTTTCCCCGACCAGCCGGCGGACATGCTCAAGCTGCCACTGATAGTCCGCGCCGCGCTCGCATATCGACATCTCGGCAGCCAGCGCGGCGATGCCGGGCATCGGGTCCAGCGCGGTCGCGTCGATCAGCCCGTCGAGCAGCTCCGCGCGGCGCCCCAATTGCTCGGCCAGCGTCGGCGCATGGCACAGGATCGCGCTCAGCAATTGGGTGAGCCCCGGCTGCGCCTCCAGCAGCCGGAAGAAATTGATCGCGCTCGGCAATCGCGACAGCATCGCGTCGAAGCGCGTGATCGCGTGCGTGCTGTCCGGGGCATGCGCGAACGCGTCGATCAGTCCGGGGAGCAGCGCCTCCAGCGCCTCGCGCGCCGCCGGGCTGCGCAGCGCGGGATAACTGCCCCCGCGCCAGCCCGCAACGATCCGCGCCGCCCCCGCCGCATTGTCGAAACCGGCATCGGCCAGCCGCGCCTGAAGCCCATCGCCGCCGGAGGGCAGCCGCGGCGCGCCGTCATCGGCAAGCGCATCATAGGTCGCGCCCACCTTCTCGATATGCGGGCGCAGCCCGGCGAGCAGCGCCTCCCCGTCCGCCAGCCCATCCAGCCGCGCGACATTGTCGAGCGCCGCGCGATCGGCGGGAAGCCGGTGCGTCTGGAGGTCGTCGACCATCTGGAGCCGGTGCTCGGCGGTCCGCAACGCGACATAGGCGGCGCACAGCGCCTCCGCCTCCCCGCGCCCGATCCATCCCGCCTCCGCCAGCGCCGCCAGCGCATCGCGCGTGGCGGGCGCACGCAGCGCCGGATCGCGCCCGCCGTGAATCAACTGGTGGATCTGCGCGAAGAACTCGATCTCGCGGATTCCCCCGCGCCCGCGCTTCAGGTCATAGCCCGGCCCGAACGCCTGCGACTGCGCATAATGATCGCGAATCCGCCGCGATATGTCGCGAATCTCGCGGATCGCCCCGAAATCGAGCGCGCGGCGCCACACGAATGGCCGGATCGCCGCGAGGAACTGTTCGCCCAGCGCGCGATCGCCAGCACAGGCCCGCGCGCGGATGAACGCCGCCCGTTCCCAGGGCAGCGCCTGCGATTCATAATAAGCAATCGCGGCCTCGACCGGCAGCGCGATCGGCGTTGCCTCAGGCGACGGGCGCAGCCGCAGGTCGACGCGCAGCACATAGCCGTCGCCGTCGGGCGTCTGGAGCAGCTCGACCATCCGCCGCGCGATCCGCACCGCCGCATCCTCGACCTCCTCACGCGGACGGCAGGGCAGCGTGACCGGATCGTAGAGCAGGATCGGGTCGACATCGGACGAATAGTTCAGCTCGCGGCTGCCCTGCTTGCCCAGCGCGATCGCAGTGAAGCCGCGCGGTTCGGCATCGGGGGTTCGCTCGCGGATCGCGGTGCGGATCGCGCGATCGATCGCGTCATCGGCAAAATCGCTGAGCAGGCCCGTCACCCGGGTGAGGTCGAACTGCCCCGACAGGTCGCCGAGCGCGACCAGCAAGGCGAGCCGGCGCCGCTCGATCCGCAACCGCCGCGCCTCGGGCATATCCCCGGACAGCGCCCGCGCCGCCGCGAGCGGGTCGGCGAGCGCCGCCTCCAGATTCTCCGCCAGCGCCGGCTCACGCGCCAGCAGCAGCGCCAGGAACGGGGCATGCGCCTGGGCTCGGGATCGCGCGCCTTCGAGGCTAGCGGCAGAAAATACTGCTTTCATTCCAGTCATTTCCGCTAGATTGCTAAATGCGACGGTTGGAGCAACAAAAGTTAGGTTTGGACGTTGTAAACTTCGTGATCAGACCTTTAACCCCTGTCGCCTCCAGCGCCCATGCACCCTATCGGGTAGAGCAGCCGTGCGCCAGCGACGCGGTTAAGCTCGCATTGCGCGATGCCTATACGGGCGAATTAGATCTGCCGGACGATTTCGCAATCTTGCTGCGCCGCCTCGACGAATACGAGCAGCGCTGACAGAAGCTGCCGCCGCGGCGTGATTGCGCCGGGCGGGTCTTATTTCTGAAAATCGGGGCATGCCATTGCGGCGCTGCGGGCGTCCAGTGACGGAGCGCGTCGCTTGATGTACGCCACCCCCCACCGCGCCGGATCACCGGTCGCGGCTGAGGTCGTCGACTTCGCGCATGATCGTGTCGAGCGCGGTCTTGCCGTCCTGGTTGACGGGCGCATCACGGCGCGACGGCAATTGGCCGTCGGTCATCAGCGCTTCCAGCGCCACGCGGCCACGCGCGACGCGGCTCTTGATCGTGCCGACCGCGACGTTGCAGATTTCCGCCGCTTCCTCATAGGCAAAGCCGCCCGCGCCGACGAGGATCAGCGCCTCGCGCTGCGGCTGCGGCAGGTGCATCAGCGCGCGCTGCATATCGGCCAGTTCGACATGGCGATCCTGGCTGGCGGGTGCCGCGAGCAGCCGGTCGGCGACCAGATCGTCCCACTCGCCCTTGAAGCGCGCGCGGCGCATCTGTGACAAATACAGGTTGCGCAGGATGATGAAGGTCCAGGCGCGCATATTGGTGCCCGCCTGGAACCGCTGGCGCGCCGCCCATGCCTTGAGCAGCGTTTCCTGGACGAGATCGTCGGCCAGGTCGCGGCTGCCCGACAGCGACCGCCCGAAGGCGCGCAGATGCGGGATCACCGTTGCGAGCTGCTTCTTGAACTCCGGATCGGAAAGCGAGACATGCTCGTATGCCGCCGGCTCCGCTTCGCTCGCGCGATCGTCGGGTTGATCGGACTGAGTCATTCGCTCCCGTTCAGTAGCGCTTGCCGCAAATCGGCTTGAAGGTGAAATAGGTGCGATTGCAGCGATTTACCACCACGCTCCGGCTCGATTGCTCAAGACCAGAGTATGATGGCAAATGCTATGATCACCAGCACCAGCGAGATTCCAAGGACGTAACGCGTCATGCCGACTGTGGTGCCAGCGCGTGCGCGATCGGTGCCGAGTTCGGTGGTGTCGTCTTTGTCAGCCATAATCGTTGAACCCCCGAAAACCGTTTTGGGTCCGTATCATGTGGAACCCGCCGCGATTTTTCGGGGTGTTCGTCAGGCCGGAACGGTCGCTTCGTCGAAAAACAGCGCCTGGCTGATCGTCGTCTTCACGGTTTCGCGCTGGAACGGCTTGGTAATCAGGAAGGTCGGCTCGGGCCGCTCGCCGGTCAGCAGTCGCTCGGGGAACGCAGTGATGAAGATCACCGGCACGCTGAACTCGGCAAGGATGTCCTTGACTGCGTCGATCCCCGAGCTGTCGTCGGCGAGCTGGATGTCGGCGAGCACGAGGCCCGGGCGATCCTCCATCGCGAGCGCCACGGCTTCGTCGCGGGTAACGGCGACCCCGGTGACTTCATGACCCAGGTCGCGGACAATCTGCTCCAGGTCCATCGCGATCAGCGGCTCGTCCTCGATGATGAGCACGCGGGTGCGCGTCTGGCTCTCGATTTCGGACACCGCTTCGCTCACCAGCTTCGCGACATCGTGCGGGCTTTCCTCGATCAGATAGCCTGCATCCTCGACGCTGAACCCCTCGACCGTGGTCAGCAGCAGTGCCTGGCGCGACAGCGGCGTGAGCCGCGCGAGCCGCTTGCGGGCGATCGCCTCGCCGTCGCTGGGATAATCTTCGGCGATTTCATCTTCCTCGAGATGCGTCGACTGCCAGATCGCCTGGAAGGTGCGATACAGGCCCAGACGCGGATCGACTTCGCGGGGGAACTGGTCCGGCGCGGCGACGATCGCCTCCAGCGCGGCACGAACATAGCGGTCCCCCTCGGCCTGGTTGCCGGTCAGCGCCCGCGCATAGCGCCGCAGCAGGGGGAGGTGAGGCGCGAGTTGCTGTCCAAGCGACATAAGCGAACAATTCTCCTTCGAGTGCGCAGGCCGCTTTTTCGGCCCCGCGCGGGTGTATTGCAATCGATTCTACAGTCCGAAGGAGCCCCTCCCCGGATTTCGCATCGCCTGTGGAACAATCGACGCGCTATTTGGTTTCATCGCTCGAGCCGTATGGTGCCATCGTGCACCGCCGGGCGTCCGCGCCCGGCGGCTTTGTCAGCATTCCAGTGCTTGCGCTGGGATAATATCGTCCATAGTCCGGGTCCCGGACAGCCTGGGTCCTCAGGGGGGAATTGGTGCACTCCGATAATGACGAATCGAAGAAGCCGGCAAAGGCC
This sequence comes from Sphingomonas hengshuiensis, assembly GCF_000935025.1. Lineage (NCBI taxonomy): Bacteria > Pseudomonadati > Pseudomonadota > Alphaproteobacteria > Sphingomonadales > Sphingomonadaceae > Sphingomonas > Sphingomonas hengshuiensis. The sequence goes on from NZ_CP010836.1 coordinate 2,246,431, forward strand.
AAGGGCGGTGCCGATGGGCAGCGACCGGGTCGCAGCGTCGGCGACGCACTGCGTCAGGCCTATGACGAGGCCGTTGGTGAATCCATTCCTGATGATTTGCTCGACCTGCTGAAAAAGCTCGATTAACCACCCCCCCATGGAAACAGTGGATCAGGAACCGCGCGCCACCGGAGCTGCGGCGGCGTTGGCGCGCATGCCGACCGGCGCAAAAGTGTTCCTGATCCTGGTCGGCGCGCTGCTCCCGCTCGCGCTGATCGCGTTGTTCACCACGCTCCAGACCACGCGCAGCGCCGACAGCGAGGCGCGCCAGCGCGTCCGCGCGCTTGCCGAGGAAAGCTCGGGCATCGTCCAGAATGTCCTGGCCAACCATGTCGGCCAGCTCCGCGAGACGATGACTGCGCTCGAGCAGGACCCCGACGACGCGCCCAGCTGCACGCGGCTTGCCGGCACGTTCGCGACGCAGGGCGGGGTCCGCTTCGTAATCAACGACGCGAGCGGGCGCCCGCTATGCGGCGAGCGCGTCGCGCTCACCGGCGCGGCGATCCTGCGGCCGGGCCAGGTCACCACCTCGATCGTCAAGGGCGGCATGATGCTGCGGATCGGCGGGGCCGCCGGCGCCAGCGCCGTCGCCTATTATCCGATCGAAGTATTGCGCGAACTCGCCCGCCCGAGCGGCTTCGTGCCCGAATATGGCGCCGCGCTGCTCGATGGCGAGGACCGGCTGACGCTGCGGACGCTGCCCCGCGGCGGCTTGCTCGACCGGCCCGAGGCTGTGCCGAGCGACCTTGGCATCGACGACCTCCAGCTCGAAATCTCGATGCCGGGCGCACCGGTCACCTCGCCTTTGGTCATCACCACGGTGTTGCTGGTCGTGATGCTGATCGCCGCCGCCGCGATCGGCTGGTTCGTCGTCGACATCCTGCTGATCCGCCCGCTGCGCCGGCTGCGCGCGAGCGTCGGGCGGTATCAGCCGGGCGAAGTCATCGACGTCAAACGCTTCGGCCCGATGCCCGCGCAGGAAATCCGCGACCTCGGCGCCACCTTCCGCCAGATCAGCCAGACCGTCCAGGCGCATGAGGCCGACCTCGCCGAAGGGCTGGTGCGCCAGACCAAGCTGACGCGCGAAGTCCATCATCGCGTGAAAAACAACCTCCAGGTCATCTCCAGCCTGATCAATTTCCATGCCCGCGGGGCCAAGAGCGCCGAGGCGAGCGAGGCCTATGCCTCGATCCAGCGCCGCGTCGACGCGCTGGCGGTCGTCCATCGCAACCATTATGCCGAACTCGAGGAAAATCGCGGGCTCGAACTGCGCTCGGTGCTGGGCGAGCTTGCCGCCAATATTCGCGCCACCGCGCCCGAACAGGCGTCGGGGCTCGGCATCACGCTCGACATCGAGCCGGTGCTGGTGACGCAGGACGTCGCGATCGCCATCGCGTTCCTCATCACCGAAATCGTCGAGCTGGCGATCAACTGCAATCCGTCCGCCAATATCCGGATCACGGTGAAGGGCAGCGAGAGCGAGCCCGATCGCGCTACGCTCCGCGTGATCTCCCCGGCTCTGGTCGAAGATGCCGGGATGGAGGCGCTGCTGGAGAGCCGGTACGCACGGGTGATGAGCGGGCTGGCGCGGCAGCTTCGCACCAAGCTCCACCACGATCCGCTGGTTGGCGCCTATGAGGCGAGCATCGCGATCACCGGCCGTTCCTGACGGTAGCCGGGGCACCCCGAAAAAAAAGTAAAAAAACTTCGCATCGCCACGGAACCCCATTCGCGGGAGCACGTTTTACTCTTCGGATAGCGAATTTTTGCCCCCCCGCTCTCGCTATCCAAGACATAGGCCCGGAAGCGTCAACCCTCCCCCCCGGTGGCGCTTCCGGGCCTAACCCTTTCCCCCCACATCGCTAATTTGCTTCGGCCCGACCGGTTTCGTGTCCGTCACGGAACGATCCTGCGCGTCCGGGCATTTGTCCCCACAGCCAGACCTGGCGAAAATGGAGACATTCTAATGCGCAAGATCATCGCATGTGCCGCGCTCGCGGGCGCGATCCTCGTTTCGGCCTGCAACACCGTCGAAGGCGTCGGCCGCGACGTTTCGTCGGCGGGCAGCACGGTCGCAAACGCAGCCGACGAATCGAAGTAAGCCAAATACGGCGCGCCCCTCCCCCGACCGGGAGGGGCCGTCAGGCGGCTTCGGCTTCCGATTCCGCCGCCCGGTCGCGCCGCTTGCGCGTGAACCGGATCGCGACGAGCGCGAGGAAATACAGGCCCACCAGCGGGATCGCCAGCAGCAGCTGCGACCCGATATCGGGGGGAGTCAGCACCGCGGAGAGCGCGAACGCCCCGACGGTCGCATAGCGCCACGCGCCCTTGAGCTGCTCATAGGTCACGATGCCCGCATGCTCGAGCAGCATCAGCAGCACCGGCAGCAGGAACGATATTCCGAAGCCGAAGATGAACTGCATCACGAATTTCAGATATTCGTTCACCTCGGGCATCGCCGTCTGCTGCACGCCCCCGGCAAGCTCGCCCTGGAATCCCAGCAGGAATTTGAGCGCCACGGGAATCGCGACGAAATAGGCCATGCACGCGCCCGCGGTGAACAGCACCGGGGTCGCGAGCAGGAACGGCAGCAGCGCCTGCTTTTCCTTGCGGTACAGCCCCGGCGAGACGAACTGCCATAGCTGGTTGGCAATGACCGGAAACGCGATCATCAGCGCGGCGAAGAACGCCACCTTGATCTCGACGATGAACCCGCCGGTGACGGCGGTATTGATGATCGTCACCTGCCCCGCGGCCTTGAGCGGTGCGACCAGCATGCTCAGGATGGCACGGGCAAAATACATGCAAACCGCGAAAGCGCCAGCCAATGCGGCGACCGACCATAGGAGCCGACGGCGCAATTCGATCAGATGATCGAGCAGCGGCGCCTGGGTGTCGTCGATTTCATCGCTCACGGCTGGGTATCTTCTGCTGCGGCGGCAGCAACCTTGGGCTTGCGCGCGCGCTTGGGCTTTTCGTCGGTCGCCGGCTCAGATGCGGCGGGTGCCTCGGGCGCGGGCAGGATCGCGGGTTGTTCGACCATCACCGGCGCGGGATCGTCAATCGGCGTGTGTGCGTCGGCGGCATCGGGCGCGGGCAGCGTGGCGACCGGATGCTCGCGCATGATCCGCTCATTCTCCGCCGCCCATTGCTTTTCCATGTCGGCCAGTTCGGATTCGCGGATCATCGTGTCGATCCCCGAGCGGAACTGACGCGCGACGCCGCGCGCCTTCCCCACCCATTTGCCGACAAAACGCATCGCGCGCGGCAAATCCTTGGGACCGATCACCAGAAGCGCCACCACGGCGACAAGCAGCAACTCCTGCGGCGCGACGTCAAACATTCACCATTGCCCCACACGGGTCCGACGCGGGGCCCGCAACGCATCGAAGGAAGAAGGAAGGCGGATCAGCGCTCTTCGCGCGTGCGCTCGGCTTCGGTCTGGAAGCCCGGCTCCGGGGCCGGCTTGCCCTCAATGCGGGCGGCGGGCTTTGGTGCCTCGTCGTCCTCGGCCATGCCCTTCTTGAACTGCTTGATGCCCTTGGCGACGTCGCCCATCATGTTCGAGAAGCGGCTGCCGCCGAACAACAGAATCACCAGGATGCCGACAATCAGCCAGTGCATCAGGCTCATGCTACCCATCGAAAATCTCCTCGTACGCGGAGCCCTATCTAGGCCCGCCAAGCGCTTACGGCAACGGCTGTGATCGCCCCGGCATGTTGTCCGGGGCGGCGAATCGGTGGCGCGAGCCCTATTCGCCTTCGATGACAGTTTCGCTTTCGGCCAGATCGAGCGTCAGGTCCACCGGATCGAGCAGCCCGGCGGCGCGCAGATCGTCGATTCCGGGCAAGTCGCGGCGGCTGGCCAGCCCGAAATGGGTCAGGAATCCCGCCGTGGTGGCATAGGTCAGCGGGCGCCCCGGCACTTCACGGCGCCCGGCGGGGCGCACCCATCCCGCCTCCATCAGCACGTCGATCGTGCCCTTCGAAATCTGCACGCCGCGGATCGCCTCGATCTCGGCGCGCGTCACGGGCTCGTGATAGGCGATGATCGCCAGCGTCTCGATCCCCGCGCGGCTCAGCTTGCGGCTGTCCTCGCGGTCGCGGCGGAGCAGATGCGCCAGGTCGGCAGCGGTCTGGAAATGCCAGCGGTCGCCGCGCCGGACCAGTTCGATCCCCCGCCCCGCATAGCGCGCCTCCAGCGCCGCCAGCGCGCCGCGCACATCGGCCTCCTGCCCGACATGCGCGCGCAGGTCGTCGACCGACAGCGCCTGCTCCGCCGCGAACAGCACCGCCTCGACCGCGCGCTCGAGCGACTCCGCCGCGTTCATGCGCCCGCCCGCAGATAGAGCGGCGCGAAGGGCGATTTCTGCTGAAGCTCCACCCGCCCCTGCCGCGCCAGCTCCAGCGCCGCGACGAACGACGAGGCGAGCGCCGATTTGCGATACATGCCGGTCGCGCCGTCGGGCAGGAAGCTTTCGATCGCGCTCCATTCGACGCGCGCGCCGATCAGCGCCGACACGCGCTCGATCGCTTCCTCCAGCGTCATCACGTCGCGCACCGCGACGACATGCATCACCGGGCGGGTGCGCGCGCTGATCCGGCCATAGGCGGCGATCAGGTCGTAGATCTCGGCCTCATACCGCCCCTTGCGCACCACGCGCAGCCCCTCGGGCGCCGCGCGCAGGAACACGTCGCGGCCCAGCCGGTCGCGCGCCACCAGCCGCGCCCCCGCCTCACGCATCGCGTTCAGCCGCTCCAGCCGCAATTGCAGCCGCAGCGCGAGTTCCTCGGGGCTCGGCGTTTCCTCGGGATCGCGGGGCAGCAGCAGCGCCGATTTGAGATAGGCGAGCCATGCCGCCATCACCAGATAATCGGCGGCCAGCTCCAGCTTCAGCTCGCGCGCCTGGGCGACGAAATCGAGATATTGCTCGACGAGCTGGAGGATCGAAATCTGCCGCAGGTCGACCTTCTGGTTGCGCGCCAGCGTCAGCAACAGGTCGAGCGGGCCTTCCCACCCCTCAATGTCGATCTTCAGCGTTTCATCGGGCGCGGCATCGCTCATCGCGCGACTTAAGCAGGGCCGGCGCCGGAAGTCACCCTCCCCGAAACTGCGCACCGGCGCAACCATTTCGGCTGTAGACTCGATTGACGCTCTTCTCGGTGAGGCGTATTTATTATTTAGACTCGGCAAACATTCGTAAATGCCGTGCCAGAACAATGCCCCGCCATGCCCAGGTCGTGCGTGAAGCGGACGGTATAAGCTTTGTGTAACATGTAGCTTTCCTGTGCATTTAGTTCTGGAGATTCAGGATGTCGCGAGCATTAACCTTTCGCGCCATGGCGGCGCTTGCCCTTTCGACTGCGCTTTGCCTGCCAAACACCATCGCCTCGGCGCAGGCACCCGCGCCCCTCGTCTATCTCGAACAGGGTTCGGCGTGGCAGACGGCGCAGCGCGCAAGCTTCTATACCCAGGACCAGGGATCGCAGATGATCCCCTTTGCCTGGATGAAGGCGCTGACCGGCCCGGACGGCAAGCCGTTCCTGTCCGACCAGCTCCAGCGCTATGGCTATCTCGCCAACCCCTATAATAATGGCACCGGCCTGCCCATCGGCTTCACGCTGGCCGGGATCAGCGGCAGCGAAGTCGTGGGCATGAACTGCGCGGCGTGCCACACGCGCGACATCGCCGTTGCGGGAACCCGCTACCGCGTCGATGGCGGCCCCGCGCTGAGCGATTTCCAGAATTTCCTGACCGATATGGTCGATGCCGTGGGACGGGTGGCAAAGGGGACCGGCGATCCCGCCTTCCTGGCCTTTGCGACGGCGGTTCTCGGCCCCAATCCCGATCCGGTGGCGGTTGCCGAACTCAACTTGTCGGTCGCGCAATGGTATTCGCGCGAGAACGCGATTCGAACCGGCGCCTATCCAAACCCCGATATGTGGGGTCTGGGGCGGCTCGATGCCGTCAGCATGATCTTCGACCGGCTGACCGGCGTCGATATCGGCCCGTCGTCCAATAATTACATCATCCAGTCCAACATCATGCTGGCCGATGCGCCCGTGCGCTATCCGTTCCTGTGGAACGCATCGCGGCAGGACCGGACGCAATGGCCGGGCTTCGCCGCCAACGGCAATTCGCTGCTCGGCCTCGCGCGCAACCTGGGCGAAGTCTATGGCGTGTTCGGCACCTTCCACCCGGTGAGCAAGGGTCGCGGCTATTATGATTTCCTCGCCGACAACTCGGCCGATTTCGGGGGCCTCGGCAAATTGGAAACCCTCATCACCCAGATCGGCGCACCGGCCTGGCCGTGGCAGATCGATCCGGCGCTTGCCCAACAGGGCGCGGCGGTGTGGAAGAAACCGTCGCTCGGCAACCAGAGCTGCGCCACGTGCCACGACCAGAAGCCCGGCGCGTTTCGCGGGCTGACTCCCACCTGGGCGACGCCGATCCAGAATGTCGGCACCGATACGCGCGAATGGGACATTCTGGGCCGGGTGGTGAATTCGGGCTCGCTCACCGGGGGCAAGCTGTTCTTCTTCAGCAAGCCGCTTCCCGCCAATGCCACGGCGTTCGAACTGCTCGGCTTCTCCGTGGTGGGCTCGATCGTGCAACAGGCCAATCCGTTCAAGTCCAAGGCAGCGCCCAGCGCGAAGAACAACGCGACGCTACAGGCGTCGCTCAGCGACCTCACCGGCGCCTTCCCCGATCTGAAAGCGGCGGCGCCGACGACGGGCTCGTATGAATCGCGCGTGCTCTACGGGATCTGGGCGGCGGCGCCGTATCTCCATAACGGATCGGTCCCGACGCTGGCCGACCTGCTCAAGCCGGCGTCGCAGCGCCCGGAGCGCTTCAAGATGGGCCGCAACTACGACCTCACGAAAATCGGCATCGCCGCCGAGCAGGACGGCAATTACGTGACCGCCACCACCGGATGCGACAAACCCAATTCGGGCAAAAGCCGCTGCGGCCACGAATTTGGCACCGAATTCAGCGACACGGAAAAGACCGCGCTGCTCGAATTCCTCAAGATGCTGTAGCGGGGACCAGCGCCAATAGTGCGTCGCGCTGGGCGACCAGCGCGGCGAACTCGGCGGGCTCGGGGCCGCCCGCGATGGTCGCCATCGCGCGGTCCAGCCGGGCGCGGCATTCGGGCGTCGCCTCGCCGATCAGCCCGGCGATCTCGACCATCTCGTCCATCCGCGCCCAGCAATCGAGCACCACGTCGCACCCCGCCGCCAGCGCACCCGCCGCCTTCTCGCCCGCCGTGCCGCTCAGCGCCTTCATGTCGATATCGTCGGTCATCAACAGCCCGTCAAACCCGATCCGCCCCCGGATCACGTCACGAATGACCGTCGGGGAAAGCGTCGCGGGGCGCTCGGCGTCCCATGCGTCGAACACGACATGGCACGTCATCGCCATCGGCGCATCGCGGAGCGTCGCAAAGGGTTCGATGTCGCTCGCCAGCGCCGCGTCGTCCGCGGTCACGCGCGGCAGCTCCAAATGGCTGTCGACCAGCGCGCGGCCATGCCCCGGCATATGCTTGACCACCCCGACCACGCCCGCACGGCGCATCCCCTCCAGCATCGCCTGCCCCAGCGCCGCGACGCGCATCGGCTCGCCACCAAAGGCGCGGTCGCCGATCGCTGGCGTCACCTCGGGCTGGCGCACGTCGAGCAACGGCGCGCAATTCACCGTCACGCCCACTTCGGCGAGCATCATCCCCAGCGCCTGCGCACTCGCCCGACACGCCTCGATCGCCGAGATCGGCGCGACATCGTACAGCGCATCGAACACCGCCCCCGCCGGGAACGCCGGCCATTCGGGCGGCTGCATCCGCGCCACGCGCCCGCCCTCCTGGTCGATCAGGATCGGCAAATCCGCCCGCCCGGTCAGCTCGCGCAGGCTATCGGTCAGCGCCCGCATCTGCGCCCGGTCGCCGCAATTGCGCTTGAACAGGATATAGCCGAGCGGATCGGCATCCTTGAAAAAGGCACGCTCATCGGCGGTGAGGGTGCGGCCGGAAATGCCGAAGATAACGGGTTTCATCGCCGCTCCTTAGCGGATGCGCGGAGGCACGGGAAAGGGCGCGATTGCCCTAGCGCATGGCGGGGGGGCGATTTTGACTAGGTGACGTGTCGTTTAAGAGGTCAGCTAGCCCCCAATGGCAGTCTTTCCAATCCTTCCCCGCCAGGGAGCGACAGGTTGGATTGCCCCCGGCAATCCAAGATCATGCCGGGGGCATGATCGACCTGCCGCTGTGGCAGGCGCAGCCTGACGGAGGGGGCGGAAGCACGTCGCTCGGCTGTGCTTCCTCCCCCTCCGCCGCCTTCGGCGCCACCTCCCCCTGGCGGGCAAGGATTTCGTAACGACAACTTCCGCCGATCAGGAGACGTTGGTCTTAACCCAATCAGGTGGCAGTTGATGCCAAGGCGCATCCGGGAACCGGCGAGCATATTCCTCTTTAACGCGACGCTGTCGCCGCACCGGCCCCCCAATATGCCAAGGGGCCTCCTCTTTCCCGAAATCAGCGGTGAGTCGACCGGGTATGTGCTGCTCGGCGTCCCAGCTCGCCATAATTTCCATGTCTTGGATGGCCGGATCTTCCACCCTAGTATCGTATTCCGCGTCACCGTCCGATACGCCTACGACCAGCGTTCCTACGGGCCACTGAACCATCGGCCAGGGCTCTTTGAGGGCGCTAACCAGTTCAAATCGTCCAAGTTTAGCCCAAGCTCCCGACCGCAGTGCTCGTGTGATCGATGGATAAGCAACGCCTATGACGGCCATAAGTGGTGCCGAAAGAATATCAGCGGGTGAGGCAACATTGCGGTCACGCCGATGAAAGAAGCCGACGCGCTTGTCCGGGGTTACTTGCCCGTAATAAATCCACTGCGCTTCACCCGAGACAGCATAAAGCGTTCCAGATTTCAAATCGGCGCGGGACGACGGTTTGGCCTCAAACATGCTCTTTTAGTGATGCGAACACGACGTTCATGTCAACGGCAGCCCCCACCAAATCCGGGCACTCGCGTCGAGCTTCGCCCGTACCGTCCGACGCAGCAGCCGCCCCCTTGCAATCGCGGCGATGTTCCCCATATGTTCCAAACTTGCCGCCTTCCGGCGACCGCTCTTTGATTCCGTAAGATACCCCCCTCACGTGCACGAAGCGGCGCGCTTCGCGGGCTCGACCCATGTTCGGCTGGCGGTTCCCGCCAACGCTCCACGAGCCTAAACTTCCTAAACTTCGCATCCCCTCGCCGGCCCGTGGCGGGGCCTGCCGAAAAACGCGCATACGCCTAAACTTCCTAAACTTCGCTCGGTGGCCACCACCCCGGCGCGGTGGTTCTCCACCAAAGCCGGTCATCGAACGTTACGCGCTCACAGCCGGACCGCCCGATCTACCGCGACAACGACCCCCACGCACCTCAACTCGTAACGTAGCAACTCTCGCCCGCGACCTTCAGCTTCCCGCGCAGCTCCTTCGCCTGCCCATTGCTCCCGGCATTCACCCGCAGGCGGAAGATCGGCTTGCCGTCCTTCTCGCCGCGCTCGACCGATTTGCCCCTAGGGGGCACCGAGTGGATCCTGACTTTCGTCAGGATGACAATGGGTTATTCGATATGCGACTGCCCTGCCTCAGAAGGGGGCGCGTACAGAGTCACCCCTCAACTCGTGACACGACACCTCTCGCCGTGACCGTCAGCCATCACCCCCGCAACTGGGCGCGCGCGATCCTGCCAACGATCAAACCACACAGAGCACCGAGACTGAACCAGAAAGGATCCGACAGAAAGTCGAGTCCGCTAAAGGCAGTAAGCCTATCGGGATACATGCGTTGCTCAACCGCCGTACTTAAGACGGCAAGAACCGGCACGAACAGCAACACGATGCAGCCGGCCTTGTCACTCCTGACGACAACGCCGATCAGCAGTCCAGCCAACGAACCGAGCAAGAGCAACTCTGCCATCGTCATCGGCTCAACCTACACTACCTCTTCGCGCCCGCAAGCGAGGCGAAGCCCTGCAACCCAGCCCCCTCAACTCGTAACGTAACAACTCTCACCCGCAACCTTCAGCTTCCCGCACAGTTCCTTCGCCTGGCCATTGCTCCCGGCATTCACCCGCAGGCGGAAGATTGGCTTGCCGTCCTTCTCCCCGCGCTCGACCGATTTGCCCAGCGGTGCGAGATAGGCGAAGCGCTTGGACAGGCGCGCCCATGCGGCATTGGCGCCGCGCTCGTCGGGATAGGCGCCCAGCTGGATCAGCGAGCCCGATGCCGCGGTCGGCGGCGGCGCCGCGACCACGGGGCGCTGCGCCGGGGTCGCGCCGCCGGTCGGCACGGCGATCGTCGCGGTCTTGCCGCCTGCTACGGGTGCGCGTTGCTGCACGACCGTGCCCTCGACCGGCGCCTCGGGAAGCGCGCCCGCGTTGATGCTGGCATTGGCGGCGGCGCCCTGGCTGGTGGCGAACACGGTGTCGCCTTCGCCTTCGACCTTCATGCCGCCGGGCTGGTCGGGCTTGACCTTGTAATCACCTGCCTCGGCGTTGATCAATTCGCCGTTGCCGGTCAGCCCCTGCTGCTTCTGATACCAATAATATCCAAAGCCCGCCGCTCCCACGACCAGCAATATCAGCACGATCAGCAATAGGATCCGGCCAATCGAGGGACCGTCGCGATACTCGTCCTCGACGGTTTCCAGCCATGGAAGCCGGTCGTCATCGCCGTATCCAGCCTCCCCGCGCGCACTCATCTCAATGCATCTCCTCGACGGCCTCGACCCCCATCAGCCCCAGGCCGTTGCGGACAATTTGCCCGATCCCGCGCGCCAAATATAGTCGCGCGCACGTTAACCCTGTCTGATCGGCGATCACGAAGCGCCGATCGGGGCGATCGTTGCCGGCATTCCACAGCGCGTGAAAGCCTGCCGCCAAGTCATAGAGATAGAAGGCGATCCGATGCGGCTCGCGCGCCAGCGCCGCGCCCTCGACCACGCGCGGGAACTGCGCGGCCAGCTTCACCAGCGCCAGCTCTTCCGTATCAAGCAGGGACAGTGCCGCATCGGGACAGTCGATCCCCGCCTCCGCCGCCTTGCGATGCACCGATGCGATGCGGGCATGGGCGTATTGGACATAGAAGACCGGGTTGTCCTTCGAAGCCTCGACGACCTTGGCGAAGTCGAAATCCATCTGGGCATCGGCCTTGCGCGTCAGCATCGTGAAACGGACCACGTCCTTGCCCACTTCGCCGACGACATCGGCCAGCGTCACGAAATTGCCCGAGCGCTTGGACATCTTCACCGGCTCGCCCGCGCGGAGCAGGCGCACCATCTGGACCAGCTTGACGTCGAACTTGGTCTGCCCGCCGGTCAGCGCCGCGACCGCCGCGACGATCCGCTTGACCGTCCCGGCATGGTCGGCGCCCCAGATATCGATCAGCTGGTCGGCTTGCTGCGCCTTCTGGAAATGATAGGCGAGGTCGGCGCCGAAATAGGTCCATTGCCCGTTCGATTTCTTGATCGGGCGGTCCTGGTCGTCGCCGAACTGGCTGGAGCGGAACAGCGGCAGCTCGACCGGCTCCCAATCCTCGGGCGTCTCGCCCTTGGGCGCTTCCAGCACGCCGTCATATACCAGCCCGCGCTCGCGCAGCCACGCCTCCGCCGCCTCGGGCTTGCCCGCCGCCTGAAGCTCGGCCTCCGACGAGAACACCTCGTGGACGATGCCCAGCAGCTTCAGGTCGGCGCGGATCATCACCATCATCGCGGCGACCGCCGACTTGCGGAACAGCACCAGCCACTCGCCCTCGGGCGCTTCGACATAGCGGTCGCCATATTCGGCGGCCAGCGCCTCGCCCACGGGCTTCAGATACTCGCCCGGATACAGCCCCTCGGGAATCTCGATCGTCGCGCCCAGCGCCTCGCGGTAGCGCAGATGCGCCGAACGGGCGAGGACGTCGACCTGCCCGCCCGCGTCATTGACATAATATTCGCGGATCACCCGGTGCCCGACAAACTCCAGCAGCGTCGCCAGCGCGTCGCCGACCACGGCACCCCGGCAATGCCCCATATGCATCGGCCCGGTAGGGTTGGCGGAGACATATTCGACATTGACGCTGACGCCCGCGCCCAGCGTCGAGCGGCCATAATCGGCGCCCTCCGCGACGATCGTGGTCAGCTCGTCGCGCCAGGTGTCGTCGGTGAGCGACAGGTTGATGAACCCCGGCCCGGCGACGCTCACGGCCGAAACCTCGGGCAGCTTCTCCAGCTCGGCAGCGATCTTCTCGGCCAGCGCGCGCGGATTGGTGCCCGCCGGCTTGGCGAGCACCATCGCGGCGTTGGTCGCCAGGTCGCCGTGCGTGACGTCGCGCGGCGGCTCCACCGTCACGGCGCGTCGTTCCAGCCCGCCGGGCAGGTCGCCGGCGGCGACAAGCGCGTCCAGGGCGGCGTTCAGATGCGCGGCGAAACGGTGATACAGCGTCATGCAAAGGTCCAGATTGCGCGAGGGAGCGCGCCCTGTACCCCAAGCCACACCGCGCGCAAAGGCCCGCACCCGGGCTTTGCGCGCAGCGGGACTACACGCGCACCAGATCGCGCATCAGCCGCCCGCCCTTCATGTCGGGGAACAGCGTGGCCGCGGTCTGCACCGGCGACAGGTTGAAATGCGAGGCCAGCGCGCCGTGGATCAGATTGTCGAGCCCCAGCGTCGGTCGCAAATCGCGCCCCTCATAGAGCTGCGCGTCGGCCAGCCCGGGCCAATCGGCCTCGACCCGCCCACCATTCACCGCGCCGCCGAGCAGCATCGCGACCGATCCGGTGCCGTGATCGGTGCCCTGCGTCCCGTTGATCTTCACCGTCCGCCCGAATTCGGTCGCGACCAGCACCAGCGTATCGGACCAGAGCGGGCCAAGCCCATCGCGGAGCGCCGCGACCATCGCGTCGAGCCCCCTGAGCTGGCCCGTCAGCCGCCCGCGCTGCTGGGCATGCGTATCCCAGCCGCCGGTCTCGATCATCGCGATTCGCGCGCCGCCCGGCGCCGCCATCAGCTTGGCGGCAAGCGCGCCGGTGGCGGCGGCGTTGCGGCCATTGTCGGCGGCCAGTTCGCTGGTCAGCATCCGCGTCGCGGTCGCCTGTTCCCACGCGGCATGAAGCTGCGCGTCGTTCTGGTACATGCTCGATACGCGCGCGATCAGGTCGTCCGAGGCGTCGGGGAGCGCGGAGGGGGCATAGCTCGCCACTTCCACCGGGCCGCGCAACGCCATCGGAATGGACGCCGCCAGCGCGATGGCGCTGTCGTCGTCCTTTGGCAACAGGCTCAGCAGCCGGTTGAGCCACCCGTCCTTCAGCGAATAGGCAGAGGTCCCGCCGGTCTCGAGCACATTCTGCCCGTCGAAATGCGAGCGGTCGCGATAGGGCGAGGCGACGGCATGGACGAACAGCGCCTGCCTGGCACGATACAGCCCGTCGATATTGGCCAGCACCGGGTGCAGCGCGAACATCGAATCGAGCTTGGGCGCGGCCACGAAATCCTGCGCGAGCGCGTCGCGCTGGGTCACGAAGGCCGGATCGCCGACCGGCGCCACCGTCATCAGCCCGTCGGCGGCGCCGCGCTGGATGATGAACACGAAGCGGCGCTCGGTCGCGGCGCGCGCGAGCACCATCTTCGGGCCGAATGCCGAAGTCGCGATCGCCGACGCGCCGAGCGCGATGAATTTGCGTCGATTGAACATGGCTTATCTCCGCATCATTTCGGGGGCGACGAGCAGCAGCGCGAGGCCCTGGCTCGGGCTCTCGGCGCGCGAGATCGCCTGCGCCGTCGCGTCGCTGAGCGATCCGGGGAACAGCTCCGCCGCTCGTGCGCGGGGATCGAGCGTGTCGCGGGTACGCTGCGCGATCCGCTCCGCCGCCTCGACGCGGCGCATGATCGCATCGGGGCCCGCCCAGCTCCCGGCGACATCGTCCCAGCCGGCGGGCGATCCCGGGCGCCACACCGGCTGGCCAAGCTGCGATATCAGCCCGACCGTGCCCTTGCGCTGCTGCTGCGCGCCCAGCGCGCGCTCGACCGAGATCGTCCATTCCCACGGCGTCTTGAACTTCACCGGCTGCGGCACCCAGCATTCCGGCGATGCGACCAGCGCGCGATATACCGTCGGCAGGTCGCCGTCCGATTTAAGGAACGCTGCCTCCAGCCGCGCGACCAGCGCCGGGGGCGGATCGTCTCCCGCAAAGTGGCGGGCAAGCTTGGTGGCGATATGCCGCGCCGTGGCCGGATGGACCGCCAGCATGTCGAGGACCGCGGCGGCCTGCGCCTCGCCCTGTTGCGGCCAGGTCTTGCCGAGGATCATGCGGGTCCCCGGCTCGTGCATTTTGGCGGCGAACGCGAAACTGCCCGGTTCGCCGGTCAGCCCGAGCGCCAGGAACGGCGGGCGGCGATCTACTCCGGCGATCGTCCACCCGGTCATCGCCCGCGCGAACTCGGTCACGTCCGCCTGACTATAGCCGGTGCGGACGCCCAGCGTGTGCAGCTCCAGAATTTCGCGCGCGAGATTTTCGTTGAGCCCACGCTTCCGCCCGGACCGCCCCGATGCGCGCACGACCGGGCTGTTCGGGCCAACCGACTGCGCCTGATCGAGGAAGAACAGCATCGAGGGATGCCGCTCCACTGCGTTGAGCATGTCGCCGAAGCGGCCCAGCACATGCGGGCGCACCGCCTCGAACTCCAGCGTTCCGGTCAGCCCGATCGTTTCCAGCTTGTCCGCCGAGACCGCGAAGTGATTGGACCAGAAATGGACGAGCCGCTCGACAAACGGCGCCGAAGTGGTCACCGCCGCCTGCGCGCGCGCCGTGGTCTGTTCGGTATAATGCGCGCGTGCCTCTTCGCGGGCACGGCGCAACTCTTCGCTGATCGGGTTAACATTTGTTTGCGGGGCTGTTTGCGGGGCGGTCATCGCCTCGCCCATGGCCATATCGGGCGCTGGCGACGGTGCCGCGGCAGCGCGTGCCGCCGCCCTGCGCTGGGCGCGCTTCGTAGCATTCACCTGGCGTCGGATCTGAGAGTCGCGCGCCGAATGCTGACCGAGCTCATCGCACAGCTGCGCGCTTCCCGGCAGTGCAGCAATCGCAGCCGGTCGCGGCTCGAAACGATCGAACTGGGCAATCAGCCATTTCTTCGGGTCGGCGCCCGGCCGGTCCCCCGGCGTGGCGCCCAGGCCGAACCGGTTCAACGCAATACTGGCATCAGTCACGACTGGATTCCTTTGCGACCGTACACTCCCTGCTATCTGCTCTTTGTCGCACAAGTTTGTCACGATGATGGTTTTCCAGATGCAATTTCTGCAACCGCGCCGAACGTCGTTTGCGATTGCTCGAAATGGTGCAGCGCAACAAAAGGGGCGCAAGAACAAAAACCAGGGATGAGGATCTAACTCTTGAACCACCTCAAGGAGTAAAGATCATGGCTCGTATTCTTTTCGCCGCAGCGGCAGCAACCCTCGCTTTCGCAACCCCCGCCCTGGCCGGTGACCGCACCTTCACGCACGAAGGCGTCACCTATGTCTACACCGTGACCCCGAAGGGCGATGCCCGCGTCCTCGAGGGCAAGGCTTCGACCGGCGGCAAGTTCCGCCTCGTCGTCCGCAACGGCTGGGTCGATGGCTATGCCAGCAACAACCGCGTGTCGTTCCGCGCTCCCAAGAGCGAGAACGCAGTCGTCGCGCAGCGCTGATAGCGGCTTCACGCTACTCGAAACGGCCCCCGCAGCGATGCTGCGGGGGCCGTTTTGCTGTCAGAACCCCTCGGGCAAGGCGATCGGGCCGACGGCCTCGCGATAGCGCGTGACCGCGTAGCGATCGGTCATCCCCGCAATAAAATCGGCGATATGCCGGCTGCGCCACGGCTCCTCGGCGGGCAGCGCGTCGCGCCACTCGGCGGGCATCAGCGTCGCATCGGCGGCATAGGCCGCGAACAGCCCCGCGACCACGCCATGCGCCGCCTCCGCCGCCGCCAACTGACTGGGGTGGTGATAGAGATTGGCGTACATGAAGCGCTTGAGCGCGCGCTCGTCGTCGCGCATCGCGTCGGAGAAGGCCGCGAGGCACCGCCCCGCCGCGCGCACATCGGCGACCGACTCGATCCCGCTTCCATCCAGCCGCGCGCGCGTCGCGGCGATCAGGTCGTTGGCCATCGCGCCGATCTGCGACCGGATCAGCTCGCCGACCAGCCGCTTCGCCGGCACGCCCGGAAACTGCTTCTCGACGCGCCGCCAGCCATCGGCGACCATCGGCAATGCCATCATCTGGTCGAGCGTCAAAAGGCCAGCGCGCAACCCGTCGTCGATGTCGTGATTGTCATAGGCGATGTCGTCGGCGATCGCCGCGACCTGCGCCTCCAGCGAGGGCCAGGTCTCCAGTTCGAGCGGGAACTCGGCATCCGCCGCCGCCAGCGCCCATTCGGGCCGCGCGATCGGGCCATTATGCTTGGCCAGCCCCTCCAGCGTATCCCAGGTGAGGTTGAGCCCCCGCCACGCCGGATAGGGATGCTCGAGCATCGTCAGCGTGCGCAGCGTATGGCCATTATGGTCGAACCCGCCCACGCCCGCCAGCGCATGTTCGAGCGCGTCTTCGCCGGCATGGCCGAACGGCGGGTGGCCAATGTCGTGCGCCAGGCACAAGGCCTCGGTCAGGTCCTCGTTCAGCCCCAGCGCCCGCGCGATCGTCCGCCCGATCTGCGCGACTTCGAGGCTGTGCGTGAGCCGCACGCGGAAATGGTCGCCATCGGGCGCGAGGAACACCTGCGTCTTGTGCCGCAGCCGGCGGAAGCTGATCGAGTGGATCACGCGGTCGCGGTCGCGCTGGAACGCGTCGCGGGGCCCGCGCACTTCGCCGCCGGGCTCGGGATACAGCCGCCCGCGGCTCTGGCCGGGCATGCACGCCCAGGGTGCGTGACCGCTCATCGCCCCGCCCCGCCCCATTGCAATCGACTCACTTAACCTCCAGCCGCGTGATCTTCTGCCCGGCCTCGCTGGTGAACACGAACCCCGACAGGCCCGATTTGGCGATCGAGTTGACGAAAGCCTGCGCCTCGCCAGCGGTCTTGAACGGGCCCGCGAGCACGCGGTTGGTCGCGCGCAGCGGGGTCCACCATGCCGACTTGCCCTTGAACAGCACCGGCGCCTTGGCGACCACGGCCTTCCACGCCTTGGGCAGCGTATCGACATTCGCACCCCCGGCCACCTGGACCCAGGCGCGCGCGGGCTCGAGCTTCACCGGGTCCTTCTTGGGATCGGGCTTCTTGGCCTTGGGGTCCGGCTTGCCCGCCTTCGCCTTCGAGTCGACCTTGGCGGGATCGGCCTTGGCGACCTCCGGCTTCGGCTTGGGCTCAGGCTTTGGCGGCGCGGGCTTCACGAGTGCCGGCTTCGGCTCAGGCTTCGGTTCAGGCGCCGGGGCGGGCTCGGGCGCCGGCTCGACGCGGACGGGCTCGATGGGGACCCGCGTCACGACTTCCAGTTCCTCGCCGGGGATGGTGAGCTTGCCCATGATCGCCGCGAGCACGCTATCCTCCTGCCCCACCCGCGCGGGCCCCGGCGGCGTCGGCGCGGCGGCGCGCTGCTGCGGCGGGGCCAGTACCGGCTGCGGCTGGGGCTCAGGCAAGGGCTGGACCTGGGCCTGGCGTTCCGGCTGGGGCTGGGCGACTGGCGGCGCGGCCTCGACAGCGCGCGGCTCCGGCGTCGCCGGGCGCGGCTCAGGGGCAGCAGCAGTTGCGCTTGGCGCAGCGGGCTGCGGCACGGACGAAGCTGGAGCCGCCGCGCGCGTCTCCGGCGGTTGCGCAGGCGCGGTTTCGAACCGCAGCGGCCAGGCGGGCTGTTCCCCCGCCCCGCCCTGCCGGAGCGTGGTACGCCGCTCGGGTGCCTGCATTGCACTGCCCGCCAGCCGAACCGGCGCGCGCGTGGTCGAAGGCGCAGGCGTCGGTGCTGGTGTCGGCAGCGGCTGGACCATCGGCTGGGGCGGCGGCGGAACGAATTGCGGCGGCGCGGGAAGCGGCGCAGCGGCCGCTACTTCGACCGGCCTGCGGGCAGCCGCCGTCGCAGCGACCTGCGCCGCGCGCTCGTCGCGCTCGCGTTCGCGCCGGGACCGTCGATCGCGGCCCTTGGCGCTGGAGGCCGGCTGCACCGGCGCCGCGGCGACCTGGACCGGGCGTGCCTCGGGCACATAGCGCGGCAAGGCGGGCGCCAGCCGCGCATCGGCCATCCGCGCCTGGGTCGGCGACAATTCGCCGAAATGCACCGCAAAGGCGCGATCGGCGGGCGACAGCGTCCCCAGCCGACGAAAAAAGGGCGCGAGCGCCTGGCCCATCGTGCCCGGCATCATGCTCGCGGCGATCCGCTCGGCGCCTGCGACATCGCCGTTCATCGCCATGATGAAAGCCCGCGCACGCCACGCCGCCCGATCGCTCTTGCGCAGCAGCGGATCGAGTTGCGCCATCGCCGCATCGACTCGCCCCGTGCTGCCCAGCGACAGCGCATAGCGCCGCTGCGTCTCCTCGCTACGGTCGCCGCTCGCCATCGCCAGCGCATAGTCGCGCTGCGCAAGGTCGGGCGAGCCGAGCAGGTCATAGGCAAAGCCGCGATCGGCGGCATAGTCGCGCACCGGGACGCCGCGCGCCTCCGCGCCCTGGAACAGCCGCAGCGCCTCGCCCGGGCGCTCCAGCCGGACGAGCGCCGATCCCCTGCCCGCCAGGATGCGCGGATTGCTCGGGTCGACCGTTTCGGCGCGCTGGAAAAAGGCGAGTGCGGCGGAGGTATCCCCCAGCCGGGCGCTCAACACCCCCGCGGTCAGCAGCGCGTTGACGTCGCGCGGATCGGCGGCAAGCGCGCGCACCTGCTCGGCGAGCCGGTCGGCATCGGGATTGGGCGCGGCGACGATCTCGGTCTGCGCGCGAACGGGACACACCCCGGTAGCGGCCAGCATCAGGCCGAGCGCCAACGCGCGCGAAGTGCGAATCCGGTTCATGTCGGCCCAGCCTAAACGCCTCAAACGATGAACCGCCAATAACCCATCGCCGGCGGCTCGCCAAAGCGAGGCACGCCGGCGATGAATGCCGTTACTGGTTGTTCTGGCTGCGCAGGAACCGCGGAATATCGAGCGGATCCTTGTCGTCGTCATCGGACTTGGCCGCACCACGCGACGCGGATGCCATCCGCTCGAACAACGTGCCCCCCGAACGCCGGGCCGGCTTGGCCTCGGGCGCGGCCGGCTCGTCCTCGCCGCCGGTCAGCCAGCGACGGCGGCTGCCATATTCGGGCGCGGGCGGGGCTGCGGGCTCGGGTGCCGCCGGTGCCGGCGGCACCATCGCCGCTTCCTCGCCGAGCAGCAGTTCGTCGGCCTCGGGCACATCGTCGAAGCGCGCCACGGGCTCGGGCTGCGGCTCGGGCACATAGGGCTCGGGGATGCGCGGCGCTTCGGCGATCGGCTCGGGCGCGGGGGCCGGGGCAGGCTCGGCATAGCCCGATGCCGGTGCGGCGGGCGGCGCGGAGTCGGCGGCGGCGGTGCGGCGCGGCGTCGCGAAGGAGAAGACGCGCGGCTGCTCGGCGGCCACCGGCGCGGGCTTGGCCTGCGCGTCGGCATCGATCCCCGTGGCGACCACCGACACGCGGATGCGGCCTTCCAGATCGGGGTTGAACGCCGATCCCCAGATGATGTTCGCGTCGGGATCGACCAGCTCGCGGATATGGTTCGCGGCTTCGTCGACTTCGAGCAGGCGCATGTCCTCGCCGCCGGTGATCGACACGATCACGCCCTTGGCGCCGTTCATGCTCACACCGTCGAGCAGCGGGTTGGCAATCGCCTTCTGCGCCGCGATCAGCGCGCGGTCGTCGCCTTCCGCCTCGCCGGTGCCCATCATCGCCTTGCCCATTTCCTGCATCACCGAACGGACGTCGGCGAAATCCAGGTTGATCAGGCCTGGCATGACCATCAGGTCGGTGATCCCGCGGACGCCCTGCTGCAGCACCTCGTCCGCCATCTCGAACGCTTCCTTGAAGGTCGTGTTGGCATTGGCGATCAGGAACAAATTCTGGTTCGGAATGACGATCAGCGTATCGACGTACTTCTGCAGCTCTTCGATGCCCGCTTCCGCCGATTGCGCGCGGCGGCGACCTTCGAACGAGAAGGGCTTGGTCACGACGCCCACGGTCAGGATGCCCATGTCGCGCGCAGCCTTGGCGATCACCGGCGCGGCGCCGGTGCCGGTGCCCCCGCCCATGCCCGCGGCGATGAACACCATGTGCGCGCCCTCGAGCGCTTTCTGCACCTGCTCGATCGTCTCCTCGGCGGCGGCGCGGCCGATCTCCGGACGCGAGCCCGCGCCCAGCCCTTGCGTGATCTTCGCGCCCAGCTGGATGCGATGCCCCGCCGACGACTGTTTCAGCGCCTGGCTGTCGGTATTGGCGACGAGGAACTCGACGCCCTGGACCTCGGCCCGGATCATGTTGGCGATCGCGTTCCCACCGGCGCCACCCACGCCGATCACCGTGATCTTCGGGGTCAGTTCGTCGACCTCAGCCGGAAGGAATTCGATACTCATCACAATGTCTCCCTGGCGCCGCGGACGCAATGGAGCGGCACGTTGACTAGTCGTTCTGCACCATGCCCCCCGGCGACTCTAGTGGAAAGAGGGGGGCCTGTCGCATTTCTTCAATAATTGGCCCTGAATGCGGCCATCAAGCGCTGCATCAGCGCGCCGGTACTCGTTTTGGTGACAAGCTGGTGGCTCGGCTCCAGCGCGCGCAGGTCGATCGGGTCCGCCGCCGCGAACCGCGCGAGCCCGGCGAGCGTGGCAAAGGCCGGCCCCGAATGCGCCTCGGGCAGCGCGATCAGCCCCTTGGGACGCCCCACCCGCACTGCGCTGCCCAGCGATTGCTGCGCATAATCGGCCACCCCCTTCAGCTCGGCACCGCCCCCGGTCAGCACGATCTGGCGCCCGACCGGATCGGCGAAGCCCAGCTTCTTCAGTTCCTTCTGGATCTCGGACATCAGCCGTTCCAGCCGCTGGCGGATGATCCCGTTGAGCTGCGCCTTGGTGATGCGCGGCCCTTCGACATTGTCGTCGGGGATCGCCGGCATCACGTCGATCATCTCGTGGTTGTCGCGCGGGCTCAGATTGGCCGAGCCGTGGAAGCATTTGGTCCGCTCGGCCCATTGCCGCGCCGTGCCGAAGGCGGAGGCGATATCGTCGGTGATGTCGGACGATCCCATCGCGATCGACGCCAGCCCGGCGAGCACCCCGCCCGCGAACACCGACACGTTGGTCACCCCCGCGCCGATCTCGACCAGCGCCACGCCCAGCTCGCGCTCTTCCTCGGTCAGGCAGGCAAGGCCCGTGGCGACCGGTGCCGCGATGATCGAGCGCACCTCGAGATGCGCGGAGCGGACGCACAGATCGAGATTGCGCACCGGCGATCCCTCTGTCGCGACGACATGGATGTCGACGCCCAGCCGATCGGCATGCAGCCCCAGCGGGCGCTTGACCCCGGCAAGCCCATCGACGGTATAGCGCGTCGGCTGGGCATGGAGCACCATCTTGCCCTGCGGATCGATCGCGTCGCGTCCGGCGCGCAGCAATTCGTCGATATCGCCCTGCTCGACGCGGTGGCCGCCCAGATCGGCTTCGAGCTTGACGATATCGGACACCAGCCCGCCCGCCGAGAAGCTGACCCAGACATCCTCGATATTGGTGCCCGCGATGCGCTCGGCCTGCTCGACGGCTTCGCGGATCGCGATTTCGGTGGCGTGCATGTCGGCGACATAGCCGCGCTTGACGCCCCGGCTCTCGCGCTGGCCGGTGCCGAGCACGACGAGCTGGCCGTCGTCGGACTTCTGCGCGATCAGCGCCGAAACCTTGGACGAGCCCACGTCGAGAGCGGTTATCAAACCCTCCGGTGCCGTTTTCGCCATTGCCGCTACTCCCCTGTCACGATGCTTGTCGGCGCCGTCGCCACGGTGGGCGCGCTCGGCCGCTGCACCACCATATTGCCCGGAACGCGCATGTCGAACCGGATCGATCCCTTGCCCAACAGCCGCTGCTCGCCGTCCAGCGTCGCGAACTTGCGCAGCGCCTCCGCCGCTTCAGCCTCGCCTTCGGGCAGTTGCAGCCGCTCGCCGGTGTCGAACGTCAGGTCCCAGCGGCGATTGCCGATCCAGGTCGCGGCCTTGACCAAGGGCTTGAGCGCGGGCGCCGCCTCCATCAGCGCGCGGCGCGCGGGCTCCTGCGCATTGGCGCCGTCGCCGATCACCAGCGGCAGATCGGGCATCGCGTCGCGCGATACGGGCTCCAGCGGCACGCCATTGGGATCAACCAGCATCAACTGCCCGCGATTTTGCCAGATCGCGCCCGGCACCCGCTCGACGATGAAGATGCGCAGCGTATTGGGCAGCCGCCGCGACACGCGCGCATCCTCGACCCAGGGGAATTTGAGCAGCCGTTCGCGCACCAGCGCCAGGTCGACCAGCGGCATCGCGCGCGAATCCTGGTCGAGCGCGGCGCCATAGACCGTCATCCGGTCCATCCGCTTCAGCCCATCGATCTGGACCTCGTCGACCTTGAGCCCCGCCTCGCCCACGACATTGGCCAGCGCAACGCCCGCCATCGCGGGAACGCCCATCCACACGCCGATGCCGAGCGCGATCGCGCCGACGGTGCCGACAATGCCCCAGGTCGCGATCCGCTGGAGCGTCGCCTCGCTGAACGGCAGCGCCGCGACTGCCTGGTCGAGCAATCCGGGCCGCTTGGGGCGACGCGAATTCGGCTTGCGCTTCTTGGGCGCGGCCCCGCGCCGCGTCGCGGTGCGCTGGGCGGGGCGGCGGCTCACAGCGCTTCGTCCACGATGCGCTGCACGAGTTCGGCATAGCCGATGCCGAGATATTTGGCCTGTTCGGGGACGAGGCTGAGCGGCGTCATGCCCGGCTGGGTGTTGACCTCCAGCAGGAACAGCCCCTCGACGCCCTGGCTGTCGTCCCAGCGGAAATCCGAACGCGACGCGCCCTTGCACCCCAGCAGCCGGTGCGCATCCAGCGCGATCCGCTTGCACGCATCGGCGACATCGTCGGGGATGTCGGCGGGGCAGATATGGTCGGTCAGCCCGTCGGTATATTTGGCGGCATAGTCGTAAAAGCCGCTCTTGGGCTTCAGCTCGGTGACGCCCAGCGCCTCCCCGCCCAGCACCGCCGTCGTCAGCTCGCGCCCCCGGATAAAGGGCTCGGCGAGCAGCTCGTCGAATTCCTGCCACGGCCCCGCAGCGTCGCGCGCGATCGGGTTGCCGTAATTGCCCTGGTCGGTGACGATCGCGACGCCGACCGACGAGCCTTCGTTGACGGGCTTGAGCACATAGGGGCGCGGCAGCGGATCGCGTTCGTACAATTCCTCGGTCCGCACCATCCGCCCGCCGGGCATCGGGATGCCATGCGGCACCAGCGCCTGCTTGGTAAGCTGCTTGTCGATCGCGATCACCGACGTGACCATGCCGGAATGCGTGTAGCGCAGCCCCATCAGGTCGAGCATCCCCTGCACGCTGCCATCCTCGCCCGGCGTGCCGTGCAGCGCGTTGAACACCAGATCGGGCTTCGCCTCGGTGAGCTTCACCGCCACGTCGCGACCCATGTCGATCGCCGTCACGCGATGCCCCAGGCTCTCGAGCGCGGCGACGATATCGTGCCCCGACATCAGCGAAACCTCGCGCTCCGCGGACCAGCCGCCCAGCAGCACGGCGATGTGGAGCGTCACAGCAATCCTCCCCGGAACGGGGAGGCGATCACCGCATCAGGCTGCGCGCCTCCCCCATTTCCACCGTCATGCTGAACTTGTTTCAGCATCCACCGCGCAACAAGCCACGGATATGCGCGCTGAGGGTTGGATGCTGAAACAAGTTCAGCATGACGGGAAATGAAGGACTCGACGTCCGATTCACGGTGCGCGCCCCTCCCCGTGCCGGGGAGGATCGAAGAAATCACCATCACTTGCTAACCCCCACCCGCTGGATTTCCCATTCCAGCGTCACGCCGGACTGCGCCTGCACCCGCGCGCGGACGTCCTCGCCCAGCGCCTCGATGTCGGCGCTGGTCGCATTGCCCAGGTTGAGCAGGAAATTGCAGTGTTTTTCGCTAACCTGCGCATCGCCCCGCCGCAAACCCCGGCATCCGGCGGCGTCGACCAATGCCCAGGCCTTGTGGCCCTCTGGGTTCTTGAAGGTCGATCCGCCGGTCTTTGATCGCAGCGGCTGCGATTCCTCGCGCGCGGCGGCGATGCGGTCCATCTCGGCCTGGATTTCGTCCGAAGGCTTGGGAAAGCCCCGGAACGTCGCCGACACCACGATCGCCCCCTCGGGCAGGCTGCTGTGCCGATAGCTATAGCCCAGATCGGCGTTCGCCAGCACCCGGCGTTCGCCCGATCGCAGCACCACCTCGCACTCGACCAATATATCGCACGTCTCGCGGCCATAGGCGCCGCCATTCATCCGCACGAACCCGCCGACCGTGCCGGGGATCGATCGCAGGAACTCGACGCCGCCGATCCCCGCATCGCGCGCCTTGGACGACACCAATATGCCCGAAGCCCCGCCGCCGCACCGTAGCGTCACCGCGTCGAGCACCTCGACCGCCGCAAACGCCTTGCCCAGCCGCACCACCACGCCCGCCACCCCGCCGTCGCGCACGATCATGTTCGATCCGAGCCCCAGCCCCATCACCGGCACCGCGGGATCGAGGTCGCGCAGGAACGCGACCAGATCCTCGGCATCGGCGGGCTCGAACAGCCACTCCGCCGTGCCGCCGCTCTTGAACCAAACGAGCGGCGCCAGCGGCGCGTCGGCGGTCAGCTTGCCGCGGACCTGGGGGAGCGTCGCCGCCGCGATCACTTCCATCCCCAAAGCCGCGCCCATTGCTGCCATGCCGCCATGTTCGCCTCGGCGGCCTTTTGCCCCGCCTCCTGGAGCGCGGTCATCTGCTTGCCTGCGTCCAGCATCTTTTGCGCCGCGTCGATCTGCGCCTCCTGCGCGCGGATGATCTCGCGCTGCATCTCGATCGCCGTGGAGAACCAGTCGCTCATGCCACCCGCTCCTGTTGCCGTGCCGCCTCGATCCCCGCGGCCAGCCCCGCCGCCCATTTGGTAATGTCGCCCGCGCCCAGGCACACGACCATGTCGCCGGGCACCGTCACCTCGGCCAGCGCCGCCGCCAGCGCCTCGGCATCGGCGACCGCCGCCACCGCACGATGCCCGCGCCGCTTGATCCCCTCGACCAGCGCATCGGCATCCACGCCCTCGCGCTGCGCCTCGCCCGCGGCATAGACCGGGGCGATATAGACCATGTCGGCGTCGTTGAACGCCTGGGCGAAGTCATCCATCAGATTGCCCAGCCGCGAGTAACGATGCGGCTGCATCACCGCGATCACCCGCCCCTCGGCGCTTTCGCGCGCGGCGGACAGGACGGCGCGGATCTCCACCGGATGATGGCCGTAATCGTCGATCACGGTCACGCCCTGCGTCTCGCCCACCTTGGTAAAGCGCCTTTTGACCCCGCCGAACCGGGCAAAGCCCTTCTGGATCGTGACGTCGGGAATGCCCAGCTCCAGCGCCACGCCGATCGCGGCCAGCGCGTTCTGGACATTGTGGCGCCCCGGCATCGGCAGCTCGATCCCCTCGATCGACCGCGTCGTGCCGTCGCGGTGGCGGATGATCGCCTCGAAGCGGTTGCCCCCCGAATGCGGTGTCACGTTCACCCCGCGCACATCGGCGCTGGCAGCAAAGCCATAGGTGACGATCCGCCGGTCGCGCACGCGCGGGATGATCGCCTGCACTTCGGGGTGATCGAGGCACAGCAACGCCGCGCCGTAAAAGGGCACATTCTCGACGAACTCGACGAACGCATCCTTCACCGAATCGAAATCGCCATAATGGTCGAGATGCTCGGGATCGATATTGGTGACGACCGCGATCGTGCCGTCCAGCCGCAGGAAGCTGCCGTCGCTCTCATCGGCCTCCACCACCATCCACTCGCTGTCGCCCAGCCGGGCGTTCGAGCCATATTGGTTGATGATTCCGCCGTTGATCACGGTCGGATCGACCCCGCCCGCATCGAGCAAAGCCGCGACCATCGACGTCGTGGTCGTCTTGCCATGCGTCCCCGCCACCGCGACGGTGGATTTCAGCCGCATCAGCTCGGCGAGCATCTCGGCGCGGCGCACCACGGGGACGCGGCGCTCATAGGCGGCTTCCACCTCGGGGTTGGTGCGCACGATCGCAGTCGAGACCACGACCACCGCCGCATCGCCCAGATTGTCGGCGCTATGCCCGATCGTCACCACGATCCCGCGCCCGCGCAGCGCCTCGATCACGGTGCTTTCGGCAACGTCAGAACCCTGAACCTTATAGCCCAGATTGTGCATCACCTCGGCGATGCCCGACATGCCGATGCCGCCGATGCCGACGAAATGGATGGTACCGATGTCGGTTGCGACACCCTTCATGCGTCAAAGTCCTTATGCATAAGCGGGCCTTCCGCCCTGCATGGCTGCCCGGCGCACATGGATCGGTGCGGTCGGGGCGTGAATCGATTCGACCAAGTCGGCGAGGTCGCGCACCGCATGTGGCCGGCCACAGCTTCGCGCCCGCGCCGCTGCATTCTCCAGCCCCTGGGTGTCGAGCCCCAGCTTCTGGATCTGCTTGGCGAGTTCGGGCGCGGTGAAGGCGCGCTGCGGAATCGTCCGCGCGCCGCCCGCCGCGGTGATCTCGCGCGCATTCGCGGTCTGGTGGTCGTCGGTCGCGCTGGGCAGCGGCACCAGGATCGCGGGGCGCCCCGCTGCGGTCAGCTCCGAAATCGTCGAGGCGCCCGCGCGCGCGATCACGACATGCGCCCATGCCAGCGCCTCGGGCATGTCGGCGATATAGGTCGAGAGGTCGGCGGGAATGCCATGCGCCTGATATTTGGCGCGCACCGCGTCAATGTCCTCGATCCGCGCCTGATGCGTCACCTGCAACCGGCGGCGGAAATGGACGGGGAGCAGCGCGAGCCCGTCGGGCACGACCTGGCTCAGCACCGTCGCACCCTGGCTCCCGCCGGTCACGAGCACGCGGAAGATGCCGTCCTCCTCGAGGATCGGATAGGGCCGGTCGCGCAGCGCCAGCACCGCCTCGCGCACCGGATTGCCCACCAGATGCGTCTTCGCCGCCCAGCCCGGCTTGAGCCGCTCGACGTCTTCATAGGAGGTGGCGATCGCGTCCACCTTGCCCGCAACGAAGCGGTTGACCCGGCCCAGCACGGCGTTCTGCTCGTGCACGATCGTCGGAATGCCCGCGCGGAACGCCGCGAGCAGCGCGGGCATCGCCGGGTATCCGCCGAACCCGATCACCGCCGCGGGCCGCAATTCCTTGTACAGCCGCCGCGCCATCGATCGCCCGGCCATCATCTTGGCCATCGCCTTCAGATAGCCGATCGGCCCGCCCGCCAGCCGCCCCGCGGGCAGGACGTGCGTCTCGATATTGTCGAACAGCCCCGGAAAGCGCACCCCGCGATCGTCGCTGACCAGCGCGACGTGATGCCCGCGCGCAATCAGCTCCGCCGCCAGCGCCGCCGCCGGGACCATATGTCCGCCCGTGCCGCCTGCCGCGAGCACATAGCATCGTGAATTCGTCATCCCTTGCTCCACCGCCCCGTATAGGGAGACCGCTTCAGATACGGGTTTCGCCGCGTGAAAGCGAGCAATAGGCCCATCCCGATCGACAAAGCTATCATCGAAGACCCGCCATAGCTGATGAACGGCAGCGTCATCCCCTTGGACGGGGCAATGCCGGTGTTCACCGCCATGTTGATCAGCGCCTGCACCCCGAACTGCGCCGCCAGCCCCGATGCCGCGAGCAGGACAAAGGCATCCTCCTCGTCGATCATCCGCATGAACACCCGGATCACGATCGCGGCATAGAGCAGCACGATCACCGCGCAGGATATCAGCCCAAACTCCTCGCCGATCACCGAGAAGATATAATCGGTATGCGCCTCGGGCAGCCTGAACTTCATCTGTCCGCCGCCCGGCCCGGTGCCGGTCAGCCCACCCTCGGTCAGCGTCGCATGCGCCATTTCGATCTGGTAGCGATCGTGGAGCGCTGCCTCCTTGGTCGGGAACAGGAAATTGTCGATCCGCGTCCGCGCGGTGCCGTAAAACAGATAGGCCGCAACGACGCCCGCCACCGCAGTCCCCATCAGCCCGCCGATCGCCAGCGGCGATATGCCCGAGATCATCAGCAGGATCAGCCACACCAGCGCGAACACGATCGTCTGCCCGAAATCGGGCTGGAGCATCAGCAGCACGCCGATCAGCGCAGTCATCGCGCCCGTCACGAACAGCACCGGCAATTCGGGGTCGCGCGCGCGGAACGACAGCATCCACGCGGTCGACACGATGAACAGCGGCTTGAGGAATTCGGAGGGCTGGAATTGCGAAATGCCGACGCCGATCCAGCGCTTGGCCCCGTTCACCTCTGCCCCGACCAGCGGCAGCACGAACAGCATCGCCGTGAACAATATCGCGCCGATCAGCGACAGCCGCCGCGCGAGTTTGATCGGGAGCATCGAAACTGCGACCAGCACCGGCACCGACACGCACACCCACATTAGCTGGCGCCAGAAATAATGCATCGGCGCCATGATGTGCGTCGCGTCCGAATAGCGCCGCGCCGTCGCGGGCGATGCCGCCGCCACCGCGACCAGCCCGATCGCCATCAGGAACAGCGTGAGCAGCAACAGCACGCGATCGACTTCCCAGAACCACATGCCTGCGCGCGACGTGCTGGCGCGGCCAAGCTGTTTCTGAACGCGCCTCTTCACTTCGGCGCCGACGGTCTCCGCCTCGGCGACCTCGTTCATTTCAGCGCCCCCACGGCATCGCGGAACGCCTGCCCGCGATGCTCATAGTCGCGAAACTGGTCGAACGAGGCACAGGCGGGCGAGAGCAGCACGGTATCGCCCGACTTTGCAGCGGCGGCGGCGCTTTGCACGGCGGCCTCCAGCGTCCCCGATCGCTCGACGGGCACATCGCCCTCCAGCAGCCCGGCGAACATTTCTCCAGCGTTACCGATGGTATAGGCACGCACGACATGCCCGAAACCTGGGCGACACGCCTCCAGGCTGTCGGTCTTGGGCGCGCCCCCCACGATCCAGTGAATGCGATCATAGGCCGCCAGCGCAGGCGCGACGGATTCGGGATTGGTCGCCTTGCTGTCATTGACGAAGGTGACGCCGTTCCGGCTCGCGACCCGCTCCATCCGGTGCGGCAGCCCGGGAAAGCTCTCCAGCCCCCGGTCGATCGCGTCCTGCGCAATGCCGAGTGCCTGGCACGCGGCGATGGCGGCGAGTGCGTTCTGGGCGTTGTGCGGCCCCTGCAACGCGGGCCAACGCGACTGGTCCATGCACACGCCCGGCGCGATCTTGGTCAGGTCGGCGCTGCGGCCACCCACCGCAATATCGCGCGCGATGGCGGCGCTGGGGGCGTCGCCGATGCCGATGATCGCGGCATGGCCGGGGCTCTGCATCCCGAACAACCGCGCCTTGGACGCGGCATAGGCATCGAACCCGGCATAGCGATCGAGATGATCCGGCGTGATGTTGAGCAGCACCGCGACGTCGCAATCGAGGCTGTGCGTCAGGTCGATCTGATAGCTCGACAGCTCCAGCACATAGACCCCGCCAGCAGGCAGCGGGTCCTGCCCCAGGATCGGCAACCCGATATTCCCGCCAAGGCGCGTCGGGATGCCTGCGGCCTCGACGATATGGTGGATCAGCGCGGTGGTGGTCGACTTGCCGTTGGTGCCGGTGATCCCGACGACCTTGTGCGGCGGGAGCGACGTGCGCGCTTCGGCGAACAGCTCGATGTCGCCGATCAGAGGGACATGCGCGGTCGCGGCCTTCTCCCGGATCGGATGCCGGATGATCGGCACGCCCGGCGACACCACGACCCCCGCGAAACCGGTGAGGTCGAGTTCGAGCGGATCGGCAAAGGTCAATCGCGCGCCCGATTCCACGAACGTGATGCCACTGCCGGGAGGATCGTTCTCCGCGCCGAAATGCGCCTTCACCTTCGTAAGGTTGTCGGCACTGGCATCCCAGGCCGTGACCTTCGCGCCTGCCGACAAAAACGCATTGAGCGTCGCCGCGCCGGACCGCGCCAGCCCCAGCACCGCATAGCGTTTGCCGCGCCAGGACGCGCTGGTGATCACCGCAGCTTCAGCGTCGCAAGACCGGCCAGCGCCAGCACGAACGCGATGATCCAGAAGCGGATCACCACCGTCGGCTCCGACCAGCCAAGCTGTTCGAAATGATGGTGGATCGGCGCCATCTTGAACACGCGCTTGCCGGTGCGCTTGAAGAAGAACACCTGGATGATGACGCTCAGCGCCTCGATCACGAACAGCCCGCCGATGATTCCCAGCACCAGCTCGTGATGCGCGGTCACCGCAATCGCCCCCAGCGCGCCGCCCAGTGCGAGACTCCCGGTATCGCCCATGAACACCGCCGCCGGGGGCGCGTTGAACCACAGGAAGGCCAGCCCCGCCCCGATCATCGCGCCACAGAATATCGCCAGCTCGCCCGCCCCCGGAATGTGCGGAATGCCCAGATAGGTCGCGAACACCTTGTTGCCCGCCAGATACGCGATCAGCATGAACGCCATGCTCGCGATCACCACCGGCATCGTCGCGAGGCCATCCAGCCCGTCGGTCAGGTTGACGGCATTGCCGAACGCGACGATCGTGAAGGCGGCGAACAGGATGTAGAAATAGCCCAGATCCGGGTGGATCCAGCTGAAGAACGGCACGTACAGCTCGGTCGAACTCTGCGACAGGATGATCCAGCTCGCGATGCCCGCAATCGCGAACTCGCCGAGCAGCCGCACCTTGCCCGATACGCCCGCGGTGCTCGCCTTGCGGACCTTGTCATAGTCGTCGAGGAACCCGATCATCCCGAACCCGAACGTAACAAACATGCACGCCCATACGAACGGGTTGCTCAGGTCCATCCACAACAGCAGCGACAACATCAAGCTAGTCAGGATCATCAGCCCGCCCATCGTCGGCGTGCCGCGCTTGGCGAGGTGGGTCTGCGGGCCGTCGGTGCGGATCGGCTGCCCCTTGCCCTGGCGCACGCGCAGCCAGCCGATGAACTTCGGCCCGATCAGCAATCCGATGAGCAACGCAGTCGCCACCGCCGCCCCGGTACGGAACGACAAATAGCGGAACAGATTGAGAACACTGGGAAATCCCAGATGGTACGCGATCAGGTAGAGCATGGTTGCCTTTCCGCCAGCGCGGCCACGAGCGTCGATAGCCGCACGCCGTTCGAACCCTTGACGAGGACCGAATCGCCCGGCGCCAGCACGGCGTCCAGCCGGTCGCGCGCCGCTGAGGCGTCGGGCACATGGACGAAATCGATCTGGCCCTCAAGCGCCTTCGCGAGCGGGGCCATCGCCTCGCCGACAAGGATCGCATAGGCGATGTTCGCCACTTTCACCGGCCCGGACAGCTCGGCATGGAACGCGTCCGAATGCACCCCCAGCTCGCGCATCTCGCCCAGCACCGCGATTTTGCGGCCCGGCTCGTGCGCCAGCACCGCCAGCGTCGCGCGCATCGATGCGGGGTTGGCGTTGTAGCTCTCGTCGATCACCAGCGCGGTGCCGCCGGCCACCGGCACGGTCAGCCGCGCGCCGCGCCCGGCAAGCCCGCCCATCTCGGCCAGCGCCAGCCCCGCCAGCTCCAGATCGCCGCCCACTGCGTCGACTGCGGCCAGGATACCCATCACATTGGACACCCAATGCGCGCCCGGCTGCGCCAGCGTGAAGCTCAGCTCGCGCCGGTCGAACCGCGCGGTCACAAACGTGCCGCCGGTGCTGGTGCGCATCGCCTCGACCGCACGGAAATCGGCGCCCTCGCCGGTGCCGAAGGTCACGATCCGCGCGGCATGCGGTGCCGCCGCTGCGGTCAGCCGCTCGCGATGCGGGCTGTCGAACGGCACGATCGCCGTGCCGCCGGGCAGCAGCCCCTGGAAAATCTCGCCCTTGGCATCGGCAATCGCGGCTTCGCTTTCGAAAAACCCCATATGCGCCGGCGCAATCGTCGTCACCATCGCGACATGCGGCCGCACCAGCCGGGTGAGCTGGGCCAGCTCGCCGGCATGGTTCATCCCCATTTCGAACACGCCATACCGCGCCGTTTGCGGCATCCGCGCCAGGCTGAGCGGGACGCCGGTATGGTTGTTGTAGCTTTTGACCGATCGGTGCGCGCAGCCGGGATCGTTGCGGTCGAGCGCGGCGAACAGCGCTTCCTTGGTCCCGGTCTTGCCGACCGACCCGGTGACGCCGATCACCTTCCCCGCCATCCGCCCGCGCGCGGCAATGCCCAGCGCGTCGAGTGCGAGGACGGTGTCCGCCACCTTCACATGCGGATGCGGCGTCGCCTCCGAAACCAGCGCCCCCGCCGCACCCTGCGCAAAGGCCTGGTCGAGGAAGCGATGCCCGTCGGTGCTCTCGCCCTTGAGCGCGAGGAACAGGTCGCCGGGACCGATCTCACGCGAATCGAACGCGACGCCGGAAACGGTGAACGCGCCAGAGACCGAGCCGCCGGTCGCCAGCGCTATCTCGTCGGAGGTCCACAGGCGAATCATCGCTCCCCTTCCGCTTGCGGGAGGGGTCGGGGGAGGGCCTGAAAACTCTCCGGCGTTCGTGAAATAGGCGATGTCCCCTCCCCTAGCCCCTCCCGCAAGCGGAAGGGGAACAGCGCAATCACCCCCCTCACGCCGCGCACTCCCGCGCGACCGCAACATCGTCGAACGCCAGCACCCGGTCACCCACGATCTGGCCCTGTTCATGCCCCTTGCCGGCCAGCAGCACGATGTCCTCCGATCCCGCCATCGCCACCGCAGCCGCAATCGCCGCGCGGCGGTCGCCGATCTCGGTCGCGTCAGGCGCGCCCTTCAGGATTTCGGCGCGGATCGCCGCCGGGTCCTCGCCGCGCGGGTTGTCGTCGGTGACGATCACCCTGTCCGCCCCCGCTGCCGCCGCCTGCCCCATCGGTTCGCGCTTGCCCCGGTCGCGGTCGCCGCCGGCGCCGAACATCAGGATCAGCCGCCCGCTGGTATGCGGCTTCAGCGCCGCGATCGCCGCCTCCAGCGCGTCCGGGGTATGCGCATAATCGACATAGACCGGCGCCCCCGCCTGGGTGATCGCCGCGCGCTCCAGCCGCCCGCGCACCGGCTGCAGCCGCGCCAGATTGGCGATCGTCGCCGCGACATCGCCGCCAGTCGCGATCACGAGCCCCGCGGCAGTCAGCGCGTTCGCCGCCTGATAGGCGCCGATCAGCGGCAGGTTGACCGTGTACACCTGTCCCTCCGCCTCGATCGTCAGCCCCTGCCCCAGCAAGGTCGGCTCGCGGCCGACCAGCCGCAGCGTCTCGCCATGCTCGCCGACCGTGACGAGCCGGTTACCGCGTGCGCGCGCCAGATCCTCGACGCGTGGCGAATTGGGATCGTCCGCCCACACCACCGCCGCGCCGTCCAGATCCAGCACATCGGCGAACAGCCGCAGCTTGGCGTGGAAATAGGCAGCCATGTCGCCATGATAATCGAGATGGTCGCGGCTGAGATTGGTGAACGCCGCCGCGCGCACCGGCAGACCCTCCGTCCGATACTGGGACAGGCCATGCGACGAAGCCTCGAACGCCAGATGCGTCACGCCTTCGCGCGCCAGCCCGGCGACGTTCGACAGGAAGGTGACGATGTCGGGCGTGGTCAGCCCGGTGCTCACCCGCTCGTCCGCAGTGGTGACGCCGAGCGTGCCGATCGACGCGGCGTGGAACCCTGCCATCCGCCAGAGCTGGCGCGTCATCTCGACCACCGATGTCTTGCCGTTGGTCCCGGTCACCGCGACCGCAATGCCCGGAAACGGCGCAAAGAATTGCGCCGCAAGCTGGGCGAATTTCTCGCGCGGATTGTCGTCGGCGATGTGGAGCGCGCCCTCGACCACCGCCCCCCGCCGCGCGACCACCGCGATCGCCCCGGCCTTCACGGCGGCGGGGATAAAGTCCTCGCCATTGACCTGCGTCCCCTGGAATGCGCCGAAGATCGTCCCCGGCGCCACCTTGCGATGATCGATCGCAAAGCCGGTGACGACGGCGCCCGCATCGCCGCCCGTGAGCGTGCCGAGCCTCATTCCGCGCCCTTTTTCGGCTTGGGGCCTTCCCAGATCATCGGGGTGAGGTCGCTGACGTCGATATCGCGCACGGTATCGGGCCGCACGCCCAGCATCGCGCCGGTGCGGTTGACGAGGCGGCTGACCACCGGTGCCACCGTCCAGGCGGCAGTGGTGAGGCCGAAGCTTTGGGCATTGCCCTTGGGTGAGTCGAGCATGGCAATCACCACATAGCGCGGCGCGTCGATCGGGAAAGCCGCCGCGAACGTAGAAACGTTGCGATGCTTGTCATACCCCCCGCCCGACGCCGCCTCGGCGGTGCCGGTCTTGCCGCCGATGCGATAGCCGATAGCCTCGCCCTTGCGCCCGGTGCCGCGCAGCACGATCAGCCGCAGCAGCTGGCGCATGCGCGCGCTCGTCGCCTCCGACATGACGCGAACGCCCGCAGCGGCCTTGCCCGGCTCGACCTTCAGCAAGGTGGTCGGGCGCAGGATGCCGCCATTGACCATCGCCGCATAGGCGTTGGCGAGATGCAGCGGGGTAACCGCGATGCCATGGCCATAGGCCGTCGTCATCACCGTGATCCGCCCCCAGGACGATGGCCAGAGCGGACGCGCGCCATCGGTCTCGATCGCCGGGCGCGTGTCGAAGCCGAGCTTGCGGTACATCGCCTGCAACCGCTCCGCACCGATCTCGTCCGCGATCCGCGCCGTGGCGATGTTGGACGAATAAATCAGCGTTTCGGGGATGTTGAGCCAGCGAAACTGCTCGTCGCCCGGATCGTCGTTGATCTTGAAACGCCCGACCTGAAGCGACTTGGTCGCATCGAAGCGCCGCGACATCGAAGTGACTACGCCCGTCTCGAGCCCCGCCGCCACCGCCAGCGGCTTGAAGGTCGATCCCAGCTCGTACACGCTTTGGGTCACGTTGTTGCGCGGCGGGATGCCAGCAATCGCATTGGGGTTGAAGCTGGGGAGCGACACCATCGCGACGATTTCCCCCGTCGCCACGTCGAGCATCACGCCCGCCGCGCCCTGCGCCTGGAATGCGGTCATCGCATTGCCCAGCTCGCTTTCCATCGCCGCCTGCACC
The DNA here is from genome assembly GCF_000935025.1 of Sphingomonas hengshuiensis. Classification (NCBI taxonomy): domain Bacteria; kingdom Pseudomonadati; phylum Pseudomonadota; class Alphaproteobacteria; order Sphingomonadales; family Sphingomonadaceae; genus Sphingomonas; species Sphingomonas hengshuiensis. The sequence goes on from NZ_CP010836.1 coordinate 2,281,771, forward strand.
CGCGCGTCGATCGACAGCGCTACCGGCTGGCCGCGCTGTGCCGGGTCGGCGAGCCGCGGTTCGAGCACCTTTTCCATGCCGGAGACGCCGCGCCCCTGGTCGTCGAGATAGCCCAGCACATGCGCCGCCATCCCCGATTGCGGGTACAACCGGTCGGGCTCGCGCTGGAACTCGATCGCGGGCTCGCCCAGCGCGTTTACGGCGTCGACCAGCTCGGGCATCGCCCGCCGCTTGAGATAGGCGAAGCTGCCCCCCGCGTTCAGCAGCGCATAATAGCGCGACGCCGGCTGATCGGGAATCAGCGCGGCGAGCTTCTGCGCCAGCTCGCCCTTGTCGGCGATGACCTTGTCGGGGTGGATCGCGATCGACCAGGCATCGATCGAGCGGGCGAGCGGCGCACCGTTGCGATCGACGATATCGCCGCGCACGGGCACCAGCGCGGCGGCAATGTCGCGCGCCGTCGCAGGCTCCGCCCACAGGGCGAGCAGCGCCAGCTTGCCGATGACGACGAGCATCCCGAAGCCGAACAGCAGCGACAGGATCATCAGCCGCACCTGCGCGACCGCGACTAGCGCCTGACGCCCGCCACCCGACCGGCGACGGCGCGCCGAAGGGGCGACGACGACGATCAACGGAGCGCCAGCTTCTCGCGCTTCGCCAGCTTTTGCAGGTCGTCGATCGTCGACGCGCTCAACACACCGCGCTCGACCATCGCCACTGCCTGGCGATCCGCCTTCTTCATCAGCTTGTGGAGTTCCCTGTCCTGCTGCGCCACTCTCTTTGCCGCGACGGCCTCACGCGGCGGCGTCTGGCCGGGATTGGGGCCCGGCGCCACTGTCGCTGCGGCAGTCTGCACCGGGGTCGCGGCGACCGGCACGACCAGCGACGCAACCTGCACGTCGGGCGTCTGGCCCAGGCTGGCGAGCGCGGACTCGCCCGCCAGATATTGCTCCGGCGCCGCCGGCGCGAGCGCCAGCCCCTCGCCGCCGCTCCAGCGTTCGAGCTGCACCAGATTGGCGCGCGTGTTGAATTCGGTTTCCAGCGACCGGATGTCCTTCTGCGCCTGAAGGATGGCATATTTGGTCGCGTTCAGCCGCGCCTGTTCGGCCGCGCCGTGCGAATTAACCAGATAGCATCCCGGTGCGATGATCGCGCCGCACAGGAACCACCCCAATCCGTTGAAGCTCTGCACTGCCATTACGCCATTCCTTCACTGGTCCACGGCGCCGCGCCGGTCCGCCGCGCGACGCGCAGCGTGGCCGAACGGGCGCGCGGGTTACGCGCTATCTCCGCCTCACTGGGCCGGACGGCCTTGGCGGGAGTCTCAAAACTTGGCTCGGCGCGGGGGCCGATCGCGGGGCGATGCCGCGATCCCGCAGGCTCGCTACCGCTGCGCTCACGCAGGAAGCGCTTGACCAGCCTGTCCTCCAGGCTGTGGAACGTCACCACGACCAGCCGCCCGCCGGGCGCCAGCACGCGCTCCGCCGCCGCCAGCCCCTCGGCCAGTTCGTCCAGCTCGCGGTTGATGAAGATGCGCACCGCCTGGAAGGTCCGCGTCGCCGGGTCCTTCTTGTCATGCGGCTTGTAGCCCAGCGCCTTGCGGACGACGTTCGCCAGTTCGCCGGTGCGCGTCAGCGGGCGCGCGCGCACGATCGCCCCGGCGACCCGGCGCGAGCGCGGCTCCTCGCCATATTGGTACAGCACGTCGGCGATCTCGGCTTCGTCGGCGCTGTTCAGCCATTCGGCGGCAGTCACCCCGTCGCCGCCCATCCGCATGTCCAGCGGGCCGTCCGACTGGAACGAGAAGCCGCGCTCGGCCTGGTCGAGCTGCATCGACGACACGCCGATGTCCATCGTCACGCCGTCGACGGGCACCAGGTCGCGCGCCACCAGTTCGGCCTCCAGCCGGCTGAACGGCGCCTCGATCAGGATCAGCCGCCCGTCCGCCGCGGCGACAAGGGTTTGGCCGCCTTCGATCGCATGGGGATCGCGGTCGAAAGCGGCCACCTCGGCACCCCGCTCGAGGATTGCGTTGGTGTATCCGCCCGCACCGAAGGTCGCGTCGATGTGGCGCTCGCCGGGCACGATGGCGAGCGCGTCGATCACTTCGTCGAGCAGCACGGGGATATGGGGCGCCGCGCTCATTTGCCCGCCGCCTTGGTCTGGAACAGATATTCGCAAATCTCGCGCAGACCCGGATCGGCGTTCTCGTCCTTCAGCAGCACTTCGGGCGCCCAGATTTCGAACGTCTCGCCCGATCCGGCGAAGAATGCCCAGTCGCCGATCTTTGCCTTCATGCGGAAAAAGGGCGGGAACACGAAGCGCCCGCTATCGTCGAACGGCGCCTTCTCTACCTGGCCAAAGGCACGGCGCTTGGCCCGGGTATCGGCCTCCTCACCGCGATCGGCGGCAAGCTGTTCCTTGCGGTCCAGGCGATCATATTTCTCCTTCGACCAGGCGAGGTCGTGCGCGGAGAGGCAGGCGTCATGGGGGTGCACGCCGACGACGATCTGGCGGACTTCGGAGTTACGCTCGACGGCGGCGCGCAGGTCGGCCGGAATCGCGACGCGACCCTTTTTGTCCACCGCCTGGAGCGCAAAACCTTCGAAGAGCTCCCTGTCTGCCAAAACCCTGACCCCAAAAGACGGGCACGCCTCCACCGTCTCCGGAAGCGCAGGTTTCCCGCGTGCATTCCCGGCTGCTCTGACGACGATGGATAGGGTCGTGCCCCCTTAAGCATCGTGTTTAATCACAGATGCGGCGGGGAAACAACGGGCGATTTGGGGATTTCAGGGGAATTACCCCCACAATCCGGCTCAAAATGACGATGTTAGTGGTTTGATTTTGCTTTGTTTATCATTTGTTCCTTCGCAATCGGGGTTCGCGGGGCACGGACTAGGGTCAATTCCTTAGGAGCAGGCGGCTGCGTCCACGCGCGCAGAAAGGAATGCGCACTGCAAATGCTGCCGGGCTTCGCAGCCTATCGATTGAAATGTGGCCGGTCCAGCGCCGCGGGCCACGGCGAATCGCGGAAATCCGGCGAGTCGCCGCAATCGGGGCGGGATTTAGCGGCCCGTGCTGTCGCCGCCGCCGACCGGCGTGTCGGTCGATCCGACGCTCGGCGCCACGCCCAATTCCGCCAGCGGCTCGTCCTTCTCGCGCGACACCGTCTTGCGGGCGGGGGCATCGGACAGGTTCGCGACGATATCGGCATTGGACGCGCCGACCGCGCTGACCGGCTCGTCGCGATTGGCCGAGCTGTACATCGCGCTGGCAAAGCCGATCAGCACCAGCACGAGGACGAGCCCGGTCATCCCGACGCGAACGCGCTGCATTGCCTGGGCTGGGTCCTGATGGATGTCCGACTTCATAGCTGTGGCATAAATGTAACGCATTACCGCGGGGTTGTCGACCCGCGCGCGCGCCGCCTATCGCGCGGCGAGCCATTCTGGCACGGGCAGTCCTTTGGCGGTCAGCCATTCGCGGTTGTACAGCGTCGAGAGATAGCGGAAGCCGGTGTCGCACAGGATCGTCGCGATCCGCTTGCCCGGCCCCAGTTGCCGCGCCAGCCGCACCGCACCCGCGACGTTGATCCCCGACGACAGCCCGAGGCACAGCCCCTCCTCGGACAACAGCCGCCGCACCCATTCGAGCCCCTCCTCGTCGGAGATGCGGAACTGGGTATCGACCGGTGCACCCTCCAGATTACCGGTGATCCGCCCCTGCCCGATGCCCTCGGCCACCGACGATCCCTCGGACTTCAACTCGCCATGCGCGTAGTAATCGTACAGCGCCGCGCCGTGCGGGTCGCTGAGCGCGATGCACACGCCCTCGTCCTTCGCCTTCAGCCCCAGCCCGACCCCGGCCAGCGTACCGCCGGTGCCGACCGCACAGGTGAAGCCGTCGATCCGACCCTCCATCTGCGCCCAGATTTCCTCGGCGGTGCCGGCGATATGCGCGCGGCGGTTGGCGATATTGTCGAATTGGTTCGCCCAGATCGCATTGGGGGTCTCCTCGGCGATCCGGCGGCTGGTGTGGACGAAATGGCCCGGGTTCGAATAGGGTGCGGCGGGGACCAGCACCAGTTCGGCGCCCAGCGCACGCAGCGTGTCCATCTTCTCGCGGCTCTGCGTCTCGGGCATGACGATGATCGTCTTGTACCCCTTGGCATTGGCGACGAGCGCCAGCCCGATGCCGGTGTTCCCCGCCGTACCCTCGACGATCGTCCCGCCCGGCGCGATCGCCCCGCGCTCCTCGGCGTCGCGCACGATGTACAGCGCCGCACGATCCTTGACCGACGCGCCCGGATTGGTGAATTCGCACTTGCCGTAAATGTCGCAGCCGGTCGCCTCGCTCGGCCCCTTCAGTCGGACGAGCGGGGTGTTGCCGATCAGGGCCAGCGTGTCGGATGTTGGATGCATGCTCCCTAGATAAGGCGCCGCCCCCCGCGACCGCAAGCAACCGCTGATAGCCGCATCCCAAGCGCTGCTTCGCCGCTATCGCTCCGCCACACCGGCACGGCGCAGATGCGGACCCAGCCGCCCGCCCAGCCACAGGAAGAACATCCGGTAATCCGAGACCAGCGACCAGAGCGGATAGGTGAAGGTCGCGGGGCGGTTTCGCTCGACCAGGAAATGCGCCGCCCAGGCAAAGCCATATCCGGCAAGAGGCACCAGCGCCCACCACCATCCCCCCGCCCGAAGCGCGACGGCGGCGAAGACGAAGGTGAGCGCAGTGCCCGCATAATGGATATGGCGCGTGCGGGGCAGCGCATGCTCGCGCAGATAATGGGGCCAGAAATCGGCGTAGCGGGTGATGGAACCTGCCATGGCGCAAGGCTATCTGGCAGCATGTCCATGCGCAAGCAGTCCTTCCCGCCGGTCATCGACGCCCATGTCCGCCTGCTCGTACTGGGCTCCTTGCCCGGCGACCGCTCGCTCGCGGCGGGCCGCTATTACGCGCACCCGCAGAACCAGTTCTGGCAGTTGATCTCCGCCGCGATCGACCGCGACATCGCCGCGCTGTCCTATCCCGATCGGCTCGCGGCATTGCTCGCCGCGCATGTCGGGCTGTGGGATGTCGTGGCGAGCGCGACCCGCAGCGGCAGCACCGACGCCGCGATCCGCGATGTCGAGGGGCACGACATCGCCGCGCTCGCCGCCGGCCTCCCCAACTTGCGCACGATCGCGTTCAACGGCGCGACCGCGTTCCGCCACGGCAGCCGCGCGCTGGGTGCCGATGCTGCGCGCTACACGCTGGTCGCGCTACCCTCCAGCAGCCCGCTGCACACCGTCGGGCTCGCCGCGAAACGCCCGGCCTGGGCCGCATTGCACGCCCATATCGACTGAGCCGAGCGCCTTAGCCCGCGCTGCTCTCCACGGCATTCGCGGGCGCGGGCGCATCGGGCTCGGCGGGCGCCGGTCCCGCACAGCCCGCGAACCCGCGCGGGCCGATCTTGATCTCGGCGGTCAGCGGTTGCGCCGCCCCTTTCTCGCCCGCGTCGCGACACGGCTCGGCGCGCAGCGTGATCGTCACCGGATCGCCCGCGGGAGTCTGGGTCGGAAAAGTCGCGCTTCCCGCCGCCAGCTTCGGGCTCACGGGATAAAAGTCGGTCGGCTCGCCCTGCCCCGACGAGAAATCGGTATAGACGATCGATCCCGGCGCGATGTCGATCGTCCAGAACGGCTCGGTCCCCGCCGCGCGAACCGGCTTGTTGAGATCGACTCCGCCCAGCATCGGTGGAGGCACCGGCTGCGGCGCGGCGCGATTGGCCTCCGCGGCCTCGTCCGCGCCCGAACCGCACCCGCCCAGCGCGAGCATCGCCGCCGCGACCAGCAAAGCGCGCATCCTCAAATTCCTCTCCAAAACAGGGGACGACAATCGTGCGGCGCGCAGGCGCTTGGGTCAAGCGTACCTCCACAATACGCAACAACCCGGGATCGGGGGTTCACCCCGGCGCAACGAGTGATAAGATACGCTGCGTCGCACAAGAATATTGTTATGTTATATCCCGAATCACGCTTGACGATTCTTACTGGCTTGAGGAAAAGCAGCCCCGTTATGAAAAAAGCCCCCGTTTTCTTCGCCGCCGTAGCGCTCTCTGCCCTGTCGGCATGTCAGAACAGCCCCGAGGAAGTGTCGAGCACCACGCCCGATCCGATGGCGTCGCAGCTTGCAAATGCCGCGCCTGTCGAGCTTCCGCCGGCGATCGCGTCCAGCGTTGCGCTGCGTTGCGGCGACAATTCGCTCGTCTATGTCGACTTCTTCAAGGGCGACAAGCAGGTCCAGGTCAAGACCGACAAGGCCGGCCCCGCGACCATGCTCAAGGCACCCGAAGCAGGCCAGCCGTTCGAGGCCGAAGGCGGCTTCAAGCTGACCGGCACGCCGAAGAACGTCAGCGTGACGCTCCCGGGCCAGCCGGCCAAGACCTGCCACGCCTGAACCGTCGCAGCGTTCGAGAAAACCCGGGCCGGCGGCATTCCCGCCGGCCCTTTTTCGTGCCAGCGTGACGCCTTCGGAGGAAGAAAGCCCATGGCCACGATCGCGATCTACAGCCTGAAAGGCGGCGTCGGCAAAACCACGCTCGCGGTCAACCTCGCCTGGGCATCGGCCACAGTGTCGGCGCGGCGGACCTTGTTATGGGATCTCGATCCACAGGCGGGCGCCACCTGGCTGCTGGGGGACAGCGGCGCAGGCGGCGACCAGGCACAGGCGATCTTCACGCGCGACGTACCGCCGGCAAAGCTCATCCGCGCCACCGCGATCCCGCAGCTGTCGCTGCTCCCCGCCGACCATTCGCTGCGCACGCTCGACCTAACCTTCCATGAGATGGACAAGAAGAAGCGGCTGGCCAAGCTGCTCCGCGACCTTGGCGACAGCTTCGACCGGGTATTGCTCGATTGCCCGCCCGGGCTGACCGAGACCAGCGAACAGGTGATGCGCGCCGCCGACCTGATCGTCGTGCCCGTCATCCCCTCCCCGCTTTCGACTCGCGCGTTCGAGGAAGTATCGGCGCATCTGGCGCGCAAGGGCGGGAAAGTCCCGCTGATGCCGGTGCATTCGATGGTCGACCGGCGCCGCAAGCTCCATGCCGAGGCGCTGGAGCGCAGCCCCGACTGGCCGGTCATCCCGATGGCGAGCGTGCTCGAATCGATGGCCGAGCGGCGGATGCCGGTCGGCGCCTTTGCGCCGCGCACTGCGGGGGCCCAGGCCTTTGCGGCGCTGTGGACTGCAATTGAACGCCGGCTGGCCGCGGCGCGTTGAGCCACGGATGAACGCACCGGCGCCCCCGCTCGAGGAAATCGATCCCAATCTGGTGCTGCGCGCCTATGCCATGGGCGTCTTCCCGATGGCCGATCACCGGTCCGCGTCGAGCGTCTATTGGGTCGAGCCGAAGCAGCGCGGGATCCTGCCGCTCAATGGCTTTCATTTGTCGCGGTCGCTGCGCAAGACGATCCTCGCCGACCGGTTCCGCGTCACGGTCGATACCGCGTTCGAGCGCACGCTGCTGCTCTGCGCCGAATCGGCGGCGGACCGGCCCGACACCTGGATCAGCGGCCCGATCGAACAGGTCTTTGTCGAACTGCACCGCCGCGGCTTCGCGCATTCGGTCGAATGCTGGGACGGCGATCGCCTTGCCGGCGGGCTGTACGGCCTCGCGCTCGGCCGCGCCTTTTTCGGCGAATCGATGGTCACGCGGGTCCGCGACGCATCGAAGGTCGCGTTCGCGCATCTCGTCGCGCGGCTGAAGGCCGGCGGGTTCACGCTGCTCGATTGCCAGTTCCAGACCGACCACCTCGAATCGCTCGGCGCGATCGAAGTGCCGCGCGACGATTATGTCGCGTTGCTGGGCGCCGCGCTCGGCGCTTCCTCGGCGGGGCTGTCGCTCGGCGCACCTTCGGTTTCGGGCGATTTCTTCGCGCTCGACGCATTACCGCCCCCGCCCGCGGGAGCATCGACCGTATCCGGCCCCCTGTCGCGGAAGGTCATCGCGCAGCTTTTGGGCCAGACGTCGTAGATGGGGTGCTGAATGACGTTGAGCGCCGGGCGCTCCTTGTACAGCCACCCCGAAAACACCCGCCGCCAGCTCTTATCGACCTGCATCACGTCGAGCTGGACGAAAGCGCCGGTGAGTTCGTCCGTTTCCCACGGCGCCGTGCGATCGCACGCGCGCAGCCGCACGATCACGTCGCCGATCCGCACCGCTTGGCCGGGCTTGAGCTTGAACTCGCGCGCTTCGCCGTTGCGCTTGTTGAGCAGGCCCAGCACGGCCTCGCGGTCCTTCATCGGCGTCGCGGCAGCCTCGATCGTGCTGCCGTCGGCGCCCACCGTCACGATATCGGAGCTTCCGGGGGCCGATGCGCCGCCCTTTCCGGTGATGACGATATCGTCGACCGAATTATTGCCGGCCTCGCCGCCCCCCGAACATGCGCCAAGTGCCAGCAGCAGCGCGGCTGCGGCAAAGCCGGCGCGCGGGGTCATGCGTCGGGGGTCCAGGCCTCGTAATCGCCGGTGGAACGTGCGCGATGCCCGCCCGCTTCGAGCGCGCCCGACGGACGATAGGCCGCGCGCGTGCCGGTCAGGTTCGGCTCGGCGGGCTTTTCCCAGATGCGCGCCGGCGGCAGCGACTGGTCGGGCACGGCGTCATGCTGGTGATGCAGCCAGCCGAACCATTCGGGGGGCACCCGGCTGGCGTCGGTCGCACCGTTATAGAGCACCCAGCGGCGCGGTATCCCGTTCGGATCGGTGCCGCCTTCGAAATAGAGGTTGCCCAAGGCATCCTCGCCAACCCGAGTCTTGCCGCGACGGCCGAGCCAGGTGCCGAAGGTGGAGCCGTTCCACCAGGTGAAGATCGGAAAAGGGAGTCCCATGCGCGCCGATTAGCGACCCGCGCGAAGCGAGGCAATCGCTATCCGCGCCGCGACCCCGCTCACCGGCCCTGCCCCTGCCCCTGCCATGTCACCTTGTCGCCCGGCGCGATTCCCAGCTCGCCCGCCTTGCCGCCGTTGATCTCCAGCACCGCGCCCACCGGCTCGCCCGATTTCACCGGGGTTTCGGAGAAGGGGATCGTGTTTTCGGCGATCGTGGCGATCGTCCCGTCGGGGCGGATGAACACGATGTCGAGCGGGCTCGGGGTGTTCTTCATCCAGAAGCTCGCCTCGCGCGGCGGACCGCCATCGGCGGGATAGGGGGTGAAGATCATGCCGCCATCGGCGGGCAGGTTGGTCCGGAACATCAGCCCGCGTTCCTGCTCGGCGGGCGTCCGCGCCACTTCGACATTGAACTGGCGAGTCGCCCCGCCCGCGGTGCGGATCGACACCGCCAGCTTTGCCGGGGCCTGCGCTTCAGCCGCATTTGCGCCGGCATCCCCCTTGCACGCAGCGGACAAGAGCAATCCCGCGGCGGCAAGCGCCACGCCAAACCTGCGCATCCCGAACATCGCCTTCAGCCGATCCTTTCGACCGCCACGGCGAGCGGTCCCTTTTCGCCATCGACGATGCGCGCCTGCAAGGGCTGGCCGGGTTCGACTTCCTCGATCTCGGCGCGGCGCAACGTCTCCATATGGACGAATATATCGGACGAGTCCGATCCGCGCACCAGAAAACCATAGCCCTTCAGGCGATTGAACCATTTGACGGTCACCGCTTCGAACGGCCCGGCGGTCGAGATCATCTTGACACGGTCGGCGCGGTCGCCCGGGCGCTTGGGCAATTCGACGGCTTCGGTCAGGTCGATCGAGACGATCTCGCGCGCCTGATAGCCGCGCTGGCGCTTGACGGCGATGCACTCGACCCGCGCACCTTCGGGCAGGCTGCGGCGGCCATGGTCCTGCAGGACCGTGAAATGAATCAGGATATCGCCTCCGATCCCGTCATCGGCGACCAGGAAACCAAAACCCCGCGTCACGTCGAACCATTTGACGGTTCCCGTGACGGCTATTCCTTCCTGATCACCCCCGTCGGCCCCTTCCGAACCCCGCGCGCTCCCGGCGTCGAAACCATGCCCCCCGGCCTGTTCCCCCGCCTGCTCTCCGTTTCGCGACCCGGAATGTGCGACTGCAAAGTGATTGGACGCAAGCTGTGTCTCAGCACGCATTTTTTCTTTCCCCCAAGCAACTACGTTATCACATAGTTTCGCAAAAGTGGAATTGGTTTATGCGATTCGGCAACTGCGCTGCTAAGCAGCAAAATCAGCGTCTTCGCCCGGCGCCATCGCGACAATGCGCCGCGAGAGTGTCATCGAATGGCCCGCGCGGAGCATCGCCGCGAGCTGCTTTTGCCGCTGCGCACGATCCCCTGCTTCAAGCGCGAACGGACCGATCCGCCGCCGCCGCGCAAAGGTGAGCGCCGCGGCCTCGGCATCGGCCTCCACCGCGGGGGCCACTGCGGCGGCATCCGCATCCTCCACCCCCGCATGGCGAAGCGCCTCCGCGACCCGGCGCGCGCCAAGACCGCGCCGCCCCATCGCCCCGGCCTTGGCCTCGGCATAGAGCCGGTCGTCGACATAGCCGCGATCGGCCATGCGCTGCGCCACCCCCTCGACGTCCGGCGGGGCATCGCCATCCCACCCCCGCTCGCGCACCTTGCGCCGCAGATAGTCCCCCAATCGGCCCCGGGTGGTCGCAAAACGCTCGACATAGCGCAGCGCGAACCGCTCCAGATCGGAGGGGGTCAACGGGGCGAGCGGGGAACGGTGTCTGGCCATGCGCCATGATTGTGCCACAGTGGCAACCGATTTTGAACGACAGTGCGTAGCAGAGCCGATCGCATTTAATGCGTTGTGGGGGCACAACGGCCTGATACACCCAGGGGCACGAGAAAAAGAATGGATTTGGACGTTACGGGATCGCTCGAGAAACAGGCGGAGGGTGAGGCGGAAACGCTGGCTGCGACTCCGACCGACGACACGCTCCCCCGCCGGCTCGCGGACTTCGCGACGCTGGGTGACGCCTTGGAATATGCGGCACAGGGCGTTCGCGGCCTCAATTTCCACGACGCGCGCGGCACGCTGACTCGCGCCTATTCCTTTGCGGAGCTGCGCGAGGATGCGTGCGTCCAGGCGCGCCGGCTGATCGCGACGGGCGTCCAGCCGCGCGACCGCATTGCGCTGATCGCCGAAACCGGCGCCGAATTCGCGGCGCTGTTCTTTGGCGTGGTCTATGCCGGCGCCTGGCCGGTGCCGCTCCCGCTGCCGACCAGCTTCGGCGGCGCGCAAAGCTATATCGACCAGCTCAAGGTCCAGCTCGACAGCTGCGATCCGACGATGCTGATCTACCCGCCCGAAATCGGCGCGATGTGCGCAGAGGCGGCGCGGATCGCCGGAGTCGAGGGCGTCGACTGGGTGACCTTCGCCGATCGTCCCGCCCCGGCGGTGACGCTGCCGGAGGCGCAGACCGACGACATCGCCTATCTGCAATATTCCAGCGGCTCGACGCGCTTCCCGCACGGCGTCGCGATCACGCACAACGCGCTGCTCAACAATCTCGCGGCGCACAGCCACGGGATGAATGTCGGCGAGGGCGATCGCTGCGTGTCGTGGCTCCCCTGGTATCACGACATGGGTCTGGTCGGGTGCCTGCTCTCGGTGGTCGCCAACCAGGTCTCGACCGATTATCTCAAGACCGAGGATTTCGCCCGCCGCCCGCTGGCGTGGCTCGACCTGATCAGCCGCAATCCGGGCACCACCCTCTCCTATTCGCCGACCTTCGGCTACGATATCTGCGCGCGCCGCATGTCGAGCCAGACCAAGGCGAGCGACCGCTTCGACCTCAGCCGCTGGCGCGTCGCGGGCAATGGCGCCGACATGATCCGCCCCGACGTGATGCAGTCTTTCGTCGATGCCTTCGCCGATGCCGGGTTCAAGGCGACGGCGTTCCTCCCCAGCTATGGCCTGGCCGAGGCGACGCTGGCGGTGTCGATCATGCCCCCGGGCGAAGGCATCGTCGTCGAGTTGGTCGAGGAAACCCAGCTTTCGGGCGCTACCTCGCGCGCCGATCGCCCGCAACGGTTCCGCGCGATCGTAAATTGCGGCAAGCCCGCGCGCGACATGGTGATCGAAATCCGTGAGGAAGACGGCACCCCGCTCCCCGAAAAGGCGATCGGCAAAGTGTGGTGCAAGGGCCCGTCGGTGATGGTCGGCTATTTCCGCGACCAGGAATCGACCGATGCCTGCCTCGTCGACGGCTGGCTCGACACCGGCGACATGGGCTATCTGTCCGACGGCTATATCTATATCGTGGGCCGCGCCAAGGACATGATCATCATCAACGGCCGCAACCACTGGCCGCAGGATATCGAATGGGCCGTGGAGCAGCTCCCTGGCTTCAAGCAGGGCGACATCGCCGCCTTCGCGATCACCACGCCGGGCGGCGAAGAGACGCCCGCAGTGCTCGTCCAGTGCCGCACCTCGGACGAGAGCGAGCGCGTCCGCCTGCGCAACGAAATCCGTGAGCGCGTCCGCTCGGTCACGGGCATGAACTGCGTGATCGAACTGGTGCCTCCGCGCACGCTGCCGCGCACCAGCTCGGGCAAGCTCAGCCGGGCCAAGGCGCGCAACCTGTACCTGACCGGCGAGATCAAGCCCTACGATATCGCGGCCTGAACGCGTCCGGGCGGAGCGGCCAAATATTGTCGTTCCGCCCGCGAACCTAACCTCTCGCTAACCTGCCCCGGCTATCGTCGGCGCCGTGACACGGCAGACGTCCTCGCAATTTGCCCGCCCGCGCATCGATGCCCGCGCATTGCTGGGGCTGTACGATCCCGCGGATACCACCGATTGGGGCCCGATCCGTGCCGCGCAGCTGCACGCCGGGCGCCAGCTCGCGCTGTTCATGCTCGCCGCCAATCTGGTCGGCGCGTCGCTGATCACGCTCGTCCTCGCCCCCGTCGCCCCGCTCTGGGCGCTGGCGAGCTGGGGCGCGGTCGCCGCCGCAGTCGCGTGCGCCGTCGCGTTTCGCCGGCTGTCGAAGCGCCACCGCACCGCGATCAGCGCGCCGCTGGGCGACGTTCGCGACACACTTCTGGACGGCATTGCATTGGGCGCGGTGTGGTCGATCCCGCCGCTCGGCTTCGGCCATCTGGCGAACACGGACATCGTGCTGGGGCTTTGGACGATCCTGTCGCTGCTGATGACGGCCTCTGCCGTCGCGATGGCCGCGCTCCCGCTGGCGACGATCCTGTTCGTGGGGATCGTCGGCACCTCGGTGACGGCGATGCTCGCGCTTGCCGGCGCGCCCGTCCTGGCCGGCGCGGCGGCGCTGTTCACGGTGCTGCTCGGGATCGCCACCTTTGGCCGCGGCAAGGCATTGGTCGTCATCCGCGCCGGCGAGATCGCGATCGCCGAGCGCGACGAGACCGTCAGCCTGTTGCTGCGCGAGACCGAAGACGCCGGCGCCGACTGGCTGTGGGAGATCGACGCGCAACGCCGCGTCAGCCGCGCCAATCCGCGCTTCGCGCTGTCGCTGGGCATCGATCCGAAGCAGATGAACGGCATGCCCTTCCTCCAGGTGCTCGCCGGCCCGACCTGGGAAGGCGGCGATTTCGCCCCCGGCCTGCGCGACCTCGCCGACACGCTGCGCAAGCGCGAGGCGTTTCGCGACCTGCGGCTCCCGGTGATCGTCGAGGGCGAGGAGCGCTGGTGGGAGATGTCGGCCTCGCCGCGCCACGACGAAAAGGGAATTTTTATCGGGTTTCGCGGCGTTGGCTCCGACATCACCGAAGCGCGCCGTTCCACCGACAAGATCCACCGGATGGCGCGGTTCGACGGCCTCACCGGGCTCCCCAACCGGCTGCTGATCAACGAGACGCTGGCGCAGGCGATGGCCGATGCCGAGAAATGGAGCGCGCGCTGCGCCTTCATGATGATCGACCTGGATCGGTTCAAGGCGGTCAACGACACGCTGGGCCATCCGATCGGCGACCGGTTGCTCGGCCGCGTCTCCGAACGGCTCAAGACGCTGATGTCGGACAATGAGATGATCGGGCGGCTCGGCGGCGATGAATTCGCAGTGGTGGTTCACGACGCCACCGATACCGCGCGTACCGAGCGGCTGGCGCAGACGATCATCGATACCCTGTCCAAGCCCTATGAAGTCGACCAGCATACGTTGTACATCGGCTGCTCGGTCGGGCTGGCGATCGGGCCGCGCGACGGGCGCACCGCGGAGATGCTGATTCGCTCGGCCGATCTCGCTTTGTATCGCTCGAAGGATGCCGGCGGCGGCGTATTCCACACCTATGAGCCCCAGCTCCACATGGCGGCCGAAGAACGCCGCGTGCTCGAGATCGCGCTGCGCAATGCCGTCGAAATCGGCCAGTTCCATCTACATTATCAGCCGGTGGTCAGCGCGAGCGACGGCGCGCTGACGGGGTTCGAGGCGCTGCTGCGATGGACGCACCCCGAAATGGGCCCGATTTCCCCGGCCAAGTTCGTGCCGCTGGCGGAGGATGCCCGGCTGATCGCGCCGATCGGCGAGTGGGTGCTGCGCACCGCCTGCGCCGAGGCCGCGCTCTGGGACCTGCCGATGCGCGTTGCCGTGAACGTCAGCCCCGAGCAGCTCTACAACCCCGCCTTTGTTGGCATCGTCGCCCGCGCGCTCGCCGACTCGGGGCTCCCGCCCGACCGGCTCGAGCTCGAAATGACCGAAAGCGTGTTCATGCGCGAAGGCACCGCGGCGGTGCAGGTGCTCGAAAAGATCCTCGGCCTCGGCATCCGGCTCAGCCTTGACGATTTCGGGACCGGCTATTCGTCGCTGGGCTATCTGGCGCGGACGCGATTCAGCACGATCAAGATCGACCGCAGCTTCGTCCAGAGCGCGTCGCGGGGCGCGAAGGAAGCGACGGCGATCATCCGCGCGGTAGTCGCGCTCGCGCAGAGCCTGGAGATGGCCACCACTGCCGAGGGCGTCGAGACCGAGGAGGAGTATCAGCTGGTCCGAACGCTGGGCTGCACCAAGATCCAGGGCTATTATTTCAGCCGCCCGCTTCCCCTCCAAGAGGCGCGCGCGCTCACGATGCGCCCGGTAACCGGCAGCGTCGCCGCCTGACCCAGCGCACGCGCCGGCTCAACCCTCGCGCAGCAGCCGCAGGTCGGCAGCGCGAACCCGGACGATATCGCCCTCGGCGCCTCCCCGACCAATCACCCGCAGCGCCGCGAGCTGGATGCGGTGCATGTGATGGTTGAGGATGCTGTCCACGATCTGGCCCGAGCGCAGCGAATGCCCCGATAGCGCCGCAAGCGTGGACAGCGCGATGCGGACCCGCCACTCGCGCCGATCGACCGTCGCCATCGCGAACTCGACCAGGCTTTCCGGTGCGAGCGGGACGATTTCCGGCGGCGCGGCGCGCGCCGAGCCGGGGTCGATAACGTTGTGAAGCACTTTTTCCACCAGGAGCTGCGATCCGCCCCCGTCTTCGCACCGCCGCGCGCGCTGGCAACCGCGGTGCTACCCGTTTTGACGCTCGGTAGGCACCTGTCGCGATTTTGTGGCCGTTCGGGGCGTCCGCCCGAATCGCACGGGGTCCGGGCTTCCCTTCAGATAGGCGCTGCCCGGGTCGTCGAACGGAAATCCGGCAGCGGCGACTCGGTCCAGAACCCGCCGGATATTGCCGTGGCTCTCGGTGCTCGTCGCGACCGAGTCCGGCAGGTTGAGCCAGTCCTGCGAAAACACCAGGCCTTCGCGGCGACGCACGATACGACCCGCCGCGATCAGCGCCGCGATCTTGCGGCGCACGGTGCTTTCGGGGATGCCCAGCACGCGGCCCAGCACGCTGGCGCGGACCGGCAAATGGTACGTCTCCGGCACGCGGCTCGTCTGGTCGGCATAGCGCGTCGCGAGCACCGGGTCGCACGCATAGTCGCGCGTGTTCGCCGACACGATCGTCGAGTAGATCGTCAGTTCGCTCCAATCCTGATACAAATCGCGATTGCTGTGCGTGACCGCCAGCATCAGGTCGATCGCGGCCTGCACCCCGCGCTGGGGCAGATAGGCGATGTCGCGGCGCTGGCGCGGAAGCGGAATGCCGAGCGTGTCGAGATCCTCGACGAACCGAACGAAATGATCGTGCGTCGCCGCGGTCAGCGCCGGCATCGGCGGCAACGCCACGCTGTCCGGCGAGACGATGAAGCCGTCCGGAGTGCGCAGGCACAGCCCACGCTCCGTGAGCGCAATGACGTGCCGCCGCACGGTTTCATACGGCCGCGCGAGCGAACCGGCCAGCGCGTGCATCGAGATCGGCACGGCTTGCGCGCCCGCATAGCCGACCGTCCCCGCCATCGACTGGCGCGCGATCAGCGTGAAGATCACGAATCGGTCCAGGTCCCCGTCGAACGCGCGGACTCCGTGGGCAACGATTCCGGTCTGCATCCGCGCCAGCAGGCGCGTCATCAAGCGTATCGGAGGCAGTTTCGCCTCCCCCTTCAGCGTCATGGGCGACACATCGTCCTCTACTCGCCGCCATCGCGCGTCTTCCTTGCATAGGGCCCGGAAGATGCGAGTCTCGCGACGGGCAGCGATTATGCGGGAGCCGACGCGCAACTGCAACATTGGCCGGCATGGCGCCGAGGGGCGAGGCGCGGCTGCTTGTACCAAAACGGGTCCGGTAAATGTCCCGCATCGCGGGTCTTGCTTTCTGACCGGGCGGGCCATACTAGCCTGTCCCGCGTAGGGGCGTAGCTCAGTTGGTTAGAGCGTCGGTCTCCAAAACCGAAGGCCCTCGGTTCGAATCCGAGCGCCCCTGCCATTTCGGACCCATGGTGTTTTTGCTGCGCCGCCTGTCTTCGCCGGCGGCGTCCCTGGCCCGCATATCAGGCGTGCGCGGCTCGTAACGCACGGGGAAGCAGGAACAGCATCGTCGCGGCGATCATGCCGCCGATGCTCATCGCCAAGGACACCGTGAGGAGCGTGCTGCCGCTCGCGAAAAGGGCGCCGGCGACCACGGGCCCGATCGCCGATCCGCCGCGGCCGATCCCGATGACGAAGCCGGTCCCGCTCGCCCTTAGCGCCGCGGGATAGGCCTGCGCCAGGATCGGATACATGCCGACTACGCCCGCATTGATGAAGAAGGCCGCCAGCGCCGCCGACACCGAGAGCTTGAGAAGATCGTGGAAGCCGAGTCCGAATAGGGAGATGGCCGCTACTCCGGCCAGCATTGCCGCGATGACCAGCGGCCGCAGTGCGTAGCGCTGCGCCGCGAGCCCGATCGCGACGGCTCCGGCCAGATTGCCGACATTGGCGGCAACCAGAACGCGACCGGCCGAGGCCTGGTCGAAGCCCATGTCGACCACGATCTTCGGGATCCATTTCTGGACATAATAGAAAAACATGATCTGCGCGAAATAGGCGACGGTGAGCAGCGCCGTTATGCCGGCGTAGCGTCGAGAGAACAACGTCAGTAGCGACGGCTTCTCGATGTGCGCGGGCGGCGGAGGCAGATGCTCGATCGCCGGGCGGGCAAGGCGGGCCAGGGTCGCGTTCACGCGCGTCACGGCATCCGGTCGCCGCCGCGCGATCAGCGAGTCGATCGACTCCGGGAGCAGTAAATAGGCCAGCGGCAGCGCCACGCAGGTTGCGATCGCGCCGAAGAGGAACACCGAACGCCAGTCGCCGGTGCCCGCCAGCAGCGCCGATGCGACCAGCCCGCCAAGGATCGCGCCGGTCGAATATCCCGCGATGTTGAGCGACACGTTCAGCCCGCGACGACGGTCGTTCGAGAATTCAGCGACCATCGCGCTGGTCGAGGAGAGCATCCCGCCAATGCCCAGCCCGGTGAACAGCCGAGCCGCGGACAGCAGCTGGATATCCCCCGCACCCCAGGCAGCGATCATGCCGATCGCCATCACCACCAGGCAACCGAGGATCGTCGGGCGTCGGCCGATGCGATCGGCGACGTTGCCGATCAACACCGATCCCACCGCCATCCCGAACAGCTCCATCGACAGCAGCAGGCCAAGCATCGCCTTGTCGATCCCCCATTCCAGCGCGATACCGGGCGCCGCAAAGCTGATCGCCAGCACATCGAATCCGTCGAGAGCGTTGAGCGCGATGCACATGGCGACCACCGCAATCTGCGCGGCGCGCATGGGTTCGGCGGCGATCGCCGCGCGGGGATCCTGCGTCATGGGGCTCCTCTTGTGTTCGGCCCGCGCCGCTTCGGGCCGGGCCGATAGGCATTCAGCGCGAGGCGGCGAGCGCCTTCAGGCGGCGGTGCAGCAGCGCCGCGGTCTCGGCCCGCCGCTCGAGGCAGCGCGATACCGGCCCGACCACCACGATCGACAGCCGCCGCCCGGTATAGGGCATGGGAAGCGCGACGCCGGCGAGATCGGGGGTATATTCGGCATTGCTCTGATGCCAGCCGCGCGCCTCCGCCTCGGCCAGCTCGGCCTCGACGCGTGCCGCGGTCATTGGCGTGGTCGCCGAATAGCCGGTGAAGTCGATGCGGCGGTACAATGTCTGGCGTTCCTCCGCGCTCATCTGCGCGAGCAGCGCGCGTCCCGCCGAGCTGGCATGGATCGGGACCCGATCGCCGACGCGCGCGAAATAGCGGACCGGCTGGCGCGATTCCGCCACGTCGACGAACATCGCATGGGTCCCGGCCGGGGCCGAGATCGCCACTGTCTCGCCGCTCTCCTGCATCACGTCGCGGATCAGCGGCCCGAGTTCCGCCGGCAGCGGATCGGCCTGCGACACCTTCTCCGCCAGTTCGAGCCAGCGCGGGCTGGGATAATGGCCGCCGCGCGGCAGCGGCTCGTAGAGATAGCCCATCGACGCCAGCGTACCGACCAGCTTGAACGTGCTCGAACGCGGCCAGCCGAGCGCATCGGCGATCTCGGAGGCGTTGGCGGGCCGCTGGCGTTCGGCGAAGAATTCGAGGATCTGCAGCGCATTGGCCGCCTGGCGAACGATCATGGTTCGAGTTGTATGGCCTAAGCGCGGCCCCGGCAACAGCGTCGCGCGCACCTGCCTGGGACCTGCGCATCGTCAGCGCGCCGTGAAGCCGCCATCGACCGGCAATGCCACGCCGGTGACGAAGCTTGCCTCGTCCGAGGCGAGCCACAGCACGGCGTCGGCCACCTCGCCCGGCTTGACCAGTCGCCCCAGCGGCACTGCGGCGACGATCCTGGCTTCGTTGGCGGCGGCCTCGGCAGGATCGCCGCTGCGGCCGGTGAAACCCAGCTTCATCGGCGTGTCGGTGAGCCCCGGGCACACCACGTTGACCCGGATATTGTCGGGCGCCAGCGCCAGCGCCAGCGATTTGGCGAGGCCGACCACCCCCCATTTCGCCGCCGAGTAGATCGGGCTCATCATCGAGCCGACCAGCCCGGAGATCGACGAAGTGAAGATGATCGCGCCGCCGCCGCGGGCGCGCATGTGCGGCGCGACCTGCCCGGCGCCAAGAACGGCGGAGGTGATATTGAGGTCGATCGCCTTTTGATAGGCGACGAGATCGAGAGTCTCGACCGAAGCCGGTCCGGGCATCCCGGCATGCGCCCAGAGGATATCGGCACCGCCGAGCGCCGCCACTGCCTGGTCGATGCTGCCGCGCGCGCCCTCGGGTGTCGAGAGGTCGGCGGCGATCGGAGTGATACGGTCGGCCCCGAATTCGGCGACGAGCGCGTCGAGCGCCGCCGGATCGATGTCGATCGCTGCGACCTGCGCGCCTTCGCGCACGAAACGCTCGACCCCTGCCCGGCCCATGCCCGAAGCCGCCGCGGTGACGATCGCCAGCCTGCCCTGAAGGCGCATTCTACTCTCCTTAATTCGCAAAGGGATCGGCGAACTTGCCGGTGGTGGAGATCACGGTCGTGCGCGTCTCCAGATAGGAATCGAGCGCCTCGACGCCGTTCTCGCGGCCCCAGCCGCTGGTCTTGACCCCGCCATAGGGCGTGGACCAGCGGATGTAGCGATAGGTGTTGACCCAGACCATGCCGGCTTCGATCCGGTTGGCGACGCGGTGGGCGCGCCCGACATCGCCGGTCCACAACCCCGCAGCGAGGCCGTAAGGCGTGCCATTGGCGATCGCCACCGCCTCGTCCTCGCCGTCGAACGGGATGATCGCCGCGACGGGGCCGAAAATCTCCTCCTGCGCGATCCGCATCTGCGGTGCCACGCCGGCGAACACCGTGGGTTCGACGAAATAGCCGCCGGCAAAACCCTCGCGGTCGATACGCCCGCCGCCAGCGACCAATTCAGCTCCCTCGTCGCGGCCGATATCGACATAAGACAGCGTCTTGGCGAGCTGCTCGGCATGCGCCTGCGGGCCCATATGCGTGGCCGGGTCCATCTGGTTGCCGACGCGGACGCGGCCTGCGTTGCGGCGGAACGCCTCGACGACGCGGTCATAGACCGGGCGCTCGACGAGCACGCGGCTGCCGAGCGCGCAGCTCTGGCCGCACAATGCCCAGGCGGAGCCGGTGGCCGCGTTGACTGCATTCTCGATATCGGCGTCCGCAAAGATGATATGCGGCGCCTTGCCGCCAAGCTCGAAGCTGAAGCGCTTGAGCGTGTCGGCGCCGGTCTTGAGGATCGTCTTGGCGGTCGCGCCCTCACCGGTGAAGGCGATCTTGTCGACGTCGGGATGGGCGACGAGACGCGCGCCGGCGACAGGACCATCCCCAGGGACGACATTGACCACGCCGGGCGGAAATCCGGCCTGCTCGAACAAATGCGCGAGCGCCAGCGAGGAGGCCGGGGTCTGCTCGGCGGGCTTGAGGACGACGGTACACCCCGCCGCGAGCGCCGGCCCCAATTTCCACGTCGCCGCCATCAGCGGCACGTTCCACGGAGTGATCGTACCGACCACGCCGACCGGCAGCCGCGAGGTGAAGGCGTGGACGCTGTCGTCCATCGGGATCGTCCGCCCATCCGCCTTGTCGGCGAGCGAGGCGAACCAGTGCCAATATTGCGGATGGAGCCCGATATCGCCGCGCGATTCGCGGATCGCGCGGCCATTGTCGCGCGACTCTACCTGCGCCAGCGCCTCGACCTGCGTGGCGTAAAGCTCCGCGAACTTGCGCAAGAGCCCTGCCCGCTCCCACGGCGCCATCTTACGCCACGGCCCCTCGAATGCAGCGCGCGCCGCGGCCACCGCGCGATCCACATCCCGCACACCGCCAAAAGCGACCTGCGTCCAAGGCTGGCCCGTCGCGGGGTCGATGCTGTCGCGCAGCCCACCGTCGATCGGCGCGACCCACTCGCCTCCGATGAACAGGCGATCGAAGCGGAACTCGGCCATCGACATCTCTCTCACTTTTAGTCTCTATATATGGACATAATAGTCCTCATGTGGGAACTTGAGTCAAGAGGCTCAGGGAGAAAATTGAGTGATTCCGCTGCTCAAGGGCATCCGCGTGATCGAAATCGGGGCGGTGGTGCTCGGCCCCTATGCCGGGCAGATCCTCGGCGACCTCGGCGCCGAGGTCATCAAGGTCGAGCCGCCCGAGGGCGACATCGCCCGCAACGCACACCCGCAGGGGGCGGGCGGCGGCGCGCTGTTCGTAAATAACAACCGGAACAAGCGCATGCTCGCGATCGACCTCAAGCGGCCGGAGGGACGCGCCGCACTGGTGCGGCTGATCGGCACGGCGGACGTGCTGCTCCACAATATGCGCGCCGAGGCGGCAGAGCGGCTCGGGCTGGGGTTCGACGCAGTGGCCGCGATCAACCCGCGCATCGTCCATTGCGCCGCGACCGGCTTCGGGCAGGCGGGACAATATCGCGATCGCCCGGCGTTCGACGACATCATCCAGGCCGCAAGCGGCATGGCGGGGCTGGCGATGCAGCATGGCGGCGCGCCGCAATTCGTGCCGACGATCGTCGCCGACAAGGTGGCGGCATTGCACATCGTCTACGGCATCCTCGCAGCGCTGATCGCGCGCGAGCGCGGACAGCCCGGGCCGTTCCGCGTCGAAGTTCCGATGTTCGAGGCGATGGTCGCGTTCCTGATGAACGAGCATCTTGCCGAGGCCAGCTTCGCCGAAGACGGCGCGACCGGCTATCCGCGCATTCTGTCGCCCAATCGCCGACCGTTCCGTACCGCTGACGGCTGGATCGCGGTGCTGCCTTACACCGCCGAGCAATGGCGCCGCTTCCTCGCCGAGATCGATCGCGAGGCGCTTTGCGACGAGACGTGGTTCCGCGATGCGCGCATGCGCCAGGCCCGGATCAACGAACTCTACGCGATCCTGGCAGAGAGCCTCCCCGCGCGGACCACCGATGCCTGGATCGCGGCGCTGTCGGCACGCGACGTGCCATGCGCGCGCATCGCCACTCCCGACGATCTGTTGCACGATCCGCATCTGCGCGAGATCGGCTTCTTCGACGTGCCGGTTGGGTATCCCGCCGGGATGGCGCGGATGGTGCCGCAGCCTGTGCGCTTCGATACGGTCGCCCCGGTCGCCGATGCGCCGCCGGCTGCGATCGGCGCAGACAGCTACGCAGTGCTGCGCGACTGCGGGCATGACGCAGCGGCGATCGAAGCGCTGGTCGCTGCGGGGGTGATCCGAACCGGGCCGGGTTGAAACGCTCCATCGGGCGTCGCGGTTGAAAGCCAATGCTCTGATCGAGCATGCCGTGGTAGCGCGTCGGCGCCCCGCCTCGACCGTTTCGGGCAGCCGTTCGAGCCACGTCCCAACTGGCCCGTCGCTCGGGACGCGGGCCAGCATATTCCTCCGCCTCTCGTCGGGCCGCTGACGGCCGCGGCTGCGCTCGCTGGGATACAATCAGGCGCGAAGCATAAATTTCTCCTCTCAGCGCCTTGACTCATATTTCCATATGAGGACTAATGTATCCACAGAAAGAGACATTTTTAAGGATCTTGGTGGCCAGATTTCGCTTCAATCGCCTGTTTCGGTGAGGGGGCATGGGTGCCGCCTGCGGTAGGGAGCCTCCGCGCACAAGCAGCGCATGGATGGCAACTTGCCGTGCCAGGAATGGGTAGATTCGGTATCTGCAGATACGCCGATCGCGATCCCGCGCACCGACCTTCACTCCCTGTTCCTCAACTCCGCCACGCTCGAATGGGTCGGGATCGATGCTCCGCCCGAGCGGCGTCTGGCGGACAGGAGCGCTTTACCAGCGCCTCGGCGCCGCGTGGATAGTCCGATCCGGATGACCGATGGGAGGTCTGAATGAAATTGCCCGTGAGCCGCCGCACCGTTTTGGGTGGAATCGCGGCGCTACCCTTTCTCGGTGCTGCCGCGCCCGATCCCACGTCCGCGATCCTGATCCGCAACACCTATTTGTTCGACGGTACCGGCAGCGCGCGCCAACCCCGCAACGTGCGGGTCGTCGGCAATCGCATCGATGCCGTCTCGGTTGGAGACATCCCCGTGCCCGCCGGCGCGACCGTGATCGACGGCGCCGGCCAGACGCTGATGCCCGGCCTTACCGACGCGCATTGGCACATGTCCGCCGTGAAGGGCGCGTCGTGGATGGGGCCGGAGGATGCGAGCTCCGTCGCGCTGGTGTTCCAGGATGCCGAGCGCCAGTTGATGCGTGGGTTCACCACGGTTCGCGACACCGCGGGATCGGTGTTCGGCATCCGTGACGCCATCGAGCGCGGGATAGTGCCCGGCCCGCGCTGTTATCCCAGCGGCGCCGCGATCACGCAGACCTCCGGCCATGGCGACTTCGATCCGGCGGACGAGTTGCCCCCGACGCTCGGCGGCGCTGCCTCGCGATACCGGCGCTCGGGCATGACCGCGGTCGCCAACGGCGTGCCCGAAGTGCTTGCCGCGACGCGCCAGCAATTCAAACGGGGTGCGACTCAGATCAAGATCATGGCCGGCGGCGGTGTAACGTCGGATTTCGATCCGATCGACACGCTGCAGTTCACGCCGGAAGAGTTGCGTGCGATCGTCCAGGCGGCGACCGATTGGGGCACCTATGCCTGTGCGCATGTCTACACCGCGGCCGGCGTGCAGCGCTGTCTGGATGCCGGGGTCTTGTCGATCGAGCACGGCCATCTCCTCGACGATGCGACGGCGGAGCGCATGGCCAAGAAGGGCGCCTGGCTTTCGACCCAGCCGTTCGAGATGGGCGACAATGTCCTTAGTCCCGCGCAGATGGAAAAGGCCGCCGAGTCCCTGGGCACCGCCGGCTGGCAGTCGAGCGTCGCGCTGGCAAAGAAGCACGGCGTCAACCTGGCCTTCGGCACCGATCTCTTTTCGCGCACCCCTTCGTCGCGCACCGAGAATAGGATGTTGCCGCGGCTCGGCGCGGTGTTTTCGAATGCCGAGGTGCTGCGCATCGCGACGTCCGGCAATTGCAGCCTGTTTGCACATAGCGGCAAGCGCAATCCTTACCGGGCAGCGCCGCTCGGTGTCGTCAAGCCGGGGGCCTGGGCGGACCTGCTTCTGGTGCGCGGCAACCCGCTTGCCGACCTCCATCTGCTCGAAGATTATCAGCGCAACCTGTTGCTGATCGTCAAGGACGGCCAGATCTACAAGAACCTGATGCCGGCCTGAGCGCCAACCAACGAGCCGAGAGGAGCCCTCCGATGCGCCGCCCCCTGCCCTGTCTCGCCGCGCTCGCCGTCGCCCTGGGCGTTGCGGTACCCGCCACCGCGCAACAGGCCGCGTCGCCCCAGGCCTATACCCTGCCCGATACGCAGGTGTTCGATCTGGCCGCGCGCGACGATGGGCAGGTCTATCGCATCTTCGTCTCGGTGCCGACGCAGGCGCCGCCCGCGGAGGGGTTTCCGACGCTCTACGTGCTCGACGGCAATGCCTATTTCCCGGGCTTCGCTGGAGAACGCCGGATCGAGGAATTCGCCAAACAGGCAGGCGGGGGAATGCTTATAGTCGGTATCGGCTATCCCACGGACCAGGCCTATGACGTGCTGCGTCGGCGTTACGACCTGACCCCGGTCTGGCCCGAAAAGCTGCCCGCCGGCCAGGCCGGCGGAAACGAGCATTTTGCCAAATTCCTGCTCGATCAATTGATCCCCGAAATCGCCCGCCGCTACAGGGTGGCGCCCGAGCGCAAGTCGCTTTTCGGCCATTCGTTCGGCGGCCTGTTCGCGCTGCACATGCTCTATACCCGTCCCACTGCGTTCGAGGCGATCATCGCTGCCAGCCCTTCGATATGGTGGGGCGACCAGTCGCTGCTGACAGAGGAGCGCGCATTCGCCGTCCGCTTGGCCAGCGGCAAGGTCGCCGGCCGCGTCAGCCGCCTCTTGCTGCTGACCGGCGAGCGCGACGACGCCGCCACGATCACCTGGGATTCCGAGGCACTGCTCCAACGCCTCCAGCCGCTTTCCGCCTATGGATTGCGCACGCGCTTCGCCAAGTTCGAAGGCGAGACGCACATCACCGTGCCCTATCGCGCGATCACCCCGACGCTGCGCTTCGCGCTTGGCGTGCCCTGACCGAATGTGTCGCCTTTCGGAGCCCGGCGCGACCGCATCGATGCAATAGCGGAGGTGTCGATCGCCAGCCCATACACGGAAATCTGACACTCCCCGCGCGCAGGATCAGGCGGCTCTGGTCGCCTGATCCATAAGCTTCTTGGCGAGCGCGATCGCGTCGGCCTCGCTGGTCTTGCCGGCCTGGAGTTCGTCGGCGATTTCCAGCAGCCGGCTGGCGATCACCGTCCCTGCCTCGGCCGCCTCGGTGATGCGGATGCCGTTCTTGGCATTCGCGATCCGCTCCCATTCGGCGCGGATCGCCGCCCAATAGCCCTTGGTGGCCGCCCAATAGGTGTCCGCCGCCTTCACGTCATAGCCGTCGAAACGGGTATAGCTGTTCAGCACATATTCCTGGACGACCGGCTGCAGCGTGCCGTCGATCACGCCCATCTTGGTATTGTCCTGCCAGTGGATCCAGCCGGTCGGCGTCGGCTGGTGGCGGTTGATCCCGAGATAGCGGTCATAGACCGGCCCGCGCACCGCATCGCGCCGGGCGAGCGGGCGCCAGGTCCAGTTGGAGCGCCAGCGCCGCACGCCGCCTTCGGTGGTCCACTGGCCCCAGCCACCATAGCGCGGGCTGTCATCGACCTGATAGACGGTCTGCGACCAGCGGCCGCGCCGCATCGGCTCGGGCACGGCTTCCCATTTCCAGGTGTCGGGGCCGGCATAGACGAGCACGCGGGCAGGTTCATATTCCCAATCCTGCCGCCAGTGCTTGATCACATGGCTCTTGCCCTCGTGCTCCACCACCAGCAGGTGCTGGAGCACGATCTTGCGCCCGCTGTCCTCGATCACCCGCACCACTTCGTGGCCGCCGGATATCTTGGCCTCGATCGGGGTGTAGTCGGCACGCCAGGCGGTCGATTCCTGCATGTCGAAGCGCACCTTATAGGCGCCCGCCATGCCGACGATGTCGCGCCGGTCGGCTTCGAACGATGCCTGTTCCTCGGCGGCGGTGCGGGGCTTTACCGGGCCGTCCGCAGCCGCGGGCGGCGCCGGCAGCAGTGCCGCGAGGCTGAGGGCGAGCAGGCCAAAATGTCGAAACTTCATGATGTTCCCCCGATGCTCAGAAGCGGTAGCTGATCGAGACGCTACCGTTGCGTCCCGGCTGGGTATAGGCGTCCTTGACGGTCGAACTGGCGGCCAATCCGCGCACGTCGTTCCACCAGGCATATTTGGCGTCGAACAGGTTGAACACGCCGGCGCGCAGGGTCAGCCCTTCGCTCACGCGGAAGAAGGCGGTGGCGTCGACGATGGTGAAGGCGTCGGGCCGATAACAGGCGGCGGTGCACACACCGGTGGTCGCGGTCGCCTCCTTGCGGGTGCTGTGCGTGACGATCAACTGCCCGCCATACGCCCCGTCTGGCGCGCGATAGCCCAGGCCGCCGACGATCTTCGCCGGATCGACGGTCGAAAGCGACGCCTTGGTGCCGTTCCGGATCACGTCGCCATCGGCATAGGCAAAGGCGAGATTGGCGCTGAGGCCATGCCCCAGTTCGGCATTCACCCGTCCCTCGATGCCGGTTACCCGCGCCTCGTCGAGGTTGATGAACTGGTAGACCGCCGGGTTGGCCGGCGTGAACGCGCCGCCCACCACTTCCTGCGAGATGAAATTGTCGTAATCGGCGTGGAAGCCGGTCAGCTGCACGCGCACCCCGCCGCCGCCGAAGCGGATGCCGCCCTCCACGCTCCGGCTCGTCTCGGGCTTCAAATTGGGGTTGGGCTCGGAGCGATAGCCATAGGCGAGGTTCTGGAAGAACTGGTTGACCTGGCTCGGCTCGGGCGCCTTGAAGCCCTGCGCATAGTTGGCGAACAGGCTGACATCGGGGCTCAGCGCCAGCGTCGCGCCGATCTTGGGCGAGACGCGCGAGCCGCTCTGGCTGGCCGAGT
Source organism: Sphingomonas hengshuiensis (assembly GCF_000935025.1). Taxonomy (NCBI): domain Bacteria; kingdom Pseudomonadati; phylum Pseudomonadota; class Alphaproteobacteria; order Sphingomonadales; family Sphingomonadaceae; genus Sphingomonas; species Sphingomonas hengshuiensis. The sequence goes on from NZ_CP010836.1 coordinate 2,309,064, forward strand.
TGAACGCCGGAAGCGCCGCGTCGCTCTTAGGATCGAGCGCGTAATGATCGAAGCGCAGCGCCGGGAACAATGTCACCGGCCCGAGGCTGATCTCGTCGGAGACGAACAGCCCCGCCAGCGTGAAGTCGGTGATCGGGAAGGCGCGGGTGGGATAGGTCTCGCCCGTCGGCGGCACGGTGCCGTCGCGAATGCCCTCCTGCCGGGTGCGGCTCGCATCGGCGCCGAGTATCAGCCGGTGGCGCAGCGGCCCCGTCTCATAGCCGAGCACGATCTCGCCCGATCCCCCGAACACGCGATTGTCGAAGGTGTTCAGCCGGGTGCGGTCGGCGAGCGTCACGCGGTCCTCGGCGGAGAACTGGCTGTCCTCGGACTGCTGCCAGTAGAGGCTCAGCCGCGTGCGCTGGATCGCGCCCTGCCCATCCCAGGTCCAGTCGAACGCGGCGCGCTTGCGCTTCGTGCTGTCGTTGGCGGTGGTGCCGGCGACGCTCGCGGTGACGCTGGTCAGCACGTTGCTGTCGAGATGGTTGTCGAGATACTCGCCGGTCAGCCGCAGCTTATGGCCGGTGCCGGGTTCGTAGACGATCCGGCCGAGCACCGCGTTCGAATCGCCGTCCTGCGGATTGGCCTTGGTCCGCGCCGCACCGCTGCCGCCGACGCTGCCCTGGTTCTCCAGCTCGCCGAAGTCGCGCCGGGTATAGGCGACCATCGCCGACCAGGCGCCCGACTTGCCGGCCAGGATGCCGGTCTCGCTCCATTCCTGGTCGGACGACTGGTAGCCGGCACGCACCAGCCCGCCCACGGACTTACCGCCGCCGAGGAAGTCGCTCGGATCGGCGGTGGTGAAGCTGATCGCGCCCGCCAGGCCGTCACTGCCATAGAGCGCCGAGGCGGGCCCGCGCAGGATCTCGACTGACTTCACCAGCCCCAGGTCGACATAGTCGCCGCGCCCCACGCTCTGCGCGCCGAAGGTGAAGCCATCGGGCACGCGCACCCCGTCCACCTGGATCAGCACGCGATTGCCGCCGATGCCGCGCACGATGAAGCCTTCATTACCCGCGCGGCCGGTGGTGCCCGATGCCGCGCCGAACCGCGCCGGCTGGCGGGGTACGCTCACGCCGGGTTCGAACCGCACCAGATCCTTGACGTCGTTGACCAGCTGGTCGGCCATCTTCTCGTCGGTGACGACGGTGACGGTGGCGGGTACCTTCTGCGTATCGGTGGCGAGCCGCGTCGCGGTGACGGTGATGGTGGCGGGATCGGGCTTGTCGTCCTCGTCGGCGGTGACGGGCGCCTGCTGCGCCTGAGCAACGGCCGGCGCGAACGACAGATAGGCGAACAGGCTCGCCGCCCCGGCCAGGCGGACGATGGAATGGATCACGAGCGCTCCCTTTGCTTATTACTGCGATTGATTCGCAATAGCTATATCTGCAAATGGGGATGCGTCAAACCCGTTTTCGGCGCAGGCACGTAGAACCTTCGGCGCGCACCTTTTTTTTACGGGACCGCCGAACTGTCGCGTCTTAGCGGGCGGGAGGAGCACGCATGTCAGCTGTCGCGGGGCATCCACGGCTTGAAGAATTGGCCGCGCACTACCGTGCGCCGCTGCTGCGATTCTTCCGCCGCCGCGTGTCCCCCGGCGAGGATGCCGACGATCTGGTGCAGGACGTCTTCAGCCGCCTCGCCGCGCAGGATCTGGCCAAGATCGCCAACATCCAGGGCTATGTCTTTCAGGTCGCGTCGAACGTCCTGCGCGATCGCGCCCGCCGGGCCAGCGTGCGCGGCATCGTCAGCCGAGTGCCCGACGGGTTCGATGTCGAGGACGAAGCCGCCTTCTCGCCCGAACGCATTCTCCAGAGCCGCGAGGCGGTGCAGATGATGATCTCCGCGCTCTACGAACTCCCGGAAACCGTCCGCATGGTATTCAGCCACTATCATTTCGACGGCGTTGCCCAGGTCGAGATCGCGCGGCGGATGGGCCTGTCGCTCAGCACCGTCGAGAAGCACATGGCCAAGGCCAACAGCCACCTCCTCTATCGCCTCCGGAAAGTTCGATGAGCCAGTATCTCGATACCGTGGAGGAGGCCGCTGCGGCTTGGGATGCGCGGTTGCGCGGGACCCAGGTGACGTTTCGCGATCGCCGCGCGTTCCACGCCTGGCTGCAACAGGATGCCGAGCACCAGGCCGCGCATGATCGCCTCCAGGCAATGCTCGGGGCGTTGCGCGCGCACGCGGACATGCCCGAGCTGAGCGCGCTGCGCGACGAGGCGCGCGCCAGCGTCCACGATACGCGGCGGCGGCGCTTCGCGACGTTTGCGTCGGTCGCCGCGGCGGCGATGCTCGTGGTGGCGCTGGTCACCTTCACCCAGAGCGAGCGCAGCGCCGAGCTCACCGCAGCGCTGCACGGCGACACGATCTATGCGACCTCGCCCGACGAGCGCGCGCGCGTAACGCTGGCCGACGGATCGATCCTGACGCTCGATTCGGGGACGCGCGTGGCGGCGCGGATCGGCGATGCGCGGCGCGACGTGACGCTGCTTGCCGGGCGTGCGCTGTTCCAGGTCGCCAAGGACCCGCAGCGCCCGTTCGTGGTGCGCGCGGGCGCGCGCAGCGTGACCGCGCTCGGCACGGTGTTCGACGTCCGGCTGGCGCCTCACGAAGTCCGGGTGACGCTGGCCGAGGGGTCGGTCGCGGTGCGGCTCCTGCATCCGCGCCGGGGGGAAAGGGTCCAGCAGCTGCTCAAGCCACATCAGCAACTCGTCGCGGTCGACGGCGAAGCCGCCCCCCGGTTGCGCACCATCGACACCGATCGCGCGCTGGCCTGGGCCGACGGGCAGCTCTTCTTCGACAATGAGCCGCTGGCGCGCGCGGTCGAGGAGATGAACGCGTTCTCGCCGCGCAAGATCCGCGTCGATCCGGCGGTGGCGGGGATGCGGATCAACGGCATGTTCCGCACGAGTAACCAGGCGGGTTTCCTCAAGGCGCTCGAAGTCACGCTGCCCGTCGAGGTGCGCCACGGCGCGCAGGGCAATGTCTATATCGTGCCGAAAGCCGGCCGCACCGCGTCGTCGGGGGGCGACGCGATGTAGCCTGCGCCGTTTCCGTATCCCCTTACCAGACAGGACAGCCCATCGTGAAACGACTCCCCCTCCTAACCTCCGCGGCGCTCCTCTTCCCCGCCGTCGCCGCCTCGGCGCAGGACGCGCCCAGCCCGGCGCGGCTCAAGGCCGATGTCGAGAAGCTGGTCAGCTTCGGCACCCGCCACAGCCTGTCGAGCCCCGACGATCCCAAGCGCGGGATCGGCGCGGCGCGGCGCTGGTTCGCCGAAGAGATGCAGCGGACGGCGGTGCAATGCGGCGGGTGCATCCAGACCTCGACGATCGAGCGCAATTTCACCGTCGAGCGCGCGCCGAACGGCGTCAACATCGTCGATGTCCTCGCGATCCAGCCGGGGCGTGATCCCAATCGCGTGGTGATCGTCCAGGGGCATATCGACAGCCGGGTCAGCGACGTGATGAACGCCACCGCCGATGCGCCGGGCGCCAATGACGATGCATCGGGCGTCGCGCTGGTGCTGGAGGCGGCGCGGCTGCTGTCGAAGCGCAAATTCGACGCGACGATCATCTATGCCGCGCTGTCGGGCGAGGAACAGGGGCTGCTCGGCGCGCAACTGTTCGCCGACACCGCGAAGGAGCGCGGCTGGGTCGTCACCGCAGTGCTCAACAACGACATTGTCGGCAACACGATCGGCCAGAACGGCACCCGCGTCGCGGACCGGGTCCGGGTGTTCTCCGAGGGCATTCGCGCGATCGAGACGGTGCCCGAACAGCTCGCGCGGCGCGGCAATGGCGGCGAGGATGACGGCCCAAGCCGCGCGCTCGCCCGCGCGATCGACAAGGCGGCGGAGACGATCCCCGGCGGGATCGATGTTTTCGTCGACCGCCGCCCCGATCGCTTCGGCCGCGGGGGCGATCATGAGCCGTTCCTCAAGCTCGGCTATCCCGCGGTGCGCTTCTCGGTGGGGATCGAGAACTACAACCAGCAGCACCAGGACCTGCGCACCGAGAACGGGATCGAATATGGCGATACGGTCGACAAGATGGACTTCCCGTATCTGGCCAAGGTGACGGCGATCAACGTCGCCGCGATCGCCCGCCTCGCCGCCGCCCCCGCTGCGCCGGCACAGGTCGGGCTAGCCGGCGCGCTGGGCAGCGATACGGTGGTGAGCTGGACCGCCTCGCACGGCGCCGCCGGCTATCGCATCCGCTGGCGGCGCAACGACAAGCAGGACTGGACCGACCAGCGCGACGTGCCCGCATCGGCGACCGAGGCGACGCTGAAGGACGTCGTCGTGGACGATCATTTCATCGGGGTATCGGCGCTGTCGAGCGACGGCGCGGAGAGCATCGTGACCTTCGGCGGTCGAGCGCCACGCCGCCCGCGCTGAGGCCTCCGTCGTAGCAAAGGCCCGCGCCGGAGGACCGGCGCGGGCCTTTTTGCATTGTAAGACTGGCGAAGCGCCCAAAAACCAACGGCACCCCCGCTTGCGCAGGAGTGCCGCCAGCCGACCCAAGGGTTCCGCCCTCGCTAGAATTTGAACCGAAGCCCCACGCGATAGGTCCGGCCGAGCAGGTCGTAGGGCGCCGAAGTACCGAACGACGTGCCGCTGCTGGGGATCGGTTCGGGGTCGCGATCGAACAGATTCTCGACCACGCCGAACAGCGTCACCTTGTTGTTCCCGCCCAGCGCAATGTCGTAATTCTGGGCGAGTTCGAAATACCAGACCGGATCGACATGGTTGAGGTCGTCGGCGATGCCGACGCTTCTGGTCGCGGGCTGGTTCGTAATCTTGCCCGGCCCCAGATAGCGCGTGGTGATCGTCGTGCGGCTGGGCCCGAGGGCGTAGGTCGCCGTCGCCAGCCCGCGCCATTTCAGGCTCCCGACCGTCCCCAGCGTCGGCGGCGTCGACCCACCGGGCAGGTTGGTCTCGTCCTTGAGCCGCTGCGACACCAGCACGCGCAGGTTGATCGCGCCGGGCAGCGCGCCGGCGATCGAACTGAGGCTGGCGCGGTAGCTCGCCTCATAGTCGACACCCTCGACCGCGACATTCTGGGCGTTGATGCCGCTGGTGTAGATCGTGGCGTTGGCGAGGGTCGTGGCGCCGGGAGCGCGGACGATCGAGTCGCATGCCGCGGGGTTGCGCGTCCCGCCAACGCCGTAGCACAGATCGATGATCTGCTGCGCGCCGACCGCCGTGATCGCATCCTTGATGTCGATCTTGTACCAGTCGACCGACACGCTGAACCCCGGCAGCCATTTGGGCTGGTAGATGCCGCCCGCGGTCCAGGTGTCGGCGATTTCGGGGGTGAGGTTCGGGTTGCCGCCGCTCAGCGTGATGTTCGGCACCTGCGGACTGCCTGTCTGGCTTCGATCCAGATAGGCGTTCACGAACTGGCTGCTCGGCGCGAACAGATCGTTGAGGTTGGGCGCGCGGATGTCGCGCGAGCGGGTGCCGCGCAGCCGCAGGTCGCCAATGTCCCAGGTCAGCCCGGCCTTCCACGTCGTCACCGCGCCGCTGGTCGAATAATCGGTCCGCCGCACCGCGCCGTTCAGCTCCAGGCTGCGCCCGAGCGGCGAATCCTGGAGCAGCGGCACCAGGATTTCGCCGAAGAATTCCTTGACGTTATAGCCGTTGCTCGCGCCCTTGAAGTTGCCGACATTCCATTGCGACGCCAGCGACACCGCGTCGGCGGTCGAGGAGAAGGACTCCTTGCGATATTCGAACCCTGCCGCGACCGTCACCGGCCCCGCCCAGGTCGAGAATGGGTTGTACTGCGCGTCGAACGAGAACACGTCCTGATAGAAATCCAGGTCCTGCCGGGTGCGATACCCGTCGCTGAGCCCCGTGACCCAGGCGATCGACGCGGCACCCAGCGATCCTTCGCCGAACAGGTTCATCGGCACACAGCCATTCCCCGGATTGGCCAACGTCGAGCGACAGATCGGCGTCCCCGCCGCGACGCCGCTGACGCCACCGGTGGCCGGATTGGCGATCACGTCGATCGCGAGGTTGAGCCGCGCGGGGATGATGTTGTTGTCGCGCGTGTACCAAACGTCGCTATGCCCGCGCTGGTAATAAGCGCGCCATTTGCCGCTGCCGAAGATGCTGCCCTCCAGCGCGGCAAGGATGCGGTCCTGCCGCCGGTTATACCCCGCCTCGCCGATATGCGTCCCCGGAGTATTGATCATGTCGTAGAACAGCCGGTTCATCTGGAACGACGTGACCCCCGCCTGGTCCATCGCCTGCCGCGTCACCACCGGGATGAACGGGTTGTCGCGCGTGATCGTCAGCGCGGTCGATCCCTGGCGGTTATAGACCGCCGACCAGTTCACTGTGTCGTTGCCCGCATAGCTGGCCTCGAAGATCGCCGTGATGTCGTCGGTCACCTCATAGCTGGCGCGGCCATAGATGCTCCAATGCTCGTCATCGGGCATCAGCGCGCCGCGGATCGGCATCGATTCGACGGTGCCGCCTGCCTGGACCTGGCCCTGCTGGATCGGGCCGAACACGAAATTGCCGACCGTGCCGCCGGGGCCGAACACCATCCCCTTTAGCGGGCCGGTGGCGATCACGCCCCCGGGGGTGCTGTTATACCCCGCATCGGTGCGCACGAGCTGGCCGGGCTGGCCGTTGGTCGCGGTCCAATCGGGGTTGTTGAGCAGGCGGAGCCCCGGCTGGAACCAGTCGCGGGTGCTATCGTAAAAGTCGATCCGCTCGCCCTTGAAGTACGAACCGCTGAGCAGCAAATGCCCGCGCCCGCCCGCGAATTTGGTGCCATAGGCAAGGTCGCCCGACACTACGCGGCCATCCGCATAGTCGGTCTGGCTCAGGTTGATGCTGCCCTTCAGCCCGGTGAACTTGGTATCGAGGATGAAGTTCACCACGCCAGCGACAGCGTCCGAGCCATAGGCCGCCGATGCGCCACCGGTGACGATGTCGACGCGCTGGACGAGGTTCTGCGGCAGGAGGTTGATGTCGACTGCCGGCGACATCCCCGATCCGACGACGCGGCGCCCATCGAGCAGCGTCAGCGTCCGCGTCACACCCAGGTCGCGCGCACTGAGCTGGTTCGCGCCGCCGGTCGCATTGGCGAACAGCGTGGTGGTGCGCGGGGTATTGCCGGTGCCCATTGCGGGCAATTGGGTGATGTAGTCGGCGATGTTGGTGGGGTTGCGCTCCTGGATGTCCTCGGCGGACAGCACCGTCGTGGGCGTCGGCGCCTGATAGCCGTCGCGCACGATGCGCGATCCGGTGACGACCAGTTCCTCGCCCTCCTGCACGCTGGCGTCCTGCGTCGCGGGGAGCGGTCCGGCCTGCACGGCGACGGGCGCGTCGTCGGCGGAGGTGCGCGAAGCGGTCTGGACCGGCGTCGCCTGGAAGCTTGTCGGCTCGCGCCGCGCGATCACCGCCTGGGGTCCGCTCGCCTTGCGCAGCGTCAGCACGGCATCGCCCTCGGCGCGCAGCCCGGTGCCCTGGAGCAGCAGCTGGAGCGCGGTGCGCGGCTCCAGCTTGCCGCGCGCGCCCCGGCTCTGCTTGCCCGCGACCATGGCGCTGGAAAAGATGATCTCGCGGTTCGCCTGTCGCGCAAAGGCGTTCAGCGCGCGTGCCAGATCACCGGCAGGAATGTCGAAATTGCGCGCCTGCGCGGACACCGGCGCGGCAACGAGGCACAGCGCGAGCGTCGCCACGGAGCCGCCGCCATAGATCGAGAACCGTCCCCTGTTGTACATCGCGTCCCCCTTGCCCATGCATCATGGTTCCCTCCGAAAGACGCAGCGCCACTACGATCCCGCCAAAGATTTTCCGCACCGCAACAATTTTGTCACCGTCTCCCGACGATTGGGGATGAATCGCCGCCAGCCAGCGGATCGCGCCGACGCTGCGCCGCATTGGCAGGCATCGCGCGTTCCTGGCGTTTGCGGGTGCGCATCTTCACTTCGCGCCAGTCGACGCCGAAATGTCCCCGTTGATCCGGCAGACATCTCTTTGGCCCCCTCCAGCGGCCCCTGGTCCGCTTCGCACCGCCAGGCTCCGGTCGAGAACAATTCCACCCTTCGTTCCCGGCGCCGGTGCTACGCTAAGGCTGTCCGCACGAATCCTTCAGGGATCACCTGACGCGAGGCACGCAGGAGGGGGAAGGCAAATGGTTGGCTTCAGCAAACGCGAAGTGCTGGCCGCACCGCTCGCCGCATTGGGATTCGCCCCGGCATACAGCCGCGATCGGTCCTTGCGGGCGCAAGACGCGCTTCCCTCGCCGGCCATCGGGCCCTTCGACGCCAGCGTCGCCTCGCTCAAAACCTATCGCGCGCCCGCCTGGTTCGGCGATGCGAAGTTCGGCATCTGGTCGCATTGGGGGCCACAGGCGGTGCCGCGCCAGGGCGACTGGTATGCGCGGTTTCTCTACGTCCCGGGCCACCCGCATTACGACCATCATCTCAAGACCTATGGCCACCCGTCCGAGTTCGGGCACAAGGATATCATCGCCTTGTGGAAGGCCGAGAATTTCGATCCCGACGCATTGATGCACAAATATGCCGCCGCCGGCGCGCGCTATTTCGTCGCGATGGGCGTCCATCACGACAATTTCGACCTGTGGAATTCGAAGCATCACCGCTGGAACGCTGCGGCGATGGGTCCCAGGCGCGATATCGTCGGCGCGTGGCGGACGGCGGCCAAGCGCCTCGGCCTGCGCTTCGGCGTTTCGGAGCATCTCGGCGCCAGCTACACCTGGTGGCACCCCAGCCACCTGTACGACCAGTTCTGGCCCAAGCTCGGCCTTCGCTATGACGGCGCGGACCCGCGCTACACGGACCTGTATCACGACAATCGCGACGAGCCGTTCGTCAACACGCCCGCCAGCTGGTACACCACCAATCCGGCATTCCATCGCCACTGGCTCGACCGCATCCGCGATCTGGTCGACAGCTATCAGCCCGATCTGCTCTACACCGATGGCGGCCTGCCGTTCGGCGAAGTCGGCCGCGCCTTGGTCGCGCATCTCTACAACAGCAGCATCGCGCGCAACGGCACGCTCGATGCGGTGTACACCTGCAAGGATTCGGGCTCGGGCGAATTCCACAAGGAGGCCGTCGTCCAGGATGTCGAGCGTGGGGTGCTGGCCGGGATCAACCCGTTGCCCTGGCAGACCTGCACGTCGAATGCGGACTGGTTCTATAGCGATCACCATCCGTTCAAGACGACCGGCGAGGTCGTCACCATGCTCGCCGACATCGTCAGCAAGAACGGCAACATGCTGCTCAACATCTCGCAATATCCGGACGGCAGCCTGCCGCCGCAATCGGAGCAGCTTCTCGCCGAGCTCGCGGCGTGGATGAAGGTGCATTCCGAAGCGATCCACGGCACCCGCCCCTGGAAAATCCATGGCGAGGGTCCGACCACGCCCAAGCCCGGCATGTTCAACGAGAAGGCCGAATATACCGCGCAGGACATCCGCTTCACCACCAAGGGCGCGGCCCTATACGCGATCACGCTCGCCGAGCCGCGCGGCACCGTCGCGATCCGCGCGCTCGCACTCGACAACCCGCACGAGCGCCGCCGGGTCCGCTCGGTCCGGCTGCTCGGCCACCCCGGGCCTATCGCGTATCGCCAGACCGACAGCGCACTGGTGATCGATGTGCCAACGACGCTGCCGGCCCGTCACGCAAGCGCGTTCAAGATCGGCTTTGGGGCATGATCGGCGGGTTCGCCCGAGCAGCGGGTATGGCGTTGACGCTGGCGCTGGCCGGCTCCCTTGTCGCGCCGTCGGCCCATGCCCAGAGCGCGGCTGGGCATCCGGAATGGCCCGGCAAGGGCCAGCTTTTCGTCGGGACCAATTATCAGCCGATCGATCGTTCGCCCGAGCAGATTCGCCAGGACATCGCGATCATGAAGCGCGCCGGCTTCGATCTGGTCCGCGTCGGCGACCTGTCGTGGGATTCGTTCGAGCCCGAGGAAGGCCGGTTCACGTTCGAATGGCTCGACGACGTCATCGCCCAGATGCACGCCGCCGGGATCCGCGTCGTGGTCGATATTCCCGGCCAGCCTGCGCCGATCTGGCTGCACAAAACCTATCCGGGCGTCGATATCGTCACCCAGGACGGCATCCGCCGCAACGCCGCCTCGCGCTATTGGGACAATATCAGCGATCCCGATTACCGCCGCCTGGCCAAGCGCCTCGCGCAGCGGATCATGGCGCGCTACGCCCATAACCCGGCGGTGATCGCGCTCGGTTACGATAACGAGATCGGCAATGGCCAGGTCTCCTATTCCGAAGCCGACCGGGTCCGCTTCGTCGCGTGGCTGCAGCGCAAATACGGGACGATCGAAGCGCTCAACAAGGCCTGGGCGACGCAGCGCTGGTCGCGCCGGCTGAATAGCTGGGACCAGATCGACCTGCCCTATTTCCACGGGCCAGGTCCGAACGAACGCTATCTCGATCTGCGCCGCTATTGGTCCGACGACACGATCGGCGCGCTTACGGACCTGGAGGCGGTGCGCAAGCAGGTCGCGCCCAATCTTCCCGTGGCGTCCAATCTCTGGCCGACCGCGTCAACCAAGGGTTTCGACTATCTGCGTTCGTGGAACCGTATCTCCACCTATGGCGCGCAGGGCTTCTATCCCGGCGACCCTCTCGGCGCCGGCTTCGAGGTGATGATGAACCGGGCCGGGCACGACACGCCAATGTGGTTCAACGAATTCACCGCCGGCGGCGGCGGCTATTACGGCACGCCGGGGCGCTCGCGCATGTGGGCCTATTTCGGCCTGCTTCATTATGCGCAGACCGTTCTCGCCTGGACCTTCAATTCGCATATCGGCGGGGAGGAGCAGTCGCTGTTCGGGCTCGTCGATCATGACGGGCGCCCATCCTGGAAAGTCGATGAGTTCGGGCGGATCGCCAGCGAGTTCCGGCGGCTGCAGGCGATGGGCTTCCCGCGCTATCGCCGGCCCGAGGTCGCGGTCCATTATTCGTTCGAGACGAATTGGCTGACCAATCCGCCGCAAGGCCCGAACACGATGAAGGAATATTTCAAGGCCAGCTATGACGATCAGGTCAAGGCGGCGTTCCAGCCGCTGTTCCGGGACAATATCGATGCTGCGGTGATCGATGTCGGCCACGATCCGATCGCCGGCTACAAGTTCGTCATCCTGTCGAGCGCCTATATCATCGACGCGCCGACCGCGAAGGCAGTGCGCGACTATGTCGCCAACGGCGGCACGGTGATCATGACCGGCTATTCGGCCAAGGTCGATGAAACCGGCAAATGGTTCGAAACGCCGCTGCCGGGGCGGCTGGCGGACGTATTCGGCCTGCGCACCAACGCGTTCTACCGGTCCGAAAAGCCGCTGCAATTCACCTTCGACGGCGCCGTCCGCACCGGCACCGACCCTTATTACGAGGTCCTGGAGCCGGACACTGCCAAGCCGCTGGCGATGTTCGCGAACACGCCGCAGCCCAGCCCGGCGATCACGATCAACACATTCGGCAAGGGCCAGGCGATCTACCTCGCCACGGCAGCGCAGGCCGCGTTCCTCGATCCGCTGGTGCGCTCGCTCTATGCCACGCTGGGGATCGCGCGTGGCCCGGCGACGCCCGAAGGCGTGGTCGCTCGCGACGTCGATGGCCGGACGCTGTACGTCAACACCAACAATGCGCCGGCTGCCGTCGCTTTCGCCGGGGCGAGGAAGGATGCGCTGACCGGCAAGACCCATTCCGCGAAGATCGACCTCGAGCCGTACGGCGTCGCGCTGCTCCAATAGCCGTCGCGCGCGCCGCCAGGCCGGGCCAAATGCCGGTCAGCGATAGGTGCCCATCGTTATCCGCAGCATCACCGGGCGATCGGTGAAGTTGTAGCCATAATCGACCTGGTCGCCGTTCCACAGCCGGGTGGTGACCCATTTGCCATCGACGAAACCGCCTTCCTCGGCGCGGATCAACTGGCCCTGTTCGCCCGCAGCCGCGGCCGCGAGCGACACATGGACGCGGACATTATTGCCGGTGAGCAGGAAGGTGTCGGGACCGATCTGGGCAGCGACCATGCCGCCGATATCCAGGTCCGCGGCGGGGTGCCTGTCGACCTTGGTCCATTTCGACCAGCTTTCATCGCCCATCTGCCATTGGCCGTAGCGCGTGCTGATCTTCCACCGGCCCATGACCTTCGACTGATACCCTTCGGGCGCGCCCTTGGCGGTGCCCCAGACGGGATGTTCGAACGCGATCCGCGCCCAGTCCGCGGCCATCGGCTCCAACAGGCGATAGGGTTGGGCAAAGACCGCGAGCGTGGCGTCGTCGAGGGTCTTCGCGCCGAGCGGGTAATTGAAATAGCCCGTGCCATCGATGCCGAACGGCGAGAAACCGAGCCCGCCATGGCCGAGCACCGGCCACAGGAAGCGGGCATATTCCTGCGCATTGCCGATCTCCGGCACCATCAGCGCGTTGTCGGCGCGGGCATATTTGTCGAGGATCGCGAACACCTCGGCGGGATCCCGCTTGTAGATGTCGGGCGCGAGCAGATCGATATGCGGGGCCGCGGCCTTCCACACCTCGATCACGTTCCAATTGGGCCCGCCCGACGGGCCGACATCGCCGGCCTCGTCGCTAAAGGCATCGCCCAACGCGGCATTGACATACATCGGCAGCGGCTTCTCGGCCTTGCCCGCCGCGGCGACTGCGTCGATATAGCTAGCGACGTACCAGGTCTGGAAGAACTGCTCGGCGCGCTTGCCGAACAGCTGGGTCCAGGTCCCCGCCGGCTTGCCCAGCGCGCGCGTCAGCGCCGCCGGCACCGGACCCTGGAACAGCCGTTCCGCTTCGGGCGAATGATCGCGCGCGAGATCGTAGCTGCCGGCCTCATTCTCCGGCTGGACCATGATCACCGTGTGTGTCGGATCGATCCGGGCAAGATGCCGCAGCAGCGCGACAAAGGCCCGCTTGTCCGCCGCCAGCGTGTTTCGCCCGTGCGGGCTGAGCGCATAGTGCAGGCTTCCGTCGGCCTTGCGCATGCGGGGAAAGCGCCCCGTGTCGCGCTTGACCCATTCCGGCGCATAGCTGGCGTTGGTGTTCTTCCACGTCGCGAACCACAGCAGCACCAGCCGCACATCGTGCGCGCGGGCCTGGGCGACCAGCGTGTCGAGAAACGAAAAGTCGAACTGCCCCTCGACCGGCTCGACCTGCTCCCAGGCGATCGGCATTTCGAGCGTGTTGGCATGAATCCGGGCGATCGTCGGCCATATGAGCGGCAGCTGCGAGGGATAGTTGCTCGAATTGTTCGCCTGCACCCCCAGCATCAGGAACGGCGCGCCATCGACCAGCAGCGCATGCCGCCCGTCGCGCGCGACGATACGCGGCACCTCCTGCGCGTGCGCCGGGGCGGTGCCGAAGACACCGCCGATCATCGCCGACAGCAGCATCGTCAGGCCGAGGATCGCGCGAAGCCGCCGCCGCGTCGCGTACACCAGCACGCGGCTCATCGCCGGCGGACCGTGAGCGCGCTGCCGTCATAGGTGACAGCGACCGCGGCGTTGGGCGCGAAATCGGGCGCGACGGCCTGTTCCGGGGTGTGGAAGCGCACCGAGAGGGCCCGCGTCGCAGGCATGCCCGCAAAGCTCCCCTGCCGCACACCGATGGTCAGCGTGCCGGCGGCCTCGTCCCAGCGGATCGGCACGCGCGCGAACGCGCCCCGTTTATAGTCCGGCGACAGTCCGTCATCCTCGTAGAGCGAGAAACTGCCATCGGCGCCGGTAAAGACATGGAGGACGATGGCGCCACCGGGGTCTTGGCCGGTCCATTGAATGTCGGGGCCGGTCGGGACGATCGACCCGGCGCGCACGAACAGCGGCAGGCGCTCGCGCGGCGCGGCGGCGGCGATCGTCTGCCCGCCCTTCGCAAAAGCCCCGGTGTTCCAGTCGTACCAGCCGGTGCCTGCCGGCAGATAGACCGGGCGGCTGCGCGCGTTGAATTCGGTGACCGGCGCGACGAGGAAAGCGGGGCCGAACATATATTCGTCGTCCACGTTCCAGCCCTTGCGATCGGTCGGGAAGTCCATCGCCAGCCCGCGCAGGATCGTGCCGTCCTTGTGCCAGGTGTCGGCGGCGATCGTGTAGATATAAGGCATCAGCCGGTAGCGCAGCCTGGTGTACGCGACCATCGCATCGTACATCGCCTTGTCATCCCTGGCGATCTCATAGATCTCGCGTTTGGGGGTCTCGCCATGGCTGCGGAACAGCGGCGAGAAAGCGCCGAACTGGAACCAGCGCAGATTGAGCTCGCGCCATTCGGCGAGATGCGCCGGCTCCTGATTGGTGTAGCGATCCTCGAGCGCGAAGCCGCCGATGTCATGGGTCCAGTTGGGAATACCCGACATAGAGAGGTTGACGCCCGCCGAAATCTGGTCGCGCAAATCGTCCCAGCGCGCAGCGACGTCGCCAGACCAAAGCGCCGAGCTGGTCCGCTGGGTGCCGGCAAAGCCCGAACGGGTCAGGATGAACGGCCGGCGTTCGGGCTGCTCCTTGCGCAGATTCTCCGCCAGCCCTTCCGAATGGACCAGCGGATAGCTGTTGAACAGCACTGCCCCCGGATCGTGGAGCGGCGACGACATCTGGTATTTGCGCTCGTCCACCGACAGGTTCGAATGCCAATCGGGCTCGGTCGCGTCCATCCACCATGCGTCGAAGCCCTTGGAGACAAGCTTGTCGCGGATCTGCTGGAAATACAGGTCGCGCGCACCCTTCACATACGGGTTGTAATAGGTGTTGGCATAGCCCGGCCCGACCCAGTCCTTCTGGCCCGCTTCGAGCGGGCGGCGATACAGCCAGCCCTTGGCGTCGAGTGCCTTCCCATTCTCCGTCGTCGGATAGAATTTGGGCCATACCGAGATCATGATCCGGGCATTCTGGGCGTGGACCTTCTCGACCATCTTTTCGGGCGAGGGGAAGCGCGCGGCGTCGAACTCGTGGCTGCCCCAGCTCGGATCGGTCCAATAGCGCCAGTCGAGGACGATATTGTCGAGCGGGATGCCGCGGCGGCGATATTCATCGACCACGCCGGTCAGCTGGTCCGCGGTCTCGTAGCGCTGGCGGCTCTGCCAGAAGCCATAGGCCCATTTGGGCATCATCTCCGCCTTGCCGGTCAGCGCGCGATAGCCGGCTATCACGCGATCGGGGGTTCCCCCGCCGACAAAGTAATAATCGAGCGCGCGAACCGCTTCGGACGAAAGCCACAGCGAATGGCGATCCGGATCGGGCAGCGGATCATTGTGGTAAAAGGCGATATAGCCGGCGTTGGGCTCCCATTCGATCTTGACCTCGGCCGCCTTGCCGGCGGTCAGCGGCAGCTCGAAATTGTGGAACCAGGGATTCCAGTTCTGGCGCCAGCGGTTGAACACTTCCCTGCCGTCTACCGACAGCTTCACATAGCTGGAGGCATAGAGGCGGAATTTGTGGACGCCCGATTTGGTCGGGTGGAGCGTACCGGTCCACACCACTTTCTGCGTCTCGACTGCATTGCCGGCGATATTCTGGCCGCTCTCGCCCGCCCGCTCGGTCCTGGCCTTGGCGGCGGCGGGCCATTTGGCCTGATCGCGGAGATATTCGTAATTGATCTCCGGCTCGCGCTGGGTGACCGCCAGTTTGTCGCCCAGATAATATTGCGCAGTCCAGCCGGGGGCCCCGCCGCTGGTGACGTTCAGCCCCTTGCCGGTCGGCGCATAGGGCGTGGGATTGCCGAAACGGGTGATCGAATTCGCATCCCACAGCACGCCATAGCCCTTGGTCGAAACCAGGAACGGGACGGCGATATCCATATTGTGCTGGGCGAGTTCGACATCCTCGCCATTGTAGTTCATCTGGCGGTTCTGGTGCTGGCCAAGCCCGAAGAACCCCTCGTCGGTGCCGCGGTTGAACTGCTGCTGGACGGCAAGGAAAGCCTTGCCTTCGATCGTCACCGGCCGGAACGCGCCGCGCGCGGCTTCGTCGAGCACGGGCTTCCCGGTCCGGTCGAGGAAACGGACATGGCCATCGGCAAGCCGCACCTCGGCAGTCGCTGCCGCCGCCTTCACGCGAACCGTGCCAGCCGCCTCTTCGACGGTGAAGTCCCCGCCGGGCCTGGCGGTGACCATCAGGCTGTCCGGCAGTTCGAGAGTCTCCTCCGGCGTCGCGGTGACGCGGAACCGGTCTTCGCCATAGACGAGTATGCGGACCCGCTTGGCCGGGCCGGACGCAGGCGTGACGACAACGCCGTTCGCGACGCGCTCGACGGTCTGTGCGGCAACCGCGAGGGGCGACACGCTCGCCAGGACAGCGGCGGCAAGGGCGAGCCGATAATGGGTCAAGATACGATCTCCTGTACGTCTGTTCCGGCACGCGGCGGGGTGCCGCCGCGCATTATTTTCCCGCGACCGGCTCGAGCAGCGCGAGAACCACGTCGTTCGAACGCATCGGCAGGCGCAAGTTGTAGGTTCCGTCCGCACCGACCCGAACGCGTGCGCTTCGCTCCGGCAGGTCGCGGGTGCGGTGCTGCAATTCGGCCAGCTGACCGGCGGACAAAATGGTGGGCGACCCCATCTCCAGATAGCGCGTATGCGCGTCATTGGCGTGGTAGCCCGTGCGGCGGACAGTCAGTCGATAGCTCCCGCGCGCGAGGCCGCTGAACCGCACCTCGGTCGCCGCTGCGGCCTGCGCGGGCAGCACCGTGGTAAAGAAGGGCCGGTTGCTGCTTTCCTGCCTGGGCTGCTGCCAGTTCCACAGCAGCACCCCGGTGCGCCCCTTGTCGGTCGCGGCCATCGCCTGGCTGTCGCCGAGCGCGACTTCGGTTCCGCGCAATAGATTGAGATATTTATAGGCGAAGAAGGCGGGCTTCCGGATGCCCTCGCGGTTGAGCAGGCCGAACCCGCCATGAAAGGGCGTGGGCGGCGGGCCGGGCTCTTCGAACAGGTCGCTATAGGCCCAATAGCTCATGCCCTGCGCATCGGCGCGCGTCGCCCGCAGCTTGGTCAGGATATAGGCGGCGGCGATATAGGAATCATGCACGGGGTCGCGCGGATTGTAGCTGGCGCTCCATTCGGTGAAGAACAGCGGCAGCCCCTTATGCCGCGTCGCATCGATCTGCTGACGCACCCGGCGGACATCGCCGGAGACCGCATCGGGGTTGGTCGAAAGCTTGTTGTCGTCCTGACCCTTTTCGTCGAGAAAGCCGCCATCGACGCCGTAAGTATGGGTGGCGATGAAATCGACCGGCAGCCCGCGCACATCGGCATAGGCCAGGAACTCGGGCACCCAGGCAGCGCCGGCGGTGGCCGGTCCGCCGACGCGCAGGTTCGGATCGATTGCCTTGATCGCGCGGACACTGGCTTCGTAGAGTTCGAAATATGCCTTCTGGTCGGCGCGCTCCCAGAAGCCGTCGAGATTGGGCTCGTTCCACACCTCGAAATACCAGCTGCGCACTTCGCGCACGCCATAGCGGCTGCGAATGTGCCGCACGAACGCGTCGACCAGCGCGCTCCACGCCTGGGTCTCGGGATGCGAGCTATTGCCCTTCCAATAGAAGATCGTCTGGTCCGACGTCTTCATCGCATCCGGGGTGAATCCGAGTTCGACGAATGGCTTGATGCCGATTGCCTTGAAGGCATCGTATAATGCGTCGATCCGGGTCCAGTCATATACGGTCTTGCCATCGACCACCCGAACCGTCCCGAGCACGTCGTGGAAGATCGCGTGAAACCGGATGTAGCGAAAGCCGAGCTCACCGGTCGCAGTCCTGAGCTGGGCAAGGCTGTCGGGCCGGATCAGCGTGCCGGGATAGTCCGCGCCGACCGAGAAGTTGAACGAGCGATCGAGCGGTCCGGACAGCCTGGCCAGATCGACGTCGATCCGCCTCGTTTCTTCGTGCGTCACCGTCTGCGGCTGGGCATTGGCCGCCGCCGGCGCCAAACCTGCCAGCGCGGCCGCGGCGAACCATGCCTTTACGTATCCGCGAATGTCCGACCCAAGCATCATTGTTCCAGCCCTGTCACTGCGGCGCTCTCGCCGGCGTTTCCGCGCGGCGGCGCGGTCGTTCCGCGAAATGCGAGTTGGTAGTCGCGAGTCACCTTGCGGACCGGCGGCTCCCTGCCCTGCTCGATCGCGTCCAGCTCCTCGTTGAGCTGGCCCACCGCCCATACCGCCATCGCGCCGAGCGGCGGCGCGACGGTGGTGAGCGGAGGAAACATCATCCGCGCGATCTCTGCGTCGTCGAAGCCGCACACCGAGAGCGAGCCCGGGACCGAGACTCCCCAGCTGCCCGCAACGCTGACCACCGCCGCGGCCATCGCGTCGTTGCTGGCGAAAATCGCCGTCGGACGCGGGGTGAGCGACAGCATCTGCTCGGCGATCGCGATCGTGCCCTGGAAACTATAGTCCCCGGTCCATTGTAGCGACGCGTCCGGCTCGACGCCGAACTGGGCGAGGGCGGATTCAAAGCCCGCGCGCCGCCGCGCCGACGACCGCTGTCCCGCGGGCCCGGCGATGAAGCCGATGCGCCGATGCCCCAGCGCCAGCAGCCGCACGGTCAGCGCAAAGGCGGCGCGCCGGTCGTCGATACCGATAGCGGACACATCGGGATCGTCCTCATCGCAATCGATCGCGACGATGCGAATGCCCGCCTGGCTCAGCGCCCGCCGCAGCTTGAGATTGTCACACAGCGGCGCGGTCAGCACCACGCCGCGCACCCCCATGCCCCTGAGCCTGGAAACCGTGTCGGCCGGGCCATCCTTGTCACGCACCCGCAGGAACGAAAGCCTGTCGCTCGACAGCGCTGGCGCATCCATCACCGCGCAGAGCATGTCCGCGAGCATCGTCGCGCTCGGCGTGTCCAGAAGCAATGCGATCGCGGCGGCCTGGCGCCCGGCGGCCAGCGCCTTGGCGGCGGCGTTGGGCACGTAATTCAGCTCGCGGATCGCGCGTTCGACCGCCTCGCGCGTCCGCGGCTTCACGCGCCCCTCACAATTGACGACCCGCGAGACCGTCATCGTCGAGACCCCGGCGCGCGCCGCGACGCTGTGAAGCGTTACCCTTTCCGGCGGCGACGCCAGCGTCCGGCGCACAGTCATGCCGCGCAATGCCTGGCGATGAACTCGCCATGCGACGGCATCGCCGCGGCGGTTATGGCTATCCTCTCACGCAGGTTGACCAGGAAGCGCCCGGTCTCCTGAAGCGGCATGGCGAGCACCAGCGGGTCGCACCCCCGCGGCATGATATCCTGCCCCATCAGAACCGCGCACCAGCTGTCTTCGGTGAACAGGTCATGCTGCTCGCGCAGGAGGCGCGCTTTCCCGCGCCACAGATCGATCTTGGTCGCCAGACTGTCGGGAAGGTCCATGGTGCGGCAATGATGCCAGAACGCGGAATCGTCGCGCTCGCCGGCATGATAGTGCAGGATGATGAAGTCGCGCACCAACTCATATTCGCGCGTCAGCCAGCGGTTGTACGCGTCGATCTCGACCCGGTCGAAGCCGGTGTCGGGAAACAGCGCCATCAGCCTGAATATCGCCGACTGGATCAAGTGGATGCTGGTGGATTCAAGGGGCTCGATAAAGCCGCTCGACAAGCCGATCGCCACGCAGTTGCGATCCCAGAATTTCTCGCGCCGCCCCGCCTCGAAGCGCAGCATACGCGGTTCGCCGCAGGCCGGTGAATCGAGACCATTGGTGAGTTCGCGGTGCGCCGCCTCGTCGCTCAGATGCGCGCTCGAATAGACATGGCCGTTGCCGACGCGGTGCTGGAGCGGAATGCGCCAGCGCCAGCCCGCCGGTCCGGCGGTCGAGCGGGTATAGGGCAGCGGCGGCCCCGCGCTTTCGCTGGGCATCGCGATCGCGCGGTCGCATGGCAGCCAGCGCTGCCAGCTGCGATAGCCGACGCCCAGCGCCTCGCCGAGCAGCAGCGAGCGGAACCCGCTGCAATCGATGAAGAGCGCGCCCTCGACTCGCCTGCCGTCCTCCAGCGCCAGCGCCAGCAGGAAACCCGTCTCCGCGTCCCGCTCGACCGACGCGATCCTGCCCTCGATCCGGCGCACGCCGCGCTTCTCCGCATAGCCGCGCAGGAACAGGGCATAGCGCGCCGCGTCGAAATGAAAGGCATAGGCGAGCGAAGACAATACCGTCGCCGGATCGGGAGAGGGCCGGGCAAAGCGCCCCTGCCGCGCCGCGACCGCGGACAGGCAATAATCCTCGATCCGCCCGATATCGGCCTCCGGACCGCCCAGCAGCCGATGGCGCAGCCACAATTGGTGAAATTTCAGCCCGCCAATATCCCGGCCGATCGGCCCGAAGGGGTGGATGTAGCGCGCGCCGATCCGTCCCCAATCGACGAACTCGATGCCCAGTTTGAACGTCGCCTGGGTCTGTCGAACGAAATCATTCTCGTCGATGCCGAGCATGCCGTTGAAATCGTGGAGCGGGGGGACGGTGGCCTCGCCGACCCCCACGGTCCCGATCTCCTCGGACTCGACCAGCGTGACCGACACCTCCGGCCCCAGCGCCCGCGCCATCGCCGCCGCCGTCATCCAGCCGGCAGTACCCCCGCCGGCGATGACCACGCGGGTGATCCGCTCCACCATTTGTGCGCCGCTCATGCCGCCGCGGCGCGGGGGCCGAAGCCCCGCGTCATCGCGAAATCGACCAGCTCGCGGTTGGAGGGCAGGTTGCGCACCGCGAAATCCGCCTGGCGCCGGACGTCCGCGAACGCCGCCCGGGCATCGTCACGGTAGCGATAGATGCCGGCCTTGGCGCTCAGGTCGGTCTTCCAGCCCATGCCGTAGAGAACATACTGCCAGCTGCTCTCGGGAAAAATGTCGATGTTGGAATCGATGTCGATCTCGGTCGGGGGGCGGAAGCGCCAGCGATCGAGCAGTTCGTGCAAGCTGTCGCGCGACGTCGATCGCTCGACATTGTCGCGCCAGAAATCGGAATCGCGCCGTTTGCTAATGCAGTAATGAAGCTTGATGAAGTCGAGCGCGCGCTCGTAGCGCCGCCGCATGATTTCGTTGAACTGGCGCGCCGAAGTCTCCTGGTCGCCGCCCCAGGGGAACAGGTTGGCGACCAATGCCGCCGCGACTTCGACAAAGGCGATGCCGGTCGCCTCGAGCGGTTCGAAAAAGCCGCTCGACAAGCCGATGGCGACGCAGTTTCCGCGCCAGCTGATCTCCCGATACCCCGCCTCGAAGCGGAGCTTGCGGATTTCCACGCCCTCCGCCCCGGCGCCGATATAGGAACGCAGCACTGCCTCGGCGCGCGCGTCGTTGCTATGGTCCGACGAATAGACATGCCCGATGCCGCGGCGGCTATCGAGGCCGATGTCCCAGACCCAACCGGCTTCCTGCGCCGTCGAGAGCGTGCAGGACGCGATCGGCGCATCCGACGCGGCATAGGGCAGCTGCGCCGCCAATGCCGTGTCGCAGAACAGCACGTCGCGGCACGAGCGAAACGGCACGCCCAGCGCCTTGCCGATCAGTTCGGCACGAAAGCCGGTGCAATCGATATAGAGATCAGCCTCCAGCACGCCGTTTGCCTCGGTGCGCAGGCCGGCGATCGCACCGTCTTCGCCGATCAGCACTTCGGTCACGGTGTCGGTCAGATGCGCCACGCCGTTGGCGATCGACTGGTCCCGCAGGAGCTTCGCCAGCGCGACCGCGTCGAAATGAAAGGCGTAGTTGAGCGGCCCGGTGAAATCGGGATGCGAAGGCAGCTTGGGCGCGCGGCATGCATCCACCGCCCGCCGCTGCGGGCTGCTCGCTTCGTCCCAGGGGGCGTCCCCGCCCTCGCCGATCAGCCAATAGGGCAGCAGGTCGAGCCCGCCGCGGCTTTCCGGCGCCTGGAACGCATGAAGGAATTCGTCGCGCCGACCAGCGCCAGTCCCCGCCCAGCCGAGGAATTTGGCGCCTTGCTTGAAGGTCGCGCCGCATCGCCGGACGAGATCGGCTTCCGCCACGCCGATCGTCGATACTGTGTTGCGAATGGTCGGGAATGTCCCCTCCCCGACCCCCAGGATCGCGATCTCGCGCGATTCGATCAGGCGTATCGACACGCCTCCGGGGAGGTCCGCCCCAAGCCGTTTGGCGAGATACCCGGCGGTCAGCCAGCCGGCGGTCCCGCCCCCTATGATCAACACGCGCTTCGACATCGTCCCTCCTCGAGAGCGTGGCCGCCGAACCCGGTTCGGCGGCCGCCGCGCCCGACCCGTTTTAGAAAGCCAGGTTCACGCCGAAGCTAACGCGCCTGTCGCTCTGGAACCAACTCCGGACGTAGATGGCGTCGTTGTTATAGCCTCCCATCAAGGTGCGCTGGGTCGCGTTGAGCACATTGGTTCCCCGCAGCGAGAAGGACAGGAAGTCGGTCGCCTTGACGATCAGGCCGACATCGACCTGGCCATAGGCGTCGCCATAGACCGGCAATGCGATCGCCGTGCTCTGCGCGGTGCCGCCCGGAGTGGCGACGTAGCTATAGGTCGGCGTCGTCCCGTTGGAATTGGTCGATTGCAGATATTTCGACCGCCACGAATAGGCCACGCGCGCCGACACCCTTCCGCGTTCGTACAGCGCGGCAATGTTGTAGTTGTGCTTGGAAAGGCCCTGGAGCGGCGCATCGTTGCGGATGGTGCCAAAGATATCCCGATAGAGATCCCCCGGATTCTTGCTGTCGACAAAGGTGTAATTGGCCTCGGCCCCGAACCCGGCCAGCAAACCCGGCAGCATGTCGAGAAACGCGCGGCCGCCAAGTTCCACGCCCTTCACCGTGGCCGCCTCCGTGGCGGTCGCCACGTCCGACGCCGATGCCGTCACCACTTCGCTCGTCCCGTTCGAAAACCGGACGGTGACCTGGCGCTGGGTCAGCGAGTAGATCGGCAGGTCGGTCACCCGCTTGTAGAAGCCGTTGACGAAGAACATCGTCCCCGGTTTGACATACCATTCCGCCGCCAGATCCAGGTTGCTCGACATCGCCGGCTTCAGGAAGGGATTGCCGGTCGACGCGGTGAAGTTGGTGAAGAGATTCGGGAAGTTCTGATCCGGGGTGTTCGCCGGGTTGGTTACCGAAGCGACACCGATCTCTCCCCCGCCGCGGGTCGCGTTGAACGTCGGCAGATCCATCGTGATGTTGAATGCGGCGCGGAGCTTGACGTCCTCGCCCGGTTGCAGCTGCAGATTGACCGAGGGCAGGACCTTGGTGAACTTGGCCGTCCCTCCGCGCGGATCGGTGCGCAGCGCCAGGTCCTGGATCTGCCCGTTGCGGATGATCGTATTGGCGTTCTGGACGATGAAGCCCTGCGATTCATTCTTCACATGCACGATGCGCACGCCGAGATTGCCCGAAACGCCCATCGTGCCGGGCTGATAATCGCGGCCGAAACGCGCCTGGGCATAGGCGGCCCAGTTCTGCGTCCGCCATATGCCAAGATCGGTGTTGATGAACTCGTTGACGCGCGAGCGCGGACCGCCATAGGTGCTGGTCGGCAGCGGGCCTGCCGTCGCGCAATTGGTGTAGGTGGGATTACCCCAGTCGGCCGCTCCGCAGAAATTGGCGGGCGGGGCGCGATGCAGATCGTCGACGTCGACATTCCGTACGAGATCGATGGTCGGCCACAGCATCTGCGTCGGCACCGCGATCTGGCCATGGAAGAAATTGTCGAACGTATAGGCGTCGATATCGCCCGGCTTGGCATTGGCGAAGGTAAGCTGCGGCGCATAGTCCGCGCCGAAGCCGTTCCAGCCGCGACCCAGCGCCGTCCAGGTATAGCCGTTGTTGAGATCGCGCTCCTTGCGCTCCGACCAGCGACCGCCGATCTTGATGTCGCGCAGGAAGCTGTCTTCGAAGCTATATTGGGCATCCAGGTCGACTGCGTTCATCGTCCCGCGATTGAGCTCGTTGTGCGGCATCGCCGCCGCCCATTGATAATTGGCCGGATTGGTGAACTGGCCGGGCGCCAGCGTCGGCAGCGTCACGGTGGGGAAATCGCCCGACAGATCGAAGCCGAACGACGACGGAAATGGCACGTCGCGGAACACCGCGAGACGGTCCGCCTGCGACGTCGACAACACGTTCTGGAACGCGCCGGACAGCTTGAAGGGCCCCTGGTTCGGCTGCCAGCTGAACTCGCCCGAAATGTCGCGCGTCATCGTGTTCGAGCGCGTGCCTTCGGTGCCGCCGCCGCTGCCGATCGCGCTTCCGGTCGGGTCGAACGTATTCGGATCGCGCAGGAACAGCGAGTTCGTCGAGATCAGCCCGCCATTCGAGTCGAACTTGCTGCCCGTGCGATTGACGGTGAAGTTGGTCGAGGTCACCTGCGAGAAATGCGATTGATTCTTGTTCTTGTACCGTGACTGGAAGAAGACGCCGGACAGTTCGAGATCGGGGCTCGGCGCCCATTGCACCGCGGCGTAAATGCCGGTGCGGTCGCGCTTGAACTCCTCGTCGCCGATATCGAAACCGCCGGGGATGAACACGTCGCTCGTCTCGCCGGGCAAGCGCTGGCGGAAATAGGGCTCGGCGCGGAAGAAGTTGGACAGCGACGTCAGCCGGCTCGTCGCCACATCGACCAGCACCCCGATATCGCCGATCGCGGTGTTCCAATGGCCCGCGATCAGCCCGGACAGCGCATAGTCCTTGTCCTTGGCAAGATCGCCATAGCTGATTTCGGCGCTGCCGGCGGCGTGCCAGCCGATGCTATAGTCGAACGGCATCTTGGTCCGCAGGTCGATCTGGCCGCCGGTGCCGCCTTCGATCAGGTCGGCGGTCGAGGATTTGTAGACATCGACTGCCTGCATCAGCTCCGGGGTAACGTCGCCCCAGATCAGTGCGCGGCCGCCATTTGCGCTGAAGATCTCCCGGCCGTTGAGCCGCGACGCGACGCCGCTGAGGCCTCGCACCTGAATGCCCGACCCTTCGACCGAATAGTGATCCGGATCGTTGAGCGCGCCGAAGCGCACGATGCTGACACCGGAAACGCGCTGGAGGACTTCGGTGATCGAATTGTCCGGCAGCTTGCCGGCCTCGTCCGCGACGATCGAGTTGATGATGCTGTCGCTCTTGCGCTTCCGCTCGTCCGCGGCCTGGATGGCGGCGCGGCGACCGGTGACGGTGATTACCGCCTCGTCGTCCGCCTGATCCTGGCCGACTCCGACGCTCGCGTCGGTGCTCGCCGTCTGTCCAAATGCGGGCATCGCCAGCATGGCCGCGACGACTGTCGTCGAGACCCCCAGCCAGCGCGCAACTTTCCTATCGCGTAAAACCATAATCAAAGCCCCCTCTCCTCCCGCGACAACTCGGTTCAGCCGCGCGGCGTCGTCAACGCTGTCATCCACTTCTCGGCGGATGATCTTCATCAATAGAGCCACAGTTATGTACGTGAGTCCACGCACCAACAGCCGGATAACGCGTCGAAAAGCTTCGGTTGATCACCCCATTTAGCCACCTTAAATGTCATCAGACCGCTTGGTTAAGCCATTATCCGGTTCGCAACATATCTCCGTTCTGCGCACCCTCTCATAGTCTTTATGCGCCTCCACCAGCCCAATAGACTGTTCCACGTCGATACCGTCGCAGGCCTCGCTGCGCGCCACGCTCAATATGATCCCGTGCGTCGATCAATATGCCGCGTTTCAAGACGAGTCGCCGGCAACACCTGATGTCCGACAGCGGCTCATTTAGGACTGCGATGAAAAGGAGGGACTTCACGCGGCCGCCAATTTGGCGGATAGATGGCCGGCATGAACGCGGCCACCTTCAGATCGCCTCCCAGGATCGGCTTTCCGGTCACGGGGCTGCTGTCCGGGCTCTCCGCCCATGGGACCAGCATATGGCGCGCCCGCGCGAAATTCGCGCTGCTCATACTGCTCGCCTGGACCGCGGTCAGCATTTTCCAGGCGATCCCCGACATGGTCGACGGCTTCCTGCGGAGCGAATTGATCGCGAAGGTTCTCGACGCCTGGGCATGGGCGCTTCTCACCCCGCTGATCCTGCTGATCGACAGGCGGCTGACCGCGGCCTATCCCAATCTGCTGCGGATCGCCGCCGCACATTTGCTGCTGAGCGTGCCGTTCAGCCTGGCGCATATCTGCGTTATGGGCGCGATGTTCTTCCCGTTCCCCGAAGTGACCTGGAATCCGCTCAGAGTCCCGCAGTTCGCGATCTATTTCTACATGGGCGGCTGGGTGACCTATTGCGCCTTCGTCGGCGCGGTGCAGGCGTTCAATTTCCATCGCCGCTTGCTGACCAGCCAGGTCGAGTTGGAACGCGTCGAGAAGCGGCTGGTCAAATCGCGCCTCAACGCATTGCGGCTTCAGCTCGAGCCGCATTTCCTGTTCAATACCCTCAACGCGATCTCGGGCGAGCTCGGCGCAAATCCGAAACAGGCCCGGGAAATGATCGAGGATCTGGGCGCGTTGCTGCGCCGCTCGCTCGATTGCCAGGGCAGCACCGAGATTACCCTGGCCCAGGAGCTCGCGCTGCTCGATCATTATCTCGCGATCCAGCGCCTCCGCTTCGGCGAGCGGATCAGGATCCGCATCAAGGCCGATCCCGCCGCGCTGTCGGCGATGGTCCCGTCGATGCTGCTCCAGCCGCTCGTGGAAAACGCGATCCGCCATGGTCTTGAGGGCCGGGTCCACGGCGGAGAGGTGGTCATTTCCGCGCACCTCGCTGGCGATCACCTGCAGATCAAGGTCGATGACGACGGTGTCGGGCTGCCGCCGCACTGGCGGATGGAAACCGGCGCCGGGCTCGGGCTTCATGTGACTCATGAGCGCGTCCAGGCGCTGTGCGACGACGAGAAGCAGCGGGCGTTCACCCTCTCGCGGCGCAGGGGCGGTGGCACCAGGGTGGCGATCCGAATCCCGACCAATGCACGCGATGCCGAAGCCGGTGACAGCGCAGCCTGATCCGATCCGCGCGCTGGTGGTCGACGACGAGGCGCCGGCGCGGCGACGCATCACCGATCTGCTGGCCCGCGACGGCGATGTCGCGAAGATCCTCACCGCCGAGAATGGCGCCGACGCGATCGCGAAGATCCGCGAGGAGCGCCCCGATATCGTGTTCCTCGACATGCAGATGCCCGGCGTCAACGGGCTTGGGGTGATCGAGGCGATCGGTGCCGAGGCGATGCCGGTCACCATATTCGTCACTGCCTATGACCGTTTCGCCATCCAGGCGTTCGAGAGCAATGCGATCGATTATCTCCTCAAGCCGTTCAGCGACCAGCGCTTCGACACGACGATCGCGCGCGCGAAGGAACGGCTGAACGACCTGCGGCTTCGCAATGCCGACAGCGCGAACGCGCTTGGGCACGATCTGGTCAAGCTGGTCGCGCAACGCGCCAAGCCTGGCGCGATCTGGCACTGGATCGTGGTCAAGTCGCGAGACACCACGCGCCTGTTGATGACCGATCAGATCGACTGGATCGAAGCGGCGGGCGTGTACGTGAACGTACATTCGCAAGGCGAGGCATTTCTGTGCCGGGCAAGCCTGACCACGGTCGCAAGCCGCCTCGATCCGTTCCGCTTCGTTCGCATCCATCGCTCGAGCATCGTCAACATCCGGTCGATCGCCGCGCTCGAGCGACGATCCCATGGTGAGTTCGAAGTCCAGCTACAAAATGGGGACCGGCTGATGATGAGCCGCACCTATCGCAGCGAAGTCGAAGCGTTGCTCGGCCAGCCGCTTTGATCGGTTGCGCTGGTCTAATGACCGTGCGCGCATGCCAATTCCCGAACCCTGATTGGGCGCCGCCGACCTTGCCGGGCCGGCGGCCGGACGACATCCTAGAACTGGGTCCCCACATTGAAGGTGATCAGCTTGGCATCGTCGCCGTCGACGCTGATGATATCCTTGGCGACGTCGATGCGAAGCGGGCCGAACGGCGAGGTCCAGTTCACGCCGAAGCCGATGGAAATTCGCGGTTTCGCCGAGTCCCCGACAAAGCTCTCCAGAAACGGCGAGGTCTCGGTGTAATAGAGCGTGTTGAGCGACGTACCCACGCACGCCGCGCTCGCGCTCGCGGCGTAGCCGACCTTGCAGGTCGTGGTCTGGCCGGCATAATTCGCGTCGGTCGACGCGACGACATAATAGGGTTTGCCATTCGAATCATAGACATAGGTCTTCTTGGGCAACAGCGTCGGCGACCCGTCGGCGTTATAGAGCAGCTTGCCGGACGAGTCCTTGAGCTGTTCGAACTCGACGGTCTTGGACGGGCGGGTGATGTTGAAGACCGCACCGGCCTGGATGAAGATCGAGGGTCGCAGGCCCATTTCCCGGGCGCCGGCGCCAAGCGGAATTTCCAGCTCGGCCTTGGTCAGATAATAGGCCTTCCCCCCCAGCGCGTCGTCGGTGACCGAGTCCTTGTCGGTGTTCAGCAGCTGCGTGCCCGTAGTCGGATCTCCCGTGTAGCTGATCCGCTTGACGCGCGGCCCCACCCCGCGGATGTCGAAGCCGCGAAACTGCGGCTCGCCCAGGTAGAAGCGGTCGGTGATCCGGATGGGATCGACACCGGCGGTCGTCGACCCCTTCAAGCCGTGGATATAGCCGCCCTCCCCGGTCAGCGAGAAGATGAACCCCTTGCCGACATTCCAGTATTTGGCGCCATCGAAGCGCCCGCGCAGATAGCTGACGTCCCCGCCGAGCCCGGCAAAATCCGCGCTGAACGAAAGCCGATGGCCGCGGCTGGGCCGGATGCGGCTGTTGAGGCTGTCATAGATTAGCGACACCCCGACCAGCGAAGTGATGCGCGAGCCGATCGCCTGGCAATAATAGGTGCCGGCCTTTAGCGGGTCGCATTCGGTGTCCCCGTCGCCGTCGGTGTCCGAGTAGAACGTGCTTTTGTCGAGCGTCACGTCGTCCTTCATCAGCGTGTAGCGCGTGGACAATGTCCAATATTCGGTAAGCGGGAGGCCCGCGACGAGCTGGAAGCCCGTCGAGACCTGCTCATAGGTCGTGCTGCGATCGCTGCCGATATAGTTGAACGCGTTATAATCGCGGCGAAAGATCGTCGCGCCGAGCGCCACGTTGCTGTCGAACAGATAGGGCTCGGTAAAGCCCAGCTCGATCGACTTGGACGTGCTCGAATAATCGGCCGAGGCCGACACCGTCTGCCCCATGCCGCGGAAGTTGCGCTGGCGGATCGACGCCTGGAGGATGAAGCTCTCGAGGCTGGAGAAGCCGGCGGACAGCGTCAGCTCGCCATTGGCGCGTTCCTCGACGTTGGCCGCGAGCACGATGCGGTCGGGAGTCGACCCTTCCTTGCGCTCGATCTCGAACTTGTCCTCGAAATAGCCGAGCGAATTGATGCGGTCCTGCGAGCGCTTGACGAGGAAGGTATTGAACGCATCGCCCTCCGCGACGCGCATCTCGCGGCGGATGACCTTGTCCTGCGTCTGGCGGTTGCCGGTGATGTCGATCCGCTCGATATAGGTGCGGTTGGACTCGCCGATGTGGAAGTTCATCGTCATCGTCAGCGCGTCCTTGTCGCGCTGGAATTCGGGGCGGACGTCCGCGAACGCATAGCCGAAAGCGCCGGCAGTCTCGCTCAGCTGCTCGACGGTGTCCTCGACGGCTTTCGCGTTATACCATTGGCCTTCCTTGATCTGGAGCGCCGTGGCGAGCCGCTTGTCGTCAAAGTCGCGGATCGCGCTGTCGACCGTCACCGGCCCGAATTTATAGCGCGGACCTTCCTCGACGACATAGGTGATGATGAAGTCGCGCTTGTCCGGCGTCAGCTCGGCCATTGCCGAGATCACGCGGAAATCGGCATAGCCTTCGGTCAGGTAGAATTGGCGCAGCTTCTGCTGGTCATAGGCCAGCCGGTCCTGGTCGTACGACGTGTTCGAGCTGAAAAGCGCCGAGATGCGCGACTGCTTTGTCGCCATCGCGCCCTGCAGGACGCGGCTCCCGAACACCTTGTTGCCGATGATGTTGATCTGGCGGACCTTGGACTTGGGGCCCTCGTCGATCTCGAACACCACGTCGACGCGGTTCTGGTCGAGGCTCACCATCTTCGGCGCGACGGTGGCGGCGAAGCGACCCTGGCGGCGATACAGTTCGACGATGCGCGCGACATCGGCGCGGACCGCGGTTCGCGTGAAGAGCTGGCGCGGCCCCAGCTTCACTTCCTTGAGAATCTTGTCGCTCTTCAGGCGCTTATTGCCTTCGAACACGACGCGGTTGATCACCGGATTCTCGCGGATGCGGATCACCAGGTCGCCCGTCTCCAGGCCTTCGATCGCGACGTCGGCGAGCAGATCGGAGCCGAGCAGATCCTTGATCGCCTGGTCGACCGTCTCGGTAGTATAGGGCTCACCGGTGCGCAGCCGGGTATAGGACAGGATCGTCTCCGGCTCCAGGCGCTGGACGCCCTCGACCCGCAGGCTTTTCGTCACGCGCGGGACGGGTGCGGGTGGTGCCGGTGTGGGGTTCGACGCCTGCGGGTTCGGTGCCGCCGGCCCGCTCTGGGCGGATGCCGGCGCAGCCACGATCCCGGACAGCAACGCGCTTGCGCAGAACAACATGGCGCCACGCGGCCGAAGCCCGTGGCCGATGGGTCGTTTGGTCACCTATTACTCCACGCATGATAAGCGGCATCTACAGGTCTACGGCGAGGAGGTCGGGAACCACGGCCGCACGCTCCAGCCGATGGCTTCGGGGTTTCTGCCAAGTTTCCGGACGGGCGCCGGGGCGCGTTGCAGCCGCTTGGCGATAGCGGTGTCGGATCGGGCGTTCCCGCCTCGGGCAAGGCGGGACGCCCGATCCGCGCCGATCCGGGCGGCTTTGGGGTCCGCCCGCTCCGGCCTGCCTGGCCGCGCTCTTCCGGAAGAATACGCGGCCTGCAGCATTCAGGGTGTGCCTGGTTCGGGCACTGAAAGAGGTAACGAGGGACCGGAGCGCTTGAAGCGCCCCGCTGTCCAGGCGAGATCGCTACCGTGGAGGCTGCCGCGTTCCGCGATTGCGCCAGGGCTGTTCATCCAGCCCGCGCCACACAAGAGCAGCGGGCCCGCCGACGCCGAAATATGCACAAGAGATACTCCCGATCCACTTGTCACTCGTTCGGCGGGCCGCATTTCTCCGAGGTTTCTAGCTACTCGAAACGGGCAGTGAAACGCGTGCGACAAGGCCGCCCTCGCTGCGATTGCGGAGCGTGACTTCCCCGCCATGCGCCCGCGCGATCGCGCGCGCGCTGGCCAGTCCCAGGCCGACGCCGCCGCTTGCGCGATTCCGCGACTGCTCGATCCGAAAAAACGGCTCGAAGACCCGCTCGAGCAGCTCTTCGGGGACCCCCGGCCCCAGGTCGCGCACTTCCACCCAGGCGCGGCCGCCGCTCGTGCCGATCGCCACCGTCGCTTGCCCGCCATACAGAACGGCGTTGCGGATCAGATTGCCGAACAGCCGTTTCAGCTCCGCGCGATCCCCGTCGACGATCGCGGCGGCGCCCTCTTCGAGTCGCACGTCGTCGCCATTGTCGCTGAACGAGTCGGTCACGCTCTCCATCAGCGCGCGCAGGTCGAGGCGCTGCCGCTTGGGCGGAACGGTCAGGTCGCGAACGAGCGACAGCGTCGACGAGAGCATCGCCTCCATGTCCTTGATGTCGGTCTCCGTCGCAGCGCGCAAAGGCTCCGGCGCGTTCTCCATACGGAAGGCAATGCGCGCGAGCGGCGTACGGAGATCATGCGCGATCGCCGCCAGCAGCATCGAGCGATCTTCGATATAGCGCGAGACCCGCGCCTGCATCTGGTTGAGCGCGGATGCCGCCTCCTCGATCTCCGGCGGCCCGCGGACGGGCACGGGGGCAGAGCGCGGATCGCGGCCAAGGCGCTCGGCGGCCTCGGCGAACGCCGCGATCGGGCGCGTGATCCGCCGCGCCAGCCACCAGGCGAACGGTGCAATCGCCAGCAACGCGGCGAGCAGCCACGACAGGGCGCGCCAACGCCAGAACGTGGCGAAGCCGCGCGCCGGCCGCGCGGTCCGCCAGCTGCCGTCCGCAAGTTGCAGCGAGACCAAAAAATCGCCGAACAGCAATTCATCGCTCGGCCTCCCGAACCGCTCGCGCGGGAGGCCCCCAAAGGGTGGCGGGCCGCTCGACAAGCGCCCATCGGGGCCCACGCGCCGGGGAAAATGCGGTTCGAGGAACAACTGCAAGCGAAGCCGG
This sequence comes from Sphingomonas hengshuiensis, assembly GCF_000935025.1. Lineage (NCBI taxonomy): Bacteria > Pseudomonadati > Pseudomonadota > Alphaproteobacteria > Sphingomonadales > Sphingomonadaceae > Sphingomonas > Sphingomonas hengshuiensis. Next base: position 2,341,270 of record NZ_CP010836.1, read on the forward strand.
GAGGCCGGAACGCCCAGCCGCTGGGTGAACAAGGCCCGCATCCGCGCCGAACTCTCGCTCTGCCGGGTGGCGAGGGTGGCGGGCGGCTCCGCGCTCAGGAGCAGGTTTCGGCTCGAGTCATGCCCCGTCTTCAACGCTGCGCTGACCTGATCGACGCTGAACAGGCGCGGGACAGGCGCGGGCAGGACGAACAGGAGCACGCCACTGATGAGCTGCGCTGCCGCGGCACTGGCCAGCATCACCAGGAATATCCGCAACAGCAGCGAAAACCGCTTTAAATTCGGCATCCGGATCAAGCGCGTTGCACCTGCGGCGAAAACAGATAGCCTTCATGCTTGACGGTGCGGATGACATCGTCGCCCGGCGCGCGCAGCTTGCGGCGAAGGCGGCTCACCTGGATGTCGATCGCACGCCCGAACGCCTCGCTATCGCGGCCCCGCGACAATTCGAGCAACGCATCGCGGCTGAGGACGCGCCGCGGATGCTGGACGAAGGCGCGCAGCACCGCGAACTCGCCATCGGTCAGGTCGATGAGCGTGGCATGGCCGTCCAGCAGTTCGTTCGACGACAGGTCGATCGTCCACTCCCCGAACGAATAGCGCTCCGGGCGCGTCACGGGCCGTTCCTGCCGGCGTAGAACGGCACGGACGTTCGCCAGGACCTCGCGCGGGGTACAGGTTTTGGTGAGGTAATAGTCGGCGCCGAATTCCAGCCCCGCGATACGATCCTGCTCTTCGCCAAGCGCGCTGAACAGCACCACGGGCGGGCCGCCGTCATCCACGAGGCGCCGGCACGCCGACAGCCCGTCCTCGCCCGGCATCATCACGTCCAGGATGATAAGGTCGACGGGCGTGCGGACCAGAGCCTGGTTCATCTCGATCGTATTCGCCGCAGTGCATACGTCATATCCATGGGCGCTCAGGCTGTTCGCCAGAAGCGTACGGATGCTGATGTCATCATCGACGACGAGAACCTTGCTCACGCTCGAGCCTCCATTGCTCCATGCCTCACCGCCCTCTTGCGCCTCCGCGACGATCGACTTCCTTCGCTGCCTCCCTCGTTCAATAACAGGCGAGTCATCGGGAGCTCCTGAGGGAGCAAGGGCGATCGTTACGGAGGCGGCGTCTGCTTCCCGTGTTTCCTGCAGATTTCACTTTCGCTCGGTCGCTGAAACCGCGGATGGCAGCCGTCCGGGCGCGCGGCGCCGACGGCGCCAGGCGGCTTGCTTCCTCCGGACTTCGAAGCGCCCGCTGGAAACCTCAGGGAAATACGGCCCCGCGAACGAGGACGCCCTCGGTCCATAGGGAGTTCAAGTGGCCATCTCCGAATCGGCAGATCCGCTGCCCTTGTCCGGCGTGGTCCGCCCATCCGGATCGGGCACAGGGGCCAGGATTCGGTCCGCCGGCCTCGGGCGGACCTCGCTTCACACAGACGCACCGCGCCGCCCCCTCACCTTGCAAGGATTCGTTACATGAAACTGCGCGTTCTGCTGCGTACGACCTGCTTCGGCTCGCTCGCGATGGCGGCCACCCCGGCATTTGCCCAAACTACCGTCAGCGCCGACAGCAGCACCGCGCTCGCGACGTCCAAAGCGGGTGACGTGACGATCAAGAACGATGTCGAGCTGAGCGTCGCGTCCGGCGCCGCGATCACCGTCGACAGCAACAACAAGGTGACCGTCAGCGAAGACGACGACGACGACAGCGACGACGAAGCCGGCCAGATCACCGCCGGCACGGGCGATGGCGCAACCGGCATCCTGATCAAGCCCGGCGTCGCCACCACCGTCACCAACGACGGCGTGATCACCGTGCTGGAAGATTACGACCCCGTCGATGACGACGCCAATGGCGTTGCCGACGGCGTGCTGGCCTCTGCCAGCAACCGCTACGGTATCTGGGCAGAGCCGGGCGGGACGGTGACGGGGACGATCACCAATACGGGATCGATCACCGTCGAAGGGCTGAATTCGGGCGGCATCGTCCTCGATTCGACGCTGGACGGCTCGCTTGTGCAACAGGGGACGATCTATGTGGCGGGCGACAACAGCGTCGGCATCCGCACCGCCGACGTAACCGGCGACATCATCCTGGAAGGGACGACCGTGGTCACCGGGGCCGGCGCGCGCGCGCTGAGCGTCGAAGGCGATGTCGGGGGGACGATCCGCATCCAGGGCACTGTCGGGCACCAGACGACCTTCACCTATGACGACGACGACAACACCATCGCGCTGTCGCGGTTCGACCTGCGGTCGGGCGCCGCGGCGGTAGCGATCGAGGCCAATGTCGCAGGCGGCATCATCGTCGCCGCGCCGCCGTCGGACGACAGCACCACGGACGACGACGAAGACGATGACGGCGTCGACGACAGCGACGAGGGCACGGGCGCCATAACGGCGTACGGCAACGGCCCGGGAATGCTCATCGCCAGCGACGAGGCGATCACGATCGGCGCGCTGCCGTCGGCGAACGGCAGCTATTCGCTGCTCGTGGAGGGCTCGATCAACGGGATCGCCAGCTATAGCCAGACCGACGCCTATGGGCTCGTCATCGGCGGCGCGGGGGGGACGGTAAGCCTTCCGGGCGGGATCGGCATCAGCGGCGCCGTGACCGCGACGACAAGCGATTCGGCGGCAACCGCGATCCTCATCAATTCCGACGCCGTCGTCAGCTCGCTCTACAACAGTGGAACGGTCAGCGCCCAGATCAATTCGACGGGCGAGGGTGAAGCCTATGGCATTCGCGACCTGTCGGGCACGCTGACGACGATCGAGAATACCGGCTTCATCAGCGCCGTCGGGTCGAACACCGATATCGTTCGCGCGATCGACCTGTCGAGCGCGACGGCGGACGTGACGATCACCCAGCACCTCAATGCGGAAGATGCCGAGACGCACGCCGACGCGGAGGAGGACCTGGACGAAGGCGAGACCGACGACACGGTCTATACTGCGATCACGGGCCATATCGAAACCGGGTCCGGCAACGACACGCTGTCCGTCTCGGCGGGGCAGATCCTCGGCAACACCTATTTCAACGACGGCAACGACACGCTGCTGCTGTCGGAACGCGCTTATTATTCGGGCAAGGTCTATTTCGGCAACGGGATCGGCACCGCGTCCCTGACCGACGATTCCTACTTCACGGGAACGATCGACTTTGGCGGCCAGGCCGGTTCGCTGACGATCTCCGACACCGCGACATTCTATGGAACCATCGGTAACGGCGCCGCCGCTTCCATCGTCGTCGAAGGCGGCGAGTTCGGCGTGTCCGGCGTCAAGAGCTTCGAAGTGGGATCGCTGACGGTGAAGCAGGGCGGCGTGCTGCGCGCCTATATCGACGGCGAAACGAAGACGAGTTCGCTGATTACCGCCGGCACCGCGACCTTCGAGAGCGGCGCGATCATAACCGCGACGGTCAGCTCGCTCGAAGATGCCGAGGGCAGCTACGTCATCCTGAGCGCGGACAGCCTGGTGGGCACCCCCACCTTCGACGATACGACCACCGAGATCCCGTTCATCTTCGATGGCTCGGTGAGCGTGGCGAACAACGAGTTGGTGCTGGACATCCGCCGCAAGCTCGCGTCCGAACTGGGCCTGCGCAGTTCCTCCGCCAGCGCCTATGACGCTATTCTGACGGCGGCGCTGGAAGACGATGTCCTTGAACAGAGCTTCCTCGACATGATGGATGGCGAGACCTTGCAGACCCAGGTCGCGCAGATGCTGCCCGACCATGCGGGGGGCCTGTTCGATTCGGTCACCCGCGCGACCCGGCTGGCGGCGCAGCATGTCATGGATCGGGACGCCATCTTCGACATCACCGAGCCCGGCCAGATGGTCGCCTGGGCAGAACCGGTCGTCTGGCGCAGCAACCGGCGCGCGACCGGAGTAAACGCCTATAAAACGAGCGGATGGGGGTTCTCGGGCGGCGCCGAGTGGCTGACCGACATTGGCTATGTCGGCGGTTCGGTCGCTTGGCTTGGGGGCAAGGTCACCAACAATGGCGGCAGCGGGGTTATCGATACCTCGCAATATGACATCGGCGCATTCTGGCGCAGCGCACGGTCGGGGCCGCTCTTCGGCTATGCCCGGGTGGGTGCCGCGCGCACCAACTTCTCGAGCGAGCGAACGGTCGACCTGACCGCCAGCGACACCGACTATAGCTATACCAGTTCGGCGGACTGGGGCGGGTGGCTCTTCTCCGGAATGGGCGGAGTCTCGTACGACATCACGCCGACCTCGCGGCTGAAGATCCGGCCCAAGCTGGGTGTGGAGTGGTTCCAGCTCCGCGAAAACTCGTACGACGAAAGCGGCGGCGGCGACGCGATCAACCTGTACGTGGCAAAGCGCACGAGCAGCTCGCTCAGCGCCTCCAGCACCGTCGCCTTCTCCTATGCACTCAAGCCCGCCTCGGACTCGGTTCCGCTGTCGATCGAACTGGAGGGCGGTCGCCGCTCGGTGCTTGCCGGAAAGCTCGGGGTGACCAAGGCCAATTTCCTCGACGGCGATACCTTCTCGATCACCCCCGAGGGTATCGACGATAGCTGGACGGCCGAGATCCGCCTTCTCGGAGGGGGCTTCGACCATACGTGGAAGATCGGCGCCGGAGCCGAAAAGACGCGGAACGGAAGCCTCAATTTCTCAACCCGCGCATCGTTCAGCATCGCGTTCTGACAGCCCGGCATGCCCGCGCCGCTCCGTCGGCGCGGGCAAGCCGGAACTTGCGGGGCAGACCCACGAGAACGAAGTCAGCACGACCAGCGACGATTCCGATACGGTGGCGAAGCTCTCGCGGTCGGAAAACCGATAAGCAGTTCGCGCGATCGATAGCGCGGCGGCGCTCAGCGCATCAGGCCGGCGGCACGCAGGGCATCCTCGATGACTTTGCCGACCCCCGCCGCCAACGGGCGTTGCCGCGCAGGACCGCGCTGCTCGGAGCGCACCTCGCCCGGATGCCGCGCGGGTGCCGGGGCGCTTGCCGGCGCCGCGGCAGCGCGCGTGCGACGCGGCTGGGTCAGCCCCCAGAAGCCAGCGATGTGCCGGGTGGAGGAGATCGCAGCCTCCAGCATGTGCGGGCCGCTCGCGCCATAGCCATCGTCGCCCCCGGCTGCCAGCGGCGTGCCGTGTCCCATTCCGGTGATGCGATATTCCTCGATCACCGCGCGTCCGCCCGCATCCCGCCACAGCCGGTGCGGATAGCCGTCGATCTCGTCGCTCTCGTCCGGACCGGCATCCACGCCATGGATCGCCTGCCATTGCTGGAGAACCGCGTCGCCATTGGCCGGGACGACGACATGGTCGGCCCCGCCATGCCACACCGACACGATCGGCCAGGGCCCACGGTGCGGCGACGCATTGCGGACCGCGGCGGCAAGCGCATCGCGCCCCGGCCCGCCCTGCCCGCGCATCCGCTCCAGCGCCTCGGGCACGTTGCGCGCGACACCGTACGGCAGGCCGGCGATGATCGCCCCGCCCGCAAACAGCTCGGGATAGACCGCCAGCAGCACCGATGTCATCGCGCCCCCGGCCGAGAGCCCGTTCACGAAAATGCGCGCGGGGTCGATGCCGTGGCCGCGCACCATCGCATCGATCATCTGGCGGATCGACAGCGGCTCGCCGGCATCGCGGCGGGTGTCGCCGGGCTCGAACCAGTTGAAGCACCGGTTCATGTTGTTGGCGCGCCGCTGCTCGGGAAAGAGCAGGACGAAACCATGGTCGTCGGCAAGCTGCGACCAGCCCGAGCCATGGTCATATCCCGCCGCGTTCTGGGTACAGCCATGCAGCACCACCACGAGCGGCGGATTGGCCACCACTGTCTCCGGCACGTAGAAATAGGCATCCAGCGCACCCGGATTCGATCCGAAATCGTGCAGCGGCGTCAGCCTGGCCGGCGACGCCTCGGACGCGGGATGCACACGGCCCTCGCGGAGCGCGCTCAGTCGTGCGAGCGTATCGGATAGCGGGCCCATGTCATACTCCTTCGGCCTGGGAGAAACCAAAGGCGGCCGCTCCGCCTCAAACGGTCCAGCCCATAGTTGGTTGCTGCAGTGCAGCATTTCAAGCTATAAGGTGCACGGCGTCTTAACCTGCAAGGGAGTCCGGCAACGCGATATGCGTGACCGTCATGCCGCGGCGGTCGGGGCAGCGGCGGGCCAGTCGCCGCCCTCGAGCGGCGCCAATGCCTCGAATGCGCCGCGCGCGATCGAAAGCGTGAGCCGGTCGCACCCAAAGGCGATCGCATCGCGCGGGACCGCGCGCAGGTCCTCGCGCACGCCGGCGACACCGCCGGTCGCCACGACGACATAGCTCACCCTGCCCGAGCCGCACTCGACCAGCGCCTCGACGGCCTTCCCGACTGCGCTGCCGTCCTCACCGACGACCGCCATCCCGGCGACGCCGGTGGCGGTGAACAGCGCCGGCACCGACGCGCGCCGGCTCCGCGCCTTGGCCGCCCGGCCACCGTCCTCATAGGTCGCCTGCCGCCCGAGCCAGCGCCAGATGCCGACCAGATTGACCAAAGTCAGGAAGGCGTTGGTCGCCAGCAAATTGGTCTGTCCCGACGACACGCCGACCACTATCCAGCATAGCGATCCGACCGTGAACACGACGAAGCCCCACCCGGTCACGCGCGCGCCCAGGTTCGCGGCGGTCATCATGGCGGCGATCATGGTCGCGGCCGGCGCGACCCATCCGGCGATTTCGTTCAGTTTCCGCTCCTCTCGAACGTCGTGGCCTACCCCTGCGAGCCGATGGCCGCCGCGTCCCAACGCGCAATCCTCCCGATCGGCGACCGGCCGTCGTAAAATTTCCTCGAAAGGGCAGCGACGCTGGCGGCACCAGTTGGGCAGCCTGGCCAGCGCCCCCTGACATTCGGCTACGGCCTGCAATGCGGCCCCCCGGCGCTGCGCATTTGGTTTTGCGCTTGGAATCAGTATCCGGGGCCCGGACAGTCCTTCCGTCGAGGACGCCATAACCGCATATTGCGGGCGCCGGCGCTATGGGTCGGGCAGGATTGCGCTTGGGGGACGAGGATTGGGCGACAAGAGGCAGGACGAACGCAGCGGACGCTCGCATGCGCGCGCGACGATCGCCGACGTTGCGAAGCTGGCCGGCGTTTCTTCGATGACGGTATCGAACGTGCTCAACCAACGCCCCAAGGCGGGTGCCAATGCGCGCGCGGCGGTGCTCGCGGCGGTCGAGCAGCTTGGCTATGTCCCCAATCGCGAAGCCAAGAGGCTGGCGGGTGCGCAGACGTTGCGCGTCGGCATCTTCTATACCGATGCCGCCACCGCCTTTGTCGGCACCGTGCTGGTGGGCGCACTCAACGCCTCGGTCGAGATGGGTGCCGAAATCGTCGTCGAGCGCGCCGATCCGGCAGACCCCGCCGCGCTGCGCGCGTCGCTGCAACGCCTTCAGCGGACCGGCGTCAACGGAATCCTCCTGCCCCCGCCGATCGCCGAACTCGTCGCCCGATCGGGCTGGTTGCGGGAGATCGATCTGCCCGCCGTCGCGGTCGGCCCCGGCGCCGCGCTCCCCGGCCTGCCCGCGGCGCGCTGCGACGAGCGCCAGGCGGCGTACGACATCACCCGCCTGTTGATCGCGCGCGGCCACCGCCGCATCGGCATCGTCGGCGGTCCGGAGGGGCACAGCGCCGCCGCGATGCGGCTCGAAGGCTATCGAGGCGCCATGGCCGACGCAGCGCTGCCGATCGATCCCGACAGAATCGAGCCCGGCGACTTCACGTTCCAGGGCGGCGCAGACGCTGCGGCGCGATTGCTCGGGCGATCCCCGCGCGTCGACGCGATCTTCGCCACCAACGATGCCTCGGCCTGCGGCGTGCTGGCGACCGCGCATCGGCTTGGCATCGCAGTGCCCGATGCGCTGTCGGTCGTCGGCTATGACGATACCCCCGTGGCGCGGCAGGTCTGGCCGGCGCTGACCACGGTGCGCCAGGACACGACGACGATGGGCAGGATCGCGATGACGCTGCTGGCCGATCTGATCGCCGCGCGCCGCGCCGGGCGCGAGCCGCCGGGCGACCAGCTGGTCCCCTATGCCGTGATCGAGCGGGGGTCGATCCGGTCGGAATGACCGAAGCCGCTTGACATCGAAGTCCGAGACAGCGTTGAAGTCCGAACCGGAGTTGTAGCGCTAAACCAATCGGAACCGAGATGAGTCTTCCCGCCCTTCTACGCATCGCAGCGCGGCCCGCCGCATGAGCGCGCATCCGGTCCCCGCCGATGCATGGCCCGCCCGCCGCACGGCCTGGACGGCGGCGATCATCCTGATGCTGGCCAACACGCTCGCCTTTGTCGACCGGCAGGCGCTCGCCTTGCTGGTCGAGCCGATCAAGCGCGATTTCGGCGTATCGGACACGAGCATGAGCCTGCTCTACGGGCTGAGCTTCACGCTGTTCTACGTGCTGCTGGGGATTCCGATCGCCCGGCTGGCGGACCGCGCGAACCGGCGCAACATCGTCGCGGCCTCGGTGCTCGCATGGAGTGCCGCCACGGCGCTGTGCGGCGCCGCGCGCAGCTTTCCGCTGCTGTTCGCCGCGCGGATCGGGGTGGGCGCGGGCGAGGCCGGGCTCGGCCCCGCAGCCTATTCGATCCTCTCGGATTATTTCGCACCCAAGCGGCTGGCCGCGGCGATCGGCGTCTATCAGATGGGCACCTATCTCGGCGGCGCGCTCGCCCTGGTGCTCGGCGGGCTGATGGCCGCTGCCATTCCGACCGATTCGGTCGTCACCGTGCCGCTGGTCGGCGCGGTGAAGGGCTGGCAGTTGGTGTTTCTCGCTCTGGGGATTCCCGGGCTGCTCCTCGGATTGCTGATGCTCACGATCCGCGAGCCGGTGCGCCGCGGGCTCGGCCAGCACGGCGCGCAGGTGGTGCCGCTCAGCCAGTTCTTCGCGCACGTCCTGGCCCGCCGCCGCGCCTATCTGGGTATCGGCATCGGCTTCGCGCTGATGATCCTGGTCGGCAACGGCACCGGCGCGTGGATCCCGGCCTTCTTCCAGCGCCGCTTCGAGTGGTCGACTGCGGAGATCGGCGTGCGATACGGCACCGTCGTGTTCCTGTTCGGCACGACGGGCGCGTTCGTCGGCGGGCATTTCGCGAGCTGGCTGTCGGCGCGGGGGCATCCGCGCGGCAATCTCGGTGCCGCGCTGCTGGGCTTTTCGGCGCTCATTCCGCTGACGATCGCCTTCCCGCTGGTGCCCAATCCCTGGGTCGCGCTCGCGCTGATCGCCGGGATGAATTTCTTCGCCGGGTTCAATTTCGGTGGCGGCCTCGCGGCGCTCCAGGAAATGACGCCCAACCGGATGCGCGCGCTGGTCGCCTCGGCTTATATGCTGCTGATCAACCTGATCGGCGGAACGCTCGGTCCGATGGCGGTGGCACTCCTTACCGATCGCTGGTTCGCCGATCCGCAACGGCTGCCCGAGGCGATTTCGATCACCTGCGCGATCGCGTCGCCGCTGGCGCTGCTATGCCTGATGATCGGAATGGCCGGGCACCGCGCGACGATGGCGACCGCGCCCGACACCGCGGCATGAGCGCGCCTGCCACCACGATGCCCGATCCGCTCGCGCTCGACGCCGCGGGCCGCGCCTGGGTCGATCGGACGCTCGCCGGCCTTTCGACCGAGGCTGCGATCGCGCAATTGTTCGTCCTGTCGAGCCGCGAGGACACGCTCGAGGAAGGCGCCGCGCTCGCCGCGCTGCGACCGGGCGGAATCCACCGCTTTCCCGCGCGCGACCTGGGCGAGGCAGTGGCCGCAACGCGCCGCATGATCGAGAGCGCCGACATCCCCGTCCTGCTCAGCGGCGACATCGAGGGCGGCACCGCGAGCTATCCCTTCACCACGGCGCTGCCCAACCAGATGGGCATCGCCGCCTGCGACGATCTCGCGCTTTCGGCGGCGGTCGCCGAAGTGATCGCGCGGGAGAGCCGCGCGCTGGGCTATGACTGGTCGTTCACGCCGGTGGTCGATCTCAACGTCGCGTTCCGCAATGCCGTGGTCGGGACGCGGTCCTATGGCTCCGACGTCGATCGCGTGCTGGCACAGGCGCGCACCTATGTCCGCGTGGTGCAGGCGCACGGCCTCGCCGCCACTGCGAAACACTGGCCCGGCGACGGGATCGACGACCGCGACCAGCATCTGACCACCACGGTCAATCCGATGTCGCCCGGTGCCTGGGCGGACAGTTTCGGGCGGATCTTCCGCCAGTTGATCGCCGACGGCGTGATGACGATCATGTCGGCGCACATAGCCCTGCCCGCTTATGCGGCGCAGGCCGGCGTCGAAGGGCGCGAACGCTTCGCGCCCGCCACGGTCTCGCATCTGCTCAACCAGCGGCTGTTGCGCGAGGAGCTTGGCTTTCGCGGCCTGATCGTCTCCGATGCGACGGTGATGGGCGGGCTGACCAGCTGGCTCGATCGTCGCGAGACCGTCCCGGCGGTGATCGCCGGCGGCTGCGACATGTTCCTGTTCAGCCGGGACGCCGCCTCCGACATGGCGCTGATGCTGGACGGCCTGCGCGAGGGGCGGCTGTCGGAAGCGCGGCTGGAGGAAGCGGTCCGGCGCGTGCTGTCGTTCAAGGCGGCGCTCGGGTTGCACCGGCGGACGCCGGACGAGCGGATCGGGTCGCTGGACGACGTCGCGGCGGCGCTGCGGACCGAGCGGCATCGCGAGATCGCCCGGGTCGCCTGCGGCCAAAGCGTGACGCGCGTGAAGGACACGCAGCACCTCCTTCCGCTCGATCCGGACCGCCATCGCCGCGTCGTCGTGATCGCCGATGCCGGCTGGACCTTCTTCGCCGGTGCCGTGGAACGGAGCTTCGATCCGTTCTTCGATGCGATGCGCGCGCACGGGTTCGACCTGCGGCATTTCGATCCGGAGGCGCCGCCGACCGCCGCCGATACCGATCTGCTGATCTATCTCGTCGGTCAGGAAGCGACGCCGAGCATCGGCCATATCCATCTCGATTTCGCCAGGATGCACGGCGGGATGCGGCGCGCGATGATGCAGTTCAACCGCGAGATTCCGACGCTGCTGCTGTCGTTCGGCCAGCCCTATTACCTCCGCGACGCCGCCAATTTCGCCACCCTGGTCAACGCCTATTCGTCGCTCGACACGGTCCAGCGCGAAGCCGTTGCGCGCCTGGTGGATGCAGCGCCGTTCGAGGGGGTCAGCCCGGTCGATGCCTTTTGCGGCGAGGAACAGCTGCGCTGGTAACCGGCGACGTGGCTCTCGGGCCGCACATTTTCAAAAGCGACCGACCGGCAGACGTGGCGCTTGACAGACCCCGCCTGCATGTTGTTTTGCGCTAAACCATAAGACGTATGGAGTGGATTAGTGATGGCCAGCCTAGTGACGAACCGCAGCACCGTGAACGATCGAACGGCGCTGCGCGCGGCCCGGAATTCCGTCGCCATACGGGCGCTGATCGCAGCGACGCTGTCGATCGCCCCCTTCGGCATCGGCGCGGCGCTGGCACAGGACGCGCCGCTGGCGCAGGACGTTCCGGCCGATGAGGTCGTCGATACCGGCGACATCGTCGTGACTGCGAACCGCACCGTATCGCTTGCTTCGAAGACGCCGATCGCGCTCAACGCCGTGAGCGGCGCCGATCTGACCAGCGCGGGCGTGACCAACCCCACGACGCTGTCCGAAATCATCCCCACCGTGACGATCGACCGCACCGATGGGCTGCGCATCACGATCCGCGGCGTATCGAGCAACGACAATACCGAAAAGGGCGATCCTTCGGCGGCGTTCCTGCTCGACGGCATCTACATCGCCCGGCCACAGGCGCAGGAGGTCTCGTTCTTCGACCTCGACCGAGTCGAAGTGCTGCGTGGTCCGCAGGGCACGCTCTATGGCCGCAACACGACCGCAGGCGTGGTCAATGTCATTTCGGCGCTGCCCAAGCATCGTTTCGAGGCGTCGATCGAGGGGAGCTATGGCAATTTCGACACGCGCCAGCTGACCGGCATGATCAACGTGCCGATCGGCGATCACGTCGCGGTGCGCGCCGCGGTCAATTATGATCGTCGCGACAGCTATATCCGCCGCGGCGATTCCCCGTACGATCTCAGCCCGTTCAAGGACAATCTGTCGGGCCGCCTCAGCGTCCTCGCCGATCTCGGCGAGCGCACCACAGTGCTGGTCCGCGGCGATTACAGCGCGATCAAGGGCCGGCCGACCAACGCGGTGTCCGCGTACAATTTCTTCGCGCCCTTCGCCGGGCCGGTCGACGGCCAGCGCGGCACCGACCCCGCCTATCGTCCGGAAGTCTCGTCCGACGACCGCCGCGTGCTCGGCTTTGCCGAGGGCAGCCAGAGCAGCCGCGACAACAGCAGCTGGGGCGTGATGACCGAAGTCAATCACGAACTGGGCGACCGGCTGACGCTGACCTATCTCGGCTCGTATCGCGAGTTCGAGCGCGACGAGCAGGCACCGGGGCTGACCGGGTTCGTGCCCGGCATCAATCTCTCGCTCTCCAACCCGGGATCGCTCGACGCCTCCTATTGGCAGACTTCGCACGAACTGCGCCTCGCTTATTCGGGCGACCGGTTGCAGGTTCAGGTCGGCGGCTATTTCTTCAAGGAGCATTCGGTTTCCGAAGTGCTCATCACCGGACTGCTCAGCCCAACCCCCGGAACGCCGGGCTATGTCTTCGGCTTCCTCCAGGACCCGACCACCGCGCGCTCGATCGCGGGCTTCGGTCAGGCGACCTACAGCCTGACCGATCGGCTGCGCGTGACCGGCGGGCTGCGCTACACCAGCGACGACAAATCGCGGCTCGGCGCGACGATCATCCACAGCACGGTCGGCGAGCCGCTCGTCTTCCCGCCGGACTCGCTCAACGACGCCAGCCGCAGCTTCAACAAGCTGACGTGGAAGAGCGGCGTCGAGTTCGACCTGAACAACCGCACCCTGCTATATGCCAGCATCTCGACCGGTTATAAGGCGGGCGGGTTCAACGACGGCTGTCTTGCCGGCGACGCCAACTGCACCGCGCCGATCCCCGCCGACGCGCTATTCTATAAGCCGGAGACGCTGACCGCCTATGAGGTCGGCTTCAAGACGCGCATGCTCGACAACGCGCTGCGGCTGAACGGCAGCTACTTCCATTACGATTACAACGACCTGCAGCTGAGCCAGGCCAGCAACATCTGCGGCGGCCCGTGCCAGATCACGACCAACGCCGCGACGGCGAAGATCGATGGCGTCGAGTTGGAGGCGGTCGTCGTCCCCAGCCCGCGCAACCGCTTCGGCGCGACCGTGGCATGGCTCAATGCGCGCTTCACCGATTACGAGATGGTGCCCGGCGTCAATTTTGCCGGCGCCAAGCTCGACCGCTCGCCCGAATGGGTCGCCGCGGTGGATTACAGCTACAGCCTGCCGCTCGACAACGGCAGCGACCTCACCGCGCAGGTGCGCAGCCGCATCAGCGATTCCTACGAGTTCCTGTCGAGCACGCTGCGGGCACAGTTCCACCAGCCGTCCTACACCCGCACCGATCTCAACCTGACCTACAACGCGCCCGACCGCCGCTGGTATCTCCAGGGGTTCGTCAAGAATCTGGAAGACACCATCGTGCTGTCCAGCGCGACGACCGTCGCGGCGTTTCCCGGTCTCGCGGGCGGCACCGTGACGTTCCAGGACCCGCGGACCTATGGCATGCGCGCCGGGTTCAAATTCTGATCGGGCACCCGTCGCCGTTCGGCGATTTGGTTAGGGGATACGCCATGACACGACGCAGGATGACACTCGCGGCGGCCGGACTGGCCGCCGTGATGGCCCCGATCGCCGCGGCGCAGGAGCGGGGCGATCCGGTCGTCGCGGTCGCAGGCGGCAGCCTGGCCGGCTCGCGCGCGGAGCAGGTGGAGGCGTTTCTCGGCATCCCCTATGCCGCGCCTCCCACGGGTCGCAATCGGTGGCGCAACCCACAGCGCGTCGCGCGCTGGACCGGCACGCGCGACGCGCGCCGTTTCGCCGCCGATTGCGCGCAACAGCTCTTCCCCGGCGATGCGGCGCCGCTCGGCACGCAGCCTTCGGAGGACTGTCTCTACCTCAATGTGTGGCGCCCGGCGGGCGCTGCGCCGCGCAAGAAGCTGCCGGTGATGGTCTGGCTCCACGGCGGCGGCTTCGTCAATGGCGGCAGCTCGGCGCCGGTCTATTCGGGCACAGCCTTTGCGCGCGACGGCGTGATCCTGGTCAGCCTCAATTATCGCCTCGGCCGCTTCGGCTTCTTCGCGCATCCGGCGCTCAAGGCGGAAGGCGGCGGGGGCAATTTCGCCTTTCGAGACCAGATCGCGGCGCTGCAATGGGTGAAGGCCAATATCGCCGCGTTCGGCGGCGACCCGGCCAATGTCACGCTGTTCGGCGAAAGCGCCGGCGGCATATCGGTCCATGTCCTGATGACCTCGCCGCTCGCGCGCGGGCTGTTCGCCAAGGCGATCGTGCAGTCGGGCGCAGGGCGCGGGCTGACCGATCCGACGCACATTCCGACCTTCGCCCAGGCACTCGACGCGGGGCGGGCGTTCAGCGCGCCGCTCGGGCGCACCGTGCGCGCGGCGCAGTTGCGCGCCCTGCCCGCCGATCGCGTGATCAAGGGGCTCAACATGGCGGCGATGGACGTCGCGGACTATGCCGGGCCGATGATCGACGGCCGCACCGTGGTCGAGGCACCGATCGACGCCTATCGCGCGGGCCGCGGCGCCGCCGTGCCGCTGCTCCTCGGCACCAATTCGATGGACGGCCTGCCGTTCGGGCCCGACAAGGACCGCCTGTTCGCGGCCTTCGGCGCGCAGGCGGCGACTGCGCGGCGCCTGTACGATCCACGGGGCGACCGCCCGTCCCCGGCGGTGGCGACCGACCTCTTCGCCGATCGCTACATGAACGAGCCGACCCGCGCCGTCGCGCGCATCCTCGCGCCGCGCCAGCCGGTCTGGCTGTATCGGTTCGACTATGTCGCCACCGCGATGCGCCACCAATGGGAGGGCGCGCCGCATGCGAGCGAGATACCCTATGTCTTCGACACGGTGCGGGTACGCTATGACCGGGCGACCGCGCCCGAAGATCTGGCAGTCGCCGCGCAGCTGCACCGCAGCTGGGTCGCGTTCGCCCGCGCCGGGCCCACGGCACTGGCGCAGCTCGGGTGGGATCGCCTGACGCCGGGATCGTCCGCGCTGAACCTCATTACGGCCCAGGGCCGGACCGTCGCCCCCGACCCGCTGAAAACCCGCCTGGATTTCATCGAGACGACGCGGAAATAGCCGGCGGTCGCGGTCCCTGTCGCCGCCAGAAGCGGAACAGCCCGCGCCGCCGCGCCGGCGTGTACGCAACCCGCCCGGGCACGCTAAGCAGGATTTCGGTGCCGCCCTCGGGCAACCGGCGCACGCCAAGCGTCCCGCGCAGCTTGCGCGCCCGTTCGCGCATCCCCGCCAGCCCGAAATGCCCCGCCGCGCCGCTCCGCGCGATCTCGGGGTCGATCCCCACCCCATTGTCGCGCAACCGAAGCGAGAAGTCGTCGCGATATCCGATCTCGATCGCCACCTGGGTGGCGCAGGCGTGGCGCCAGATGTTGAAGATCGCCTCCCCCGCGAGATACCGGACCTCGTCGAGAACCGGCGGCGCGATCGGGCGCGGGGTCCCCTCCGCGGTGATGGAGATGCAGACCGACGCGTCAAACCCTTGCCGCTGCACCAGATCGGCGAGGATGGCCGCAATGTCGGGCGCCTCCTGGAGCGAGCGCAGCGCCAGGACGCGGTCGCGCCCCTCGGCAATGGTCTGGTCCGCGCGATCGATCGCCGCTTCCAGCGCAGGGCGGGCGCGCTCGGCGATCGGCAGTTCGTCCACCACCAACTGGAAGCGCAATGTCAGCGCCTGCACCGACTGGAGCAGCGTGTCGTGCAGATCGCGCGCAATGCGCTCGCGCTCCTCGACCCGCGCGGCCAGCCGCGCGCGGATACGGTTGGCGACGGTGCGCAACCGCATCGAATAAGCGAGCCAGAGGAGCCCCAGCACGACCAGCCCGCACAGCAGCTTGAACGGCCAGCCCTGGACAAAGGTCGGCGGGATCTCGAACGCCAGCGTCGCGCCCTTGCTGTTCCAGACCCCGTCGCCGTTGGTCGCCATCACCTCGAACCGGTATTTGCCTGGGCCAAGATTGGTATAGGACGCCAGCCGCCGCGTGCCCGCGGACACCCAATCCTCGTCCACGCCCTCCAGCCGATAGCGGAATTCGACGCGATGCGGCGCGGCATAGCTCAGCGCCGCATAGCCGATCTCGAGCGCGCGGGTCCCCGCCGAAAGCGTCACGGTGCCGGGATCGCGATAGACCGTGCCCCCGCTGGCCAGCGATCGGATCACCAGCGGCGGCGGCGCAGCGTCGCGGGCGCCTTTCCCCGGATCGATATAGCCAAGGCCCTGACGGTCGGGGAGCCAGATCCGCCCCTCCGCGCCCACCGTCACCTGCGGGCCGGTAAAGGTCTGGTCCAGCGCGGGGATCACGCCGTCGCGCAGATCATAATAGGTCCGGGGCAAATGCGCGCTCGGGTCTTCGAACGCGCGATCGAGGTCGGCGGTGGAGACCCTGGATACCCATAATGCCCTGCGCAGCCAGGTGTCGCCGCTCGGCGTCTGGACCAGCCCGCGGAGCCGCGCGACCCAGGGGAAGCGCCGCGCATCGATCCGGTCGACGCGATTTCCGCGCACGCGCAAAAGCCCGTTATTGCCGCTGATGAAGATATCGCGGAGCCCGTTGGAGAGCTTCATGATGTCGCCAAGGTCGAACGGCGCGAGCGCGATCGTCGACGCACCCTCGGGGCGCAGCGTGACGAGGGCGTCCGACGTCACATAGGCGGCATCCCCCGCCGTGGTGAGGACGAGGTCGGGCCAGCGGACATCGGGCAGCGGCTGGCGCAGCCGGTGCCAGCCGCCGGCATCGCGCCACATCGCGCCACCCTGGTACAGGCTCGCCCAGAGGCGCCCCGAGCGATCCTCGACGCACGAGCCGGTCAGCCCTCCGCCCGCGGGGAGCGGAAGCGAGCGCTGCTTGCCGGCGCGGACATGCAGGATCTCAAAGTCCCGCACGGCCCAGAACCCGCCCTCCCGCGCCGGACAAATGCCGCCTACGCCGTGGTCGAGAAGCCGGCGCGGCGCGCCCCGGCCCAGCTGGAACACCCCGGCGGTCGTCACGACGAAGACCTGATCGCCCGCTCCCGCAATGGCGTATCCCTGACCAGCGTCACCCGGAATACTGCGCTCCCGAAGCGCGCGCGCGGGGCGGAAGCGGTTCAGTCCCGCGTCGCTGGCAAACCAGATATTGCCTTCGCGGTCGACGAAGGGCGTGTACACCCCGTCCGAGGTGAGCCCGTCCGCCGCGACAAACTGCTCCAGCCGGTCGGCAACGGTGCGCCGGGGCTTGTCGGCGTCCGGGATGTAGAAGATCCCGGTCGAGTTGGTGCCGCCCCAAAGTCCCCCTGCCGCATCGAACGCCAGATATGCCGCGTCGAGATTAGGCACTGCGGGAAAGACGATCGGCCGCTCGATCAGCCGCCCGTCCGCCCCCACGACCATGCGCGTCCCGCCCTTGTCGGCGATCCACATGCGCCCCTTTGGATCGATCCGGCACGTGACCATGCCATAGGTGCGAATCGGGCTGGGTCGGAGTTGTGCGGCGCCGGGTGGCAAGCTGAAAAACGAACTCCGGTCGTCGGCCCGAAGCGACGTCCATACGCTACCGTCCGCAGTCTCGCACACTTCGCCGGCAAAGCCCTCGGGCGCGCGCAGCCGCGCGTCGAGCGATTCCCATTTTCCGCCGAACCAGCGGTGGAATCGCGTGTCCCGATATCCCTCCCCGATCGCCCAGATCGCGCCGTCGCGCGTTTGCGCGACCACGCTGAGCGACATGGCTCGTCCGGGCGGCCCCACCGGGCGCAGACCACCGCCCCGATACGCCGCAATGCCGCCGCCCTGGGCATAGCTGACCCATAGCTCCCCCGATCGCGTGACGAACAGCGAACGCGGCGATGCGCGCTCCATCGGGGAGCCGACCGGCGGATCGATCCGTTCGAAGGCGACGCCGTCGAAGCGAAACAATCCTTCGGCGGAACTGATCCACAACCAGCCATCGGGCGTCTGGGCGAGCGATCCGACGCCTGTCGCCGGAACGCCGTCGTCCGTCGTCCAGCGGGTGTGCGTGAACTGGCTCAGCCCAAGCCGCGCATATTGGGCCGCGGCAGGCGGGATCGCCAGCGGGATCAGCCAGGCAAGCATCGCCGCGCAGGTGCGTCTGCGGCACGGTGCGCTCGACGTGCGGACACTGGCGCGCATGCAAATCCCCCCGATCGCGCCTCGCCCATTGCTCCTTCCCGAGCCGGTCCGCTCAGACGTGTCGGGGCCGCCGAATCGCGCGATACGCGGCACAGTGTGGCGGCACGCGCCCGCTGCGGCAACCCGCTCGCCCCGCCCCGCGCGCAGCCCTGTCGCCGGCTACCCCTGTCCCCGCGATCACCGCGCGAGCCGGTCGAGCCCGCCATAGACCGGCGTGCCCCGGAACAGCGTGACGAGCACCTTGGTCGCATGGATCTGCCGCGCCGGGATCTTGAACAAATCCTGGTCGACCACGATCAGGTCGGCGCTCTTGCCCGGCGCGATCGAGCCGGTCTCCGTGTCGAGATGGTTCACATAGGCGACGTCGAGCGTGTAGGCGCGCAATGCCTGTTCCAGCGTCACGGCCTCGTCCGGCCCCAGCGGCGCCAAATTCTCGCCCGGCGCGATGCGCGTGAGCGCGACTTCGATGCCCTCGAACGGATTGGCCGAGGCGACCGACCAGTCGGCGCCATAGGCAAGCCGCCCGCCCGACCGCAGGATGCTCCCCGCGGGATAGATAGTGGTCGAGCGCACCGGCCCGATCCGCTCCATCGTCAGCCGCATATAGGCCTCGTCGCACGCCCATAACGGCTGGAACACCGCCGTCACGCCAAGCTGGCCGAAACGCGGCTGGTCGGCGGGGTCGATGACGTTCATGTGCGAAATCATCGGTCGGGTGTCGGTTCGCCCATCGTGGCTGCGCGTGCGTGCGACGGCGTCGAGCGCCTCGCGCACCGCGGCATCGCCAATCGCATGGAAATGCGGCTGGAACCCCCGCGCGTCGAGCGCGGTCACTGCCTCCGCCAGCATGTCGAGCGATATCTGCGCCGCGCCCTTCTCCGTCGTCCCTTCATAGGGTGCCAGCATCGCCGCAGTCTGCTGCGGGATCACGCCGTCGATGAAGAACTTCACGCCCTTCGCGGTCAGCCCGCGCGCGCGTGCGTCATCGGACAGCTTCAGGATATCGGCCATCTGCTCGATCCCGCGCGCGTTGTTCCAGCGCAGGTCCATCACGGTGTGCATGGTCAGCGCGCCGCGGTCCTGCACGGCCTTATAGGCCTGGATCGCGCGGCTCGTCCCGCCCTTGTCCCATTCGACCGCGGCATCGTGCCACGACGTGATCCCATAGCTGTTGAACAGCCGCACGCTATAGGTGATCGCGCCCTGGAGATCGGCGTCGCTGGGCGGCGGCACCAGTGCGTCGACCAGTGCCATCGCCGATTCCTCGAGCCCGCCGACCGGCTCGCCGGTGGCGGGATCGCGGTCGATCGTCCCGTTCTTGGGATCGGGCGTGTCCTTTGTGATCTTCGCGAGTTCGAGCGCCTTCGAATTGACCCACAAAGTATGCCCGTCGGATTCGAAGATCAGCGCGCGGTCGCTGGAAATTTCGTCGAGGATCTCCTTGCGCGGGATGCCCTTGGGCGGGAACAGGCTCTGGTTGAAGCCCGAGCCGAAGACGGTGCCCGTGCCCGGCGTCCGCGCGACGCACTCGGCGATGATCCGGCGATAATCGTCGAGCGTCTTGCCCGCGCTGAGCGAACAGCGGGCATGGCTCATCCCGCCAAAGATCGGATGGGCATGCGCATCGCCGAACGCGGGCAGCAACAGCCGCCCGTGAAGATCGACGACCCTGGTCTTCGCCCCCTTGCGCGCGGCGATCTCGGCGCGGGTGCCCACCGCGAGGATGCGGCCGTCGCGGATCGCCACCGCCTCGGCCCAGGGTGCCCCCGCCTCGACCGTGTAGATGCGCCCATTGGTCAGGATCAGGTCGGCCGCCGGGGCCTCCTGCGGCGGCGCGCTGTTCGCGCTGACCGCGAGCAGCAGCGCGGCGGTCGCGCCGCGAAGCGGCCGGGGGCGGAAGGCGAGGCGGGAGAACATGAGCGGCATCCTGTGCAAGCGAGATACGGGGGGCCGGCGCAAACGCCACCGGCCCCGAGGATAGGTCAGAAGCGGAACCGCGCCGAGCCGAGCAGCGTGCGATCCTTGCCCAGATAGCAATACCCCTCGCTCGCCCCGGTATCGTAGTTGCAGTTGGTATAGACGCGCGTGTTGAACAGGTTGCTGGCGTTGATCGACAGGTTCCAACCCTTGTAATCGAGCGAGACCATCGCATCGACCAGCGTCACCGGATCGATGAAATAGGTTTGCGACGTGTCGATCTTGTCGCCCTGATAACGGACGCCCAGCCCCGCCTTGCCGTTCAGGCCATTGCCCAGCTCGAACTGCTTCGCGCCCCAGATCGCCGCCTGATGCTCGGGCATGTTGGACACGCGGTCGCCGACGACCGTCGCCACCGGATTCTCCAGGAACTTGACGCGGGTATAGCTGTACGAAGCGGTCAGCTCGAAACTGCGCGGCAGCCGCCACGTCGCCTCGACTTCGACGCCCTTCGACCCCACCGTGCTGTTCTGCAGGAAGTTCTGGATGTTGGTCGGGTCGGAGATCAGGTAATTCTCCTCCTTCACGTCAAACCCGGCCACCGTGATCAACGCATTCGCGCTCGGCGCGAGCTTGATCCCCGCCTCATATTGCCGCCCCTTGCGCGGGACGAACGCCACCCCGGCAAAGCTGGTGCCGAACACCGGCAGGAACGATTCGGAATAGTTGACATAGGGCGAAACGCCCTTGGTCACGTCGACGATCAGCCCGCCGCGGAAGGTCCAGGCGGTGTTGTCGGGCTGGTCGACGCCGTCGACCTTCGACGTCACCTTGTCGTGCCGGAGCCCGAACACGAGCGAGACCCGGTCCCATCCGCGGATCTGGTCCTGCGCGTAGAAACCGAGCTGGGTGTTCTTCGTCACCTTGTTCGGCCCCCAGGGCGCGGTGGCGAAGGCCTGACCATAGACCGGGTTATAGATGTCGATCGACGGCGCGAC
This sequence comes from Sphingomonas hengshuiensis, assembly GCF_000935025.1. Lineage (NCBI taxonomy): Bacteria > Pseudomonadati > Pseudomonadota > Alphaproteobacteria > Sphingomonadales > Sphingomonadaceae > Sphingomonas > Sphingomonas hengshuiensis. The sequence goes on from NZ_CP010836.1 coordinate 2,362,528, forward strand.
GCCGAAGCCCTCGCTCTTGTCTTCCTTGAAGCTGGTATAGTCGGCGCCGAGCAGGACCTGGTGCTCGAACGGCCCGGTCGCGAACGCGACGTTCAGATTATTGTCGCTGTTGAAATTGTCATATTTTGCGCGGTTGAAATACCAATAGCGCGTCGGCTTGCGCCGCCCGCGGCCATCGGCATAGGCGACGCCTTCGTCCTCATAATAATAATAGCCATAGACCTCCTGATAGTCGATCTTCTGGTGGTAATAGCGGTTGCGGCTGTTGAACGTCACCGCGTCGCCGAACTGCTGGGTGAGCAGCGCAGTCCCCGAGTAAAAGTCGCTGCGGCTATGGTTATAGTCCGGCTCGCCGAGATAGAAGTCGAAGGGGATTTCGACATCGGCATTGGGCGCGTCGACGGTCTTCGACGTCGGCAGATAGGTTTGCGTGCCGAGCCGGTCCTTCTGGTACAGCCCGATCAGCGTGATCTCGGTGTCCGCACCGGGCTTGAAGGTGACGGCGGGCATGATCAGCATGCGGTCGTCGTCCTGCGACGGCTGCTGGAGATGCCCGTCGCGCGCCAGCCCGACGAGCCGCGCCGACACGCCCTCGGTCAGCGCGCCGGTCACGTCGAAACGGAATTCCTTGCGCGCATCGGTGCCCAGCGTCACCCCGGCTTCGGCGGCGAACGTCTCCTGCGGGCGCTTGCTGACAGCGTTCAGGATGCCGCCCGCACCGCCGCCGCCATACAGCGTGGACGACGGCCCGCGCAGCATCTCGGCCCGCTCGACCGTATAGATTTCAAGCCGCGCGCCATAGACGAAGCTCGGCATACGGTTGAGCCCGTCGAGATACTGGTTCACGTCGAAACCGCGCGCCGCAAGGAAATCGCCGCGCGCATCGACGCCGTTCAGCTCCGAGGCGACGCCGGCGCTGTAGCGCACCACGTCCTGGAAATTGATGGCGGCGCGGTCCTTGAACTCCTCCGCGGTGATCACGCTGATCGACTGCGGAATCTCGGTCAGCGGCGTGTCGGTCTTGGTGCCCGACAGCGCCCGCGCGCCGGTGACGACGATCGTCTCGTCCGAATTTGCCGCGCTGTCCTGCGCCATCGCCGCACCCGACCAGCCGATCGCCGCGCACGCCGAAAGCAGCGCCCAGCGCGCGCGCGTCCCGATTTTTCCTGAAGTCCTGCCCGAAATCGAGCCCGAAATTGCGTTTGTCATGGCCACCCACCCTTATTGCTGAATTGGTCCGATCTGGTCGCCTCCCGTGACCATGACCGGCAGTTCCTCCAGCGGCATTGAACAGCCAGCGTCGCGAAACCGTCACGCGATTTTCAGGGTAATTCCGGGCGCAAAATGGGTAAGCCCTGCGCAACGCCCCCAGGGTAGCCCTTTCAGAGCCCCGCCGCCGCGTCGATCAGCCCGCGCTCGTGCGACACGCGCACCGCGTCGCGCCGCTTGCTCACGCCGATTTTGCGGAACACCGCCTTCAGCCGATATTTGACGGTGTCCGGCGACATCCCGATCAGCCGGGCGATTTCCTTGTTCGAATAGCCCTGGGTCAAATGGCGCAGGATCGCGGCCTCGGCATCGTTGAGCGCGTCCGGCGCGGGTGCGGGCGCGCGGACCGTGCCGACTCCGCGCGCAAGGCTCTTGAGGAACTGCGCGCGGAACCGGTCGGGCGACGCCGCCAGCGCCTCGTCGAGCGACGCCTGGACAAAGCCGCGCGCGTTCAGGAACGGGCGGGCAATCCCCTGGAACATCGCCGTCCCCACCGCCTCGTCGAAACTCGCCTGTGCCTTCCCCGCCTCGCCGATCGCGCGATAGCCATGCGCCTTGAGGATGTTGAGGTCGATCAACAGCCGCCCCGCGCCATGCTGCCGCGCCCAGTGCGACATCGCGATCAGCTCGTCCAGCGCGCTGTGGTGCGCGCCCGACAGCAGCGAAATCCGGATGCGGCACAGCGCGGCGGCGATCGCCACCGGGCGATAGGGCGGCGACTCCTCGGCCATCGCATCGGCCATCGCATCCAGCCCGATCGCGCCCGCAAACGCCCGCGCCTCGCCGAGCAGTCCCTCGTCGCGCAGCAGCAGTTCGAGTTCGCACAGGTCCGACAGCAGTTCGAGCTGCCGCAGCCGGCGCCGCTGCGCCACGCCCCGCGCCCGCGCGAGCACCCCCCGCGCCGCTTCGATCGCGCCCTCATCCGCTGCGCTGTGCGCCGCAGTGAAATAGGCGACGGCATAGACATCGACCCACCCGTCCGACTGCTCCATATGCGGCAGCGCCCAGTCGAGCAGCGCGTTCGCCTCCGCCGCGCGATCCTGTTCGTAGAGCAATTGCGCCTCGAACGCCGCGCAATTCGCCGCCAGGTCCGATCGCGCGCCGAAATGCGCCTCGATCTCGGCACGCGTCACCGACAGCACGGCCACCGCGTCCTTCAGCCGCCCCTGCCCCTCGCGGATGCGCGCCTCGTGAAAGCGCGTGAACAGCTCGCTGTAGAGCGAACCCATCGCCTGGTAATGCGCCCGCGCCGTCAGCGTCGGCTCCATCGCGCGCTCCAGCCAGCCGCCCTCATAATATTTGGCGCCCAGCGATTCGCTGACATTGGCGACCACCAGATGATCGTCGGCGGGCAGCGAGCGCAGCAGCGCCTCGCGCGCGAGCAGATCCTCGAGCGTCATCGGCGCGTTTTCATATTCGGCCAAAATGTCGCCGACGACGCGGATCTCGGTCCACAGATCGGGCGAGGTATCCTCCCCCTCCGCCCGCGCGACGAGCCCGTCATAGCCGTGCCGGGCGGCGTCCATCCGCCCGCATTTGATGTCGAGATACAGTTTCGCCAGCACCAGCGCCGGGCTCGCCTCGATCTCCGCCGCGCTCAGCTTCGCCAGCCCGCGCTCGACCAGCCCCAATTGCCCCTGCGGGATCAGCCGCCACCCGCCCGCATCCTCGAGCACTCCGGCGAGCAGCGCGCCGTCCTCGGCCTCGATCGCGTGGCGGATCGCCTCCGCGGTATCGCCGCGCGAATCGAACCACAAGGCAAGCCGCTGATGCAGCGCGCGATACTGGCCGATGTCGCGCCGCGCGAGCCTGTCGCGCAGATATTCGGCGAGAAGCTGGTGATAGCGATAGGCGTCGCGCTCGGGCGAGAGCGGCGTCAGCAGCACGCCCTGCTGCTCCAGCCGTTCGAGCAGCAACCCGCCGTCGCGCCGGTCGCAGATCAGGTTCAGCGCCTCGCCGGTCACGCGGTCGAGCAGCGCGGTGCGCAACACCACTTCCTGCACATCCTCGGGCAGCGACATCAGCACCTGTTCGGACAGATAGCCCGCAAGGTCCGATCCCGATCCCGCCGCCCCGCCGACGAAATTGCGCCGATCGACTCCGCGCCGCAGCGATACGAGCGCAAGCTGGAGCGCGATCGGCCAGCCTTCGGTCCGCTCGATCAGGCTGCGGACATCGTCCGCGCCCAGCGGCACGCCATCGGTGCGGGCCAGCATCTCCTCAGCCTCGGGGCTGGAGAATTTGAGGTCTTCGGCGGAGAGCGCGAGCAACTGGCCCTCGGCGGCGAGCATCGTCTGCCCCAGCCGCGGATAATCGCGCGAGGCGATGATGAAGTGGCAGTTGCTCGGCGCCAGCCGGATCAGCGACTGGAGGAAATCGAGCGCTTCCGGGCTCTCGGCGCAGTGGAGATCGTCGAGGATCAGCACCGCCTTGCGCGGATCGCGCGCCAGCCGGTTGATGATCGCCGACAGCGCGGCGCGCGCGGGCATCGCGCCCGAAACCGGGTCATTCTCCTCCACCGCCTCGCCGCCGATCGCATAGGCGATATACTGGCCCAGCCGCTTGGCGTCGGCATCGTCGCGTTCGAGCGTCAGCCACGCGACGAGCAGGTCGGCATCGGCAAAGCGCCGGCGCCACTGGGCGAGCAGGCTGGTCTTGCCATATCCCGCGGGCGCATGGATGAGCGTGAGCCGCCGCTCGAGCGCGCCGTCCAGCCGTTCGAGCAGCGCGTCGCGCCGAATCTGGTCGCCCATCCACAGCGGCGGCGCGACCTTGGTCGAGATCAGTTCTTCGATCGCACCATCTCCACTCCTGCCGAGTCGCGCGGATACCGGCGCGAAGGCGCACGGTACAAGCGCATCGCCGAAACGCGAGCATCTTACCCGCCCCGGACGCCCGTTTACCCGTCCGCCGGACGCCGCACCCGTTTCCCGCGTTGCACGCCCGCGCTCCAGCCCCTTAGCTCGACGTCGTAGAGAGCGTGCCGGAGGATTGGGGTAGCGTGCGGATTGGAGTCGATGTCGGGGGGACGAATACCGACGCCGTGCTGATGAACGGAGCCACGGTGGTCGCCTGGACCAAACAGCCGACGAGCGCCGATGTCGGCACCGGCGTCGCCGCGGCGATCACGGCGGTATTGGGCGATGCGCGGGTCGCGCCGGGGGCGATTGCCTCGGTGATGATCGGCACCACCCATTTCACCAATGCGCTGGTCGAACGCAGCCGGCTGGACCGGGTCGGCATCCTGCGGCTCGCCAGCCCCTCGGGCGAGGCGCTGCCCCCGATGACCGGCTGGCCCGAAGCGCTCGCCGGCCAGATCGATGCGCGAACCTATCTCCTCCCCGGCGGGTTCGAATTCGACGGACGCGAAATCGCCCCGCTCGATCCCGCGGCGATCCGCGCCGCGGCGCGCGAACTGCGCGATGCCGGGATCGACTCGATCGCGATCAGCAGCGTGTTCGCGCCGGTGAACCCCGCGATGGAGGACCGCGCCGCCGCGCTGGTCGCCGAGGAACATCCCGATGCCCGCATCACCGTGTCGCACACGCTCGGTCGCATCGGCTTTATCGAGCGCGAGAATGCGACGATCCTCAACGCCGCGCTGGGCAGCCTGGCGACGCATGTCGTCGCGTCGTTCGAACGCGCGCTGGCGGAGATCGGGATCGACGCGCCACTCTATCTCTCGCAGAATGACGGGACGCTGATCTCCGCCGCGCGCGCCGCCGCCTATCCGGTGCTGACGATCGGGTCGGGGCCGACCAACAGCATGCGCGGCGCGGCGTTTCTCAGCGGGGTGCGCGACGCGATCGTGCTCGATGTCGGCGGCACCACCACCGATATCGGCGTCCTCGCCAATGGCTTTCCCCGCGAATCCTCGGTCGCGGTCGATATCGGCGGGGTGCGGATCAACTTCCGCATGCCCGATATCCTCGCGCTCGGGCTGGGCGGCGGGACGCGCATCCATCTCGACCCCGCGCTTTATGGCACGGACGCGATCGATGCGGACGATCTGCGCGTCGGCCCGGATTCGGTCGGCTTCCGGATCACCGAACAGGCATGGCTGTTCGGTGGCGCCACGCTGACCACCAGCGACGTCGCGGTCGCAGCGGGCCGCGCGGAATTCGGCGACCCCGCCCTGCTCCCGCCGCTGTCGGACGCGGTGCGCGACGCCGTCTGGGCGCGGATGCAGGCGATGCTCGAGGAAGCGGTCGACCGGATGAAGACCAGCCGCGGCGACGTGCTCCTGCTGGCAGTGGGCGGCGGCAATTTCCTGGTACCCGACACGCTGCGCGGTGCCGCGCGGGTGGTGCGTCCGCGCCACGCCGCCGTCGCCAATGCCGTCGGCGCCGCAATCGCGCAGGTCGGCGCGCAGGTCGAGCAGGTCGTCTCGTATGAGCGCGAGCCGCGCGCCACTGCGCTCGATCGCCTGCGCGCCGAGGCCGTGGCCCAGGCAATCGCGGCGGGCGGCATCCCCGACAGCGTCGAAATCGTGGAGATGGACGAAGTGTATCTGACCTATCTACCCGGCCGCGCCGCGCAGGTCCGCGTCCGCGCCGTCGCGGACCTTGCCGGCACGCCTGCCCTGGTCGCCCATGCGCATTGATCGCCAGGCTTTGCTCGATCTCGCCACCGGCGCCGCCTTTCTCGGCTCGGGCGGCGGCGGCGACCCCTATTATGCGCAGTTGCTCGGCGAGGCGGAGATTGCGCGGCGCGGGCCCTTCCACCTGATCGCGCTCGATGCGCTTGCCGACGATGCGCTGGTGGCGCCCTGTGGCTGGATCGGCGCGCCGACCGTCTCGGCGGAAAAGCTGCCCAATGGCCAGGAAGCGATCCTCGGCCTGCGCGCGCTGGAGAGGATCGCCGGGCGCCGGATCGACGCGGTGATGCCGATCGAGATCGGCGGCGGCAACGGCCTCGCGCCTTTGCTCGCCGCTGCCGAGCTGGGCATCCCCGTGGTCGATGCCGACGGCATGGGCCGCGCCTTTCCCGAATCGCAGATGACGGTGTTCAGCATCGACGGGCTGTCCGCCTGCCCCTCGGTCGTCACCTCCGCGAACGGCGCGCTGCGCGTGATCGAGACCGACGACAATCTCGATCACGAGCGCCAGGCGCGCGCGCTGTCGATCGAATTCGGCGGCAACGCGCATATGGTCGAATATCCGCTGAGCGGCGCCGCCGCGAAACGCCACGCGATCGGCGGCAGCGTGTCGGCGGCGATCGCGATCGGCGCCGCGGTGCGCCGCGCGCGCGCCGCGGGCGAGGACCCGTTCGCCGCGCTCCACGCCGCGCTGCGCGCCAGCGGGCTTTATCCCTTTGCCGGCACGCTGTTCGACGGCAAGGTCGTCGATGTCGAGCGCGAGACCCGCGGGGGCTTTTCGGTCGGCCGCGTCGTGATCGAGGGCTTTGGAGGCGACGGACAGATGGACCTCGAATTCCAGAACGAAAATCTGATCGCCCGCGTCGACGGCCAAGTCCGCGCGATGGTGCCCGACCTCATCACCGTGATGGACCGCGAGACCGCCGACAGCATCACTACCGAGCGGCTGAAATTCGGCCAGCGGGTCAAGGTGATCGGCGCCGCCGCCCCGGCAGTGCTGCGGGCGGAACGGGCGCTGCGCTTCGTCGGCCCCGCCGCGTTCGGCTTCGACGGGCCCTATCGTCCGATCGAAGCGCTTAACGGCTGGAATTGCGGATGAGCGGCACCGAAGACGCCACCTATGCCCATGCCCCGGTCCCCAACGGCGTCACCGTGCCCGGATGGCGCGTCGGGCTGATCGTCGCGAGCTTCTCGATCGGCCTGCCCGATTTCCTCAACGGCGCGCACAACGCGCTGGCACTGGGCTTTTGGGGCGCAGTGCTCGCGGCGCTGCTCGCCGGGCTGATCCTGTGCGCCGGGGGATCGATGACCGCGATCGTCAGCGTCCGCACGCGGTTGTCGACCTATCTCCTCGTCCGCCGCTCGTTCGGCACCGGCGGCGCGGCGCTGATCAACACCGTGATCGCGCTGATCCATTTCTGCTGGTTCGGGGTCAACGCCTCGTTCTTCGGCGAGGCGATGGTCGAGGCGGCGAACGCCAACGGGCTGCCCGGCAATTTCGCGGCGTTCGTGGTGCTTGGCAGCATCCTGATGACGGCATCGACGCTGATCGGCTTCCGCGCGCTCGACCGGCTGGCGCTGGTCGCAGTGCCGCTGCTCGCGGCGATCCTGCTGGCGGTGGTGGTGGTCACGTTGCGCAGCCATGGCTTCGTCACTGCGCCCGATCCCAACCCGCCCGAGCCGATGACGCTCGGCATCGCGGTCTCGGCGCTGATCGGCGCATACATGCTCGCGGTCGCGACGATGCCCGATCTGTCGCGCTACACCCGCACCGCGCGCGGCGCCGTCGCCAGCATGGCGCTGTCCTTTCCGATCGCGACGCCGCTGATGATGACCGCCGCCGCGATCCCCGCGCTGGCGACGCACGAGACCAGCGTGATGAAGCTGGTCACCGCCTATGGCTTCGGCACCCCGGTGCTGTTCCTGCTCGTGCTGCCAACCTGGACCGTCAACGCGCTCAACCTCTATTCGTCGAGCCTCTCGCTCGGCAGCACCTTTCCGCGCGTGCGCCCCTGGATATTCACGCTCGCAGGGGGCACGATCGGCGCGGCCTTCGCGCTGATGGGCATCCTTGAGGCGTTCATCCCGTTCGTGCTGTTCCTCGGGCTGATCATCCCGCCGATCGCCGCAATCTATGTGATCGACGCCTGGACCCGCTATCGCCGCGCCGATTCCGCGCAATCCTTGCTCGGCCTGCCCCGCTTTGACTGGCGCGCGATCGCCACCTGGCTGATCGCAGTCGTGGTCGCGGTGCTCGGCACCTATAAGGGCTGGACGATCACCACCGTCCCCGCGCTCGATGCGACGATCGTCGCGGGGCTGCTCTACGCAATGCTCAGGGCCAGGTGAACGCGTAGGGCGGCCCGCCGCCTATTGCATCGAGCGCAGCAGGATGCTCGTCTCGCTGTTCAGCACCCCCTCGGCGGTCCGCATCTCGCGCAGGATGCGGTCCAGGTCGACGAGCGACTGCGCATGGACTTCGGCGACAAGGTCCCAGGCGCCGTTGGTGGTGTGCAGCGCGGTAATCTCGGGCAGCCCGCGCAGCGCGCGGATCACCGCACTGGTCGACGCCCCCGCGACTTCGATCAGCGTGATCGCGCGCACCCCCTGCCCCGCCCCCGGCGCCTCGGCCCGCACCGTGAACCCCAATATCGCGCGCGACTCGATCAGCCGGTCGAGCCGCGCCTGCACCGTCGCCCGCGACACTTTCAGCGCGGTCGCCAGCCGCGAGACCGGCGCACGCCCGTCCGCACGGAGCAGCGAAATCAGCTGGCGATCGAGCGAATCGAGAAGGATCATGCAAATCGCCTAGCAGCGCCCGGCAATTTGCCAAGACCTTACCCGCCGATCACGCATGTTGCGCATGTTTCCCGACAAGCTGCGCGGCTAGCTCAGCAGCACAATCGAACGGAAGGATAAAGAGCATGACGGTCTATGTCGGCGTCGAGGATCTGTGCAGGCTGGTCGCATCGGTCGGAGTCGAGCCGTTCATCGCCGGCATCGCCGACCGCATCGAAAGCGATTTCCGCCGCTGGCGCGAATTCGACAAGGCGCCGCGCTATGCCAGCCATTCGCCCGACGGCGTGATCGAACTGATGCCCGCCGCCGATCGCCGCCGGTTCAGCTTCAAATATGTCAACGGCCACCCGAAGAACACGCGGCTGGGGCTCCAGACCGTCGCCGCGTTCGGCGTGCTCGCCGATGTCGATACCGGCTATCCGGTGCTGCTCAGCGAGATGACGGTGCTCACCGCGCTGCGCACCGCGGCGACTTCGGCGCTCGCGGCGCGCTACCTCGCCCGCCCCGACAGCCGCACCATGGCGCTGATCGGGCTCGGCGCGCAGTCCGAGTTCCAGGCGCTGGGCTTCCGCGCGCTGCTCGGTATCGAGCGGCTGCAAGTGTGGGACATCGATCCCGCCGCCATCGCCAAGTTTCGCGCCAACATGGCCGGGCTCGGCTTCCACGTCACCGCCGCGCGCTCGGCGCCCGACGCGGTGCTCGGCGCCGACGTGATCACCACCGTCACCGCGGACAAGGCACAGGCGACGATCCTGTCCGACAACATGGTCGGCGCCGGCATACACATCAACGCCGTCGGCGGCGACTGCCCGGGCAAGACCGAACTGGCCCCCGCGATCCTCTCGCGCGGGACGGTGTTCGTCGAATATCCCGAACAGACGCGCATCGAAGGCGAAATCCAGCAGATGCCCGCCGACTTCCCCGTGACCGAGCTGTGGCGCGTCTTCGCGGGCGAGGCGCCGGGCCGCAGCAGCGCCGACGAAATCACGATCTTCGACTCGGTCGGGTTCGGGATCGAGGATTTCTCGGCGCTCTCCTATGTGCACGCACTGATCGAGGGCCGCGACGACCTGCCCCGGCTCGACCTGATCGTCGCCCCCGGCGACCCGCGCAACCTGTTCGGCCTGGTCCGCGAACCCCAGCCGGAGCAGCGGGCGGCGTAGGCCCCTCGCGGCCAGGGGGATCGCATATGCACCGTCGTCCCCCTCACCCTTCCGCGCCTTCGGCGCTCCCTCCCTCTCCCAAGGGGAGAGGGACGCGGAGGCCCAAGCTCCCTCTCCCCTTGGGAGAGGAGTATCGGGTCGGCCATGCCCCCGGCATGGCCTGAACAGCGCGGGGCGCTGTTCACCCGATACTGGGCCCGCCGCCGTAGGCGGTGGGAAGGGTGAGGAGGACGACCTTATATGCGATAGCCCCGTCACTTCCCCCACGCACCTATTGCGCAAAACGCTCCTGCCCGCCGACGATCGTCCGCAGCACCGATGCCGATTTGATCGCGTCCACCGGCGCAGTCAGCAGATTGGCGTCGATCACGGTCAGGTCGGCGGTATAGCCCGGCCTGATCCGCCCCAGCGTGTCGTCCTGGAACCCCGCATAGGCATTGTGCACCGTATAGGCGGTAAGCGCCTGTTCGACCGTGGTCTTCTGGTCGGGCAGCCAGCCGGCGGGGTTCTTGCCGTCGATCGTCTCCCGCGTCACCGCGGCGTAGATCCCCTCCATCGCGTCGAGCGGCCCCACCGGCCAGTCGGACCCGAACGTCACCGTCGCGCCGCTGTCGATCAGCGCGCGAAACGCATAGGTGCCGCGCAGCCGTTCGGCACCGATCCGCTCGACGGCCCAGCGCCCGTCGTCGATCGCGTGGAAGGGCTGGACCGATGCGATCACCTTCTGCGCCGCAAAGCGCGGGATCGCCGCTGCCGACAGATGCTGGGCATGCTCGACGCGAAAGCGCCGATCACGCGCGCCATTCGCCCGCGTCACCGCGGCATACATATCGAGGACGTCGTCATTGGCGAGGTCGCCGATCGCGTGCGTCGTCACGTGCAGCCCGGCCTTGTCCGCTCCGGTCACGAACGCGGTCAGGTCGCTCAGGCTGGTGACGCGCACCCCGCGCTGGTCGGGCGCGTCGCTATACGGCTCGCGGAACACCGCGGTGCGCGACCCCAGCGATCCGTCGGCCAGCGCCTTCACTCCGCCCCAGCGCACCCATTCGTCGCCGCGCCCCTCGGCGGCGACGATCGCCGCCATCTTCTCCCAGTCGCGCAGCGGCACGAAGCAATAGAAGCGCAAGCCCGTCTCGCCTTTGCCCCGCAGGCTGCGCGCAGTCTCATAGGTCGTCCAGTCGAACGGCTCGGGCGTATGGACCTGGGTGAAGCCGCGGCGCAGCCCATGCGCGATCCCGTCGCGCATCGTCGCCTCGCGCTCGGCCATGGTCGGCACGGGAAAGACGCGCTCGACCAGTGTCTTGGCATTGTCCTTCAGGATGCCGGTCGGCTCGCCCCTGACATCGCGCACGATCACGCCGCCGGCGATGTCGGGGGTGTCGCGGGTGATCCCCGCCCGCTTCAGCGCCGCGCTGTTGAGCAGATACATGTGCAGGTCGGTGCGCGGGATCGCGACCGGGGTGTCGCCGGTCGCCGCATCGATCCATCCGCGCGTCGGCAATTGCCCGCCCAGCCGCTGTTCGTCCCAGCTCCCTCCGAAGATCCACTTGCCCGGCCGCGCCGCCGCCGCCTTGCCCAGCCGCGCCGCGAAATCGTCGATCGAGGTGGCGGAGAGCAGGTCGGGCTGCGACAGCGTCGCCGATCCGAGCATGAAATGCGTGTGGTTGTCGATGAACCCCGGCGTCACGAACGCGCCCTTCAGGTCGATCACCCTGGTCGCGCGCCCGGTCGCGGCCTTCACCGCCGCCGCCCCGACTGCGACGATCTGCTTGCCGACCAGCCCGATCGCATCGCTGCGCGGGTTTTGCGGGTCGCCGGTCCACACCACTGCGTTGACATAGGCGATGTCGAGCACCCGCTCGACCGCAAGCGCGCGCCCGACCGAAACCCAGGCGAGCCCGCCCGCCAATAGCATCCGCCGATCGATCATTGCCGTTCCTCCAACCATGCCCCAGTCTGGCAGAACCGCGCCCGCACTGGACCCGCCAGTTTGCGGAACCGCGCGGAGCCAAGCTGCGCGCGATTGGCCCTTCCCGATTCTGCGTGTTGGCGCTTGTGGCACCGGGGGCGGTGCTCGATCTCCTTGCGCCATGACAGCCAAATGCACAAACCGGCGCGGACCCGTGGACGCGGCACGATGAGTTCCGCATTCGACCGCTTCGACGATTCCGACGTCCGCGATCTGATCGCGGAATATCCGCTGGCATGGGTCGTCGCGGTGGGCGGGCAGAGCCTGTTGCCGCTGCTCGGCGAAGTCGATGGCGACGGGCGGCTGACGCACCTGCTCGGGCATATGGGCCGCTCCAATCCGCTGTTCGCGCAATTGTCCGCCGATCCGCGCGCGACGATCCTGTTCACCGGCCCCCAGGGCTATGTCTCGCCCGACCATGCCCAGCGGCGCAACTGGGGCCCGACCTGGAACTATGCCCAGCTCGCGATCACCGCCGAGATCGAATTCCTGCCGGACGAAGGCGACGCCGCGCTCGCCGCGCTGACCCTCGCGATGGAGGGCGATCGCTGGTCCGCCGCCGAACTCGGCCCGCGCTACACCGGCATGGCCGCCGCGATCATCGCGTTCCGCGCGCGCGTCACCGGGCTGACCGGGCGCTTCAAGCTGGGCCAGGACGAACCCGACGAGACCTTCTCCGCGATCCTCCGCACCCATCCCGACGCCGCGCTGGTCGCGTGGATGCGCCGCTTCGGAAAAGCGCGCGGCTGATCCTGCCGAGGGTAATGGCGTCGGAATCAAGCGGTCCCCTCCCTGCAAGGGGGGCGGGGGTATCGCATATGGAGCGGGGGGCGCTTTTCCCACTTCCCGTCATGCTGAACTTGTTTCAGCATCCAGCCCTCCGCCCGCATTTCCGTCGCTTGTTGCGCCTTGGATGCTGAAACAAGTTCAGCATGACGGCGATAATAGAGGGCATACGCCTCCAAATGCGATTGCCTTGGCAAGGGAGGGAAGAACCGAGCAGGGACCTGCAACGTCCATCCGCAATCGCCCAGCCGATCCCCACCGCCCTCTTTGCACGCGCGCCTTGGCCCCCTATGGAAGCCGCTTAACGGCAAGGATAGCGGGCCAATGCTGCGACCCTGGAAGATCACGCTGGGCCGGATCGATCCGGCGCTGAAGACGCCGCTCTATCTCCAGATCGTCCGCGCGATCATCCATGAGATCGAGCGCGGGCGCCTGCCCCCGCACGCCTTCCTGCCGAGCAGCCGCGAACTCGCCGCGATCCTCGGCGTCAACCGCAAGACCGTGGTCGTCGCCTATGAGGATCTGATCGCCCAGGGCTGGCTGACGTCGGAGGGGACGCGCGGCACCGTCGTCGCGGCGTTGCTTGCCGGCACCCGCAAGCCGCCGGTCCCCACCGCGCTGCCCAGCGGCACGACCGAGCCCGAATATCGCTTCCGCACGCCGCCCGCGCGCCCGCTCGCGCTGCCGGGGGGAAAGGGGCTGAAGCTCGACGAGGGCGCACCCGATGGTCGGCTGTTTCCCGCCGACATCTTGTCGCGCGCCTATCGCACCGCGATCCAGCGCGCGAGCCGCGAGAACCGGCTGCAATATCGCGATCCGCGCGGCTCCCCCCGGCTTCGCGAGGCGATTGCGGCGATGCTGCGCGGCGAGCGCGGGCTCGCGGTCACTGCCGAGGATATCTGCATCACCCGCGGCAGCCAGCACGGCATCTATCTCGCCGCGCGCACTTTGCTGTCGCCGGGCGACGCCGTGCTGGTCGAGGCGCTGACCTATGAACCCGCGGTCGCCGCCTTCACCGATCTGGGCGCGAAGGTGATCCCCGTCGGTCTCGACGCGCTCGGCGCCGATGTCGACGCGATCGAGCGCGCCTGCCGCACGCACCGCGTCCGCGCGATCTTCCTCACGCCGCACCATCAATTCCCGACGACGGTGGCGCTGCGGCCCGAACGCCGGCTGCGCGTGCTCGAACTCGCGCGGCAATTCGGCTTTGCGGTGATCGAGGATGATTACGACCATGAATATCATTTCGAATCGCAACCGCTGCTGCCGATGGCAAGCTATGCGCCGGGGCGCGTCCTCTATGTCGGCTCGCTGTCGAAGCTGCTGCTGCCCGCGCTCCGCATCGGCTATATCGCCGCCCCCCGCGCCTTTATCGACGCCGTCGCGCATGGCGTGTCGCTGATCGACGGCATGGGCAATACTCTGACCGAGGACGCCGCCGCGGATCTGATCGAGGAGGGCGAATTGCGCCGCCATGCGCGGCGCTCGACGCAGATCTACGCGGCGCGGCGCCGCGCGTTCGACGCGACGCTGGCGGCGACGTTCGGCGACGCGATCCGCTATCGCGTCCCCGATGGCGGGCTCGCCTTCTGGGTCCAGTTCGCGGATCGCGCGGTGCTCGAGCGGATCGAGCGGTGCGCGCCCGATCACGGCCTGCGCCTCGCCTGCTCGGAATCCTTCGCGACGACCGAGGACGCGCCGCGCGGACTGCGCCTCGGCTTCGCCAGCCTGACCGAGGCGGAAGCGGCGCGCGCGCTCACCTCGCTGGCAGCGGCAGGAGGAATTGCGGCGGGCTTGGTCCCCTCGGCATCCTGATGCTGGATGTTTTGGCGACCCCAATCTGGCCGGACGTTACGGTTCGGAGACGATCCCGACGACCGTAAACGGTCGCGGGCGTCCGGGGGAGGCAGGGATATTCGCGAACGGCGCCCGCGCACCGATTCGCTAAAAGGGGGACGCGGCATGGTTCGACATTTTCTCGGCACGACGGCGCTGGCAGGCGCCACGCTTCTGGCGCTCGGCGCGCCGCCGGCCTGGGCGCAGGACGCTACCACCGCTGCCGAGCCCGTCTCCAGCGGCGCGGACGACATCGTCGTGACTGCCAACAAGCGGCGCGAAAACCTGCGCGACGTCGCGATGCCGATCAGCGCGGTGACCGGCGAACAGCTCGCCAAAGCCAATGCCAACAGCCTGTCCGACTATATCGTCCGGCTGCCGGGCGTGGTGTTCAACGACTATCAGCCCGGCGTCTCCGAAGTCGTGATCCGCGGCATCGCGGCGACGACCTATCACGAACAGGGCCAGACCACGGTCGGCTATTATCTGAACGACATCCCGCTCGTCGAACCCGGCTTCCCGATCGGCATCCCCGATGTCGACACCTTCGACCTCGACCGCGTCGAGGTGTTGCGCGGGCCGCAGGGGACGTTGTTCGGCTCCTCGACGCTGGGCGGGCTGGTCAATTACGTCGTCAAGACCGCCGACCCGACCAGGATCGAAGCCGCGGGCCAGGGGCTGGTCAGCTCGACCGGCAATTCGGGCGGCGACGTCAACTATGCTGCAAAGCTGATGGTCAACGTGCCGATCATCCAGGACAAGCTCGCGGTGCGGCTGATGGCGCTGCAACGCTATGACGCGGGGTTCCTCGACAATGTCGGGACCGGCGACGAGGGCAGCAATGATTTCCGCACGCGCGGCCTGCGCGGCTCGATCGCCTTCACGCCTCTGGAGGGGACCAAGCTCACCTATCTGGCGGTCTATCAGGAGACCAGGCTCTCCGATCAGACCTATCTGACCTCGCCGACCGCGCTCGAACGGGTATCGGCGCGCAAGGAGCCGCAGGAGACCAGCTTCCAGCTCCATTCGCTGCGGCTCGACCAGGAGCTCGGCTTTGCGAACCTGACCGTGTTCGGCTCGGTCAACGAGAAGAAGAACACCACGGTCTTCTCCTATCCCTATGCCTATGTCACCGGCGTCACCACCGGCGCCGCCGCGGCCTATTCGCTCGGCGACGCGAACGCCAATATCAAGCAGGTCGAGGCGCGGCTGGCGTCGTCGGGCACCGGCCCGTTCCGCTGGCTGATCGGCGCGAGCTACATGTCGGCCAAGAAGTTCAGCTACGACCAGATTTTCCAGCAGGGCGCGGCGGCGTTCATCAATGCCAACCCCGCGCTGTTCGGCGGCTATAGCGGCACGCAGCTCACCCCCGGCGACCGGCTCTACGGCTATGTCTCCGATACGCTCAACAAGGATCTCGGCGTGTTCGGCGAGCTGTCGTGGCGCCCCGTCGACCAGTTCGAGATCACCGTCGGCGGCCGCTATTACGACACCCAGGCAAAGGCGACCGTCACCAACCAGGCGGGCGCGCTGGGCGGCTATCCGGGCGGCTACACGCCGATCGGCTCGTCGGGCAGCGTCGATCGCAAGGAAGACGGTTTCACGCCCAAGGCGACGCTCTCGTTCCGCCCCGCCCCCGGATTCCTGGCGTATATGACCTATTCGAAGGGGTTCCGCGTCGGCGGGATCAATCCCAATGCCGGGCTGCTCGCCTCGATCCCCGCCGCCTATGACAGCGATACCGTGGACAATTACGAAGCCGGGGTGAAGTTCGGGCTGTTCGGCAACCGCGTGCTGATCGATGCGACGGTGTTCTCGATCGACTGGAAGGACATCCAGGCGCGGCTGTTCGGCCCCGCCCCGTCTTATTATTCCTATGTCACCAATGCCGGCAGCGCGAATATCGGCGGGGTCGAGTTTGCGGGCACGGTCAAGCTCACTCGCGCGCTGACCTTCAGCTCGAACGTGACCTATCAGGATGCGCAGCTCACCGCGTTCCTGCCCGATACCTTTGCGGCGAATGGCGGCTATGCCTCGGGCACCACGCTGCCCGGTTCGTCGCGATGGTCGGTCGCGAACAACCTCGTGCTCGACTTGCCCGACATGGCACTGGCACCGACCGTCGAGGTTGCGCATCGCTATATCTCGTCGGCCCCCGTCGCGTTCGGCAACCCCAACACCCGCGGCGATTTCAGCCAGTTCGACGCGCGCGCCTCGGTAACGCTGATGGAAAAGGTCCGCCTCCTCGCCTTCGTCAACAACATATTCGACAAACGCGGCATCCTAAACGCCCCCTTCACCGATCAGGCGGCGCCGGCCTATTCGATCATCCGGCCGCGGACCTATGGCGTGCGCCTGGACGTCGGCTTCTAGGCCGCATCGGGCCGGCGGGATATCGGTCCCGCCGGTCGTGCCTCAACAGCAACAGGACCGACACATGGCGCACGCGCATCGCACGCTCGCACTTCTCGCTCTGGCCGCAGCGTTGCTGCCGCCCGCCGCCGCGCAGACCCGCGAGCCCCAGCCCGCGCCCGTCGCCGCGGATGCCGGCGGCCCCGTCACCCCCGCCGACATCATGGCGCTGCGCGACATGCGCGACGTCGAGATTTCGCCCGACGGCAGGACCATCCTGTTCACCGTCCAGGCGCAGATGGCGACCTTCACTCCCGACCAGCGCACGATCTGGAGCGTCCCCGCCGACGGCAGCGCCCCCGCGCGCCGCTTCATCACCAGCGCGGGGGCCGACGACAGCCCGCGCTGGTCGCCCGACGGCCGCGCGATCGCCTTCGTGTCCGACCGCAAGAACCCGCTCGCCGGCACCGCCCCCACCGGGCTGACCTTCACCTCGGACCTCGACCCCGCCGATCGCGCCCCCGTCGCCCCCCGGCAGCTATGGCGTATCGCGCGCGACGGCGGCGAGGCGGTGCCGCTCACCGCGCTACCCGGCGATATCGGCGCCTTCGCCTGGTCGCCCGACGGCACCCGGATCGCCTTTCTCAGCGCCGATCCCGATACCGCCGCCGAGCGCGCCGATGCAGCCGCCAAGCGCGACTGGGTGGAGATGGACCGGACGCGCCACGTCACGCGCCTCTGGCTGCTCGACCTCGCGACCAACAGCGCGCGGCGCATCTCGCCCGCATCGGTCAACGTCACCGATTTCAGCTGGTCCCCCGATGGCAAGCGCATGGCGGTGCGCCTCGTCGATACGACCACGATCAACGACTATCTCTATTTTGGCCGCATCGCGCTGCTCGATCTCGCCACCGGCACGATCGGCAAGACGCTGATCGAGCACGCAACCGAGGCGCCAATCTGGTCCCCCGACGGCACCGCGCTGGTCGGCGAAGTGATCCGCACCCCCGGCTTTATCGGCCTCGGCGTGCGGCTCTATGACGTCGGGGCCGATAGGCTGACCGCGCTCGCCGACGATCATCCCGGCCTGCTCACCCATCTGCGCTGGGCGCCGGACGGGCGGTCGATCCTCGCGCTGTCGTTCGAACAGACCCGCTCGAAACTGGTACGGATCGCGCGCGACGGGCGTGTGACCCGGCTCGCCGATCTCGACGGCGAGGCGTCCGACCTCACCCTCAGCCGCGACGGTCGCGGCATCGCGGTCGCGCTGTCGAGCCCCGATCGCCCCGCCGAAGTCTGGGCGATCGACGGCACCCGCGCCCGCCCGGTCACGACGATCAACCCGCAAGTGGCCGGATGGAAGCTCGGCCAGGTCCGCCAGCTCTCCTGGACCAACAGCAAGGATGGCCGGCCCGTCTATGGCGTGCTCGTCACCCCGCCGGGCCATGTCGCGGGAACCCCGATCAAGACCGTGGTGCAGATCCATGGCGGCCCCGAATGGGCGTGGTGGTCGGGCTGGCTCGGCAGCTGGCACGAATGGGCGCAGATGCTCGCGACGCATGGCTATGCCGTGCTGCTCCCCAATCCGCGCGGCTCGGACGGACAGGGCACCGATTTTGCGCGCGCAATCGGCAACGACTGGGGCGGGATGGATTATCAGGACGTGCTCGACGGCGTCGACATGCTCGTCGCGCAAAAGATCGCGGACCCCGCGCGGCTGGGGATTGGCGGGTGGAGCTATGGCGGCTTCATGGCGGCCTGGGCCGTGACGCAGGGCGATCGGTTCAAGGCGGCAGTGGTCGGCGCCGCGCCGGCCAACATGACCGCGATGGCGCGGATCACCGACACTCCCGAATTTCCCACCGGCTATTTCGGCGAACCGTCCGCGCATCTCGCCGACCTCGACAAGGTGTCGTCGATCCGCGCGCTCGATCGGGTCCACACCCCGGTCCTCGTGCTCCACGGCGAACAGGATACGCGAGTGCCCTTCACGCTGGGCCTCGAATATTATCGCGGGCTCAAACTGCTCGGCAAGCCGGTCGAGATGGTCCGCTATCCGCGCGAGCCGCACTGGTTCCGCGAACCCGAGCACCAGGCCGATATCCAGCGCCGCGTGCTCGCCTGGTTCGACGCACACCTCTGACGCGCGACGCCCGCCCCGGCATCTTCCCACGCGCCCGTCGCGGTGGCATAGGCCCGGCCTCGCCCTTCCGCTCCCGCCTTCCGGAGACCGCATGTTCCGCGCACTTTACGACTGGGTCCTGCGCATGGCGCATCATCGCCACGCCCTGCGCACGCTGGCCGTGGTCTCGTTTGCGGAGAGCAGCTTCTTCCCGATCCCGCCCGACGCGATGGTCATCCCGATGGTCATCGCGCGCCGTGACCAGGCGTTTCTGATCGCCGGCATTTGCACCGTCTTCTCGGTGCTGGGCGGCATGTTCGGCTATGCGATCGGCTATTTCCTGCTCGAAAGCGTCGGTGCCTGGGTGATCGAACTCTATCACATGCAGGACAAGATCGGGCAGTTCCAGACGATGTACGGCGAATATGGCGCCGCGATCATCCTGCTGAAGGGGCTCACCCCCATCCCGTTCAAGCTAGTGACGATCGCCAGCGGGATCGCGCACTTCAATTTCCCGCTGTTCGTCCTGCTCGCGACGATCACCCGCGGTTTCCGCTTCTTCCTCATCGCCGCGCTGCTCAAGCGCTTCGGCGCGCCGGTCCAGGCGTTCATCGAGGAGCGGCTGAACCTCTTCGCCTGGGGCTTCCTGATCCTCGTCGTCGGCGGTTTCGTGGCGGTCGCGTACCTCTGACGCATCCTCTGGGCTGACGAAAGTCAGGATCCATTCTTCCTCCGCACCGGCGCCTGACCCTCCGCCGGAATATGGAATGGATACCCGCGTTCGCTGGCATGACGCGGTCGCGCGCATCCCTCCCGAAACGGCGCGAGAGGCGCCATTCGCGCCACCGCCGCAACACCCGCCTTGCAACGCCGCCCATGTGGCGCTAGATACGATCCCCAATCCGACAGCGTGACTTGGGCAAAGCCGGTTCCTTCCCCGAAGGACCCGGCAGCGGACCCATGCCCCGCCGCCGGTGACGCTTATCATGTGAGGATGCCGCGTGGCGAAGACCAGTCCCGTCGAATTCGTGAAGCAGGTCCAGGCCGAGACCAAGAAGATCGTGTGGCCCTCGCGCCGCGAGACGATCATGACCGGCGTCATGGTGATGATCATGACGACGTTGCTCGGCGTGTTCTTCTTCGGCGTGGACGCGTTTTTCGACGCGCTCGTGCGTTTCCTCCTCAGCCTGGCAACCAAGGGTTAATTCATGTCGCGCTGGTACATCATCCACGCCTATTCGGGTTTCGAAGGCAAGGTCCGCGATCAGATCATGGCCGACGCCACCCGCATGGGGCTCGATCGGCTGGTCGAGGCGGTCGAGGTTCCCACCGAAACCGTGACCGAGGTTCGCCGCGGCAAGAAGATCCAGTCCGAACGCAAATTCTTCCCCGGCTATGTGCTGGCGAAGCTGGAAATGAACGACGACGTCTATCACCTGGTGAAGAACACGCCGAAGGTGACCGGCTTCCTCGGCAGCATGGGCAAGCCCCAGGCGATCAGCGAAGCCGAAGCCGCGCGCATCCTCAACACCAAGGAAGAAGCCGCTGCCGCCCCGAAGCAGAAGGTCAGCGTCGACTACGACATCGGCGACACCGTCAAGGTCACCAGCGGCAATTTCGCGACCTTCTCGGGCGTGGTCGAGGAACTGGATTTCGACAAGAGCCGCGTCAAGGTCTCGATCTCGATCTTCGGCCGCGCAACCCCGCTGGAGCTGGGCTTCGAGGACGTCGAACGGGTGAAGTGACGCGCGGGGTTTTTCCGCGTGGGAATTGCGAAGGGCCGGGGCGAAAGCTCCGGCTTTTTTGCTTTCGAGCGTAATCGGGGCGCTTGGCCCGGGTCGGCAATCAGTCGAGCTGGAGCCGCAATTTCCGCAGCAATCGCGACAGCTCGGCCCGCTCGCCACGGTCGAGCCCGCCCACGGCGCGCTCGGCTTCGCGAAAATGATCGGCGATGGCATCGTCGATCAGCGCCCGCCCCCGATCGGTGAGGGACGCCAACAGCACCCGGCGGTCGCGGTCATCGGGACTGCGGCCGATCAGGCCGCGCTGCTCCAGGCGATTGAGACACGCCGTCATCGCGCCCGAGCTTAGCAGCACCGATTTCCGCAGCGCAGTAGGATTCAAGCAATAGGGCGCCCCCGATCGACGCAGCGTCGCCAGCACGTCCAGTTCGGTATAGCCGATGCCATGCACGCGCAGCCACTCGCCTGCCCGCCCCTGCAACGTTCCTCCCAGGTGCAGCACTCTCCCGACCACGGCCATCGCCGAAGCATCGAGGTCGGGCCGCTCGCGTGCCCAATCCCTCAACAACTGGTCGACGACGTCCTCCTGGACCGGCTCGTCTGGGCTTTGGGAATGGCCGGTCATCGCATATCTTTATATAAAGTATCTTGACGTAGTCATTTGTATAGGGGAGCAACGGCTCCGAAGCAACCACTGGACAGAATCGATGCGCGCGATCTCCTTGCTGGCTTGCATGTCGACGGCGCTGGCCTGCGCGCCAGCCCCCATCGCGGCGCAGCCCGCCCTGCGGCAACCAATCGTGATCGAGTCGGGCAGCCTGACGCTGACCAGCGGTGAGACCGTGCAGTACGAGATCGGCACGTTGTCGGTGCCCGAAAACCGGAACAAGCCCCTGAGCCGCCGGATCGGCATCGGCTTCGCGCGCATCAAGGCGCCCCGCCCGACGGGAGCCCCCCCGATCTTCTGGCTTCCCGGCGGCCCGGGCCTGACGGTGCTGGGCGCCTTCACCGAAAAGGACGGTGCGGCACAGGCCCGTCTTCGCTCCTGGATGTCATTCGGCGCGGCGGGGGACCTCGTCGTGATCGAGCAGCGCGGCTATACTCGACGCGGCGAAATGCTGGTGGAGACGGCGGACGCGTCGCCGCTGGACAAGCCCGCGAGCGCGCAGGACGATGCGCTGGCAATGCAGGCCCTGGCCCGGCGGGCCGTCGCCCACCACGCGGACAAGGACTTGTCAGGCTATACCATCGATGCGTTCGCCGCTGATGTGGACGATCTTCGCAAAGCGCTCGGCTACAGCCGTATCAGCCTGTTCGGCGGCAGTTTCGGGTCGCAATGGGCGTTGGCGGTCATGCGCTTCCATCCTGAGATCGTCGAACGCGCAGTGCTTTCCTCGGTGGA
The DNA here is from genome assembly GCF_000935025.1 of Sphingomonas hengshuiensis. Taxonomy (NCBI): domain Bacteria; kingdom Pseudomonadati; phylum Pseudomonadota; class Alphaproteobacteria; order Sphingomonadales; family Sphingomonadaceae; genus Sphingomonas; species Sphingomonas hengshuiensis. Next base: position 2,384,565 of record NZ_CP010836.1, read on the forward strand.
GCCGCTGAACAACGGCTTCGATATGCCGTCGCATGTCTTCGCGGCGCTTCAGCGGATCGCTTATGACGCCGATCGCGATCCGGGGCTTGCCCCCTATCTTCCCAAGGGCGGGATGATGGCCGCGATACGCGCGCTGCACCGGCGCTTCGCTGCCGAGCCGACGCGCGTGACGATACGCGATGCGCAAGGCCGGACCCATATCGTGACGCTCGGCGCGCAGGATCTCCAGCGCGCGCTGCTCGCCCATACCGCAGACGCGGCGGAGTGGCCGGCCTTCATCCTGTCGCTCTACCATCGCCATTACGAGCAATGGGCGCGTGAGACCGTGGCGGACCGGAGCGCAGGGGCGGTTACGCTGATCGGGCCGCTGGTCGACAGCAGCCTAGCGATGAGCGACGATCACGCGCATCTGCTGTGGACCGATCCCGCGGTGGAGTTACTGGGAACATGGAACTTCGAGGCGAACCTGGCCTCGGCACCGGAGTGGCCGACGCCGGACATGGGCGACGCGGTCCGGCTGCCGCGGGTGACGGCGATTCCCGTGGTATTCGTCCACGGCGACTGGGACACGTCGACGCCCGTGGAGAACACGCTCGGGCTGATGCCCTATTTTCCGAACGCCCATGCGATCCGCGTCCATCGCGCGGGCCATGACGGCGCCTTCTACCAGCTTCGTGAAAGCGCAGCGGCGAAGCGGGCGATCTATGATTTTCTCCGGACAGGCGAGACCGCAGGCCTGCCGACCGACGTGGCGCTCCCCGCGCCCCGGTTCGAAGTCCCCGGCTTTCCGCCGGGCACAGTGCGGTAGCGCTACGGCATAGCCAGCTCAAATCCTATACGATACACTCCCCCCAAACTGAGGAGGGGAATCACCATGCGACACACCGCCCATATGTCGGCGTTAATCCGCCCGCTACACGCCGCGCTAGCCGCCACCGCGCTAGCCGCCTGCGCCCTCGCCGCCCCCGCGCTCGCGCAGAACGACAAGATGGCCCCGATCGCCATCCCCGCCCAGCCCACTGCGATCTCGCTGAACACCGGCCCGCTGCCCGGCGCGAAAAATGCCGAGTCCTGGCACAGCCAATATGGCAGCGTCTTCGCGCGCAACGTCACCGTCGCCACGCTCACCCCCTTCCTCCCCGATCCGGCCAGGGCCACCGGCACCGCGGTCATCGTCGCCCCCGGCGGCGGGTTCATGACGCTGTCGATGGAGAATGAAGGCTGGGACGTCGCAAAGGCGCTCGCGGCCAAGGGCGTTGCCGCCTTCGTCCTCAAATACCGGCTCAACCAGACCCCCGCCTCGATCCCCGAATTCGAGGAGTCGATGCGCACCATGTTCGCGCGCGTCGCCGCCGCCCCCGCCCCCGGCGCCGCCCCTGCCGCAGCGCCCGCAGGCCCGCGCCCCGCGATGAACCTCGACCCGATGCTCGCCGACGCCCGCGCCGCCTTTGCCCTGATCCGCAGCCGCGCCGCAGAATGGCATGTCGATCCCGCGCGCGTCGGCATGGTCGGCTTCTCCGCCGGTGCGGGCCTCACGATGGCGACCACTTTGTCGGGTAACGACGCCAAGCCCGCGTTCATCGGCACCATCTATGGCTCGCTCAACCCCGTCACCGTCCCCGCCGACGCCCCGCCGCTGTTCGTCGGGATCGCCGCCGACGATCCGCTGTTCGCCGGGCGCGGCTTCGGGCTGGTCGAAAGCTGGATGGCGGCGAAGAAGCCCGTCGAGTTCCACCTCTATGAACAGGGTGGACACGGCTTCGGCATGTATCAGAAGTCGACCACCAGCACCGGCTGGTTCGACGCATTCGCCCGCTGGATGGCGATGCACGGCTGGCTCAAGCCTGCGCAGTAAAGCCGCCGACGCATGTCCCGCACCCGGCGTCTCTGATCGCGTCCTCGGGCAGCACGACCCGCATTTTTCGGGCCGAAACCGACCCCCGAGGGTCGAAAGCCTCTATCATGACGAACGGCGCCCGCTCGAACGAGCGGCGGCGCGACTGTCATTTCGAGGATTTGGCTCACATGCATTGGTTTGAAACGGTTGCGCCGATTCGCCTCAAGACCAAGACGGCGTTCGGGTCGCTCGTCGGGCTGATGGCGCTGGCGATGCTGGTCTCGCTATTCGGCCCGAACTGGGTGACGATTCCGATCCAGCTCGCGCTGATCGCCGCCGCCGCGGTCCTGTCGCACCGCTTTCGCGAGGCGATCTGCGTGCCCTATGTCAACACCGTGGTGCGGATGGAGGGGCTCGCCGCCGGCGATCTCACGACGCCGATCGCCTATACCGACTATCAGGACTGCGTCGGGCGCATGACCAAGGCGATGTACACCTTCCGCGACAATGCGGTCGAACAGCAGCGCCAGGCCGTCGAGCAGGCCGAGGTCGTCCGCACGCTGGGCGAGCATCTCGGCCACCTCAAACAGGGCGATCTCACCGCCGAAGTGACCGCGAATTTCCCCGGCAGCTATGCGCTGCTCAAGTCCAACTTCAACGATGCGATCGCCGCGCTGCGCACGCTGATCGGCTCGGTGATGCGCTCGACCACCAGCATCCGCGCGGGATCGACCCAAATCGCCAGCGCATCCGACGATCTCGCGCGCCGCACCGAAGCCAATGCCGCCAGCCTCGAACAGACCGTCGCCGCCTTCACCCAGATGAACCAGCGGCTCCGGGCGACCGCGACTGCCGCCAGCGAGACGGTCTTGCGTGCGGACGGCGCGATCGCCACCGTGTCGGGCGGGCGCAGCATCGCCGACGAGGCGATCCAGGCGATGGCGCGCGTCTCCGAAAGCGCCAAGGGCATCGACAGCGTCATCGAGGGGCTCGACAAGATCGCCTTCCAGACGCGCGTCCTCGCGATGAACGCCGCAGTCGAAGCGGGCCGCGCAGGCGAAGCGGGCCGCGGCTTCGCGGTCGTCGCCGACCTCGTCTCCGCGCTCGCCATGCGCGCCGAGGAAGAGGCGGGCCGCGCCCGCGACCAGCTCACCACCACCCAGACCGAAGTCGTCGCCGCCGTCGAAATGGTCGGCAAGGTCGATGCCGCACTCGCCAACATCGCCGGCGATGTCGGCGGCGTGCACGAGCTGCTCGGTCGCATCGCCACCGACAACCAGGCGCAATCGGCCGCGGTGGGCGAGATCAGCACTGCGATCGGCGCGATGGACCAGTCGACTCAGCAAAATGCCGCGATGGTCGAACAGACCTCGGCGGCGGCGCGCAACCTCGACAGCGAAGTCGTCGCGCTCGCCGCCCAGGCCGCCGAGTTCCGCATCGGCGACACGGGCCGCGTCGCCACCGGCACGCGCCGCCACGCCAGCGCCGCCTATATGCACGCCTGATCCCCGCGCCCCTCGGCCAGCATAGGAATAAGCGCTCCCCATCCCTGCAGGGCTATCGCATAGGAGAAAACCCATCGTCATCCTGACGAAAGTCAGGATCCATTCGGTGCTCGGTATGGGCTTATTGGTCAACCGAAGCTGCTGAATGGATCCCAGCCTGCGCTGGGATGACGGCGTGTATGCTTGCCCGCTGCCCTATGCGATTGCCCGCCCGCCCCGCCCCGGCGGCGCTTGTATTTGCGGCGCATCCGGGCTATGCGCCCGCGCTTCCAAGCCGTTCCGACGACTGGAAACCCCCGCGGGAGGGTGCGGCGACGCGCCCGTCTGGACCGCTAAACTTGAAACAGAGTGAGACCGCCGCATGGCAAAGAAGATTACCGGCTATATCAAGCTGCAGGTGCCCGCCGGCGCCGCGAACCCCTCGCCCCCGATCGGCCCTGCGCTGGGTCAGCGCGGCGTGAACATCATGGAGTTCTGCAAGCAGTTCAACGCATCGACCGGCGATCAGGAAAAGGGCACGCCGCTGCCCACCGTGATCACCGTGTTCGCCGATCGTTCGTTCTCGTTCGAGACCAAGACGCCCCCCGCGACCTATCTCCTCAAGAAGGCCGCGAACCTCAAGTCGGGCTCGAAGGAGCCGGGCAAGGTGTCCGCGGGAACGATCAAGCGCTCCGCCGTCCAGGCGGTCGCCGAGGCCAAGATGAAGGACCTCAACGCGAACGACATCGAAGCAGCAACGAAGATCATCGAAGGCTCCGCACGCGCGATGGGCCTCCAGGTTGTGGAGGGCTAACACCATGGCAAAGCTGACCAAGAAGCAGAAGACCTGGACCGTCGACAGCGAGAAGCTGCACGGCATCGACGAAGCCATCGCGATCGTGAAGGCGAACGCGACTGCGAAGTTCGACGAGTCGGTCGAAATCGCGCTCAACCTCGGCGTCGATCCGCGCCACGCCGACCAGATGGTCCGCGGCGTCGTCACTTTGCCCAAGGGCACCGGCAAGACCGTCCGCGTCGGCGTCTTCGCCCGCGGCGCCAAGGCTGAGGAAGCCACTGCGGCGGGTGCCGAAGTCGTCGGCGCCGAAGACCTGATGGAAGCGATCCAGGACGGCAAGATCGACTTCGATCGCTGCATCGCCACGCCCGACATGATGGGCCTGGTCGGTCGCCTCGGCAAGGTGCTGGGCCCCAAGGGCCTGATGCCGAACCCGAAGCTCGGCACGGTCACGATGAACGTCGCCGAAGCGGTCAAGGCTGCCAAGGGCGGCCAGGTCGAATATCGCGTCGAAAAGGCCGGCATCATCCATTCGGGCATCGGCAAGGTGTCGTTCCCGGCCGAAGACCTGCGCGCGAACTTCGACGCGCTGGTCGACGCCGTGGTCAAGGCCAAGCCGACCGGCGCCAAGGGCAAGTACGTCCGCAAGGTCGCGCTTTCGAGCTCGATGGGCCCGGGCGTAAAGGTCGACGTGGCGGAAGTCGCCGCGGTCTGATTATCGCTGCAAGGCTAGGAAAACGGGGTCGGAAGCATATGCTTCCGGCCCCTTTTTCTTTTTGGGTGCGCCGCCCTTAGAACCTGCGGGGCTCGTGCCCGATCATGTCGCAGGTGCCCCGGAAGCCGTAATCCGACAGACCCTGGACGGTGATGCGCCCGCTCCTCCGGTCGATGACGATCTTGGGCTTGTTGAGGCCGTTCAGGCGATAGGTCGCCCGGATCGTGTCGGGATCGACCCTGACATCGGACAGATCCCACCAGCCGTCCTCTCCCCGGGAATGGATCGGCGGGACAAGCGATTTCGGCAATCGGATGCGACCGCCCCCCTCCCAGGTCTGGATCGTCAGCGACGCGTCGAAGGTCTCGGCCCTCGTCTCGTTGTAGCGACCATATTCATACCGATCGCGCTTGGAATTCCACGTCCATGTCGTGCCACTGGCGAGGGCGTCGCGCTTGCCATCTCCGAAGCAGACCAGCCCGAGGTTGACGGAGCGCCCGTCCACGAACGGCCCCTCCCCGCCGGGCAGCGTCGAGGGGCGACCGCCATCTCCCGGACGCGAATAGCCGGGATCGGGCGCATAGCCGGGCGCGGGGCGGCTGGCCGGCGCGCCCTGGTAATTCGGGTTCGGGCGCACCGTCGCGGCCTGCCGGCAATCGGGCGCAGTGGTGGGCGTGATGGCGTCATAGCGACCGTTCATCGTGGAAATCGTCACGCATTGGCGGCGGGCGGCGTTCCACCAATTGGTGTAGCTGCGGTCGTCGCTTTTCGACCCGCCGGTATTCACATAGCCGCGGCGCTGAAGCTCCCCTTCGGCCTGGCCGGCGCGGGCGCCGACCATGTCTTCCAGCCCGGTTGACTGCGCATGGGCCGACAAGGGCACGAGCGTCGATAGTAAAAGCGATGTGTAGAGGACCTTCGAAACGGCTACTGTACGCATCCTATTTCTCCCAGCATGTCTGCCCGGAAAAGGGCAGCGTTTGCGATATCTTGCGGCTAATTGGAGACTTGGTCCACGATCGTCCGGGATATTCCTGCGGTAAGAATGCGCAGCGGGATTTGTCGTTCCCCGTCATGGCGCGGCACGGATCAACTGTTGAAAGCGAAACCTGTTCGGGCGCGCGGCACGACGACGCGCATGCGGGGCCGCGATCCACCCTGATCCGATGGCAAACAGCCGGTTGCAGGCATGCCCGGCATCTTCCATGATGCGCCATGGACTTCATGAAGTGGCTCAATTCGCTGGACGAACTCCTCTATGAGGTGATGAGCTGGCTGCTGTTCTTCCCGCTTACGCTCTGGCGCGCCGCGTTCCGGCCGATCGGGGTCATGGAGGAGATCAACCGCGAGGCTGTGCTTCCCGACGACCAGCGCTATCAGGCGGTCCTGAGCCCGCCGCTCTTCCTCGCGCTCGCCCTGCTGATCGGCCATTCGGTGGCGACGGCGCTGGGGCAGACCGACGCGATCATCGCCAACCGTGACGGTCTCGCCGACCTTGTCGACGACAATGCCAGCGCCCTGGTCCTGCGCGTGATCGTCTTCGCGTCCTTTCCGCTCTTCCTGGCATCCCGCCTCGTCCGCCGCCTCGGGACGAAGCTCAATCGCAACTCGCTTCAACAGCCCTTTTACGAGCAATGCTATCCCGCGGCGGTGTTCGCGCTCGGGATAAGCGTGGGGACAAGCCTCAGTCAGGACCACCACCCGATCGCGCCCATCATCGGGTCCTGTATGGTCACGATCAGCATCGTCAATCTCTGGATCGTGGAGACCCGCTGGTTCGCCAGGGTCCTGAACATCGGCTATTTGCGCGCTGCAGGAAACGTGTTGATCGGACTGTTGGAGGGCGCGGTCTTCGTCCTCGCGGTAGGCTTTCTGTTCACGCGGTAAATGGTCAAGGCCAAGCCGACCGGCGCCAGGGCCAAGTATGTCCGCAAGGGCGCACGCTCCAGCGCGACGGGCCCGGGCGCAAAGCTCGACATGGCCGAAGTCGCCGCGGTCTGATTGGGCTCTACAAGCGTTTGCAACTTGTCGTCAGCGGACGGACCGAGCGCTGTAGGCCCGGCCACGGCAGAATATTGCGGAAATCTTAGTGTTGGGGTTGGCCGCGGCAACTATTTGGGCCGGTCACTCTGCCGTGATAGTTACACGAGCGTTCTGAGGTCGGAGGGGTTATGGCGCTAGCGAAGACTTGGGCAGGTAAAGCGTTTGGCACCAACCCAGGCAACGTGGCGGTGAAGCTCGAGGGCGAGGATGCCGAGCTTACCGGCACCCTACGCATGAATGAAGCTGGCGTCGGGGTGGTCGTCTACAACCTGAAGGGAAGTTTCGTCGCTCCGACGCTGACCCTCAACGGCGAGCCTGAGACGCAGATTGAGGGCTTCGCGTTCGGCAACCTAACCGCGTGCGGGACGATGAACGCAGCGGGCGAGATACATGGTGACTGGGAAACATCGCTTGGTACGGGAGGAAATTTCGTCCTGTTTCCTCATAGCGGGGCGGAACTGACTGAGGCACCGCAACTGCGCCAGCTTCACACCGCGCGGCACACCTTTGGAGCGATCTCAATTGACCGAGACGAATTGATCGAGATCGCAGAGGGAATCGGGCGCGATTTTCCTTCGGTGGTGATCACTGTCGTCGCCGGCACCGAGCAGGCGCGCTATCTCGAAGACTTTAAGGACTGGCAGCCGGCGGTTGATCGCGCAGAGATCGTAAGGATTTACGCGCGAAAACCAGATGCAGCTGGGCCGGATCAGATCGTTTCTGTGGAATTTGGCCCAGAGATCAACACGGCGATGACCCAAGGCGCGGACGAGGCGTGGGTGCTCGGGCGCCTTGACGTTTTCCGCCGAAGCCTGAAACGATTTGAACGAGTGTATGTCACCGGCTTCAAGCGCTTGGGAATCAATTTTAACCAAGTCCTCGTGCTCGGCACGATTGTAATGCTCCCGAGCCTAAGCGGTCTTCGCGATCGCGCGATTCTCATGGGCGCCGTGCTGGCAATCATCGTCGCGGTCTATGCCTTGCATACCCGATACGTGCCGCTTGCATCGATCTATCTTCGAAAGCGGAAGGTGGGCTTGCTGCAGCGCCTATCGGGTACCGTCGCGTCCTGGACGATCGGAATTATCGCGACCGCTTTGGCGGCGGCCCTGGCGGCTTATCTGCAAGGGTATCTGACGACGCCAGCGCCCTACGCTGAAATTTCCGCTCCGGCGACCACGCCGAAATAAACGGTGCTGAGATATGCCTTTCGTCATATCGCGTGCATACGACGGCTTCGTCCCAATGCCGGTCCTTCGGATCAATGAGCCAAGCACCGCCCAAGGGGCCGCGGCGGGGGCATCGGAACGGCCATAACCATGGCCTCCGCGGGTCGTCTGGATTGCCTGCCCAACTCCGCCATGCGCAAACGCCGATTGCCCCCAAAAGCATCATCGCACCGCCCGCCTGGGCATCGATCGCCACCTTCCCCCACCTCGCCTGTCATCCCACTCCACCCGTGCAGACTTCAAACTGTCCCCGTTGCGCCATCACTCTGCAAGCCCCCGCCGCTAGCGCCCCGCTCGAGCCGGCAGAACCTAGCCGGCAGCAAAACCAAAGGGGTAGCAATGAAATTTCTCACGGGAAGCGCCGTCGTGGCGCTCCAGTTCGCGTGCGCGTCGGCATTTGCGCAGACCGCGCCGCAGGACCGCACCACCGCCGAGGCCGACGCGCCCGTCGAGGATGGCAGCATGATCATCGTCACCGGCACGCGCGATCGCTCGCGGACGCAGTTCGACACGCTCAGCCCGATCGACGTGCTCTCCGCCGACGCGGTCCAGTCCAGCGTCTCGGGCGACCTGTCGGACACGCTCGCGCAGCTGCTGCCGTCGTTCAACGTCCAGCGCCTTCCCGCCGCCGACGGCCAGGCGTTCGTCCGCCCCGCCACGCTGCGCGGGCTGTCCGCGGACCAGACGCTCGTGCTCGTCAACGGCAAGCGCTATCACCGCTCGGCGCTGCTCGGCACCCGCGGCGCGCAGGCGCCCGACCTGGCCGGCATCCCGTCGCTCGCGATTGGCCGGATCGAAGTGCTGCGCGACGGTGCCTCGGCGCAATATGGCTCGGACGCGATCGCCGGGGTGATCAACATCCTGCTCGACGACACGCCGGGGATGACGGCGTTCAGCCAGTTCTCGCAATATTACAAAGGCGACGGCAAGGAATATCAGGGCGGCGTCCGCGCCGGCGTTCCGCTCGACGATCGCGGCAGCATCGTCGTCACCGCCGAGATCGACCATAGCGAAGCCACCTCGCGCACCCGCCAGCGCCCCGATGCGATTGCGTTCCAGGCCGCCAATCCCGGCCTTGCCGTCCCCAACCCGGTCCAGCGCTGGGGCCAGCCCGACGAGGAGCGGCTGCGCGGCGGCGTCGACGCGAAGTATGAATTTTCGGACGCGGCCACGCTCTATGCGTTCGGCACCGTCCAGTCGGGCGAAGGCGTCACCGACTTCAACTGGCGCAATCCCTCCGCCACCGCCAGCGTGTACAACGCCAGCACCGCCTTCCCCGGCTTCAGCTTCAAGACGCTCTACCCCACCGGCTTCACCCCGCGTTTCGCGACCAATTACAGCGATTACCAGGGCGATGCCGGGCTGCGCGGCTCGCTCAGCGAGCGGCTGACCTATGATCTCAGCGCGTCGCTGGGCCGCAGCCGCATCGAATATTCGATGACCGAGAGCCTCAATGCGTCGATGGGCCCGGCCAGCCCGACCAGCTTCTATCTCGGGCGCCTCGAACAGCGCGAATTCAACCTCAACGCCGATTTCGTCTATCGCCTGCCGATCGGCGGCGCGGAGCCGCTCAACATCGCGTTCGGCGCCGAACGCCGGGTCGAGACCTATCAGGTCTCCGCCGGCGACCCCGCATCCTACACGATCGGCGCGGGTGCGGCGACGGGCCTCGCGCCCAATTCGAACGGCTTCCCCGGCTTCAGCCCGGCGAGCGCGGGGACCTTCAACCAGACCAGCCATGCCGGCTATGTCGACCTCGAATGGCGCCCGGTGACGATGCTGACCCTTGGCGCGGCGGGCCGCTACGAGGATTTCTCGGCGTTCGGCGACACGTTCAACTACAAGCTGTCGGCCCGGATCGAGCCCGTCCGCGGCATCGCCGCCCGCGCCACCTATTCCACCGGCTTCCGCGCACCCACCCCGGCCCAGCTCAACACGTCGCAGACCACCCAGGGCCTCGATACCAACTCGATGACGATCTACACCCAGGGCCGGCTCGCCCCCAATGATCCGCTCGCGATCGTCTATGGCGCCAAGCCGCTGACCCCCGAAACGTCGAAGAACCTCACTCTCGGCCTCACCGCCAAGTCCGATTTCGGGCTGAGCGCCAGCGTCGATCTCTACCAGATCGACCTGAACGACCGCTTCAGCCAGTCGCGCACCTACGCGGTGCCGGCGGGCGAGGCCAATCCCCAGCATTATGCCTCGATCAGCTTTTTCACCAACGACTTCGACACCCGCACCCGCGGCATCGACGTCGTCCTCGGCCTCACCCGCCCGGTCGGCCCGGGCCGCGCGACCGCGACGATCGCGTACAACTACAACACCACCAAGGTGCAGAGCGGCGTCACCGCGGCAATCCCCAACGAGACCCAGCGCCGGGTGTTCGAGGAGCGCCTGCCCCAGAACAACGCCACCGGCGCGCTCGGCTATGATCTCGGCCCGGTGTCGCTGCTCGCCCGCGCGCGCTATTACGGCGCCTGGACCGACGTTTCGGGCAACGCCACCGGCGAGCAGTTCCAGCGCTTCGGCGCCATCGCGCTGTTCGACCTGTCGGCAAGCTGGCGCGTCGACAACCACCTGACCCTGCGCGCGGGCGCGGAGAATATCTTCAACACCTACCCGGCGGAGGCGACCAACCAGGCGGTGCGCGGGCTGATCTATTCGCGCAACGCCCCCTACGACACCGATGGCGGCCAATATTATGTCCGCATGGGGCTTACCTTCTAAGGCTCCCGCACCTGCGGGGCCGGGAGCGCACGCTTCCGGCCCTGCCCTGCCGCATCGCGCGCCACGCGCCGCTCCGCGCGCCGGATCTCGCGCTCCAGCGCCTTGTTGGTCTCCTCCCGGCTCGCCACCAGCGGGGTGAACCCCGCATGCGGCCGCCCCTCGACGATGTTCGCCCGGCGATAGCCCAGCAGCAGCAGCGCGTTCTGCGCCGACATCCGGTCGAGCGTCTCGGGCAGCGCATCGGCCTCGTCGCGCCACGCGCCCAGTTCGGTGCCGTCGGGCTGGAGCGACTCGATCGCGTTCGCCACCAGCGCCAGTTCGAGCCGCGCATAGCCCTCGGCCAGCGCCGCCTCCATCTCGCGCGCAAAGTCCGCCGATCGATAGCGCCGGGCATAGATCGCGTTCCACCCGATCCCCGTCGCCTCTGCCGACAGCCGCACATTGGCCGTCGCCGCCAGATGCGCGAGGAAGGTCCGCTCGCCCTTCGCGGTCAGCAGCCCCTTGGGCGATCGCCGCACCTGGATCATCCGCCCGCGCGACGCCCGCACGGTATATTCGCCCCCGGTGCTGATGTCGGAATCCCCCTGCGGCACCGCAGTCCCGCCCGCGACAAGCTGCGCCTGCGCAAAGCTCACCGCCGCATCCCATTCCGCCGCAAAATCAGGATTGCGCGCCCGGCGCTGATAGATCGCCTTGCGCGCGATCCCCACTTCCTCGGCAGCCATCGTCGCATTGCCCGTCCGCCGCAACGCCTTCAGAAACCGCGCAGACTGCCGCGCGCGCTGTGCCCTGGTTCCCCGCATGATGTGCCCCCTCGGTGATGTAAGAGGCGGGTACAGGTTGCGCGTGAAATCCTACAAGTCAAGGGGGGGGGGGGGTGCCGCGCAGTTGACAGCCAGCGCAGCCTGCGTTGAGGTGCGCCATGGGCCGCAATCGCCGACCGTCGAAGCAGATGCTGCTCCTCCTCGCCGCTTTGTCCTGCCGCACCCGACAATGGCGGCATGGCTATGACCTGATGAAGGAAACCGGGCTGAAGTCCGGCACCCTCTATCCGATGCTGATGCGCATGACCGATCAGGGGCTGGTCGAGGCCGAATGGCACGCGCCCGAACAGCCCGGCCGCCCCGCCCGTCACGCCTATCGGCTGACCACGGCCGGGATCGCCTTCGCGCAGACCGCCACCGACGACCCGCCCGTCTCGACCGACGTCGCCCTCACATGACCGCCGCCGTCGCGCGCGCGGTCATGGCATTGGCGGCCCGCTGTCTGGGTCCCGGTCGCCAGCAATGGGCGCTGGCGATGCAGGCGGAGTTCGACGCTGCCGTCGAGGACGGAAAGCCACTCGCCTTCGCACTGGGCTGCCTCGTCGCGGCATGTCGCGAAGGCCTGCAACAGGACGAAGGCCAGTTCGTCCTCGCCCAATATCTGCTCGCGCTTGCCTTGCTCCTCCCGATGGCGGCGCTGCAGGTCGATCAGGCGGTCGGCTTCCTCCTCACCCCCGGCGCCGGGCTCCCCTATGGCATGGTCGCAAACCATGCCGCGCAGAACCCCTATCTGATCTGGTCGCAGAACAGCGCGCTGCCGGTGCTGCAATTGCTGTGGCTGTCGCTCGGCGTCGCGCATCTCGGCCTGGCATGGGTGCTCGTCGAGGGCGACTGGACGCGCGTCGTCAAGCTCGGCGCGCTGATCGGCGCGGCGACGATCACTCTGTCGGTGTTCACCGGCGTCCTGCTGCTCGATATGTCCCTGCTGATCGCGCATGGCCCGAAGCGGGCGATCGCCCTCGCCGCGATCCTCGCCACCGCCCGCTGGCACGCCCGCCTCTCCCACCCCACCGAACGCCTCGCCCGCTAGCCCTGCCCGGGCGCCCGCGCCGCTTTTTCTACCCGCCTGCCCGCGGACGCTTGCTGATAGCGGTCGCGAGATTTAAAAGGAACCGGGCACAATGGCGCCCACTGGAGCCTGGCGGAGGCAAACCCTCGTAGGCGATTGTCTCCTGCTCCATCACTTACTACATGGGCATAAAATCGCTGGAGTCGAAGTGACCACCTACTCATCACCGCCGATTATTGAAGCCGTGATCGAAGTACGGTTCGGTGAGCCCGCGAAGGACACTCGCTTGCTCAAAGCGAGCGACTGGCTGAAGCCAAGGTATTCAAACGTATCTATTGAGGAACAGATCGAGGCAAATGTAGATTTCCCGACGAGACATGCTGAGTTCGTTTCCGGGGGTCGCCGTTACCGCCATAGCTCTGACGATTTGGCCGACGCTGTTGTACTATCGCATACCGGCGTGGCTTGGACGCGCCTTGCACCATATGAAGGTTGGGATCAGTTCTTATCTCGGGCCAGTCAAGAGCTGAAAAGCGTACTTAAGGCTTTAGCCTCGCCCCGCTTAACGCGCATAGGCTTAAGGTTTATAAATAGAATTGATGTACCGTCGGATATTGACGGCCTTGCCCACTATGAGGAATATATCAATTACCGCATAGAGGCGGGACCGCTTATGGAACCGTCAATGGGGTATCAGTGGTTGATCCGAAGCCATCATTCTAATCATAATTTGATCGCAATACTACAGTCAGCGACGGTGCCGCCCGAAATTCCTGGAACGTCCGCTTTCACACTTGATATCGACATCGCTTCAGTGGAGAATGTCCCACAGTCAAGTGACACCGTCTCAGAGAAGTTGGGACATATGCGCGAACTAAAAAACGATATTTTTGAAGCTGGAATCACTGAGAAAGCAAGGGAGCTTTACCGCTAATGCTTGCCAATCAAATTTTCGAGATCAGCCCAAGGCTCAATCCTGCAGCATGGGTCACCGAGCCGGAAGAAACCAGCAGCGCGATTAAGTTAGTGCAGCCCGCGACTCAACGCCTCGCTGTTTCGAGCGAACCAAAAGCGTTTTCGCGCAATGTGGGTAGGGCATCTGGAGACAGCGTAGCGGAAATGCTCTTCGAGGCAACTGCAAACGCAAAGGTCTGGACTTCTAAGGTCGCGATGCACCTACGCGGCGACGCTCGCACTAGACTATTTCGGCAACTTGACCGACTTCATGAATTGGATGAGTGGCACGAGAGCGATAAGCCCGTGTCCATCGAATCATATAAGACGCTGGTGCGAGCCATTGTGTATCATGGCATTAATAGTCGCCCCGCCCTTGCACTTATGCCGGATGGAAACATAATTGCTCTTTGGCAAGACGGCCATGATAAACTAACTGTCGAGTTTATGCCCGAAAATCGTACTCGTTGGACTGTCCAAAATTTCACGGATAGCGGGCCAGAGAGAACCTCGAGCAATAGCCCATTGGAACGCTTAAGGGACGTTCTCGCCCCCTACGGCGCAGAGCGATGGTTTGATGGTAGCTAGAACAGCCGTTCCTGACTCACATCACGTGATGCGGTACATCTCAGCCGCCAAACGATGGGTTCACCCAGACACTCTCGAACGAGGCGGCCCTTCATTAGCGGGGTTCAAACTGAGGGAGGAGGATAACGGCGGACTTTCCGTCACCGAAGTTGAGTATTTTGGTGATTTTTCTTATGAAACGCGGGCGGCGGCTGCAGTTGCACACCGACACGCACTCCAAAGCAAAAAGCTTGGATCCCAAGCCATTTTCGCTTGGGCGAAGGTCGACGACGTAATTGCAGCAGGAACTATTTACGGGAAGAAGCTGCGCATCGTGCATGATCCGGTTGCAGGAAACCCAGGTCATGCTGAGGTTAGGCACTTCAAAGACGATGATCTTGATATACTTGATCATTTTGCATCCAACGTATTTGTTGAATTTGCGGTAGTGGCCGAAATGGGCCTACCATGACGCTTTTTCTTCTACCCAATTCACCGATCCACCGCACGGATCAAGCCCGCCGCCTAGCCGAAACAGGCTAACGCACGCCCCCCCCGCTTGACTCTCCCGCCCACCCCGCTATGTGCGCGCCTTCGCATATCCGGTTCGCCGGGCATGCGTGCCGTCCGAGACAGCGAGTGACCGGGTTCTGCCGGTCTTAATCTCTCGCCAAGACGGGGACAGATTTTTTCGGGCGCCGCAGTCGATGCGTGCGTTCCGGTCGTGCCGGGGGAATGCCTCCTGGCCCGGCGATCCTGCCCCTCGGACATAGTGTAACCGAAACGGGGGCCTTTGGCGTCCGTTTCCTAACGAGGAGACCGGCATGGATCGTTCCCAGAAGGCTGATGCCGTTGCCGAGCTGAACCGCACCTTTAACGAGGTTGGCGTGGTGGTTGTCACCCGCAATCTCGGGATGACCGTCAAGCAGTCGACGGACCTCCGCAACAAGATGCGCGACGCCGGTGCGAGCTACAAAGTCTCGAAGAACAAGCTTGCCAAGATTGCTGCCGAGGGCACCGATTATTCGGTGATTGCGGACCTGTTGACGGGTCCGACGGCGCTTGCCACCTCCGTCGATCCCGTGGCTGCGGCCAAGGTGATCTCGGACTTCGCCAAGACGAACGACAAGCTCGAAATCGTCGGCGGGGCCATGGGCAAGCTGCTGCTCGACGCGGAAGGCATCAAGGCGCTTGCCTCGCTGCCGTCGCTGGACGAACTGCGCGCCAAGCTCGTGGGGCTCATCGTGG